>NZ_JBVJUC010000005.1:0-466767 GCF_055605065.1 Streptomyces sp. NPDC037203
GTACTGCAGGGGGGACCCTGTGGGAGAGTAGGACGCCGCCGAACAATTATTCCGGGGAACCCCCGCACCGTATGGTGCGGGGGTTTTCTGCGTTCCGGAGCGGTTGTCCGCGAGGCAGTGTCCTCGGCGGAGTTCGCCGCGTTACCAGCTCATGACGATGTCCCGTTACAAGTCCTCCGTCGAGCATCCCGGCGTCCGCACCCTCAAGGAGCACATCGCGGACATCCGCACCGAGGTGACCGCCCACCCCCTCTACACGAGCTTCCGCAGCCGCCGGGACGTCGCGGTGTTCATGGAGCACCACGTCTTCGCCGTATGGGACTTCATGTCCCTGCTGAAGAGTCTTCAGCGGCAGTTGACCTGCACCAGCGTGCCGTGGGTGCCTCGGGGCCCGGTCGCCTCCCGCCGGCTGATCAACGAGATCACGCTGGTGGAGGAGAGCGACGAACTGGGCGAGGGATTCACCTCCCACTTCGAGCTGTACCGGGCGGCGATGGACGACGCCGGCGCCGACCCCGGACCGCTGGACGCCTTCCTGGACCTGATCCGGTCCGGCACCCCCGTCCCCAAGGCCCTCGTGGACGCCGGGGCACCGCTCCCGGTGCGGGACTTCGTCGGCGCGACCTGGCACGTCGTCGAGACCGCCCCGGTCCATGTGCAGGGAGCGGTGTTCGCCTTCGGGCGCGAGGACCTGATCCCGGAGATGTTCGGGCAGGTCGTCCGCATCGAGGACCCTGACGGAAGCCTCACCCGGTTCAAGGACTACCTCCACCGGCACATCGAGGTCGACGCCGACGAACACACCCCCATGGCCATGCGCATGCTGGTGGACCTGTGCGGTGACGATCCCCGCAAATGGGAGGAGTGCACCTACGCGGTGCACGAGGCGCTGCACGAGCGGGCCCGGTTCTGGGACGCGATCCTGCGGCAGCTCCGCGAGGGGGGCCTGGACGGCGGCTCTTAGGGTGGGGGCATGCGCTATGACCTCATCATCTTCGACAACGACGGCGTCCTGGTCGACAGCGAGCCGATCTCCAACCGGCACCTGGCGGCGTACCTGACGGAGCTGGGCGTCCCGACGTCGTACGAGGACTCCCTGCGCGACTACATGGGCGCGGCGCTGCACCGGGTCCACGACCTCGTCCTGGAGCGCACCGGGCGGCGGCTGCCGGCCGACTTCGACGACGTCTTCCACGCGCGCGTCTTCGCCGCGTTCGAGCGTGAGCTCAAGCCCGTGCCGGGCGCGGCCGAGGTGCTGGGGAAGCTGGCCGCGGACGGAGTGCCGTACTGCGTGGCCTCCTCCGGGAGCCATGAGCGGATCAGGGTGGGACACCGCGCCACCGGACTCGACCGGTGGTTTCCCGAGGAGCGGATCTTCAGCTCGCAGGACGTCGGCAAGGGCAAGCCCGCGCCCGACCTCTTCCTGTACGCGGCCGAGCGGATGGGCGTCGCCCCCGAGCGGTGCGCGGTCGTGGAGGACTCCCCACTGGGCGTCCAGGCGGCCCTGGCGGCCGGGATGGACGTGTACGGGTTCACCGCGATGACTCCGGCCGGGCGGCTCACCGGCGTTACCCAACTGTTCGCCACCATGGGGGAGTTGCCCGACCTGCTGCTGTGAGCCGCACCATGACCGGTGGCATCCGCCGGTGCCTGACATCTGTCATGCCGTCGTCCGGACGAACGTTTCTACCGGGGACCCCCGCCGGGCGGGAGGCTGAGGGCATGACGAAGAACACGGGGAACCACAGCCGGAACACGCAGCAGAACCCGAGCATGCCGGACAACCTCAGGCCGCTCGTCATCGATGTGGCCGTGCCCCTCGGGGCGTACTACCTCCTCAAGGACGGCTTCGGCGCGAGCACGTTCGCGGCGCTCGCCTGGAGCAGCGTGGTGCCGGCACTGCGGACCGCGTGGAGCCTGGTGCGCGAGCGCCGGGCCAACGGGCTCGCCCTGCTGATCCTCGCCGTCAACGTCATCTCCCTGGTGGTGAGTTCGGTCGCCGGGGACCCGCGGCTGATGCTCGCCAAGGACAGCGCGGTCAGCAGCACCGTCGGCATCGGCATCCTGCTCTCGGTCCGGCTCGGCCGGCCGATGATGACCACCGCGGTGATGCCCTTCCTGGTCAGGGGCGACGCGGCGAAGGAGGCCGCCTGGCAGCGGCTGACCGGCGGGAGTTCGGTGCGCTCCGCGGACTTCCGGCGGTACGAGCGGACGTTCTCCGTCGTCTGGGGCGTGGCGCTGCTCGCCGAGTGCGTCGCCCGCGTCGTCGGCGCGTACACCGTCCCCGTGGACACCATGGTCTGGCTCGGCACCGTCGTCCTGATCGGCACGATGGTGGTCGCCTTCCGGATCAGCGGGGTGCGGGGCGCGGGCCCGATGGAGCACCTGCTGGAGACCGAGGTCGCCGCCGGCTCCAACACCGCGGAAACTGAAGGTAATTCACCTTTGGCGATGTCTACCCACAAGTAAGCCGGGGCCCTACGCTCGCCGCCATGACTGAACTGCTGCGGCGCGGTAGGGCCTCGCTGGCGTTCGCGTTCTTCGCGCAGGGCGCCACGTTCGCCCTGCTGGTGACGCGCATTCCCGCCATCCAGGACCGGTACGGCATCTCCGATGCCCTGCTGCCGGTCTTTCTGGCCGCCGTGCCGGTCCTCGCGGGCGTCGGCAGTGTCACCACCGAGCAGCTGGTCAAGCGGGTACGGCCCAGCAGGCTGCTGCGCTGGTCCCAGCCGGTGGTGCTGCTCGCGCTGCTGGCCGCGGGCGCGGGCGGGCGGGGGCAACTGGCCGCGGTGGCGGTCGCGCTGGCCGTGTTCGGGCTGTCGGTGGGGATGCTGGACGCCTCGATGAACATGCTGGGGGTCAGCCTCCAGCGGTCGTACGGGCGCAGCATCATGCTCAGCTTCCACGCCGCGTACAGCCTGGGCGGCATCGTCGGGGCCTCGCTGGCGTGGGCCGGGGCGCACTGGCAGCTCGCGCTGTGGGTGTCGTACCTGCCGGTGGTGGCGGTCCTGCTGCCGGCGACGCTGGTGGGCAGCCGGTGGTACGTCGACGGGGAGGCGGCGGCGCCGGTGGCGCCGGGGAGCGGCGGCGGAGGCGTGGTCTTCCGGCTGCTGCTGCCGCTGTGCCTGGTGATGACCTTCGCATACATCGGGGACTCGACGGTCTCCAACTGGAGCGCGAAATACCTGAAGGACGTGCTGGGCAGCTCGGAGCAGCTGGCGACGGTGCCGTACAACGTGTACATGGTGACCACGCTGGCCGGGCGGACCCTGGGGGACTTCGGGGTACGGCGGTTCGGCGCGGCGGCGGTCGTACGGCTCGGGGCGCTGGTGGCCGCCGGCGGGTTCGCGGTGGTGGCCGCAGCGCCCGGCGCGTGGGTGGGGATGCTCGGGTTCACGCTGCTGGGGCTCGGGCTGTGCGTGCTGGTGCCGCAGACCTTCGCGGCGGCGGGGCGGCTGTTCCCCGGCGCGTCGGACGCGGCCGTGGCGCGCCTGAACATCTTCAACTACGTCGGTTTCCTGGTCGGATCGCCGTTGGTGGGGGCGGTGGGGGACGCCTGGAGCTATCGCGGGGCGATGCTCCTGCCGATGGTGCTGGTACTGGTGACGCTCGGGTACGCCAGGTCGTTCGCGACGAGCGGGGGCCGATACGGTGGCGGGTATGAGCGGCCGCGCACAGCTGATGTGGGACGAGGCAGTAACGGGCTATGACTTCGGCCCCGGTCATCCGATGGACCCGGTGCGGCTGGCGCTGACCCGGAAGCTGATCGGCGCCCTGGGGGTCGACCGGGAGCTGGAGATCGTCGCGGCGAAGCCGGCCGGGCGGTCCACGCTGCGCCTGGTCCACCGGGACGACTACATCGAGGCGGTGCGGGCCGCGTCGGCGGACCCCGCGGCGGCGGACGGCTCGTACGGGCTCGGGACGCTGGACGATCCCGCGTTCGCCGGGATGCACGAGGTGTCCGCGCTGATCGCGGGGCAGTCGGTGGCGGCGGCGGAGGCGGTGTGGCGGGGGGAAGCGCTGCACGCCGTGAACTTCACCGGCGGGCTGCACCACGCGATGCCGGGGGCCGCGTCCGGGTTCTGCGTGTACAACGACGCGGCGCTCGCCATCGCGCGGCTGCTGGAGCTGGGCGTGGAGCGGGTCGCGTACGTGGACGTGGACGTGCACCACGGGGACGGGGTGCAGGCCGCGTTCTGGGAGGATCCGCGGGTGCTGACGATCTCGGTGCACGAGCATCCCCGTACGTTGTTCCCGCAGTCCGGGTGGCCGCAGGAGACCGGCGCCGGGGCGGGGGAGGGGGCGGCGGTGAACCTGCCGCTGCCGGCCGGGACGGGGGACGCGGGGTGGGTACGGGCGTTCCACGCGGTGGTGCCGGAGCTGCTCGCGGAGTTCCGGCCGCAGGTGCTGGTCTCCCAGCACGGGGCCGACACGCACGCCGAGGACCCGCTCGCGCATCTCGCGGTCTCGCTGGACGCGCAGCGGGCGGTGCAGCTGGCGTGCCACGAGCTGGCGCACGAGTACGCGGACGGGAAGTGGGTCGCGCTGGGCGGGGGCGGTTACGCGGTGGTGGACGTCGTACCCCGCTCCTGGACGCATCTCGCGGCGATCGCGGCGGGACGGCCGGTGCCGCCGGAGACGGTGATCCCCGAGGGCTGGCGCCAGGAGGTGTACGCGCGGACGCGGGAGCTGGCGCCGCAGCGGATGACGGACGGCCGCTGGCCGGTCTCCTGGTCCTCCTGGGAAGCGGGCTACGACCCCGCGGACCGCCTCGACCAGTCCGTCCTGGCCACCCGCCGCGCCGCCTTCCCGCTCCGGGGCCTGCTCCCCTAGAAAGGCCCTGGAAAAGCCCTGGAAAGGCCCTGGGAACGCGCTGGGGGGCCGTTACGCCAACCGTGCGCAAAACCCCCGGAATTCCCCTTACGGGGTGGGTCGATCGGCCACTATCGCTGGCGTGTTGGCCTACCTGTCCGCCGCCCGGCTGGCCGGAGTCGTCGGAACGTCTCGGGAGCGCAGTCTGCGGAGGTACCGTCAGTTCGCGGTCCGCGATCCGCGGGTGCTGCTCGGGATCGACCCGCGCGGGGGCTGGGGCGAGCCGGAGTTGCTCGCGCTGATGGCGTGCAGGTGTGGTGTTTCGGCCGATCCCCGGCACCGCTCGGGGCCGGATGTGATCGATCCGGCGCTGACGCTCGCCGCGCTGGACGCCTTCGCGGAACGGCTCGCGGCGGTCGCGCGGCGGCACGCACCGGTCCTGCTCGGCACCGGGCACCCCCGCTCGCTGCTCGGTTTCTACGCCGTCCTCGCGGACGCCCTCTCGGCGGCGGGATGTGAGGTCCTCACCCCCGCGCAGGGTCGCTGTGTCGACATATTGACCCAGTTCGGTCTACGCACACACCGCATCGACTACGTACGACGCGTCGCGTTGGTGCGGGAAACCGAGGGCGGGCGCCCCGGTGGTGAGCCTGGCGCGCACTGCCATTCGCCGCTGCCGGTCCGGGTCGCGCTGGAGGCCGCCGCGGCCGCCGGCGGACCGCTGCCCGAGCTGGTCATCGGCGACCACGGCTGGCTCTGCGGCGCAGGTCAGCTGGGGTTCGAGGCGATCGGGCCGGCCGACTCCGACGACCCCGCGCCGTTCGTCGGCCAGGCGGAGGGCGCCGTCCGCGTCGTCGTACCCCTGGACGACGGAGTCCGGTCTAGTCACTACCTGCCACTCACCCGCTACGTGCTCAAACGCGCGTGTCTGTCACAGTAGGCCGCCGATGGGTGCACCTCTTCCCCACTCGCATCACCCGCCCCTAGTCTGGGGAGTGAGCACGCAGCGACGAAGAGTCACCGGAAGGGGAAGCCGGTGGCCGTCGAGTGCGGAAGGTGCAGGTGTGTCATGGCCGCAGCTGACGAGAGGCCTCTGAACGAGGTTCAGTTCCTGACCGTGGCGGAGGTCGCCACGGTGATGCGAGTGTCGAAGATGACCGTGTACCGCCTGGTGCACAGCGGTCATCTGCCCGCGATCCGGGTGGGGCGGTCCTTCCGCGTCCCCGAGCAAGCGGTCCACGAGTACCTCCGCGACAGCTATGTGGGGGTGGAGACGACCTGACGACCCCCTCCGGGGGATCCCGGAGACCCTCGATTACGACCTCAGCGCTCGGTTGGGTAGGCTAGCCCCTCGTAGGTCGTGTGGGCCCATGGCGCCCAAACAACCGAGTGATGAGAAGTGAGCGAGGGTAGTCGTGGGCTCTGTTATCAAGAAGCGGCGCAAGCGGATGGCCAAGAAGAAGCACCGCAAGCTGCTCAAGCGCACGCGCGTCCAGCGCCGCAACAAGAAGTAAGCGGCCGGCGCGAGAGCGTGACCTGTGGCCCCCCATCGACAAGGATGGGGGGCCACAGGTGTATCCCCGGCGATCCGGCCGCGATCCGGCCGACTCCAGTCGGGGAATTTCCGTCACCTCGCGCATCGGGCAGTCATCACAGCGCGACATCCACCCGCTAAGTTGGCCCCCACGGGGAACGCGGAACGCGAGACCCCTGGGAAGGAAGGCGCTGATCTTGGGCAAGGTCGTGCTCGTCACCGGGGTCGCCCGGCAGCTGGGCGGCCGGTTCGTGCGGCGGATCCAGCGGGACCCGGAGGTCGAGCGGGTGATCGCGGTGGACGCGGTGCCGCCCGCGCACCAGCTCGGCGGGGCCGACTTCATCCAGGCCGACATCCGGCAGCCGACCATAGCCCGCGTGCTCGCCGAGACCGGCGCCGACACCGTCGTCCACCTCGATGTCACGGGCACCGCGCTCGGCGGCGGCAACCGGGCCACGGTGAAAGAGACCAATGTCATCGGCACCATGCAACTGCTCGGCGCCTGCCAGAAGTCGCCGGCGGTCCAGCGGCTGGTGATCAAGTCCAGTACCAATGTGTACGGCTCCGCGCCGCGCGATCCGGCCGTGTTCACGGAGACCACCCCGGCCAAGTCGCTGCCCAGCGGCGGGTTCGCGAAGGACACCGTCGAGGTCGAGGGGTATGTGCGGGGGTTCGCGCGGCGGCGGCCCGATGTGGCCGTGTGCGTGCTGCGGTTCGCCAACATCCTCGGCCCGTCCGCGGACACCCCGCTCGCCTCGTACTTCGCGCTGCCGGTGCTGCCGACCGTGTTCGGCTACGACCCGCGGCTCCAGTTCGTACACGAGGACGACGTGGTGGAGGTGCTGCGGCTCGCCTCGCGCGAACCGCGCCGGGGCACCCTCAACAGCGGCACCTTCAACATCGCCGGGGACGGGGTGCTGCTGCTCTCGCAGTGCTCCCGGCGGCTCGGGCGGCCGACCGTGCCGCTGCTGCTGCCCGCGGTCACCTGGGCCGGCTCCCTGGTCCGTACGCTGGGTATGACGGACTTCTCACCGGAGCAGATCCGGCTGCTGACCCACGGGCGGGTCGTGGACACCGGCCAGATGCGCGAGACGCTGGGGTTCACGCCCCGCTACACGACGGCGGAGGCGTTCGCGGACTTCGCCCGCGGCCAGGGCGCCGGGCTGCTGCCGCCGGAGGCCGTCGCGGGAGCCGTCGACCGGATGGCCGCGCTCGCCCTGCCGGGCGGCGGCCGGCCCACGACGTAGCGGCCCCGGGCCCGGCGGGATCCGAACGAGAGGCTCTAGCGCCAACCGAGGAGCGCGGTAACGATGGCGGACGCCAAGGTGATTCCCTTCGACGACGACCGGTCGCGGGGGAGCGGGAGCGGCAGTGGTCCCCAGCGGTCCGGGAGACGGCGGGGCGCGGGCGGCCGGCGCGGCTCTCGCGGCGACGCCGGGGCCGGTGAGCTGGGCGAGGTGCAGCGGCTGCCGGGGCGGGGGCCGGTGGACGAGGACGGGCCGGTGGGCGGGGACGAGCGGCCGGTGGAGCCCGTACCCGCCGACGAGGGCGGTCTGGAGCGGCGGCTGGCGGCCGGGCTGTCGTTCCTGCGGCGCCGGCTGACCGGAGAGTACGAGGTCGACGACTTCGGGTACGACGCGGAGCTGACCGACCAGGTCCTGATGTCGCTGCTGCGGCCGGTGTACGAGAAGTACTTCCGGGTCGAGGTGAAGGGCGTCGAGAACATCCCGGACAAGGGAGGGGCGCTGATCGTCGCCAACCACTCCGGGACGCTGCCGCTGGACGGGCTGATGATGCAGGTCGCGGTGCACGACCACCATCCCGCCGACCGGCATCTGCGGCTGCTCGCGGCGGACCTGGTGTTCGTGCTGCCGGTGGTCAACGAGCTGGCGCGCAAGCTCGGGCACACCCTGGCGTGCGCGGAGGACGCGGAACGGCTGCTGGAGCAGGGCGAGCTGGTGGGGGTGATGCCCGAGGGGTTCAAGGGCATCGGGAAGCCCTTCAGCGAGCGGTACAAGCTCCAGCGGTTCGGGCGGGGCGGGTTCGTGTCGACGGCGATGCGGCAGGGGGTGCCGATCGTGCCGTGCTCGATCGTCGGGGCGGAGGAGATCTATCCGATGATCGGCAACGCGAAGACGCTCGCGCGGGTGCTGGGCATTCCGTACTTCCCGCTGACTCCGACGTTTCCCTGGCTCGGGCCGCTGGGTGCGGTGCCGCTGCCGACGAAGTGGACGATCCAGTTCGGTGAGCCGATCCCGACGGACGGGTATCCGCCGGAAGCGGCCGAGGATCCGATGCTGATGTTCAACCTCACCGACCAGGTACGCGAACAGATCCAGCACACCTTGTACAAACTGCTGGTCCAGCGCCGCTCGGTGTTCTTCTAGCCCGCGGTACGACGGCGATGGCGTCCCCGCTCGGGTGGGGGCGCCATCGCCGTCGTACTTCCCTAGTTCGCCTGGTCGTTGTCGATCCCCAGGCCGGGCAGGAGGCCCGGCAGGAGTGGCGGGAGGGTGACGTCGGGGGCGGTGGCCGGGGGTTTGGTGGTGGACGGGGTGCCGCTGTCGCCGCCGGACTTCGGCGGGTCGAGCAGACCGCCGGTGCTGCCGCCGAGCAGACCGTCGTCGGTGCTGTCGCTGGCCTTGCCGGTCGGGTGCTCGGTGCTGGTGTGGCCGGCGGACGGGGCGCTGTGGTGCGGCGGGACCGACCGGTGGGTGCCGGGGGACGCCGGGCCGGAGCCCCGGTGCGTGCCGTCGCCGCCCGGCGAGGGCTGCTGCGGCAGCAGGGACTGGAGCGGGGCGACTTCCTGGTCTATGGCGTCGAACACCGACGACACCTGCTGTTTGACGTCCCCGAGCTGCACCGGCAGCTTGTCGCTGAGCGCGCTCCACGCCTCGCGGTGGTTCCGGGAGAACGCGGACAGCGCCTGGATCGGGCCCAACTGGTCCGGATCGGCCTCATAGGCCGCGTGCAGCAGCCGGTGGCCCTCGGTGACGTCGTGCTGCATCCCGGACAGGGTGCGGCGGATCTCGCCGATGGACTCGTGGTCGAGGTGGCCGCCGCGGCCCCGCTCCATCAGCCGGCGGGCCTCGCCGAGCCGGGTGGACGCCTGGTCGAGGTAGACCTGGCCGCGCTGGTCCTCGCCGTTGCTCAGATAGTCGAGCTTGAAGTCCTCGATGCCGCGCTTGAGTCCGTACAGCGAGTCGCCGGGCAGGGCGTGGGAGCTGGCGGCGGCGACGCCGCCGAAGGCTCCCGCGGCCACGCCCACGCTGAGTCCGCCGGCCGCGAGGCCCTTGGTCAGCCTGGTGCGCGGCCGGAGCTTGCCCAGCGGGCTCGCCCGGTGCGCGCCCTTGGCCTTGCGCTGACCCGGTACGGTCGGCTCCGCCGCCGCCCCGGTCCCCTCCTGGAGCATGGCCTCCATCGCGGCCACCAGCTGTGCGCGCTGGACGACCTTGACGTCGGGATCGAGCTGCGGCCTGGGCAGCGCGCCGAGTCCGTCCGCGAGGGCCAGCAGGCGGCCCCGCTCGGTCAGTTCCTCGGTGGTCGGCGGGGAACCCGCCGGTTCGTCGGACTGCTCGGCCGCCGTGTCCCGGTCGGACTGCTCCTCCAGGGCCTGGGCGAAGGCGTTCGCCCGCCGGTGCGCCGATACGTTCGCGATCACTGGCGGCACCTCCTCTCGTCATGACGGTCGACTCCCCAGGGGGTCCTGAGGGTTGCACGCCCCCGGCCGTGCCACCCGATCGGGCGATGGTCCGGCCGGGAGGTGACCACAGGGAGCCTGTATCCCGCTCAACGACTGGTGCGGCACTTGGGTTACGGACGCTGTTTGATCCGTACGGAAAGTCAACGTGCCTTTACGGAAGGTGAGTTGGCGGTCGCCCGAAGCGGCGGGCCGGGGGTGGGCGCTTTCAGCGGGCGTCGTCCGGCAGCAGCCGGGCGAGGGTGCGGACGGCGCGGTACTGGAGGGTCTTGATCGCGCCCTCGTTCTTGCCCATGACCCGTGCGGTCTCCGCGACCGAGAGGCCCTGGAGGAAACGGAGCGTCACGCACTCCTGCTGCTGCGGGTTGAGGCGCCGTACGGCGTCCAGGAGCGCGGCGTTCGACAGGGACTCCAGGACGGAGTCCTCGGGGGAGCGCTCGACCTCGTTGGCGTCGAGCATCTCGCCGGTGGTGACCTCCAGGCGGAAGCGGCTGGACTTGAAGTGGTCGGCGACCAGGTTGCGGGCGATCGTCACCAGCCAGGCGCCGAAGTCGCGGCCCTGCCAGGTGAAGGTGCCGATCCGGCGCAGGGCGCGCAGAAAGGTCTCGCTGGTCAGGTCCTCGGCCGTGGCGCGGCCGCCCACCCGGTAGTAGATGTACCGGTAGACGGTGTCGCTGTACTGGTCGTACAGCCGTCCGAAGGCCTCGGCCTCGCCCGCCTGGGCGCGCTCGACCAGGTCCATCATCCGGGCGCTGTCGCTGTCGGCGGCCGGGCGGCGGGCGGTGGCGCTGCCGCTGGCACCGGCGGGGCGCCCGCGTCTGGCGACGGCGGCGCCGCCGTCGGCCAGTGCGTAGCACGGGCCCGTGGGCGTGGCGATGGCGAAGGCAGGGACGGTGAGCGCGGTGGGGACGAGGCCGCGCAGCGTCTCTTTGACCGTTGCGACAGTTGCGCGCAGCGTAGCCAGGCCCGAGGCGTCAACCCCGACGTGTGGGTACACGGGACTCCCAGAGGCAGAGCTTTCATCACGTGCAGTGCGGAACCGTTCACCCGTCGTAGCGACGGAGGGGTACCGGTTTGCGTCTGAGGAGAATAACGCTTCGTGCAGGCCCTGCTACACCGAGTTGCTCAAATCACCGATTGCGTCGCATCTGTAACCGATTGTTGCCCTACCCCGTTCCGCAACCTGATCACTTCTTGACCGAAAAAGGGCGTGTTTCGGTGAACTCCAGGACATCTTGAAATGGCCGCGGCATAATTCCGGCCGCGTGGCCCCCTGCGGTGAGGCCCGCCGGGCAGGATCTACCGGCGCCGGCGGCTCAGGGCGATCGCCGCCGCGGTGCCACCGGCAACCGCTCCGACGCCCGCCGCCGCCGGGATCCCCACCTTCGCCGCCTTGCGCCCGGTGCGGTAGTCCCGGAGCCGCCAGTCCTTCTCCCGCGCGTGCTTGCGCAGCTTCGCGTCCGGGTTGATGGCGTAGGGGTGGCCGACGAGGGACAGCATCGGGATGTCGTTGTGGCTGTCGCTGTACGCCGCGCAGCGGGCGAGGTCCAGCCCCTCCGCCGCGGCCAGCGCCCGCACCGCCTCCGCCTTGGCGGGCCCGTGCAGCGGCTCGCCGACCAGCCGGCCGGTGTAGATGCCGTCCACCGACTCCGCGACCGTCCCGAGCGCACCGGTCAGACCCAGCCGGCGCGCGATCACCGTGGCGATCTCCACCGGGGCCGCCGTGACCAGCCACACCTTCTGCCCGGCGTCCAGGTGGGCCTGGGCGAGCGCGCGGGTGCCCGGCCAGATGCGGTCGGCCATGTACTCGTCGTAGATCTCCTCGCCGATGGTCTGGAGTTCGACGACGCGGTGGCCCTTGACGATGGACAGCGCCGAGTCGCGGGCGTCCTGCATGTGCTCGGGGTCCTCGACCCCGGCCAGCCGGAACCACGCCTGCTGCCAGGCGAAGCGGGCCAGGTCGCGGGTCTCGAAGAACTTCCGCTTGTACAGGCCGCGCCCGAAGTGGAAGATCGCGGCGCCCTGCATCACCGTGTTGTCGAGGTCGAAGAAGGCGGCCGCGCTGGTGTCGCCGATCACCGGGAAAACCGGTTCCTCCGCTTCGGCCCGCGCGGTCTGCTGTGCCTCCTTGGAGGACTTGCGGGCGGCCTCCGCCGAGGCCTCGCCTGCCAACACGCTCCGCGCCGTGGCGGAGCGCCTACGGGGAGTGAGCCATCCGAGAGCGGCCATGTCGTGAGCATAGCCAGTCCGTTCGGCGCTTCCGGAGCCGGAAGGTTCGAACACCGTGAACTCCGGGTGAGGCGAGGGCCGGACCGGGTGCGCCGGCGCCGCGCGCGAGAATGGCCGGTATGAGTCCACTCTTCCGACGCAACGGCGACAAGAACGCGGAGCGGGCGCCCGGCGAGCGGCTGGTCACCCTGATCCGCAAGCCCGGCTGCCATCTGTGCGACGACGCCCAGGCCGTGATCGAGAAGGTCTGCGGGGAACTCGGGGTGCCCTGGGACCGGAAGGACATCACCGGGGACAAGGCGCTGTACGACCGGTACTGGGAGCAGATCCCCGTCGTCCTGGTGGACGGCGAGCAGCACACCTTCTGGCGTGTGGACGCCGGCCGGCTCCGCAGGGCGCTGACCGAGTAGCCCGGACGCCGATCGAGTGGCCCGGATACTGACCGAGTAGTCCAAAGCGTCCCGAAAGTCGCTTAGGATCTATGGGCGGTTTGGTCTCGGGGGCGGGATTCGTGAGGAGCGTGTGCGGTTTTGCCCCCAGTAACGAAGGCGCACGGGTGTGTGCCCGCTGGTTCCCGCCAACGGCGCGAAAGATGCGTGACCCCGGTCACTTCTGCCGGGCAAATCGGACACCATCTTTGTGCACGCGTTCACAAAGACATAGCCTGCTGTCGACGGGGCGGTCCGGGGACGTATGGCCGCCCGCAGCCCCGCTCTACCATCAGGAGCACCGTGGCAACTGGCCGAACACACCGACCGGCGACCCGCAGCCGAGGGATTCCCGAGGCCACCGTCGCCAGGCTTCCGCTGTACCTCCGAGCCCTGACCGCGCTGTCCGAGCGCTCGGTGCCCACGGTCTCCTCCGAGGAGCTGGCCGCGGCCGCGGGGGTCAACTCCGCCAAGCTGCGCAAGGACTTCTCGTACCTGGGCTCCTACGGAACGCGCGGTGTCGGCTACGACGTGGAGTATCTCGTCTACCAGATCTCCCGTGAACTCGGCCTCACCCAGGACTGGCCGGTTGTCATCGTCGGCATCGGCAACCTCGGCGCCGCCCTCGCCAACTACGGCGGGTTCGCCTCCCGCGGTTTCCGCGTGGCCGCGCTGATAGACGCGGACCCGGCCCTGACCGGCAAACCGGTCGCGGGCATCCCGGTGCAGCACACCGACGACCTCGAGAAGATCATCAAGGACGACCGGGTCTCCATCGGCGTCATCGCCACCCCGGCCGGCGCCGCCCAGCAGGTCTGCGACCGGCTCGTGGCCGCCGGAGTCACCTCCATCCTGAACTTCGCGCCGACCGTGCTGTCCGTGCCGGACGGCGTCGACGTGCGCAAGGTCGACCTGTCGATCGAGCTCCAGATCCTCGCTTTCCACGAGCAGCGCAAGTCCGGCGAGGAGACCGCGGCCGGTGACGGCGCCCTGCCCGCCGCCGTCACCCCCCGCGACGACGCCGACCAGGGACCCGACGGGGACGTACCCGCCGTGATGCCCGCATGAGCCTCCTCGTCGTCGGCCTGAGCCACCGCAGTGCCCCGGTCAGCGTGCTGGAGCGGGCGGCGCTGAACGCGGACGCCCAGACCAAGCTGCTGCACGACACGGTCGCCGCCGAGCCCGCCACCGAGGCCGCGGTGCTCGCCACCTGCAACCGCATCGAGCTGTACGCGGACGTGGACAAGTTCCACGCCGGTGTCGCCGAGCTGTCCACGCTGCTCGCCCAGCACAGCGGCGTCGGCCTCGAGGAACTGACCCCCTACCTGTACGTCCACTACGAGGACCGGGCCGCCCACCACCTCTTCTCGGTGGCCTGCGGCCTGGACTCCATGGTGGTCGGCGAGGGCCAGATCCTCGGCCAGATCAAGGACTCCCTGGCCCGCGCCCAGGAGCTGCACACCGCCGGCAAGCTGCTGAACGACCTGTTCCAGCAGGCCCTGCGGGTCGGCAAGCGCGCCCATTCCGAGACCGGCATCGACCGCGCGGGCCAGTCCCTGGTCACCTTCGGCCTGGAGCAGCTGGCCGCGGGCGGCGAGGTGCGGCGCTGGGCGGCCGGCCGCCGGGCGCTGGTGATCGGCGCCGGTTCGATGTCCTCGCTGGCCGCCGCCACGCTCGCGCGGACCGGGGTCACCGAGATCGTCGTCGCCAACCGCACCTTCGACCGGGCCGAGCGCCTCGCCGAGATCCTCCGGGAGGCCGACGACCACGCGGTGACCGCCCGTGCGGTACGGATGGACGCCGTGCCGGACGAGCTGACACGTGCCGACGTCGTCGTCTCCTGTACCGGGGCGACGGGCCTGGTGCTCACGGCGGAGGCGGTCGCGCAGGCGGTCGAGGGCCGCACCGGGCAGCCGGCCGTCACCGAGCCCGGTCCCCCGGCCGTGCAGCCCGAGGCTCCGCAGCCCGCCGCCGACGAGAACTGCCCCCTCGACCTCGCCGCCGCCCAGCCCGGCTTCTCCGTCATGGGCGAGGCGGCCGTGGCCGGCATGGACGCGGCCACCCTGGAACAGCACGCGGCCTGGGCCGCCGGTGGCGGCACGCGCCCGGCGGGTGGTCGTACCAACGAGTCCGCCGGGGCCGACGCCGAGCTGATCACCGCGCTCGCCGCGACCGCCGCCAGCGCGGGCCGGATCCCCGAGCGGCGCCGACCCGAGCCGGTCGCCGAGCGTCCCGCGCCCGTCGTCTTCCTCCTCGACCTGGCCATGCCCCGCGACATCGACGCCGCCGTGCACCGCCTGGCCGGGGTGCGCCTGGTGGACATCGAGTCGCTGGCCGAGGCCTCCGCGGACGCGCCGATGGCGGCCGACGTGGACCAGGTTCGGCGTATCGTCTCCGACGAGGTCGCGGCCTTCGGGGCGGCCATGCGGGCGGCGCACATCACGCCGACCGTGGTCGCACTGCGCACCATGGCCGCGGACGTCGTCGCCGCCGAGATCGCGCGGCTCCACGGCCGCCTGCCCGACCTGGACGAACGCCAGCGCGGGGAGATCCGCCAGGCCGTGCACCGGGTCGTCGACAAGCTGCTGCACGCGCCGACCGTGCGGGTCAAGCAGCTCGCGGCCGAGCCCGGTGGCACCGGGTACGCGGACGCGCTGCGCACCCTGTTCGACCTCGATCCCGAGACGGTCGCCTCCGTCTCGCGGGCCGAGGACAGCACAGAAACGAAGGACCGACCGGCATGAGTGACAAGGCACTGCGACTGGGGACCAGGCGGAGCAAGCTCGCCATGGCCCAGTCCGGCCAGGTGGCGGAGGCCGTCCGCCGGGTGACCGGGCGTCCGGTCGAGCTGGTCGAGATCACGACGTACGGCGACACCTCCCGCGAGCACCTCGCGCAGATCGGCGGCACCGGCGTGTTCGTCACGGCGCTGCGCGACGCGCTGCTGCGCGGTGAGGTCGACTTCGCCGTCCACTCGCTCAAGGACCTCCCCACGGCCCAGCCCGAGGAACTGGTCCTGGCCGCCCTGCCGGTGCGCGAGGACCCGCGGGACGTGATCGTGGCGCGCGACGCCCTGAAGTTCACCGACCTGCCGCGCGGCGCCCGCATAGGCACCGGCTCCCCGCGCCGCATGGCACAGCTGAACGCGTACGCCCGCGGCCACGGACTGGACATAGAGACGGTCCCGATCCGCGGCAACGTGGACACCCGCATCCGGTACGTCCACGACGGCGAGCTCGACGCGGTCGTCCTGGCCGCCGCCGGACTCAACCGGATCGGCCGCATCGAAGAGGTGACCGACTTCCTGTCGGTCGACACGGTTCTGCCCGCCCCCGGCCAGGGGGCACTGGCGATCGAGTGCGCGGCCCAGCGCGCTGACCTGATCGCGGCGCTCGGCGAGCTCGACGACCCGTTCACGCGGGCCGCCGTGACCGCCGAGCGGTCACTGCTCGCCGCCCTGGAGGCCGGTTGCAGCGCACCTGTGGGTGCGCTGGCCGACTTGTTGGGGGGCGGGCAGATTGTCAAGGAAATGCGCCTGCGCGCCGTCGTCGGGACCACCGACGGCACCCGCATGGTGCAGTTGTCCACCACCGGTTCCGTGCCCCAGACGCACGAGGGTGCGCTGGCACTCGGTAGCGACCTCGCCACCGAGATGCTCGCCCAGGGCGCGGCCGGTCTGATGGGGGAGCGAGCACATTGAGCCCCACCGCCCTTCCTGCCGCCGGTCCGGAACACGGGCACGTCACCTTCCTCGGTGCCGGACCCGGAGATCCGGGACTGCTGACTCTGCGCGCCGTGGAGGCACTGTCGAACGCGGACGTCCTGATCGCCGAGCCCGAGGTGCTCGATGTGATCCGGACGCACGCGCGGCAGGGCGTCTCCGTCGTGCACACCGACGGGGACCTGTCCACGTCGCCACCGGGCACGCCGCAGCTCACGGTCGTTGACGGCACGTCAACCACCGCCGCTGCCCCGTCTCCTGCCCGGGATGCCGTTCATCTTGTCATGGAGGCCGCGCGGGGCGGCAGGCGGGTGGTGCGTGCGGTTCCGGGCGACCCCGGACTCGACACGGACGCCGCCGAGGAGATGCTCGCGTGCGCCGCGGCCGGGGTGCCCTTCGAGGTCGTACCCGGTGTCGCGGCCGCGGTCGGCGTCCCGGCGTACGCCGGTGTGCCGCTGCGGGACGCGGACGGCGCGGACGTCCGGTTCGTGGACGCCCGTACCGCCTCCGACCGCTGCTGGACCGAGGTCGGTGCCTCCGACGGCACGGTGGTCGTCTCCACGACCCTGGACGCGGTGGCCGCCGCGGCGGGCGAGCTGGTCTCGGCCGGCCGCAAGCCGGACACCCCGCTGACGGTCACCGTCGCCGGTACGACGACCCGCCAGCGCACCTGGTCGGCCACGCTGGGCACCATCGCGCAGACGCTGAAGCAGGCGAAGGTGCTGCCCTCGCCGGACGGCGGCCGCCCGGTGATAGCCGTGGTCGGCGAGCGCTCGGCCGCCGCGCGGCGCGACCAGCTGTCGTGGTTCGAGTCCAAGCCGCTGTTCGGCTGGAAGGTGCTCGTGCCGCGTACGAAGGAGCAGTCGGCGTCGCTCTCCGAGCAGCTGCGTTCCTACGGTGCGGTGCCGCACGAGGTCCCCACCATCGCGGTGGAGCCGCCGCGCACGCCCCAGCAGATGGAGCGCGCGGTCAAGGGCCTGGTCACCGGCCGCTACGAGTGGATCGCCTTCACGTCGGTCAACGCGGTGAAGGCGGTGCGGGAGAAGTTCGAGGAGTACGGCCTTGACGCTCGGGCTTTTGCGGGTATCAAGGTGGCTGCGGTGGGCGAGCAGACGGCTCGCGCGCTGATCGCCTTCGGCGTGAAGCCGGACCTGGTGCCGAGCGGCGAGCAGTCGGCCGCGGGTCTCCTGGAGGACTGGCCGCCGTACGACCCGGTCTTCGACCCGATCGACCGTGTCTTCCTGCCCCGCGCCGACATCGCCACGGAGACCCTGGTGGCCGGGCTGATCGAGCTGGGCTGGGAGGTGGACGACGTCACCGCCTACCGCACGGTGCGCGCCTCGCCCCCGCCGGCCGAGACCCGCGAGGCGATCAAGGGCGGCGGCTTCGACGCGGTCCTGTTCACCTCGTCCTCCACGGTCCGCAACCTGGTCGGCATCGCGGGCAAGCCGCACAACGTGACGGTGATCGCCTGCATCGGCCCCGCGACGGCGAAGACGGCCGAGGAACACGGCCTGCGCGTCGACGTCATGGCCCCGGAGCCCTCGGTCGCCAAACTGGCCGAGGCGCTGGCCGCCTTCGGCACGAAGCGCCGCGACGCGGCACTGGAGTCGGGGGACCCGGTGACCCGCCCGAGCGAACGCCGACCGGGAGCACGGCGCCGCCGCTCGACGACGTGAACCGGTCCGCCCGCCCACCCGAAGCTCTCGGCTGACGGGTGGGCGGGCGGCTTTTCCCCCGTCAGTGCTTCGACGCGTACGGCAGGAAGCTCGCCCAGGTGGTGGGGGTGAGGGCGAGGCGGGGGCCGGTGGGGTTCTTGGAGTCGCGGACGAGGATGTGGTCCGGGATGGTGGCTACTTCGACGCAGGACGGGCCGTCGGACGTGCTGTAGCTGCTCTTGATCCACTCCAGCTCGGGGCTGGGCTTGAGGCTCATGTTTCTCCAAGTGCTTTGTCGATCAGGGCCAATGACTCCCGTGGCGTGAGAGCCTGCGCTCGGATAATCCCATAGCGCATATCGAGGGCAGTGGTCTCCTTGGGGTTGCAGAAGACACGGCTGACGAGCGGCGCTTCGCTGAGCCCTACGTTGGTCCCGTCCTTGAGCTTGAGCAGCCGGAACAGGCCGTCGAGGCCCGAGTTTTCCTCGCTGCCCAGGGGAAGGACTTGCAGGTCGACGTTGGGCAACTGGGCTACCTCCAACAGTCGTTCGAGCTGTCCCCGCATGACCATCTTGCCCCCGATCAGCCGTCGTAGCGTCGACTCGCACAGCACGAAGCTGAAGAGTGGCTCGGCCGTCGTGGGGTTGATGATCTCCTGGCGAGCCAGCCTCGCGGCCACTTGCCGCTCCAACTCGTCCACTGTGAACGGCGGCCGTCGAGATCCGAGGACGGCCCGCGCGTAGTCTCGGGTCTGGAGGAGTCCGTCCACAACGGAGTTGTTGTAGGAACTGATCACCACCGCCTCGGCCTCAAGACGCTTTACGTCCCGTACCTTCTTGGGATAGCGGACCTCCTCCAGGTCCGTCTTCATCGCGGAGATCCTGCCCTCGGCCCGCAACGCCTCGTCCGCCGCGTCGAGATACTCGGGACGGGGGATCCGCCGCCTCCGCTCCACCGAGGAGACCAGTTCCTCCCCGTACCCGATCAGCGTGCCGAACTCCGCCTGGGTGAGGCCCGCCGCCTCGCGCCACAGCTTCAGTTGCCGGGCCACCGTGCGAATGACGGCCCCGGCCTCCTCGTCCCCCAGTTCCGCGTCCCAGTCGCTCACGTCCGCCGCCCTCCCGTCGCTTCCTGCCGGGCCCAACCACGGACGCGCGCCTCCGGTCACGCCGTACAGCCCGGACGGAACCGGACAACTCACGGACAGGCACTGGTCGCACGGGCCATCGATATTCACAGGCTACGCAGGAACGGCCACGCTGCGTGATGTGAATCAGGAAACCCAGCAGACCACGCTGGCGCAAAAGTCACCGCGCCAGTTCTCCGTGCCGCTGTCCGCCACCCGCTGGGGCGCCCGCCTGGCCCGGCTCCTCGCGGTCGAGCAACTGGAGTCATGGGGGGTCCCGCTGGACCCGGCGGGCCTGATCGTGGCCGAACTGGCGGCGAACGCCGCGCTGCACGGCCGGGTACCGGGCCGCAGCTTCCGCCTGAGCCTGCTGCTGCCGGCTCCGGGCCTCCTGCGCATCGAGGTCACGGACACCCGCGCGGACTGCCTCCCGGTCCGCGTCCCCACCCCCTCCGAATCCGGCTACGGCCTGCTCCTGGTCGACACCCTGTCCACCCGCTGGGGCGTCCGCCAGGGCCCGGTGCCGTGCAAGACGGTGTGGGCCGAGTGCGTGTTCGCTCCGCTCGGACCGGCGTTCCACCCGTCACGGTGAGAGGTGCCGTCCGAACGGGTGGGAACCGGGGGGCACATAGCCAGTCGTGAGGCGACTTCCCTAGGCTGCGGCGGCATGAAGGGGCGGCATTCGGCGCTCGCCTCACGGACATGCGCAGGAGGGCACGGGTGAACTCCTACAGCAGGCACGGGAAGTTGGTGCGGAACCGGATTCCGCAGATCATTCGCGACGGCGGGACCGAGCCGGTCTTCTACACCGCGGGCCGGGGCGAATACCGCAGCCGGCTGCGGGACAAGCTCGGTGAGGAGGTCGCCGAGTTCCTCGCGGCGGACGACGACGCGGCACCGGAGGAGCTGGCGGACGTGCTGGAAGTGGTCCATGCCCTGGCCGCGGACCTGGGAGTCGGCGAGGACCAGTTGGAGAAGATCCGCGCGGCGAAGACGGCCGAGCGCGGCGACTTCTCCGACCGGATCGTCTGGACGGGCAACCACTGACCGGAGGCCGTCCGGCCGATCTCCACGGGACCTCACGTTCCGGTCCTGGTCAGTACGGCATGGCAGACGCCGGGCAGAGGCAGCACGGGGGCCTCGGCAGCGGGCACGAGGCCGGCCCGGCGGGCGAGGGCGACGATCTCGTCCGGGGAGATGCCGCGCTGGAAGGTGCCCTTGCTCCGGCTCGACCAGAAGCCGTCGTGGTGCGGCGTCCAGCCGCCGTCCGCGGCCGCTTTGGTGATCTCCTCCGGTGACCGGGTGACCACGACGACATGTCCACCGGGGCGCGCGAAGGACGCCGCGTCTTCGAGTGCCTGGATCCGCTGCCAGGGGTCGGGCAGCACATTGAGGACGAACATCGAGGTGACAAGGTCGAAGCCGGTCCGCCGGGGACGCGGCCAGCCGAATCCCTCGTGGGGGTCGAAGCCCTCGGTGTCCAGGCCCGATGAGCGGTAGTGGGCGACATCGGCTCCGTAGCCGCAGCCATGGTCCAGGACGCTCTTGACGTCGAGCGGACTGGTCAGGTGGCCGGTCACGGCCCGTGCGGCAGGAGAAGGGCCGCGCCGGTTCATCGCGGTCTTATGGGGCTGGTAACGCGTTCTGACCGTGGCCGTGCAGATCTTCCCGGTGATCTCGCTCACGGGGAAGAGCACGTCCTCCGGCTCCCTGCCCTGGAGGGTGACAGGCACGTCGATCAGCAGCGCGGAGTGGTCGGTGAACGCCTGCGGCCCGATCCGCACCGTCGCGTCCGGTACGACCGTGGTGGTCGCTGCCAGATGGTCGTTGAGCAGGGCGAGGTCGGAGCGAAAGCGGCTGGGCTTGCCGAAGTAGACGCGCTCGTAGGTGAAGGCAGGCGCGGTGTCGGCGGTAGCGTCCACCAGATCGACTCCTTGCATCAGCTGCCGCAGCATGCGTCGTTCGGCCTTGGTCGTGAAGTCGCTGGTCTCCCCGCCGGACAGGCCGTCCTCGGGTCGGGGAGCAAGGTTGAAGTCGCCGCAGACCAGCAGCGGCCGGCCTGCCTCGGCGGCCGTCATCGAGGCCAGCTCGGCGAGTTGGGCGGTTCGGGAGGCGCCTGTATAGGAGTCGAGATGGACGTGGAGGACGACCAGCCAATCCAACTCGATCCGCTGGACCCACGTGCCGGGTGAGGACACGGTGGGAAGGGCGAGGTCTTCGCTGATCCACAGGGCCAGGTGCCCGTCGCCGCCGACGAAGGCGTAGCCCGCGGGCACCGGCGGAATCCGGTCGGCGGGTTTGAACGGCTCCTGGGCGAGCACCGCCTTGACGCCGTGTTCGCGCAGCCAGGTGGCGAGTCTGGAACGGGCGGCGGGGGAGCCGAGACGTTTGTTGAGGTTGACCGAGGCCAGTAGCACGGGGCGTCCTTGAGGTCACAGTGGCAGGGGTCTTCCGGAGGCGGCCTCGTCACGGAAGGCGTCCCACAGGATGTTCAGTGGGTGAGAGGCGTCGTATGCCTCGCGTTCGCCTTTGCGGGCGAAGACACCCGAGATCAGCTGGAGCATGGGGTCGAAGTCGTCGGCGAAGTCGATGAGCCGGAAGTCCTCGCTGGTGGGCAGGCGTCCGTCGACGGCGGCCTCGCCTATGGAGCGGGCGCACAGCATGCACCCGTAGGTCATGCGCGAGCGCAGCAGAGCGAGTCCGTAGTAGATGTCGTCGATCTCGGCGGTGATCTGCAACTGGGACCGGAAGTCCGGACCGTACCAACGCTCGACGAAGTCGGTGATCACTCCGCGGGAGGGTATGACCAGGGGGAGGCTCCGCAACCGGTCGACGCCGATGGTCCTGGCGGCGAGCTCGCGCACCGGCAGGTTCGTCAGCAGCGCCAGGCCCTCGCGGTGCCATTCGAGGAAGTCGTAGTCGGGCGCGACATGGTCGGCCGCGGCGTCGGCCGCCAGACCGCCGCACAGCAGGTCGACCTGATTGGAGTCCAGCCGTTTCCAGAAGTCGCGGGTCCGTACGTGCACGACCTTCAGTTCGATCTCCCGCTCCAGTAACTGCGGGGCGACGCGTTCCCACACCCGGCCCAGGAAACCGAGGGTGAATTCGGTCGTCCCCACGGTGAGCGTCGAACCGAGCCGCCGACGGGAATCGGCGATTCCGTGCAGCCACGCCGCGAAGGTCGCCCGCGCCCGCTCGACGACCTCCAGCCCGGTGGGAGTGAAGAGGAAGTCCTTGCCCCGTCCCTGCTTGACCACCAGCAACTCGCCGGTCAGCGCCTGAAAATTGCGGTTGAGGATGTCCAACTGCTTCTGGACGCTGGACTGCTCGCGCCCGAGCACCTTCGCCGCGGCCAGTGCGGTACCCGTCTCGCGGACGACGATCAACGTCCGCATCTGGTCCCAGGTCAGGTCCAGCAAGTGGGGGGAGCACGCCAGCAGATCGACACGAAACCCCTCCGGTCCCGGCACCCTCAGCGGACCGGACGGTAACGACGGCACCATGACGCCCCCTCCCTGACGCGGCAAGAACCAGCTTGCATTGTTCGCATGGCCAGCGGAACTGAACTTCTCCGCATTTCATCCCGAGAAAACCTTTAAATGTCCGATCGGACATAGGGATATCGCGGACTGTTCCTGGCAACATTTCAGCAGACGCCTTCGACCGGAAAGGCGAAACCCGCAGTGCTGTCCACATCCTGGGGGTGAGCCATGCTCGCAGCCGAGTCGATCACCGAGTCGATCGCACGGGGCGCGGTGGACTGGACCGGACAACTCCGTGGCGACGGCCTTTTGCTGAGCCTCGGATCGCCACTGCAGCCACTCGTGGCGCCCGGCACTTCGGTGATCGACCTCGCCGAGCAATCCAGCATCAATGGGCTCTACGGCGAGCCGGTGACCGAGTGGAACACGTACGACGTGCTGCCCGGCGAATTACTGCTGGGAGCGGTCGCGGAGCCGCTTCGGCTCGGCGCAGGGGTGATGGGGATGATCGGCGGGCTGAGCCATCTGGCCCGCGTCGGTCTGGCCGTTCACATCACCAGCCCCTTCGTCCTGCCCGGCTGGAGCGGGCACCTGGCGCTGGAACTCGTGAACACCGGGCCCGCCACCCTGCGACTGCACCACGGCATGCCATTGGCCCGACTGCTCCTCTTCGCCCTCGACGGCCAACACGCCGACGATGTCGTGCCCCACCCGTTCTACGGCCGTGAGGCCGACCTGAGAAGCCGATACGCCGACGAGTTCGCCGTCGGCCCGAACCGGAGGTGACCCTGATGGACTGCCAGTTCTGCGTCGAGTTCACCGCACAGGGAAGCACGACACGGATCATCACCGAGACCACGGGCGGCTGGGTGTTACTGCCCACCGTCGGTGCTTTCACGCCGGGTTACTGCCTGTTCATGCCCCTGGAGCACCTGGACGCCGCAGCCGACATCACGCCGGACGGGCTGAGGCGGGTCGCCGCGGAGACGGAAGAGATGCGCACGCTGATCCAGGCCCGTTACGGGCCGGTCATCCTGGCCGAACACGGCCCCCGCGACTGCGAACTCGGGGCTTCCTGTTGCAGCCACTGCCATCTGCACCTGATCCCCGTCCGGGAGCCGGACGCCGTCACCGCCGCATACGAGAAGACCGGCGGCCCCGGCCGTCGGCTCACTTCGATGTGGGAACTCCCGGCAGCGGCCGACAGTTCCTACCTCTACCTCTCGCCCAGGCCCGGCGAGCACTACTACTGGCCCTCGGGGGGTTTCGCCCGCCAGTTCGTACGCCGCGTCTGCGCGCAGCAACTCGGTGTCGGAGAACGCTTCGACTGGCGCGACCATCCCTTCACCGCCTACCGCGAACGCACGTTCGCCGAGCTCTCCGCGGATCTGTACCTCGGGGACGCCGCCTGACGCCGGAGGGGGAGACGACGCGATGGCGATATCCCTGCCCCGCCCGCTACACGCACTCACCCCGGCCGAGCTGGCGGACGCGGCCAAGGACCGGCGCTGGCCCAAATGGCAGACCATGGCTCTGCTGCGCTCGCTGAAGCTGCCCGTCCTGAATGCCTGTCTTCTCGAACCCGGACACAACCCGGCCGCGGTCCGTACGGCCGCCCACGCCCTCGCCGCCGCCACGGGCACCGAGAACCTGATGATCCGCTCCGACGGCGGAGTGGAGAGGAAGCAGTACTACCGCGGCGGCAACACCTTTCCCGTCGCGGATATCCCTCCGCGCGCGGCCGGGCTGCTGGCCGACGGGCGTGCCGTGATCCTCGCCGAGCCCACGAACCGCTTCACCAATCGCCTCACGGTGCTGATGCGGATGGACCGGCCGGCGCCGGGGCGGCCCGGTCTGCTCACGCTGGAGGCCCTCGGCCCCGGCTACGACGTCGCGGACCTGACCCGAGGCGAGCTACCGCCGCAGGTCACCATCCACCTCGAGGACGTCGACTGGAGCCACTATCGGTCGCCCCGCTGGGACGAGTGGCAGATCACCGAGGATTTGTGCCCCGGCGGCGAGGACGCCCGGCGCCGGCGCCGCCTGGAGCGGCTGGCCACCCAGACCCTCGCCGACGGCGGGCATGTGCACGGTGGCGCGAGTGCCGGCCATGCCGAGGCATGGCTGCGCGAGCGCGGCTTCCTTCAGCTGTTCGCCCCGCAGTCGACCCGCGAGGCCCTGGCCCGTCGCGTCCGTCGACTGTTCGAGGACGCCTTCTTTCTTGCCCTGGCCCAGCCGAACCGGAACTGGCACTGCCTGGCCACGGCGTTCTCCGTCTTCGACGACCACCGCTCCGTCTACTGGGACCTGGTCGACGGAGAACACAAGTACGCCACGGCCGCACCGGCCGCCGCCGACCGTGAGGAACGGGCCGCATGACCACCGCGCCGATCTACCTCGACCATCAGGCCACCACGCCGCTTGACGAACGGGTGCTCCGCGAGATGCTGCCGTTCCTCACGTGCGAGTTCGGCAATCCGTCGAGTCCGCATGCCTACGGGCGGGTGGCGGCGCGCGCCGTGCGCTCTGCTCGTCGCCGTGTCGCCGATCTGGTCGGCGCCAAGAGCGAGCTGGAGATCGTGTTCACCTCCGGCGCCACCGAGGCCGACCACCTCGCGATCGTGGGTGCCGCCTTGGCCGCCCGCCCGCACGGCGGTCATCTCGTCACCACCGCGATCGAGCACAAGGCCGTCCTCGCCGCCTGCCGACGGTTGGTCGACCACCACGGATACACGCTCACCCGCGTCGGCGTGGACCGGCACGGACGTGTCCACCCCGCCGACATCGCCGCCGCCCTCACCCCGCACACCGTGCTGGTTTCGGTGATGCACGCCAACAACGAGATCGGCACCCTCCAACGCCTCGCGGCCATTGCGGAGATCACCGCACCGCGGGGCATCGTGCTGCACACCGATGCCGCCCAGAGCGCCGGCTACGGCCTGTTGGACGTCGACGAACTCGGCGTCGACCTCGCCTCCTTGTCCGCGCACAAACTCCACGGGCCCAAGGGCATAGGTGCCCTCTACATCCGTGGTGGTCTCCGGATCACGGCTCAGCAGACCGGCGGCGGACAAGAACGCGGATTACGGGCAGGAACCCCCAATGTCCCCGCGATCGTGGGCTTCGGCGCCGCGGCCCACCTCGTCACGACCGACGCCGTGCCGCCCCCGACCCGCATCCGGGCCCTGCGTGACCGGCTTCAGGACCATCTCCTGGCGGCGATACCGGGCGCAGGCGTCAACGGACATCCACACCGGCGGCTGCCCGGAAACCTCAGCCTCACCCTCCCCGGCATCGAGGCCGCCGACCTTCTCGACCGCCTGCCTGGTATCGCCGCGTCCACGGGATCCGCCTGCAACACCGGAAGCGGTGAACCCTCCCACGTCCTCACCGCGATCGGCCTCAGCCGCGCACAGGCCCGCGCGACTCTCCGCTTCAGCGTCGGCCGCACCACCACGGCCACGGAGGTCGACCAGGCCGCGCGTCTCATTGCCCGTACCGCACACGCCCTGGCACGGACACCCACCCACGCCTGATCGCCGTCCCGTGTCCGGGCGGTCGGGCCGCTCAAGCCATAGAGAGTCGGATGCCGTTGCTGTCGGCCCAGCCGGGTGGGCCGCCTGGGGATGTCCGCAGGCGGCCGGATCGATTACGGAGTCGTGCAGGTGAGGGGGCCCGCGGGGAGGTTGTCGCCGGAGGAGGATGTCGCGGTGAAGCCGAAGGTCGTGCTGCTGTCCGCCGGGATCGTGGCGTTGTAGGCGGCGTCGGCGACCGTCACCGTGCCGCCCGAGGCCGTGGAGAGGACGCCGCTCCATACGCTGTTGATCGTCGTGCCGCTGCCCGGCGTCCAGCCGACGTGCCAGCCGTGGAGCGGGGCGGTGCCGTGGTTCATCACGGTGACCGTGGCCTGGAAGCCGCCGCTCCAGGAGTTGTCCACGCTGTACGTGGCCATGCAGGAGCCGGTGCCGCCGGTGGGCGGCGGGGTCGGCGTCGTCGTGCCGCTGTCGCGGATGCCCGTCACCTCGCCGTGGCCGCCGTCGAAGACGATGTCGGAGCAGGAGAAGAAGTTCTCGTTGCTGTCCGAGCGCACCCACTGGATGAACATCAGCGCGTCGCCCGAACGGCCCGACGGCAGCGCCTGGTTCCAGTAGTAGTGACCGCCGTCCGTGCCGGGCGAGCCGGACGCGGGCGGGTTGGTGACCGTCGAGGCGAGCTGGAGGTCCGACCAGGCGAGCGGGGTCGTCGGCGACCAGCCCTGCTTGGTGAAGTAGACCCGGAAGTCACCGGGGTGCGCCGCCCAGTTGCTGTACTGGAGCTGGATGGTGGAGCCCGAGGTCAGATGGGTCTTCGGCCAGTCGTCGCGGGCCAGGTTGTAGCCGCTGAAGTCGTACGGCGACTTGTTGCCCGCGCTACAGATCGTGCCGTCCGGGACATAACCCTGGCCCTTGCCGCCGGCGTTGGAGTCCAGCACCGCGAACCAGTTGTAGAGCGAGGACGGCCCGCTCTGCGCGATGGCCGCCGCACAGGCCGGGTTGGTCGGGTCGACCGCGCCGCTGCTGGTGATGGCGTCCTTGTAGCAGAGGTAGGTGCGCGAGCCGGGGAACATGGCGACGCCGTGGGCCGACGCGGTTCCCGAGCCGAGGAGGACCAGCCCTAAGGCGGAGATCGTGGCGGCGAGCGCGGCCAGCAGTGCCGCCGTCCTGCTGCGTCGTCTGGTCATGGGGGAGACCTTTCGGAGATCGGCGCCCGCGGGCGCGAAAGGCGGACATGGGCATGACAAGCAGGAAGCGCGAGCGGTCTGGGAGCGCTCCCATTTCGGAGGATAGGGGCGCGTAAATCGTATGTAAACGGCCTGGACGAAGTGGGACCCGGCGCGGGCGGCCGGAGCCTGCCCGGCCGGGCCGGGGGACTGGGTGGGGGCTCGGCGTTACGCGGCCGTGCCGCCCGCGTAGTCGCTGGCGAATGTCGTCTCGATGGTCTGCGCCACCGGCTGGGCCACGCCCGTGCCGGTCAGGATGATGCCCAACTCCCGGTTGTTGCTCAGGGAGTTGCTGCTGATGTTCATAGAACCGGCCTCCACCGCCTGGGTGGACAGGCCGTAGTCGGCGACCATGGCCTTGGCGTGGATGTAGAAGCCGTTCGGGTCGGAGTAGCCGACCACCGTGCCGCCCGCGGCCTTGATCGCGGAGACCTCGGAGGCGTAGCTGGAGGGGTCTTCGAGGACGACGCGGACCTTGACGCCCGCCTTGGCGCGGGCCACGATCGCGTTGACGACCGTGCTGTCGCTGAACTCCAGTTCCTGCACGTCGAGCGTCTTGGTCGCGGCGTTGACGAAGGACACCAGACGGCTGCGCGAGTCGGTGGGGGACCACAGGAGGTGGTCGCCGTCGGTGGGGGTGACCGAGGTGCCGGCGTAGTCGGCGTCGAAGACCTTCTCGATGGCGGCGACGTCGCGGGTGTCGTCGGTGAAGACGCCGTAGTCCCGGCTGGTCGTGTAGTACTGCGAGGTCAGATTGCCGGTCAGGACCAGGGACTTGGTGCCGTCCACCGTGATCGTCTTCTGGTGGGTGTAGGTGAAGGCCGACGAGGACCAGACGACGCCCACGCCCGCGTTCGCCAGCGTCGTGTACGCCGCGTTGTCCTCGCTCTTGTGCTGCCGGTCCAGGACGACCCGGACGGTGACGCCCTTCTGCTCCAGCGCGACCAGGTCGTTGACGGCCGTGGTGTCCTCCAGCTCGTACATCGTCATGTCGAGCTTGCTGGTGGCCGAGTTGATGAAGTCGTAGATCGCCGGCTGGCCGGTGCCGGCCCGGGAGAAGGCGAACGCCGAGTACGTCGCCGCGTTCGCGGGGACGGCGGCGAGGGCGACGGCGGTGCCGGCGGCGAGGGTGACGGCAGCGCGGGTGAGGGCCTTCCGCAGCATTGCGTGACTCCTTCTGGGAGGCAGGGGAGGGGTGTCGGGTGCATGACACCACGCGCGTAGAACGCTGGGGAGGCGGCCGGATCCAGAGATGGCCAGGGAGGCGCAAAGACTCGGTATCGGGGTTCCGGTTTGCCCCTCAATGCCGGGCGGCGGGGCCGACAGGGCGTCGGTAAGGAGGGGGAGCGGGCGGGCGTAGCGTAGAAGGCATGACGAAGTACGGATCTTTCCCCGGTGCGCGTCCCCGCCGGCTGCGGACCTCGCCCGTCATGCGGCGGATGGTCGCCGAGACGCGTCTGCACCCCGCCGACCTGATCCTGCCCGCGTTCGTCCGCGAGGGCGTCGGCGAGCCCGTGCCGATCGCCGCGATGCCCGGCGTCGTCCAGCACTCCCGCGACAGCCTGAAGAAGGCCGCGGCGGAGGCCGTCGAGGCCGGGATCTCCGGGATCATGCTGTTCGGCGTCCCGGAGGACGGCAAGAAGGACGCCCGGGGAACGGCCGGTACCGACCCGGAGGGCATCCTCCAGGTCGCGCTGCGCGACGTACGCGCCGAGGTCGGCGACGACCTCCTCGTCATGTCCGACCTGTGCCTGGACGAGTTCACCGACCACGGGCACTGCGGGGTGCTGGACGCCGAGGGCCGGGTCGACAACGACGCCACCCTGGAGCGGTACGCCGAGATGGCCCAGGTGCAGGCCGACGCCGGCGCCCATGTGGTCGGCCCCAGCGGGATGATGGACGGCCAGATCGGCGTCGTCCGCGACGCGCTCGACCAGATCGACCGCGAGGACGTGGCGATCCTCGCCTACACCGCGAAGTACTCCTCCGCGTTCTACGGGCCCTTCCGCGAGGCCGTCGCCTCCTCGCTCCAGGGGGACCGCAAGACGTACCAGCAGGACCCGGCCAACTGGCGCGAGTCGCTGCGGGAGTTGGAGCTGGACCTCGCCGAGGGCGCGGACATGGTGATGGTCAAGCCGGCCGGTCCGTACCTCGACATCCTCGCGCGGGTCGCGGACGCGGTGGACGTGCCGGTCGCCGCATACCAGATCTCCGGCGAGTACGCGATGATCGAGGCCGCGGCCGAGAAGGGCTGGATCGAGCGGGACCGGGCCATCTTCGAGACCCTGACGGGGATCAAGCGGGCCGGGGCGCGGAACATCCTCACGTACTGGGCGACCGAGGTGGCGCAGAAGCTGCGCTGAACCGGGGAGCGGGGGAGCGGGCTGGAGCTGCCCCGGAGCGGCGGGAGCGCGGGCGGGCCGAGCAGTAGTTGAGGAATCAATCAGTTCGGTCCGCTGTTCACGGCGGTATGAAACGCATCGGCTTCCTCTCCTTCGGCCACTGGGGCGACGGCCCGCACTCGCGGACCCGCAGCGCCTCGGACACGCTGCTCCAGTCCATCGACCTCGCCGTGGCCGCCGAGGAGCTGGGCGCCGACGGGGCGTACTTCCGGGTGCACCACTTCGCCCGCCAGCTCGCCTCGCCCTTCCCGCTGCTCTCCGCGATCGGCGCGAAGACCTCGCGCATCGAGATCGGCACCGGCGTGATCGACATGCGCTACGAGAACCCCATGTACATGGCCGAGGACGCGGGCGCCGCCGACCTCATCTCCGGCGGCCGGCTCCAGCTCGGCGTCAGCCGCGGGTCACCGGAGCAGGTGGTCGACGGCTGGCGGTACTTCGGATACGCGCCCGGCGAGGGCAAGACCGACGCCGACATGGCCCGCACGCACACCGAGGTGCTGCTGACGGTGCTCCAGGGCAAGGGCTTCGCCGAGCCGAACCCGCGCCCGATGTTCGCCAACCCGCCGGGCCCGCTGCGCATCGAGCCGTACTCCGCGGGGCTGCGCGAGCGCATCTGGTGGGGTGCGGGCTCCAACGCCACCGCCGCCTGGGCCGCCGGGCTCGGCATGAACCTCATGAGTTCCACCGTCAAGGACGACGAGGGCGGCGCGCCCTTCCACGTACAGCAGGCGGCGCAGATCCGGGCCTTCCGCAAGGCCTGGGGCGAGGCGGGCTGGGAGCGCGAGCCCAGGGTCTCCGTCTCGCGCAGCATCTTCGCGCTCACCGACGACCGCGACCGCGCCTACTTCGGCCGCGACGGCGACAGCCGCGACAGCATCGGCTACCTCGACGCCGACACCCGTGCGATCTTCGGCCGCACGTACGCCGCCGAGCCCGGCGCCCTGATCGAGCAGCTGGCCGGGGACGAGGCGATCGCCGAGGCCGACACGCTGCTGCTGACCGTGCCGAACCAGCTCGGCGTGGACTACAACAGTCACGTCCTGGAGAACATCCTCACCCATGTCGCGCCGGCGCTCGGCTGGCGCTGACCCGACCGGCGGGAGTCGGCGTGCGCAAGATCCTGATCATCGGCGGGACCGGCTACACCGGCTCCCACATCGCCGCCGAGGCCGTCGCACGGGGCCACCAGGTGACGTCGTACGCGCGCTCCGCGCCCAGGACGCCGGTCGACGGGGTGGCGTACACCCAGGGTGCGGCCGAGGACGCGGCGCGGCAGGTTCCCGGCCGGGACACGGTGGTCGCGGCCCTGTCGCCGCGCGGCGACCTGGTGGGCCGGCTGCCCGGCCTGTACCGGGACATCGCCGCCGCGGCGGACGCCGCCGGCGCCCGGCTGATCGTGATCGGTGGCTTCTCCTCGCTGCGTCCCGCGCCGGGCGCGCCCCGGTTCGCCGAGGGGGAGCTGCCCGAGCAGTTCCGGGCCGAGGCGCGCGAGATGGACGCGGTCCGCGACTGGCTCGCCACCGCCGCGCCCGGCTCGCTCGACTGGACGCTGATCTCGCCCGCGGGCGGCTACGGCGCCTGGGCCGCGGGCGAGCGGACCGGGACGTACCGCGTCGGCGGGGAGGTCGCCCTGCTGGACGAGCAGGGGAGGTCGGAGATCTCCGGCGCCGACTTCGCGCTGGCGGTCGTGGACGAGATCGAGCGGGACGCGCATCCACGGCAGCACATCTCCGTCGCCTACTAGGCCGTCGCTCCGCGGGGAGTTCCGGTCACCAGCTCGCGATGTCGGACGGGTCCGACACCCAGTAGGTGACCTTCAGCGTGCTGTCGTAGTAGACGCCCTTCGCGGGCAGGGCGACGTTCGCCGTGGCGCCGCCGTCGCTGTGCGGCGTCCTGCCCTGGAAGTACACGGTCAGCTGGTGGCCGGTCTGCCCGCCGTCGCCGCTGCCGTCGGCGGCGGACAGCAGCACGCCCGCGTAGCCGGACTCGCCGGGCGCGAGGGTGGTGACCGCCTGCGGCTGGGTCGACTCGTCGGCGCCGGGCGCCCACTGCATCCCGTCGAAGCGGAGCACCGGGTAGTACGTCAGGTCGCAGTACTTCGAGCCGGTGTTCTTGACCGTGAGCAGCATGTGGTTGAGCGGGCGGGACAGCACCCGGGCGGTGACCTTGGTGTCGGAGCCGTTGCACAGGACGCGGTTCTCGGGGTCCCACGGGTTGCCCGCGGCCTGGGAACCGCCGGAGCCGCCGGAGGCGTGGGTTCCTCGGGTGCCGCCGCTCCGGTGGGTGTCGGCCGAGGTCTGCGTGCCCTTGGCTGCGGAGCCGGTCGATCCCTGCGGTGCCTTCGCGTCGGCGGAGGACCGCGTGCCGGAGGAGGCCCCGGTGCTGGCGCTCGCCGACGGGGTGTGCCGGGCGGCGCCCTCGTCCTGGGTGCCGGTGCCGTTGTCGCACGCCGTCAGGGCGAGGGCGGCGAGGGCGGCGGTGGCCGCGGCGAGCAGGGGGGTACGGGTGCGGTGGGTACGGCGGTTGCGCATGGCGCTTCTCGCTTCCGGGGCGTGGAGTGCTTGGATGTCCACAGCCTGCGGGCCGTTTCGTCCCGCCCGCCAGCCCCGGCCGCCGATCCGGGACGCTGGAACGACCAGACAGGCGATGACCTGCAAGAACGCCCCTCCCCTGGAACGGGGGAACGGGACAGGGGGAGGGGAAGGACCGTGTCGGACAGCACCGGGGGGACCGGATTCGCCGAGCGGCTGCGGGAGTTGAAGAACCGCTCCGGGCACAGCTACGGCATGCTCGCCAAGCGGCTCCACATGAGCACGTCCACGCTGCACCGCTACTGCAACGGGGAGGCCGTACCGACGGACTACGCCCCGGTGGAACGGATGGCGCGGCTCTGCGGGGCGTCCCCGGCGGAACTCGTGGCCCTGCACCGGAGCTGGGTGCTGGCGGACGCGGAGCGGGGGAGGAAGGCGGCGGCCGCGGGGGCGGTCGGGGAGGCCGCCGGGGGGCCGGGTGAGGAGGTCGCCGGGACGGGCGCCGAGGACACCGGCCAGAAGGCCCCCGCGGGCGCGGTGAGCGGAGGGGCCGGGGGCGCGGAGGCGTCCGGCGAGGCGGCAGTCGCCTCCGGGGCGGCGGTCTCGGGGGACACCGTGGCCGAGGGCAGCGGTCCCGCGCCGACGCCGGAGCCGGTAGCGGGGGCGACGCCGGAACCGGCGCCAACCCCCGACCCGGATACCGCTGTTCCCCGCGGCCGCCTCGGTCCCCGCCGCTCCGCCCTGATCGCCGCCCTCGCCGGAGCCGCCGTCCTGGGTGCCGTGGCCCTCGCGTTCGGGCTGCCCGGCGGGGGGAGCCATGAGCAGGGCGCGGCCTCCACCGGGGCCACCGTCTCCGACCGCGCACCGGCGCCCGGCACCGGGACCGGCCCCCGGCACCGCCCCTCGCCCTCCCCCTCGGGATCCGCCGGGCACCCCTCGCCCTCCGCCGTACGGGGGAGCACCGAGGGCCCGGACACCGCCCCGAGCGGACCGCCGGGCGGGGCGAGCGCCGACGGGGCGGAGTCCACGGCGGCCCCCCTCGCGATCACCACCCACCCGTACTCCTGGGAAAGCCCCTGCTCCCAGCACTACTTGATCGACCGCCCGCCCGCGGACGTCTCCCCGCCGCCGGTCGAGAACGACGCGCCCGCGTGGGTGGCGGTGCACCAGGCGGTCTCGGCGGGCGAGCAGTTCGTCACGCTCACCGTGCAGGGCAGCGGCAAGCAGACCGTGGTCCTGGAGGGGATGTCGGTGCGGATGGCGGGCAAGCGCGCGCCGCTCGCCTGGAACGACTACGCCATGGGCTACCCCGGCGTCGGCTGCGGGGGCGGGGTGCCCACGCATTCCTTCACCGTCGCCCTGGACGCCCTGCGGCCGGCCGTGCAGCCGGTGGCCGGGCAGCGCGGCTTCCCGCTCAGCGTGAGCGAGTCCGACCCCGAGGTCTTCTACGTCACGGCGAACGCGTCGGCGTACGACGTCAGTTGGTATCTGGAGCTGTCCTGGTCCAGTGGTGGGCGGCACGGCACCCTGGAGATCGGCGACAAGGGCCGGCCCTTCCGCACCAGCGGCAGCAACGGGCGCCCCGCCTACGCCTTCCCGCTGGGCGGCGAGAAGTGGGCGCCCGCGCAGTAGCCACCGGCGGGCGTGGTCACCGGTGGCCGCCGTCACCGGCAGCCACCGTCACCGGCGGCTCAGTCCCACCAGAAGAACCATGTGGTCTCGCCGATCAGCTCCTTGGCGTAGGCGCGCAGGGAGCCCGTGCCCTGCGCGATGGTGTCGGGGCAGAACGCGAAGTGCTCCGCCGCCACCGCCTCGGCCTCGGTCTGGTCGGCCGGCGGAGCGGCCACGGACAGCAGCAGGGCGTCGAGGCCGAGCGCGACGACCCGTATGCCGAAGCGGTCCTCCCAGGAGCGCAGGACCGCGCAGAGCCGGGCCACGTCGTTCTCGTGGTTCAGCGGGCCGGTCCAGCCGATCGCGGCCGGGATGTCGGCGGAGCGGCGCGCGGGCACGAGAGCGAGGCGGGGGGCCGGGAACACGGACTGGCGCTCGTCACCGGCGAGTTCGTCGGCGGCCCGCGCCGCGCACGTGGCCGGGTCGATGCCGAACCTCCTGGCGGGGGCGGTACCGGGCCACTGAGGGCCGAACGGCTCCAGCATGTCGCCGCTCTCCCCGCCCTCCCCGTCGCCCTCCCAGTACTCGGCGAGGACCTCCTCCGGGTCGTGGTCCCCCGGATAGGACATGTCGTCCGGTATCAACTCCCACTCGTCGGGCCCGCCTTCGGGGCCGCCCGTCTCCACCAGCACCGGCAGCAGCCCGGCGCGTGCCGCCGGGGTGCCGAGGGCGGCCCAGGTGCCGGGGGCGGCCGGCTTGTCCGCGAGCCAGAGCAGCGGCTCGTGGTGGGGGCCGTCGTCGGTCGTGTCGAGCAGCCTGCCGGGCGGCAGTCGGAGCCCCAGGCTGCGGCCGCTGGGATCGGTGGCCAGCCGGGGCAGCGGGTTGGGAAGAGTCGCCATGGGAGTGACTGTAGGGGGAGGGTCTGACAACGACCGGCGCGAGGCCCTAGGCGAGGGTCGTCACGCAGAACGGGTGCCCGGCCGGGTCCAGGAGCACGGTCCAGCGCTTCTCGCCCGGCTGGAACTTAGGCTTGGCGGCGCCGAGTTCGACGGCACGCCGCTCGGCGGCGTCCAGGTCGTCCACGCCCAGCTCGATCTGGGCCTGCTTGCCCCGGGCCGAATCCGGCCAGGTGGGCGGGCGGTAGTCGGGGACGCGGGTGAAGCCGAGGCCGGGGGCGCCCTCGGTGCCGAGCAGGATGAAGCCGTCGGTGGAGAAGAGGATGGGGTACCCCAGCAACTTTCCGTAGAAGCGGGCGAGTTCGGCGGGGTCGGCGCAGTCGAAGGTGACGGCGGCACAGCGGATCGCGGGAGTCGTCCGGGTGGTCATGGAAAAGACGCTACGACGCGATCAGGACAGCCACGGTCCTGGATGTACGGGTACACCTGGTCGCGCGGGACGCGCCGCGCGACCAGGGGCGCACTTCAGCGGAACGCGGGCCCGGCGGTCAGAGCTTCTCCGGGGTCCTGATGCCCAGCAGGGCCATGCCCCGGTGGAGGGTGCGGGCCGTCACGTCGCACAGGAAGAGGCGGTTCTCCACCTGCTCCGGGCTCTCGGCCTTCAGGACCGGGCACTTGTCGTAGAAGGTCGTGTAGAGCGAGGCCAGCTGGTACAGGTACGCGGCCAGCTTGTGCGGGGCGTACTCGGCGGCCGCCTCCGCCACCAGCTCCGCGAAGGCGTCCGCGTGCAGACCCAGCGCGCGCTCGGCTTCGTGCAGCTCCAGCTCCGGGTGCGCGGCGGGGCGGGTGTCGCCGGCCTTGCGGAGGATGGACCGGATACGGGCGTAGGCGTACTGGAGGTAGACGGACGTGTCGCCGTTGAGCGAGACCATCTGGTCCAGGTCGAACTTGTAGTCGCGGTTCGCCGACGTCGACAGGTCCGCGTACTTCACCGCGCCGATGCCCACCTGGGCGCCGCGCTCGGCGATCTCCTCCTCCGAGAGGTCCTGGGCCTTCTCGCGGACCACGGCCGAGGCGCGGTCGATGGCCTCGTCGAGGAGGTCGACCAGGCGGACCGTCTCGCCCGCACGCGTCTTGAACGGCTTGCCGTCCTTGCCCAGCACCGTGCCGAAGGCGAGCTGGACGGCGGTCACGTCGTCGTTCAGCCAGCCGGCCCGGCGCGCGGTCTCGAAGACCATGCGGAAGTGCAGGGCCTGGCGGGCGTCCACCACGTACAGCAGGGTGTCGGCCTTGAGGTTGAAGACGCGGTCGCGGATCGCGGAGAGGTCGGTGGCCGCGTAGCCGTAACCCCCGTCGGACTTCTGGACGATCAGCGGGACCGGGTTGCCCTCGGGGCCCTTGATGTCGTCGAAGAAGACGCACAGCGCGCCCTCGGAGCGGACCGCGACGCCGGACTCCTCCAGGAGGCGGCAGGTCTCCGCCAGCATGTCGTTGTACCCCGACTCGCCGACGATGTCCGCGTCCCGGATCTCCATGTCCAGCTTCTCGAAGACGGAGAAGAAGTAGATCTTCGACTCGTCCACGAACTTCTGCCAGATGGCGAGGGTGTGCGGGTCGCCGGCCTGGAGGTCGACCACCCGGCGGCGCGCGCGGGTCTTGAACTCCTCGTCGGAGTCGAAGAGTTTGCGCGCGGTCTTGTAGAGGCGGTCCAGGTTGGACATCGCCTCCTCGCCGGAGGCCGCGGTGTCCTCGGTGGACGCCTTGTGGTCCAGCTCGTGCGGGTGCTCGTCCAGGTACTGGATGAGCATGCCGAACTGGGTGCCCCAGTCGCCGATGTGGTGGCGGCGGATCACGGTCTCGCCGGTGAACTCCAGCAGCTGGACGACGGAGTCGCCGATCACCGCGGAGCGCAGGTGGCCGACGTGCATCTCCTTGGCCACGTTCGGCTGGGCGTAGTCGATCACCGTGGTGCCCGGCGCGGGGGCGTACGGCACGCCGAGGCGGCCGGTCTCGTCCGCGTACCGCGCGGCGAGGTTCCCGGTGATCGCCCGGTCGGCGATGGTGATGTTGAGGAAGCCGGGGCCCGAGACCTCGACGTCCTCGATCACCGCGTCCGTGGTCACCCGTGACACGACCTGCGTGGCGAGCTCCCGCGGGTTCGCCTTCGCCTTCTTGGCGAGGGCCAGGATGCCGTTGGCCTGGAAGTCGGCCCGGTCGCTTCGTCGCAGCAGCGGGTCCGCGCCGGCGGCCTCCGGCAGGGTGGCCGTGAGGGCGGACGCGAGCTGCTGCCGGACGGAGTCGCTGAGGGACGTGACCGAGGCCATAGGTGAGGTGCCGTTCTCCTCGTGGGGATGGATCGTCACGCCCAGTATCCCACGGGGGCCCAAACGAATTTTCCGGTCCGCCGGTGAACGGGGGGCCCGGTGAGCGCGTCCCACGCGTTGAAAAGGCGTTTTCGCGGAAGTGGTCCCGCCTGGGACAATGGAGCGGTCAGCCGTGCGACCGTCACGGCTGCCCGATGGAGAAAGAAGGACGTGCCGATCGTGGCTCAGAGCACCGAGACCACCGACTGGGTCTCCCGTTTCGCGGATGAGGTCATCGAGGAGTCGGAGCGCCGGGCCCCGGGCAAACCGGTCGTCGTCGCGTCCGGACTCTCCCCGTCGGGCCCCATCCACCTGGGCAACCTGCGCGAGGTCATGACCCCGCACCTGGTCGCCGACGAGATCCGCCGCCGCGGGCACCAGGTCCGGCACCTGATCTCCTGGGACGACTACGACCGTTACCGCAAGGTACCCGCGGGCATCGCGGGCGTGGACGAGTCCTGGGCCGAGCACATCGGCAAGCCGCTGACCTCGGTGCCGGCTCCGAAGGGTTCGTCGTACCCGAACTGGGCGGAGCACTTCAAGGCCGCGATGGTCGAGTCGCTGGCCGAGATGGGCGTCGAGTTCGACGGCATCAGCCAGACCGCGCAGTACACCTCGGGCGTCTACCGCGAGCAGATCCTGCACGCGATGCGGCACCGCGGCGACATCGACGCGATCCTCGCCCAGTACCGCACCAAGCCCAAGGTCAAGAAGCAGCAGCAGAAGGCCGTGGACGAGGCGGAGCTGGAGGCCGAGGAGGGCTCCGGCGCCGCGGCCGAGGACGACGGCTCCGCGGGCGGCGCCGGGTACTTCCCGTACAAGCCGTACTGCGGCAACTGCGAGAAGGACCTGACGACGGTCACCTCGTACGACGACGACACCACCGAGCTGTCGTACACCTGCAACGAGTGCGGGTTCACGGAGACCGTCCGGCTGAGCGAGTTCAACCGCGGCAAGCTGGTCTGGAAGGTCGACTGGCCGATGCGCTGGGCCTACGAGGGCGTGATCTTCGAGCCGAGCGGGGTCGACCACTCCTCTCCGGGGTCGTCCTTCCAGGTGGGCGGGCAGATCGTCGGCATCTTCGGCGGCGAGCAGCCCATCGGCCCGATGTACGCGTTCGTCGGCATCTCCGGCATGGCCAAGATGTCGTCCTCGCGCGGCGGCGTGCCCACCCCGGCGGACGCGCTGAAGATCATGGAGCCGCAGCTGCTGCGCTGGCTGTACGCCCGCCGCCGGCCCAACCAGTCCTTCAAGATCGCCTTCGACCAGGAGATCCAGCGGCTCTACGACGAGTGGGACAAGCTCGCCGCCAAGGTCGCCGACGGATCCGCGCTGCCGGGTGACGTGGCCGCGTACACCCGCGCGGTCGGCACGGCGGCCGGCGAGCTGCCGAAGACGCCGCGCCCGCTGCCGTACCGCACGCTGGCGTCCGTCGCCGACATCACGGCCGGGCACGAGGACCAGGCCCTGCGGATCCTGTCCGAGCTGGATCCGCAGCGCCCGCTGTCCTCGCTGGCGCAGGCCCGGCCGCGGTACGACAAGGCCGAGGCCTGGATCAACACGCACGTGCCCGCCGACCAGCGGACCATCGTGCGCGAGGAGCCGGACGCCGAGCTGCTGAAGTCGCTGGACGAGGCGTCCCAGCGGTCGCTGCGGCTGCTGCTCGACGGTCTCGCCGAGCACTGGTCGCTGGACGGCCTGACGCACCTCGTCTACGGCGTGCCGAAGGTGCAGGCCGGGTTCTCGGCGGATGCGACGCCCAAGGAGCTGCCGCCGGAGATCAAGGCCGCCCAGCGGACGTTCTTCGCGCTGCTGTACCAGCTGCTGGTGGGCCGGGACACCGGTCCCCGGCTGCCCACGCTGCTGCTCGCGGTGGGACAGGAGCGGGTGCGGACGCTGCTCGGCCAGTGATCCGCGGATGAGTGAGGGGCCCTCCGGCGGGAGGGCCCCTCACTCGTGTGTCAGGCGATGTGGTCCTCCTCCAGCTCCGCCGAGTGGCGCTGCTGGAAGCGGGCGGCGAGGGACTTCAGCTCGGCGGGGCTGAGCTGGGTGCCGTAGGTCGCCTGGATGTTCTCGCCCAGGATGTGGGGCGTGGGGTAACTGCCGTCTATCGACTGCCGGAAGACCTGGTAGAAGGCGTCCTCGTCCGGTTCGGCGGCGGGGGTGCCGCCGCCCTCGCCCAGTTCGCGGGTGCGGTGCGGGCCCACCGGGATGGGGAAGCTGCCGGTCTCCTCGGCGGAGGGCTGCTGGAAGCGCTCCGGGGGCTGGCCCTCGTACCAGTCCTCGTACTGCTCCTCGGGGTCGTACTGGGGGTCCGGGGGCGGCTCGAAGGAGGGGTCGTAGCCGCCGTGGTACTCGACCTCCCGCGGCGCCTGGAACCAGGGGCTCGCCTCCTCCGGGGCCGGGGCCGGGGCGGGGTGGGGCGCGGCGGCCTGGGCGGTGGGCACGGCGGTGGTCGCGGGGGCGGGTGCCGGGCCGGTGGCGGCCGGCCGGGCGGCCGGTTCCGCGGCGGCGGCCGGCGCCGGTACGGTCCCCGCCGCCACCGGTACCGCGTCCGCCGCCGGTGCCGCCGCGGTCCCCGCGGTCAGTGCCGGTGCCGGGGCGGCCGGGGACAGGAGCACCGGCTCGATGCCCGCCGCCAGCAGGCCGGACGGGGCGGTCTCGGCGAGCGGGACGCCGTAGCGCGCCAGGCGCAGCGGCATCAGGGACTCCACCGGGGCCTTGCGGCGCCAGGCGCGGCCGAAGCGGGAGCGCAGGCGGGCCTGGTAGACGAGACGTTCCTGCTCCAGCTTGATCACCTGCTCGTAGGAGCGCAGCTCCCAGAGCTTCATGCGGCGCCACAGCAGGAACGTGGGCAGCGGGGAGAGCAGCCAGCGGGTGAGCCGGACGCCCTCCATGTGCTTGTCGGCCGTGATGTCCGCGATCCGGCCGACGGCGTGCCGGGCCGCCTCGACGGCGACGACGAACAGGATCGGGATCACCGCGTGCATGCCGACGCCGAGCGGGTCGGGCCAGGCGGTGGCGCCGTTGAAGGCGATCGTCGCCGCCGTCAGCAGCCAGGCGGCCTGGCGCAGCAGCGGGAAGGGGATGCGGATCCAGGTCAGCAGCAGGTCCAGGGACAGCAGGACGCAGATACCCGCGTCGATGCCGACCGGGAACACATAGGCGAAGTTCCCGAAGCCCTTTTTCAGGGCCAGCTCGCGGACGGCCGCGTACGAACCGGCGAAGCCGATGCCCGCGATGATCAGGGCACCGCCCACGACCACGCCGATGAGTATCCGGTGCATCCGAGTCAGCTGCGGTGGCGCGGCCACTCGTACTCCCCTCCCGTTGCCTGTTGTTGCGCGCAACAGGGTGGCACACGCGTACGACGCACGTGGTGCCGGTCGACGTAAGCCCGTTCGGTCAGCTCTTTTTGGCGGACGCGGACGACGAGGGGGTGCCGGACGGCTTCGGGGACGAGCCGCCGGACGAACCGCCGGACGCGGAACCGCTGTTGGCCGAGGAAACCGAGTTCACGGCCTCCTTGAGGGCCTTCTGCGCGGACGTGGCGAGGCCGTCGGCGTCCGGGGTCTTGTCGCCCGCGAGGCCCGCGCCGTTGAAGTCGAGGGTGACGACGACGTTCTCCACCCGCGCCACCAGGGTCTCCTGCTTGAAGAGACCCTCCTTCTTCTGCAGGTCGTAGCGTACGGACGTCGCCTCGTCGCCGGTGCCGGACACCGAGGCGACCTTGGCGTTCTTCGCACCGCTCACCGACTGGGCGTCCTTGACCTGGTTGACGAAGTACTCGTGCGCCTGGGTGTTCGCCGCGCCGCGGGTGGCGTCGGAGTCGAAGCGCAGCAGGGAGATGTTCAGCCAGCGGAACTGGGAGCCCTTGACGCCGTTGTTGCTCAGGCTGCTCCAGGAGCAGGAGCCACGCGAGGACGGTTCGTCCGAACTGCCCTTCTTGCCCGAGCTGTCGGCCTTCGGCACCATGTCGCCCAGGGTCTTCTCCGACAGCGCCTTGCAGGCGTCCGGCAGCGTCTTGTACGCCGCGGGCGCCACCGACGGGGAGGAACTGGCGGACGGCGCGGCGCTGTCGCCCGCCGGGCTGGAGGCGCTGGTGGAGCTGCTCTTGGGCTTGGAATCGCCGGAGTCCGAGGAGCAGGCCGCGGTGATCAGTACCGCGGGGAGTGCCGCCGCGCAGACAAGGGCACGGCGCAGACGCCTGTTTCGCTGTTCCAGCCGGGCACGGTCGTCTCGCTTGACTCGCTGCATGGTTCCTTCACTCATGACGCTCGGTGTTCGTGCGGGTTCCTGCGGGGCCCCACCGTACGCGGTGAAGGAGCTGTGCGGTTTCCGTCCGGGACCTTCGCGGTCGGGCGCGCGCGGGCCGCGCGGGCGGATCAGCTGCCCAGCGCGTCGTCCAGCTTGGCGGCCAGTTTCTGGGCCTTGTCCTGCATTTCCTTGCTGTCGGGAGCCGCGCCGGCGGCCATCGGCTGCTCCTCGTACTGGATGGTGACGACGACGTTGGACGTGCGGAACACCACAGTCACCGTCCGCTGCGCGGCGGTCGAACCGGACGTGCCGAGCTTGTCGTCGAGGTACGCCTCGTCGCCGAGGTCGGAGAGGGTGCGCGGCTGGAGATCGGCGCCCGGCGCGCCCGAGGGGGAGTCCGAGGCGGAGGAGGTGCCGCTCGGGGAGTCGCCGGGCGAGGGGGTGCCCGAGGGCGAGGGGCTGTCACTCTGGCTGGGCGAGGGCGGGGCGTCGCTCGCGGCGGACAGACCGGCGGCCGACTCCTTCTGCTCGAACAGCTCCCGCGCCTGGTCGTCGTCGCTGACCGTGTTGTCGTACGACACCACGCGCTCCAGGTCGACCGAGAGGCGGTCGGTGGCGTCGGCGGAAGGGACCTTCCAGCGGCAGCCGACCTTGCGGTCGGTGTCGTACGTCAGCTCCGCCTCGCCCTGGTACGCCTTGTCCCGCTGGTCGGGGTCCGCGATCTGCCCGATGCCGGGCAGCAGCGCGTCGAGGGTGCCGTGGCTCACCGCGCCGCAGGGCTCGGGGAGGGTGCGGTAGCGGCCGGGCTGGGCCGCGGCGGCGGCGGTTCCGGCGTCGCCGGGGTTGGCGTCGTCCGCCGCTCCGCCGCCGCCCGAGCCGCCGGAGCAGCCCGCGAGCAGCGCCGCGAGCAGGGCGGCGGTGCCGGTTACGTACGCCTTCCGCTGCACGGGCGGGCTCCTTCCGACGGCTGCGCTCCGAGGATGCGCGCGATGGTCGCCTCAGTGTCCCCGCTGGTTATTCGCTTGCCGCGGCGGGGGCTGGCCTGGAGACAATGTGTATCGCACGCGCCGCGGTGAACGCCGGTCCGGGGTCCCCTTTCGCCAGGCTGGGCGCTGCTTTTCCTTTTTGCTGCTTTTAAGCCATTTATCGCTTTTCTTATCGCTCTTGTTGTTCCAGTTGTCGAGTCCGGGGGGACGAGGAAGTCATGTCGTACGTGGAGATGCCGGGCGCGCGGGTGCCGATCCGGATGTGGGCCGACCCGGCCACGGTCGAGGACGGCGCCCTGCGCCAGCTCCAGAACGTGGCGACGCTGCCGTGGATCAAGGGCCTGGCCGTGATGCCGGACGTGCATTACGGCAAGGGCGCCACGGTCGGCTCCGTGATCGCGATGCGGGACGCGGTGTGCCCGGCCGCGGTCGGGGTGGACATCGGCTGCGGGATGTCCGCGGTGAAGACCTCGCTGACCGCCGGCGACCTGCCGGGCGACCTGTCCCGGCTGCGCTCGAAGATCGAGCAGGCGATCCCGGTGGGCCGCGGCATGCATGACGACCCGGTCGACCCCGGCGGCTTCCACGGTCTGCCGACCAGCGGCTGGGACGAGTTCTGGGGGCGGTTCCGCGGGGTCGCCGAGGCGGTCCACTTCCGCCAGGAGCGCGCCACCAGGCAGATGGGCACGCTCGGCAGCGGCAACCACTTCGTGGAGGTGTGCACCGACACCGCCGGCGCGGTCTGGCTGATGCTCCACTCCGGGTCCCGCAACATCGGCAAGGAGCTGGCCGAGCACCACATCGGCGTGGCCCAGAAGCTCCCGCACAACCAGGGCCTGGTCGACCGCGACCTGGCCGTGTTCGTCGCGGACACCCCGCAGATGGCGGCGTACCGCAACGACCTGTTCTGGGCGCAGGAGTACGCGAAATACAACCGCACCCTGATGATGGCGCTCCTGAAGGACGTGATCCGCAAGGAGTTCAAGAAGGCCAAGCCGCTGTTCGAGCCGGAGATCTCCTGCCACCACAACTACGTGGCCGAGGAGCGCTACGACGGCATGGACCTGCTGGTCACCCGCAAGGGCGCGATCCGGGCCGGCTCCGGCGACCTCGGCATCATTCCGGGCTCCATGGGCACGGGCTCGTACATCGTCAGGGGCCTGGGCAACGACAGCTCCTTCAACTCCGCCTCGCACGGCGCGGGCCGGCGCATGAGCCGCAACGCGGCCAAGCGGCGCTACACCGCCAAGGACCTGGAGGAGCAGACGCGGGGCGTGGAGTGCCGCAAGGACTCCGGTGTGGTGGACGAGATTCCGGGCGCCTACAAGTCCATCGACCAGGTCATCGACCAGCAGCGGGACCTGGTGGAGGTCGTGGCGAAGCTGAAGCAGGTCGTCTGCGTCAAGGGCTGAGGGCGGCGGACGCGGAAGGGGGCCGGAACCATTCCGGCCCCCTTCGCTGTCCTCAGGTGCGGGCATCGACGCGGGCATCAACCGTGCAGCAGTGTCGTGGGAACTCTCTGGGGAGGGACGGCCGATGAACCGAGTGCGCAGAGGCGGGGCGATCCGGGCCGCGGGTCTGGTGGTGATCGTGGCGGGCCTGCTGGTGGGCTGCTCGCAGAAGTACAACGACGAACGCGGCAAGGGCGACGCGCCGGTGCAGGGGCGGGCGGGGGACAACACGCCCGCCGAGGTCTACAACATGCCCGACGGCTTCGGGAACCTGGCCACCAAGTGCGTGGGGCACGGGTTCCGGGCGTATGTGACGACGAACGCCAGCGGGCCGTCGAACGTGCAGATCGTGGAGGACAAGGCATGCGCCGGCTGAGCGCGCACCTCGCCGTGGCGGGCGTCTGCGCGGTGCTGCTGCTCAGCGGCTGCTCCCGGCAGCACTACGAGGAGCGCGGCAAGGCGGACGCCCCGGTGGCGGGCCGCGCCGGGGAGGACTCGCCCGCCGAGGTCTACAACTTCCCCGATGGGTTCGGCAACCTCGCCACCAAGTGCGTCGGCGCGGGCAAGCGGGCGTACGCCACCACCAAGTACGTGCGGCAGAAGGACGACGACGACGTCGAGATCATCCCGGCGAACGCGGTGATCGTGGACGATCCGGCGTGCCGGGCGGCCCGCTGACCCGGTGCGCCTACTTGCCGTGCCGCACGGCGTAGATCATGACGAACGCCACGAGGTGGATGCCGAAGAGGAAGTAGGCGAGGAAGTACCAGACCTTGCGCTCGTCCCGCTTCTCCCGGGCGAGGCGGCGCTTGTCGAACTCCTCGCCGGGGGTGAGGGGGGCGGGCGCGCCGGCGGTCTCCTCGGCCATCACAGCTCCCGGTGGACCTTCGTATTGGACGCCTGGGCACGCGGGCGGACCACCAGGAGGTCGATGTTGACGTGGCTGGGCCGGGTCACCGCCCAGGTGATCGTCTCGGCCACGTCGTCCGCGGTCAGCGGCTCGGCCACGCCCGCGTAGACCTTCTCCGCCCGGTCCGCGTCGCCGCCGAAGCGGGTCAGGGCGAACTCCTCGGTCCTGACCATGCCGGGCGCGATCTCCACGACGCGCACCGGGCGGCCGACGATCTCCAGGCGGAGGGTCTCGGCGAGTACATGGGCGCCGTGCTTGGCGGCGACGTAGCCCGCGCCGCCCTCGTACGTCGCGTGTCCGGCGGTGGAGGAGACCACGACCACGACGCCGTCGCCGCTCGCCTCCAGCTTGGGCAGCAGGGCCTGGGTGAGGTTCAGGGTGCCGATGACGTTCGTCTCGTACATCGTGCGCCAGTCGGCCGGGTCGCCGGTGGCCACCGGGTCGGCGCCGAGCGCGCCGCCCGCGTTGTTCACCAGGACGCCGATGGTCGTGAAGGCCGTCGCGAACTCGTCCACGGCCGCGCGGTCCGTCACGTCCAGCGGGTACGCCGTCGCCGCGTGACCCGCCGCGTTGATCTCCTCGGCCAGGGCCTCGATGCGGTCCTTGCGGCGGGCGGTGAGCACCACGCGGTAGCCGGCGGCGGCGAGCTGCCGGGCCGTCGAGGCGCCGATGCCGCTGCTCGCACCGGTGACGACGGCGATGCGGGAGGCGGCGGACGGGGCGGTCGTGGCCATGGGCTGCTCCTCGGGTGCGACGGTCGGCTCCGTCCAATGTAGGCGAGGCTCAGCCGCCGTTCCTCGGGGCCCACATGATCAGCGCCATTCCGCCGAGGCAGACGAGCGCCCCGGCGATGTCCCAGCGGTCGGGCCGGTAGCCGTCCGCGATCACGCCCCACAGCAGCGAGCCCGCCACGAAGATCCCGCCGTACGCCGCCAGGATGCGCCCGAAGTGCGCGTCCGGCTGGAAGGTGGCGACGAACCCGTACGCCCCGAGCGCGAGCACCCCGCCGGCCGCCCACAGCCAGCCGCGCTGCTCCCGCACCCCCTGCCAGACGAGCCAGGCCCCGCCGATCTCGAAGATCGCGGCGAGGACGAAGAGGGCGGCGGAACGGAGGATCGTCGTCATGGCGGCAGCTTGGCATGGCGGGGGGCCGGTGCCGGAATATCCGGGCGCGGGGTACCGTTGGGCCCGATGTAGTTGAACAATCAACCATTTGGAAGGTGAGCGGCCATGCAGTTCGGGATCTTCACGGTCGGCGACGTCACGCCGGACCCCACCACGGGGCGGACGCCGACCGAGCGCGAGCGGATCAAGGCCATGGTCGCCATCGCGCTGAAGGCCGAGGAGGTCGGCCTGGACGTCTTCGCGACCGGCGAGCACCACAACCCGCCGTTCGTGCCCTCGTCCCCGACCACGATGCTCGGCTACATCGCCGCGCGCACCGAGAACCTGATCCTCTCCACGTCCACCACGCTGATCACCACCAACGATCCGGTGAAGATCGCGGAGGACTACGCGATGCTCCAGCACCTGGCCGACGGCCGCGTCGACCTGATGATGGGCCGCGGCAACACCGGCCCGGTCTACCCCTGGTTCGGCAAGGACATCCGCCGGGGCATCGACCTCGCCATCGAGAACTACGCCCTGCTGCGCCGGCTGTGGCGCGAGGACGTCGTCGACTGGGAGGGCACCTTCCGCACCCCGCTCCAGGGCTTCACCTCCACCCCGCGGCCCCTGGACGGCGTGCCGCCGTTCGTCTGGCACGGCTCCATCCGCTCCCCGGAGATCGCCGAGCAGGCCGCGTACTACGGCGACGGCTTCTTCCACAACAACATCTTCTGGCCGGCCGAGCACACCCGGCGGATGGTCGAGCTGTACCGGGCGCGCTACGCCCACTACGGCCACGGCAGCCCCGAGCAGGCGATCGTCGGCCTCGGCGGCCAGGCGTTCATGCGCCGGAACTCGCAGGACGCCGTGCGCGAGTTCCGGCCGTACTTCGACAACGCCCCGGTGTACGGACACGGCCCCTCGCTGGAGGACTTCACCGAGCAGACCCCGCTCACGGTGGGCTCCCCGCAGCAGGTGATCGAGCGGACCCTGGCGTTCCGCGAGACCGTCGGCGACTACCAGCGCCAGCTGTTCCTGATGGATCACGCCGGGCTGCCGCTGAAGACCGTCCTGGAGCAGCTGGACCTGCTGGGCGAGGAGGTCGTGCCGGTGCTGCGCGCGGAGTTCGCGAAGGGCCGCCCGGCCGGGGTCCCAAAGGCGCCGACCCACCGGTCGCTGTCGGCCGCGAAGGAAGAGGACGGCAAGCGAGAGAAGCAGGAGAGTGCCGCATGAAGCTCGTCGTCGTATCGGCGGGACTGAGCGTCCCCTCGTCCACCCGGCTGCTGGCCGACCGGCTCGCCGCCGCGGTCGCGGACCGGACGCCCGTGGACCTGCGGGTGATCGAGCTGCGCGAGCTGGCCGTCGAGATCGCGCACCACCTCACCAGCGGCTTTCCGGGCAAGGCGCTCGCCGCCGCGCAGGACGCGGTGACGGGGGCCGACGGGCTGGTCGTCGTCACGCCGGTGTTCGGCGCGTCGTACAGCGGGCTGTTCAAGTCCTTCTTCGACGTGCTCGACCGGGACGCGCTGGCCGGCAAGCCGGTGCTGATCGCGGCGACCGGGGGCACCGCCCGGCACTCCCTGGTCCTCGACCACGCCCTGCGCCCCCTCTTCTCCCACCTGCGGGCCGTGGTCCTGCCGACCGGCGTCTACGCCGCCTCGGAGGACTGGGGAGCGCAGGGCCTGGCGGAACGGATCGACCGGGCGGCTCGGGAACTGGTCGCGCTGACCCCGCAGAAGGCCGAGCGCCGGGAGGAGCCACGGGTGGTGCCCTTCGCCCGGCAGCTCGCCGCGCTCCAGGCACCCGGAGGGGCACGGGCCGGGACGGCGTCCGACTCCGCCGCGCGGCCGCGACCAGCCACGATCCAGCCGCACCCGACGGCGAGCGGCGCCAAAGGACCCACTCACCCCGTTCGGTGAGAAGACGGTAGGCGAGCCGCACCCGTTGCCCGCTCCACGGTGAGAGCGCGGTAAAAAGGGTGATCGTAGGCCCAGCCTCCTCCGCCGAACCGCCGGAGGCCTTGGCAGACTGGTTCCGTGCCCCAGACTGTGCTCCTCGCCGAAGACGACCGCGCCATCCGCCACGCCCTCGAACGTGCCCTGACCCTGGAAGGCTACGAGGTGATGGCGGTGGCCGACGGCGTCGAGGCACTCGCACAGGCCCACAAGACCCCGCCGGACGTCCTCGTGCTCGACGTGATGATGCCGGGCATCGACGGCCTCCAGGTCTGCCGGGTGCTGCGCGCCGAGGGCGACCGCACGCCCATCCTCATGCTCACCGCCCTCGTGGAGACCGCCGACCGGATCGCGGGCCTGGACGCCGGCGCCGACGACTACGTGGTCAAGCCCTTCGACGTCGAGGAGGTCTTCGCCCGGCTGCGCGCCCTGCTGCGCCGCACCAGCCCGGTCCCCGCGGGCCCGGTCGGCGACGGCGGCCGGGGCGAGCCCCAGCTCTCCGACCGGCAGGTCGAGGCCGCCGGCATCCGCATGGACCTCCAGGCCCGCCGCGCCTGGCGCGGCAGGCGGGAACTGGAGCTGACCCGCACCGAGTTCGAGCTGCTCGAACTGCTGGTGCGCAACGCCGGCATCGTCCTCGACCACTCCACGATCTACGACCGGATCTGGGGCTACGACTTCGGGCCCGGCTCCAAGAACCTCGCCGTCTACGTCGGCTATCTGCGCCGCAAACTGGACGAGCCCGGCGCCCCGCAGCTGATCCACACGGTGCGGGGCGTGGGTTACGTGCTGCGGGAGGACTGAGTGGGCCGCCTGCGCCGCACGCTCGCTCGGCGCCGGCCCAAGCTGGTCTCCCTGCGCACCACCTTCGCCATCTCCTTCGCCGCCGTCACCGCGGCCGTCGCGATCCTCGTCGGCATCGTGTCGTACGGCTCCGCGGCCCGGCTGGTCCGGGTCGACCAGCAGACGGTGTTCGCCCAGGTCGTGCAGGACGTACGGGACGAGGTGCGGCAGCACCGGATGGTGCCGGAGGACTTCTCCTCCTCCCGGCCCGGCCACGACCTGGTCCGGCCCGCCCGCACCGATGTGCAGGTGCTCGGCGCGCAGGGGCAGATCGTCGACCACGGCGACCCGTCGCTGCCCGTGACCTCCCACGACCGGGCGATGGCGCTCGCGCGGACGGCCGGCAGGGCGGTCGAGCACAAGGACGTCCGGGTCGGCGACGACCTCTACCGCATCGCCACCGTCTCGCTCGGCGACGGGCGGGGCGCGGTGCAGGTGGCGCAGGAGTTCAGCGACACCGAGGACCTGCTGCGCACGCTCCAGCAGCGGACGCTGATCCTGATGGCGGCCGTGGTGATCGCGGCCGGGCTGTTCGGCTGGTGGCTGGCCCGCCGGATCACCCGGCGCCTGGTGATGCTCACCTCCGCCGCCGAGGACGTCGCCCGCACCCGGCGCCTGGGCATCGAGGTGCCGGTGGCCGGCCTCGACGAGGTGGGGCGGCTCGGGCGGGCCTTCGACCGGATGCTGGGGCGGCTCGCGCAGTCGGAGGAGGACCAGCGGCGCCTGGTCCAGGACGCGGGACACGAGCTGCGGACACCGCTCACCTCGCTGCGCACGAACATCTCGCTGCTGCGCCGCATCGACGAGCTGCCGCCGGGCACCCGCGACGACCTGGTCGCCGACCTCACCCAGGAGGCGCGGGAGCTCACCGACCTGGTCAACGAGCTGGTCGATCTCGCCGCCGGGCAGTCGGACACCGAGCCGCCGCAGCGGGTGGATCTCGCCGATATCGCGGAGGACGTGGTGGGGCTCGCCTCACGGCGCACCGGACGGGAGATCGTGCTGCGCGCGAGCGGCGACACGACGACCGACGGGCGGCCCGGAATGCTCCAGCGGGCCATCTCCAACCTGGTGGAGAACGCGGCCAAGTTCGACCGGGCGGGCCATGCGCCGATCGAGGTCCACGTCCTGGGCCCGGCCCGGCCGGGAACCGTCCGGGTGGAGGTCCAGGACCGGGGGCCGGGCATCGCGGAGGGCGACCTGATCCGCATCTTCGACCGCTTCTACCGGGCCGCCGACGCGCGCTCCCTGCCGGGCTCGGGGCTCGGGCTGTCCATCGTGCGCGAGGTGGCGATGGCGCACGGGGGAGCGCCGTTCGCGTACCGCCGGGAGGGCGGGGGCGCGGTGATCGGGTTCACGGTCGGCGGGGGCTGACCGGGCCGGGGGCGGGAGGGGTTACGACCGCTCGCCCATCCCCGGCAGCGTGAGGAACCCCTCCGCCCGCGCGCTCGCCAGCCCGATGCGCGGGATGTCGCTGGACTTGGCGAACAGGAGGAACCGCGGCTCCCACACCGGCCGGTACTTCGCGTTCGCCCGGTACAGGGACTCGATCTGCCACCAGCGGGAGAAGAAGGTGAGGACCGAGCGCCACAGCCGCAGCACCGGACCGGCGCCGAGGCGGGCGCCGCGTTCGAAGACCGAGCGGAACATGGCGAAGTTCAGCGAGACCCGTCGTACCCCCAACTCTCCCGCGCGCAGCAGGAGTTCGACGACCATGTACTCCATCAGGCCGTTCTCGCAGTCGCGGTCGCGGCGCATCAGGTCCAGGGAGAGCCCGTGCTCGCCCCAGGGCACGAAGCTGAGCAGGGCGCGCGGCTGGCCTTCGCCGTCGCGGCACTCCAGCATCACGCAGCGGCCGTCCCCCGGATCGCCGAGGCGGCCCAGGGCCATGGAGAAGCCGCGCTCGGTGGCGCCGTCGCGCCAGTGGTCGGCGCGGTCGATGAGGACGGCCATCTCGTCGGCCGGAATGTCCTCGTGGCGCCGGATGCGCACGGTGTAGCCGGCCCGCTTGACCCGGTTGTGGGCCTGGCGGACCACCCGCATGGGCCGCCCTTCGAGGGTGAAGTCGGCGATGTCCACGATGGCTTCGTCACCGAGTTCGAGGGCGTCCAGACCGTGCCGGGCGTAGACGGTGCCGGCCTCCTCGCTCGCGCCCATGACCGCCGGGACCCAGGCGTGCCTGCGGGCCTCGGCGAGCCAGGCGTCGATGGCGCCGGGCCATGCCTCGGGGTCGCCGATCGGGTCGCCGGAGGCGAGGGAGACGGCGCCGACGACGCGGTAGGTGATCGCCGCCTTGCCGCTGGGGGAGAAGACGGCGGCCTTGTCGCGGCGCAGTGCGAAGTAGCCGAGGGAGTCGCGGGCGCCGTGCTTGTCGAGCAGGGCGCGCAGCCGCTCCTCGTCGGCGGCGGTGAGCAGCTGCTTGCCGCGCGGGGAGCGGAAGCAGGCGTACAGGACGAGGCAGAAGGCGCCGGCGAGCAGGGCGTTGACGGTGATGTCGGTCCAGCGGGGCGCGTGCACATGGTCGATGCGGTCGGCGAACACGCCGACGCTGATGCCGCGCAGATAGGTGTAGACGATCTCGTCGGTGAGGCCCGCGCCGGGCAGCTTGTTGGTGGCGTGCACCAGCAGGGTGCCGAGGCCGCCGGTGGCCAGCAGCCCGCCCGCGCCGACGGCCAGCGCCAGCTTCGGGTTGGAGGGGTCGCCGACCGCATTGAACTCGCGCCTGCCGATCAGCAGGGCGGCCAGGAACAGGCCGGTCAGACCGGCGGAGACCCAGTTGAAGACGTGGTCGGCGTACCGGTCCTGGGTGATGAGCCCGACGACGTACACCGCGAACAGCGGCCCGGCCAGCGCGATGTTGGTCAGCCAGGCGGCGCGCTTGCGGCGCCGCATCACCAGCATCAGGAAGATCGCGAGCGCGGCCGAGACGAGACCGCCGGTGGCCAGGTACGGCGTGAAGAACGCGCCGACGTGCTGGTGCGGGTGCTCCTGGTTGAAAAGCTTGCTGGTGTTGTGCTCGTGGACCTCCTGGCGGAACGGCAGGGAGAGGACCGCGAGGACGTTGAGCACGGCGATCAACCGCAGGTACCACACCGTGGCCGAGGCCGCCGCGGCACGCAGCCGGGGGCTGGGCGCGATCGGCGGGAACGGGCGGCGCGGGGCACGCTCGGCGGGGGCGTGCGGGGCGGGGACGGTCGACTCGGTCGGCTGTGGAGCGGGCATGGTGACTGGTCACCTTGGTGAGGGGGGACGGGGACTACGGCGAGACCCTACAGCGAGTAGGGAAATATGCGCCGGTGTCGGTCTGAGGACAGGAGCGTACCGGGGCCGCTTCTTACCCGGTCCTTTCCGAGTCGCGCCGGGCGGAGGTCAGTATCCACGCCAGGTTCCCCACCGCGGCCCCCGCGGCCACCGCCGCGGCGATCACCCCGCCGGTGGCGAGCCCGTCGCTGAACAGATGCGGGCGCCGGTCGAGGCTGTGCAGTCCGAAGCCGCACAGCTCGTACACCCCCACGGCGGCGACGAAGAGGCTGACGACGAGTACGGCGAGGGTCGGCGCGAGGCTGCGCGCGCAGACCTCGCCGCCGGGCGCCGTCTCCGTGTCCTGCATGAATCCCCCGGTGACGTGGTGGAACAGGTGTATGAACGGCCTTGCGGCTGCGGCCGATTGGGAACCTACAATACGTAGGGTCCATTAGGGTCGATGCTATGCGTGTATACGTGAGCGCGGACATGGAAGGCATCACCGGCCTCGTCGACGCCGACGACGTCCAGCCGCGGGGGCGGGACTACGAGCGGGGCCGCTCCATGATGGCGGAGGACGTGAACGCGGCGGTGCGCGGCGCGCTTGCGGCCGGCGCGCGCGACGTCCTCGTGAACGACGCCCACGGCCCGATGCGCAACCTGCGCCCCGACGACCTGCACCCCGCCGCCCGGCTGGTGCGCGGCAAGCCCAAGCCGATGGGCATGCTGGAGGGGCTGACGGAGGACTACGACGCGATGGTCTGCGTCGGCTACCACGCCCGCGCCGGCGTTCCGGGCGTGCTCAGCCACAGCTTCATGGGCCATGAGATCGAGGACATGTGGCTGGACGGCCGGCCGGTCGGCGAGATCGGCCTCGCCCACGCCACGGCGGCGGCCCTGGGCGTGCCGGTGGTGACCCTCACGGGTGACGACGCGGCGTGCGCGGAGGTGACGGAGTGGGATTCGTCGGTGGCCGCGGTGCCGGTGAAGTACGCCCATGACCGCTTCGCCGCCGAGCTGCGCCCCGCGGCGGAGGCCCGCAAGGCGATCGAGGACGCGGTGGCGGCCGCCCTCACCCCGCTCCCGCCCCGCCCGGCCCCCGCCGCGGCCGAGGCGACCCTCGCCGTCCGCTGGCAGTCCACCGCCGTCGCCACGACCCTGCTCGGCCTGACCGGAGTCGCGGCGGACGACGCCCGCACCATCCGGGCGTCCGGCCGGCTCCCCTCGCTGTACCGGCAGTTCGGGGTGTGGACGAGGGTGGCGGCGTCGCTGACGGGACAGGCGCCGTACTGCTGAGCGGGGCCGTCAGGCGCCCGGCTTGCGGGCACGCGGCGGGACGTGACCGCGGCGTGCGAGGCGGGACGTCACCACGGCGTGCGAGGTGGCGGGTCCGGCGGACCGGTTCCGGCCGGCCTGAGCCGTAAGGCTCAGTGGTCCAGTCCGCGCAGCAGGACGGCCAGCCCGCCGAAGAACGCCCGCTCCGGGTCCACCTGCCGGGCGCTGCGCCCGGTGGCGGCCATCAGCGGGAAGTCGTCGCGGGACAGCTCCGAGATGGCGGCCGTGCCCGCGCCGGAGAGGGCGCCCAGGTGCTCCAGTTGCAGGGCGCCGTTGACGTAGGCGACCAGGCTGCGCAGGGCGATGACCCGGTCCTCGCCGTCGAAGCCCGCGCCGGTGAGCACCGTGAGGACCGTCTCCGACCAGCGGAGCAGCGCGAGCGAGTGGTGCCGGTGGGTCATGGTCAGCGGCACGGCGGCAGGGTGCGCGCTCAGTGTGTCCCGCATCCGCCGCACCAGAATCCCGATCCGCTCCCGCCAGGGCAGCCCGGCGTCCGGCGCGCCGGTGTCGACCGCCGAGAGCACGAACTCCACGACCAGCAGCTCCAGTTCGTCGCGGTCGCGGACGTACCGGTACAGCGCCATCGTGCTCATGCCGAGTTCCGCGGCGACCGCGCGCATGGACAGCGCGGCGAGACCGTCGCGGTCGAGGACGGCGAGCGCGGCGGCGGCCAGTCGGTCGTGGCTCAGGGAGCGGGGTCGGGGCATGGCGCTTGACAGCGTACGGCATACACCTAACACTCGTAGGTGTACGGCATACGCCTATCAAGGAGGCCGATGTCGATGCCCACGTCCCTGCCCGGCGGGCGCCTTGCCCCCGGCGCCTCGGTCACCCCGCGCACCCTTGTCCCGGTCACGGGCCCGCCCCTCGATCTCCCCGACCCCGATCCCGGCCGGCTGACCCACCTCCAGTTCCGGCGCTTCGCCGGCTGCCCGGTGTGCAATCTGCATCTGCGGTCGGTCGTACGACGGCACGCGGAGCTGAGCGCGGCCGGCATCCGCGAGGTGGTCCTCTTCCACTCATCCGAGGAAGAACTGCGGCCGCACGTCGGCGAGTTGCCCTTCCCGGTCGTCGCCGACCCGGACAAGCGGCTGTACGCCGAGTTCGGCGTGGAGTCGTCGCCGCGGTCCCTGCTGGACCCGCGGGTCTGGGGCCCGGTGCTGCGGGCGGTGCTGCGCAGCGCATGGACGATCCCACGCGGCCGGGAACACGCACCGGCGGCCCAGCCGCACGGGGGTCGGCTGGGCCTGCCCGCGGACTTCCTGATCGACGCCGGGGGCAGGATCACCGCCGCGCGCTACGGCGAGCACGCCTATGACCAGTGGTCGGTGGACGAGGTGCTGGCACGGGCGGCGGAGGCGAGGGCCTCGCGGAGCGGTGCCGAGGGGGCCGAGGGCCTCAAGGGGCCCTGAGAGAGGGCGCCGAGCGGGCTCGGGGCAGCCGCCGTACCCCCTCGAACCGTCCCCGGCCCGCCTCTCCTCGCTCGCTCAGCTGGGCGAGAACCACGCCATGCCCGCGAGCAGCGCCAGGACGAAGAGGCCGGTGCCGCCCAGCACGGCCAGCAGCCGGGAGCGGCGCAGCAACGGCAGGCGCGGGCGGCGGTTGGCGGCGCGGTGCACGCTCGTCTGCCACTCGGTGTCCCCCGCCGGGGCGAAGGCGCCGTCGGAGGAGGGCCGGGCGGGCGGAGCGGCGGTGCGGCGTGCGGGGGCGGCCGCGTGGCGCACGGGGGTGGCGGCGCGGTGTGCGGGGACGGCGATGCGCGGGCCGGCGGCGAGCGGCGGCTTCGACCGGCCGTGCCCCTGGTGCGCGACCGGCAGCGGTTCCGGCGCGCCGCGCCAGGATCCGCGCCCGAACCAGTCCGCCACCTCCTCCGCCGTGGGTCTGCTCTCCGGCTCCTTCGCCAGCAGGCCGAGCAGATAGCTCTCGAAGGCGGGCGAGAGGTCGGTGCGCAGGTGCCGGGGCGGGGCCGGGGTGGCGTCGAGGTGCTGGTGCAGCACCGCGAGCGGGCTGTCCGCCTGGAACGGCGGTCTGCCGGTGAGGAGTTGATAGAGCACGCAGCCCAGGGAGTACACGTCGGAGGCCGGTCCGGCGGTGCGGCCCAGGGCACGCTCGGGCGCGAGGTAGAGGCTGGTGCCGACGATCTGACCGGTGGCGGTGAGCGCGGAGTTGGGGTCGTCGAAGAAGCGGGCGATGCCGAAGTCGCCTATTTTCAGGGTGTCGTCGGCGGCCAGCAGCAGGTTGGCCGGCTTGATGTCCCGGTGCACGATGCCCTGCCGGTGCGCGAGGGCCAGCCCGGTGGCGGCCTGCGCGGCGATGCGGGCCACCCGTTCGGTGGGCAGCGGCCCGGAGGCGCTGAGCAGCCCGTCGAGGCTGCCCCCGTCGACCAGCTCCATCACCAGGAACAGCCGGCCCTCGAACTCGCCGAAGTCCAGGACGCCGACGACGTTCGGATGGCTGAGGCGCCCCGCGGTCTGCGCCTCCAGCCGGAACCGCGAGGACGCGGTGGGGTCGGAGTCGTGGGGGAGCAGCAGCTTCACGGCGACCGGTCTGCCGAGCGTCTCGTCGAAGGCCCGCCAGACCTCCCCCATCGCGCCCCGCCCGATGGTGTCCCGCAGCCTGTATCGGCCCGCTATAAGCACGTGTTCTTCATCCTCATGCCCAAAGACGTCTGGATCGCCGCAGGCCGTGACTCACCGCGGGAGCGGATCAGTTGGGAGGGTGCCGCAGCGGCCCAAGCGTATCCGGCCCGGCGGGCGCTCGCGGCGCTCTCGGGCACCGGACGGCACGGACATCGCCCCGCTCTCCGCGACATCCGGGACATCCGGGGGGGCGGCACCGATCACCCTGTGTCAGGGCCGCGGGTTCAGCCGGGCTGAGGGCGGGTCAGGCCGTGGTCGTAGGCGAAGATGACGGCCTGGACGCGGTCGCGGGCGCCGATTTTGGAGAGGACGCGGCCGACGTGGGTCTTCACCGTGGATTCGGACAGCACGAAATGCGTGGCGATCTCGCCGTTGGACCAGCCCTTGCCGATGGCGACGAGGATCTCGCGTTCGCGCTCGGTGAGGGTGTTCAGGCGCGGATCCCCGGCACAGCCGAGGCCGCCGGGTGGCACGAGCCGGGCGAATTCGTGCAGCAGGCGGCGGGTGAGGGCGGGGGCGATGACCGCGTCGCCGGCGGCCACCGCACGGATTCCGGCGAGGAGATCCTCGGGGCGGGCGTCCTTGAGCAGGAAACCGCTGGCCCCGGCGCGCAGGGCCGCGTAGACGTACTCGTCGAGGTCGAAGGTGGTCAGGACGAGGACGCGGGAGCGGTCGCCGGTGGCGACGATGCGGCGTGTGGCCTCGATACCGTCCATGCCCGGCATGCGCACGTCCATGAGGACCACATCGGGGCGGAGTTCGGCGGCCTTGCGCACGGCCTCGGTTCCGTGCGCGGCCTCGCCGACCACGTCCGTCTCGGGTACGGAGTCGAGGAGCATCCGGAAGCCGTACCGCTGCAGCGGCTGGTCGTCCACGATCAGCACGGTCGTCATCGGGCACCGCCCTCGGGGGCGAGGTCGAGGGCGGCGCGCACCGTCCAGCCGGTGCCGGCGGGGCCCGCGCTGACGTGCCCTCCGTAGAGGGCCGCTCGTTCCCGCATGCCCACCAGGCCGTGTCCTTCCTCGTTGGCCGCGCCGGGGCGCCCGGCCGGTGTGGCCGGCCCGGAGTCCTGGACGGTGATGGTCACCCCCGTGTCCTCGATGGCGATCGCCAGGTTCGCACGGGCGCCCGCACCGGCATGTTTGAGGGTGTTGGTCAGGGCTTCCTGCACGATGCGGTAGACCGCGAGCTGCACCCCGCTGTCGAGCGCGTCGACGTCACCGGCCGTACGGTAGACGACCTCCAGGCCGGCGGCGCGCACCCCCTCGCACAGCGCGTCGATGTCCGCGAGACCGGGCTGCGGGGTCAGTTCCGGCTCGGCCCGCGGGCCGTCCGCCTCGCGCAGCACGCCGAGTACCCGGCGCAGTTCGCTCAGTGCCTGCCGACCGGTGTCCCCGATGAGGTGCAGGGCTTCCATACCCCGCTCCGGGGCGGCGGCGGTGGCGTAGGCGCCCGCGTCGGCGAGGGTGATGATGACGGACAGGTTGTGGCCGACGATGTCGTGCATCTCGCGGGCCACCCGCGTCCGCTCGGCCGCGACGGCGAGTCGGCCGCGCTGGTCGCGTTCGATCTCCAGCCGTGCCGCGCGGTCCCGCAGCCCGGCCAGCTGGGCCCGCCGGATGCGGATCATCAGACCGAGCGCGAGGGCCGCGGTCGCCGTGCTCAGCAGGAAGAACAGCGCGTCCCAGACCGACATCGCCGCCGACACCGTCGCCGCGACCAAGCCGAGCGCGCCCGCTGTCGCCGCGCAGGCCCAGGGCAGCTGCCGCAGCCGTCCGTGCAGGGCCAGGCTGTACAGGGCGACGAAGAGAGCCACGTCCGCACGGAGCGCCGCGCCGAGCGACCACTGGAGCACGAACACCGCAGTGACCGCGCCGAAGGCCGTCGCGGGTGCACGGCGTCGCCACAGCAGCGGAAGTACCAGCCCGGCCTGCAGGGCCAGCATCCCTGCCACCGGCAACCGGGTGAACGCCATGCGGAAGCGGTGCGGGCCGTCGCCGTCTCCGTCCCCCTTGATCGTGCCGGCCGCGTGCAGCACGTCCGGCAGGCAGAACATCAGGAAGACCAGCACCACCACCGCGGTGTCCAGCACCCACGGCCGGGCGCGGTCGGCATACCGCAGCCGCTGGCCGACCCGGCCGAGCCGGGCGACCAGCGGCCCCATCGCGCTGAGATCTTCGGTGGTCGAGGAGGTCACGGACGTCACCAGCCCATGATGCGGGTGGCTCGGGCTCAGACGTCGCTGCGCAGCAGCCGGTACGCCGCGCCGGCCAGCGCCAGTGCCGTCCAGCCGAGGAAGACCAGCAGTCCGGCGCCCGGCGACAGGGTGGTCGAGTCGTGGGTCAGGGCGAAGACCGACTCGCCCGCGTTGCTCGGCAGGTAGGGATTGATGTCACCCTGCCACGAGGCGGGCAGCAGGGAGACCAGTCCGGGTACGAGCATCAGGGCGCCCACGAGCACCGAGATGCCGCCGGCCACCGACCGCAGCAGCATGCCCAGAGCGGTGCCGATCACGCCGACCAGGCCCAGGTACAGCCCGGCGCCCAGCAGGCTGCGTACGACGCCGGCGTGACCGAGGCCCATGGCGGCGGGCGTGCCCGACACGATCCGGCTGCCGACGAGGAACGCGACGAAGGCGCCGGCGGTGGCGACCACCAGGGCGACCAGTCCGTACGCCGCCGCCTTCGACCACAGCACCGGCAGCCGGCGCGGCACCGCGGCCAGGGTGGAGCGGATCATGCCGGTGGAGTACTCGCCCGCCGTGACCAGCACGCCGAGTACCCCGAGGGCGAGTTGCGCGAAGTTCGTGCCGAAGAGGGACAGGCTCGCGGCCGTGGCGGTGGCGAAGTCGCGGTCCATGTGCCGGCCGGAGCCGAGGTTCGACTTGTAGTGGCTCGCCGCGATGATGCCGAAGGCGACGAGGAACACCAGGCCCAGGCCGAGGGTGATCCAGGTGGAGCGCAGGCTCCAGAGCTTGGCCCACTCCGAGGCCAGCACGCGCCGTCCGGTCACCCGGTAGGCGGGCCGGGCGGGAGCGGCCGGGGAGGCTTCGGGGGTCTCGGGTGTTGCCGTGAGGGTGCTCATGCCGCGCTCCGGGAGGTCTCGGTGCCGGTCGTGGAGCCGTGGTACTCCACGGCGTCCCTGGTCAGTTCCATGAATGCCTCCTCCAGCGAGACGGCCTTCGTGGTCAGCTCGAACAGCGGGATCCCGTGCTTGGCGGCCGTCAGCCCGATCTCGCGGGCGGACACCCCGGTGACCTGGAGCTCCTCGGAACCGATGCGGCCGGTGATCTCCACTCCCGGCCCGGCCAGCACGTCCCGCAGCCGCGCGGGGTCGTCCGTCGCGACCTTCACGGTGTCGCCGCCCGCCTCGCGCACCAGGTCGGTGACGGTCGTGTCGGCCAGCAGCCGTCCCCGCCCGACGATGATCAGATGATCCGCCACCAGCGACACCTCGCTCATCAGGTGCGAGGAGACGAACACCGTGCGTCCTTCGGCCGCGAGGGCGGTGAGCAGGTTGCGGATCCAGAGGACGCCCTCGGGGTCCAGCCCGTTGACGGGCTCGTCCAGCATCACGGTCTGCGGATCACCGAGCAGGGCCGCCGCGATGCCGAGCCGCTGTCCCATGCCGAGCGAGAAGGCACCGGCGCGCTTCTTCGCGACGCTGCCGAGGCCGGCCAGTTCGACGACCTCGTCGACCCGGCGCCGCGGAATGCCGTGCGTCAACGCGAGCGCACGCAGGTGGTTGTAGGCCGAGCGGCCCGGATGGATCGACTTCGCCTCCAGGAGCGCCCCGACCTCCTGGAGCGGCGCCTGGTGGCGGGCGTACCGCTGTCCGTTCACCGTGACCGTGCCGCTGGTCGGCGCGTCGAGACCGACGATCATGCGCATCGTCGTGGATTTGCCCGCGCCGTTCGGACCGAGGAATCCGGTGACCGCGCCTGGTTTCACCGTGAAGCCAAGGCCGTCGACTGCCGTCTTCTCCCCGTACCTCTTGGTGAGCTGCTGAGCCTCGATCATTCGTGTTCTCTCTTTCGGACTCCGGCGTCCGGAACGCCTGACGCCTCTCCGCCACGCTAGGCCCGAGATCCGCCGGATCCGGTGGTACCGGGGGCCGAACAGTGGTGGGGAGGTGGTACCGGGGTACTACGACCGCGCGGGTGCCCGCGGGGTCGCCGAGAGGGCCGAGCGGCCGACCCGACCGCAGGTCAGGAGGGGTACGCCGGCGAGTTCGAGCGCGGCGGCGAGCAGGCGCGGTCGCGGTCGCGCGAGGAAGGAGCCGAGGGCGCCGCCGGCGTTGACGCAGGCCGGGAGGAGCGGGAAGGGCGGGACCCGAAGACCCCGCCCGAGCCCTACGAGACCTTGGCTCAGGGCCAAACCAGGCAGTACGCCTGATGCCCCGCCTCGTGCAGCCGGTGGCTGAAGTCCTGCCATTCGTGGAGGAGTCGGTACACGTTGAACGCGTCCCGCGGGCCGCCCCGGTCCGGGACCGTGGACCAGATGAAGGCCGCGGCGCCGACGGCTTCCTCGCCGATGCCGCGCAGGGGGTCGACCACGGTCATCGGGAGTCTGACGACCGCGTAGTCGGGGTGCAGGACGACCAGTTCGAGGGGTGGGACCTTGTGCAGGGGGATGCCCTCGATGCCGGTCAGGACCATCGCGGCCATCGTCTCCGGCTTGATCTTGGTGAACATGCCGTTCATGCCCAGCTCGTCGCCGCCGAGTTCCTCGGGGCGCATCGAGATGGGGACGCGGGCCGCGGTCGCGCCGTCCGGTGCGCCGAAGTACTTGTACGTCACCCCCACCCGGCCACCACTCCCGCTCCCCGTCCCGAGGGTGCCGGCGCGATCGGCGCGGGGGGCACGCCGACGGCCGCCGGAGCGGCCGGAGTGCCGCTCCGCCGGAGAGTCCGGGGGGAGGTCCGGGGACAGCTCGCGGGGGAAGTCCGAGTGGACCGGGGGAGGCGCCGTGGGCGGCGTCGAAGGAGAGGTCGACGGAGCATCCCGGACGAACTCCGACCGGCCCGTGGGAGGAGTCGGCGGCACCTCTCGTGGGAGGCCCGCGGCAGGAGTCGGCGGCACGTCTCGCGGAAGGTCCGCCGGAGCGTCCGGGTTGCGCGCGGGACCGTACGGCCGCTCTCCCCGGAGCCGCCCCCAGAGGTTCCCCCGAAAGTCCCCGCGGGCGTCCCCACGGAAGTCACCGCGGACCTCGCCCCGGACGTCGCCCTGAGCGTCCCCGCGTACATCTCCCCGAAGGTCTCTCGGGGCGTCCCGCGGAAAGTCCGCCGGCCGTTCACCCCGCGCGTCCCTCGGGAGATCCATCGGCCGCTCGGCGCACACCTCGCTCGGGAACTCCGCCGGGCGTTCTCCGCGTGTCTCCCGCGGGAAGTCCTTCGCTCTGTCGGCGGTTCGCTCGGCCTGCTGGTCGTGCAGGCGTTCGCCTTGCCGGTCGTACCGTTCGGGCTCACCCGGTGCACCCTGTGTTCTACGTGCTTCGGTCGTGTCCTCCGCTTCGCGCCGGTGCCTTCCCCGCCGGGCACGTCGAGGACCGAGGTCATCGGTCCCCTCGCCCAGTCCGCCACCGCGATGCATATCTCCACCCGACTGCTTTTCTAGGACGCGTGGCCCCCGCCGCGCAACCCGATCATCGTGTCAGTGACCTCCCCCACGGCCGCCCGCCGAAACGTGCGGTGGAACAACAGTCCACGGGGATCCGCCCGGTCCCTGATCCTTCCGTGCCCAGGAGCTGTGTGTGTCAGGTCTCAGTCTCGCAGATGGCGGACCGCGGCGGCGCGGAACCGCGGGCGGGCCGCCGTCGTTCCCGGCGGGCGGCCTACCCTGAGGAGGTCACCCCGCAACCGGAGTCCGAGAAGCCGGAGAAGCCGCACGTCATGAGTGCACTGAGCGAAACGCCCTATCCCTACGAAGCGCCTGTCTCGCAGGCACTTTTCGACCGTGCCTCCCTGGTCACGCCGGGGGGCGTGAACTCCCCGGTGCGCGCCTTCGGCGCCGTCGGCGGCACACCCCGTTTCATGGTGTCCGGCAACGGCCCCTACCTCACCGACGCCGACGGACGGGAGTACGTCGACCTGGTGTGCTCCTGGGGTCCGATGATCCTCGGGCACTCGCACCCCGAGGTCATCGCCGCCGTCCAGGACGCCGTCGCCCGCGGTACGAGCTTCGGCACGCCCGGCGAGGGCGAGGTCGCGCTCGCCGAGGAGATCGTCGCCCGGATCGAGCCCGTGGAGCAGGTCCGGCTGGTCAGCAGCGGGACCGAGGCGACCATGAGCGCCATCCGGCTGGCCCGCGGGTTCACCGGGCGGACCAAGGTGATCAAGTTCGCCGGCTGCTACCACGGCCATGTGGACGCCCTGCTGGCCGCCGCCGGCTCCGGCGTCGCCACCTTCGCGCTGCCCGACACGCCCGGCGTCACCGGTGCCCAGGCGAGTGACACGATCGTGCTGCCGTACAACGACCTCGAAGCCGTGCAGGAGGCGTTCCACCGCCACCCCGGCGAAATCGCCTGCGTGATCACCGAGGCCTCGCCCGGCAACATGGGCGTCGTGCCGCCGGCCCCCGGTTTCAACCAGGGCCTCAGGGACGCCTGCCACAAGAACGGCGCCCTCTACATCTCCGACGAGGTGATGACCGGCTTCCGCACCAGCCGCGCGGGCTGGTACGGCGTCGACGGGGTCAAGCCCGACCTGATGACCTTCGGGAAGGTGATGGGCGGCGGCTTCCCCGCCGCCGCGTTCGGGGGACGCGCGGACGTGATGGCGTACCTCGCGCCCGCCGGGCCCGTGTACCAGGCCGGCACCCTCTCCGGGAACCCCGTCGCCACCGCCGCGGGCGTCGCCCAGCTGCGGCTGCTCGACGAGGCGGCGTACGGCACCGTGAACGCGGTCTCCGCGCAGCTCCAGTCGCTGGTCACCGAGGCGCTGAGCAAGGAGGGCGTGGCGCACCGGCTGCAGAACGCGTCCAACATGTTCTCGGTGTTCTTCACCGACCGGCAGGTGCGCAACTACGAGGACGCCAAGCGGCAGGAGTCGTACCGCTTCACCGCGTTCTTCCACTCGATGCTGTCGAACGGCGTCTACCTGCCGCCGTCGTCCTTCGAGTCCTGGTTCGTGTCCACGGCCCACGACGAGCGGGCCCTCGAGAAGATCGCCGACGCCCTTCCGGCGGCGGCCCGTGCGGCTGCGGAGGCCACCGCGTGACCATCGGGAACAGTGTGAGCGGCAGCGCCAAGGACGTCACGGTCGTCCATCTCATGCGGCACGGGGAGGTGGAGAACCCCGAGGGCGTGCTGTACGGGCGGCTGCCCGGCTACCACCTCTCGGAGCTGGGCCGGAGGATGGCCGACCGGGTCGCGGAGCACCTCGCCCCGCGCGACATCACCTATGTCTGCGCCTCCCCGCTGGAGCGGGCGCAGGAGACCGCCGCCCCGATCGCCAAGGCGCACGGTCTCGACCTGGACACGGACGAGCGGCTCATCGAGGCCGAGAACGTGTTCCAGGGCAAGACCTTCGGCGTGGGCGACGGCGCGCTCCAGCGGCCGGGGAACTGGAAGCACCTGGTCAACCCGTTCCGGCCGTCCTGGGGCGAGCCGTACGTGGACCAGGTCGTGCGGATGATGGGCGCGCTGAACGCGGCCAAGGACCAGGCGCGCGGGCACGAGGCGGTGCTGGTCAGCCATCAGCTGCCGGTGTGGATCGTCCGGTCGTACGTGGAGCGGCGGCGGCTGTGGCACGATCCGCGCAAGCGGCAGTGCACCCTCGCGTCGCTGACGAGCTTCACCTACCTCGGCGACAAGATCGTGTCCGTCGGCTACAGCGAGCCCGCCATCGATCTCGTCCCCGCGCACCTGCGGGCCGGCGCCCAGCCGCAGAAGGGCGGCGGGAAGGCGTTCGGCGCCTGACGGGCCCCGGCCCGCAGGCCCCGGCCCGGCCCACCGGCCCCGGTCGATGCCCCGTCACCTGACGGCCCGTTAAAAGTCGCTTAGACCACTTTTGCCGGGACTATTGCGAAAAACATACTAATTAACGGAACCTCCCCGATCGTCGCGCCCTCTGACTGGGTGACCACCAGCACGCGCGACGAATCGGGGATCTTTCATGCGTACCGTCACCCGGAACCTCTCCCGCCGGGGAATGCTCGGCCTCGGCGCGGGTGCGGCCGCCGCCGCCACCCTGGCCGGCTGCGGAAGCCTCAAGTCCTCGGACGGTGACGGGCAGGCGGGCGGTTCCCGTCAGGCGCAGGGCGGCCAGGACCGGCCGGCCAAGCTGATCGGCGACGGCTCCACCTCCTTCACCGGCAAGCAGCCGGGCCGCTCCGCGAAGCCCGAGCCGCTGGAGCCGGGCCAGACCCCGCCGCAGTTCGTCGTCTTCTCCTGGGACGGCGCCGGCGAGGTCGGCAACGGCCTCTTCCCGCGCTTCCTGGACCTCGCCAAGGAGCACGGCGCGCACATGACCTTCTTCCTCTCGGGCCTCTACCTGCTGCCCGAGTCGAAGAAGCGGATGTACGAGCCCCCGAACAACCCGCGCGGCGCCTCCGCCATCGGCTACCTCACCGACGAGCACATCAAGGCCACCCTCACCAACGTCCACCGGGCGTGGCTGGAGGGCCACGAGATAGGCACCCACTTCAACGGGCATTTCTGCGGCGAGACGCACGGCTCGGTGAAGTGGTGGACGCCACAGCAGTGGAAGAGTGAGATCGAGCAGGCGAAGTCCTTCGTCAAGGAGTGGAAGACCAACACCGGCTGGCACGACCTGCCCGCGCTCCCCTTCGACTACGACAAGGAGCTGGCCGGCGGCCGCACCCCCTGCCTGCTGGGCCAGGACAACCTGCTGCCCACCGCCCGCGAGCTGGGCTGGCGCTACGACGCCTCCTCGCCGGGCGGCCGCCAGGTGTGGCCGGTGAAGCGGCAGGGGATCTGGGACTACCCGCTCCAGGCCGTGCCGTTCCCCGGCCGCAGCTTCGAGGTGCTGTCCATGGACTACAACATGCTCGCCAACCAGTCCGTGAACTCCACCAAGGCGCCCGCCTACAACTACCCCGGCTGGCGCAAGCAGTCCGCGGCGGCGTACATCGCCGGCTTCCAGCGGGCCTACGAGACCAACCGGGCGCCGTTCTTCATCGGCAACCACTTCGAGCAGTGGAACGGCGGCATCTACATGGACTCCGTCGAGGAGGCCTTCAAGCACATCGCGGCCCAGCGGGACAAGGGCGCCGACGTGCGGCTGGTCTCCTTCAAGGAGTTCACGGACTGGATCGACGTCCAGAAGCCCGAGGTGCTCGCGAAGCTGCGCACGCTGGACGTCGGGCACCAGCCCACGGGTGGCTGGAAGACGTTCATGGCCTGAGTCGCCACCCGCCGCCAGCCGCCCGGAATGTCCCGTGTAAATAGCTCCTGAAATGCGGTTTTCCGCCCCGCAGGGGGGTGCGCGAGAACGCGGGGGGCGACATGCGAAACTTTTCACATGAGTACCCGTAGCCGCGTCGTCCTGCTCAGCGCTGTGGCCGTCACCGCGGCCCTGTCCCTTACCGCGTGCGGTAAGGGAGGCGTCTCGGGCGGCGGCGGCAACACCAACTTCGTCACCGGCAACAACGGCATCTCCACCGTGCCGGTGAGCAAGCGCATCGCCGCCCCGGACCTGTCCGGGGCGACCATCGACGGCAAGACGGCGGACGTGGCCGACTACAAGGGCAAGGTCGTCGTCGTGAACTTCTGGGGCTCCTGGTGCGGCCCCTGCCGCGAAGAGGCCCAGTACTTCGCCAAGGTGTCCAAGGCGTACCAGGGCAAGGGCGTGCAGTTCGTCGGGGTCAACACCCGCGACAGCAGCACGACGTCCGCGGTCAACTTCGAGAAGGCGCACGGGATCACCTACCCGAACCTGTACGACCCCACGGGCAAGCTCATGCTGCGCTTCAAGAAGGGCACGCTGAACCCCCAGCTGATCCCCTCCACGCTCGTCATCGACCGGCACGGACGGGTCGCCGCGCGAGCCCTGGAGGCGCTGGACGACACCTCCCTGCTGAAGATGCTCAAGCCGGTCCTCGCGGAGAAGTGACGTGGGTACGACCGTGACGCTGGCCGCGAACCAGACGGTGCTCCACGGAGCGCTGCTGGTCGCCCTCCCCGTCGCCCTGCTCGGCGGGCTCGTCTCCTTCTTCTCGCCCTGCGTCCTGCCGCTGGTGCCGGGCTACCTCTCCTACGTCACCGGGGTCGTCGGCACCGACCTGGCCGACGCCCGGCGCGGGCGCATGGTGGCCGGCGCCGCCCTGTTCGTGCTCGGCTTCAGCGCCGTGTTCGTCTCCGGCGGGGCGCTGTTCGGCCAGTTCGGCTGGACCCTCCAGGAGCACAAGGACACGCTCTCCAAGGTGCTCGGCGTCTTCATGATCCTCATGGGTGTGTTCTTCATGGGCCTGATGCCCTGGTTCACCCAGCGGGAGTTCCGCTTCCACAAGCGGCCCTCGACCGGGCTGCTCGGCGCGCCGATAGTGGGCGCGCTGTTCGGGATCGGCTGGACGCCCTGCATCGGCCCGACCCTCGCCTCGGTGAACATGCTGGCGATGTCGGAGTCGAGCGCGGTGCGCGGAGCCGTCCTGATGGTCGCCTACTGCCTGGGCCTCGGCGTGCCCTTCGTGCTGGCGGCCGTGGCCTTCCGCAAGGCGCTCGGCGCGTTCGGCTGGGTCAAACGCCACTATGTGTGGGTGATGCGCATCGGCGGCACGATGATGATCGCGACCGGTGTGCTGCTGCTGACCGGCGCCTGGGACAGCCTGGTCCAGCAGATGCAGACCTGGTCCACCGGCTTCACTGTGGGGATCTGATCGATGAGCAAGACCGAAACCGACCAGGGCCAGGACCAGGAGGGGCTCGGCGCCGCCGGGTCCCAGCTGTCCACGGCACCCCGCGAGGAGTCGCTGTCCGCCGTGCCCGCCATGGGCGTGGTCGGCTGGATCCGCTGGTTCTGGCGGCAGCTGACCTCCATGCGGGTCGCGCTGCTGCTGCTCCTGCTGCTGTCGCTGGCCGCCATCCCCGGCTCGCTGATCCCGCAGTCCGGCGCCGACATCAACAAGGTCGCCGACTTCCAGAAGGCGCACAAGACGCTCGCGCCGGTCTACGACAGGCTCGGCCTCTTCCACGTCTACAGCTCGGTGTGGTTCTCCGCGATCTACATCCTGCTGTTCATCTCCCTCATCGGCTGCATCGTGCCGCGCGCCTGGCAGTTCATCGGGCAGCTGCGCGGCCGGCCGCCGGGCGCGCCCAAGCGGCTGACCCGGCTGCCCGCGTACACGACGTGGCGTACCACGGCGGAGCCCGAGGAGGTCCGCGAGGCCGCGCTCAGGCTGCTGAAGCGGCGCCGCTTCCGTGCCCACGCCGAGGGTGACGCGGTCGCCGCCGAGAAGGGCTATCTGCGGGAACTGGGCAACCTGGTCTTCCACATCGCCCTGATCGTGCTCCTGGTCTCCTTCGCCTGGGGCCAGATGTACAAGTCGGACGGCACCAAGCTGATGGTGGAGGGCGACGGTTTCTCCAACGCGCTGCCGATGTACGACGACATGAAGTCGGGCAGCCTGTTCCAGAGCGACGACCTGGTGCCGTTCAGCTTCGACCTGAAGAAGTTCACCGGCACCTACGAGACCAGCGGCCCCAACCGGGGCACGCCCCGCACCTTCCAGGCGGAGATCGACTACAGCGTCGGCGCGTACGGCAAGCGCAAGGCGACCACGATCAAGGTCAACCAGCCACTGCACATCGGCGACTCCAAGGTCTACCTCGTCAGCCACGGCTACGCCCCGGTCGTCACGGTCCGCGACGGCAAGGGCGACGTCGTCTACCACGACGCGGTGCCGCTGCTGCCGCTGGACGGCAACGTCACCTCCAACGGTGTCGTCAAGGTGATGGACGGCTACCGGAACCCGCAGGGCAAGAGCGAGCAGCTCGGCTTCCAGGCGTTCTTCGTGCCGACCTTCGACCCGAAGTCCGGCACGATGATGTCGCAGTTCCCGGCGCTGCTGAACCCGCTGCTCGCGGTCAACGCCTACCACGGTGACCTGGGCGTGGACGCGGGCATCCCGCAGAGCGTCTACCAGCTCGACACGAGCCACATGAAGGCGTTCAAGGACGGCAAGGGCCAGCTGCTGAAGAAGCTGCTCAAGCCCGGCGACTCCATGCAGCTGCCGAACGGCGCCGGCTCCATCACGTTCGACAAGGACGTGAAGCAGTGGGCCGGTTTCGAGATCGTCCAGGAGCCGGGCAGCGTCTGGGCCCTGACCGGCGCGCTCGCCGCGATCTTCGGTCTGGCCGCGTCCCTGTTCATCCAGCGCCGCCGCGTGTGGGTGCGGGCGGTGCGCGGTGCCGACGGTGTGACCGTGGTCGAGATGGCCGGGCTCGGCCGCAGCGAGTCCGCCAAGCTGCCGGAGGAGCTGGGCGATCTCGCCGGGATCCTCTACGACCAGGCGCCGGGGGCTCCGGACCCGGACGACGCCCCCGCAACCTCCCCCGACCCTCACGTCGTATCTGCCGAAGGGGCTGAGAAGTGACTCTCGCCGCCGCAACAGAGCTGGCCACAGCGACCAACGAGCATCTCGCGAGCATGAGCAACACGCTCATCTACTCCGCGATGACCGTGTACACGCTGGCCTTCCTCGCCTATATCGCCGAGTGGATCTTCGGCAGCCGGAGCAAGGTGGCCCGGACGGCCAACGCGCTCACCGCCGAGGGCAAGCAGCGCTCCGGCCCGGCCGTCACCGTCAAGAAGGCCGGCGGCACCGCCGTACTGGAGCGCCCGCAGGTCGTCGTGCGCGCGGCGGCCGGCGCCCGTGACGTGCCGGACGGGCCCGGCGCCCACGGCGGGGACGTCCAGGGCGACATGTACGGCCGGATCGCGGTCTCGCTGACCGTGCTGGCCTTCCTGGTGCAGCTCGCCGGTGTGGTCGCCCGCGCGGCCTCGGTGCGGCGGGCGCCCTGGGGCAACATGTACGAGTTCAGCATCACCTTCACCACGGTGGCCGTGGGCCTGTACCTGGTGCTGCTGGCGCTGAAGAAGAACGTGCGCTGGCTGGGCCTGTTCCTGACCACCACGGTGCTGCTGCTCCTCGGCCTCGCCGTGACCGTGCTCTACACGGCCAGTGACCAGCTGGTCCCGGCCCTGCACTCGTACTGGCTGTACATCCACGTCTCCACCGCGATCTTCTGCGGCGCGGTGTTCTACGTCGGCGCGGTCGCCACCATCCTGTACCTGTTCAAGGACTCGTACGAGAACAAGCTGGAGGCCGGGATCAAGCCGGGCTCCTTCGCCACCTCGGTGCTGGAGCGGCTGCCCGCCTCGGCCTCCCTGGACAAGTTCGCCTACCGGGTCAACGCGGCCGTCTTCCCGCTGTGGACGTTCACGATCATCGCGGGCGCGATCTGGGCGGGTGACGCCTGGGGCCGCTACTGGAACTGGGACCCGAAGGAGACCTGGTCCTTCATCACCTGGGTCGCCTACGCCTGCTACCTGCACGCCCGCGCCACGGCCGGCTGGAAGGGCCGCAAGGCCGCCTACCTGGCGATGATCGCGTTCGCCTGCTGGCTGTTCAACTTCTACGGCGTGAACATCTTCGTCACCGGCAAGCACTCCTACGCGGGCGTGTGAGCGAAGGCTCGCCCACACTGGAGTCATGAGCGGTTCCATCGCACAGGGCACCAGTCAGACCCACGGGAACACGCACATACTCCACTTCCTGGTGCGCCTCCCGAGGGCCATGGAAGACGTCTGGGCGGCGGTGGCCACCCCCGAGGGACTCGGGGCGTGGTGCACCGCCGTCGGCGTACTCGAACCGCGTCTGGACGGCGCGGTCTCCCTGCGGGGCCTGGGCTCGGGCCGGGTCACCGCCTGGGACGTGGACCGGGTCGCCGAGTACACCCTGGACGAGGGCGGCGGCGGTCGGCTGCGGTTCCACCTGGAGCGGGACGGCACGGCGGAGTGCGTGCTGCGCTTCACCCACGAGTTCCAGGACGAGGGCCCCTCGGACACGGACTGGCGCCATAGATTCGAACAACTGATCGTCGCGTTGGGGGCGGCGTCCCGGACGTAGCCGGAGCCGGCCCTCACGCGGGCGGCAGGCAGTCCTTGCCCGGCGGCTTCCCCTCCGGCCAGGCCAGCTGCACGAACTGCGAGTCGCCCTCCGGGGTCAGGCGCACGATCGGGACGGCCTTGTCGTACGGGTTGCCGTGCTCGTCCAGGCAGATCCAGCCGCTCGCCCCGGGCACCTTCAGCGAGCCCTTGACCTGCGGCCACTGGAGGCCGACGTCCGGGAGGGTCGGGATGCTGCGCCCCTCCGGCACGGCCTCGCGGATGCCGTGCACCGCGAGCTGCACCGCGTCGTACCCGATGATCAGCTGGCCGTCGTCCAGCGCGACCTGGCCGATCGGTCCGGCCGGCTTGTGCGCGGCGGTCTTCAGCAGCCCCTGGAGCTTCTGGTAGTCGGCCGTGGAGCCGCCCGTCCTCGGGGGGTTCCTCAGCCAGGCGTCCGGGTGGGCGAGGGAGGTGAACAGCACGGTGAGGTTGTGCCGCAGGGCGTCCCGGTTCAGCTGCTTCTCGTAGGTGAGGTAGGAGGCCTCGTCGCCGGTGAGGACCTGGAAGGAGCGGTCCATGCAGCCGCGGTCGCCCAGCGCGTTGACGAACTGCCGCAGCTGGGTGTGCCGCCCCGCGAACAGGATCGTGCGGGTGTCCCGCGGGGTGTCGCACACGATGTTGGTGATCTGCCGGAAGGTGTTCGCGGTGGTGCCCTCCTGGCTGCGGTCGGCGGGCGGGGTGAACGGCTGCTCCAGGACGGGCTGGTACGGCGAGCCGTTCATCAGCGTGGCGAACGACTGCTTGAGCGAGTTCGTGTACGGGTCGCCCGGCTTGTCGTAGACCAGCATGGCCTTGTCCTCGTTCGCCCGGCTCGCCCTGGCCTTGGTGTAGGAGGCGAGCGCGCGGGCCTCGTCGGTGTTGGTCGGCGCCACCCGCGCGAGGCCGGGGTAGGGGTCCTGCTTCCTGCCGCGCTGCCCGTTGGCCAGCTCGTCGGCGGTGATGGAGGAGCCGATCACCGGTATACCGAGCCTGGTCAGCGCCGCCACGGCCGCCTGGTTGGGGTCGGTGCTCTGCCCTATGCCGGTCACCGCCCGCAGCCGGTCCGCGCTCCGGGTCATCGCCTCCAGCTGGTCCACCGTCGGCCGCCAGCTGTCCTTGCCGGTGCCCGAGTTGGCGAGCAGCAGCCGGATCTGCGGGGACTGCCCGTTGGAGTCGTGATTGGCCGAGTACTGCGCGAGATAGGCGCCCTGGAGCTGGTGCTCGATGTCGTTCAGATTGGTCGGCGAGGTGGAGGTGAACGGAAGCATCAGCGCCACCGTCACGTAACGGCCGCTTCCCAGGCTCCTGTTCTCCCGGCCGATCGCCTCCACCACCTGCCGGAACCGGGGTTGCCCGAAGTCGTACACCCCGGTCGCCACGCCCACGCACTCGTCGCTGCCCGCGGGGCGGGACACCCCCGGCGCGCACCGCCGGTCGTCGTGCATCAGGGTGCGCACCGCGAAGACCCCGCCCGCCACCAGGACCGCGGCCAGCAGCAGGGAGAGATACCGGCGCAGCGGGATCTCCCACACATGCTCGCGAACCCAGGTCCCCATGCCCCCCGCCATCAGGCCTCCCCGCGACCGTCGTGCTCAGGATCGTCCGGGCCCTGGATCGGACGCCCGGCCAGCGCGGCGGCCGGCCAGTCCCGAGAGGCCCGCCACAGCAGCGCGCCCGCGGCGGGGCGCAGATTGGACAGCTGTTCCAGCTCGAAGCGGAGCCGGTCGCACACCTTCGGGTCCGGCAGCACCAGCGGATCGGTCAGCTCCCACAGCGCGTGCAGCAACCGCCGCACCCGCAGGTGCAGTACGGCGTCCACGCCCTCGGGCAGCGGATACCCGGTGTCCGTCACCCCGAGCGCGACCGCGGCCCGCCGGTCGCCGCGCCCGCCGAAGTCGTGGCCCTCGGCGTCGTGCGCGTGGAAGTAGGGCGCGGCCGCGAGGAAGCGCAGCGTGCGCAGCCACCCCCGGATGTCGGCGCCCGCGAAGTCGTCCCGCAGCCGCGCCACCGCCGACTCGGCGTCGCCGAGGGCGAGTTCGTGGTGGAGCCGGTAGGGCGCCTGCTCCGGCTCCGCGTAGTGCGCGATCAGCGTCTCGTGCGCCCGGCGCCACGACGCGTGGTCCGCGTCGCGCAGATGCAGCCGCAGCAGCAGCAGCGTCCGCACGAACGGGTCGCCGACGAACTGGCCCGGCACGACGGGCAGCCCCTCCTCGGCGAGCAGCGTCTGCAGGGCCCGTACGTCGGCGGGTCCGAAGGTGTCCGGGAGCAGCGCCGCGGCCAGCGCGCACGCCGAGCCGTGGTCGTGGGCGGCGGCCAGCACGGTCAGCTCCTCCAGGTAGGCGGCCGGCACCAGCCGGTCCAGCAGCGCCTGGTGGACGGGTGAGCCCGGCCGGTCCTCGGCGGGCCGGAACTCCGCGGTGAGCAGTCCGCCCAGCGAGGTCACCTCGGGCAGGTGCTGCGCGGCCGCCCCGGCGAGCAGCACCACGCCCAGCGGGTTGCCGCCCGTCAACCGGTGGGCGGCAGCCGGGAGATGGGCGGGCACGGCGGTGTCCGAGCAGAGCGCGCCGACGATGTGCAGGGTGTCGTCCGCGCTCAGCGGCGGCAGCGCGACCAGCAGCGCCCGCGAGGAGGGGGACGCGTCCGGTGCCCAGTCGGTGCGCCGGGCGACCTCCGCGAGCTGCCTGCGCCGGGCGCCGGGCAGCTCCGCGCGGCCCTCGCCGCGCCGGGCGGCCACGAACACCACCCGGTCGCCGGTGCCCTCGGCGCGGTCGCGCAGCACGGCCGCGGTCAGCTCCGGGCCCGGCGTCGTCTGGGCGTTGTCGAGCAGCACCAGGGGGCGGCCCAGGCGCTGCATCTTCGCCATGAACCCGGTGTACGCCTCGCCGAGGTCGGTCAGCAGGGCCCGCACCAGGTACCGCTCCGCGTGCTCGCGCGAGCCGTCGCCGTCCCGGAAGTGCTGGGACAGCAGGATCAGCCCGCGCTGCGCGTTGCCGCCCGCGTTCGGGTACGACCGGTACCACTCGGACGCCTTCTGCTGCCGGTGCCCGGTGAACCCCTCGGCGACGGACTCCAGGGTGGCCTCGATGGCGCCCGAGACCAGCGGGCCCGCGCCGGTGGCGGCCGCGACCACCTTCGCCGCGACCTTGCCCGCCCACTTGCCGGCGAACGCGCCGAATTTCGCGCCCCGTTCGTTCAGCAGCAGGATCCGTTCGACCTCCCGGCGGATGCGCTCCGAGTCGGCGTCGCCCCAGCCGCCCGCGGCCACCGCGACCAGGCCCGACATCAGGCGCGGGAAGGTGATCCGCCCGGCGCCGGTCACCGGCTCGGCCAGCTGCTCGGCGATCACCAGCAGCGCCTGGGCCGTCGGCGACCAGGACTCGGCGGGCCGGCCGCCGGGCGGCTCGGCGAACTGGCGCGCCGCGCAGTCGATCAGCGCGACCGGCGTATGCCCCTGGTAGGCGTCCCGCAGCGCGCCCAGCACCGCGCTCTTGCCCAGCCCCCGAGCGCCGGTGAGCACCACGAACGGAGGCCCGTCCGGGTGTTCCGGCGGATGGGCGCGGTGGTGTCCGGGGACCAGCCCCACCAGGCGTGGCGCCAGGCCGGCCGGATCCGCGTCGAAGAGTGCCCCCCGTCCGTGCAACCGTGTGTGCACCACATCTCCCCCCTCAACAGCAGTGTAAGAAGGGGAAGTTGCTCGGTGCCAGGGCCAGTGGTGCCCGGTTGGGTAACGATGTGTGCGCACGGCACCGCGCTGCGCTCACGAGACCGCGGAGAGCCGGCCGGGGCCCACCGAGGCGATGTGGTCCCGCAGCCGCTCCACGTACAGCCGCATGTTCTTCGCGGCGACGTCGGTGTCCGGGTAGCGGCTGGCCAGCCACAGCCCCTCGTGCTGCCGGTTCACCCAGACGCACACCTGGTCGCCGTACGACACCCGCAGCAGCGCGTGCGCCCGCATGTCCGTCCAGCGGTCGGCGCCGGGCACCGTGCGGGTGTCGACGTAGGAGACGATCGAGTACAGGTCGGGCGAGGTGGGCCGGAAGTCCGCGCCGAGCAGCGCGAGGACCCGCGCCAGCGGCATCCGGGCCAGCTTGCGGGCCGCGCCCAGCTCCGCCCGTACGGCCCGCAGGACGTCCGGGAAGCCGCGGGTGCCGGTGAGCGGCACCTCGATGGGGGCGCCGCCCACGTACCAGCCCACCGAGTCGGTCCAGCGCGAGCGCACACGGGTGTGGAACGGGACGACCGTCCGGTACACCGACTGCCCGCCCAGCTCCTGCACGCTGAGCGCGGTCGCCGCGAGCACGCCGACCAGGCCCCCGCCGTAGGGCCGGCAGTACGCCTCGAACGCGGCCGCCGCCTCCGCGTCCGCGAGCGGCTCGCACAGCATCGCCTGCCGGGGGAGCGGATCGCCGGGGGCGAGGCCGAGGTCCACCGGGAAGGCGGGCAGGGTGCCGCCGCCGCGCCGGATGAACTCCCGCCAGCGCGCCACGATGTCGTGCCCGCCGTCCAGCCGGTCCGCGTCGGCCCGTTCGATCTCGCAGAAGTCCACGTAACTGGCGGCCGGCGCGGGACAGTCGGCCGGCCGCCCCTGCGTGATCGCGGTGTACAGCTCGTGCACCTCGGCGGCGATCCGGGTCAGCGAGTAGGCGTCCACATTGCTGTGGTCGAAGGCCATGTAGACGCTGGTGGAGTCCTCGCGGACGACGGCGGTGTAGATGAGGTTCGGCCAGCGCAGGGCGTCGGCGACGGCGTCGAACCGGTCCTGGAGATGGGCGACGAGCCGGTCCGCGTCGGTGAACTCGCCGGCGTCCTCCCGGTGCAGGGACACATCGGCGGGGTCGAGGGTGAACCGGCGCAGTTCGTCACCGGCCCAGCGGAAGCCGCTGCGCAGCGTCTCGTGCCGCAGCGTCCAGGAGCGCAGGGCCTCCTGGAGCGCGTCGAGGTCGGCCCGGCCCGGCAGGTCGAAGGCGGTGCCGAGCCAGGTCGGCACGAACAGGCCGTCGTCCCGTACGCACTTGGCGGTCCGGATGTGCGACTCCTGGATGTAGGCCGGCGGCCGGGAGTCCTCCGGCAGCCGGGTCGCCGCCGCCACGGTGGCCGGGCTCAGCGTCCACTCGACGAGCCGTCCCGGCCGTACCCCGCAGCGCTGGATGTCAGTGATTCGCACGCGTCTCCCATCGAAGAAGGGGCCCTGCTGAATAGGGCCCCCCTCCAAGGCAATGCCGTGGGAGGCGGCGGAGACATGCCCGTCGGTTCCATTTCAACGGAACGGGTGGCAGGCCGAACGGGGAAGTGATTAACGGACAGTGACCATGGCGGTACGGGTGCACCCGCTTCCTCCAGGGCCGGGCCCGGTGACGGGGGCCGGGGGGCGGGTGGCCGATACTGGGAGGCATGGCTTACGACGATCTTCGCTCCCTGCTCCGGGCCCTGGAGCGCGAGGGAGACCTCAAGCGCATCAAGGCCGAGGTCGACCCCTACCTGGAAATCGGGGAGATCGTCGACCGGGTGCAGAAGTCCGGCGGCCCGGCGCTGCTGTTCGAGAACGTCAAAGGCTCGGCGATGCCGCTGGCCATGAACGTCTTCGGCACCGACCGCCGCCTGCTGAAGGCGCTGGGCCTGACGTCGTACGACGAGATCTCCGGGAAGATCGGCGGGCTGCTGCGCCCCGAGCTGCCGCACGGCTTCGTCGGCGTGCGCGAGGCGTTCGGCAAGCTGGGCGCGATGGCGCACGTGCCGCCGCGCAAGATCAAGGAAGCGCCCGTGCAGGAGGTCGTGCTGCACGGCGACGACGTCGACCTCGACCGGCTCCCCGCGCTGTTCACCTGGCCCGAGGACGGCGGCTCCTTCTTCAACCTGGGCCTGACCCACACCAAGGACCCCGAGAGCGGCGTCCGCAACCTCGGCCTGTACCGCCTCCAGCGCCACGACAAGCGCACCATCGGCATGCACTGGCAGATCCACAAGGACAGCCGCAACCACTACCAGGTGGCCGCGCGCCGGGGCGAGCGGCTGCCCGTGGCCATCGCCTTCGGCTGCCCCCCGGCCGTCACCTACGCCTCCACCGCGCCGCTGCCCGGCGACATCGACGAGTACCTGTTCGCCGGGTTCATCGCGGGCAAGCGGATCGAGATGGTCGACTGCAAGACCGTCCCGCTCCAGGTCCCCGCCCACGCCGAGGTCGTCCTGGAGGGCTGGCTGGAGCCGGGCGAGATGCTGCCCGAGGGCCCCTTCGGCGACCACACCGGCTTCTACACCCCCCGGGAGCCGTTCCCCGCGCTGAAGATCGACTGCGTGACGATGCGCAAGCGCCCGCTGCTCCAGTCGATCGTGGTGGGACGGCCCCCCACGGAGGACGGCCCGCTCGGCCGCGCCACGGAACGCTTCTTCCTCCCCCTGCTGAAGATCATCATCCCGGACATCGTGGACTACCACCTGCCCGAGGCCGGCGGCTTCCACAACTGCGCGATCGTCTCGATCGACAAGAAGTACCCGAAGCACGCGCAGAAGGTCATGCACGCCGTCTGGGGGGCGCACATGATGTCCCTCACCAAGCTGATCGTGGTCGTGGACGCCGACTGCGACGTCCACGATCTGCACGAGGTCGCCTGGCGCGCCCTCGGCAACACCGACTACGCCCGTGACCTCACGGTCGTGGAAGGCCCCGTCGACCACCTCGACCACGCCTCCTACCAGCAGTTCTGGGGCGGCAAGGCCGGGATCGACGCCACCCGGAAATGGCCGGAGGAGGGCTACACGCGCGACGGCGGGTGGCCGGAGATGGTCCTGTCGGACCCGGATACGGCGGCCCTGGTCGACCGCCGCTGGAAGGAATACGGACTGTGAGCACCGCTGCCCCGACGATCCCGCGGCCGGGCCGCACGCGCGCCTTCCTGCGCCTGGTGATGATCGAGCACTCGGTCTTCGCGCTCCCCTTCGCCTACATCGCCGCCCTGACGGCGATGTACGAGCTGGACGGGAACATCCACTGGGTCCGGCTGCTCCTGGTCACCGTCTGCATGGTCGGCCTGCGCACCTTCGCGATGGCCGTGAACCGGATCATCGACCGGGAGATCGACGCCCGCAACCCGCGCACGGCCCACCGCGAGCTGGTGACCGGCGCGATGTCGGTACGGCACGCCTGGACCGGCGCGCTGGTCGCGCTGGTGGTCTTCCTGGGCGCCGCGGCGCTCCTGAACCCGCTCTGCCTGGCCCTCGCGCCCCTCGCGGTGATCCCGATGGTGGTCTACCCCTACGGGAAGCGGTTCACGAACTTCCCGCAGGCCATCCTGGGCATCGCCCAGGCCATGGGCCCCATCGGCGGCTGGCTGGCGATCTCCGGCAGCTGGTCCTGGGACGCGGTGATCCTGGGCCTCGCCGTCGGCGTCTGGATCGGCGGCTTCGACCTGATCTACGCCTGCCAGGACGTGGAGACCGACCGCGCCATCGGAGTGAAGTCGGTCCCGGCCCGCTTCGGCATCCCGGCCGCCATCCGGGGCGCCCGCGCCTGCCACACGGTCACCACCGCGCTGTTCGTCTGGTACGCCCTCGCCACCCACGCGGGCGTCTTCTTCTGGCTCGGCCTGGTGATCGTGGCCGGCGCGTTCCTGTACGAGCACCGGATCGTGCGCCCGCACGACCTGTCCCGGCTCAACCGGGCCTTCTTCAGCGTCAACGGTTTCATCGGGATCGCCCTTTTCGTGTGTGCCCTGCTGGACCTGCTGGTGCGGGGCCTGACCGTCTGAACCGGGTGTCCCCGCCCCCCGCTTGCCCCCCACCCGGCCCGGTCCCGGCCGGGCACGCCGGTACGCTCAAGGTGTGAACGCAGGAGAAACGCGGCGCGTGCCTTGGATCGTGGGGGTGTCCGGTGCTTCCGGGACGCCGTATGCGGCTGCCGTGCTGCGCGCTTTGCTGGCGGCGGGGGAGGCCGTGGACCTGGTGGTCAGCCGGGCCTCCCGGCTGACGCTGCTGGACGAGACGGGGATCTCGTTCCGGGACGCCCACTGGCAGGACGACCTGCGGGAATGGCTGGCCCGTGGCGCCGACGGCAAGCCGGGGACCTTCGACACGGACGTCAGCGGGGTGCGGTACTGGAGCGCGGGCGACCTCGCGGCGGGCCCGTCCTCGGGGTCGTACCCGGCGAAGGGCATGCTCATCGTGCCCGCCTCCACGGCCTGTGTGGCGGGGGTCGCGCTGGGGCTGTCCAAGGATCTGCTCCAGCGGACGGCGAGCGTCACCCTGAAGGAGCGCCGGAGGCTCGTCGTCGCCGTACGGGAGACCCCGCTGAACGGCCAGACCCTGCGCCACCTCGTCGCCCTGGACGACGCCGGCGCCTCGGTCGTCCCCGCCTCGCCCGCCTTCTACGCGGGTGCCACGCACATCCAGGACCTGGTGGACTTCGTCGCCGGGCGGGTGCTGGACGCGGCGGGCGTCCCGCACGGGCTGTACCGGCGCTGGCGGGGTGAGCTGGGCGGCGGCAGCGGGCAGTGAGCGGCACCCGGCAGCACTCGGCAGCGGCAGCACCCGGCATCGGCACCACCCAGCAGTAGCGCTCTACCCCTCATCACTCGAGAACTCTTCAGCGGAAGGCTTCGATCGCATGGACGCGGTGGACAGGCAGCTCATCCAGGCCCTGAGGGAGAACGGCCGGGCCTCCTACGCGGAGCTGGGGCGCCTCGTCGGACTGTCGGGACCCAGCGTCACCGACCGCATCAACCGGCTGGAGGCGGCCGGTGTGATCACCGGCTACCGCGCCACGGTCGACGCGGCCTCCCTCGGCCTCGGCGTCACCGCTCTGATCGGCATCTCGCTCTCCGACGCGGCCGACCACGAGGACGTGGCGCAGCGGCTGCGGGACCTCAAGGAGATCGAGGACTGCTGGTTCATCGCCGGCGACGACTCCTTCATGCTCAAGGCGCGCGCGACCGACGTGGACGGCCTGGAGCGGATCATCCGCCGGCTCAGCGGGACCAAGGGCGTCTCGCGCACCCGTACCACCATCGTGCTGTCCACGAAGTGGGAGAACCGGGTCGGGGAACTGCCCGAAGAGGTCTAGGGATACCGTAGGCCGAGCTGTCGTAGAAAGGTGTTGGCATGGACGTCGGGCTCAAGCGCGCGCTGGAGGAGAAGGTCCGCTCCGGTGAGCGGCTGACCCGCGAGGACGGCATCGCGCTGTACGAGTCGGACGATCTGGCCTGGCTCGGCGGTCTGGCGCACGAGGTGCGGACGCGCAAGAACGGCGACGTCGTGCACTTCAACGTCAACCGGCACCTGAACATGACGAACGTGTGCACGGCCTCCTGCGCGTACTGCTCCTTCCAGCGCAAGCCGGGGGAGAAGGACGCGTACACGATGCGGATCGAGGAGGCCGTGAAGCTCGCGAAGGCGATGGAGTCGGAGAACCTCACCGAGCTGCACATCGTCAACGGCCTGCACCCGAACCTGCCCTGGCGCTACTACCCCCGGTCGCTGCGCGAGCTGAAGGCGGCCCTGCCGAACGTCTCGCTCAAGGCGTTCACGGCGACGGAGATCCACCACTTCGAGACGATCTCCGGTCTCACGGCCTCCGAGATCCTGGACGAGCTGATCGACGCGGGGCTGGAGTCGCTGACCGGCGGCGGCGCGGAGATCTTCGACTGGGAGGTCCGCCAGCACATCGTGGACCACAGGACGCACTGGGAGGACTGGTCCCGGATCCACCGGCTGGCGCACGAGAAGGGTCTGAAGACCCCGGCCACGATGCTGTACGGCCACATCGAGGAGCCGCGCCACCGGGTGGACCACGTCCTGCGCCTGCGCGAGCTCCAGGACGAGACCGGCGGCTTCCAGGTCTTCATCCCGCTGCGTTACCAGCACGACTTCGTGGACATGAAGGACGGCAAGGTCCGCAACCGGCTCCAGGCGCGGACGACGATGGCGACGGGCGCGGAGGCGCTGAAGACCTTCGCGGTCTCCCGGCTGCTGTTCGACAACGTCCCGCACGTGAAGGTGTTCTGGGTCATGCACGGCGTCCAGACCGCGCAGCTGGCCCTCCAGCACGGCGCGGACGACATGGACGGCTCGGTGGTGGAGTACAAGATCACCCACGACGCGGACAACTACGGCACCCCGAACAAGCTGACCCGCGAGGACCTCCTGGACCTGATCCGCGACGCCGGCTTCCGCCCCGTGGAGCGCAACACGCGCTACGAGATCATCCGCGAGTACCCCGCCGCCGACCCCACCCGCCGGGACTCCCCCCAGCCGATGCGCCTCTGACCCGGCCGGGCGGGCGGGGCCCCGCCGTTCGACGCCCCGCCCGCCCGGGTACTCGGCGGGCATGACCCCCGATCCCGCCCCCGAGGACGCCTACACCGCCGCCCCCTTCGTGCCGGCTCGTGGGGGGCTCAGGGTGTTGCGGGAGGCGGCGGCCGGGTGCCGGGGGTGTCCGTTGCACGGGCCCGCCACGCAGACGGTGTTCGGGGAGGGCGACGAGGGCGCACGGGTGATGCTCGTGGGGGAGCAGCCCGGTGACCAGGAGGACCGGCAGGGCAGGCCCTTCGTGGGGCCGGCCGGGCACCTGCTGCACAAGGCGCTCGAAGAGGCGGGCATCGACCCGGCGCAGGCGTACGTCACCAACGCGGTCAAGCACTTCAAGTTCGCGCAGACCGAGCCCCGCAAGCGGCGGATCCACCGCGCCCCCAGCCTCAGGGAGATGACCGCCTGCGCCCCCTGGCTCGCGCGGGAACTCGCGCTCGTGGAGCCCGAGCTGATCATCGTCCTCGGTGCCACCGCGGGCAAGGCGCTCCTCGGCTCCGGCTTCCGGGTCGGCCAGGTCCGCGGCACCGTCGTCGAGCGGGACGTCCACGGCCGCCCCGAGCGCCTGCTCCCCACCGTCCACCCGTCGTCCGTGCTGCGCGCCGACGACCGCGACGCCGCCTACCAGGGCTTCCTCGCCGATCTGAAAGTCGCCGCCCGCACCCTGGGGTAATGATTACACTGCCCCGGTGGCCCTTACTTTCACCCTGGAACCGCCCCTCACCCCCGCCCTGCGCGACGGCCTCCTCGATCTCTGGGCGGACGTGACGAACGCCGGCGGTGCCGTCGGCTTCGTCGCTCCCGTGGACCGGGAGGAGATACGGCCCGAGCTGGTGCGTCATCTCGTCCACATGGCCGAGGGCCGTACCCGGCTCCTCGTCGGCCAGGACGAGCGCGGCGGAATCCTCGCCGCCGCGTTCCTCACCGGGAACCCGCAGCACCTGGCCGCCCACTGGCTCTCGCTGTACTCCGTCATGGTCCACCCCCGCCACCAGGGCAAGGGGTACGGCCGCGCTCTGCTGGCCGCCGCCGAGGACGCGGCCCGCGCGAGCGAGGGCATCGAGGCGATCCGCCTGTCCTGCCGGGGCGGCCACGGGCTGGAGCGGTTCTACGGCTCCTGCGGCTACAAGGAGGTCGGCCGCGTCCCCGGTGCCGTCCGCGTCGCCCCCGGCGACGACCGCGACGAGATCTTCATGCTGCTGCCGCTCGGGTGACCGCCCGGCCCGCCGACCCCGCTGCATGATCGCCCATGAGGCGTGCTTCACTGGACGATGACCCCTTTTGGAATCGGACGAGTGGATTGAGATGCTCCGCTACACGCTGATGCGCCTCGGTATCTTCGCGGGCTGCCTCCTGGTCGTCTGGGGAGCCGTGTACTCCGGCATCTTCCCGCGCGGCTTCGGCAAGTCCAACGGCCTGTGGATCGCCCTGCTCGCCCTGATCATCTCGGCGCCGATCAGCTGGGTGGTGCTGCGCAAGGAGCGGGAGCGGGCCTCGATGAAGGTCGTCGGCCGGGTCGACCGCATGAAGGCGAACCTGGAGGCGAACCGCAGCCAGGAGGACTTCGCCGACGACACCGCGCGGGCCCAGAGCCAGGCGTCGTAGCAGGCACCGGGAATATGAGGATCGTCAAAGGAACGGGCCGCGGTCCCGGCAGACCCTAGTCTTGCTCCCATGGGCGGCGGCAGGACCAGACGGATGCCGAGGGCGGAGCGCGAGCGGCAGATGCTCGACGCCGCCGTGCGGATCATCGCGCGGCACGGATACACCGCCGCGTCGATGGACGAGATAGCCGAACTCGCCGGCGTCTCCAAGCCGTTGGTGTACCTCTACCTCCACTCCAAGGACGACCTCTTCACCGCGTGCATCCGCCGCGAGGCCGCCGCCCTGACGCGGGCCGTACGCGCGGCGGTCCGCCCCGGCCTGCCCGCCGACCGCCAACTCTGGGACGGTGTCCGGGCGTTCTTCGCCTACACCGCCGAGCACCCCGACGGCTGGACGGTCCTGCACCTCCAGGCCCGCACCCACGGCCCGAGGTTCGCCGCCGAGGCCGACGCCCTGCGCGGGGAGATGACCGCGTTCGTCACCCGCCTGATCGCGGCGGCCGTCCGGGAGTCCCCGCACTCCCGCGACCTCTCGGCCCACGAACTCGCCGGCCTCGCCGTCGCCCTGGTCGGCGCGGCGGAATCCCTGGCCGACTGGACCAACACCACCCCGTCCGCCACCGCCGCCCGAGCCTCCGAGACCCTGATGGACTTCGCCTGGTCCGGCCTGGGCAACCTGATGTCCGGCAACCGCTGGGCCCCGCCGGGCGTGGCGCCGCTCAGCCGGCCCTGACCCCGGTCTCCCCGGCACCCGCGGGCTCCGCGATCTCCGTGTCCGCCTCCCGCGGCGGCCTGCGGCGTTGCAGCAGGACGAACCACACCAGGCCGGCGAGCGCCACCAGGGCCGCGATGTAGAAGTTGAGGCGCAGTCCCAGGAAGTACTGGGAGTAGTCGACGCGCAGGGACTCCTCGAAGATGCGGAAGGCGGAGTAGCCGGTGACGTACAGCGGGAACAGGCCGCCGGGGCGGACCCTGCCGCCGCGGCCCAGGCGGATCAGGACGGCCGCGAGGAGCAGGTCCCAGATCAGTTCGTAGAGGAAGGTGGGGTGGAAGGTGGCGTCCTGGAGGTAGCCCGCGGGGCGGTGCGCGGGGTCGATCTCCAGGCCCCAGGGGAGGCTGGTCGGGCCGCCGAACAGCTCCTGGTTGAAGTAGTTGCCGATACGGCCGATGGCCTGCGCGGTCAGCAGGCAGGGGGCCAGCGCGTCCATCATGCCGGGGACCGAGGCGCCGGCCCGGCGCAGCCGCCATACGCAGACGGCCGTGGCCAGGGCGACGCCGCCCCAGATGCCCAGACCGCCGTCCCACACCGCCAGCGGGCCCCACCAGTGCGGGGGGATGGCCGCCGGTGTCGTCAGGTCGAAGTAGATCCGGCCGCCGAGGATGCCGAACGGCACGCCCCAGATCGCGACGTCCTCCACCAGCGCCGGATCGCCGCCCGCGGCCTGCCAGCGGCGCCGGCCGAGGTGGACGGCGAGGCCGATGCCCACGACGTACATCAGGCCGTAGACGTGGATGTACAGGGGGCCCAGGTGGAAACCGTTCACCGAGGGGGAGGGGATGGCGGCTAGCAGCATGGGGACGAGGGTACGTGGGGCACCTCTGACCGCTCGCCCCGACCGGCCCCGCCGGGCCCCGACCAGCCCCGGTCGCCCCGACCGGCCTTCCCCCTCCTACGGCACCCCGCCCACCCTCCCCGACACATGCACCCGGCCGTCCCCGCCCCGCAGTTCGAACCGGTCGCCCTCCGGCGACGCCCCGTACCGCACCACCCCCGGCAGCGGCACCGGCGCCCGGAACTCCACCCGTACCGAGTCGGCGTCCCCGTGCTCCGCCACGCACCGTGCCGCCGTCCACATGCCGTGCGCGATGGCGCGGCGGAAGCCGAAGGGGCGGGCGGTGAGGCGGGTGAGGTGGATGGGGTTGCGGTCGCCCGAGACGGCGGCGTAGGCGCGGCCCAGGTTCGCGGGCAGGGACCACTCCGCGAGGGCCGGGAGCGCAGCCGCGTCCGCCGAGGGCGGAGCCGCCTGGGCCGGACGGGTCGTGGGCGTGCCGTCCTCCCCCGTCCGGTGCCGGGACAGATACGTGCTGGACGACTCCCACACCAGCGCCCCCGCCCGCCGCGCCCGCGTCACCACCGTCGCCTCCGTACCGCGCCGGTGCGGGGCCAGCCCCGAGACGTGTGCGGTGAGTTCGTACGACTCCCGCGCGGGCAGCGGCGCGTGCCGGACGAGAGCGATCGAGGTGTGCACCAGCCCCGGCAGCGGGAGCGGGAAGTCCCGTGCGCCGAGCAGCCGCATGGCCAGGGGGAACGCGAGGACATGGAGGTAGGGGAGCGGGAGGGTGCCGGCGGCGGGGAAACCGCACAGGCGGGTGTACCGCGCCAGCCGGTCCGCCTCCGCGCGCGCCCCGCGCAGCACCAGCCGCGTGTCCGGGTACGGCGCCCCCGCCGACGGCCGCTTGCCCAGCGAGCGCACCGCGCCGGCCAGCAGCAGCGGCCCCAGCGCCGGTGCCCTGTCGAGGACGGTCGGCATCAAACCCCCCGAAGACGGGAACGGATCGCTTGCCCGGCGGTAAAGTTACCGCAGGTAAGTCGAGGTGGGCCAGTGCCGGAAGCTGCAACAGCCCCGCACAGCCCCGTCCCCGGACCAACCCCGGAACCGCACGAGACCCCCACAACGGGCCCGTACGATCACTCGCCTGACCGGCGGTAACACCTCCCCAGCTCGTTCGCCGCGCGTCCGGCCGCCGGTGAACGCCTCGCCGCACGCCCGAGGAGCCGCTCGTGTCCCCCCACCCCGCCAACTCCCCTGCCCGCGCCGTCGACTACGACGGCCGCCCGCTGCTCGTCGCGCCCCGCACCCGGCGCCTCGACGGGGCCGTACGGGAGGCCGTCGTACCGCCCGTGGCGGCGCCGGTGACCCACGGGTCGCTGGCCGACCTGCCGTTCGACAACGCCGCCGGGGACCCGGACGCGGTGGTGCTCGGACGCAGGCTCGCAGACGGCCGCTGGGAGGACGTCACCGCCGCGCGGTTCGCCGGGGAGGTGCTGGCCGTCGCCAAGGGGCTGATCGCCGAGGGGCTGACGCCCGGCGACCGGATCGCGATCATGGCGCGCACGAGGTACGAGTGGACGCTGCTCGACTTCGCCGCCTGGGCCGCGGGCCTCGTCACCGTCCCCGTCTACCCCACCTCGTCCGTCTTCCAGACCCGGTGGATCCTGCACGACTCCGGCGCCGTCGCCCTGGTGACCGAGACCGCGGCGCAGGCCGCCGCGCTCGGTCCCGAGCTGCAACACCTGCCGGACCTGCGGCACTTGTGGGTCATGGACAAGGGGCACGTGGAGCGGCTGGCCGACGCGGGGGTGCCGGTACCGGACGGCGAGACCGGGGTGCGGCGCGGCATGCTCGGGCCCGACACCCTGGCCACCCTCGTCTACACCTCCGGCACCACCGGCCGCCCCAAGGGCTGCGCCCTGACGCACGGCAACTTCTTCGCCGAGGTGGACAACGCGATCGAACTCCTCCACCCCGTCTTCCGGCAGCACGACGACGATCCGTCCGTCCTCCTCTTCCTCCCCCTCTCGCACGTCTTCGGGCGCATGGTCGCCATCGCCTGCGTCCGCGCCCGCGTCCGCCTCGGGCACGCGCCCAGCCTCAAGGCCGCGGACCTGCTGCCCGACCTCGCCGCCTTCCGGCCCACCGCCCTGCTGACCATCCCCTACATGCTGGAGAAGGTCTTCAACTCGGCCCGCGCGCAGGCCCAGTCGGGTGGCCGGGGGGCCGTCTTCGACCGCGCCGCCGCCGTCGCCCGGCGCTACGGCGAGGCGGTCCAGGCCCGCCGGAGCGGCACCGGCGGCGGCCCCGGCACCGCCCTGAAGACCCAGCGCGGCTTCTACGACCCCCTCGTCTACCGCCGCATCCGCGCGGCGCTGGGCGGCCGGGTCCGGCACGTCATCTGCGGCGGCTCCCCGCTCGGGCGCCGCCTGGCCGCGTTCTACGCCGGTGCGGGCATCGAGATCTACGAGGGGTACGGCCTCACGGAGACCACCGGCGCGACCACCGTCACGCCCCCGCTCAAACCCCGTCCCGGCACCGTGGGCTGGCCGCTGCCCGGCACGCGGGTGCGGATCGCCGCCGACGGGGAGATCCTGGTCTGCGGCGATCACGTGCTGCGCGGCTACTGGGACCCGCAGGCCGGCGGTGTCGTCCCCGCCACCCGCGAAGGCTGGCTGCACACCGGGGACTTGGGCGAGCTGGACGACGACGGCTACCTCACCATCACCGGCCGCAAGAAGGAACTCCTCATCACCTCCGGCGGCAAGTCGGTCGCCCCCGCCCCGCTGGAGAACTGGCTGCGCCAGCACCCGCTGATCTCCCAGGTGATCCTGGTCGGCGACGACCGCCCGTACGTCGCGGCGCTGCTCACCCTCGACGCCGAGGGCGTCACGCACTGGCGGCGGATGAACGGGAAGCACCCCGTGCCGCCCGAACTGGTCGCGGACGACCCCGAGTTGCGGGCCGTGCTCCAGCGTGCCGTGGACGACGCCAACCGGCTCGTGTCCCGCCCCGAGTCCATCCGCCGCTTCACCGTCCTGCCCGTCGACTTCACGGAGGAGGCCGGCCATCTCACGCCCTCCATGAAGCTCCGGCGCGCGCGGATCCTCGCGGACTTCCGCCGGGAGGTGGAGGGGCTGTACGACGGGGTGTGAACGCCCCGGTGCCCCGGCGCACCTGGCCGGTTTCTCCTTCAACACTCCTTTTGTAGAAGGCTCTTGGCAGGACCTTTGCTGTGAAAACCCGGATGCCGGGTGACAACGGGACACGCGTTGACTGCACACTGACAACCACGGGCGCACGTTCCCCCCACTGGTGGCCGCCAGTCACGTCTGCACCGCGAGACCCGCGATAAGGAGCAGCATGTCTGCCACGATCCGCCTCACCGCAGCCACAGCCGTCGCCGCCGCCGTCCTGTCGGCCCTGGCGACCTCCCCCGCGGCCGCCGTCGCCGCGCCGGCGCTGCGCATGACCCCGGTCAGCGGTCACATCACCAGCCACCACCTGGTCGGTGGCATCAGGAACAGCACCAGCTCCAACTGGGCCGGCTACGCGGCGACCGGTACGACGTTCACCAGTGTCTCCGCGAGCTGGGTGCAGCCGGCGGTCAGCTGCACCAGCAAGACCACGTACTCGTCGTTCTGGATCGGCATCGACGGCGACGGCAGCAACTCCGTGGAGCAGACGGGCACCGAGGCGGACTGCTCCAGCGGCCAGGCGGTGTACTCGTCCTGGTACGAGATGTACCCGGCGTACCCCGTCAACTACAGCAACGCGGTGAGCGCGGGCGACCACTTCACCTCCACGATCACCCGCAGCGGCTCCACGTACACGCTCACCCTGAAGGACACCACCAAGGGCTGGACGAAGACCACCACCAAGACGCAGAGCGGTCTGTCCAACGCATCCGCCGAGGTCATAGCCGAGGCGCCGTCCAGCTCCACCGGTGTGCTGCCGCTGTCGAACTTCGGCACCGCGAGCTTCACCAACGCCACCGCCAACGGCCAGGCGATCGGCAACTACTCGCCGGACAAGATCGACATGGCGTCGGGCAGCACCACCAAGGCGACCACCTCCGCGCTGAGCGGCGGCGAGAACTTCTCGGTCACCTACAACCACAGCTGACCCGGCCCCTGTACCACCGGGGCGGCGCCGGACGACGACGTCCGCCGCCGCCCCGGTGGGCCGTTTCCGGCTGTCGGGGCGGGTGGTTCCCCGGCGGGGACCGGGTGGGACACGGTGTACTTGCGCACGTAGCGCTCCGCCTCCGGGATGGAGGCCATCGACGGCCTCGCCGCCGCCAGGGACGTGCTGGACCGCCCTGCGGTCGTACATGGCGGTCAGGGCGCCGATGCGGTCCTGGACCAGCATCGCGCGGTAGTCCACCCGCTCCCGCGCCCACACCACCCGCCCGTTCGGTTCCGGGCCCGAGCGGCGCCTCCCTGCCGGGCCGCCGCCTCCGGCAGGACCCGCTCGTCCTGCCGGTGCTGTCCCCGGTCGTCACGTTCGCGGTCGACGCCCCCGGCGGACTGGGCGGACGTCCGCGACCGCTGGCAGATCGCCCACGCCGTCCGGACCGCCTTCTGCGTCGGCGCGCTCGGCTGCCTCGGCGCCGCCGTCATCGACCGTCCGTTTTGGCGCCCGCCCGTCACCCGAGGCCCGCACCCGGCCACGCCCCTGCCGGCGAGGACCGCCGCGACCGCCGCCACCAGGACGGCGACCGGCGCCCGCGGGGGCCCGTCTCAGCGGGGCGGCCCGGCGAGCGGGATCTCGGCCCACACCGTCTTGCCCACGACGCGTTCGCGCACGCCCCACGTCCGGGCCAGCGCGTCCACGACCACCAGGCCCCGGCCGTGCTCGTCCCCCGGCGCCGCCCGCAGGACGCGCAGGGGCCGGTCGCCCCGCGTATCGCTCACCTCGATGCGCAGCGTGTCCTCATGCGGCAGCAGAGTCAGCCGCAGCTCGAAGTCCCGGCCCGGCACCCGGCCGTGGACGACGGCGTTGGTCGCCAGCTCCGAGGCGAGGAGCTGGGCGGTGGTGTTCAGTACGCCGTCATAGGGATAACCCCAGGTGTCGAGCGAGGTGCCGGTGAGCCGTCGGGCCAGTCGCGCCCCGCGCGGGGTGGCGCTCATGCGCTGGATCAACTCTTTCAGGGGGGTGGAGATTTCCAGATTCACATCACCGAGCGTGGCCGGTTCTCCCTACGCTGACCAGGAGATACCCGGCGACTCTGCGTAGTCGTACGGGCACGTGTCGGCGCGTGTACGGGATGAACGGAGGACGGAGTGGTAGACGAGAAGGAGCGGCGGCCGGACACTCCTGCGCAGGAGAACGGATCGGCCGGTGTCTTCACCGCGCTGGGCAGGCAGCTGAAGTTACTGAGGGAGCGGGCGGGGCTCAGCCAGACGGAGTTCGGGAACCGGGTCGGCTACGGCCCCGACCACATCTCGGCCATGGAGCGGGGCGTACGCACCCCCAGGCCGGAGTTCCTGGTCAAGGCCGACACCATCCTCGACGCCCAGGGGATGCTGACCACCGTCCTCCCCGACGTGGAGGAGGCCATGCGCCGGGCGCGGACCCGGCATCCGGACTGGTATCGGGGCCAGGCCGAGATGGAGAGGGAGGCGGTGGAGCTGCACTTCTACGCGAACCAGGCAGTACCGGGCCTCTTGCAGACGGAGGACTACGCGCGTGCTGTGTTCGCCAAGCGGCGGCCGTTCCTCAGCGAGGAGATCATCGAGAAGCGGGTGGCCGACCGACTCTCGCGCCAGCAGATCTTCGAGCGCTGGCCAGCGCCGATTGTCAGCTACGTTCTGGAAGAGGTGATGCTCGACCGGCCGATTGGCGGGCCGCGTGTCCACGCCGATCAGCTGCGCCGCCTGCTGGCTGTCGGGGAGAGGCAGAACGTCGAGATCCAAGTGATGCCGACCAAAGTTGAGGAACACCCCAGCCTGGGGAGCTCGTTCAACCTTTTGGTCCCGAAGGGACATGAGCAGGTGGCCTATCTAGAAGCGCAAGGTCATCCCCAGCTGATCATCAACCGCGACGACGTCCGGAAGATCGCGGACCGCTATGGGATCATGCGCGCGATGGCACTGACTCCCAAGGAATCCCGCGCTCTGATCGCGGAGAAAGTGGAGAAGCTATGAACACCGACAGCCGGGCCTGGTTCAAGTCCAGCTACAGCGGTGGTGAGGGCGGCGAGTGCGTCGAACTCGCTTACAACTGGCACAAGTCGAGCTACAGCGATGGCGAGGGCGGTGAGTGCGTCGAGGTCGCCGCGCACCCCGCCGCCATCCACATCCGCGACTCCAAATCTCCCGCAGCCCACCTCACTGTCACCCCCGCAACCTGGGCATCCTTTCTGACAGTTGCCCGCGTACCGGCGAGGTGAGGCATTGACGGGTCGGCGAGGGGAGGGGACCGGTAGCGTACGGGGCGTTATGCCCGCAACCCATGGCCGGGGAACCGTCCGGGACCGGATCGGTACCACCCGCTCGTAGCCTGCCGTTCCACCCTCGCCGACTTCGTCATCCGAGCAGAGGTATGAAAGAAGACAACGACGTCAGCCGGATCTTCCTGCTGAACCCGGAAGCGCGCCTCCTGCGGGAGGCGCAGCGGGCCGGTGTTCAAGTGCGGTCGGCCTGGGCCGACACGCACGACGAGTCCGCGCTGCGGCCCCTCCTGAAGGAGGCCGCGGCGGCCGGGCTGTTCGTCAACCCCGCGCGCGCCCTGCGGCTGCTGGCGGACCAGGACGCCGTACAGCGCCTGGTCCGGGACAACCGGCTGTCGCCGGACCCCGGCGCGGTCTCCGCCGCGCCCCGGCTGACCGTGGAGACGCTGAGCGTGCACGGCATGCACCAGACCGTGGGGATCACGGCCCGGATGCCGTACGGCCTGCTCTCCCCGGCGCCGCTCACGGAGGACACCGCGGCGGAGGTACGGGCCGTGGTGACCGCCCTGCTCGACCTGACCGGGTACCAGTACGGTCCCGCGCACACCGGGGTCACGCTGACCCGGCAGGGACCGGTGATCACCGGGTGCCGGGCGGGGCTCGGGGACGATCCGATCCCCGAACTCCTCAGGGTCGCCGGGGGATTCGACCTCGCCGCCGGAGCCGTCCGGGTACTGGCCGGAAAGCTCGTGGAGGCGGTGCGGCCGGAACGATTCGCCGCGGCGGCGGAATCCAGCCGCCCGCCCACCGCCCCGCAGTCGCCGCCCGATGTCCGGTTCGTGCCGGTACATGGCGGATGCCTGCCGGGATACATCGTGGTGCAGGCCGAGTCCCCGGCGCGCGCCGCCCAGCGGGTGACCTCGCTGGGCGAGCTGGTCGCGGGCGGTGCGGGCTGATTCCAGCCGCGGGGACCGGATCGGTATCGAACCGGTAGAGGCACGCCCCACTGTTGCTACGTCGCCGGAAGAAGGACGACGACGCCAGCGACGTCAACAGGAGGCGGAGCAAGGATGCTGAAGTTCTCGATCCTCGGGGCACTACAGGTCCGTACCGTGTCCGGCCCGGCGGAGATCAGCGGCGACCTCCAGCGCACCCTCGTACAGACGCTGCTGGTCAGCGAGGGGCAGCCGGTCTCCGGGGAGAGCCTGGTCGAGGAGATGTGGGGTGAGGCCGTACCCGACAACCAGGCCAACGCCCTCCAAGCGCACGTGAGCAGGCTCCGGCGCAAGCTGAAAGCCCTGGAACCAGGTCGTCCGGTATCCCGAGTGACGATTCATCCCTCCGGATACCGGCTGACCGTGGAGGAGGGAGAGGTGGACGCCGCCGAGTTCGTACGGACCGTACGGGAGGCGGAAACGGCGTCCGCGTACGACGCGGAGGGCACCGCCCGGATGCTCGGCCGGGCGCTCGCGCTGTGGCGGGGGCCGGTGTTCGGCGGGTTCCCCGGCGGACCCCTGTGCCAGCTCGCCGGGGCCCGGTACGAGGAGTACCGGATGCGGGCCATGGAGCTGCGTTTCGACGCGGAACTGCGGCTCGGAGGGCATGCGGCGGTGCTCGCGGAGCTGGCCGAGGCGCACACCCACTACCCGCTGCGCGAGCGGTTCTGCGAGCAGCTGATGATCGCTCTGTACTGCTCGGGCCGGCAGGCGGACGCGCTCGACGTGTTCCGCCGGATGCGCCGCCAGCTGGACGAGGAACTCGGCATCCAGCCCTCGCCCGCGCTGCGCCGCGTTGAGAGCGCTATCTTGCGTCATGACCCTGCCCTCGTGAGGGATGCGCGTTCCACCCTCCTCCAGATCGCTTGAGGTGGTTAGCCTGTTCGCCAGGGCCGAGAAAGACCCCAGGTAGCCGGAATCGCCTCCTCCGTGTTGCCCGTTCGGGTACAACCTAGGGTGGTCCCGAACATCTCGGGCCGGGCGGCGGGGCGGGGCGGAGGGGACGGGTTCGTGGAATCGGCGGCATCCGGTCGTCCTGTCGTGCGCTTCAACATCCTCGGCTCGCTCGAAGGCTGGTGCGGGCAGCGCCGGTTGAGGCTCGGCAGTCCGACCCAGGAACGGGTGCTGGTCACCCTGCTGCTCGAACCCGGCCGCATGGTGCCGATGTCCCGGCTGATCGCCGCGGCCTGGGACGACGAGCCGCCGCAGACGGCAAGTCACCAGATCCGCAAGTGCGTTGCCGCCCTGCGCACCCACATCCCGGACGGCGCGGCGCTGATCGTCACCGACGGCGCCGGGTACCGCGCCATGCTGGACGAAAACCAGCTGGACCTCTACGAGTTCACCGAGCGGTCCAGGCAGGCCCGGCAGGCGGTCGCGGCCGGCCGGCCCGAGGACGCCGTCGGGCATCTGCGCTCCTGCCTGGAGCTGTGGCGGGGCCCGGTGATGGCGGGCTCGGGCGGCTCCGTGATCAGCGCGGCCTCCGCGGCGCTCGAAGAACGCCACATGGCGGTCGCCGAGCAGTACTTCGAACTCCAGCTTGAGCTGGGCCAGTCCGCGGAACTGATCGGCCCGCTGCGCGAGCTGGTCACCGCCCACCCGCTGCGGGAGACGCTGCGCGGACGGCTGATGCTGGCGCTGTACCGGGCCGGGCGGCAGGCCGAGGCGCTGGAGGAGTTCGGGCGGGTGCGCGACCTGCTGGTGGAGGAGCTGGGCATCGATCCGGGTGCCGAACTCACCCGGCTCTACGAGGCGATCCTGCGCGACAGCCCCGAAGTCGCCGCCCGCGTACCGCAGTCGGTGTCCGACCGCGCCGCCCTGCTGGTCCCCGCGCCCTACACCACCCAGAGCTCCGGCACCGAGCCCGCGCCGTGCACCCTGCCCTACGACCTGCCGGACTTCACCGGGCGGGACGAGGAGCTGGCCCGGCTGGTCACCGTGGGCTGCGCGCCGGCCACCGGCGGCACCCGGATCGTCGGGGTGGACGGCATGGGCGGCAGCGGCAAGACCGCGCTCGCGGTGCACGCCGCCCATCTGCTGGCCCCCGAGTACCCCGACGGCCAGCTGTTCGTGGACCTGCGCGGCTTCAGCCCCGGCGAGAAGGCCCAGGAGCCGGGGGCGGTCCTGCACTCCTTACTCCACACACTGGGCATTCCGGACGATCGGATACCGGACGATCTGGAACGTCGCACCACCTTCTGGCGAACCGTTTCCGCCCAGCGGAAGCTGCTCCTCCTGCTGGACAACGCCGCCGACGCCGCCCAGGTGTGGCCGCTGCTGCCGGCCTCCGAGGACTGCCTCGCCATCGTCACCAGCCGGGTGCGGATGCTCGACCTCGACGGCTCCGAGTGGCTGTCGCTTGGCCTGCTGTCGGCCGGCGACAGCGCCACCCTGCTCACCCGGATGCTGGGGGCCGACCGCACCGCCGCCGAACCGCGGGCCGTGGACCGGCTGGCCCAGCTGTGCGGCGGGCTGCCGCTCGCCTTGCGGATCACCACCGCCCGGCTGCGCAACCGGCCCCGCTGGACGGTGCAGTACCTGGTCGACCGGCTCGCCGACGAGACCCGGCGGCTGCGCGAGCTGAGCGCCGGGGAACGCAGCGTCGAGGCCACGCTCAGGCTGTCGTACCAGGCGATGGACGAGGACCAGCGCGGCGCCTTCCGGCTGCTCGGGCTGCACCCCGGCAGCGCCATCGACGTGCCCTCCGCCGCCGCTCTGCTCGGCACCGACGGCCACGACGCCGAGGACCTGCTGGAGTGCCTGCTCGACGCCCATCTGCTGGAGCAGCACGAGGCGGGGCTGTACGGCTTCCACGACCTGGTGCGCACGTACGCGCTCAGCGTGCGGGAGGTGGAGGACGACGAGGAGGCCGCCATCGAGCGCCTGGTCGCGTACTACATCCAGAGCACCGACCGGGCCTGCGAGACCCTGTTCCCCGGCCGCAACCACTACAGCGACGCGCCGGGCACGGGCGAACCGGCCCTGCCCCGGCTGGACGACGGGGAGCAGGCGCTGCGCTGGTTCGACCGGGAGTACGAGGCGCTGCTCGCGGTGGTCGCCCAGGCCGGCACCCAGGGCCTGCACCGCCCGGCCGCCCTGCTCGCCCGCAACCTCCTCTTCTACCTGGACCTGCGCGGCCGGTACGAGGAGTTCCGGGTCGTCGGCCGGATCGGGGTGGCCGCCTGCCGCCAGCTGGAGGACCCCGGACTGCTCGGCATCAGCCTGTGCAACCTGGCCGTGGCGCACTGGTGGCTCGGCGACTTCCAGGACGGCATCACCACCGCCCAGGAGGGGCTGGAGCTGTCCCGCGGCAGCGACCCGCGCTCCGAGGCGATGTGCCTGGACATGCTCGGGCTGCTGCACGGCTCCCTCGGCAACTTCGAGGAGGCCCGCGCCTACCTGGACGAGGGCATCGCGCTCCACCGCGAACTGGGCGTGGCGCGGATGGAGGCGGAGGCGCTGGTCAATCTCGCCACCGTGCAGATCTGGACCGGGCACCACGCCGAGGGCGCCCGCAACGCGGCCCGCGCCACCGAGCTCAACCGCCGCCTGGGCGAGCGCAGCAACGAGATCCACTCGCTGACCTTCCTCGCCCTCGCCCACCTCGGCAGCGGCGAGGACGAACGGGCCCGCGCCTGCCTCGCCCAGGCCCTGGAGCTGTGCGACGAGTCCCGCCAGCCCGCCAACGTCGCGGTGGTCCTCGCCCACTGGGCACGGGTCTGCCAGCGGCTCGGCGATGTGCGCTCGGCCGCGGAGCACGCCGAGCGGGCGCTCGACCTGGTCTCCGCGGAGGGCACGGCGCTGCGGCAGGCGACGGTGTCCAACGTGGTCGGCATGGTCCACCTGCGCAGCGGGGCCCCCGAGCGGGCCATGGAACTGCACGGGCAGGCCCATGAACTGGCCTCCCGGCACGGGTACCGGATCGAGATCGCGCACGCCCTGCACGGGATGGCGCAGGCCGCGCGGGCCCTGGACGACGAGAAGACGGCCGAGCTGCACCACGCGCGGGCGCGGGCGCTGTACGACGCGATGGGGGTCACGGAGCCGGGACGGCGGCTGTAGGGCCGGCCGCCGGGCCCGCCGTACCGGCGTATACGGCGACGGCACCGGTGGGCGTGGTACCCGGCCGGTGCCGTCGGTGCTCGTGGGGGGATGCTCGCGTCGGTGGGGGGAAGCTCGCGTCGGCGGTGGGAAGCCGCGCCGGGCCGGTCGTCAGGAGTGGACGACACCCGGACCGCGGTCGTCGGCCAGGACGGATCCGGAGTGGCTGCCGGTGCCGTGCACGACGGCCTGGTGCAGCCCGGTGGCGGGCAGCGCCGCGGCGGCACCCAGGGCGAGGACACCCGCGCCGGCCAGGGCCACCAGAACCGTCTTCGTACGCAGCGCGATGGAACGCATGAGCAACCCCTTGTGAGAGACGGACCGTGATCCGGTCGCCGGGCTCTCCCCGACGCCACGACCGATGTTTGGGGCAAGCGGTCCCCAAGCTGTCCCCGCCTGGTACCCGGTCCGGGGAGGCCGTCGGTAGTACCGCCCGGCCGCGCAGCTCAGCATGGGTGTCGGGCGGGTGTCAGCCGGGCCGCACGACTTCCAGGAAGCCCTGGGGGACAGGGGCGACACCCGCGCCGAGGGTGTCGTCGGGCTCGCGGACGGCTCGGAACACGAGCGTGAACCCCGCGTCCGCCAGCAGCGGGATCATGTCCTCGGGCCGCCGGCGCCGGAAGTCCAGGCGGACCGGGTGGCCCCAGGGGTCCTCCGGCCTGCGCGGCTCCCCGCCGCTCTGGAAGGCCAGCAGCAGCCGCCCGCCGGGCGCCAGGACGCGGTACAGCTCGGCGAACAGGTCCGGGAGCCGCTCGTCGGGGGTGTGGATGGAGGAGTACCAGGAGACGGCACCGGCGAGGGCGCCGTCGGGCAGCGGGAGGTCCAGGCCCCGGGCGTCCAGGCCCAGGGCGGCGAGATGCCCGGTGACGGCGCCGGGACCGCAGCCGAGGTCCGCGACGGCGGCTTTGGGGCCCACCCGTTCCGCGAACGCGGCGAGCGGTCATGACGGGGAACGTAGTGGGCAAGGCAGGAGCCCCGTCGCCGGGGACGGCGCGGGGCTCCTTGGGTACTGCTCTCAGGTTCTGCGATCAGGCAGTGATCAGACGGGGGTGACGTTCTCCGCCTGCGGGCCCTTCGGGCCCTGCGTCACGTCGAAGGACACCTGCTGGTTCTCCTCGAGGGAGCGGAAGCCGGTGGCGTTGATCGCGGAGTAGTGAACGAAGACGTCGGGGCCGCCGCCCTCCTGGGCGATGAAGCCAAAGCCCTTTTCGGCGTTGAACCACTTAACGGTTCCGGTAGCCATAAGCCCTCCTTGGGCTCAAAAGGGTTTGCCCTGCTCCAGAACCTGCAAGTGCGAAAACGTGCTGCACCACTGCATTCGTCTGAAAACGACGAGAGCCCGCGGTCACATGCTCCGCAGGCTCTGTACTGCAAGGGAAACCAAACTGCAACTTGCGGCGAGCCTAGCATGCAGGCAGCCGAAAGCAATAGAGGGCAAGATCACTTCACCCGGATGTTTGAAAGCCGGTAACCCGTTTGACGGTGGGGCCGGTCCGAGCACCGTACCAGCCGAGGGCTAGAGTCCCGCGATGTGGACATTTCTCGCACCCGGCCGCGCGTCGGCCACATCCAGTTCCTGAACTGCCTGCCCCTCTACTGGGGGCTCGCGAGAACCGGCACCCTCCTCGACTTCCAGCTGACCAAGGACACGCCGGAGAAGCTCAGCGAGCAGTTGATCAGGGGGGAGCTCGACGTCGCCCCGGTCACCCTGGTCGAGTACCTGAAGAACTCGGACGACCTGGTCGCCTTCCCGGACATCGCCGTCGGCTGCGACGGCCCCGTGATGTCCTGCGTGATCGTCTCCCAGGTCCCGCTGGAGCGGCTGGACGGCGCGAAGGTCGCCCTCGGCTCGACCTCCCGCACCTCCGTCCGGCTCGCCCAGCTCCTGCTGTCCGAGCGGTTCGGGGTCCAGCCGGAGTACTACACGTGCCCGCCCGACCTCGGCCTGATGATGCGGGAGGCCGACGCCGCCGTACTGATCGGGGACGCGGCCCTGCGCGCCAACCTGCACGACGGCCCGCGCTACGGCCTCGACGTGCACGACCTGGGCACGCTGTGGAAGGAGTGGACGGGCCTGCCGTTCGTCTTCGCGGTGTGGGCGGCCCGGAAGGACTACCTGGAGCGCGAGCCGCTCATCACCCACCAGGTGCACCAGGCGTTCCTGGACTCCAAGAAGATCTCCCTGGAGGAGGTCGGAAAGGTCGCGGAACAGGCCGCCCACTGGGAGGCGTTCGACGCGGAGACCCTCGCGAAGTACTTCACCACCCTGGACTTCAGCTTCGGCGAGCCGCAGCTGCACGCCGTCGCCGAGTTCGCCCGCCGGATCGGCCCCACGACCGGCTTCCCGGCCGACGTGAAGGTGGAACTGCTCCAGCCGTGATCACTACGCTTGCGCGTGGTCCACGGGGGAGAGGTGGGGCCGTGCGGCCGCTCGCGGGGGACGAGGAGTGACCGCGCTGCTCGCGCTCGGCGCCCTGCTGTGGGGCGCGCTCGCCGGCGCGCTGCTGCCCCGCGCCGCCCACCGTCTGGCCGTACCGGACGGCGAACCCCGGCGGGCGCGGTGCGAGGGCGGGCACGCGGTGCGGGGGTGGCTGGGGTGGACGCCGTGCGGGCGGTGCGCGGCGGCGGCCGGTCGCCGTCTTCCCCGTCTCCCCAGTCTTTCCCGTGTTCCCCTCCTCACCGCCCTGGTCTGCGCCGCCCTCGCCGCCGCGACCGGCCCCCGGCCCGAGCTGGCGGTCTGGTCGCTGCTCGCCCCGGCGGGGGTGCTGCTGGGGGTGATCGACCTCCGGGTGCGGCGGCTGCCCGACGTGCTGACCCTGCCGCTCGCCGCCGCCACCCTCGCGCTGCTGGGCATCGCCGCGCTCCTCCCCGGCCACGCCGGGCACTGGCCCACCGCGCTGTACGGGGCCCTCGCCCTCGGCACGGCGTACACCGTGCTGCACCTGGTCAACCCGGCCGGAATGGGCTTCGGGGACGCGAAGCTGGCCCTGTCGGCGGGGGCCGCGCTCGGGTGGTACGGCTGGCCCGCGGTACTGCTCGGTTCGTTCACCGCGGTCCTGTCCGGCGCGCTGTACGGCGGCGCGCTCGTCGCCGTGCGGCGGGCCTCGCGGAAGACGGGCGTCGCGTTCGGTCCGTTCCTGCTGGCCGGAACCCTCGCCGGGGTGCTGATCGGCGCGTATACGGCGCTGTCGTAGGCTGGTCCGGTCCGCCCACCCGTCTCCCCCCACCACCCTGTACGAGCGCTTCGCGCACTGCCATGAATCATCCCCTTATGAAAGGGACGCCCCGGTGACCGAGAAGGCCGACCTCCAGTCCGTCCTCGACCGTGCGGCCGCCGGTGGGCGGATCACCCCCGACGAGGCCGTCGCCCTCTACCGCGACGCCCCGCTGCACGCGCTGGGCGCCGCCGCCGACGCCGTACGCCGCCGCGAATACGCCGGTATCGAGCACATCGCGACGTACATCATCGAGCGCAACATCAACTACACGAACGTGTGTGTCACGGCGTGCAAGTTCTGCGCGTTCTACGCGGCACCCAAGGACACCGCCAAGGGCTGGACCCGCGACCTCGACGACATCCTGCGCCGCTGCGCGGAGACCGTCGAACTGGGCGGCACCCAGATCATGTTCCAGGGCGGCCACCACCCGGACTACGGCGTCGAGTACTACGAGAAGCACTTCAAGGCCATCAAGGACGCCTTCCCGCAGCTTGTGATCCACTCGCTGGGCGCGTCCGAGGTCGAGCACATGGCCCGGATCAGCGGGGTGTCGGTCGAGGAGGCCATCACCCGGATCCACGCGGCCGGTCTCGACTCCTTCGCCGGAGCCGGCGCGGAGCTGCTGCCCGAGCGGCCGCGCAAGGCCATCGCCCCGCTCAAGGAGAGCGGCGAGCGCTGGCTGGAGATCATGGAGACCGCGCACAACCTGGGCGTGGAGTCCACCTCCACCATGCTGATGGGCACCGGCGAGACCAACGCCGAACGCATCGAGCACCTGCGGATGATCCGCGACGTACAGGACCGCACGGGCGGCTTCCGCGCGTTCATCCCGTACACGTACCAGCCCGAGAACAACCACCTCAAGGGCCGTACGCAGGCGACGATCTTCGAGTACCTGCGGATGATCGCCATCGCCCGGCTGTTCCTCGACAACGTGCGGCACATCCAGGGCTCCTGGCTCACCACGGGCAAGGAGGTCGGCCAGCTGTCCCTGCACTACGGCGCGGACGACCTCGGCTCGATCATGCTGGAGGAGAACGTGGTCTCCTCGGCGGGCGCGAAGCACCGCTCCAACCGGCTGGAGATCATCGACCTCATCCGCAAGGCGGGGCGGGTGCCGGCGCAGCGCGCGACGACGTACGAGCACCTGGTCGTGCACGAGGACCCGGCGAACGACCCCGTGGACGACCGCGTGGTCTCGCACATCTCCTCCACGGCGATCGAGGGCGGCACCGCGCATCCCGAGCTGAAGCTGCTCTCCGCCAACTGAGCGCGCCGTGCTGACGATTCACGCCGACTCCAGGGGGCACGCGCTCGTCGTCGAGGGGGAGCTGGTCGTCGGCACGGGGGAGTTGGACGCGCTGGCCGACGACCGCCCGCGGGCGCGGGTGCGGCGGTGGCCCGGCATCCTCACGCCCGGATTCGTCAACCTCCATGGCCCCGAGCTGCTGGAGGAGGCGTACCACCCCGACCCGCGCGAGGCCGGGGAGCTGGGCACCGAGCCGCTGTCCGGCGACGCGCTCGCCCGTCTCGCGCTGGACGACGTCCGGTGGGGCGGGAGCGCGCGGCGGGGGGTGCAGCGGATGCTGGCGCACGGGACGGTGGCGGTGGCGGGCACGCTGCGCCGGCCGGCCGTGCTGGACGCGGTACGGCGCACCGGGCTCGACGTGCTGCCCCGGTCCGGGCGGGCCGCAGGGGCGCCGTCCCTGGACCCGCCGGCGTGCGGACTTCCTCCGGAGGTCCGGCCGCGCCGGGAGCGGGGGTCGGTCGCGTCGTTCGCCGTGTTCGACGTCGCGGACGAGCAGGAGCTGCTGGCGCGGGGGGCGTCGACGTGTGTGGCGACGGTCATCCGGGGCCGGCTGCTCTACAGACGCCGGTAGCCGCGCGGCACCTCGCGGCGAGCGGCGCCTGTCATCCGCAAGCCCGCCGCAGCTCTGCGGTGCCGGGCTGCGACAATGATGACGTGACCCGCGCATCCCTGGACAAGCAGCCGCACGAAGTCGCCTCGATGTTCGACAACGTGGCGGAACGGTACGACCTGACCAACGACGTGCTGTCCCTGGGGCAGGACCGCCGCTGGCGCAAGGAAGTCGCACAGGCCGTCGACGCCCGCCCGGCGCAGAAGGTCCTGGACCTCGCCGCCGGCACCGCCACCTCCTCCCTCCCCTTCGCCCGCACCGGCGCCTACGTCGTGCCCTGCGACTTCTCGCTCGGCATGCTCCAGGTAGGCAAGAAGCGCCACACCTGGCTGCCGTTCACCGCGGGGGACGCGACGAAGCTGCCGTTCAAGGACGACACCTTCGACGCCGTGACCATCTCCTTCGGCCTGCGCAACGTGCAGGACTTCGACGCCGCGCTGCGCGAGATGCACCGCGTCACCAAGCCCGGCGGCCGCGTCGTCATCTGCGAGTTCTCGCACCCCACCTGGGCGCCCTTCCGCACCGTCTACACCGAGTACCTGATGCGCGCCCTGCCCCCGGTCGCCCGCGCGGTCTCCTCGAACCCGGACGCGTACGTCTACCTCGCCGAGTCCATCCGCGCCTGGCCGAACCAGCCCGGTCTCGCCGGGCACCTGCGCAAGGCCGGCTGGTCCAGGGTCGCCTGGCGCAATCTCACCGGTGGTGTCGTCGCCCTGCACCGGGGTTTCAAGGACTGAGCCCCGGCCGGGGTGTCACCGGCCGATCGTCTCGAACGCGTCCCCCGCCTCCCGCAGTTCCCGCTGGAGCCCGCCCGCCGGCGGCCGGGGGACGCGTGGTTCGCGCACGCCCCCGCCGCCCTCGCCGTCCGCGAAGTCGAACCACACGTAGACCACCGAGTCCGCCGGCACCTCCGCTCCGGGCGGCGGGTACTGGCGTACGACGTAGTCCACGACCGCCCGGTGGAAGTCCGGGCGGTCCGGCGCGGTCAGGAACAGCCCCCGGGTCCGTGCGGTCTCGCGGGCGTCCACGGCCATCAGACCGACCAGCCGCGGCACACGCACATCGGGTGCTTTGGGTGTTGTGTGCACAGATGTCACCCCCAGCGGTACTGGAAGGGTAACCCCGGTGCCCTCCGGCCGGAAGGATTCGGTGTCGTACTGTGACAGACGGCTACGCTGCGTCACTGACTCCGGAGTCGAGGTCCAGGCGGAAGCAGAGCGACTCCTCGTCCAGGTTCGGGCGCCGGTAGGTCTCCGCGGACCGCATGCCGAGCCGCCGGGCCACCGACACGGAACGCTCGTTGCCCGGCCGTACGATCGCCACCACCCCCGGCACCCCCGCCGCCCGCACCCGCCGCAGGGCCTCCCGCGCGGCGGCGATGACGTACCCCTTGCCCCAGTGCGCCCGGCCGAGCCGCCAGCCGATCTCCACCTCGCCCACCGGGCCCCAGTCGCGCGGCCAGGGCTGGGCGCCGGTGAAGCCGAGGACCTCGCCGGACTCGTCCAGGACGGTCCAGAGGCAGTAGCCGAGTTCCGCGTCGTGCCGCCGCTGGCGCGCGGTGAGTTCCTCGTACACCGACAGCGCGGCGGGGCCGCCGGGGAAGAACTCCATCACCTCGGGATCGGCGAAGAGGCGGTGCCAGCTGATCGCGTCCTCGTGGGTGGGGACGCGCAGCCGGATCGCGGGCAGAGGTCGGTTCACAGGGCAGCCCTTCAGCCGGGTGATCTATTCCGCTGAATAGACTGCCCATGTCCAGTGCCGGTCGGCACGCAGATTTCGAACTTGGGGAGATCCCGCCGTGACCGAGCCCCTCTCCGACCACTCCGCCGATGTGATCGTCGTGGGCGCGGGCCCAGCCGGCTCCGCGACCGCGTACCACCTGGCCAAGGCCGGTCTCGACGTACTGCTCCTGGAGAAGACGGAGTTCCCGCGCGAGAAGGTGTGCGGCGACGGCCTCACGCCCCGCGCGGTCAAGCAGCTCGTCGCGATGGGCATCGACATCTCCGAGGAGGCCGGCTGGCTGCGCAACAAGGGCCTGCGGATCATCGGTGGCGGTTCCCGGCTCCAGCTCGACTGGCCGGATCTCGCGGCCTACCCGAACTACGGACTCGTGCGCAAGCGCGACGACTTCGACGAGACCCTGGCCCGCAACGCGCAGAAGGCGGGCGCGCGGCTGTACGAGCGCTGCAATGTCTCCGGGCCGATCGTGGACGAGCGCACCGGCCGCATCACCGGCGTGACGGCCAAGGTCGGCGAGGAGAAGCGTGAGGCCAGGTATCACGCGCCGCTCGTCGTCGCGGCCGACGGCAACTCCACGCGCCTGTCCCTGGCGATGGGCCTGCACCGCCGCGAGGACCGCCCGATGGGCGTCGCGGTGCGCACGTACTTCACCTCGCCGCGCCATGACGACGACTACCTGGAGTCCTGGCTGGAGTTGTGGGACCGGCGCGGCGCGCAGGAGCGGCTGCTGCCCGGCTACGGCTGGATCTTCGGCATGGGCGACGGCACGTCCAACGTCGGTCTCGGGGTCCTCAACACCTCCGCCTCCTTCAAGGAACTGGACTGGCGGGAGATCCTCAAGGCCTGGTGCGCGTCCATGCCGGAGGACTGGGGCTACACCCCCGAGAACATGACCGGGCCGATCCGCGGTGCCGCGCTGCCGATGGCCTTCAACCGCCAGCCGCACTACACCAAGGGGCTGCTGCTGGTCGGCGACGCCGGCGGCCTGGTGAACCCCTTCAACGGCGAGGGCATCGCCTACGCCATGGAGTCCGGCCAGATCGCCGCCGACGTCATCGTCCAGGCGCACGCGCGGGCGACGCCGGCACAGCGGGAGATCGCCCTCCAGCGCTACCCGCGCGTCCTGAAGGACACCTACGGCGGCTACTACAACCTCGGCCGCGCCTTCGTGAAGCTCATCGGCAACCCCAAGGTCATGCAGATCGCCGCCCAGCGCGGCCTGACCCACCCGGTTCTGATGAAGTTCACCCTCAAACTCCTGGCCAACCTGACCGACCCGACCGGCGGCGACGCGATGGACCGGATCATCAACGGCCTGACGAAGGTGACCCCGAAGGCGTGATCAGACGCTGAGCGCGGCCTCTTTGGCGGACCGGCGGGCGTACACCTCGTCGCGGCGGTCCGCCATCTGCCGCAGGGCGTCCTTTTTCTCCCGCTTGGTCAACCGGTCGAGATAGATGTACCCGTTGGTGTGATCCGTCTCGTGCGCGAGGCAGCGCGCGAAGTAGCCCGTGCCCTCCACCGTGAGCGGGCGCCCGTCCCGGTCCAGGCCGCGCACGACCGCCCGGTCGGGCCGCGGCAGCGCCATCACCGCGCCCGGCACCGACAGGCACCCCTCGCCCTCGTCCAGCAGCCGCCGCCCGCCGAGGGGCGTTTCCAGCACGGGGTTGACGATGTGTCCGACATGCCGGTTTCCGTCGTCGTCGGGGCAGTCGTACACGAAGAGGCGCAGATCGACACCGACCTGATTCGCCGCGAGCCCGGCGCCCTCGGCGACGTACATCGTGCGGAACATGTCGTCGATGAGCGCGGCGAGGTCGGGCCCGAACTCCGTGACGTCCCGGCACGGCTTGTGCAGCACCGCCTCGCCGACCTCGGTCACCCGGCGCACCGCGCCGCGCCCGGCCTCGGGGGCGTACCGGGGGAACTCGGCGACAGGGGCGCCCTGTACGAACACGCGTGGCATCGCGTCTTCTCCTTCACTCGTGGACGGAACCGCCGTACGGCGGTCCGCCCCGAGGATGCCAGGAGACGCCGCAGGGCCGCTGCCCCCGAGCGGCTGCGGCCCTGCGTGAGGCACGAAACGCGCCCCAAGTATGCGAAACGGTACGGGATACCTCAGAGTACGCGCACGGCACCCGTCGGCTCGTCGTACGACAGCGGGTGCTCCGAGACGCCGGAGGACGGGTTCTGCGCGCCGACGAACATGCCGTCGCCCACGTACACCGCGACGTGGTACGCGCTGCCCGCGCTGCCCCAGTACAGGATGTCGCCCGGCTGGAGGTCGCTCAGCGAGACCTGGGTGCCGGCGGTCGACTGGTCCTGGGAGACGCGCGGCAGGCTCACGCCGACCTGCTTGAAGGCGGTCTGCACCAGGCCCGAGCAGTCGTACGCGGAGGGGCCGGTGGCGCCGGAGACGTACGCCTTGCCCAGCTGCGACTTGACGAAGCTGACGACGGCCGCGGCGGAACCGGTGGCGGTGGAGGAACCGGTGCTGCTGCCGGTGCTCGTGGCCGTGGAGCCGGAGGTGTCGCTCGCGGCGAGGGTCGTACGGGCCGTGCCGCGCGAGGCGCGGGCGGCGGCCTCCTCGCGGGCGGTCGCCTCGGCCTTCTTCTTGGCCTCGGCCGCCTTCTGCTTGGCCTCGGCGAGGTCCGCCTTGGCCTGCTTCGCGGCCTTCGCGGCGGCCGCGTCGCGCTCGGCCTGGAGCTGGTAGTTGGCCGCGGCCTGCTGGGTGGCGTCCGCGGACTGGGCGGCCTGGGTGGCCAGGTCGGCCGTCAGGGTGGGCAGTTCGAGGGTCTGCGTCACCGGCTCGGCGGCGCTGGCCGAACCGGCGGCCCCGGCGACGGCCAGGGTGCTGAGGACGCCACCGGCAACTCCGGTCCGCATCGCGAGGGACGACGCGCTGCGGCGGGGCTTCCGGTGGCTGCGTATGTGAGCGGTGTGGGACATGGGAACAACCGGTATCAGGGGCTCCTCCATATCTTCAAGAAACGTGTGCTGCGCCACAGTTGCTCAATCGAGACCTCAAACCTCGGGCGTGTCGCCCTTTATTGACGCCGTAACGGACATTGCGGACGCCCGTGATCAAGGGCTTGATCACGGTCTTTGATCATTAAGTCCGAATTGCCCCGCGCCTACCATCGGTTGATGCGATTGGCCAACCCCGGTTCCTGAGAGGCGCCTGTGGTTGTGACGGAGGTCACGGAACGGTCACCGGGGGACCGGCGTCCCGCGCGGGCGGGGCTCGTGAACGCGCGCACACGTGTCCACCCCTGTCCACATCACGCCTCCCGCCTCCCTCCGAGGTGTGAACGCGGCCCTCTATCAAGATCGGGCGACCAGCGCCAATTTGCACGCAGGCGAACTCTCTTGATATTGAGACGCCCCCGTTGGCCTGCGATGACGGGCGAAATTGTCACTTCTAGTGATCAACTGAACGCTTCGTGTATGAAGATCAGCCATCATCCGACTTGATGATCGTTCGTCAGGTGGTGGAGATCACAAAGCTTGTGGAATACCCCGTGTCGCAGATCACAGATCGGCGGGCATAAGATGCGGAGCAGTTGGGCTTGTGACCTGCTTCACATGTTCTCGATCTTCATCGGCCCAGCCAACCGCCAGCAGTCAGTGCCGACTGAGAGGAGCGAGGAGCGGTGAACGCGTATGCGCCCATCCTCGTACTGGGAGCCCTCGGGGCAGGCTTTGCGATCTTCTCCGTGGTCATGGCCACGCTGATCGGTCCGAAGCGGTACAACCGCGCCAAACTCGAAGCCTACGAGTGCGGCATCGAGCCGACCCCCACGCCGGCCGGCGGCGGGCGCTTCCCCATCAAGTACTACCTGACGGCGATGTTGTTCATCGTCTTCGACATCGAGATCGTCTTCCTCTACCCCTGGGCCGTCACCTTCGACGCCCTGGGGCTTTTCGGGCTCGTGGAGATGCTCCTCTTCGTGCTCACCGTCTTCGTCGCGTACGCGTACGTATGGCGGCGCGGCGGCCTGGAATGGGACTGAGGGGCCAATACAGACATGGGACTCGAAGAAAAGCTGCCGAGCGGCTTCCTGCTGACCACCGTGGAACAGGCCGCGGGCTGGGTGCGCAAGGCATCCGTCTTCCCGGCCACCTTCGGCCTGGCCTGCTGCGCCATCGAGATGATGACCACCGGCGCCGGGCGCTACGACCTCGCGCGCTTCGGCATGGAGGTGTTCCGCGGCTCACCCCGACAGGCGGACCTGATGATCGTGGCCGGCCGGGTCAGCCAGAAGATGGCGCCGGTCCTGCGGCAGGTCTACGACCAGATGCCCAACCCCAAGTGGGTGATCTCCATGGGCGTCTGCGCCTCCTCGGGCGGCATGTTCAACAACTACGCGATCGTCCAGGGCGTCGACCACATCGTGCCGGTCGACATCTACCTGCCCGGCTGCCCGCCCCGGCCCGAGATGCTGATGGACGCGATCCTCAAGCTCCACCAGAAGATCCAGTCCGGCAAGCTCGGCGTGAACGCCGAGGAAGCGGCCCGCGAGGCGGAAGAGGCGGCGCTCAAGGCCCTGCCCACCATCGAGATGAAGGGGCTGCTGCGGTGAGCGACGCGAACGGCACCCACGGCGACGGGGCGAACGGGGTGAACCCCGAGAAGGACCTCTCCGCCTCCAACCTCCCCGGCCAGCGCGGCCGGGGCGGCGAGGAGATCCGCGTCCAGCGCGGCATGTTCGGCGCGAACAACGGCGGCGACACCTCCGGCTACGGGGGCCTGGTCCGCTCGGTCCGGCTGCCCGGACCCGCGAGCCGGCCCTACGGCGGCTGGTTCGACGAGGTCGCGGACGAGCTGGAAGGCGCCCTGGAGGAACAGGGCCTGCTACCGGACAACGCGATCGAGAAGACGGTCGTCGACCGCGGCGAACTCACCCTCCACATCGAGCGCGAGCACCTGCTGCGCGTCGCCCGCACCCTGCGCGACGACCCCGCCCTGCGCTTCGAGCTGTGCACCGGGGTGAGCGGGGTGCACTACCCCGGAGACAAGGGCCGCGAGCTGCACGCCGTCTACCACCTGCGCTCGATCACCCACAACCGGCTGATCCGGCTGGAGGTCAGCGCCCCCGACGCCGACCCGCGCATCCCGTCCCTGGTGTCCGTCTATCCCACCAACGACTGGCACGAACGCGAGGCGTACGACTTCTTCGGGATCGTCTTCGACGGCCACCCGGCCCTGACCCGGATCATGATGCCGGACGACTGGCAGGGCCACCCGCAGCGCAAGGACTACCCGCTCGGCGGCATCCCCGTCGAGTACAAGGGCGCCCAGATCCCGGCTCCGGACCAGCGGAGGTCGTACTCGTGAGCACTGAATCCGCATCGGCGCGCGAAACCACCGAGGGCACCGTCTACACGGTCACCGGTGGCGACTGGGACGAGGTCGTCCAGTCCGCGGCCCGCTCCGACGACGAGCGCATCGTCGTCAACATGGGTCCCCAGCACCCCTCCACCCACGGGGTGCTCCGGCTGATCCTGGAGATCGACGGCGAGACGGTCACCGAGGCCCGCTGCGGGATCGGCTACCTGCACACCGGCATCGAGAAGAACCTCGAATTCCGCACGTGGACGCAGGGCACCACCTTCGTCACGCGCATGGACTACCTGACGTCCTTCTTCAACGAGACCGCCTACTGCCTCGCCGTCGAGAAACTCCTCGGCATCGAGGACGACATCACCGACCGCGCCAAGATCATCCGGGTGCTCCTGATGGAGCTGAACCGGCTCTCCTCCCACCTGGTGTGCATCGCCACCGGTGGCATGGAGCTGGGCGCGACCACGATCATGATCTACGGCTTCCGTGATCGTGAAATGATTCTCGACCTCTACGAGCTGATCACCGGCCTGCGGATGAACCACGCGTACATCCGCCCCGGCGGACTCGCCCAGGACCTGCCGCCCGGCGCGGTCGACCAGATCCGCGAGTTCGTCAAGAAGATGCGCCGCAACCTCCCGGAGTACGACAAGCTCGCCACCGGGAACCCCATCTTCAAGGCCCGCATGGGCGACATCGGCTACCTCGACCTGGCCGGCTGCATGGCGCTCGGCGCCACCGGCCCCATCCTGCGCGCCACCGGCCTGCCGCACGACCTGCGCAAGGCCCAGCCGTACTGCGGCTACGAGACGTACGACTTCGAGGTCCCGACCGCCGACAGCTGCGACGCCTACGGCCGCTTCCTGATCCGCCTGGAGGAGATGCGCCAGTCGCTCGGGATCATCGAACAGTGCCTGGACCGGCTGGCGCCCGGTCCGGTCATGGTCGCCGACAAGAAGATCGCCTGGCCCGCCCAGCTGGCCCTCGGCCCGGACGGACTCGGCAACTCCCTCGACCACATCAAGAAGATCATGGGCACCTCCATGGAGGCCCTGATCCACCACTTCAAGCTGGTCACCGAGGGCTTCCGGGTCCCGCCGGGCCAGGCGTACGCGGCCGTCGAGTCCCCCAAGGGCGAACTCGGCGTGCACGCCGTGTCCGACGGCGGCACCCGCCCCTACCGGGTCCACTTCCGCGACCCGTCCTTCACCAATCTTCAGGCCATGGCGGCGATGTGCGAGGGCGGCCAGGTCGCCGACGTGATCGTCGCCGTCGCGTCCATCGACCCCGTGATGGGAGGCGTCGACCGGTGACCACCTCTTCTTCGGAGCGCGGCGTCAGCCTGGGCATGCCCGAACCGCCCGCGCCCGCCTACCCGGACGACGTACGGGAGCGGCTGGCGGCCGACGCGCGCGAGATCGTCGCCCGCTACCCGGACTCCCGCTCCGCCCTGCTGCCGCTGCTCCACCTCGTGCAGTCCGAGGAGGGCCATGTCACGCGCACCGGATTGCGCTTCTGCGCGGAGACGCTCGGCCTGACCACGGCCGAGGTCACCGCGGTGGCCACCTTCTACACCATGTACCGGCGCCGCCCCTCCGGCGACTACCAGGTCGGGGTGTGCACCAACACGCTGTGCGCGGTGATGGGCGGCGACGCGATCTTCGAATCCCTCCAGGAACACCTGGGCGTGGGCAACGGGGAGACCACCGAGGACGGCAAGGTCACCCTGGAGCACATCGAGTGCAACGCGGCCTGCGACTTCGCGCCGGTCGTGATGGTCAACTGGGAGTTCTTCGACAACCAGACGCCCACCAGCGCCCGGCACCTGGTGGACGACCTGCGCGCCGGACGGGCCGTACAGCCCACCCGCGGGGCGCGGCTGTGCACCTTCAAGGAGACCGCCCGCATCCTGGCCGGCTTCCCGGACCCGCGGCCCGGAGCCGTCGAGGAGGGTGGCAGCGCCGGACCCGCCTCGCTGGTCGGACTGCGCCTGGCCAAGGGCGAGTCGGAGCCCGCGCGCGTGGTCCATCCACGGGACGGCGGTCCGCACGACGAGGCGGGGACCGCGGTGCACGAGCCGTCGCCGGCCGAACACCTCAGTTCCCATGACGCGCCGCACCAGACGTCGGCCTCCGACCCCGCCCACCCGGCAGGGCCCGCCGCCGAGGAGGGGGAGTGATGAGCGTGGCAGCAGAACTCAAGGACTCCAGCCCGGAGAAGCTGCTCGCACCGGTGCTGTCGGCCTTCTGGGACGAGGACCGCTCCTGGTCCCTGGACGTCTACCGGCGGCACGAGGGGTACGAGGGGCTGCGCAAGGCGCTCGCCATGCCACCGGACGACCTGATCGCCTACGTCAAGGAATCCGGGCTGCGCGGTCGCGGCGGCGCCGGCTTCCCGACCGGCATGAAGTGGCAGTTCATCCCGCAGGGCGACGGCAAGCCGCACTATCTCGTCGTCAACGCCGACGAGTCGGAGCCGGGCACCTGCAAGGACATCCCGCTCCTGTACGCGAACCCGCACAGCCTCATCGAGGGGATCGTGATCGCGTGCTACGCCATCCGGTCGTCGCATGCCTTCATCTACCTCCGGGGTGAAGTGGTCCCGGTCCTGCGCCGCTTGCACGAGGCCGTGCGCGAGGCCTACGCGGCCGGGTACCTCGGCGAGAACATCCTCGGCAGCGGTCTGAACCTCGACGTCACCGTGCACGCCGGCGCCGGCGCGTACATCTGCGGCGAGGAGACCGCGCTGCTCGACTCGCTCGAAGGCCGCCGCGGCCAGCCGCGGCTGCGTCCCCCCTTCCCCGCCGTCGAGGGGCTCTACGCCTGCCCCACCGTGGTGAACAACGTCGAGTCCATCGCCTCGGTTCCCGCGATCCTGAAGAACGGGAAAGAGTGGTTCAGGGCGATGGGCAGCGAGAAGTCGCCGGGCTTCACGCTCTACTCGCTCAGCGGCCACGTCGCGAGCCCCGGCCAGTACGAGGCCCCGCTCGGCGTCACCCTGCGCCAGCTCCTGGAGATGAGCGGCGGGATGCGGCCGGGGCACCGGCTGAAGTTCTGGACGCCGGGCGGCTCCTCCACGCCGATGTTCACCGCCGAACACCTGGATGTGCCGCTCGACTACGAGGGCGTCGGCGCCGCCGGCTCCATGCTCGGCACCAAGGCCCTCCAGTGCTTCGACGAGACCACCTGCGTGGTCCGCGCGGTCACCCGCTGGACCGAGTTCTACGCCCACGAGTCCTGCGGCAAGTGCACGCCCTGCCGCGAAGGGACGTACTGGCTGGTGCAGTTGCTGCGGGACATCGAGGCGGGCAAGGGAGCCAAGTCCGACCTGGACAAGCTCGCGGACATCGCCGACAACATCAACGGCAAGTCCTTCTGCGCCCTCGGCGACGGCGCGGCCTCCCCGATCTTCTCCTCGCTGAAGTACTTCCGCGAGGAGTACGAGCAGCACATCACGGGCCGGGGCTGCCCCTTCGACCCGGCCAAGTCGACGGCCTGGGCGGACCGCCCGGAGGTGAACGCATGACCGTGACCACCAACGCCCCCGCGGGTGGCGGAGAGGCGGCCCTCCCGCCGGAAGACCTCGTCACGCTGACGATCGACGGCATCGAGATCAGCGTGCCCAAGGGCACCCTGGTCATCCGGGCCGCCGAACAGCTCGGCATCGAGATCCCCCGCTTCTGCGACCACCCGCTGCTGGACCCGGCCGGCGCCTGCCGGCAGTGCATCGTGGAGGTGGAGGGCCAGCGCAAGCCGATGGCCTCCTGCACCATCACCTGCACCGACGGCATGGTGGTGCGCACCCAGCTGACCTCCCCGGTCGCCGAGAAGGCCCAGCACGGGGTGATGGAGCTGCTGCTCATCAACCACCCGCTGGACTGCCCGGTCTGCGACAAGGGCGGCGAGTGCCCGCTGCAGAACCAGGCCATGTCGCACGGCAACGCGGACTCCCGCTTCGAGGGCCGCAAGCGCACCTACGAGAAGCCGGTCCCGATCTCCACCCAGGTGCTCCTGGACCGCGAACGCTGCGTGCTGTGCGCGCGCTGCACCCGCTTCTCGAACCAGATCGCGGGCGACCCGATGATCGAGCTGATCGAGCGGGGCGCGCTCCAGCAGGTCGGCACCGGCGAAGGCGACCCCTTCGAGTCGTACTTCTCCGGGAACACCATCCAGATCTGCCCCGTGGGAGCGCTCACCTCGGCGGCGTACCGCTTCCGCTCCCGCCCCTTCGACCTGGTCTCCTCGCCCTCGGTGTGCGAGCACTGCGCGGGCGGCTGCGCCACCCGCACCGACCACCGGCGCGGCAAGGTCATGCGGCGGCTCGCGGCCAACGACCCCGAGGTCAACGAGGAGTGGATCTGCGACAAGGGGCGCTTCGGCTTCCGCTACGCCCAGCTCAGGGACCGCCTCGACACGCCGCTGGTGCGCAATGCCGGAGGCGTCCTGGAGCCCGCGTCCTGGCCGGAGGCGCTGGCGGCCGCCGCGCGCGGTCTGACCGCCGCCCGCTCCCGTGCCGCCGTGCTGACCGGCGGCCGGCTGACCGTGGAGGACGCCTACGCGTACAGCAAATTCGCGCGGGTCGCCCTGGACACCAACGACATCGATTTCCGCGCACGGGTGCACAGCGCGGAGGAGGCGGCCTTCCTCGCCGCCACGGTGGCCGGCCGCGGCCGGGACCTGGACGGTACGGGGGTCACGTACTCCCTGCTGGAGAAGGCGCCCGCGGTCCTGCTCGTCGGGTTCGAGTCGGAGGAGGAGGCGCCCGGCGTCTTCCTGCGGCTGCGCAAGGCCTGGCGGAGGCACGGGCAGCTGGTGTTCTCGCTGGCCACGCACGCGACCCGCGGCCTCGAGAAGGCGGGCGGCACCCTGCTGCCGGCCGCGCCCGGCACCGAGACCGAGTGGCTGGACGCGCTCGCGAGCGGCGTGGGCCTGGAGGCGCCCGGCACCCGCGCCGCCGAGGCGCTGCGCGGCGAGGGCGCCGTCATCGTCGTAGGCGAGCGGCTGGCCTCGGTCGCCGGCGGGTTCACCGCCGCCGTACGGGCCGCCACCGCGACCGGCGCCCGGCTGGTGTGGATCCCGCGCCGGGCCGGGGAGCGCGGCGCCCTGGAGGTCGGTGCGCTGCCCGCGCTGCTGCCGGGCGGCCGCCCGGCGACCGACCCGCGCGCCCGCGACGAGGTGGCCGCCGCCTGGGGCCTGTCCGAACTCCCGCTGGGCTACGGCCGCGCCACCGAGCGGATCCTCGAGGCCGCCGCGACCGGCGCGCTGGCGGCCCTGGTCGTCGCGGGCGTCGAGGTCGCCGACCTGCCCGACCCGGCCCGTGCCCGCGAGGCGCTGGACCAGGTCGGCTTCCTGGTCTCGCTGGAGCTGCGGCCCAGCGAGGTCACCGAGCGCGCCGACGTGGTGCTGCCGGTCGCCGCGGTCGCCGAGAAGGCCGGCTCCTTCCTCGACTGGGAGGGCAGGGTCCGCTTCTTCGAGGCCGCGCTCAAGCCGGACCAGATGACGCGCCGCCTCGCCCCGACCGACGCGCGGGTGCTGCACATGCTGGCCGACGCCATGGACGCCCATCTCGGGCTGCCGGACCTGCGCACCATCCGCGCGGAGATCGACCGGCTCGGCTCCTGGGACGGCCCGTACGCCACCGAGCCGCGGGAACCGGCGGGCGCAGTGCCCCGCCCGGCCGCCGGGGAGGCCGTGCTCGCGGGCCACCGGCTGCTGCTCGACCAGGGCCTCCTCCAGGAGGGCGACGAGGCGCTGGCCGGCACCCGGCACGCCGCCCGCGCCCGCCTGTCGGCCGCCACGGCCGCCGAGGCGGGCGTCGCGGACGGCGATCGCCTCGCCGTCACCGGCCCCGCCGGGACCGTCGAACTCCCGCTCCAGGTCAGCGAGATGCCGGACCGGGTGGTCTGGCTCCCGCTGAACTCCGCCGGCGGCGGCGTCGCCTCCGACACCGGGGCACAGCCCGGCAACCTCGTCCGCATCGGCCCGGCGGCCCCCGCCGTGACGGCCCCCAAGGAGGTGGAGGCATGAGCCCGTACCTCGCCGCTGAAGACCTCTCGATGTTCGGCCGCGACCCCTGGTGGCTGGTCGTCGTCAAGGCCGTCTTCTGCTTCGCCTTCCTGATGGTGACCGTGCTGTTCTCCATCGTCTGGGAGCGCAAGGTCGTCGCCTGGATGCAGTTGCGCATCGGGCCCAACCGGCACGGCCCCTGGGGCATGCTCCAGTCGCTCGCCGACGGCGTGAAACTGATGCTCAAGGAGGACCTGATCGTCCGCCGCGCGGACAAGGTGGTCTACGTCCTCGCGCCGATCGTGGCGGCCATCCCGGCCTTCATGGCGATCGCGGTGATCCCGTTCGGCCCCGCCGACCACGAGATCTCCATCTTCGGCACCCGTACGACGATGCAGCTCACCGACCTGCCGATCGCGATGCTCTACATCCTCGCGGTCGCCTCGGTCGGCATCTACGGCATCGTCCTGGCCGGCTGGAGCTCCGGCTCCACGTATCCGCTCCTCGGCGGTCTGCGCTCCTGCGCGCAGATGATCTCCTACGAGATCGCCATGGGCGCCGCGTTCGCCTCGGTGTTCCTCTACTCCGGCTCCATGTCGACGTCGACCATCGTGGCCCAGCAGCACGACCGCTGGTACATCCTGCTGCTGCCGGTCTCCTTCCTCCTGTACATCGTCACCATGGTCGGCGAGACCAACCGCGCCCCCTTCGACATGCCGGAGTCCGAGGGCGACCTGGTGGGCGGCTTCAACACCGAGTACTCGTCCATCAAGTTCGCGATGTTCATGCTCGCCGAGTACGTGAACATGGTGACGGTCTCCGCCGTCTCCACCACCCTCTTCCTCGGCGGCTGGCGGGCTCCCTGGCCGATCAGCACCTTCTGGGAGGGCGCGAACCACGGCTGGTGGCCGATGCTCTGGTTCGTCGTCAAGGTGCAGCTGCTGCTGTTCTTCTTCATCTGGCTGCGCGGCACCCTGCCCCGCGTCCGCTACGACCAGCTGATGAAGCTCGGCTGGAAGGTCCTCATCCCGGTCTCGGTGACCTGGCTGATGCTGGTCGCGTCCGTGCGGGCGCTGCGCAACGAGCACTACGACTTCGCGGACATCGCCCTCTACGTGGGCGGCGGGGTGCTCGCCCTGCTGCTGATCTCCTTCATCGCCGACATCTTCCGCGAGAAGGCGCAGACGGCCGAGCGGACCGCCGCCGGCGAGAGCGGGTTCGACCCGATGGCGGGCGGGTTCCCGGTACCGCCGCTGCCCGGACAGGAACTGCCGCCGGTGCCCAGGCGCCGCCCGCGCAGGGAGCGGGAGCTGATTGTCAGTGGCGGGACCGACACTGTGAGTGACGGATCGTCCGGGCGTGCTTCGGACGGAACTTCGGATGGAAAGGAGGCGTCCGATGGCTGAGGAGCCCAAGGAGATCAAGCCCGGTTTCCAGAACCCCGTGGCCGGCTTCGGCGTGACCTTCAAGGCCATGTTCAAGAAGCGGCTGACCGAGCAGTACCCGGAGCAGAAGAAGACCACCGCTCCCCGCTTCCACGGACGGCACCAGCTCAACCGCCATCCGGACGGCCTGGAGAAGTGCGTCGGCTGCGAGCTGTGTGCCTGGGCCTGCCCCGCCGACGCCATCTATGTGGAGGGCGCCGACAACACCGACGAGGAACGCTACTCGCCGGGCGAGCGCTACGGCCGCGTCTACCAGATCAACTACGCCCGCTGCATCCTGTGCGGGCTGTGCATCGAGGCGTGCCCGACGCGCGCGCTGACGATGACCAACGAGTTCGAACTGGCCGACTCCAGCCGCGCGAACCTCATCTACACCAAGGAACAGCTGCTGGCCGGCCTCGACGAGGGCATGGTCGACACCCCGCACTCCATCTTTCCGGGCACCACCGAGGAGGACTACTACCGGGGCCTGGTCACCCAGGCCGCGCCCGGCACGGTCCGCCAGACCGCCGTCTCCAAGGGGGAGACCGCCGGGGAAGAGGGCTCCGGCGCCGGCACGGAAGCGGACCAGGAGGTGGACGCATGAGCGCGCAGCTCGCCGCCTACACGACCTCCACCGGTGAGGCGTTCCAGTTCTGGGTCCTCGGCACCGTCGCGGTGATCGGTGCCCTGTGCACCGTCTTCATGAAGAAGGCCGTGCACAGCGCGCTCAGCCTCGCCGGGACCATGATCGTCCTGGCGGTGTTCTACCTCGCCAACGGCGCCTACTTCCTGGGAGTCGTGCAGATCGTCGTCTACACGGGCGCGATCATGATGCTGTTCCTGTTCGTGGTGATGCTCGTCGGCGTCACCGCCGCGGACTCGCTGAAGGAGACGATCAAGGGCCAGCGCTGGCTGGCCCTGCTGTGCGGGGCCGGCTTCGGCGTGCTGCTGCTCGCCGGGATCGCCAACGCCTCCCTGAAGGACTTCGCGGGCACCGGCCAGGCGAACGCCGACGGCAATGTGGAGGGCCTGGCCGCCCTCATCTTCACCAAGTACGTCTTCGCCTTCGAGATCACCGGCGCCCTGCTGATCACGGCCGCAGTCGGCGCCATGGTGCTCACCCACCGCGAGCGCACCGAGCGCGCCAAGACCCAGCGGGAGCTGGCCGAACAGCGCGTCCGCGAGGGCAAGCACGTACCGCCGCTGCCCGCGCCGGGTGTCTACGCCCGGCACAACGCGGTGGACATCGCGGGCCTGCTCCCCGACGGCACCCCCTCCGAGCTGACCGTCAGCAAGACGCTGCGCGAACGCGGCCAGATCCGGGACGTGTCCACGCAGGCCATCAACGATCTGCGGGCGCTGGAGCAGCGTTCCGAGGACCGCCTGGAGCGGACGCCGATCGAACCGGAGACGTTCAAGCGGCCCGAGGAGGCGTCGAAGTGAACCCGGTCAACTACCTGTATCTGGCGGCCCTGCTGTTCACGATCGGCGCCACCGGCGTGCTGATCCGGCGCAACGCCATCGTGGTCTTCATGTGCGTCGAGCTGATGCTGAACGCCTGCAACCTCGCGTTCGTCACCTTCTCCCGGCTGCACGGCAACCTGGACGGCCAGGTCATCGCCTTCTTCACGATGGTCGTCGCCGCCGCGGAGGTCGTGGTCGGTCTCGCGATCATCGTGTCGCTGTTCCGTGCCCGCCACTCGGCCTCGGTCGACGACGCCAGCCTGATGAAGCTGTAAGGGGTCGGGAGAATCGTGGAGAAACTGATCGCGCTGCTGATCGCGGCGCCCCTGCTCGGAGCGGCCGTCCTCCTGGTCGGCGGCCGGCGCCTGGACCGCGTCGGCCACTGGATCGGCACCCTGCTGTCGACCGCGTCCTTCGCCGTCGGCCTGGTCCTCTTCGCCGACCTGCTCGGCAAGAACGCCGAACACCGCACGCTGATCCAGCATTTGTGGACCTGGATCCCGGTCGAGAGCTTCCAGGCGGACGTCACCTTCCGCCTCGACCAGCTGTCGATGACCTTCGTCCTGCTGATCACCGGTGTCGGCTCGCTGATCCATCTGTACTCGGTCGGCTACATGGCGCACGACGAACGGCGCCGCCGCTTCTTCGGCTATCTGAACCTGTTCCTCGCGGCGATGCTGCTGCTCGTCCTCGCCGACAACTACCTGCTGCTGTACGTCGGCTGGGAGGGCGTGGGCCTCGCCTCCTACCTGCTGATCGGCTTCTGGCAGCACAAGCCCAGCGCCGCCACGGCCGCCAAGAAGGCGTTCCTGGTCAACCGCGTCGGCGACATGGGCCTGTCGATCGCGATCATGCTGATGTTCACCACCTTCGGCACCTTCGCCTTCGGCCCGGTCTTCGCCCACGCCGACGGCGCCTCTCAGGGCAAGCTCACGGCGATCGGGCTGATGCTGCTGCTCGCCGCGTGCGGCAAGTCCGCCCAGGTGCCGCTCCAGTCCTGGCTCGGGGACGCGATGGAGGGCCCGACCCCGGTCTCGGCCCTGATCCACGCGGCGACCATGGTGACCGCGGGCGTCTATCTGATCGTCCGCTCGGCGGCCGTGTTCAACGCGGCGCCGGACGCCCAGCTCGCCGTCACCGTGGTGGGCGCGGTCACGCTGCTGTTCGGTGCGATCGTCGGTTGCGCCAAGGACGACATCAAGAAGGCGCTGGCCGGTTCGACCATGTCGCAGATCGGCTACATGGTGCTGGCCGCGGGCCTCGGCCCCATCGGCTACGTCTTCGCGATCATGCACCTGGTGACCCACGGCTTCTTCAAGGCCGGGCTGTTCCTCGGCGCGGGCTCCGTGATGCACGGCATGAACGACGAGGTCGACATGCGCAAGTTCGGCGGCCTGCGCAGGTACATGCCGGTCACCTTCGTCACCTTCGGCCTCGGCTACCTCGCCATCATCGGCTTTCCGGGCCTGTCCGGCTTCTTCTCCAAGGACAAGATCATCGAGGCGGCCTTCGCCAAGGGCGGCACCGAGGGCTGGATCCTCGGCGGCGCGGCCCTGGTGGGCGCGGCCATCACCGCGTTCTACATGACGCGCGTGATGCTGATGACGTTCTTCGGCGAGGAGCGCTGGCGCGACCGGGCGACCCGGTCGCCCGAGGCCCCGAGCGCCGAGCCCGCCGCCGAGCACCGCGGCGAACACGCCGAGCCGCATCCGCACGAATCCCCGAAGGTCATGACGATCCCGATGATCGTGCTGGCCGTCGGCTCGGTCTTCGGCGGTGCCTTCTTCAGCGTCGGCGACCGCTTCCTGAAGTGGCTGGAGCCGGTCACCGGACACAGCGAGGGCCACTCCCCGGTCAGCGCCGGGGAGGTCACCATCGCCACCATGGTCTGCCTGGTGATCGGCGTGGGCATCGCCTGGGCGCAGTACGGCCGGAAGCCCGTCCCGGCGCTCGCTCCGCGCGGCTCCCTGCTCACCCGCGCGGCCCGCCGCGACCTCCTCCAGGACGACTTCAACCACGTGGTCCTGGTGCGCGGCGGCGAACACCTCACGCGCTCGCTGGTCTACGTCGACCACAGCCTGGTCGACGGGGTCGTCAACGGCGCGGCGGCCGGCTTCGGCGGCCTGTCCGGGCGGCTGCGCCGGCTCCAGAACGGCTTCGCCCGCTCCTACGCGGTCTCGATGTTCGGCGGCGCGGCCCTCCTGGTCGCCGCGACCCTGCTGATGAGGGCGGTCTGATACCGATGTCCTTTCCCCTGCTGACAGCGACGGCGGCGCTCCCCGCCGTGGGAGCCGTCGTCACCGCCGCCGTACCGGCGGCCCGGCGGGCCGCCGCCAAGTGGCTGGCCCTGCTCGTCTCGCTCGGCACGCTCGCGCTGGCGGTCACCGTCCTGGTCCGCTTCGATCCGGGCGGTGCCCGCTACCAGATGACCGAATCCCACTCCTGGATCCGCGACTTCGGGGTGCGGTACGAACTGGGGGTCGACGGCATCGGGGTGGCGCTGATCGCGCTGACCGCCGTACTGATCCCGTTCGTCATCCTGGCCGGCTGGCACGACGCCGACCCGCTGGAGACCGGCAGCCGCCGCTGGCGCCCCACCCAGGGCTTCTTCGCGCTGATCCTGGCGGTCGAGGCGATGGTCCTCATCTCCTTCGAGGCCACCGACGTCTTCGTCTTCTACATCTTCTTCGAAGCCATGCTGATCCCGATGTACTTCCTCATCGGCGGCTTCGGGGACCGCGCCCACGCCCAGGGCGAGGAGGCGGCGGCCACCCAGCGCTCGTACGCGGCGGTGAAGTTCCTCCTCTACAACCTGGTCGGCGGTCTGATCATGCTGGCCGCGGTGATCGGCCTCTACGTGGTCGCCGGGAACTTCTCCCTCCAGCAGATCGCCGAGGCGCGCGCCAACGGCTCGCTGCACATGGCGACGAGCACCGAACGCTGGCTGTTCCTCGGCTTCTTCTTCGCCTTCGCGGTGAAGGCGCCGCTGTGGCCGCTGCACACCTGGCTGCCCAACGCCATGCAGGAGTCCACCGCCCCGGTCGCCGTCCTCATCACGGCGGTGGTCGACAAGGTGGGCACCTTCGCGATGCTCCGCTTCTGCCTCGGACTGTTCCCGGACGCCAGCAGGTGGGCGACGCCGGTGATCCTGGTGCTGGCGCTGATCAGCATCGTCTACGGGGCGCTGCTCGCGGTCGGCCAGCGGGACATCAAGCGCCTGGTGGCGTACGCGTCGATCTCCCACTTCGGCTTCATCATCATGGGCATCTTCGCGATGACCAGCCAGGGCCAGTCCGGCGCCACCCTCTACATGGTCAACCACGGCATCTCCACGGCCGCGTTGATGCTGGTCGCCGGATTCCTGATCTCCCGGCGCGGCTCGCGGCTCATCGCCGACTACGGCGGGGTGCAGAAGGTCGCCCCGGTGCTCGCCGGCACCTTCCTGATCGGCGGCCTGGCCACCCTGTCGCTGCCCGGCCTCGCGCCCTTCGTGAGCGAATTCCTCGTCCTGGTCGGCACGTTCACGCGCTACCCGGTGATCGGGATCATCGCCACCTTCGGCATCGTGCTCGCCGCGCTCTACACGCTGGTGCTCTACCAGCGCACCATGACGGGCCCGGTGAAGCCCGAGGTCTCGGCGATGCCCGACCTGCGGGTGCGCGAGGTCCTGGTGGTCGCCCCGCTGATCGTGCTGCTGATCTTCCTGGGCGTCTACCCGAAGCCCGTGACGGACATCGTCAATCCGGCGGTCAAGCACACCATGTCCGACGTCCAGAAGAAGGACCCCAAGCCCGAGGTGGAGGCGGCCAAGTGAGCACCCCAGCCGTCCACAGCCTGTGGACAACCGCGGCGGACCGCATCCCCCAGATCGGCGCGCCGAAGATCGAATACGGGCAATTGTCGCCCACGCTGATCATCCTCGGCGCCGCGCTGGTCGGGGTGCTGGTCGAGGCGTTCGTCCCGCGCAGGTCCCGCTACCACGCACAGGTGTTCGTGTCGGCCGTCGCCCTGTGCGCCGCGTTCGCCGCGGTCATCGGGCTCGCCGCCGACGGGTACGGCACCACGAAGGCGCACATCGCCGCCATGGGCGCCATCGCGGTCGACGGCCCCGCCCTGTTCCTCCAGGGCACCATCCTGCTGGCCGGTCTCGTGGGCCTGTTCACCTTCGCCGAGCGGCGGCTCGACCCGGCGGCCCACGGAAACCGGGTGGACTCCTTCGCCGCGCAGGCCGCCGCCGTGCCGGGCAGTGACACCGAGAGGGCCGCGGTCAGGGCCGGATTCACCACCACCGAGGTCTTCCCGCTGCTGCTGTTCGCGGTCTCCGGCATGCTGGTCTTCACCTCGGCGAACGACCTGCTGACGCTGTTCGTCGCCCTGGAGGTCTTCTCCCTGCCGCTGTACCTGCTGTGCGCGCTGGCCCGCCGCAAGCGGCTCATGTCGCAGGAGGCCGCGGTCAAGTACTTCCTGCTGGGCGCGTTCGCCTCGGCGTTCACCCTGTTCGGCATCGCGCTGCTGTACGGCTACGCGGGCTCGGTGTCGTACGCCCGCATCGCCCAGGTCGTGGACGGCTCGGTCACCGATGTGAACCCGGCGCTGGCCGGCACCATGGGCAATGACGCGCTGCTGCTCATCGGGGCCGCCCTGCTGGTGATGGGCCTGCTGTTCAAGGTGGGCGCGGTGCCGTTCCACATGTGGACGCCCGACGTCTACCAGGGCGCGCCCACCCCGGTGACCGGCTTCATGGCGGCGGCGACGAAGGTGGCCGCGTTCGGCGCGCTGCTGCGGCTGCTGTACGTGGTGCTGCCGGGCATGCGCTGGGACTGGCGGCCGGTGATGTGGGCGGTGGCGATCATCACCATGCTGGGCGGCGCGATCGTGGCGATCACCCAGACCGACATCAAGCGGCTGCTGGCGTACTCGTCCATCGCGCACGCGGGGTTCATCCTCGCGGGTGTCATCGCGACCTCGAAGAACGGCGTGTCGTCGGTCCTGTTCTATCTGGCCGGCTACTCGTTCGTGACGATCGGCGCCTTCGCGGTGGTCACGCTGGTGCGGGACGCGGGCGGCGAGGCGACCCATCTGTCCAAGTGGGCCGGGCTCGGCCGGCGCTCCCCGCTGGTGGCGGCGGTCTTCGCGGTGTTCCTGCTGGCCTTCGCCGGTATCCCGCTGACCTCCGGCTTCGCGGGGAAGTTCGCGGTGTTCAAGGCGGCGGCGGCCGGGGGCGCGGTCCCGCTGGTGGTCATCGGTGTGATCTCCTCGGCGATCGCGGCGTTCTTCTACATCCGCGTGATCGTGCTGATGTTCTTCAGCGAGCCCGCGCCGGAGGGGCCGACGGTGGCGGTGCCGTCGCCGATGACGATGCTGGCGATCGGGCTCGGCGTGGCGGTGACGCTGGTGCTGGGTGTGGCGCCGCAGTACTTCCTGGACCTGGCGAATCAGGCGAGCGTGTTCGTGCGCTGAGCGTGCCGAGCGCGCTTCGTGCGCCGCGTGCGCGTGTGCTCATGGGAAGGCCCCGGTTCCGTCTCCGGAACCGGGGCCTTCGCGCTGCCGCGGGGTCAGCCCGGCGCGCCCGGATAGGGGCATTTCACGTCGGGGTTCCACTCGTAGAACAGGCCGCTGGGGTTCGTCTTGTAGAGCCAGGCGTGCAGCGAGTAGTGGGTCGGGATGGTGGAGTTGTGGTGCGCGGTGACCGGGCCCTCGAACTTCCGGCCGAACATCGTGGGCCGCGCGGTGTTCTTGCCGGCCTTCACGATCCACTCCACCCCGGTGAGCCTGCGCCCGCCCTTGCCGTCGTCCTCGTAGAGCAGGGCGGCGGGCCTGGCCGGGTCGAGGGAGCCGTAGAGCTTGGGGTTGATGTAGTGGTAGCCCATGGCGCCCATGCCGTCGTTCATGTCCATGGTGCAGGGGTTGGGCCGGTAACCGGCGGCCACGGCGAGCTGGACGGACCGGTACTTCGCGGTGGCCGACACCGTCGGCGCGAGCTGCTTTTGGACGGAGGGATCGACGGGCCCCCGGTCGGCCCGTGCGGGCGCGGTCGCGAGGCCGAGGGCGACGGCGGAGGCGACGAGGGCGAGGGCGGGTCGGGTCAGGTGAGCGGGCATCGTGCGGGGCTCCTTGCTCCTGGGGGAGGAGACGGGGGGTCGCATCGAGCAGGATGTGCCGCGGGTCGGCCGGGGAGCCATCGGAAGCGGCTGTTCGGGTGACGGACGGCCCGCTTTATTCGTACTGATGTTCGCAATCTGTGGATAACTCCGGGGCTGTCGGTGCGGACCCCTATCGTTGAGGCAGTGGTGGGCGGAGGGCGCACGACGGCACACGGGGGACCGGCGGGGGACAGGACGATGGATGCGACGGGCGGGATCAGCGAGATGCCAGTGGTGACCGAGGGACCCGGCGCGGACGCGAGCGAGGCGCTGACCACGCTGCACCGGGTCTTCGGGTACAACGCCTTCCGGGGCGAGCAGGAAGCGATCATCGAGCATGTGGTGGCGGGCGGCGACGCCCTGGTCCTCATGCCCACCGGCGGCGGCAAGTCGCTGTGCTACCAGATCCCGGCCCTGGTCAGACCCGGCACCGGTGTGGTGGTCTCGCCGCTGATCGCGCTCATGCAGGACCAGGTGGACGCCCTGCGCGCGCTCGGTGTGCGGGCCGGCTTCGTCAACTCCACGCAGGACTTCGACGAGCGGCGGACGGTCGAGGCCGAGTTCCTGGCCGGCGAGCTGGACCTGCTCTACCTGGCGCCGGAGCGGCTGCGCCTGGACAGCACCCTGGATCTGCTCTCGCGCGGCAAGATCTCCGTCTTCGCGATCGACGAGGCGCACTGCGTCGCCCAGTGGGGCCACGACTTCCGCCCCGACTACCTCGCGCTGAGCCTGCTCGGCGAGCGCTGGCCGGACGTCCCGCGCATCGCCCTGACGGCCACCGCCACGCGGGCCACCCACCAGGAGATCACCCAGCGGCTGAACCTCCCGGAGGCCCGGCACTTCGTCGCCAGCTTCGACCGGCCGAACATCCAGTACCGGATCGTGCCCAAGGCCGACCCGCGCAAGCAGTTGCTCGCCTTCCTGCGCGAGGAGCATCCGGGCGACGCGGGCATCGTGTACTGCCTCTCGCGCAACTCGGTGGAGCGGACCGCGGAGTTCCTGAGCGCCAACGGCATCGAGGCGGTGCCGTACCACGCGGGCCTGGACGCGGGCACCCGCGCGGCGCACCAGTCCCGGTTCCTGCGCGAGGACGGCCTGGTCGTGGTGGCGACCATCGCCTTCGGCATGGGCATCGACAAGCCCGATGTGCGCTTCGTCGCCCATCTGGACCTGCCCAAGTCCATCGAGGGCTACTACCAGGAGACCGGCCGCGCGGGCCGCGACGGACTGCCCTCCACCGCCTGGATGGCGTACGGCCTGAACGACGTGGTGCAGCAGCGCAAGCTGATCCAGTCCGGCGAGGGCGACGAGGCGTTCCGCCGCCGGGCCGCCGCCCATCTGGACGCGATGCTCGCGCTGTGCGAGACGGCCGGGTGCCGGCGCGGCCAGCTGCTCGCCTACTTCGGCCAGGAGCCCGGCGCCGCGGGCTGCGGCAACTGCGACACCTGCCTGACCCCGCCGGAGACCTGGGACGGCACGGTCGCCGCGCAGAAGGTGCTGTCCACGGTGGTGCGGTTGCAGCGCGAGCGCGGACAGAAGTTCGGCGCCCTCCAGATCGTGGACATCCTGCTCGGCAAGCGCACCGCCAAGGTGATCCAGTTCGACCACGACCAGCTGTCCGTGTTCGGCATCGGCCAGGACCTCTCCGAGGGCGAGTGGCGCGGCGCCATCCGGCAGCTGCTGGCCCAGGGCCTGCTCGCGGTCGAGGGGGAATACGGCACCCTGGTGCTCACCGAGGCGAGCGGCACCGTGCTGCGCGGCGAGCGGGAGGTGCCGCTGCGCAAGGAGCCGAAGCGGCCGGCCGCCTCCCGGTCGGGCTCCGGTTCCGGTTCCGGCCGGGGCGGCGGCAAGGCCAAGGCGGCCGTGGCCGAGCTGCCCGAGGAGCTCCAGCCCGCCTTCGAGGCGCTGCGCGCCTGGCGCACCGGGCAGGCCAAGGAGCAGGGCGTGCCGCCGTACATCATCTTCAACGACGCCACCCTGCGCGCCATCGTCTCCCGTATGCCGGGTTCACTGCGGGAGCTGGCCGGCATCAGCGGGGTCGGCGAGAAGAAGCTGGCGACGTACGGCGAGGAGGTGCTCGCCGTGCTGGCCTCCCCGGGCGGGTCCGGCCAGGTCCGGGCCGCCGCCGAGCCGCCCGCGCCGGGCGAGGCCCCGGAGGACGACTGGCCGGGCCCCGAGGACGAACCGGAGCCGGACGACTGGATATAGCCGCCCCGGCGGCCCGCCGTCGCCCCGGACCGGCGTCCGCCGTTCAGGACAGCGCCCGCAGCCCCGGCGCGAAGGTGATCAGCAGCGGGAGGAGCGGCACCAGCGCGGCGACCGTCGTGGTCAGGGCGCGCTGGCGGCGCAGCAGCCGCGGGGGCGGCTCCAGCAGGCGGTCCACCCGCTCGCCCAGCAGACGGCGGCTGGAGGCGCAGGACAGAACGCCCCGGTGCTGGTTCAGCTCGATCAGCGCGAGGGCGGTGGTCAGATGACCGCAGCGGCGGGAGGCGGCGTCGTCGGCGGCCAGTTCCACCAGGCGGTGCGTCTGGTCCCGGAAGTGGGCGAACAGCGGCACCCGCGGAAAGCCGCCGGCGAGCGCGGCGGACAGGTGCAGCAGCCAGTCGTGGTGGGCGCGCGCGTGGCCGCGCTCATGGGTGAGCACGGCGTCCAGCTGATGGCCGGTCAGCCGGTGCAGCGCACCGGTGGTGACCACCAGTTGCGGGGGGTGCCCCGGCATCCACCAGGCGTCCGGGTACTCGTCCTCCAGCACCAGCATCGGACCCCGCGCGACCGGCAGTCCGGCGGGTAGATCGGGGGCGCGTTCGCGCAGCTGGGCGCGGGCCTGGCCGCGGCGGCGGCGGGCCTCGACCAGTTCCCGGCCGAGCATCGCGGTGGTCCAGGCGGCCCCGCAGGCGAGCAGGACGGTGAGGGCGGCGGCCCACACCGGCGCGGCGGAGAGGTCGTAGGCGGCGGTGACGGCGGGCGGCGCGGGGGCGAACACACGGTCGCGCACGGTGTGGAAGACCGCCGCGGTGCCCAGCGTCAGCGCCGCCAGACAGCACAGCAGGACGGTGGCGACCAGGCACTGCCACACCCAGAGCGCGACCACGGGTTCCCGTTCCGGCCAGTCGGCGCGGGTCAGCGCGCGCGGTGCCGGGCCGGCCGCCGTCAGGGCGACGACGCTGAGCAGGAGCAGGCAGACGGTCATGCCGGGGCTCCGGTTCCTGGTCGGAGAGGGGATGCGCGGAGGGGCGGTGCGCAAGGGGGCGGCGCGGGCGACCGCCGTGGGTGGTGCGTGCTGCCGCCAGTATGACGAAGAGGGGCGCCGCGAGTCAGGTGTCGGGGCCGAACCGTCCGGTCCCGGCCCGCCGCGCGGCGCCCGCCGGATCAGGCCGGGGGCACGATCCGGCCGGTCACCTCGCCGAGGCCGACACGGGTCCCGTCCGGGCCGGGCGCCCACGCGGTCAGGGTCACCACGTCGCCGTCCTCCAGGAAGGCGCGCTTGCCGCCGGGGAGTTCGAGGGGGTCGCGGCCGTTCCAGGTCAGCTCCAGCAGGGAGCCGCGCTGGTGCTGCTCGGGCCCGCTCACGGTGCCGGAGCCGTACAGGTCGCCGGTGCGCAGGCTGGCGCCGTTGACGGTCATCTGGGCGAGCTGCTGGGCGGCGGTCCAGTACATGGCGGAGAAGGGCGGCTCGGAGACCACCTCGCCGTTGAGGACGACCGAGATCCGCAGGTCGTAGCCGCCGGGCTCGATGCCGGGGGCCGCGTCGTCCAGGTAGGGCAGCAGCGGGTGGGTGCGCTCGGGCGGGGCCACCCGCGCGTGCTCCAGGGCGTCCAGCGGGGTGATCCAGGCCGACACCGAGGTCGAGAAGGACTTGCCGAGGAACGGTCCGAGGGGGACGTACTCCCAGGCCTGGATGTCGCGCGCGGACCAGTCGTTGAGCAGGCACAGCCCGAAGACGTGCTCACGGTAGTCGCCGAGCGCGACCGGGGTCCCCTGCTCGCTGGGCACGCCGACGACGAAGCCGACCTCGGCCTCGATGTCCAGCCGGATCGAGGGCCCGAACACCGGCGCCGGGTCGGCGGGGCCCTTGCGCTGCCCGGAGGGCCGTACGACATCCGTGCCCGAGACCACGACGGTGCCGGAGCGGCCGTGGTAACCGATCGGCAGGTGCTTCCAGTTCGGGGTGAGGGAGTCCTCGGCGTCCGGGCGGAAGACCTTGCCGACATTGCGGGCGTGGTGCTCGGAGGCGTAGAAGTCGACGTAGTCCGCGACCTCGAAGGGCAGGTGCAGGGTCACCTCGGACAGCGGGTGGAACAGCGGCGCGAGCGTCTCGCGGTACGCGGGGTCGGTGACCCAGGAGGTGAGCGCGGCGCGCACCTCGCTCCACGCGGCGCGCCCGGCCGCCAGCAGCGGGTTGAGGGTGGGGCGGGCGAGCAGCGCGTGGTGCGGCGAGCCGAGGGCCGCGGCCGCGGCGCCCGCGTCGAGGACCTGGTCCCCGAGCCGGACACCGACCCTGCGCTCCGGGCTGCCGGAGGGCGAGAACACGCCATAGGGGAGGTTGTGCGGGCCGAAGGGGTCGCCCTCGGGGACGTCGAAGGGGGGCATCGGGGTACTGCCTCGCTCTCATCCAGGCCATGCATGGCGATGCGTTGCACGTGATCGAGCCACACGTTACGGCCGGGACACCGGTCTTGGGCAGTGGCTGGGGGGTTGCCCGCGTAGTGCCTCAAGAGTTCGCAATGTCCGAAAGGACCTTGTCGGAGGCGGTAGTTCCGGCTTAGCGTCCTCCGGGGGAGGGTGGGGCCGTCCCCGGAGGACACGTGGGGGGACCCGTGGCCGAAGACACCGCCGGTGTGCCCGTGCAGGCCGACCGCGGGGTGCCGGGACTGATCGTCAAGTTCGGCGCCTATCCGCTGCACCACGGCGGGGTGGGCGCGATCCGCAGCCTGGGCCGGCTCGGCGTGCCCATGTACGCGATCACCGAGGACCCGTACACCCCGGCGGCCGCCTCCCGCTATCTGCGCCGGGCGTTCGTCTGGCCGACGACCGGCGCGGAGGACCCCGGTCGTCTGGTCGAGGGGCTGCTGCGCATCGGCCGCCGGATCGGCCGGCCCGCCGTGCTGATCCCGACGGACGAGGAGGCGGCCGTCCTGATCGCCGAGCACCGCGACGCGCTGGCCGGATCCTTTCTCTGCCCGCGGGTGGACCCGGCGCTGCCGCGCCGGGTGGCCAGCAAGCAGGGGCTGCACGAACTGTGCGCGGAGCACGGGCACGGGTTCGCCTCCCCGGCGGCGGCCTTCCCGCGGTCGTACGAGGAGGTCGTGGCCTTCGCCGACACCGCGAGCTTCCCGGTGGTGGCGAAGAACCGGGAGGCGTTCCTGCGGCGCAGCCGGCCCGCGGTGGGCGGCACCACACGGATCGCCACCCGCGCGCGCCTGCTCGCGCTGGCCCGCGAGTGGGGGCCGGATCCGGGGGTGATCCTCCAGGAGTACCTGCCGCGCGAGCAGGCCGAGGACTGGATCGTGCACGCCTGCTTCGACCGGGAGGCGAACCCGCTCGCGCTGTTCACCGGGGTGAAGGTGCGCTCCTGGCCGCCGCACGCGGGCATGACCGCGCACGCGTACGTGGTCGACAACCCGGAACTCGCGGACCTGGCGGCGCGATTCGTGAAGCGGATCGGGTTCAGCGGGGTGGCCGACCTGGACGTGCGCTTGGACCGGCGCGACGGGCGGTACAAGCTGCTGGACTTCAATCCGCGGATGGGCGCGCAGTTCCGGCTGTTCGAGAGCGCGGCGGGCGTGGACGTCGTACGGGCACTGCACCTCGATCTGACCGGGCGGCCGGTACCCGAGGGGGAGCAGCGGGCCGGGCGGCGCTACCTGGTGGAGAACATCGACCTGCCGGCCCTGGTCGCCTACCGCCGCGGCGGCTATACGACCCCGCACGCGCCGGCGCGGGCGAGCGGGACGGAGCTGGCGTGGTTCGCGGGGGACGATCCGCTGCCGTTCCTCACGATGCTCGCCCGGTGCGCGCGTCCGGGCGCGCGGCATCTGCGCCAGCTGTGGCGGGCCCGCCGCCGCGGCGGCACCACGGAGTAGGCCACCGAAGTGGCGGTGGCCACGAAGGAACGCGTTCTGGGGAGGGACTTCGTGATCCGACCGGTTGCAGTCATCGGAGCGGGGCCGTTCGGCCTGTCCACCGCCGCCCATCTGCGGGCGCGCGGCCTGCCCGTACGGGTCTTCGGCGACCCCATGGTCAGCTGGCGCGCCCATATGCCCGCGGGCATGCTGCTGAAATCGACCCCCGCCGCCTCCAGCCTGGACTGCCCGCAGCCCGGCCACACCCTCGCCGACTACTGCGACGCGACCGGGATCCGCCGGCTCGCCGGTGACGCGGACGTCATCCCGGTGGAGACCTTCGTCGGGTACGGCGAGTGGTTCCAGCGGCGGCTCGTGCCGGATCTCGAACGGGTGCGAGTGGTCTGCGTCGAGCCGGCCGGGCAGGAGGCGGGCGGGGGGTTCGAACTCAAGCTGGACTCGGGGGAGTCGTTCGCCGCGCGGGCGGTGGTCGTGGCCACCGGGCTGTCCGGTCTCGCCCATCTCCCGGCGGAGCTGCGGGCGGCGTCCGGTGCCGGGCCCGATCCGGAGGGCCCCGTCTCGCACAGCTCCCAGCACCACGACCTCGGGCGCTTCTGCGGCAGGGAGCTGATCGTGGTCGGCGCCGGGCAGTCCGCGCTGGAGACGGCCGTGCTGGCGGCGGAGGCCGGGGCGCGGGTGCGGGTGGTGGCGCGGGGGCGCGGGCGGGTCGCCTTCGGGGCGCCGCCCTGGGAGCAGCCGAGGCTGCGCCCCGAGTCGCCGTTCGGGCGGGCCTGGTCGCTGTGGGCGTTCAGCTACTGCCCGCACCCCTACCGCTTCCTGCCCGAGGCCACCCGGCATCTCCTGGTCCGCCGGGTGCTCGGGCCGCTCGGCGCGTGGTGGCTGCGGGAGCGGTTCGAGGGCGCGGTGCAGGTGGACGACGTCGAACGGGTGCTGGGCGCGGCGGCGGAGGACGGGCGGCCGGTGCTGACGGTGCGCACGCACGGCGGCCGCGTGGACCGCCTGAGCGCCGACCATGTCATCGCGGCGACCGGTTACCGGGTGGACACGGCCGCGATGGACTTCCTCGGCCCCACCCTGCGCAGCCGCCTCGCGACGAGCCGCGGTACCCCGCGCCTCGGCACCGGCTACGTCTCCTCGCTCCCCGGCCTCTACTTCACCGGCCTCCCGGCCGCCTCCTCCTACGGCCCGGTGATGCGCTTCGTGTGCGGCACGGAATTCGCGTCCCCGAGACTGGCGGGACATCTGGCGCGGGAACACGGGTGAGTGCCGACGGCGCCGGATGCCCGGAGCGGGGGGTGGCCGGGGGGTGGCGAGCGGCGACCCCGTACCGGCCGCCACCCCCACCGCCGTACGAGCCCCCGCCCCGGCCGTCCCACGGACGCGCGCCCGGCCACCACCACCCCACCACGCCTGCCCTCGAACCCACTTGAAGTCGGCGAAGGCGCAAGTCCGGGCAATGACACGGGAGTCGGGGGAGGACACGCAGGCCGGTGGAGGGGATCGGTCCGTATTCTCTGATCATGGTTGCCTCCCCCGCGTACGCACTGATCGCCACCGACCTGGACGGGACGCTGCTGCGCGGCGACGACACCGTCTCCGAGCGCTCGCTGGCCGTGCTCGCGCGGGCGGCGCGGGCCGGAGCCCGGCACCTGGTCGTCACCGGCCGCCCGGCCCCCAGGGTGCGCCCCCTGCTGACCGCCCTCGGCGCCACCGGGCTCGCGGTGTGCGGGCAGGGCGCGCAGCTGTACGACGCCGCGTCCGGCCGCATGCTGTGGTCGGTCCGGCTGGACCGGGAGCTCGCCGAGACCGCGCTCGGCAAGATCGAGGCCGAGACGGGCCCGGTGTTCGCCGCCGTCGACCAGGACGGCACCGACGGGCTCACCCTGATCGAACCCGGATACCGGATGCCCCACCCGACCCTGCCCGCGGTCCGGGTGGCCCGGCGCGACGACCTGTGGCGGGCGCCGATCAGCAAGGTGCTGCTGCGCCACGCCACCCTGTCCGACGACGAGTTGGCGGCGGTGGCCCGCTCGGTCGTGGACTCGCTGGCCACGGTCACCATGTCGGGGCCCGGAACCGTGGAGCTCCAGCCGTGCGGGGTGACCAAGGCCACCGGGCTCGCGCTGGCCGCCGAGCGGCTCGGGGTCCCCGCGGAACGCGCCCTGGCCTTCGGCGACATGCCCAACGACATCCCGATGTTCCGCTGGGCGGCGCACGGCGTCGCGATGGCGAACGCCCACCCCGAGCTGAAGGCGGTCGCCGACGAGGTCACGGCGTCGAACGAGGACGACGGCATCGCCGTCGTCCTCGAAAGGCTGTTCCCGGCCGGGTGACCGGGAGCAGCGGTGGTATGGCGCCGCAGACGCCTCAGTAGGCGCCGTTGACGTTGTCGATCGAGCCGTAGCGGGCGGCCGCGTAGTTGCAGGCGGCGGTGATGTTGGCGACCGGGTCGTAGATGTTGAACGACGTTCCGGCCACGTGGTACGCGTTGAAGGTCGGGTCGATCACCTGGAGCAGGCCCTTGGACGGTATGCCCTTGGCGGCGTTGGAGTCCCACAGGTTGATGGCGTTCGGGTTGCCCGAGGACTCGCGTATGACATTGCGGTAGATGCCGTTGTAGGAGCCCGGAATGCCCTTCTGGGCCATGATCGCGAGGGACTCGCGGATCCAGCCGTCGAGGTTGTTCGGGTACCCGGCGGGCGTGGTGGCGGCCGACGTCGTGCCGGTGGTGGCGGACGCGGTGGCGGCGCCCACGAGAGGCATGGCGAGCACGGCCGCGCCGGTGCCGGCGACGGCGATGAGGCGGACGAGGCGGTTGGCACGGGTGCGGCGCGGCTGAACGGCAGCAGACATGGGGACGTTCCTCTCCTACGCCTGCGAGGTGAGCTGTCGGGTTCGGGCGGGGAGGTGCCCGGCCGTGCCTGGTGAGAGGCGTGGCTTGACCCCAAGCCGGTCCCGGTGCGAACACGCGGTGCGGCGCGGTGTGTCCCGCGCTGCGCCACGTGAGTCGTCCGGGTCCGGCGACTTACCTGGGTCCCCCGCTCCTGCCGTACGAATGAGTTCGTCGATGGGTGTACGGGCGGCGGCAGGATTCGGCGTCCGCCCGATGGCTCGGGAAGGTATGCGAGAGCACATGCCGGGAACAAGCGCGGAATTGTTATATCGAGGCATTTGACCTTGATCAGCAGCCTATGGGGTACTTGATCCTTTGCGAATGCCAACGCTCAACTCGCTTGCGGGGCACGGCGTGGAGAGGTGTCGCGGGGCCGTGGGCGGGAACGCGGTCGGGTGACCCAATTCACGAAATGGCAAACTATGGAAAATCGGGCATGGGGGATTCGTCCCTCGGTGGGGTGGAGTCGGTGCTCCATCCCTCTCGGGGATCGCGAAGAAGTTCCCGATTACCGGTTAAATCGATGAATGTCCGTTGTCATCATCCGACCAGGGGTATGCCAGTCATGACCCGATACGTCCCGTCCTGGACGGGTGGGCGCAGGGTGGGCGCTCTCGGTGATCGAAACCGGACCGGATACGCTGACTTGAGTGATGGCAGCGACCTATCGACAAACCGCGTAATCGCCAGCAGACACCAGCAGACAGGAGACCCCTCGTGACCGTCGTCGGGCCGTTCGGGCTGAGCGTGCGGGACCAGGCTCTCGAAGCCGATGTCCAGGCCGGATTGGCGGCTGTCGAGGAGGGCCTGCTAGAGGCCACCAAGAGCGAGGTCCCGTTCATCACGGGGGCCGCGCAGCACCTCGTGCGGGCCGGCGGGAAGCGCTTCAGGCCGCTCCTCGTGATGCTCGCGGCGCAGTTCGGCGACCCCTACGCGCCCGGTGTGGTGCCCTCGGCCGTGGTCGTGGAGCTGACCCATCTGGCCACGCTCTACCACGACGACGTCATGGACGAGGCCGCCGTGCGCCGGGGCGTGGACAGCGCCAACACCCGCTGGGGCAACTCCGTCGCGGTCCTCACCGGCGACTTCCTCTTCGCCCGCGCCTCCCAGATCCTCGCCGACCTCGGCCCCGAGGCGGTCCGGGTCCAGGCCCTCGCGTTCGAACGCCTGGTCACCGGCCAGATCCTGGAGACCGCCGGCCCCACCGACGGCCGCGACCCGGTCGAGCACTACCTCGACGTGCTCGGCGGCAAGACCGGCTCGCTGGTCGCGGTGGCCTGCCGGTTCGGCGCGATGATGTCCGGCGCGGACGAGACGGTCGTGGACGTGCTCACCCAGTACGGCGAGCGGCTCGGCGTGGCCTTCCAGCTCGCCGACGACTACCTGGACATCGCCTCCGACTCCCACGAGTCCGGCAAGACCCCCGGCACCGACCTGCGCGAGGGCATCCCGACCCTGCCCGTGCTGCGGCTGCGCGAGCGGGCCGCCCGGCTCGGCCTGCCCGAGGACCTCGCCCTGTGCGAGCTGCTGGACTCCGACCTCAGCGACGACGCCCGGCACGCCGAGGCGCTGGCCGCGCTGCGCGCCCACCCGGCCCTGGAGCAGGCCCGCCGGGACACCGTGCGGTACGCGGAAGAGGCGCGCGCCGCGCTCGCCCCGCTTCAGGAGTGCGACGCCAAGGCGGCGCTGACGGAGCTGTGCGATGCGGTGGTGCACCGCGCCGGATGACCGCCCGCGCCTGACCGCCCGGTGTCCGCCGCCCGGCCACCCGTCCGGCCACCCGTCCGGCGTCCGCCGGGTGGCCGTACCCCGGATGTCTGCCGCATCCTGCCCTGGGGGATTGCGTTCGAGCCCCTAGGGGTGCCCCCCGCGCGTCATACCGCAGTCGTACGCCGAGTTGGCCCCGTGGGCTGACGATTCCGCGGCGCGGATTTGGTCGTATGGACACCACGGACATCACCACTGATCACCGGTTCGGGTGAGAATGGCGGCTCGGGTGGACCAGCGTGAGGGCAGCCGCCGCCGACGACGGAGGTAAGGCACACATGGCACCGTACGAATCCGACGACGCAGTGAACGCCGCTCGGGACGAGGAGACACGCTCGGGCCGCCGCAGGGCCGCGCGGTACGCCGTCCCGGTCGCGGTGGTCGGTGTGGCCGCGGCCACCATCGGACTGGTCCCGGCACTCGCCGACTCCGGCGACCCGGACCTGCCCAGGATCACCGCGCAGCAGCTCATCGACAAGATCGCCAAGTCGGACGTGCAGCAGCTGTCCGGCACCGTGAAGGTCAGCACCGACCTGGGTCTGCCCGACCTCGGCGGCCTGGAGAGCGGCCTCGCCTCCGGCCTGGCCCAGGGCTCCGGCTCCCGTTCCGACTCCGCCGCGGACCCGAGCGCCCGGCTGACCGAACTGCTCTCCGGCACCCACACCGTGCGCGTCGCCGCCGACGGCCCGGACCGGCAGAAGCTCTCGCTCGTGGAGCAGGGCGCCGAGTACAGCGTCATCCACGACGGCAAGGACGTCTGGGGCTACGACAGCAAGAGCGACCAGGTCACCCACGGCACCGCACCCGCCGCCGGCAAGGACCGGTCCCAGCCCCCGGCCACGCCCAAGGACTTCGCCGACCAGGCGCTGAAGGCGGTGGACGACACCACCTCGGTGACCGTCGACGGCACCGCGCGGGTCGCCGGGCGCGACGCCTACAAGCTCCAGATCAAGCCCCGCCAGTCCGGCACCACGGTCGGCGCGATCAACATCGCCGTGGACGCGAAGACCGGCATGCCGCTGAAGTTCACCCTGACCCCCAGGAGCGGTGGCGCCGCCGTGCTCGACGCGGGCTTCACCCGGGTCTCCTTCGCCCGGCCCGCCGCCGCCACGTTCGCCTTCACGCCGCCGAAGGGCGCGAAGGTCACCGAGCGGACGGAGGGCGCGGGCAAGGGCGCCGGGACGACCGGCCCCGGCAAGGGCCTGGAGGGCATGGACGGCGCCAAGGGCCTCGAAGGGAAGCGGGGCGAGTCCGGCGGCAAGGTGATCGGCAAGGGCTGGACCTCCATCGCCACCTTCGACACCGGTGCACGGGGCGGCCTGCCCACCGGTGCCAAGGGCGGCGACCTCGGCGGCTTCCTCGGCTCGCTGGGCGACAAGGTCTCCGGGACGTTCGGCAAGGGCACGGTCTTCTCCACCCGCCTGGTCAACGTCCTGATGACCGACGACGGCAAGGTCTACGCCGGCGCGGTCACCAAGGACGCGCTGGTGAAGGCGGCGGACACGGCGAAGTAACCGCGCCTACGCCGCCGCGGACGCAGGACGTCAACCCGTAGCCGAACCGGCCACCGCCAGCAGCAGTTCCTCCCGTCCCGGCGCCGCCACGAGCTGGAGCCCCACCGGGCAGCCGTCGCGGCCGAGTCCCGCCGGGAGGCTGAGCGCCGGGTGTCCGCTGAGGTTGAAGGCCCAGGTGAGGGCCGTGGAGTAGCGGTCTCCCGGACCGCCGTGGCCATGGGCGGGACAGGGCGTGGTGGGGGTCAGCAGGAGGTCGGCGCGGCGGAAGAGGTCGGCGAGGCGGCGGTCGTTGACGGCGCGGACGCGTGCGGCCGCACGGCGATCGCCGTCTCCGCGCAGGGCGAGCCAGGCCGGGGCCGGGTCGTCGAGGCGGAGGGGCGAGCCGGGCAGGAGGCGTACTGCCCCTGCCCTGGCGAGCCCGAGGGCCGCGGCGTGGGCGAGCCTGACCGGTTCGGGGTCGGGGTCGGCGAAGCCGAGGTCGGGCGACCAGAGGGCGGTGGGAGTACGGCGCTCACCGGCACCGGTATCGATGCCGGAGCTCCCGGCCTGTCCGGTCATCACCCGCCAGTACGCCTCGGTGTCCGCGGCGCACCGGGTCAGCACACCGGGCGCCGCGAGGCCGCTGCGGTCGGTGGAGGGCAGCCGCCCGTTGGTCGCCTTCAGCCCGATCACCCCGCACCACGCGGCCGGTATCCGCACCGACCCCGCCCCGTCGGTGCCGGTGGCCAGCGGCACCAGCCCGGCGGCCACGGCGACGGCGGAACCCGCCGAGGAACCGCCGGGCGTACGGTCGTACCGCCAGGGGTTGACCGTACGGCCGTGGCGCCCAAGTCCCCATGTCCGCCAGGGGGTTTCCGGCCCCGGCACGGCGGTGGCCCCCACCGGGACGCAGCCGGCGGCGATCAGCGGCCCCGCCCCGCGCAGCCCGTGCCGTCCCTTCACCCCGATCGGCACCCCGGCCAGCGGCGGCCGTTCCCCCGCCGCGATCCGGTCGTCCACCGCCCGCGCGCCGCGCAGCGCCTCCTCCTGCCACACCTCCGCGAAGGCGCAGAGCACCGGGTCGGCGCGCTCGATCCGCGCCAGCGCGGCGGTGACCGCCCCGACGGCCGTCGAGGCGCCGGCGCACACCGCGGCGGCGATCTCGCGAGCGCTGGTCGCGGTGCCGTTCGTGGAGCCGTCCGTGGAGCCGTTCATGGTGCCGTCCCTCCCTCCGGGTAGCGTCGTTGAACAGCACCTCCGCGGTGGCCGTGGCGGTTCCCGGCCGGGCGGGGCGGACCGGGCGGTCCGTTGGGACGAGGCTGTGACCTCGTGGTGACGCGGAGGCGGGCATGGAACGGACACACTGGTTCGCAGGACGCGTGCGGCCGGTGTGCGGCGCGGGGGAGTGAGGGAAGGACCGATGGCTCGACTGAGCTTCGAGAAGAAGCGGGTGCCGGGGCCCGTGGCGCATCCGGCGGCGGTGCCCGTCCGGGTGTACGGCGCGGGCGGCGCGTCCGTGGGCGGAGCGGCGGTCGTGCCGGCACCGGGCGAGGAGATCCAGCAGGCCGTCCTGAACCACCTCCAGCGCCTCGCCATCAGCCTCGGCACCCCCGTCCGGGCCACCGTCCAGGACGACCGCGCCGGCTGCGTCGTCCCGCTGGAGGTGTCGGCGGACGGCTCCAGCCGGGTCACGGGCAAGGCCGTACGGGTGGCTCAGCCGGAGGCCCCGGAATTCCTCCGCACCCCACGGGGCGAGTTCGGCCCGGCACCGGTCATGGGGGCGGGGGCGGAGGCGCCGGGCGCGGGTACGGGGACGCCGGTCGCGGAGGCCCCCGCGTCTCTGGCGCACGCCCCTGCGCCCCCGCCTGCTGACGAAGCTCCCACGTCCCCCCCGGGCGACGCGCCCGCGCCCGTCGTCAACGTTCCCGCGTCCCCGGCGTACGCCCCTGCGCCCCCCTCGGACGCGACCCCGCCGCTCACTCCCGCGCCGGCCCCCGAGGCTGACGTGACCGCGGGTTGGCCCGCCGAGTCCGTCGCGGCGACCACTGCCACCCCCACCCCGCCCCGCGGCTTCGACGCGGTGGCCGAAGAGGTGCTCGGGGAGGGGCCGGTGACCGAGACGGCGGAGGGGGCCGAACTGCTCACCGAGCCGATGAAGCGGATCAACGAGGCCGTGCGGGCGGGCAGGATCGAGGACGCGGCGGGGCTCGTCGAGCGCACCGTCGACGAGGCGACCGCCGTTCTCGGCGCCGACCACGCCGAGGTGCTGCACCTGCGCGAACTGGCCGCCTACATCGCCTACCTCGCGGGCGAACCGGTCCGCGCCTGCCGGCTCTCCCTGGACCTCGCCCGACTGCGCCGCACCGCGCGGGACGCCGACGCGGCCTACGGCAATGTGCAGAGCGCCTCGACCGCCTGGCGTGCGGTAAGGGACCCGGAGGAGGGCCTGCGGCTGGGCCGCGACCTGATAGACCTCTGGGCCGACCTCGCCGCCGAACCGGGCCCCGCCGCCGAAGACCCCCGCCCCCTGGAATCCGCCCGCGCCCGCATGCTCCGCCTCACCGACCGGGCCTCCCGTGCGGCCGGGCACGGGGCGGCGTAACCGTTCCGCGCCCGCCTGGGGAAACGATCAGGCGTCGACCGCGGTCCCGCCCGGAGCCTCCGTACGGGGCGTGCCGGTCCGAGCCTCCGCGACCCGTGCCTCCAGGTCCGCCACGGCTTTCCGCGACCGCCGCCCCGAGTGCAGGGCGCTGCCCGTGAGCAGCAGCAGGGCCACCCAGACCAGCGCGAAACCGGCCCAGCGCTCGGGCGGCATGGCCTCGTGGAAGTACAGGATGCCCAGCAGGAACTGGAAGACCGGGGCCAGGTACTGGAGCAGGCCCAGGGTGGACAGCGGCACGCGGATCGCCGCCGCGCCGAAGCAGACAAGCGGCAGCGCGGTGACGGCGCCGGTGGAGGCGAGCAGCACCCCGTGGCCCGCGCCCTCGGTCGTGAAGGTGGAGTGCCCCTGCGCGCCGAGCCAGAGCAGATAGCCGAGCGCGGGCAGGAACTGGATCGCGGTCTCCGCGGCCAGCGACTCGACGCCGCCGAGCCCCACCTTCTTCTTCACCAGCCCGTAGGTGGCGAAGCTGAACGCGAGGCAGAGCGAGATCCACGGCGGGCGGCCGTAGCCGACGGTCAGGACGACGACCGCGGCGAAACCCGTCGCCACCGCCATCCACTGCACAGGCCGCAGCCGCTCCTTCAGCAGCAGCACGCCCATGGCGATGGTGACCAGCGGGTTGATGAAGTACCCCAGGGACGCCTCCACCACATGGCCGGCGTTGACCGCCCAGATGTACACGCCCCAGTTGATGGTGATCACCGCGGCGGCCACCGCCACCAGCGCCAGCCGGCGCGGTTGGCGCAGGAGTTCCCCGGCCCACGCCCAGCGCCGTACGAACAGCAGGGCCCCGGCGACGAAGACCAGCGACCACACCATCCGGTGGGCGAGGATCTCCATCGCCCCGGCGGGCTTCATCAGCGGCCAGAACAGGGGCACCAGGCCCCACATGCCGTAGGCGGCGAAACCGTTCAGCAGACCTATGCGGTGCTCACCCCTGGACGTCCCGGACACGGGCCCTCCCTCTGCTCCTCCATGCGCCGACGTGCGCGCGGGCACGAAGGTAACGCTGCACGCCCCCGGCTGTCATGTCCGTATCGCCATACGGTCATGACAGCCGGGGGCGTGCGGGGGCGGGCGCCGGCCAGGTGGGGGCCAGGCGGAGGTCAGTCCTTGAACGCGGCCTCGACGGCCTGTGCCAGCGGGGTCGTCGGACGGCCGGTCAGCCGGGAGAGGTCGCCGGAGTCGACGACCAGCTCGCCCCGCGAGATCGAGGTGTCCACCCCGGCGAAGACGGCGGCCAGCGGCTCGGGCAGACCGGCGCCGGTGAGGATGTTCCGCATCGCCTCTTCGGTGACCGCCTTGTAGGCGATCTCCCGGCCGGCCGCGCGGCTCAGCTCGGCCGCGTACTCGGCGAAGCTCCAGGCCACGTCGCCGCCCAGCTCGTACGCCCGGTTCTCATGACCCTCGCCGGTCAGCACCGCGACCGCGGCGGCTGCGTAGTCGGCGCGGGCGGCCGAGGAGACCCGGCCATCGCCGGCCGCGGCCACGACCGCGCCGTGCTCCAGCACCGGGGCGAGCCGCTCGGTGTAGTTCTCGTGGTACCAGCCGTTGCGCAGCAGCGTGTACGGCAGACCGGAGGCGAGCAGCACCTTCTCGGTGGCCCGGTGGTCGTCCGCCAGCGTGGCCTTCAGGCTGCTCGGCGCGCTGGTGTACGCGAGCAGCGCCACGCCCGCCGCCTTCGCCGCCTCGATCACCACGGTGTGCTGGCGCACCCGGTCGTTGTCGAACTCGTTGCCCGAGATCAGCAGGACCTTGTCACCCGCGGCGAACAGGCCGTCGAAGGTCTCGGGGGCGTTGTAGTCGGCGACGGCCAGCCGGACGCCGCGCGCCGCGAAGTCCGCGGCCTTCTTCTCGTCGCGTACGACGGCGGTGATCTGCTCCGCCGGAACCTTCTCCAGCAACTGCTCCACGACGTGCCGGCCGAGGTGTCCGGTGGCTCCGGTGACGATGATGCTCATGGTCTCTGACACTCCTTGCGAGGGGGCTAGGGCACTAACCATACGGCTAGCGCTAACTAAAAGAAAGTGCTCCCTCGCCGGGACACGCGAAGAGGCCCGGAAACGGTCGTTCCGGGCCTCGGTGGTGCGGTGGTGTAGTGGTGCGGTCGGCCGGTGTCAGCCGACGACCGTCCAGGTGTCGCCGCCCGCGAGGAGTGCGGCGAGGTCGCCCTTCCCCGTCTGCTCGATGGCGGTGTCGAGTTGCCGGCTCATCTGCTCGTCGTAGACGGGGCGTTGGATGTCGCGGAAGACGCCGATGGGGGTGTGGTGCAGGGTGTCGGGGTCGGCGAGGCGGGAGAGGGCGAAGGCGGTGGTCGGGGAGGCGGCGTGGGCGTCGTGGACGAGGATGTCGGCCTCGTTGTCCGGGGTGACGGTGACCACGTCGAGGTCGCCGGTGGCCCGGTCGCGTACGACGCCGCGTGAGGAGTCGGCTCCGAACCGGATCGGCTGCCCGTCTTCCAGGCGGATCAGCGCTTCCTGGGCCTGCTGGCGGTCTTTGAGCGCGTCGAAGGCGCCGTCGTTGAAGATATTGCAGTTCTGGTAGATCTCGACCAGTGCGGTGCCGGGGTGTTCGGCGGCGGCGCGCAGGACCTCGGTGAGGTGCTTGCGGTCGGAGTCGATGGTGCGGGCCACGAAGGTGGCTTCGGCGCCGAGGGCGAGGGAGACCGGGTTGAAGGGGGCGTCCAGCGAGCCCATCGGCGTCGACTTGGTGATCTTGCCGACCTCGGAGGTGGGCGAGTACTGGCCCTTGGTCAGGCCGTAGATCCGGTTGTTGAACAGCAGGATCTTCAGATTGACGTTGCGGCGCAGGGCGTGGATGAGGTGGTTGCCGCCGATGGAGAGCGCGTCGCCGTCACCGGTGACGACCCACACGGACAGGTCGCGTCGGCTGGTGGCCAGGCCGGTGGCGATGGCGGGGGCGCGGCCGTGGATGGAGTGCATCCCGTAGGTGTTCATGTAGTACGGGAAGCGGGAGGAGCAGCCGATGCCGGAGACGAAGACGATGTTCTCCCTGGCCAGGCCGAGTTCGGGCATGAAGCCCTGGACGGCGGCGAGGATGGCGTAGTCGCCGCAGCCGGGGCACCAGCGCACTTCCTGGTCCGACTTGAAGTCCTTCATCGACTGCTTGGCCTCGGCCCTGGGCACCAGCTGGAGGAGGTGGTTGCCGGCGTCAGTCATCGATGGCCTCCTTCAGTGCGGTGGCGAGCTGCTGCGCCTTGAACGGCATGCCGTTGACCTGGTTGTAGGAGTGGGCGTCGACGAGGTACCTCGCGCGGATCAGGGTGGCCAGCTGGCCGAGGTTCATCTCAGGGATGACGACCTTGTCGTAGCGCGCGAGGACCGCGCCGAGATTGGCCGGGAACGGGTTCAGATGGCGCAGGTGGGCCTGGGCGATCGCGTCGCCGGCCGCCCGCAGCCTCCGCACCGCCGCGGTGATGGGGCCGTAGGTCGAGCCCCAGCCGAGGACCAGGGTGCGGGCGCCGTGCGGGTCGTCCACGTCGAGGTCGGGGACGGTGATGCCGTCGATCTTGGCCTGGCGGGTACGGACCATGAAGTCGTGGTTGGCGGGATCGTAGGAGATGTTGCCCGTGCCGTCCTGCTTCTCGATCCCGCCGATACGGTGCTCCAGACCAGGCGTGCCCGGCACCGCCCACGGCCGCGCGAGGGTCTGCGGGTCACGCTTGTAGGGCCAGAAGACGTCGGTGCCGTCGGCCAGCCGATGGTTGGGCGTGGTGGTGAACTGGACGCGCAGATCCGGAAGTTCGTCGATTTCGGGGATGCGCCAGGGCTCGGAGCCGTTGGCGAGGTAGCCGTCGGAGAGCAGCATCACCGGGGTGCGGTAGGCCAGGGCGATCCGTGCGGCTTCCAGGGCGGCGTCGAAGCAGTCCGCCGGGGTGCGCGGCGCGACGACCGGCACCGGCGCCTCGCCGTTGCGCCCGTACATCGCCTGGAGCAGGTCCGCCTGCTCCGTCTTGGTCGGCAGGCCGGTGGAGGGACCGCCGCGCTGGATGTCCACCACCAGCAGCGGCAGCTCCAGGGAGACCGCCAGCCCGACCGTCTCGCTCTTGAGCGCGACACCGGGACCGGAGGTGGTGGTCACCGCGAGGGACCCGCCGAACGCGGCCCCGAGGGCGGCGCCGATGCCGGCGATCTCGTCCTCGGCCTGGAAGGTGCGTACGCCGAAGTTCTTGTGCCGGCTCAGCTCGTGAAGGATGTCCGAGGCGGGCGTGATCGGGTAGGAGCCCAGGAACAGGGGGAGGTCGGCCTGGCGGGAGGCGGTGATCAGGCCGTAGGCCAGGGCGAGGTTGCCGGAGATGTTGCGGTAGACACCGGGCGGGAACGCGGCCGCGGCCGGGGCGACCTCGTAGGAGACGGCGAAGTCCTCCGTGGTCTCCCCGAAGTTCCAGCCCGCCCGGAACGCGGCGATATTCGCCGCCATGATCTGGGGCTTCTTCGCGAACTTCGACGCCAGGAACTTCTCCGTGCCCTCGGTGGGCCGGTGGTACATCCACGACAGCAGGCCGAGCGCGAACATGTTCTTGCTGCGTTCGGCCTCCTTGCGGGACAGGTCGAACTCCTTGAGGGCCTCCACCGTCAGCGTGGTCAGCGGTACCGGGTGCAGGTGGTAGGCGTCCAGGGAGCCGTCGTCCAGCGGCGAAGTGTCGTAGCCGACCTTCTGCAGGGCCCGCTTGGTGAACTCGTCCGTGTCCACGATGATCTCCGCGCCACGCGGGAGATCGGCGATGTTGGCCTTCAGGGCGGCCGGGTTCATCGCGACGAGGACGTTCGGCGCGTCGCCCGGTGTGAGGATGTCGTGATCGGCGAAGTGGAGCTGGAACGAGGAGACACCGGGCAGGGTCCCGGCAGGCGCGCGGATCTCGGCGGGGAAGTTCGGCAGGGTCGAGAGGTCGTTGCCGAAGGAAGCGGTCTCCGAGGTGAACCGGTCCCCGGTGAGCTGCATACCATCACCCGAGTCCCCCGCGAACCGGATGATCACCCGGTCCAGGCGCCGCACATCCTTCGCGCCGCCCGGTTTGCGCTGCTCCCCGACGACAGATCCGTCGGCCTGCTCCGTTGGGCTACTGACCTGGCTGGTCACTGAACTGGACCTCCTTCGAGGCGGCTGTCCGGGGCGTGGTCGTCCCACGGACCAATCCCAGGATCAACCCTACGTCGGTTAGGGTCGCCTTCCCGTGGTCATCCGCGGATTCGGATGATGTTTCGAGACGACGTGTAGCGCTGACATGTCAGGGCTTCCTTCCCCGGTTCACCCCTCCGCTCTCCTGCCGGGGACTCCTCATTCCCACGGAAGCCGGACCCCCTGATACGCCCCTGACGCCCGGCCGACCCCACCCGCCGGGGCCTCCGCTCAGGAGCCCGGTCAAAGGCCCGGACGCCCGGTCAGGAGTTCAGATAGGTGAGCACCGCGAGCACCCGCCGGTGGCCCCCGTCGCTCGGCGACAGGCCGAGCTTGAGGAAGATGTTGCTGACGTGCTTCTCCACCGCGCCGTCGCTGATGACCAGCTGCCGGGCGATCGCCGCGTTCGTACGCCCCTCCGCCATCAGTGCCAGCACCTCGCGCTCGCGCGGGGTCAGCCGGGCCAGCACGTCCTGCTTGCGGCTGCGGCCCAGCAACTGCGTGACCACCTCCGGGTCGAGCGCCGTACCGCCCTCGGCGACCCGCACCACCGCGTCCACGAACTCCCGGACGTCCGCCACCCGGTCCTTGAGCAGATAGCCCACGCCCCGTGTGGAACCGGCCAGCAGCTCGGTGGCGTACCGCTCCTCCACGTACTGCGACAGCACCAGCACGCCGAGGCCGGGATGCATCCTGCGCAGGGCCACGGCCGCCCGCACCCCCTCGTCGGTGTGCGTCGGCGGCATCCGCACGTCCGCCACCACCACATCGGGCAGCGCGCCCTCGCCGGCCAGGTCGGCGATGGTCTTCACCAATGCCTCCCCGTCCCCGACCCCGGCCACCACCTCGTGTCCCCGGTCGTTCAGCAGCCGGGTCAGCCCCTCTCGGAGCAGCACCGAATCCTCGGCGATGACCACCCGCACCCTGTTCTCCACGTCCTTCGCCCCCGTCATGCGCGGTCCCGTGGCGACGCCCACCGGGGACGCGCCGTGTACGAGGACCAAGCATTCCAGGAATCGGCACACAGCGCCCCACGCCCTGTGGATAACTGGTTCGAGTGCCGGTATAGCCGCTGGTCAGAAGCTAGTCGGCGGCCAGTCGGCCCCGCCAGGGGAGTTCCGCTATCACGCGCGTCGGGCCGCCCGCCGGGGAATCCACCAGCAGGATGCCGTCCACGGCGCCCAAGCGGCCCTTGAGGCCCGCGAGACCCGAGCCGGCGGAGGCGTCCGCGCCACCCACTCCGTCGTCGGCCACCTGGAGCATCAGGCGGCCCTCCGCATGCCACACATCGACGGAGGCGGAGCGCGCCCCGCTGTGCTTGGCGACGTTCTGGAGCAGTTCGCAGACCGTGAAGTAGGCGATGCCCTCGATGGCCGGTGCCGGACGGGACGGCAGATCGACCTCCACCCGGACCGGCACCGTGCACCGGGAGGCCACCGCCGACAGGGCCGCGTCCAGGCCACGGTCGGTCAGCACCGCCGGATGGATGCCACGGGCGAGCGCGCGCAGCTCCTGGAGCGCCGTCTTCACCTCGCCGTGCGCGTCCTCCACCATGCGCGCCGCCGCCTGCGGGTCCTCCCGCATCTTCTCCTTCGCCAGCCCCAGGTCCATCGCCAGGCCGACCAGCCGGGCCTGGGCGCCGTCGTGCAGATCGCGTTCGATGCGGCGCAGGTCGGCGGCGGCCGTGTCCACCACGACGCCCCGGTCCGACTCCAGCTCCACCACCCGCTCCGACAGCGGCGACGGGCCGAGCAGCCCGCGCACCAGCAGCCCGTCCACCGTCGTCAGGGCGCGCACCAGCCAGGGCGTGGCCAGCGTGAACAGCAGCCCGACCAACGCGGTCACGGTGATCTCGAACGGGGTGTCCAGGTAGATGCGGTGGTGCTCGTCGCCGTACAGCTGGATACCGCCCTCTCCCGCGTATGCCGGGAAGACCCAGAACCACAGCGGGTAGGTCAGCAAGGTCAGGCTCAGCGTCCACAGGACCACCGCGACCGTGAAGGCGAACACCGCCCAGGGGAACTGGACCAGTGCGTACAGCAGGCTCCGCCAGGAGGCGCCGCTCTTGAGGACCGCGCCCATCCAGGCCAGCGCGCCCGGCTTGCGCACCCGCAGCGGCTCGGGACCCGGCACGTCCACGCCCAGCAGCGCCCGCGCCCGCACCCGCTCCAGCGCACCGAAGCCCCGGCAGCCGGCCAGCGCCGCCGCGAGGACGGGCACGCCGAGGAAGGTCACCAGCAGGCCCGCGCCCAGCGACACCATCGTCACCGCCCAGCTGAACAGCGCGACCGAGACCGGCAGGCTCAGCAGGACGTAACCCAGCTCCCGCCAGGTGCGGGCCTCGAACGGCGCCCGCAGCGCGGCGGGCAGCCGGGGGCGGGGGCCGGGGTGCGGGCCGGAGCCGTACCGCCGTTCGTCGTCACCCACGTCGTATCCCTGGCCGTACCCGCCGTGTCCGTACTGAGTGGCCATCGATGTCGTCCCGTTCTCCTCGTGCCAGCGGCGGTTCAGCCGTAACTCAAGAGTCGTGTGCCGAGGCCCTGGGAACCATGGAGTCCGTCGGCGTCCTGAACCGGGGGTTTTCCCCACCCCCGCCGGTCCGGCCGGCGTCCCCCGCCGCTCCTCGGGGCTACTTCTCCCGGTCCCGCCACGGCAGTTCGGCCGTGACCTCGGTCGGGCCGCCGGCCGGGGAGTCGACCACGAACAGGCCGTCCACCGCGCCCAGCCGGTCCGCCAGGCCCCGCATCCCGCTGCCGCCGTCCAGGCTGGCGCCGCCCCGGCCGTCGTCGTGGACCTGGATCAGCAGCCGGTCCGCGGTGCGCCACACGTCCACCGAGGCGGAGCGGGCACCGCTGTGCTTGCTGACGTTCTGGAGCAGCTCGGAGACGGTGAAGTAGGCGATGCCCTCGATGGCCGCGGCGGGGCGGTCGGCGAGGTCCACGGTCACCTTGACCGGCACCGTGCACCGAGCGGCGACCGAGGACAGGGCGGCGTCCAGACCACGGTCGGTGAGGACGGCGGGATGGATGCCGCGGGCCAGGTCGCGCAGCTCCTGGAGGGCCAGCTTCACCTCGCCGTGCGCCTCCGCCACCATCGCCGCCGCGGTGTCCGGGTCCTCCAGCAGCTTCTCCTTGGCCAGGCCCAGCCCCATGGCCAGGTTGACCAGCCGGGCCTGGGCGCCGTCGTGCAGATCGCGTTCGATGCGGCGCAGGTCGGCGGCGGCCGTGTCCACCACGACGCCCCGGTCCGACTCCAGCTCCGCTATGCGGCGCTCCAGCTCGTCGGAGGGGGAGAGCAGACCGCGCACCATCGCCCGGTCGACGTTCGCCAGAGCGCGGGCGAGGTACGGCAGCAGGGGCCACAGCACGAACAGCGAGACCAGCACCGTGCAGAAGGTGAGGACGCCCCAGGGCAGCCGGATCGCGTCGTACAGCAGCGCGCGCCAGCCCACCGGGTCCTTCAGGGCCATCCACGCCCGCTGGAGCATGGTCCCGCCGCGGGCGAGCGGCAGCGGTGACGGCTCCTCCACCCGCACCCCGAGCAGTGCCCTGGCCCGCGCCCGCTCCAGCTTCCCCAGCTGCCGGGCGCCCAGCAGGGACAGCGCCAGCAGCGGCAGGCCGATCACGGTGACGGTGAGGGCGCCGCCGACGGACAGCACGGTGATCGCGTAGACGAAGCCGAACACCGTCGTCGGCAGGTTCAGCAGGAGATGCGCGATCTCCTTCCACGTATGGATGTCGTAGGCCGGCCTCGGGGGCGGAACGCGGTCCGTGCCGTCGGCGCCGTCGGGCCGACCGGGTATGCCGGGCCGGTCGGAGCCGTCGTGCCGGACGGGCCCGTCGGGCCGGTCGAAGCCGTTGTGCCGGTCGGTGCCGTCGGGCCGGTCGGCGGCGGAGCTGGGAGCGGTCATACCGGACAGCCTGCCGAATGCGGCACCTTCCGCGCCATGTGGTACGCCGCCCTCCGCCCACGGGGGAAAACCCCACCCCCGGCCGTCGCGGGGCGTCTCGCGGCGTGACTGCCTGCTTACCGGTTCTTTATCAGGGCCTAGACTCCCGTGCGTACAGGTCACGAGGTCAGGGAGCGAGGGACGGACGGTGCGGGAGACACTGGGGGACTCGACCATCGCCGCGACACACGTCGTCACCGCGGCCGGCTATTTCCGGTCGTACTCGGCCGTGGGGCTGCTCGCCGTCGTCGGCGTGCTGTTCGTCGCGGTCGCGTTCGGCGCCGGCCGGCTGCTGCGGCCCGTAGTGCCCACCCCGGAGAAACTCCTGACCTACGAGTGCGGTGTCGACCCCGTAGGCGAGGGCTGGGCCCACACCCAGGTCCGCTACTACGTCTACGCCTTCCTGTACGTGATCTTCGCGGTCGACTCGGTCTTCCTGTTCCCCTGGGCGACGGTCTTCGCCGCCCCCGGCTACGGCGCGACGACCCTCGTGGAGATGTTCGTCTTCCTCGGCTTCCTCGCCGTCGGCCTGCTGTACGCATACAAGAAGGGCGTCCTGGCATGGACGTGACCCCGGATCCCGTGTACCTCCCCGAGCCCAAGCGGCTGGGCGCGCTGGCCAGGCTGGCGCCCGAGCCCATGAAGGTGGTCCTCAACTGGGGCCGCCGCTACTCGCTCTGGGTCTTCAACTTCGGCCTCGCCTGCTGCGCGATCGAGTTCATCGCCGCGTCGATGGCCCGGCACGACTTCATCCGGCTCGGCGTCATCCCGTTCGCGCCGGGGCCCCGCCAGGCCGACCTGATGGTGGTCTCGGGCACGGTCACGGACAAGATGGCCCCCGCCGTCAAGCGCCTGTACGAGCAGATGCCCGAGCCCAAGTACGTCATCTCCTTCGGCGCCTGCTCCAACTGCGGCGGCCCCTACTGGGACTCGTACTCCGTCACCAAGGGCGTCGACCAGATCATCCCCGTGGACGTGTACGTGCCCGGCTGCCCACCGCGTCCCGAGGCGCTGCTCCAGGGCATCCTCAAGCTCCAGGAGAAGATCGCCGCCGAGTCGTTGGGGGAGCGGTACGGCCACGGCGCCGCCCGGCCGTCCGCCGCCGCGCTCCAGAGCGGTCTGGTACGGCCGCCCGCCCCGGCCGGCGAGGAGGGCGCGTGATGAGCACGGCCGGCTGGCTGCCCGCCCCTGTCGACGAACTGTTCGGCCCGGAAGCGGTGGCCGAGGAGGCGTACGAGGTCCTGACGGTGGACGTCCCGCCGTCCGCCTGGCTCGCCGCGCTTCAGACGGCCCGTACGACGCTGACCTGCACCTATTTCGACTGGCTCAGCGCGGTCGACGAACCGGGCGCGGGCTTGTGCGTGTCCGCTCACGTGGTGGCCCTGAACCCGGTCCGCCGCCTCCTGGTGCGGACGACGGTGCCGCACGCGGCGCCGGTGCTGCCGACCGCCGTCGGGGTGTACGCCGGTGCGGCCTGGCACGAACGCGAGACGTACGAGATGTTCGGGGTGACCTTCGAGGGACATCCGGGACTCGAACACCTGCTCCTCCCGGAGAACTTCGAGGGCCATCCGCTCCGCAAGGACTTCGTGCTCGCCGCGCGTGTCGCCAAGGCGTGGCCCGGCGCGAAGGAGCCCGGCGAGTCCGAGCACGGTGGTCCCAAGCGCCGCCAGATGCTTCCGCCGGGCGTCCCCGACCCCAACGAGTGGGGCCCGCTCAAGGGCCGGCTTCCCGCCGCGCCGGCCCGCGCCGCCGGAGACCGTCCGGTACGGCGCACCCGCACCGCGGCGGAGGGTTCGACCGGTCAGCCGGGCGCGACGGAGGGCACTGCCCCGGCGCGTCCGCGCAGGACGCGGAGCGCGAGCGAGGGCTCGGCGAGCCAGGAGCCGGCCGGTCGGCCGCCGGTGGGGGAGGGTCCCCCGGCGGGGGCGACCGGTGCCGGTGCCGCTGGTGGTGCGCCGGCGCGTCCGCGGCGGATGCGGAGTGCGAGCGAGGGCTCGGCGAGCCAGGCGGCCGGGAGCGATGCCGCGCGGTCCGGGGCGGAGGGTCCCGCCGCCGGTTCCGCCCCGGCACCGGCTCGCCCCCGGCGTGCCCGCAGCGCGTCGCAGGGCTCGGCCTCCCAGCGCACCCCGGAGCCCCCGGCGACCGACTCGGCGGAGGGGCCCGCGGGCCCCGGCGACGCCGACCGCCCCGCCGGCCGTACGGCACCGCGCAGCGCGGACGCACCGTGGCACCACGCCCGGCCGGCGTTCGACGAGGCTGGGCGGGCCGCGGAGCCGGAGCGGGCCGCAGGACAGGAGCGTCACGAGGGGGCCGGGCGAGATGCCGTAGAACCGCGCGAGGCCGCTGATTCGCGGTCCGCCGGATCCGCCGAGCCGCAGCCCGCGCCCGAGCCGCAGCCCACGCCCGAGCCGTCGCAGTCGCCCGAGCCGTCGCGGCTTGCCGAGCCTTCGGAACCGGCCGAGCCCTCGGAACCGACCGCTTCGCAGCCCCGGACCAGCCAACCCTCGTCCGACCCGGACGCGACCCCGAAATCCGCCCCGGACACGGCCCCGGTCGCCCCGGACACCCCGGACTCGACCCCGGACCCCACCCCGGATTCAGGCCCGGACCCCACCCCGGACCCTGACCCCGCCCCGACCCCCGAAGTCCCCCCGACCGACTCCCCAGGAGGCCCGCAGTGAACGGCGCACTCGACGTCGCCCTGCGGCTCGTGGCCGTGTTCGTCGTGTTTCTCGTCTTCCCGCTGGTCGTGGGGCAGACCGAGCACAAGGTGATGGCCCACATGCAGGGGCGGCTCGGGCCGATGTACGCGGGCGGGTTCCACGGGTGGGCCCAGCTCGTCGCGGACGGTGTGAAGTTCGCGCAGAAGGAGGACGTGGTGCCGGCGCAGGCCGACCGCCGGGTCTTCCAGCTCGCGCCCGCCGTCGCCCTGCTGCCGTACCTGCTCGTCCTGCTCGTCATCCCGATCGGACCGGGCGAGGGCGCCGTCGGGCAGGCGCTGGACGCGGGTGTGTTCTTCGCGCTCGCGGTGATGGGCGTCGGCGTCCTCGGCTCGCTCATGGCGGGCTGGGCCAGCGCCAACAAGTTCTCCCTGCTGGGCGGCCTGCGCACCGCCGCCCAGCTGCTGGCCTACGAACTGCCGATGCTGCTCGCCGCGGCCTCCGTCGCGATGGCGGCCGGCACCGTCTCCCTGCCGGGCATCCTGCACGCCTTCCACTGGTGGTGGCTGCCCTGGCAGCTGATCGGCGCGGTCGTCTTCTTCGTCGCCGGGCTCGCCGAGCTGCAACGCCCGCCGTTCGACATGCCCGTCGCCGACTCGGAGATCATCTTCGGCGCGTACACCGAGTACACCGGTCTGCGCTTCGCCCTGTTCCTGCTCGCCGAGTACGCCGGCATCGTCGTGCTGTGCGGCCTGACCACCGTCCTCTTCCTGGGCGGCTGGCACGGCCCCTGGGGCGCGGACGGGCTCGGCTGGGTCTGGACGCTGCTGAAGGCCGCGATCCTCGCCTTCCTCGTCATCTGGCTCCGCGTCACCTACCCACGGCTGCGCGAGGACCAGCTCCAGAAGCTGTCCTGGACCCTCCTCGTCCCCCTCTCCCTCGCCCAGATCGCCCTCACCGGCATCGTCAAGGTGGTGATCTCCTGATGGCCGAGTCGCTTCCGCCCACCCGGCCCCGCATCCCCGGTTCCGGGCTCGCCAAGGGCCTCGCCGTCACCCTGCGCACGATGACGCGCAAGCACGGCACCGAGCAGTACCCGGACACGCTGCCCGAACTGCCGCCCCGCACCCGCGGCGTGATCGGTCTGTTCGAGGAGAACTGCACGGTCTGCATGCTGTGCGCCCGCGAATGCCCCGACTGGTGCATCTACATCGACTCCCACAAGGAGACGGTGCCGCCCGCCGCCCCCGGCGGGCGCGAGCGCAGCCGCAACGTCCTCGACCGGTTCGCCATCGACTTCTCGCTGTGCATGTACTGCGGTATCTGCATCGAGGTCTGCCCCTTCGACGCGCTGTTCTGGTCCCCGGAGTTCGAGTACGCCGAGACCGACATCCACGAGCTCACCCACGAGCGGGACAAGCTCCGCGAGTGGATGTGGACCGTGCCGGCCCCGCCCGCGCTCGATCCGGGTGCGGAGGAGCCGAAGGAGATCGCCGCCGCCCGCAAGAACGCCGAGAAGCTGGCCGCGGCACAGGCCGAGGCGGCGCGCGCCGCCTCGAAGGAGGGCGACGCGTGATCCCCGCCCCGAGCCACGGCCCCCTCGCCGCGGCCCCGCACGGCTTCCTCTCCCCGACCGGCGTCGAGATCGCCTTCCTCCTCGTCGGCCTGGTCACCCTCGGCGCCGCGCTGATCACCGTCACCACCCGGCAACTGGTGCACGCCGCCCTGTGGCTGGTGGTCGCGCTCGGCGGCCTCGCCGTGGAGTACCTGCTGCTCACGGCCGAGTTCATCGCCTGGGTGCAGGTCCTGATCTACGTCGGTTCCGTCGTCGTACTCCTCCTGTTCGGGCTGATGCTCACCAGGGCCCCCATCGGCCGCTCCCCGGACGCCGACTCGGGCAACCGCTGGGCCGCCCTCGCGGTCGCGGTCGCCGCCGCCGTCGCCCTGGTGTGGGTGGTCGCCGACGCCTTCCGTACGACCTGGATCGACCTGACCGGACCGGCCGCCGGCACCACCCGCGTCACCGGGGCGAGCCTGTTCCGGCACTGGGTGCTGCCCTTCGAGGCCCTGTCCGTGCTGCTCCTCGCGGCCCTGGTCGGCGCGATCGTCCTGTCCCGCAAAGCCAAGGCCGGGGCCGCGGCCGGCCTGGAAGCCGACGCCCGCGGCGGTGACGGCCCGGCATCCCGTACGCCGGCCCCCGTCCCCGTCCAGAAGGACGGCGCCCGCTGATGCACCTCGTCTACCCCGCCGTACTCTCCGCCCTCCTCTTCTGCACCGGCCTGTACGGCGTCCTCGCCCGCCGCAACGCGATCCTGGTCCTGATGTCGGTCGAGCTGATGCTCAACGCCGTCAACCTCAACCTGGTCGCCTTCGACGTCTGGCTCAGCCGCGCCGCCCGCGACACCCTGCACTCCGGCCAGGCGCTGACCCTGTTCACCATCGCCATCGCCGCCGCCGAGATCGGCATCGGCCTGGCGATCGTGCTCGCCGTGTACCGCAACCGCGGCACCTCCGACATCGACAAGCTCCGCGACACCGCCGAAGGCCCCGACGACGCGGAACCGGATGCCGTCCGGGCACAGAAGACCGAGGCCACCGCGTGACCACGACCACCCTCGCCGTACTCGTCCCCCTCCTGCCGTTCCTCGGCGCCGTGGCCGGGCTGCTGCTCGGCCGTACCGCGCCCGGCTTCGTGCGCCCGCTCGCCGTGCTGCCGCCGCTGGCCTCACTGGTGCTGGCCGCGCTGGTCGCCGTCCGCCAGGGCGGCGAACCGGCCGTGGACGCGCACACGGAGCTGACCCCCACCGGTTCGGTGCCCGTCGAACTGGCCCTGCACGTCGACGGCTTCGCCGCGCTCGTCGCGGTCCTGGTCGCCTTCGTGGCGGCCTGTGTGCAGATCTACTCCACGGGCTACCTGCGCGAGGACCAGCGCTACCCCTCGTACGCCGCCCTCGTCTCCCTGTTCACCTCCGCGATGCTGCTCGTCGTCTACTCCGGCGACCTGATCGTGCTGCTGGTCGGCTGGGAGGTGATGGGCATCTGCTCCTACTTCCTGGTCGGCCATTACTGGGAGACCCCCGAGGCCCGCGCCGCCTCCCTCAAGGCGTTCCTGGTCACCAAGCTCGGCGATGTGCCGTTCCTGATCGGCCTGTTCGCGCTCGCCACCGACGCCGGCTCCTTCCGCATCACCTCCGTCCTCGGCACGGTCGCGAACGGCGGGCTGCACCATCCGACCCTGGTCGCCCTGCTGCTGCTCGCGGGCGTGGCCGGAAAGTCGGCGCAATTCCCGCTGCACACCTGGCTGCCGGACGCCATGGCCGGCCCGACACCGGTCTCGGCGCTGATCCACGCCGCCACGATGGTCGCCGCCGGTGTCTACTTCGTCGCCCGTCTCCTCCCGGTGTTCGAGGCATCCGGTGCCGCGATGCTGGTCCTCGCCGCGATGGCCGCCGTCACCATGACCGGCTCCGGACTCGCCGCGCTCGCCCAGGACGACATCAAGCGCGTCCTCGCCTACTCGACGATCGGCCAGCTCGGCTACATGACCGGCGCCCTGGCCGTCGGCGACCGCGGTGCCGCCGTCTTCCACCTCCTGTCCCACGGCGCCTTCAAGGCGCTGCTGTTCCTCGCCGCCGGTGTGATCATCCACGCCTCCGGCACCAACTCGCTGGCCGCCATGTCCCGCATGCGCGGCCTGCGTGAGCGGATCCCGGACGCCTACTGGACGATGACCGTGGCTCTGCTCGCGCTCGCCGCGATCCCGCCCTTCAGCGGCTTCTTCTCCAAGGAGTCCGTCCTCGGCGCCGCCGAACACGCGGCCCACGGGGACACCGCGCACGTGCCCGGCGCGGCCGGCTGGCTCGTCCTCGTCGCCGGTCTGGTCACCGCCGTACTCACCGCCGCCTACGCCACCCGGCTGTGGCTGCTGGCCTTCCACGGCCGGGGCGCCGAGGTCCCCGACCACGGCCGCCAGCCGCTGACCATGACCGCCGTCCTGTGGGTCCTCACGGTGCCCTCGCTGGCCTTCGGCGGGCTCGCCTACCGCGCGCTGCCCGCCTGGTTCGACGGCACCTCGCTGACCCCGACCCTGCTCACCTCCATCCTCGGCACGGGTCTCGCCGTGGTCGGCGCCCTCCTCACCTACGGCGTCTGGCAGCGCACCACCCGAAGCCTCGTCAGCCCCCCGCTCGGCGCGGTCGCCGCCCACCCCGAGGGCGATGCGGGACTGGTCGAGGCCGAGGCCATCGCCAGCCACACCCCGGCCTACGGCGACATCGCCTACGCCCCCGACCCGGCGGACCCCGGACGGGTGCTGCTCGGCCCGCTGCACCGGCACGCGGCCGCCGGCTTCCACCTCGACGCCGTCTACGCCGCGCTGTTCGTCCGCCCGGTGCAGGGTGCGGCGAGCCTCGTCCGCTTCCTCGACCGGGAGGTCGTGGACACCTACGTCGGCGCCGCCGGCGCGCTGCCCCGGTTGCTCGGGGCCGCCGTACGCCGCGCCCAGACCGGCAATGTGCAGACCTATGTGAGCGCGCTGCTCGCCGGCACCGTCGTCCTGGCGGTCGCCGTCGTCCTCGTCGCCACGGGAGCGTGAGCAGGCGTGATCGATATCAACGAGTCCCTGATGCGAGTCCTTCTGGCATTGATCGTCGTCGGCCCGCTCATCGGCGCCGTCGCCGCCCTCCTGCCCGCCCCGCCCGGACTGAAGGGGAAGTCGCCCGAGCAGTCCGTGCTGCGCCACGGCGTCACCGTGACCGGGGTGGTCCTCGCCGCCGCGGTCCTGCTCGCGCTCGGCTTCGACCACCACCATCCGTCGAGGATGCAGGCCACGACCGACATCAGCTGGATCCCCGCGCTCGACGTGCGGATCCACCTCGGCATCGACGGCATTTCCCTCCCCCTTGTCGTGCTGACCGCGCTGCTGACCTTCCTGTGCGCGCTGTACTCCTACTTCAAGCCGCCCACGGGACCGTCCCCGAAGGCGTTCGTCGCCCTGCTGCTCCTGCTGGAGACCGGCACGCTCGCGACGTTCGCCGTGCTCGATCTGCTGCTGTTCTTCCTCGCGTTCGAGACCGTGCTGATCCCGATGTACTTCCTCATCGCCCGCTGGGGCGGCGAGGGGCGGAACCGGGCCGCGTGGAAGTTCATCCTGTTCACGCTGCTCGGCTCCGTCGTCATGCTGCTCGGCCTGCTCCTGATCGGAATCAAGGCGGGCACGTTCGACATGGTGGCACTCGCCACTGACAACGGCCGGTCGCTGACCGCGTCCGTGCAGGTCATCGCCGTTCTGGCGATCGGTCTCGGGCTCGCGGTCAAGACCCCGATGTGGCCGCTGCACAGCTGGCTGCCCGATGCCCACACCGCCGCCCCGACCACCGGCTCGGTGCTGCTCGCCGGGGTCCTGCTGAAGATGGGCACGTACGGGTTCGTCCGGATCCTGCTGCCGGTCGCGCCGCACGGGTTCCGCGTCTTCGCGCCGTACCTCGCCGCGTTCGCCGTCGTCGGGATCATCTACGGGTCCCTTGCCTGTCTGGCGCTGGCCAGGCAGGGCGCGAAGGGCGACCTCAAACGGCTGATCGCCTACTCCTCGGTCGGCCACATGGGCTTCGTCCTCCTCGGCATCGCCACCATGACCCCGACCGGCGTCAACGGCGCCCTGTTCGCCAACATCGCCCACGGCCTCATCACCGGCCTGCTGTTCTTCCTGGTCGGCGCCCTGAAGGACCGCACCGGCAGCACCGACCTGGACGCCCTTGCCGAGGAGACCGGCCTCGCTCTCTACGGCAAGGCGCCCCGCCTCGGCGGGCTGCTCGCCTTCGGTGCCGTCGCCTCCCTCGGGCTGCCCGGACTCGCCGGGTTCTGGGGCGAGATGCTGTCTCTGTTCGGCGCGTTCGAACCCGCGGGGGGCCTCAGCCGTCCCGCGTTCCTCACCTTCATGGCGATCGGCGCGTTCGGCACCCTGCTGACGGCCGCGTACATGCTGATCGTGGTCCGCCGGGTGTGCATGGGTGGCGCCGAGCGCGAGGTCCCCGAGCTCGCCGACGTCCAGGGCTACGAGTTCGCCGCCTGGACCCCGCTCGTCGTTCTGACCGTCGTCGCCGGACTGTGGCCGCGGGCCCTGCTCGGCCTGACCGACCCGGCCGTGCACCAGCTGCTCGCAGGAGGCACCCGATGAGCGCCCAGCCCCTCGCCGCGTCCGCCGCGTCGCTGGTCCAGTCCGTCGACTGGCTCGCCGTCGCCCCGCCCCTGATCACCGCGGTCGTGGCGCTCGGCGTGCTCGTCGCCGACCTCTTCCTGGCCGAGGCCCGCAAGAACGTCCTCGGCTGGATCTCGGTCGCCGGACTCGCCGCCGCCGCGCTGATGCTGCTGCCGCTGCTGGACGGCGACCGCGCCACCTTCTGCCTGACCGGCGCCGGGACCGGTACCGGCGTCCCGCGCGCCTGCAGCTACACCGCCGACCACTTCACCCTGGTCGTCCAGTTCCTGGTCCTCGGCGGCGCCCTGCTCGCGGCCCTGCTGTCGATCACCACCCTGGACGACGACCGGCGGCGCGTCCCGCCCGGCGAGTTCTGGTTCCTGCTGCTGTCCGCCACCGCCGGCGCCGCCCTGCTGCCCGCCGCCCGCGACCTGGCCACCCTGATCGTGGCCCTGGAGACCGCCTCCCTGCCCGCCTTCGCCCTCGTCGGCATCCGGCACGGAGACAAGCGCTCCTCCGAGGCCGCGCTGAAGTTCTTCCTGTCCTCGGTCACCGCCACCGCGGTCAGTCTGATGGGCGTCAGCTTCGTCTACGCCTGCACCGGAACCCTCTACCTCACCCAGGTGGCGCAGCGACTTCCGGCCACCCCCGGTCAGTTGCACACCCTGGCAGAGACGGGCGTCGTCCTCACCCTGATCGGTTTCGCCTTCAAGACGGCCGCCGTGCCCTTCCACTTCTGGGTGCCCGACACCTACGTGGGCGCGCCGCTGCCCGTCGCCGCCTACTTGTCGGTCGTCGGCAAGGCGGTCGGTTTCTCCGGCCTGATCCTCGTCACCGTGGTCGCGTTCCCGTCGTACGCCGGCGTCTGGGGGCCCGCGCTCGCCGTCCTGGCCGCGCTCACCATGACCGTCGGCAACGTCGGCGCGCTGCGCCAGCGGGCCACGCGCGCACGCAGCGCCGTACGACTGCTGGCCTGGTCCTCCGTCGGCCAGGCCGGCTATCTCCTCGTACCGATCGCGGCGGCCGGGTACGCCAAGGACGCGCAGAAGGCGATCGGTTCGACCGTCGCGTACGCCCTCATGTACGCCGTCGTGAACCTCGGTGCGTTCGCGGTGGCCGCCGTGGTGGGCCGCAACCGCGGCCAGAACCGGATCTCCGACTACCGGGGCCTGTACCGCACCAACCCGGCGACCGCTCTCCTGATGGCCTTCTTCCTGCTCTGCCTGGCCGGGCTGCCGCCGGGCATCATCGGCCTGTTCGCCAAGGTCACCGTGTTCTCGGCGGCCGTCGACGCGGGCCTCGGCTGGCTCGCGGTCGGCATGGCCGTCAACGTGGTGATCGCCCTCTACTACTACCTCCAGTGGACCGCCCTGCTGTTCCGCGCCCCCGAGGGCGAGGCCGCCCGGCACCGGGTCCCGGCCCCGCTCACGGCCGCGATCGCCCTCGCCGGGGTGGCGGGCGTCGCCCTGTCCGGGGCACCCCAGCTGGTGCTGCGGTTCGCGGCCACCGGGCTTTTCTGAGGCGCCCCGGCGGGCCCTCCAGGGCGGCCTGCCGGGCCCCCTCCCCGGCAGCCCGCCGACCCCCTCCCCTCGGCCACGGACCCCCCTTCACTCGTACGGGCGCCACGCCCGCCCCCGCCCACCTGGGAACTTGTGGCCGCCGCCTGGCGTTGGGGAGTGCGGGAGGGTCCACTGGACCGAAGGGTCCCTGAACCACTTGGAGGGCGTACCGTGCACCGCCGGCACAACGGGCTCAGGACCGCAGTACTCCTCGGGGGACTGTCGGCGCTTATCATCATCATCGGCAGCTTCTTCGGCCGCACCGGGCTGATCGTCGCGCTCCTGATCGCCCTCGGCACGAACGCGTACGCGTACTGGAACAGCGACAAGCTGGCCCTGCGCGCCATGCGGGCCCGCCCGGTGAGCGAGTTCGAGGCCCCGGCGCTCTACCGGATGGTCCGCGAGCTGTCCACGCAGGCCCGCCAGCCCATGCCCCGGCTCTACATCTCCCCGACCGAGGCCCCGAACGCCTTCGCCACAGGCCGCAATCCGCGCAACGCGGCGGTGTGCTGCACCGAGGGCATCCTGCGCCTGCTGGACGAGCGCGAGCTGCGCGGCGTCATCGGACATGAGCTGAGCCATGTCTACAACCGGGACATCCTCATCTCCTCGGTGGCCGGCGCGCTCGCCTCGGTGATCATGTTCCTGGTGAACTTCGCCTGGCTGATTCCGATCGGCCGTTCGGACGACGACGAGGGCCCCGGCCTGCTCGGCATGCTCCTGATCATGATCCTGGGCCCGCTCGCCGCCACCCTGATCCAGCTGGCCATCAGCCGCTCTCGCGAGTACGAGGCGGACGCCTCCGGCGCGCAGCTCACCGGCGATCCGCTCGCCCTCGCCAGCGCCCTGCGCAAGCTGGAGACCGGCACCCAGCAGCTGCCACTGCCGCCCGAGCCGCGGATCGAGACGGCGAGCCACATGATGATCGCGAACCCCTTCCGTCCGGGTCAGGGGCTGTCGAAGATGTTCTCCACGCACCCGCCGATGGCGGAGCGGATCGCGCGCCTGGAGGGCATGGCCGGCCGCAGGCCCTGAGTCCGGGACCGCCGCCACCGGCCCGGCGCTCCGGGAACCCGGCACTTCCCCGACCGCCGGCCGCCCGTCACAAGGCCAGCGCGAGCGCCGCTCCCAGGGCTCCGAGCCCCAGGGCGAAGGCCCCCTGGAGCCAGCCGCCCTTCCCCCACGCAAAGAAGCGGTCCAGGGCGAGCCGGCCGGGCCCGATGGCCGCGACGGCGAGGGCGACGACGGCGATGCAGATGTTGTACTCCACTCCGCCTTGCTCCACCCACACCCCGTGGGCGGCGCTCACGGTGACCATGGCGTTGATCATCACGCCCACGATCGCGGCGGCCGCGAGCGGGACGAACAGTCCGGCGGCGAGGCCGAGGCCGCCGAGGAGTTCGGAGAGGCCGCCGATGGCCGCGAAGAGTCTGCCGGGGCGGTAGCCGAGGGACGCGAAGCCCTTGCCGGTGGCGGTCAGCCCCGGCCCGCCGAACAGTCCGAAAAGCTTCTGGGACCCGTGCCCCGCGAGAAGCAGGCCGAAGGTGAGCCGGAGCAGCAGCAGTCCGCAGTCCGCGGCGCTCACCCCCGTACGGCCGGCCCCCTGCCTGCCGGCCGGCGGTGCGGCGGCGGTGGACGGGTCGATGTGGTTCCTGGGCATCTGAGGACTCCGTACGGATGCCGGATATGCGCTTCCCCCAAGCCCTGGACAGGCTTTGAGCCCCCGGCTCGCCGCCCCTGTAGCGATGATTCCGGAGGTACGGCGCCCCCGCACATCGATCAGCGGTCGCCGAACCCCCGGTCCGTGGGGACGATCTCGCGGCCCAGCGGCATCAGCGAGACCGGGATGAGCTTCAGGTTCGCCCAGCCGAAGGGGATGCCGATGATCGACAGGAACAGCGGGATGCTGGTGATCAGGTGCCCCAGGGCGAGCCACCAGCCCGCGAAGACCACCCAGATGACATTGCCGACGAACGATCCCGCGCCGGCGTCCGGCCGGTCCACGGCGGTCCGGCCGAACGGCCACAGGACGAATCCGGCGATGCGCAGCGAGGCGATGCCGAAGGGGATCGTGATGATCAGGACGAAGCAGACCAGCGCGGCGATGAGATAACCGATCGACATCCAGATGCCGCAGAAAAGCAGCCACAGGATGTTGAGCAGCAGGTTGAACACCTTCATGATCGGTACCTCTCAGGTCACTGCGCCGGGCTTCCCCGCTGCCACCAGTATCGGCCGGTCACAGCGCTTCGAGCGGTGCCGGAGCGTCCTGTGGCGAGATCGGGAACGATCCGGGACGAAAGCCCGACCGGGCGGCGGCAACCGGGCGGAGGTTTGCCGGCGTCCTGTTCACCAAGACGGTACGAAGGCGCGCACGGCGGACCGCCGGTCTTCACCAAGATCTCACGACCGGGCCTGTGCGCACCGGGCGCGAAAGGGCAGGGTTGGCGCTATGGGCATCATCGCGTGGATCATTCTGGGGCTGCTGGCCGGAGCCATAGCCAAGTTCCTGCTGCCGGGCCGCGACCCCGGCGGGCTCCTGGGCACGACCGTCATCGGCATCGTGGGCGCGTTCGTCGGTGGCTGGATCTCGTCCCGTTGGCTGCATCACCCGGTCAGCAGGCACTTCTTCGACGGTGCCACCTGGGTGTCGGCCATCGGCGGCTCCCTGGTCCTGCTGATCGCCTACCGCCTGGTCTTCGGCGACTCCCGCCGCGGCTGAGCACCGCCCCGGCGACACGGAAGGGTGGGCGCCCGCAGGGGCCCACCCTTCTCTCCGTTCCCCGCCCGGATTCCTACCGGTAGTTCACGAACTGAAGCGCGAAGTCGAAGTCCTTGCCCTTCAGGAGGGCGATCACGGTCTGGAGGTCGTCGCGGCTCTTGGAGCTGACGCGCAGCTCGTCGCCCTGGACCTGGGCCTTGACGCCCTTGGGGCCCTCGTCGCGGATGATCTTCGCCACCTTCTTGGCGTTCTCCTGGGAGATGCCCTCCTCGATCGAGGCGAAGATCTTGTACTCCTTGCCGGACAGCTGGGGCTCGCCCGCGTCCAGCGCCTTCAGCGAGATGCCCCGCTTGATCAGCTTGGACTGGAAGACGTCGAGGACGGCCTTCACCCGCTCCTCGGAGTTCGCCTCCATGAGGATCTTCTCCCCCGACCACGCGATCGAGGCGCCGACGCCCTTGAAGTCGTAGCGCTGCGAGATCTCCTTGGCGGCCTGGTTGAGGGCGTTGTCGACCTCCTGCCGCTCGACCTTCGAGACGATGTCGAAACTGGAGTCGGCCATGTCCTGTGGCTCCTTGTATCGGGTGCGTGTCGGTGCGTGCCGGCGTGCGTGGCGGCGGCCGCCGGGCCCGGCATCCAGCCGGGCCGCATCCGCACCAGCCTAGCCACCCCGTGACCCGAGGACTGGAGATCAATCGGGTGGCGAAGCACCCCTGCGGATCAGGTATTGTTTACGTCGTTGCCGGGGAACACCGCCGAAAGCGGGTTCGATTGGCAGCAAACTTGGCGGTGTGCCCGAGCGGCCAAAGGGAGCAGACTGTAAATCTGCCGGCTCAGCCTTCCCAGGTTCGAATCCTGGCGCCGCCACACTCGGGGAAGCCCCCTCTGAACTGCGAACGCAGTACGGAGGGGGCTTCTTCTTGTTCCGGCGGGACGGCTGGAGGTCGCCGGGCACGGCGTGGCTCGGGGGCGGGGCTAGACTCGAACGAGTGAGCGAATATCGATCTGCGGAACCAGAAGCAGGACCCGGTGCGGGTGCGGTCGCTCCCCGTCCGGACGATGCTGGAGGCATGTCCGGGAAGCGACCCATCGTCGTCCAGCTGCCCTCGCCGAGCGGTGGGCGGCGGGTCCGGGTGGACGGGGAGATCCTGGGGCTCGCGCACAACGTGCGGGATCTGGTGGAGTTCCTGCGCAGAGCCGGGCTGGAGATCGAGCCGGAGCAGGTCGCGGACTCGCCGTTGATCGACTGGCGTGGCGTCGGCCCCGAGCGCTGGGAGGCGGAGTCGCGCACCTGAGGCGGACACCACCGTCGGCTCATCCGAGGCGGACGCGGTCGCCGGTGCCGACGCGAGGCGGGCAGAACCGCCGACGCGCCAGCAGGGGGCGCAGCCACCACCCCTCCTGAAGCGGACGTGCCCGCCGACGGACCTGAAGCAGGCACGGCCCCCACCGCTCCCGAAGCGGGCACGGTCCCCGCCCCCCGGAGCGGGCACGGTCCCCGCCCCCGAAGCGGGCACAAGCACCGCCCCCCGAAGCGGGCGCGACCATCCGCCCGTCCGCAGCGAGCGGCCGTCGGCGTGACCGGACCAGGCACACTGGCCGTATGTCCTCATCCCGACGCAGAACCTGCCCCGTATGCCACCGTGAGATCGCCGTCGTCGCGGGACGCTTCGCGCGGCATGATCCGCCCGCGGGGCGGGGGGACGCGCGGCTCGTCTCCTGTGAGGGGTCGCTGCGGAAGGCGCAACTCGGCGCGGCACAGCCCACGTTGGACGGGTACGTCGTGCCGGAGATCCCCGGTCAGCTGCCGTTGTTCTGAGACGCGGCCAACGCCCGTCGCCGTCGCCTCAGTTGCCGGCCACCGACTTCACCGCGACCGACACCGGCGTCGAACCGGCCGTCAGTTCCAGCGTCAGGCCGGCCGTCGCCGAGGTCTCCACCAGCTCCGCGAGTACGGCGGCCACGTCGTCCCGCGGGACCATGCCACGCCCGGTGTGCGCCTCCAGGCGGACCAGCCCGGTGCCGGCGTCGTCGGTCAGCGTGCCGGGCCGCAGGATCGTCCAGTCCAGGTCCTTCTGGCGGGCGACGTACGCGTCGGCCTCGCCCTTGGCGCGCAGATAGACGTCAAACACCTCGTCGCCCTGGTGCGTGGGGTCCGCGCCCATCGAGGACACCACCACGAACCGGCGTACGCCCGCGCGCACGGCCGCATCCGCGAACAACACCGCCGCGCCCTTGTCCACCGTCTCCTTGCGGTCCGTACCGCTGCCCGGACCCGCGCCCGCCGCGAACACCGCCGCGTCCGCGCCCCGCAGCAGCTCCGCGACCTCCTCCACCGAGGCGGACTCCAGGTCGAGCACCAGCGGCTCAGCCCCGGCCGACCGCAGATCGCCGCTCTGCGCCGGCTTGCGGATGATCCCCGCGACCTCGTACCCACGCGCGGCGAGCAGCCGTTCCAGCCGCAGCGCGATCTGACCGTGACCACCAGCGATGACAATGCGCATGCTTTAGACCGTACGCCCGAAAACCCCCGTGTGCCGCACGGGTTGACCCCGGCCGCGCCCGGCCCCGGCGCGCGCTACGGCACCTCGCCGCGCCCCTGCCGCGGCAGCCCCGGCTCCGGGGCCGCCGCCGAGTTGCAGTACTCGCGGACCGCGCTCGTACGGGCCACCACCCGCGCGCGGTGGATCACGATCCGGCTGTACGCCAGGGAGAGCGCGCCCGGCAGATGCTCGCCGCGCACGGCGAGCAGCTCCGCGGGGAACCCCGCCTCCACGCGGACGCCGGGCAGGCCGAGCGCGGCGCGGGCCGTCGCGCTCACCGCCTCGTACGCGTCCTGCGGGCGCAGCCCGTGGGCGGAGGCGAGCAGGTAGGCGGCCTCCAGGGGGTCGCCGCGGCCCACCGGGTTCGACACGTCCCGCAGCGCGCCGCTGCCGGCCGCCACCCGCACCCCGGCCGCGCGCAGCAGCCGTACCGGGGCCGTGCCCCGCCGGTCACTGCCGCCGCAACCGCCCTGGGGCAGGCATACGACCGTCACCCCGGCCGCCGCGAGCTGGTCCGCGGCGCGGGAGGCGGCGTCGGCAGACAGGCGCGTGAGACCGGCGCACGGGCCGATCGTCACGCCGGGGCGCAGACCACCCGCCATCGCCGCGAGCCGGGACAGCCGGGCCGGGTCGGCGGCGTCCGTGTGCAGGTCCACCGGCAGGCCGTGCTCGGCGGCCACCTCCAGGACCGCCTCCACGTACCCCGTGGGATCCGGGTCCAGGTCGGGACAGCCGCCCACCGCCGCGGCGCCCATCTTCACCGCGTCCCGCAGTATCGCCAGACCGTCCGCCCCGGCCATCCCGGTCAGCAGCCGGGGCATCGCCACCGCCGTCAGCTCCGCGAGCCCGCGCAGCGCCCGCCGCGCCTGGAGTACGGCGCCCAGCGCGCCGAGCCCCTGTACGTCGCCCACGCGCACGTGCGCCCGTACCGCCGTCGCCCCGTGGCCCAGCTGGAGCAGCGCCGCCTCGGTGGCCCTGCGCTGGACGTCCTCGGGGGCGCAGGAGGCCGGGCCCGCCTGTTCGGCGGACAGAGCGGTGTCGCCGTGCGCGTGCGGCTCTGCCGGGGCGGGCAGCAACAGGTAGCCGGAGAGATCGACCCGCTGGGCGCCCGCGCGGGCCGGCCCCTGCGCCAGGCTGCCCGCGGTGCCCACGGCCTCGATCCGGCCGCCGCCCAGCCGTACGTCCACGGTCCGGCCGTCGGTCAGCCGCGCCCCGCACAGCAGCAGACCGCCCGACGGATTCGACGAGTTCGACGGCAGGTGCGGCTGCGGCTGACTGTCGGGCATCGCGCTCCAAGGTCGGTAGGTCGGGTGGGTCGGGCGGCCGGGGCGGTCGGGAAACTCGGGAGGGCATGAGGGTGCCGGTGACGCGCCGTGACCGGCGACCGGGGGTTCGGGGCGCCCCAAGATCACACAGGGCGTGTCGAGCCTAGGGTGACGAACGGCACAGGTCCCGCAGGAGCGCAATAGTCGTACCGGCGTGGTGCACGAGGCCGCGCGGGCGCCGCGGCACGGGGCGGGGGGGGGGGGGTGCGACCGCCGGCGTGCGGGGCTGCCGCCGGCATACCGGGCCGACTGGCTGGCGCGCAGGCGGGTGGCCTCCGGTCCGCCGGGCGACCGGACCCACCCCAGGGCGCGCGGCTTGCCGCCTTCCGCTTGGCCTTACCCAGAGTGATCTCCGCCGACCCCCCCCGGCACGAGCCCCGGCAGGCACGCGGCCGGCTCCCGAGAGCCCACAACGGCCCCTGAACAGCCGCCCCCACGGCCCCCGGAGCCCCACCCGCCAGGCTCCGCGACAGGCGGCTCGCGCCCGCGGGGATATGGATTTGGGTGAACGGCGGCGGACCGTGTAATGTCTTCATCGCTCGCCCCAATAGCTCAGTCGGCAGAGCGTCTCCATGGTAAGGAGAAGGTCAACGGTTCGATTCCGTTTTGGGGCTCTGGTGTGAGAGGTTCCCGTCGCAAGACGGGTTCCGATCTCATCAAAGCGGTGTAGCTCAGTCGGTAGAGCAAGCGGCTCATAATCGCTGTGTCACCGGTTCAAGTCCGGTCACCGCTACTGACAGTAGCCGATTGTGGGGTCGGTCCTTCAATCGGCTACTCTTTCTTGCGTTGAACTAGCCCATTCTGTTCGTCTTAGGAGCACTCACGTGGCTGCCACCGACGTCCGCCCGAAGATCACGCTGGCCTGCGTGGAGTGCAAGGAGCGGAACTACATCACCAAGAAGAACCGGCGTAACAACCCGGACCGACTGGAGATGAAGAAGCACTGCCCGCGTTGCAACGCGCACACCGCGCACCGCGAAACGCGATAAATAGGCTCGTTCGCGAGGCCGTCCCCTTTCGAGGGGGCGGCCTCGCGGCGTTTTCACGGTCGGGCCTCCGGCCGGTTCCGGGCCCCGGATAGTTTGGGACCCTCACATCCAGACTTCAGGAGGTGCCGGGCCATGGCGCTCGACCAGTCCTTCGTGGGACGGACCTACCCGCCCACCGCGCCCTACGAGGTGGGCCGGGAGAAGATCCGCGAGTTCGCCGAGGCCGTGGGGGAGACCAACCCGGTGTTCACGGACCCGGAGGCCGCCAAGGCGTACGGGCACTCCGACGTGATCGCCCCCCCGACCTTCGTGTTCTCGATCACTTTCCGCGCCGCCGGCCAGGTGATCGAGGACCCGCAGCTCGGCCTGGACTACAGCCGGGTCGTGCACGGCGACCAGAAGTTCGCCTACCGCCGCCCGGTCCGCGCCGGCGACCGGCTCACGGTCACCTCCACCATCGAGGCGATCAAGTCCCTCGCGGGCAACGACATCCTGGACATCCGCGGTGAGGTGCACGACGAGGCGGGCGAACTCGTCGTGACCGCCTGGACCAAGCTCGTGGCCCGCGCGGCCGAGGAGGTTTGAGAAGCTGATGACGGCGAAGATCGGCTACGACGATGTCGAGGTCGGCACCGAACTGCCGGCCCAGACCTTTCCCGTGACGCGCGCCACTCTCGTGCGCTACGCGGGCGCCTCCGGGGACTTCAACCCCATCCACTGGAACGAGAAGTTCGCCAAGGAGGTGGGTCTGCCGGACGTCATCGCGCACGGCATGTTCACCATGGCCGAGGCGATCCGCGTGGTCACCGACTGGCTCGGCGATCCGGGCGCGGTCGTGGACTACGGCGTCCGCTTCACCAAGCCGGTCGTGGTGCCCAACGACGACCAGGGCGCCCTGATCGAGGTCAGCGCCAAGGTCGCGGCCAAGCTGGACGACAACACGGTCCGCGTGGACCTCACGGCGACCAGCGCCGGCCAGAAGGTGCTGGGGATGTCACGGGCGGTCGTACGGCTCGCCTGACGGCGGACGGACCGGCCGCGGAAACCGGTGCGCATGTGTAAGGGGCGTCCTCCAGGGCGAGGCGCCCCTTACGCGCGCCCAGGGCACCCAGAGCGCCCCTTGCGAATGTAGTAATTGAGCACTAACTTACTTTCGTGGTCAGGATGAGTGCAGAAGAACGGCGTGAGAGCGTCATCCGTGCGGCGACGGAGGAGTTCGGCCGGGGTGGCTATTACGGCACCTCCACCGAGGCCATCGCCAAGCGGGTCGGCGTGTCGCAGCCGTACCTCTTCCGGCTCTTTCCGGGCAAGCGGGCGATCTTCCTCGCGGCGGCCGAACGCTGCGTGGAGGACACCATCCGCATGTTCGAGCAGGCCACCGAGGGCCTGGAGGGCGACGACGCCCTGCACGCCATGGCCGAGGCGTACACCAGGGCCATCGCGGAACAGCCCTCGCGCCTGATGATGCAGATGCAGATGTACCTGGCCGTCGCCGCCGCCGAGCAGGAGGGCGACCGGGAGTTCGGCGAAGCCGTGCGGGCCGGCTGGATGCGGCTGTGGGACACGGTCGACCTGCCGCCCGGCACGTGCGTGGCCGACACGACCGAGTTCATTGCGTACGGAATGCTCATCAACTGCCTGGTGGCCATGGGCTTCCCGCGCGAGCACCGCGTGTGGGAGGGCCTGCGTACCGTCCCGTTCGAGCGGCGGTCGGACGAACCGGACGCCTGAGCCGGGTCCGGGGGGACCTACGGGGGCGGGCACACCGATGGCCGCAAAAGTTAGTCATCAATCACTAATCAAACCGGCACACCCAAGACACCGAGAACTCACTTCTCCGGGGGAGCGATGTCACAGCAGACCCAGCAAACCGAGCCCACCCAGCAGAACGAGCAGACGGAACCGACCGGACAGCCGCGCGGGAGCGCCGGCTGGGCCCTCCTCGTCACCAGCGTCGCCGGATTCATGGCCGCTCTGGACAACCTCGTCGTCACCACCGCCCTGCCCGCCATCCGCAAGGACCTCGGCGGGGCGCTGGACGACCTGGAGTGGACGGTGAGCGCGTACACGCTCACCTTCGCCTGCCTGCTGATGTTCGGCGCCGCGCTCGGTGACCGGTTCGGCCGCAGGCGGCTGTTCATCGCCGGACTCACGATCTTCACCGGCGCCTCCGCCGCCGCGGCGATGGCCCCCGGCATCGACTCCCTGATCGCCGCCCGCGCGGTACAGGGCGTCGGCGCGGCCGTGATGATGCCCCTCACCCTGACCCTGCTGACGGCGGCCGTGCCCGCCGCCAAACGGGGGACGATGTACGGCATCTGGGGTGCCGTCAACGGCCTCGCCGTCGCCTCCGGACCCCTCATCGGCGGCAGCCTCACCGAACACGTGTCCTGGCACTGGATCTTCTGGCTGAACGTTCCGCTCGGCCTGATCGCGCTGCCCCTCGCCCGCCTCCGCCTCGCCGAGTCCCACGGCACCGGCGCCCGCCTGGACGTCCCCGGCACCCTGCTCGCCAGCGGCGGCCTCTTCGGGATCGTGTACGGCCTGGTCCGCGGCCCCTCCGACGGCTGGACGGACCCGGTGGTCCTCACCGCCCTGTCGGCCGGCGGCGCGCTCCTCGTCGCCTTCGTGGTCTACGGCTCCCGCGCGGCCTACCCCATGCTGCCGATGCGCCTGTTCCGCTCCCGCGCCTTCTCCGGGATCAACGCGGCCAGCCTGCTGATGTTCGTCGGCATGTTCGGCTCGATCTTCCTGCTCAGCCAGTACATGCAGGGCGTCCTCGGCTACTCGCCCACCGACGCGGGCCTGCGGATGCTGCCCTGGACCGGGATGCCGATGCTCGTCGCGCCCCTCGCCGGGATGCTCTCGGACCGGGTGGGCGGCCGGCCGGTCGTCGCCGCGGGCTTGATCTTCCAGGCCGGCGGCCTCGCCTACATGGCCTGCGTCGTCACCGCGCACGCCTCCTACGGGGTCCAGCTGCCCGCCCTGATCCTCAGCGGCGTCGGCATGGCCCTCTACTTCGCCCCGGCCGCCAACCTCGTGATGTCCAGCGTCCGGCCGCACGAGCAGGGCATCGCCTCCGGCGCGAACAACGCCCTGCGCGAGGTCGGCGGGGCGCTCGGCATCGCGGTCATGTCCTCGATCTTCTCGGCGTACGGCGGCTACACCTCCGCCCAGTCCTTCGTGGACGGCCTGCGCCCCGCCCTGGTCACCGGCGCCGCCGTGGTCGCCCTCGCGGCCCTCGCCGCGCTGGCCATTCCGGGCCGGGGCCGCGCCGCCGGGCCGAAGACCACGGCCGAGGGCCCGGCCGCGCCGGTCCTGGAGAGCGCGGCCGGCTGATCAGCCGATCGAGCACTCCGCCCACGCTGTCTTGCACGGAAACCGGCCCTCCGGCACCCAGGCGGTCCGCCGGAGGGTCCGCGAGGAGCACCGACGGCCTCCGACTGGCGCTCACGCCGGAGGCATGGGCGGAGTTCGCGGCGCCCGCCCCGCAGGCCGGTCTCACGGTGTTCCGCCACAACGGCAGCCGGACCCTCGTCCGCCCGCTGCAACCGTGGCCGTGACCGGCCCCGCCCGGCGGTTCTCGTAGTCTTGCCCCCGTGCACGTACTCCACGACGCCCCCCTTGCCCCGCTGACCACGTTCCGGCTGGGCGGTCCCGCGCTGCGGCTGGTGACCGCCGTCACCGATGCCGAGGTGATCGATGCCGTCCGGGAGGCGGACGACAGCGGGACACCGCTGCTGGTGATCGGCGGGGGATCGAACCTCGTCATCGGGGACAAGGGATTCGAGGGGACCGCGCTGCGGATCGCCACCCGCGGGGTCGAGCTGCGGGGGACCACCCTGGAGCTGGCGGCCGGGGAAGTGTGGAGCGACGCCGTCGCGCGCAGTGTCGAGGCCGGGCTCGCCGGAATCGAGTGCCTGGCCGGGATTCCGGGGTCCGCGGGCGCCACGCCGATCCAGAACGTGGGGGCGTACGGCCAGGAGGTCTCCGCGACCATCTCCGAGGTGATCGCCTATGACCGGCGCGCCGGCGAGACGGTCACACTGGCCAACGAGGAGTGCGCCTTCTCGTACCGGCACAGCCGCTTCAAGGCCGACCCCGAGCGGTACGTCGTCCTGCGCGTCCGGTTCGAGCTGGAGGACGCGGGCGGGCTGTCCGCGCCGGTCAGGTATGCCGAGACGGCCCGTGTGCTCGGCGTCGAGGCGGGGGACCGGGTGCCGCTGGCCCGCGCCCGCGAGACGGTGCTGAAGCTGCGCGCGGGCAAGGGCATGGTGCTGGACGCCGACGATCACGACACCTGGTCGGCCGGCTCCTTCTTCACCAACCCGATCCTCACCGAGGAGCAGTTCGCCGCGTTCCGGAAGCGGGTGCGCGAGCGGCTGGGGGAGGGCGTCGAGCCGCCCGCGTACCCGGCGGGTGAGGGCCGCAGGAAGACCTCCGCCGCCTGGCTGATCGACAAGGCGGGCTACACCAAGGGCTACGGCACCGGTCCGGCCCGCATCTCCACCAAGCACACCCTCGCCCTCACCAACCGCGGCGAGGCCACCACCGAGGACCTCCTCGGCCTGGCCCGCGAGGTCGTCGCCGGGGTCCGCGAGGCCTTCGGGATCACCCTCGTCAACGAGCCCGTCATGGTGGGCGTGGGTCTCTGAGGAACCCGCCCGCGGCCCCCTAGGACGTCAGCCAGTCGTCCACGCCCGCCAGCAGCCGCGCCTTGACGTCCGCCGGGGCGGCCGAGCCGCGGATGGACTGGCGGGCCAGTTCGGCCAGCTCGGCGTCCGAGAAACCGTGGGCATGGCGCGCGATCTCGTACTGGGCGGCCAGCCGGGAGCCGAACAGCAGCGGGTCGTCGGCGCCCAGCGCCATCGGGACGCCCGCCTCGAAGAAGGTGCGCAGCGGCACGTCCTCCGGCTTCTCGTACACACCGAGGGCCACATTGGACGCCGGGCACACCTCGCAGGTCACCTGCCGGTCCGCCAGCCGCTTCAGCAGCCGGGGGTCCTCCGCCGCACGCACCCCGTGCCCGATCCGGCCCGCGTGCAGATCGTCCAGGCAGTCCCGCACCGAGGCCGGGCCGGTCAGCTCGCCGCCGTGCGGCGCCGACAGCAGGCCGCCCTCGCGCGCGATGTGGAAGGCCCGGTCGAAGTCCCGCGCCATGCCCCGCCGCTCGTCGTTCGAGAGGCCGAAGCCCACCACGCCCCGGTCCGCGTACCGCACCGCGAGCCGGGCCAGCGTGCGGGCGTCCAGCGGGTGCTTCATCCGGTTCGCGGCCACCACGACCCGCATCCCGAGCCCGGTCTCCCGCGAGGTGCCCTCCACCGCGTCCAGGATGATCTCCAGGGTGGGGATCAGGCCGCCGAGTCGGGGCGCGTACGAGGTGGGGTCCACCTGGATCTCCAGCCAGCCGGAGCCGTCCCGCAGATCCTCCAGCGCGGCCTCCCGCACCAGGCGCCGGATGTCCTCCGGCCCGCGCACACAGGACCGCGCCGCGTCGTACAGCCGCTGGAAGCGGAACCAGCCCCGCTCGTCCGTGGCCCTGAGTTTCGGCGGCTCGCCGCTGGTCAGCGCCTCCGACAGCGTCTCGGGCAGCCGTACGCCGTACTTGTCGGCCAGCTCCAGGACGGTGGCCGGCCGCATCGAGCCGGTGAAGTGCAGGTGCAGATGGGCCTTCGGCAGCTCAGAGAGATCACGTACACGCTCCATTCCCAGATCCTGCCGCACACCCCTGCCCTCCCGGTAGCCGTTTCCCCGGTCGAGGTCTTGCCCGGACAAACGAACGAGGGGCACATACGGGTGCCCGTATGTGCCCCTCCCAAGCGGCCGGAGGTCAGTCCCTGGCCTCCGCCAGCAGCTTCTGGATCCGGCTCACGCCCTCCACCAGGTCCTCGTCGCCCAGCGCGTACGACAGCCGCAGGTAGCCGGGCGTGCCGAACGCCTCACCCGGTACGACCGCGACCTCGGCCTCCTCCAGGATCAGCGCGGCCAGCTCGACCGAGTTCTGCGGGCGCTTGCCGCGGATCTCCTTGCCGAGCAGGGCCTTGACCGACGGGTAGGCGTAGAAGGCGCCCTCGGGCTCCGGGCAGAGCACGCCGTCGATCTCGTTCAGCATCCGCACGATCGTCTTGCGGCGCCGGTCGAACGCCTCGCGCATCTTCGCCACGGCCTCCAGGTCACCGGAGACGGCGGCGAGCGCGGCGGCCTGCGCGACGTTCGACACGTTCGAGGTGGCGTGCGACTGGAGGTTGGTCGCGGCCTTGACGACGTCCTTGGGGCCGATGACCCAGCCCACCCGCCAGCCGGTCATGGCGTACGTCTTCGCCACGCCGTTGACCACGATGCACTTGTCGCGCAGCTCGGGCAGCAGCGCGGGCAGGGAGACGGAGACGGCGTCGCCGTAGACCAGGTGCTCGTAGATCTCGTCGGTGAGCACCCACAGGCCGTGCTCCAGGGCCCAGCGGCCGATCGCCTCGGTCTCGGCCTCGGAGTACACCGCGCCGGTCGGGTTGGACGGGGAGACGAACAGCACGACCTTCGTCTTCTCCGTGCGCGCCGCCTCCAGCTGCTCGACGGAGACCCGGTAGCCGGTGGTCTCGTCGGCCACGACCTCCACCGGGACACCGCCCGCGAGGCGGATCGACTCCGGGTAGGTGGTCCAGTACGGCGCCGGGACGATGACCTCGTCGCCCGGATCGAGGATCGCGGCGAACGCCTCGTAGATCGCCTGCTTGCCGCCGTTGGTGACGAGGACCTGCGAGACGTCGGGCTCCCAGCCGGAGTCGCGCAGCGTCTTCGCGGCGATCGCGGCCTTCAGCTCGGGCAGTCCGCCGGCCGGCGTGTAGCGGTGGAACTTCGGGTTCTTGCAGGCCTCGATCGCGGCCTCGACGATGTAGTCCGGGGTCGGGAAGTCGGGCTCACCGGCACCGAAGCCGATCACCGGCCGCCCGGCGGCCTTCAGGGCCTTGGCCTTGGCGTCCACGGCGAGAGTGGCGGACTCGGAGATCGCGCCGACTCGGGCGGAGACCCGGCGCTCGGTGGGAGGGGTTGCAGCGCTCATGGAGCCCATGCTTCCAGACCGGAAATGCACCGGGCACACGGGTTTCACAGTCTGAACGGCTTCGGGTCGGGGCGTGAACGCGTATCCGAATACACCGCCCGGCCTGGACGATCTTCACCGCGCCGAGCACGGGCGGCCACTTTCTGTTCGACGCCGGGCCCGCGACCACGTACACTCTCACCTCGTTGGCCTCCAGCGGCCCGATGCGGCCGGTGCCACCGAGCACCCGCTCGGATGCGGTACGTTGGGGACACACAAAGGGTCGTAGCTCAATTGGTAGAGCACCGGTCTCCAAAACCGGCGGTTGGGGGTTCAAGTCCCTCCGGCCCTGCTACACACACCGCCAGGATGTGTGCGCTTGTACGTACAGCAATGCACCGCCGTGCGGCTCAGTAACCGGGCGCGGCACGGCCACGACCCGGGATCAGGTGAGGATTATGACGGACGCCGTGGGCTCCATCGACACGCCTGATGCCCAGGACGAAGTGCCTGAGGCCAAGAAGAAGGCCCGCAAGGGCGGCAAGCGCGCCAAGAAGGGTCCGCTGAAGCGGCTGGCCACCTTCTACCGCCAGATCATCGCGGAACTCCGCAAGGTCGTCTGGCCCTCGCGCAACCAGATGACGTCGTACACCACTGTGGTGATCTTCTTCGTCGCCATCATGATCGCGCTGGTGACCGTGATTGACTATGGGCTCAACCACGCGGCCAAGTACGTCTTCGGCTGAGCCAAGAGCGAAGGGCGCCGTGGCACCGGCGCCCGTTTTCGCATGTTCCACCCCTATGTATCCAGGAAGAAGCAGCCATCGTGTCTGACCCGAACCTGAACGACGACGCCACCGAGTCTCGCGGGAACGCTGCCGAGATGGTGGACGACGAGCTCGACATCGTCGAGGGCGCGGACGAGCAGGACGAGTTCGAGGCTGCCGAGGCCGAGGCGGGCGAGCCGGCCGAGGAGGCCGCGCTGCACACCGAGGACGCGGACGAAGCGGACGACGAGGCCGCCGAGGACGCCGAGGACGAGGACGCTGCCGTCGAGGACGCCGAGGACGAGGACGCTGCCGTCGAGGCCGCCGAGGAGGGCGACGAGGACGCCGCCGCCGAGGCCGTCGAGGAGGAGCCGGCCGCTCCGGTCGACCCCGTCCAGGCCCTGCGCGAGGAACTGCGCACCCTGCCCGGCGAGTGGTACGTCATCCACACGTACGCCGGCTACGAGAACCGCGTGAAGACCAACCTGGAGCAGCGCGCCGTCTCGCTGAACGTCGAGGACTACATCTTCCAGGCCGAGGTGCCGCAGGAAGAGGTCGTCCAGATCAAGAACGGCGACCGCAAGACGATCAAGCAGAACAAGCTGCCGGGTTACGTCCTGGTCCGCATGGACCTGACCAACGAGTCCTGGGGCGTCGTCCGCAACACGCCGGGCGTCACCGGCTTCGTGGGCAACGCGTACGACCCGTACCCGCTGACCCTGGACGAGATCGTCAAGATGCTCGCCCCGGAGGCCGAGGAGAAGGCCGCCCGCGAGGCCGCCGAGGCCGAGGGCAAGCCCGCCCCGCAGCGCAAGGTCGAGGTCCAGGTGCTGGACTTCGAGGTCGGCGACTCGGTCACCGTCACCGACGGCCCGTTCGCCACCCTCCAGGCGACGATCAACGAGATCAACGCCGACTCCAAGAAGGTCAAGGGCCTGGTGGAGATCTTCGGCCGCGAGACGCCGGTCGAGCTCTCCTTCGACCAGATCCAGAAGAACTAGTCCTTCTGGACCACCGCTTCCGAACAGGTCGGACGGGCTGATCGCAGCCTGTCTGACCTGCTCGGTTTTCAGCCGCGCATCTATACCCGTTATCGTTGTGCGGTATGCCTGCATCCGGGTCGTTCCCGGAAGCGGGCAGGACCCGAACCGAAAGGACCCGGAGAGCTATGCCTCCCAAGAAGAAGAAGGTCACGGGGCTCATCAAGCTCCAGATCCAGGCCGGTGCCGCCAACCCGGCTCCGCCGGTCGGCCCGGCGCTGGGTCAGCACGGCGTCAACATCATGGAGTTCTGCAAGGCCTACAACGCCGCGACCGAGTCGCAGCGTGGCTGGGTCATCCCGGTGGAGATCACGGTCTACGAGGACCGCTCCTTCACCTTCGTCACCAAGACGCCGCCGGCCGCCAAGATGATCCTCAAGGCCGCGGGTGTGGAGAAGGGCTCCGGCGAGCCGCACAAGACCAAGGTCGCCAAGATCACCGAGGCGCAGGTCCGCGAGATCGCCACGACCAAGATGCCCGACCTGAACGCGAACGACCTGGACGCCGCGGCGAAGATCATCGCCGGTACCGCGCGCTCCATGGGCGTCACGGTCGAGGGCTGACCACCACCAGCAGGTAATGCGGCCGCCGCCGGCCGCACGTGGCAGGGCCTGCTCGGCCCGGATACCACGACTCCTTACAGAACACACAGGAGCAAGTTGTGAGCAAGCGCAGCAAGGCTCTCCGCGCTGCGGACGCCAAGATCGACCGGGAGAAGCTGTACGCCCCGCTCGAGGCCGTCCGTCTCGCCAAGGAGACCTCCACGACCAAGTTCGACGGCACCGTCGAGGTCGCCTTCCGCCTGGGTGTCGACCCGCGCAAGGCCGACCAGATGGTCCGTGGCACCGTGAACCTTCCGCACGGCACCGGTAAGACCGCCCGGGTCCTGGTCTTCGCGACCGGTGACCGTGCCGAGGCCGCGCGTGCCGCGGGCGCCGACATCGTCGGCGCCGACGAGCTGATCGACGAGGTCTCGAAGGGCCGCCTGGACTTCGACGCCGTCGTCGCCACCCCGGACCTCATGGGCAAGGTCGGCCGCCTCGGCCGCGTCCTCGGCCCCCGTGGTCTGATGCCGAACCCGAAGACCGGCACCGTCACCCCCGACGTGGCCAAGGCCGTCACGGACATCAAGGGCGGCAAGATCGAGTTCCGCGTCGACAAGCACTCGAACCTGCACTTCATCATCGGCAAGGTGTCCTTCGACGACACCAAGCTGGTGGAGAACTACGGCGCCGCGCTGGAGGAGATCCTCCGTCTGAAGCCGTCCGCCGCCAAGGGTCGCTACATCAAGAAGGCCGCCATCACCACCACGATGGGCCCCGGCATCCAGCTCGACCCGAACCGCACCCGCAACCTCCTCGTCGAGGAGGACCCGGCCGCCGTCTGAGCCCCGAGCTCACCCGGTAGCCGCGTCCGGTACGCGTGACCGAAGGGCGGGCCCTGCAACCTTTGAGGTGCGGGGCCCGTCCTTTCTGTGTACGAGCTTGTCGTACGACGTGACTCTTGTATGGGGGTAGGACCAGATGACGAGCACCGCACGCCGGGTGACCCTTTCCGTGGCCGTGGTGGCAGCGCTGACCGGGGTGGCCGCGTGCGGCTCCTCGGACTCCGGGAAGGGCGGCGGCAAGGCGTCGGGTGACGGCACGGTCCACCTCAGCCCCGTCGCCGCCGTACTGCGCAGCGTCCAGCAGTCCACCGACAAGGCCGACTCGGCCAAGGTGCGCGCCGACATCTCCATGGGCGATGTCATGAAGCTGACGGAGAACGGCTCCTTCGACTGGAGGGACGGCCTCAAGGGCAACGTGACCGTCGACTACACCGGCGGCAAGATGGCCGAGATGATGAGCAAGGCCGGCAGCTCCAGCATGGCGATCCGCTACCTGCGGGACGGCTACTACGCGAAGATGAGCGACACCTTCGCCCGGCAGGCCGGGGGCGGCAAGCACTGGATCAAGTACGACTACGACTACCTGGCCAAGGCCGGCGGGGCGTCCGGAGCGTTCACGAAGGAGCAGCTCCAGTCGTCCACGCCGAACCAGTCGGTGAAGGTGCTGCTGGCCTCCGGGGACGTCAAGGAGGTCGGCCAGGAGACGGTCGACGGCACGCACACCCGGCACTACGCGGGCACCGTGGACGTGGCCGCCCTCGCGGGCCGGACCAGCAACCTCACCGCGGCCCAGCTCTCGGAGCTCAAGCAGCAGCTGACCAAGTCCGGGATCACCACCGAGACCGTCGACATCTGGATCAACGACCAGAACCTGCTGGTCAAGCAGAGCGTGAAGGCGGCCACCGCCAACGGCACGCTGACCACCACCGCCCACTACAGCGACTACGGCGTGCCGGTCTCCGCCGAGGCGCCGCCGGCCTCCGACACGCTGGACATCGCCGACATGATGAAGTCGGCCGGCGTCGATGCCCCCTCGGGCGGCACCACGTCCGGCGGCACCGGCCTCACCTCCTGATCCCGGCGGGCCGGCTCCCGATCCCCAGGGGACCGGGGACCGATTTGCTCCATGGCGCCCCGGTCCCGTACGCTCATCCCCGAAGCCAAAGACCGCTGGTCGTTGCCGCGCGCTCGCAGAGGGCGCGGTGGCCGAAGGATCCGCTGAAAAGTGGACGACCCGCGCAGGTGTCAGTGGAAGAACTCCCGGAGTGCGCGCGCCGAGCGCGTGTGCGGCCGGTCGAGTCCGCCCCGAGCGCCTGCGCCGGGGCGTTTCGTTTTACCCAGTCCTCCTTCGGGTCCGCGCGGTCCGAATCACCCGGAAGGAGGCCGAGGCTCTATGGCGAGGCCCGACAAGGCTGCCGCGGTTGCGGAGCTGACGGACAAGTTCCGCAGCTCCAACGCCGCCGTGCTGACCGAGTACCGCGGTCTCACCGTGGCGCAGCTCAAGACGCTGCGCCGGTCGCTCGGTGAGAACGCCCAGTACGCCGTGGTGAAGAACACGCTGACCAAGATTGCGGCCAACGAGGCCGGGATCGCGCTGGACGACCAGCTTTTCGCTGGTCCGACGGCCGTCGCCTTCGTCACCGGTGACCCGGTGGAGTCGGCGAAGGGTCTCCGTGACTTCGCCAAGGACAACCCGAATCTCGTCATCAAGGGCGGTGTCCTTGACGGCAAGGCGATGACCGCCGACGAGATCAAGAAGCTTGCGGACCTCGAGTCCCGCGAGGTTCTGCTCAGCAAGCTGGCCGGTGCCTTCAAGGGGAAGCAGTCCCAGGCTGCCTCTCTCTTCCAGGCGCTGCCGTCGAAGCTCGTCCGCACCGTGGACGCGCTGCGCGCCAAGCAGGCCGAGCAGGGCGGTGCCGAGTAATTCGGCTCGCTTTCTGACCCGCACCATCCGGCGCGGGTCGCAGCGGGCCGACGTACGCCCGCCTTACCCAGTACATCCGGCACCTGCCGATTGAGTGGAAGGACCGCCATCATGGCGAAGCTCACCCAGGACGAGCTGCTTGCCCAGTTCGAGGAGATGACCCTCATCGAGCTCTCCGAGTTCGTGAAGGCCTTCGAGGAGAAGTTCGACGTCACCGCCGCCGCTGCCGCGCCGGTCGTCGTCGCCGGTGGTGCCGCTGGTGGCGCCGCCGCCGAGGCCGCCGAGGAGAAGGACGAGTTCGACGTCATCCTCACCGGTGCCGGCGAGAAGAAGATCCAGGTCATCAAGGTCGTGCGCGAGCTGACCTCCCTCGGCCTGAAGGAGGCCAAGGACCTGGTGGACGGCACCCCGAAGCCCGTCCTCGAGAAGGTCAACAAGGAGGCCGCGGACAAGGCTGCCGAGGCCCTCAAGGGCGCCGGCGCCTCCGTCGAGGTCAAGTAAGACCTCACGGGTCCGCAGGACTCGAACGCGCGCTGAGATCGGCCCTGTAGGGCTGTAACGCGAACGCACCGAGAAGCGATCATCCATCCGGGTGGTCGCTTTTCGGCGTATGCGGAGGGTGACCGCGGTTGCCTTGCGCTCGCGGTGGCGAGAGGTATGGTGATCTTCGTCGTGTCTCCGGACGGCCCGCTTCCGGGTGGGAGGCTCTTGACGAACCGCACGCAGCGCGCAATTCTCAGGACGCGTCGTCACAAGGATCCGAATCCGAGGCATGGATCGACGACGAAGAGGGCAGTATCAACGTGCGTTGAAGGGCAGCATGCCGAGGGCGTTGACAAGAGCGGTGAGCACAGCGAGGGTCTCGACAAACCCGCACTGGACATCAGTGTGCCAAGTGGCTACACTGACCCTTTGCGCTGCCTGTTAGCTGTCCCCTGCCCGTCACCAGGGGTCTGCCCTCACTCAAGCATCGATGACCGATCCCCCTGACCTGGGGTTTCCGTCTCCGTGCTGGAGGGAGGGGCCGGTACGCGCGTAGTGAGTCCGAGCCCTCGGAAGGACCCCCTCTTGGCCGCCTCGCGCAACGCCTCGACCGCGAATACGAACAACGGCGCAAGCACCGCCCCGCTGCGCATTTCCTTTGCAAAGATCAAGGAGCCTCTCGAGGTTCCGAACCTGCTCGCGCTGCAGACCGAGAGCTTTGACTGGCTGCTCGGCAACACCGCCTGGCAGAGTCGGGTCGAGGAGGCTCTGGAGAACGGCCAGGACGTCCCCACCAAGTCCGGTCTGGAGGAGATCTTCGAGGAGATCTCCCCGATCGAGGACTTCTCCGGGTCGATGTCGCTGACGTTCCGGGACCACCGCTTCGAGCCGCCGAAGAACTCCATCGACGAGTGCAAGGAGCGCGACTTCACGTACGCCGCTCCCCTCTTCGTCACCGCCGAGTTCACCAACAACGAGACCGGTGAGATCAAGTCCCAGACGGTCTTCATGGGCGACTTCCCGCTCATGACGAACAAGGGCACCTTCGTCATCAACGGCACCGAGCGTGTCGTGGTGTCTCAGCTGGTCCGTTCCCCCGGTGTCTACTTCGACTCCTCCATCGACAAGACGTCCGACAAGGACATCTTCTCCGCCAAGATCATCCCGTCGCGGGGTGCCTGGCTGGAGATGGAGATCGACAAGCGCGACATGGTCGGTGTGCGTATCGACCGCAAGCGCAAGCAGTCGGTCACCGTCCTTCTGAAGGCCCTCGGCTGGACCACCGAGCAGATCCTCGAAGAGTTCGGCGACTACGAGTCGATGCGCGCCACCCTGGAGAAGGACCACACCCAGGGCCAGGACGACGCGCTGCTCGACATCTACCGCAAGCTGCGTCCGGGCGAGCCCCCCACGCGCGAGGCCGCGCAGACGCTCCTTGAGAACCTCTACTTCAACCCGAAGCGCTACGACCTCGCCAAGGTCGGCCGCTACAAGGTCAACAAGAAGCTGGGCGCCGACGCCCCGCTGGACGCGGGCATCCTGACCGTCGAGGACATCATCTCGACGATCAAGTACCTGGTGCAGCTGCACGCCGGCGAGACCGAGACCACGGGTGCCAACGGCGACACGATCGTCGTCGAGACCGACGACATCGACCACTTCGGCAACCGCCGTCTGCGCAGCGTCGGCGAGCTCATCCAGAACCAGGTCCGCACGGGTCTGGCCCGTATGGAGCGCGTCGTGCGCGAGCGCATGACGACCCAGGACGTCGAGGCGATCACGCCGCAGACCCTGATCAACATCCGGCCGGTCGTCGCCTCCATCAAGGAGTTCTTCGGCACCAGCCAGCTGTCGCAGTTCATGGACCAGAACAACCCGCTGTCGGGTCTCACCCACAAGCGCCGTCTGTCGGCCCTTGGTCCGGGTGGTCTCTCCCGTGAGCGGGCCGGCTTCGAGGTCCGTGACGTGCACCCCTCGCACTACGGCCGCATGTGCCCGATCGAGACGCCCGAAGGCCCGAACATCGGTCTGATCGGCTCGCTCGCCTCCTACGGCCGGGTCAACGCGTTCGGTTTCGTCGAGACCCCGTACCGCAAGGTCATCGACGGCCAGGTCACCGACGAGGTCGACTACCTGACCGCCGACGAGGAGGACCGCTTCGTCATCGCGCAGGCCAACGCCCCGCTGACGGACGACCTCCGCTTCGCCGAGGCCCGCGTGCTGGTCCGCCGCCGCGGCGGCGAGGTCGACTACGTCGGCGGCGAGGACGTGGACTACATGGACGTCTCGCCGCGCCAGATGGTGTCGGTCGCGACGGCCATGATCCCCTTCCTGGAGCACGACGACGCCAACCGTGCCCTCATGGGCGCGAACATGATGCGTCAGGCCGTTCCGCTGATTAAGTCCGAGGCCCCGCTCGTCGGCACCGGCATGGAGTACCGCTCCGCCGTCGACGCCGGCGACGTGGTCAAGGCCGAGAAGGCGGGTGTGGTCCAGGAGGTCTCCGCGGACTACATCACCACGGCGAACGACGACGGCACGTACATCACGTACCGCCTGCACAAGTTCTCCCGCTCCAACCAGGGCACCTCGGTCAACCAGAAGGTCATCGTCAACGAGGGTGACCGGATCATCGAGGGCCAGGTCCTCGCCGACGGTCCGGCCACCGAGAACGGCGAGATGGCCCTCGGCAAGAACCTGCTCGTGGCGTTCATGCCGTGGGAGGGTCACAACTACGAGGACGCGATCATCCTGTCGCAGCGCCTCGTGCAGGACGACGTCCTCTCCTCGATCCACATCGAGGAGCACGAGGTCGACGCCCGTGACACCAAGCTCGGCCCCGAGGAGATCACGCGGGACATCCCGAACGTCTCCGAGGAGGTCCTCGCCGACCTGGACGAGCGCGGCATCATCCGCATCGGTGCCGAGGTCATCGCCGGCGACATCCTCGTCGGCAAGGTCACGCCCAAGGGCGAGACCGAGCTGACCCCGGAGGAGCGCCTGCTGCGCGCCATCTTCGGCGAGAAGGCCCGTGAGGTCCGCGACACCTCGCTGAAGGTGCCGCACGGCGAGACCGGCAAGGTCATCGGCGTGCGCGTCTTCGACCGCGAGGAGGGCGACGAGCTGCCGCCGGGCGTGAACCAGCTGGTCCGCGTCTACGTCGCGCAGAAGCGCAAGATCACCGACGGTGACAAGCTCGCCGGCCGCCACGGCAACAAGGGTGTCATCTCCAAGATCCTGCCGATCGAGGACATGCCGTTCCTGGAGGACGGCACCCCGGTCGACATCATCCTCAACCCGCTGGGTGTGCCGTCCCGAATGAATCCGGGACAGGTCCTGGAGATCCACCTCGGCTGGCTCGCCAGCCGCGGCTGGGACGTCTCCGGTCTCGCCGACGACTGGGCCCAGCGCCTGCAGGCCATCGGCGCCGACAAGGTCGCCCCGCGCACCAACGTCGCCACCCCGGTGTTCGACGGTGCCCGCGAGGACGAGCTGGCGGGTCTGCTCCAGCACACCATCCCGAACCGCGACGGCGAGCGCATGGTGCTCCCGTCCGGCAAGGCGCGGCTGTTCGACGGCCGCAGCGGTGAGCCGTTCCCGGACCCGATCTCGGTCGGCTACATGTACATCCTGAAGCTGCACCACCTGGTCGACGACAAGCTGCACGCGCGCTCGACCGGTCCGTACTCGATGATCACCCAGCAGCCGCTGGGTGGTAAGGCGCAGTTCGGTGGCCAGCGCTTCGGCGAGATGGAGGTGTGGGCCCTCGAGGCCTACGGCGCCGCGTACGCCCTCCAGGAGCTGCTGACCATCAAGTCCGACGACGTCACCGGCCGCGTGAAGGTCTACGAGGCCATCGTCAAGGGCGAGAACATCCCCGAGCCCGGCATCCCCGAGTCCTTCAAGGTGCTCATCAAGGAGATGCAGTCGCTCTGCCTGAACGTGGAGGTGCTGTCCAGCGACGGTATGTCCATCGAGATGCGTGACACCGACGAGGATGTCTTCCGCGCTGCGGAGGAGCTCGGTATCGACCTGTCCCGGCGCGAGCCGAGCAGCGTCGAAGAGGTCTGACGGGAGTCCGGCGGGGCCCTCACCCACAGGGCCCCGCCGACCCCCAGGCCCCCGTTTCAGACCACAGACTTAACGACCCTGAGAGGGATTGACGCATAGTGCTCGACGTCAACTTCTTCGACGAGCTCCGGATCGGCCTGGCCACCGCTGACGACATCCGTCAGTGGAGCCACGGCGAGGTCAAGAAGCCCGAGACGATCAACTACCGCACCCTGAAGCCCGAAAAGGACGGACTCTTCTGCGAGAAGATCTTCGGTCCGACGCGGGACTGGGAGTGCTACTGCGGCAAGTACAAGCGCGTCCGCTTCAAGGGCATCATCTGCGAGCGCTGTGGCGTCGAGGTCACGCGCGCCAAGGTGCGCCGTGAGCGGATGGGCCACATCGAGCTGGCCGCTCCCGTCACCCACATCTGGTACTTCAAGGGCGTCCCGTCCCGCCTGGGCTACCTGCTGGACCTCGCCCCGAAGGACCTGGAGAAGGTCATCTACTTCGCGGCGTACATGATCACGTACGTCGACGAGGAGCGTCGTACCCGCGACCTGCCCTCCCTGGAGGCGCACGTCTCGGTCGAGCGCCAGCAGATCGAGAACCGCCGCGACGCCGACCTGGAGGCCCGCGCCAAGAAGCTCGAGTCCGACCTGGCCGAGCTGGAGGCCGAGGGCGCCAAGGCCGACGTGCGCCGCAAGGTGCGCGAGGGTGCCGAGCGCGAGATGAAGCAGCTGCGCGACCGTGCGCAGCGCGAGATCGACCGCCTCGACGAGGTGTGGAACCGGTTCAAGAACCTCAAGGTCCAGGACCTGGAGGGCGACGAGCTGCTCTACCGCGAGCTGCGCGACCGTTTCGGCACGTACTTCGACGGTTCGATGGGTGCCGCGGCGCTGCAGAAGCGCCTGGAGTCCTTCGACCTGGAGGAAGAGGCCGAGAAGCTCCGCGAGATCATCCGCACCGGCAAGGGCCAGAAGAAGACCCGCGCCCTCAAGCGGCTGAAGGTCGTCTCCGCGTTCCTCCAGACCTCCAACAGCCCCAAGGGCATGGTCCTGGACTGCGTCCCGGTCATCCCGCCGGACCTGCGTCCGATGGTGCAGCTGGACGGTGGCCGCTTCGCGACCTCCGACCTGAACGACCTGTACCGCCGTGTCATCAACCGCAACAACCGCCTGAAGCGGCTTCTCGACCTCGGCGCGCCCGAGATCATCGTGAACAACGAGAAGCGCATGCTCCAGGAGGCGGTCGACGCCCTCTTCGACAACGGCCGCCGCGGCCGCCCGGTGACGGGCCCCGGCAACCGTCCGCTGAAGTCCCTCAGCGACATGCTGAAGGGCAAGCAGGGCCGTTTCCGCCAGAACCTGCTCGGCAAGCGTGTCGACTACTCGGCGCGTTCCGTCATCGTCGTCGGCCCGCAGCTCAAGCTGCACCAGTGCGGTCTGCCCAAGGCGATGGCGCTGGAGCTGTTCAAGCCGTTCGTGATGAAGCGCCTGGTCGACCTGAACCACGCGCAGAACATCAAGTCGGCCAAGCGCATGGTCGAGCGCGGCCGCACCGTGGTGTACGACGTCCTCGAAGAGGTCATCGCCGAGCACCCGGTGCTGCTGAACCGTGCGCCCACCCTGCACCGTCTCGGCATCCAGGCCTTCGAGCCGCAGCTGGTCGAGGGCAAGGCCATCCAGATCCACCCGCTCGTCTGCACCGCGTTCAACGCGGACTTCGACGGTGACCAGATGGCCGTGCACCTGCCGCTGTCCGCGGAGGCGCAGGCCGAGGCCCGCATCCTGATGCTGTCCTCGAACAACATCCTCAAGCCGGCCGACGGCCGCCCGGTGACGATGCCGACCCAGGACATGGTCCTCGGTCTGTTCTTCCTCACCACCGACGGCGAGCTGCGCGACGTCAAGGGCGAGGGCCGCGCGTTCGGCTCCACGGCCGAGGCGACGATGGCGTTCGACGCCGGCGAGCTGTCCCTCCAGGCGTCGGTCGACATCCGCTTCCCGGTGGGCACCATCCCGCCGCGCGGCTGGACCCCGCCGGCCCGCGAGGAGGGCGAGCCCGAGTGGCAGCCGGGGGACTCGTTCCGCCTGCGCACCACCCTGGGCCGGGCGCTGTTCAACGAGCTGCTGCCCGAGGACTACCCGTTCGTCGACTACTCGGTGGGCAAGAAGCAGCTCGGCGAGATCGTCAACGACCTGGCGGAGCGCTACCCCAAGGTCATCGTGGCGGCGACGCTCGACAACCTGAAGGCGGCCGGCTTCTACTGGGGCACCCGCTCCGGTGTCACCGTGGCCATCTCCGACGTCGTCGTCCCCGAGGCGAAGAAGGCCATCGTCGCGGGCTACGAGGCCCAGGACGAGAAGGTCCAGAAGCAGTACGAGCGCGGTCTGATCACCAAGGAAGAGCGCACTCAGGAACTCATCGCGATCTGGACCAAGGCGACCAACGAGGTCGCCGAGGCGATGAACGAGAACTTCCCCAAGACCAACCCCATCTTCATGATGGTCGACTCGGGTGCCCGAGGAAACATGATGCAGATGCGGCAGATCGCCGGTATGCGCGGTCTGGTGTCGAACGCGAAGAACGAGACCATCCCGCGTCCGATCAAGGCCTCGTTCCGTGAGGGCCTGTCCGTGCTGGAGTACTTCATCTCCACCCACGGTGCCCGTAAGGGTCTGGCGGACACCGCTCTGCGTACCGCCGACTCGGGTTACCTCACCCGTCGTCTGGTCGACGTCTCCCAGGACGTCATCATCCGCGAGGAGGACTGCGGCACCGAGCGCGGCCTCAAGCTGGCGATCGCCGAGCGCGGCGAGGACGGTGTCCTGCGCAAGACGGGCAACGTCGAGACGTCGGTGTACGCGCGCTGCCTCGCCGAGGACATCGTGGTCGACGGCAAGGTGCTGGCCCCGGCCGGCACCGACCTCGGCGACGTGCTCATCGACGAGCTGGTCAAGCACGGTGTGGAGACGGTCAAGACCCGCTCGGTCCTGACCTGCGAGTCCGCCGTCGGCACCTGCGCGATGTGCTACGGCCGTTCGCTGGCCACCGGCAAGCTGGTCGACATCGGTGAGGCGGTCGGCATCATCGCCGCCCAGTCCATCGGTGAGCCCGGTACCCAGCTGACGATGCGTACCTTCCACACCGGTGGTGTGGCCGGTGACGACATCACCCAGGGTCTGCCGCGTGTCGTCGAGCTGTTCGAGGCCCGTACCCCGAAGGGTGTCGCCCCGATCTCCGAGGCCTCCGGCCGGGTGCGGATCGAGGAGACGGAGAAGACGAAGAAGATCGTCGTCACTCCGGACGACGGCAGCGACGAGACGGCCTTCCCGATCTCGAAGCGTGCCAAGGTCCTGGTCCGCGAGGGCGAGCACGTCGAGGTGGGCCAGCAGCTCACCGTGGGTGCCACCAACCCGCACGACGTGCTGCGCATCCTGGGTCAGCGTGCCGTCCAGGTCCACCTGGTCGGCGAGGTCCAGAAGGTCTACAACTCGCAGGGTGTGTCGATCCACGACAAGCACATCGAGATCATCATCCGGCAGATGCTGCGCCGGGTGACGATCATCGAGTCGGGCGACGCGGAGCTGCTGCCCGGCGAGCTGGTCGAGCGCTCGAAGTTCGAGACCGAGAACCGTCGTGTGGTCCAGGAGGGCGGTCACCCGGCCTCCGGTCGTCCGCAGCTGATGGGTATCACCAAGGCCTCGCTGGCGACGGAGTCCTGGCTGTCGGCCGCCTCCTTCCAGGAGACGACCCGAGTCCTGACGGATGCGGCGATCAACGCCAAGTCCGACAGCCTCATCGGCCTCAAGGAGAACGTCATCATCGGTAAGCTCATCCCGGCCGGTACGGGTCTGTCCCGCTACCGCAACATCCGGGTGGAGCCGACCGAGGAGGCCAAGGCCGCGATGTACTCGGCCGTCGGCTACGACGACATCGACTACTCGCCGTTCGGCACGGGCTCCGGCCAGGCCGTTCCGCTGGAGGACTACGACTACGGTCCGTACAACCAGTAAGCGGGCAGTCTGAAGCAGTCGCTCTGAAGGGCGGCCGCTCCCCTCGGGGGCGGCCGCCCTTCGGCGTGTCTGCCGCCGCAGGGACCAGGACCGGCGGGGACGCGGAGCGGCAGGGGCCTCGACCGGCACGGGGCCGCGCCGGCCCCGTGCCGCGGGAGCCGCCGAGGAGCGGCCGTGCGGCCGTACTCGCCTCCGTACGGCTCGCCGCGGTCATGCGGTCGCCGGGGCCTGGCCGCGACCGCGACGGCGCCCGTACGGCGCTCGCCGGCGGCAGGCGCGGAGCGGCCCGGCGCCGTGCGCTCCGCTCGCGGGAAGTCACTCAGGTGGGTGAACATGGAGCGTGTCAAGCCCCGGCGTGTCGGGGGCGGCTTCATTTGTTTTGACCACAGCGAATGAGCTAGGTACCCTCAGACCTTGTGCCTGGGGTGTGCCCTGGCTGCTGTGCGTGCCTTGAAACCGTATGGCGAGCCTCGAACGGCCACCGTAATTCGCGCCCTTCTCGCCTTGCGGCGGGAGTCTGGCGGATTCGACACACCCGACCGCGTGGGTCGGAGGCGTTCCAGGTTAGCTTTACCTATTCGGCACACAGAAACCGGAGAAGTAGTGCCTACGATCCAGCAGCTGGTCCGTAAGGGCCGGCAGGACAAGGTCGAGAAGAACAAGACGCCCGCACTCGAGGGTTCCCCTCAGCGCCGCGGCGTCTGCACGCGTGTGTTCACGACCACCCCGAAGAAGCCGAACTCGGCCCTGCGTAAGGTCGCGCGTGTGCGTCTGACCAGCGGGATCGAGGTCACCGCTTACATTCCGGGTGAGGGCCACAACCTCCAGGAGCACTCCATCGTGCTCGTGCGCGGCGGCCGTGTGAAGGACCTGCCGGGTGTTCGCTACAAGATCATCCGCGGCTCCCTCGACACCCAGGGTGTCAAGAACCGCAAGCAGGCCCGCAGCCGCTACGGCGCCAAGAAGGAGAAGTAAGAATGCCTCGTAAGGGCCCCGCCCCGAAGCGCCCGGTCATCATCGACCCGGTGTACGGCTCTCCTCTGGTGACCTCCCTCATCAACAAGGTGCTGCTGAACGGCAAGCGCTCCACCGCCGAGCGCATCGTCTACGGCGCCATGGAGGGTCTGCGTGAGAAGACGGGCAACGACCCGATCATCACGCTGAAGCGCGCGCTGGAGAACATCAAGCCGACCCTCGAGGTCAAGTCCCGCCGTGTCGGTGGTGCGACGTACCAGGTTCCGATCGAGGTCAAGCCCGGTCGCGCCAACACGCTCGCGCTGCGCTGGCTCGTCGGTTACTCCCGCGCCCGTCGCGAGAAGACCATGACCGAGCGTCTGCTCAACGAGCTTCTCGACGCGTCCAACGGCCTCGGCGCCGCTGTGAAGAAGCGCGAGGACACCCACAAGATGGCCGAGTCCAACAAGGCCTTCGCGCACTACCGCTGGTAGTCGCTACCCACATCGAGACCGAGAGAAGACTGAAGCCTTATGGCTACCACTTCACTTGACCTGGCCAAGGTCCGCAACATCGGGATCATGGCCCACATCGACGCGGGCAAGACGACCACCACCGAGCGGATCCTGTTCTACACCGGTGTGTCCTACAAGATCGGTGAGGTCCACGACGGCGCTGCCACCATGGACTGGATGGAGCAGGAGCAGGAGCGTGGCATCACGATCACCTCTGCTGCCACCACCTGTCACTGGTCGCTGGAAGACGTCGACCACACCATCAACATCATCGACACGCCGGGTCACGTCGACTTCACCGTCGAGGTGGAGCGTTCCCTGCGCGTGCTCGACGGTGCCGTGACGGTGTTCGACGGCGTCGCCGGCGTTGAGCCCCAGTCCGAGACGGTGTGGCGTCAGGCGGACCGCTACGGCGTTCCGCGCATCTGCTTCGTCAACAAGCTCGACCGCACCGGTGCCGAGTTCCACCGCTGCGTCGACATGATCGTCGACCGTCTGGGCGCCCAGCCGCTGGTCATGCAGCTGCCGATCGGTGCCGAGGCGGACTTCAAGGGCGTCGTCGACCTGGTGACGATGAAGGCCTACGTGTGGTCCGCCGAGGCCACCAAGGGCGAGATGTACGACACCGTCGACATCCCGGACACCCACACCGAGGCTGCCGAGGAGTACCGCGGCAAGCTGATCGAGGCCGTGGCCGAGAACGACGAAGAGATCATGGAGCTGTACCTGGAGGGCGAGGAGCCTTCCGTGGAGCAGCTGTACGCCGCGATCCGTCGTATCACCATCGCGTCCGGCAAGGGCGTCGGCACCACGGTCACCCCGGTGTTCTGCGGTACCGCGTTCAAGAACAAGGGCGTCCAGCCCCTGCTCGACGCGGTCGTGCGCTACCTGCCGTCGCCGGTCGACATCGAGGCCATCGAGGGCCACGACGTCAAGGACCCGGAGACGGTCGTCAAGCGCAAGCCGTCCGACGACGAGCCGCTGTCGGCGCTGGCGTTCAAGATCATGAGCGACCCGCACCTCGGCAAGCTCACCTTCGTCCGCGTGTACTCCGGCCGCCTGGAGTCCGGCACCGCCGTGCTGAACTCCGTCAAGGGCCGCAAGGAGCGCATCGGCAAGATCTACCGCATGCACGCCAACAAGCGTGAGGAGATCGAGTCGGTGGGCGCCGGCGACATCGTCGCCGTCATGGGTCTGAAGCAGACCACGACCGGCGAGACGCTGTGCGACGAGAAGAACCCGGTGATCCTGGAGTCCATGGACTTCCCGGCGCCGGTCATCGAGGTCGCGATCGAGCCCAAGTCCAAGGGCGACCAGGAGAAGCTGGGTGTCGCCATCCAGCGTCTCGCGGAGGAGGACCCCTCCTTCCAGGTGCACACCAACGAGGAGACCGGCCAGACCGTCATCGGCGGTATGGGCGAGCTTCACCTCGAGGTGCTGGTCGACCGGATGAAGCGCGAGTTCAAGGTCGAGGCCAACGTCGGCAAGCCGCAGGTGGCCTACCGCGAGACGATCCGCAAGGCCGTCGAGCGCGTCGACTACACCCACAAGAAGCAGACCGGTGGTACCGGTCAGTTCGCGAAGGTGCAGATCGGCATCGAGCCGATCGAGGGCGGCGACACCTCGTACGAGTTCGTGAACAAGGTGACCGGTGGCCGCATCCCGAAGGAGTACATCCCTTCGGTGGACGCCGGTGCGCAGGAGGCCATGCAGTTCGGCATCCTGGCCGGCTACGAGATGACCGGTGTCCGTGTCATCCTTCACGACGGTGCCTTCCACGAGGTCGACTCCTCCGAGCTCGCCTTCAAGATCGCCGGTTCGCAGGCCTTCAAGGAGGCCGCGCGCAAGGCTTCGCCCGTGCTCCTGGAGCCGATGATGGCCGTCGAGGTCACCACGCCCGAGGACTACATGGGTGAGGTCATCGGCGACATCAACTCCCGCCGTGGCCAGATCCAGGCCATGGAGGAGCGGGCTGGTGCCCGCGTCGTGAAGGGCCTCGTGCCCCTGTCGGAGATGTTCGGCTACGTCGGCGACCTCCGCAGCAAGACGTCGGGTCGCGCAAGCTACTCGATGCAGTTCGACTCCTACGCCGAGGTTCCGCGGAACGTCGCCGAGGAGATCATCGCGAAGGCCAAGGGCGAGTAACGCACCGCGTTCGCACGCTTTAGGCTTGACTCCGGAGCCTCAAGGGGCATTCAGCCGCATACCAGGATGAATGCCCTGGGTTCCGGGCTATCCAGCAAAGATCACCTGGCGCCGATGAGTAAGGCGTACAGAACCACTCCACAGGAGGACCCCAGTGGCGAAGGCGAAGTTCGAGCGGACTAAGCCGCACGTCAACATCGGCACCATCGGTCACATCGACCACGGTAAGACGACCCTCACGGCCGCCATTACCAAGGTGCTGCACGACGCGTACCCGGAGCTGAACGAGGCCACCCCGTTCGACAACATCGACAAGGCGCCCGAGGAGCGCCAGCGCGGTATCACCATCTCCATCGCGCACGTCGAGTACCAGACCGAGGCGCGTCACTACGCCCACGTCGACTGCCCGGGTCACGCGGACTACATCAAGAACATGATCACCGGTGCCGCGCAGATGGACGGCGCGATCCTGGTGGTCGCCGCCACCGACGGCCCGATGCCGCAGACCAAGGAGCACGTGCTCCTGGCCCGCCAGGTCGGCGTTCCGTACATCGTCGTCGCCCTGAACAAGGCCGACATGGTGGACGACGAGGAGATCATGGAGCTCGTCGAGCTCGAGGTCCGTGAGCTTCTCTCCGAGTACGAGTTCCCGGGCGACGACCTGCCGGTCGTCCGTGTCTCCGCGCTGAAGGCCCTCGAGGGCGACGCGCAGTGGACCCAGTCCGTCCTGGACCTCATGAACGCCGTCGACACCGCGATTCCGGAGCCGGAGCGCGACGTCGACAAGCCGTTCCTGATGCCGATCGAGGACGTCTTCACGATCACCGGTCGCGGTACGGTCGTCACCGGCCGTATCGAGCGTGGTGTCCTCAAGGTCAACGAGACCGTCGACATCATCGGCATCAAGACCGAGAAGACCACCACCACGGTCACCGGCATCGAGATGTTCCGCAAGCTGCTCGACGAGGGCCAGGCCGGTGAGAACGTCGGTCTGCTGCTCCGCGGTATCAAGCGCGAGGACGTCGAGCGCGGCCAGGTCATCATCAAGCCGGGCTCGGTCACCCCGCACACCGAGTTCGAGGCGCAGGCCTACATCCTGTCCAAGGACGAGGGTGGCCGCCACACGCCGTTCTTCAACAACTACCGTCCGCAGTTCTACTTCCGTACGACGGACGTGACGGGCGTTGTGACCCTCCCCGAGGGCACCGAGATGGTCATGCCGGGCGACAACACCGAGATGACCGTCCAGCTGATCCAGCCGGTCGCCATGGAAGAGGGCCTGAAGTTCGCCATCCGTGAGGGTGGTCGCACCGTGGGCGCCGGCCAGGTCACCAAGATCGTCAAGTAAGTTCCGCTTGCTTGAAGGTCACTGACTGACCCTGGAGAGGCCCGTACGACTTCGGTCGTGCGGGCCTCTTCGTCGTACCCTCTGCGTGTCACCGCTCCCGTACGACCGTCCGATCGTCCGACGAAAGCGAGCCCGTGAGCGCTCTCCCGCCCGCCGAAGGCCCCGACGAGTCCCCGTCCGACGAGCAGTGGGAGGCGTTCCTGCGGGACGCGATGGCGGGCGGTGGCGCGGGTGCCCCCAAGGAGCCGTCGGCACGGGACCGGCTGGCGGCCGTCCGGGTACGACGCCCGCGTCGGCCGAGGCGCCCCCGGCCGGTGACCGCCTGGCTGGCGAACGCGGCGCCCTGGGCGGCGGCCGCGGCGGTGGTCGCCTTCGGCGCTTTCCAGCTGGGCCTCTTCCCGCGCTCCGCGCCGTCCGCACCGGCCGCCGGGCCCGCCTTTGGACCGGCCAGGGCGGTGTCCCTGCCCGGCGGCGGGACCTCCGACGGCGACCGGTGCGGCACCAGGGGCTACCACTACTTCCCGCTGACGGCGGGCGCGACCGAGACGGCGGCCGTGGCCGCGCCCGCTGCCGGGCCGTCGTCCAGCGGTCCGCGGTTGTCGCTGAGCCACTACGGCTACGCGGAGGGCCCCGACGGCGAGGGCCGCCTGTTCATCGGGCTGCGCTTCACCGCTCCCGGTACCGGAAAGCCGCTCCGGCTCTCGCGCACGCTCGGCGGCGAGGGGGTGGCCGTGGAGATCGAGAGCCCGGACGGCCTGGTGGCTGGCGCCCACGGCCTGCCCGTCGCCTGGGCCTCCGCCGCTGTCCGGTCGGGCGCCTCCGTGGACGTGGGCGACGGGAGCGGCGGTGAGGTCGTCCTCCCCGCCCGGGCCCTGTGCCCCGGCCACGACGGCAAGTCCGTGGCGAAGTCCCTGGTACCGCCCACCGACTCCGCCGGCACCGTCACCGGCCGCCCGCCCTACCGCCTGGTCGTCGCCCTGCGCGACCCGGCGATAGGCACCCTGCGCACCTCCCTGGGCCTCCCGGCGGGCGGCGGCCTGCTCAGCGCGGAGAACCTGGCCCCGGACGCGCGTTCCTGACCCCGGAAACGGCCAGGGGCGGCGGGGGACACCACTGGCGGCCACCGGTCTTCGCCGGCGGTCTCCTCCGCGATGTCACCCGCCGCCCCCGCGGCGCGTCCTCGATCAGTTCACCGACTTGCTCCTGGCCAGGGAGACCACGGCGGTCTGGGTCGCCGTCACGGTGTCGCCGTAGGCCGGGTCGGTGGCGGTGGCCTGCGCGTCGACCTCGGCGTCGCCCTTCTGGAACGGGGTCGTGCCGGTGGGCTCGGCCGTGGCCGTCCAGGCGGCCGGGGTGCCCGGCGCGCAGGCGACCGTCGTGGCGTACGAGCCCTTGATCAGGACCCGCTTGGCGACCTGGGTGATGGTGCCGGACACGTTCACGGTGGCCGGCGCGTTGCAGCTGACGGTGCCGCCGATGGTGGCCTTGCCGTTCAGCGTGCTCGCCGTGCCCTTCACGGCGACGGAGACACCGAGGTCCAGCTCGGCCGGCGGCGCCGGGTTGTCGATGTGCACCTCACCGCGGAGCGCGGCGGTGCCGCCCTCGCAGTGCTGCTCGTAGGTGGCGTCCAGCTTCTGCACGTACCCGTGCGGCCCGAAGGTCACGTCGGCGACGTGGAACGAGCCGGTCAGGGTGTTGCAGCCGCGGCCGTTGCCGTCCACTGAAAGTCCGGGCTCGGACGCGGAGTTGAACGGGTAGCGGGTGGCACCGGTGTAGTCGCCGGGCGCGAGCGCCCGACCGCCCGGCGCGGCCAGGTCCAGGTACCACCAGTCGCCGTTCGCGCCGCTGACGTCGACGGATATGTGGCTGTGGTCGTCGGAGGCGAAGACGTTCAGACCGTCCCCGGACGCCGGAGAGTAGGAGTAGGACTGGCCGCCGCTGATGTAGTCGCCCTCGTCGCCGCTGAACGCGAGCGAGCCCGCGGAGACGGTCTGGGCCTGCGCCGCGGGGCCGCTCAGCAGGCCGGTGGTGGCACCGGCACAGGCCAGCGTCAGGGCGAAGACGGTGGAGAGACGGGCGAGGCGGGAGCCGCGGGACGGAATGACCAGGAGACGTGACATGTGGTACCCCCCAGGTACACGTGCACAGACGTTGCCGGTGTGGGCAGGCGGAAGCGTGTCGCCTCCGCCGCCGGTTGTGACCGCTGTGGATCGTGACACAGGCCACTGACAGCGACCCACCGGTTTTACCGCCGCAGCAGGACCAACTCGCGCAGCAGGAGCGGGGGATCGAGACGGGCGAGGGAGCCGGACAGGCCGTCGAGGAAGACGACGCGGCCCTGGTTGTTGTGCACGTAGACCAGGTTTCCGCTGATCTCGTGGCCCCTGATCTGGCGGCGCACCCATACGACCCCCCGCGTGCCGGGCCCCGGCTCCGCGACCGCCCCGGCCACGTCGTCCCAGCCGCTCACGCCGACCGGCTCGAACTCCGGGAAGTACCGCCGTCCGAGCCGCTGCCACCAGCCGGGGGCCTCGTGGAAGGGGCGCCAGGGCAGGGCGCTCACCGGTGTCCCGTCGATCCCGCAGTGCACGGCGACGAGGCAGCCGCGCGCGTGCAGATGCCCTCCGTCCGCGCGCCGGGCCGCCGTGCCGGGCGCCTCCAGGTCGGCGAGCGGGTCGCCGGGGGAGGGGTGGAAGGGCGTGCCGCCGTCCTTCGGCACCACGACGGAGGCCGCGAGCATGGGTTCCTCGGGGAAACCGGGCTGGGGGACCGCCCGGCAGGCCAGCAGCCAGGCGGCGCTCGTCTCGTACACCGGCTCCCGGTTCAGCGGCACGGCCAGCTCGACCAGGCCGCCGTAGACGTCCCGCAGCCACGCGGCGGCGCGCGCCCAGGGACCGTCCGCCCGCGGTCCCTCCGCCGCCCGCATCGCCAGGTACTGCTCCACCGGCATGTGCGTGGGCGACCAGTGGGCCCCCGTACCGTCGTGCGGCACCACGACGAGGGAGCTGAACGGGGCCTGCGCCGGGTCCCCGGTGTCCAGATGCTCCCGGAAGTCGAAGCGGACCGTCCAGGCGTACGGGTGCCACGCGGCCGTCTCCGGCAGCACCACGACGGAATCCGCGCGCGCCGGATACATGGTCGTCCGCAGCCATCGCCCGGCCGCCGCCACGGCTTCCTCTCGGGTCCCCATCCAGCCCCCTCCTCTACGATGCGGCGTCATGTCCATACCCAACACCCGGGGCACACCGTACGGCGGCCGCGTCGCCCCGCCGCTCCCCGCGAGGGGTCTACGGCCCCGCGGTATCTGGTACGTCGTGGCGGCGCTGCTCGGCCTCGTCCTGGTCGGCGCCGGCATCGCGTTCGGCGTGCTGGCGGTCAAGGACACGGTGCACATGGTCGACACGGCACGGACGTTCACCGGCGGCGAGCAGCGCACCTTCGGCTTCACGCGGGGCAAGGCCCGGACGATCTACGTCTCCCGGTCCGCGCCGGGCCACGTCGACTGCCGCGTCCCGCGGGCCCTCGCCGACTCCCTGACCCAGCCGTCCGGCACCTTCCGCGTCACTCTCGGCGCCCGCTCCTGGGAACGTGTCTTCGAGTTCACTCCGAAGACCACCGGCGACTTCCCCGTCGTCTGCACCTCGGATGTCCCCGCCGCCCACTTCGCCCTCGGCGACAAGCCCCGGATACGGGGCATGGCCGTCGGCATGCTCGCGGCCGTCGGCTGCTTCCTCACGGCGGCCCTCGCGGTCCCGGCCATCTGCGTCGTGACCGCGATCCGCCGCGGCCGCCACCGCCGCCGGCTGATGGCTCCGCCGATGCCGCCGGCGTGACGCCTGCGACGCGGTGGAGAAGCCGTCCGGCAGCCGTTGGTGGCGCTTCCACCCGGAGTCGGCGAAGGTCGACGGGGTCGCCGTCGCTCAACTTCCCCCTGGGGCATGGGTATTTGCTACGGTGACGCGGTCACGCCAGATCGGCATACGGGGGTTGTCATCGTGACGGGAAGCAGCGGCGGGCCCGATCTCGCGTCCTCGCCCGCGGAGAAGACGGCCGCGGCGAACGCGCTCCACAACGACATCGAGCCGGACACCAGGACGGCGGGGGCCTGGGCGGACGACGAGACGAGCGCGGTGGTGAAGGCGTTCGACGCGAAGGACGGGCACGGCTGGCTCACGTCCGGCGCCGTCGGCAAGGCGCACAAGATCTGGGGCGAGCAGGTGCAGAACCTGGTGAACCAGTTGTCCGGAGACGAATCGGCTCTCCGGACGAACACCACTGCGCTGTTCGGTACGGACGTCGCAGTGGGCGACGGGACGCGCAAGGTGTCGGTGTTCGACGGGTATTCACCGCCGCCGGCGAACTGACGCGACCGGGTCCGCTCGTACGCCACCGCATTGCAACGGGGAACCATGCCGACGTACCACGAGATACTGACGACGGACCTGTCCACGCTCACCACGGCCGCCACACGCTGGGACGGCATGGCGACGGAGCTCGGCAAGCAGGAGACCGCCTACCGGAACGACGTGCACGGCATCACCCTGCGCCCGACCTGGGCGGGGGAGAGCCAGCAGACCGCCAACGCGCGCTTCGGGATCCGGCTCACGGAGTTCCAGAACGCCCAGACCGAGGCCAGGGCCATCGCCTCGCTACTGCGTGACGCCCACACCCAGTTCGTGGACCTGCGGGGGAAATTGGAGTCGGCTCGGGACGAGGCGGTCGCCAAGGGCATGAAGGTGTCGGACCAGGGCGTGGTCTCGTACGACACCGGGAAGCTGAGCCAGGACGCGCGGACGGCCTACGTGCACGACCCCTCCTACCAGGACAGCGTCCGCGAGGCCGTCGCCTCCTGGCAGGCCCGCATCGACCAGTGCGTGAAGGACGTGGACGACGCCGACAAGGGCGTCGAGGTCGCCTTCACGGCCGTGGTGAAGGGCCCGGAAACGGGCTTCGGCAAGGTCCCTGACTTCAACGGCAAGGCCCGGGGCGACATCGAGAAGTACGAAGCCGACGAGGGCAGGGACATCGCGCGGCGCGTCAACGCGGGCAACGCCTCGGCGGCCGACTACAAGGAGCTGCAGCGCCTCTTCCACGACAACTCCGGTGACAAGGCGTTCAGCCAGACCCTGCTGGACGAGCTGGGCGCCAAGGGCACTCTCCAGCTCTCCAACAGCCTCGACGGCCTCGCCCATCACGGCGACAAGCAGCACAGCGGCCAGTACCTGGACATCCAGAAGGGGCTCGCCACGACACTGGCGACCGCGACCCGGGACACGGACTCGTCCTTCTACCAGAAGTTCCGCGCGGACATGCGGAAGGCCGGAACCGAGCAGTTCACCATCGACGGCCTCAGCCCCATCCCGGACGAGAAGGTCCGCGGCTACCAGAGTCTCGTCACCCTGATGCAGCAAGGAGGCGGCTACAACGGGAAGTTCCTGGAGGACACCGCCGACGACATCCGGCACGCGGAGGAGTCGTACGTGTCCAAGGGCGACAACCCGAGCGAGTCCATCTGGGGCCTGCGGGACGAGTTCAGCGGCACGGACCGGGGCTGGTTCGCCAACGACCCGCTCGACGGCGTGCTCGGCATCATGTCGCACGACCCGAGGACGAGCACCGACTACCTGGACCCGGCCCACAACGACAACCTGCAGTACCTGCTGCACGGCCGGGACTGGGACACGGTCGTGGACCACTACGCGACCCCGCCCGGCGGTACGACGGTCGGCATTCCCGTCATGGCGGAGGACGGCGACGTCCGCAAGGGCTTCGGCGCGGCCCTGGAGGCCGCCACGACCGGCCAGGCGCCCGGTGACTACCACCCGATCGGCGGCCACAGCGAGCCGCAGGCCCGCATCCTCCAGCAGACGATCAACACGCTGTACACCGACAAGCACGCCCAGGACCTGCCGAAGAACCTCGTCCAGCCGCTGGCCCACATCATGACGTCGTACACGGCCGACACCCACGAGACCTACGCGGAGTCGTCGTCGAAGTACGACATCGACTGGGACAGTCCGGGTTCCGTCTGGAGCGACAAGGACGGCGCGCACCTGGCCGTGGGGCACCAGCGGCTCGCCGCCGTCATGCGCGGTATCGCCAACGACCCGGAGGCGTTCGGGCACGTCTACGGCGCCGAGCAGCAGTACGCCCACCACGTGCTGGACTCGATCCCGCCGGACGCCGGCGACAAGACGATCCGGGACCGCATCGTGGAGTCGTCCCGTGCCATGGGCGCCTACGACGGCATACGGTCGGACATCATCTACGACGAGCGGTTCAAGAAGACGCAGTGGGCCGCCGACTTCAACCACGGCCTGGGCACCTCCCTCGGCACGGCGCTGATGTTCAACCCGGTCAAGGACCTCAGCCCCGTGGGAGACCTCAGCCAGAAGGCGCTCGACGTGTGGGCGTACGAGTCGAACAAGGAGCACGTGGCGGAGGCGAACCTCGCCGCGACCGAGCAGAACGCCCAGACCTACGACGCCGGCCAGCACGACGTCGAGAAGCTGGTCAGGTCATGGGCGGACAGCCGCGGTCACGCCGTCGACAGCGACTGGACGAAGTACTACGTCCACGCGGGTCAGGACGACTACGCGCACGGACGGGACCGGACCCTGAGCACGCTGCGCGCGGACCGCTGACCGGCGGGCGACGGCCTTCGACGAAATGAGCACGATGCAGACGAAATCCGGGTCCCGGCGGATGCGCGCCGGGTGGTGGGCAGGGGCGGTCCTGCTCGTTCTGGCGCTGGTGGGGGCGGTGCTCTACGGCAGCGGTGCCTTCGGTTCCGGGGGTGGTGAGGAGTCGCTGGACCGGGCGTGCGGCGGTTCGCTGGCACAGGGCGGCCTGAGCGAGGCGCTGCATGCGTCGGACTTCCGGGCAGAGGATGCGGGCGACGGCGACTACCTGGCCGCCTGCCGGGTCCGCGCCGAGGAGTCCGGGCCGCAGGGCAGTTCCCTGGAGCTGAGGCTCCGCTGGAGCACCGCGAAGGCCCCTGCCTCCACGCTCACCTGGTACAACGCGGACTACGACGGGGTGCGGGAGCAGGCGGCGCCGCTCGGCCACGGCTGGTCCGGTGTCGTCAGGTACGCGAGCGGCACCTACCAGGTCATGGCCGCGCTGGACTGCCTCGACCAGAAGGACAAGGCCCTGGTCGCCTACGGTGACCTGCTCGGCACGGCGAACGGCACCACCCTGACCGGTCTCGGCCGGGTGACCACCGAGACCGCCCGGAAGGCGGCCGAGAAGCACGGCTGCCAGGTGAAGGCGGGCAAGCGACTCACCGGCCTGTCCACCGCACGGCTGGGCGCGCCCGGCACGGCGAAGCCGCTGGCGCGGGCCCAGGGCTCCTGCGCTGCGCTGCGCGGAACGGACGCGGCGGGAAGCGGTACGCCCGATGTCATGGAGTACCCGGCGGACCCGGACGCCCCGCAGACCAACTGCTACCTGGTCACCGAGGCGAAGAAGCCCGGCTACGGCCTCTACGCCTATTACGGCGCGGCCGCCAAGGACTTCCTGGCGAGCGAGGGTGACCAGCTGGAGAAGGGCTACGGGCCCACGCACGGCGACCGGGACTACGCCTGGGCCACCGCGACGTGCCCGCGGTCCGCGCAGCGGGCGGTGTTCGTGCTCTACCACCTGCACGACGGGGACACCGACTCCTACCCGGTCCCGCACTACTCCGCCTCGTTCGCCCGTGACGCCCTGCGGGCCTTCGCCGGCCAGGAGGCGGAGCGGCGCGGCTGCACCGGCGTACGGCCGGCGGCCTGACCGCCACGGCGGCGAGCAGGTCCCGTCGGGTGCTGTGTCTTCGCCTGGACGCGTATTCATCAAGGACCCGTGACGCTGATCTCGGCCCACACGGTCTTGCGCGGCACGACGTCCGACGACACGCCCCAGCGGTCGGCCAGCGCCTCCACGATGAGCAGTCCGCGCCCCGACTCTTCGTCCGCGCACGGGTGTTGGGCCTCGGGTAGGCGCTCGCAGCGGGTGTCGGTCACCTCGACGCGGAGCGTGTCGCCGACGACGTTCAGCGTGAGCTGGAAGTTCCGTCCCGGCACCCGGCCATGGGTCGCGGAGTACGAGGGAGCACGCGCCGGAGGAGGAGCTGTGAGCGAAGGTGTGGACGAGGCGGGTTGGGATGTCGAGCCGGGCGACGAGATCGAGTCGATCGCGCAAGCGGTGGGCCGCCTGCTCAAAGTCTGCCGGGAAGCGGCCGGGATCGAGCGGGGAGCGCGTATCCCCCGGCCGGAGTTCCTCGACAAGGCAGACACGCTCCTGAAGGCGCAGGGTCGTCCTCGGGCCTTCGTGGAGGACATGAGGAAGGCGCGGTATCCGAAGAAGGTCCGGGAGCTGGCGGAGTTGGAGGGGCGGGCCATCGACGTGCTCCGGTACAGCACCCTTCACATCCATGGGCCCTTGCAGACGGAGGAGTACGCGCGGGCGATGTTCGGTGTGCATCGGCCTGCACATTGGCCGGACGTGCTGGAGAGCAGGCGACACTCGAACGCCTCGTCGCAGGGGCAACGGTGCTGCGTAGACAGTTGGAAGTGGCTGAGCGGCCCAATGTGGAGTTCCAGGTGATGCCGACCGGACGGTGGGATCACCCTGGACTGAACGGCCTTATCGACGAGGGCCCCTGCCTCACCGTCGCGCCCGGCACCTGGACCGCGTTCGTCATGTACTCGGCGCGGACGCAATGAGTACAGGTACTCAACTGCTGTAGCTCCCACGGCGGATGTGGCGTCGGTGACGCCTTGTTAACTTAGGAGGATCGTAAGAAGTTCATACCTCACTCATAAGGTGGGGTGCGGGGGAGGACCACGGGCATGCCCTGGGACGAATGGGAGCAGCTGAAGGCGGATGCCGCCACGCGTTCCGGTTCCACTCGGATGCGGCTGAACCACGCGCCGGGCGCCGGCGGCGACGGAGACTCGCTGAAGTCGGACCGGAAGGTCTGGTCGGCCGCCGGCGGAGACGTCACGGGGCTGCGGACCGAGGTGAGCACGGCGCTGGGGAAGCTGGAGCACGGGCAGTCGGGGCTGGGGGATGGAGCCGGGTGCGAGTCGGCCGCGGCGCAGAAGGAGCTCTACGACTCCTGGAAGAAGTACGTCGGTGAGGTGAGCGGCCGCTGCGGGAAGCTGGGCGGACTGCTGGAGCGCGCGGGACGCGATCTGTCGATGACCGACGGGGATGTCCGGGACGGCTTGCAGAAGATCAAGACGGAGTACCAGGACACCGAGGCCGTCGGCGGCCGGGCGAAGGGCAAGTGAGCGGGTCGTGGATCTTGCCGCGTTGAAGGCCCTCAAGCCGTCCGAGTACCAGGACGCCGCCGACGGCTACCGCGCCACGAGCGAGATGGCGGGCAAGGCCGGGGAGGCGCTGGACAACCGGATCTCGGCGGGGATCCGCAACCAGCTCTCCGGCGAGACCGCGAAGGCGGCCCTGCGCGAACTGAAGGAGCTGTCCAAGGACTTCCACTACGCCGCCGCCGAGTGCGCGCTGGCGGGCGCCGCGCTGGACGGCTTCGCCTTCGACATGGCCGCGGCCAAGCGGAAGCTGGAGGCCGCGCTGGAGGACGCCGCGGCGGCGGGCTGCACGGTCGGCGCGGACGGCTCGGTGAGCTTCCCGGCCGGGGGCAAGGAGGCCGACGGCAAGGTGCCGGAGGGCGGCACGGTGCGGGTGAGCACCAGTCCGACGGACCCGACGTCGGCCGCGCTGGAGCGCCAGGCCGTCCATATGCACCCGAACCCGAACTTCGGCAAGGCCGTCGGTTTCGCCGACCGCATCGGCGACGCCCTGAAGGAGGCCACGGACGCCGACGTCAAGTGGGCTCCTAAGCTGCGCGCCCTGAAGGCCGACGACGACCTGGTGGTCTCCGACAAGGACTGGGCCGACGTCAAGTCGGACACGGCCGGGGTACGCGACGCGGGCAAGGACTATTTCGACTCACTGCCCCGACCGCCTGAGCACGACGACCCCAAGAAGAACGCCGCCTGGTGGCAGGGCCTGACCGACGAGCAGCGATCGGACTACCTGTCGACGAACCCAGACGCGGTGGGCGCGATGGACGGACTGCCCGCCACCGCGCGGGACCAGGCCAACCGCACCGTGCTCGACGAGGCGCACGCGAAGGCCCGGCTGGACTACGACGCCTGGCTGAAGAAGCACCCGGAGCCCGAGCGGTACCAGCCCTACATCGACCCGTACACCGGGTCCATGCCGAAAGGCCTCAGCGTCGAGAGCCAGGAATGGAAGGACTGGGAGGAGGCGCGGAAGAACGCGCGCAAGTCCCTCGATGGCATGGACGCGATCCAGACACGCTTCGACGCGACAGGGGTGAACGGGCTGCCCGAGGCGTACCTGCTGGGATTCAGTACGGACGGGGACGGCCGCGCCATCATCGCCAACGGCAACCCGGACACCGCGGACCACCAGGCGGTCTATGTGCCCGGTACCGGGTCGGAACTGGGGAACATCGGTGGCGGCATCGACCGGATGACCAAGGTCTGGCATGCGGCCAACGACGAGGCCGACGGGAAGTCCGTCTCCACGATCACCTGGCTCGGCTACGACGCGCCGGACAGTGTCTGGAAGGACGCGCCGTTCGAGCACTACGCGTACGACGGGGCGCCGGCGTTCGACACGTTCCTGGACGGGCTCGACACCTCCCACACCGGGGATACGGATCCGCACCGTACGGTCATCGCCCACTCCTACGGGACGACGCTCGTCGGCGCCGCGGCCCAGAAGGGACACATCAGCGCCGACGACCTCGTCTTCGCGGGCAGTCCCGGAGTCAAGGTGTCCGATGCCGACCAGCTGGACGTGCCCAAGGGGCATGTGTGGAACGAGGAGGCCGACGGGGACGTGGTCCCGGACATCGGCCGTTGGGGGCACGGCGGGGACGGCTTCATCATCCCCAGTGATCCGCACTTCGGTGCCAACCAGATGACCACGGACACCGAAGGGCACAGCGGCTACTGGGACGAGACGTCCCACGGTCCCTCGCAGAGCCTGAAGAACCAGGCCCTGGTCGTCGTCGGGAAGGGCGACGACGTGGCGCTGAAGCCGCCGCCGAACGAGTGGGCGCATGTGAAGTAGCTACGACGACGTAAGGCTCGCCGACGTGAAGACCAGACTGAGCGCCTGTGTGCTCGCCCTGCCCCTTGTAACGACCACCCTCACTGGATGCGGCATGACCGACGAAGACTCCGGCACGACTCCGCGCGCCGGTACGAGTACCTCGCGTGACGCCTCCGACGCGATGGTGAAGCTGTCCAGTGGCATCTACGACCTGATCGGCGTCAAGGGGAGGACCTCGGACAGTCGTCCGTTCGTCGCCGAATGCCCGGGCAAGGACACGAAGACCTATTTCCGGATCTTCCACTGGTGGAGCTTCTACCCGGCGTCGGCGAAGGACCTCGGCGTGGCGATGGACCGGCTCAGGACCGAGTTGCCCCGGCACGGCTGGAAGATCGTCACGTACGGGCCGGACACCAGCAGGAACAAGAACGTCAACCTGACCGCCGACAACGATCAGCGGAAGGCCGGCGTCAACATCGTCCAGATGGCCAAGAACGACCCGCCGAAGCTGAGCCTCCATGTCGTCTCCGGCTGCTACAAGGTCCCGGACGGTCAGCAGGTCGAACATTTCTGAGCGGCGCGGCCGCACGTTCAGCGCTCACCGGTGCGCCGACCGCGGGTGCGGTTTGACCTACGTCACTCCGCGGGTAATCTCTTCGGCTCGATTGGCGGAGCACCCCGGCTGTATGGCAGACTGTCCGAGTTGCTCGGTCGAGTGTTGATGCTGCGCGCCTCCCGCCGGGAGGACCGGAAGCGAGTCCCACAGTACTCGTCGCCCTAACTGCCCTCGGGCAGCACTGGGGCGGACGTACGGGAATCTTCCGGGAAGTGTGGGCGCGATACCGGCCAGGCGCCCGGTGGACCCGAGGTCCCCGGTCCGCGGTTTCCGGAAGGGCCGTGCGCATTCCCCGCAGGGATGTTCGAACAAGGGACATTCATGTCAGCGGGAGCGCGACACGCCCGACCGCGTGGGTCGGAGAAAGCGGGTACCGGAAACCACCGGGTCCCAGAGCGTAAGAAGAGACAGGACTACTGAGTAGCCATGGCGGGACAGAAGATCCGCATCCGGCTCAAGGCCTACGACCACGAGGTCATCGACTCTTCGGCGAAGAAGATCGTCGAGACGGTGACCCGCACTGGTGCGTCGGTCGCGGGCCCGGTGCCGCTGCCCACTGAGAAGAACGTGTACTGCGTCATCAAGTCGCCGCACAAGTACAAGGACTCGCGCGAGCACTTCGAGATGCGCACGCACAAGCGCCTGATCGACATCCTCGACCCGACCCCCAAGACCGTTGACTCTCTGATGCGACTCGACCTCCCGGCCGGTGTCGACATCGAGATCAAGCTCTGAGGGCTGGTGATCTGAGAATGGCTAAGCAGATCAAGGGCATCCTGGGCGAGAAGCTCGGCATGACGCAGGTGTGGGACGAGAACAACCGTGTCGTCCCGGTCACCGTCGTCAAGGCCGGCCCCAACGTCGTCACCCAGGTCCGCACGAACGACGTCGACGGCTACGAGTCCGTCCAGATCGCGTTCGGCGAGATCGACCCGCGCAAGGTGAACAAGCCCCTCAAGGGCCACTTCGCCAAGGCCGACGTCACCCCCCGCCGCCACCTCGTCGAGATCCGCACCGCGGACGCCTCCGAGTACACGCTGGGCCAGGAGATCTCTGCTGAGGTCTTCGAGGCGGGCGTCAAGGTGGACGTGACCGGCAAGAGCAAGGGCAAGGGCTTCGCCGGTGTCATGAAGCGTCACAACTTCAAGGGCCTCGGCGCCGGACACGGCACCCAGCGCAAGCACCGCTCGCCCGGTTCCATCGGTGGCTGCGCCACTCCGGGCCGCGTGTTCAAGGGCCTCCGCATGGCGGGTCGTATGGGCAACGAGCGGGTCACCACCCAGAACCTGACCGTCCACGCCGTTGACGCGGAGAAGGGTCTGCTGCTCATCAAGGGCGCGGTTCCCGGTCCGAACGGCGGCCTCGTCCTGGTCCGCACCGCGGCCAAGGGGGCCTGAGGTAACCGATGAGCACTGTTGACATCCTTTCGCCGGCGGGCGAGAAGGCCGGTTCCGTCGAGCTCCCCGCGGAGATCTTCGACGCCAAGGTCAGCGTCCCGCTGATCCACCAGGTCGTCGTCGCGCAGCTGGCCGCGGCCCGTCAGGGCACGCACAAGACCAAGACGCGTGGCGAGGTCCGCGGTGGTGGCAAGAAGCCGTACCGCCAGAAGGGCACCGGTCGCGCCCGCCAGGGTTCGACCCGCGCGCCGCAGTTCGCCGGTGGTGGCGTCGTGCACGGTCCCGTGCCGCGTGACTACTCGCAGCGCACCCCGAAGAAGATGAAGGCCGCCGCCCTGCGCGGTGCCCTCACCGACCGGGCGCGTCACAACCGCATCCACGTCGTCTCCGGCGTGGTCGAGGGCCAGGTCTCCACGAAGGCCGCCAAGAGCCTGTTCGGCAAGATCTCGGAGCGCAAGAACCTGCTCCTGGTCGCCGACCGCTCCGACGAGGCCGCGTGGCTGTCCGCCCGCAACCTGCCCCAGGTCCACATCCTGGAGCCGGGCCAGCTGAACACGTACGACGTTCTCGTCTCGGACGACGTGGTCTTCACCCAGGCCGCCTTCGAGTCCTTCGTGTCTGGCGCGCCGTCGGCTGCTGACACCGAAGGGAGCGAGGTCTGATGGCTATCCGTCACCCCGCTATTGCCTCGAAGGCCGCCAAGGCCGCCAAGGCCGTGCGCGTCGCCAAGGCGCGTCGCCACGCCGCCGAGGGCAAGAACACCGTCGAGACCCCGCTGAGCAAGGCGTACACGGACCCCCGTGACGTCCTGCTGAAGCCGGTCGTCTCGGAAAAGAGCTACGCGCTCCTGGACGAGAACAAGTACACGTTCATCGTCGACCCGAACGCCAACAAGACCCAGATCAAGCAGGCCGTCCAGGCGGTCTTCGACGTCAAGGTCACCGGGGTCAACACGATCAACCGCCAGGGCAAGCGCAAGCGCACGAGGACCGGCTTCGGTCAGCGTGCCGCCACCAAGCGCGCGATCGTGACCCTCGCCGAGGGCGACCGTATCGACATCTTCGGCGGTCCGACCGCCTGAGGGCGGTCCGGATCGTCCGATATCGGACGAGGACTGAGAAATGGGAATCCGCAAGTACAAGCCGACTACGCCGGGCCGTCGTGGCGCCAGCGTCGCCGACTTCGTCGAGGTCACGCGGTCCACGCCGGAGAAGTCGCTGGTCCGTCCCCTGCACAGCAAGGGCGGCCGTAACAACGCCGGTCGTGTGACCGTTCGCCACCAGGGTGGCGGACACAAGCGCGCCTACCGTGTGATCGACTTCCGTCGTCACGACAAGGACGGCGTGCCGGCGAAGGTCGCGCACATCGAGTACGACCCCAACCGCACCGCGCGCATCGCGCTGCTGCACTACGCCGACGGCGAGAAGCGCTACATCCTCGCCCCGCGCAACCTGCAGCAGGGCGACCGCGTGGAGAACGGTCCGGGGGCCGACATCAAGCCGGGCAACAACCTGGCGCTCCGCAACATCCCGGTCGGTACCACGATCCACGCGATCGAGCTCCGTCCCGGTGGCGGCGCCAAGTTCGCCCGTTCCGCCGGTGCCTCCGTGCAGCTGCTCGCGAAGGAGGGCTCCATGGCCCACCTGCGCATGCCGTCCGGCGAGATCCGCCTGGTCGACGTCCGCTGCCGCGCCACCGTCGGCGAGGTCGGCAACGCCGAGCAGAGCAACATCAACTGGGGCAAGGCGGGCCGCAAGCGGTGGCTGGGCGTTCGCCCGACCGTCCGTGGTGTCGTCATGAACCCGGTCGACCACCCGCACGGTGGTGGTGAGGGCCGGACCTCCGGTGGTCGCCACCCCGTGTCCCCGTGGGGCAAGAAGGAAGGCCGTACTCGTTCGCCCAAGAAGGCGTCGAACAAGTACATCGTCCGCCGCCGCAAGACGAACAAGAAGCGCTAAGGACGGGTTGAGATGCCTCGTAGCTTGAAGAAGGGGCCCTTCGTCGACGACCACCTGATCAAGAAGGTGGACGCCCAGAACGAAGCCGGCACCAAGAACGTCATCAAGACCTGGTCCCGTCGCTCGATGATCGTCCCGGCCATGCTCGGTCACACGATCGCGGTGCACAACGGCAAGACCCACATCCCGGTGTTCGTCACCGAGTCGATGGTCGGCCACAAGCTCGGCGAGTTCTCGCCGACGCGCACCTTCCGCGGCCACGTCAAGGACGACCGGAAGTCGAAGCGCCGCTAATCGCGGATCGCATTCAGACAAGTAAGAAACTCTGAAGGGACAACCATGGAAGCCAGGGCCCAGGCGCGGTACATCCGCGTCACGCCCATGAAGGCCCGCCGTGTGGTGGACCTCATCCGTGGCATGGACGCCACGGAGGCCCAGGCTGTTCTGCGATTCGCCCCGCAGGCAGCCTCGGTTCCGGTCGGCAAGGTGCTGGACAGCGCCATTGCCAATGCCGCGCACAACTACGACCACACCGACGCCGACAGCCTCTTCATCTCCGAGGCTTACGTCGACGAGGGCCCGACCCTGAAGCGGTTCCGGCCGCGCGCCCAGGGCCGTGCCTACCGGATCCGCAAGCGGACCAGCCACATCACCGTGGTCGTCAGCAGCAAGGAAGGAACCCGGTAATGGGCCAGAAGGTTAACCCGCATGGGTTCCGGCTCGGTGTCACGACCGACTTCAAGTCGCGTTGGTACGCCGACAAGCTGTACAAGGACTACGTCAAGGAAGACGTCGCCATCCGTCGGATGATGACGTCCGGCATGGAGCGCGCCGGCATCTCGAAGGTTGAGATCGAGCGCACCCGTGACCGTGTCCGCGTGGACATCCACACCGCTCGTCCGGGCATCGTCATCGGCCGCCGCGGCGCCGAGGCCGACCGCATCCGCGGTGACCTGGAGAAGCTGACCGGCAAGCAGGTCCAGCTCAACATCCTCGAGGTCAAGAACCCGGAGACGGACGCTCAGCTGGTGGCCCAGGCCGTCGCCGAGCAGCTCTCCTCCCGTGTCTCCTTCCGCCGTGCCATGCGCAAGAGCATGCAGTCGGCGATGAAGGCGGGCGCCAAGGGCATCAAGATCCAGTGCGGTGGCCGCCTCGGTGGCGCCGAGATGTCCCGCTCGGAGTTCTACCGCGAGGGCCGTGTGCCCCTGCACACGCTCCGCGCGAACGTGGACTACGGCTTCTTCGAGGCCAAGACGACCTTCGGCCGCATCGGTGTGAAGGTCTGGATCTACAAGGGCGACGTCAAGAACATCGCCGAGGTCCGCGCCGAGAACGCTGCGGCCCGTGCGGGTAACCGCCCGGCCCGCGGTGGTGCCGACCGCCCGGCCCGTGGTGGCCGCGGTGGCGAGCGGCGCGGTCGCAAGCCGCAGCAGGCTGCCGGCGCCGAGGCCCCCAAGGCCGAGGCTCCCGCCGCCGCTCCGGCTGAGAGCACCGGAACGGAGGCCTGACCGACATGCTGATCCCCCGTAGGGTCAAGCACCGCAAGCAGCACCACCCGAAGCGTGACGGCATGTCCAAGGGTGGCACGCAGGTTGCGTTCGGCGAGTACGGCATCCAGGCGCTGACCCCGGCCTACGTCACGAACCGCCAGATCGAGGCGGCTCGTATCGCGATGACCCGCCACATCAAGCGTGGCGGCAAGGTCTGGATCAACATCTACCCGGACCGTCCCCTCACCAAGAAGCCTGCCGAGACCCGCATGGGTTCCGGTAAGGGTTCTCCGGAGTGGTGGATCGCCAACGTCAAGCCCGGACGCGTCATGTTCGAGCTGTCGTACCCCAACGAGAAGATCGCCCGTGAGGCGCTGACTCGTGCGGCCCACAAGCTGCCGATGAAGTGCCGGATCGTCAAGCGCGAGGCAGGTGAAGCGTGATGTCGGCCGGTACCAAGGCGTCCGAGCTGCGCGAGCTGGGCAACGAGGAGCTTCTTGCGAAGCTCCGCGAGGCCAAGGAAGAACTGTTCAACCTCCGCTTCCAGGCGGCGACCGGGCAGCTCGAGAACCACGGCCGTCTGAAGGCGGTCCGCAAGGACATCGCGCGGATCTACACCCTGATGCGCGAGCGTGAGCTGGGCATCGAAACGGTGGAGAACGCCTGATGAGCGAGAAGAACGTGACTGAGAACGCAGAGGCCCGCGGCTTCCGCAAGACCCGTGAGGGTCTCGTCGTCAGCGACAAGATGGACAAGACCGTCGTCGTCGCCGTCGAGGACCGCGTGAAGCACGCGCTGTACGGCAAGGTCATCCGCCGTACGAACAAGCTCAAGGCGCACGACGAGCAGAACGCCGCGGGTGTCGGCGACCGCGTCCTCCTCATGGAGACCCGGCCGCTGTCCGCGACGAAGCGCTGGCGCGTCGTCGAGATCCTCGAGAAGGCCAAGTAATTCTCCTGCGGGGCAGTTGCCTCGCAGGACAGTTCCGCCAGGCTCGGCAGGGGTTCCGTGACGGGACCCCTGCCGGGAACCGGCAGACATTCAGGAGATAGACGTGATCCAGCAGGAGTCGCGACTGCGTGTCGCCGACAACACTGGTGCGAAGGAGATCCTTTGCATCCGTGTGCTCGGTGGCTCCGGTCGCCGCTACGCGGGCATCGGTGACGTCATCGTCGCCACCGTCAAGGACGCGATCCCCGGTGGCAACGTGAAGAAGGGTGACGTCGTCAAGGCGGTCATCGTTCGCACCGTCAAGGAGCGCCGCCGTCCGGACGGCTCGTACATCCGCTTCGACGAGAACGCCGCCGTCATTCTGAAGAACGACGGCGACCCTCGCGGCACCCGCATCTTCGGCCCGGTCGGCCGTGAGCTGCGCGAGAAGAAGTTCATGAAGATCATCTCGCTCGCGCCGGAGGTGCTGTAAGCATGAAGATCAAGAAGGGCGACCTGGTCCAGGTCATCACCGGCAAGGACAAGGGCAAGCAGGGCAAGGTCATTGCCGCTTACCCGCGCGACGAGCGTGTCCTGGTCGAGGGTGTCAACCGGGTCAAGAAGCACACGAAGGCCGGTCCGACCGCCAGTGGCTCCCAGGCCGGCGGCATCGTGACCACCGAGGCGCCGATCCACGTCTCCAACGTCCAGCTGGTCGTGGAGAAGGATGGCCAGAAGGTCGTCACGCGTGTCGGCTACCGCTTCGACGAAGAGGGCAACAAGATCCGCGTTGCCAAGCGGACGGGTGAGGACATCTGATGGCTACCACCACCACTCCGCGTCTGAAGCAGAAGTACCGTGACGAGATCGCGGGCAAGCTGCGTGACGAGTTCAAGTACGAGAACGTCATGCAGATCCCCGGCCTCGTCAAGATCGTGGTCAACATGGGTGTGGGCGACGCCGCCCGCGACTCCAAGCTGATCGAGGGCGCCATCCGCGACCTCACCACGATCACCGGTCAGAAGCCGGCCGTCACCAAGGCCCGGAAGTCCATCGCGCAGTTCAAGCTGCGTGAGGGTCAGCCGATCGGTGCCCACGTCACGCTCCGTGGCGACCGCATGTGGGAGTTCCTGGACCGCACCCTGTCGCTGGCGCTCCCGCGCATCCGCGACTTCCGCGGCCTGTCCCCCAAGCAGTTCGACGGCCGTGGCAACTACACCTTCGGTCTCACGGAGCAGGTCATGTTCCACGAGATCGACCAGGACAAGATCGACCGCGTCCGGGGTATGGACATCACCGTGGTCACCACGGCGACCAATGACGCTGAGGGCCGCGCGCTCCTTCGTCACCTCGGCTTCCCGTTCAAGGAGGCGTGAGCGAGATGGCGAAGAAGGCTCTGATCGCTAAGGCTGCTCGCAAGCCCAAGTTCGGTGTGCGTGGCTACACCCGCTGCCAGCGCTGCGGCCGCCCGCACTCCGTGTACCGCAAGTTCGGCCTGTGCCGCGTGTGCCTTCGTGAGATGGCTCACCGTGGCGAGCTGCCGGGCGTGACCAAGAGCTCCTGGTAATCCCCACTTTCAGGGATTCCTGGACCTCTCGGTAAGCAACCGGGACGGCAGGGGCGCCGACTCTCATGGCTTAGGCTAGGAGGGTTGGGCCTCTGCCGCCCTGAACGACTTACTACGCCGTAGGTCCCCGCGCCGCACCCGTCCCGTCCCAGTACGGGGAGAGGGATGGCGCATATAGGAAACCCCGGCGAGAAAGGCCACAGGCCAATTCATGACCATGACTGATCCGATCGCAGACATGCTTACGCGTCTGCGGAACGCGAACTCGGCTTACCACGACTCGGTGTCGATGCCGCACTCCAAGATCAAGTCGCACATCGCGGAGATCCTCCAGCAGGAGGGCTTCATCACGGGCTGGAAGACCGAGGACGCCGAGGTCGGCAAGAACCTCGTCCTCGAGCTGAAGTTCGGCCCGAACCGTGAGCGCTCCATCGCGGGCATCAAGCGGATCTCCAAGCCCGGTCTCCGGGTGTACGCGAAGTCCACCAACCTGCCCAAGGTGCTGGGCGGCCTCGGCGTGGCGATCATCTCCACGTCGCACGGGCTCCTCACCGACAAGCAGGCCGGCAAGAAGGGCGTGGGTGGGGAAGTCCTCGCCTACGTCTGGTAGCAGAAGGGAACGGAGGAAACAGCTATGTCGCGTATCGGCAAGCTCCCCATCGCGGTTCCCGCCGGCGTGGACGTCACCATCGACGGCCGCACGGTCAAGGTCAAGGGCCCCAAGGGCGAGCTGACCCACACCGTCGTGGCACCGATCGACATCGCCAAGGGCGAGGACGGCACCCTGCAGGTGACCCGCCCCAACGACGAGCGTCAGAACAAGGCCCTGCACGGCCTGTCCCGCACGCTGGTGGCGAACATGATCACCGGCGTGACCCAGGGTTACGTGAAGAAGCTCGAGATCAGCGGTGTCGGTTACCGAGTCACCGCCAAGGGTTCCAACCTGGAGTTCGCTCTCGGTTACAGCCACCCGATCCTGGTCGAGGCCCCGGAAGGAATCTCCTTCAAGGTGGAGACCCCGACCCGTTTCTCGGTCGAGGGCATCGACAAGCAGAAGGTCGGCGAGGTTGCGGCCAACATCCGCAAGCTGCGCAAGCCTGACCCGTACAAGGCCAAGGGCGTCAAGTACGAGGGCGAAGTCATCCGCCGCAAGGTCGGAAAGGCGGGCAAGTAAGCCATGGCATACGGGCAGAAGATCCTCAAGGGCGACGCCTACAAGCGCGCCGCGATCAAGCGCCGTCACATCCGGATCCGCAAGCGGATCGCCGGTACGGCGGAGCGCCCCCGTCTGGTCGTAACCCGCTCCAACCGCCACATCGTGGCGCAGGTGATCGACGACCTGAAGGGTCACACCCTCGCGTCGGCGTCCACGCTGGACACCTCGATCCGCGGTGGCGAGGGCGACAAGTCCGCGCAGGCCAAGCAGGTCGGCGCCCTGGTCGCCGAGCGTGCCAAGGCCGCCGGTGTCGAGGCCGTCGTGTTCGACCGTGGTGGTAACCAGTACGCCGGCCGCATCGCGGCTCTGGCGGACGCCGCCCGCGAGGCCGGGCTCAAGTTCTGAGCCGGTTCCGTAGCTAGCGGAAAAAGAGAGAGGTAATTCCAATGGCTGGACCCCAGCGCCGCGGTGGCGGTGCCGGTGGCGGCGAGCGGCGGGACCGGAAGGGCCGTGACGGCGGCGCTGCTGCCGCCGAGAAGACCGCGTACGTCGAGCGCGTCGTCGCGATCAACCGTGTCGCCAAGGTTGTGAAGGGTGGTCGTCGCTTCAGCTTCACCGCGCTGGTCGTGGTGGGCGACGGTGACGGCACCGTGGGTGTCGGTTACGGCAAGGCCAAGGAGGTGCCGGCCGCCATCGCCAAGGGTGTTGAGGAGGCCAAGAAGCACTTCTTCAAGGTCCCCCGTATCCAGGGCACCATCCCGCACCCGATCCAGGGTGAGAAGGCTGCCGGCGTCGTGCTGCTCAAGCCCGCGTCTCCGGGTACCGGTGTTATCGCCGGTGGTCCGGTGCGTGCCGTGCTCGAGTGCGCCGGTATCCACGACGTGCTGTCGAAGTCGCTCGGCTCCGACAACGCGATCAACATCGTGCACGCGACCGTGGCGGCCCTGAAGGGTCTGCAGCGTCCCGAGGAGATCGCGGCTCGCCGTGGTCTGCCGCTCGAGGACGTCGCTCCCGCCGCTCTGCTGCGTGCGCGTGCCGGGGCGGGTGCGTAATCATGGCGCAGCTCAAGATCACGCAGGTCAAGTCCTACATCGGCAGCAAGCAGAACCACCGCGACACCCTGCGGTCCCTTGGTCTCAAGGGCATCAACACGCAGGTCGTCAAGGAGGACCGCCCCGAGTTCCGCGGCATGGTGCACACCGTCCGCCACCTCGTGACGGTCGAGGAGGTCGACTGATCATGGCGGAGCAGAACCCGCTCAAGATCCACAACCTCCGTCCCGCCCCGGGCGCCAAGACCGCGAAGACCCGTGTGGGTCGCGGTGAGGCGTCGAAGGGTAAGACGGCCGGTCGTGGTACCAAGGGCACCAAGGCCCGTTACCAGGTTCCGGAGCGCTTCGAGGGTGGCCAGATGCCCCTCCACATGCGTCTCCCGAAGCTCAAGGGCTTCAAGAACCCGTTCAAGACCGAGTACCAGGTCGTCAACCTGGACAAGCTGGCCGCGCTCTACCCGCAGGGTGGCGAGGTCACCGTCCAGGACCTGGTCGACAAGGGTGCCGTTCGCAAGAACAGCCTCGTCAAGGTCCTCGGCCAGGGCGAGATCTCCGTGGCGCTCCAGGTGACGGTCGACGCCGTCTCCGGGTCCGCCAAGGAGAAGATCACCGCCGCCGGCGGTACGGTCACCGAGCTCGTCTGAGCCCGGCGGCACCGCCGCGTAAGCGACAGGGCCGGGCAGTTCCCTCCGGGGAGCTGCCCGGCCCTTCTCGTTTTACGGAAACCGGCATGGATCCGAGCGGCTCGGGGGAAGATCGAGCCATCCGCCGGCGTACACCAACGGGGCTGACGGACCGGCGAACTTCACCAGGCTGGGCGCGCACTGTTAGAGTCCTTGAGGTCCACCTGTGCCCGCGCGTGAGACGTCGTACGGCGACGGGGTGGCAGAAAACATCGTTCGGCCCGTTGGGCCTTGTTGATACGACTAGTCCCTATCGCGCGCGTCGCGGGGGTCGCAGGAGGAACCGTGCTCACCGCGTTCGCCCGGGCGTTCAGGACGCCCGACCTGCGTAAGAAACTACTCTTCACGCTGGGCATCATCGTGGTCTACCGGGTCGGGACCCACATCCCGATCCCCGGCGTCAGCTACAAGGCCGTCCAGCAGTGCATGGACGAGGCGTCCGCCAACCAGGGCCTGTTCGGTCTGGTCAACATGTTCAGCGGCGGCGCGCTGCTCCAGATCACGATCTTCGCCCTCGGCATCATGCCGTACATCACGGCGAGCATCATTCTCCAGCTGCTGACCGTGGTCATCCCGCGCCTGGAAGCCCTCAAGAAGGAGGGGCAGGCCGGTACCACGAAGATCACGCAGTACACCCGGTACCTGACGGTGGCACTGGCCGTCCTCCAGGGCACCGGCCTGGTGGCCACCGCGCGCAGCGGCGCCCTCTTCAGCGGCTGCCCGGTCGCCAACGGGATCGTCCCCAACCAGTCGATCTTCACCACGATCACGATGGTCGTCTGCATGACCGCCGGTACCTGTGTCGTCATGTGGCTCGGCGAGCTGATCACCGACCGCGGCATCGGCAACGGCATGTCGATCCTGATGTTCATCTCGATCGCCGCGACCTTCCCGTCCGCGCTGTGGGCCATCAAGAAGCAGGGCACCCTGGCCGACGGCTGGATCGAGTTCGGCACGGTGATCCTGGTCGGCCTGGTCATGGTCGCGCTCGTGGTCTTCGTCGAGCAGGCCCAGCGCCGCATCCCGGTCCAGTACGCGAAGCGGATGATCGGCCGCCGCTCCTACGGCGGTACGTCCACCTACATCCCGCTCAAGGTGAACCAGGCGGGTGTGATCCCCGTGATCTTCGCCTCGTCGCTGCTGTACATCCCGGCTCTCGTGGCGCAGTTCGCGGGCGGCAACTCGGGCTGGAAGTCCTGGATCGAGCAGAACCTGACCAAGCAGGGCGAGAGCCCCGTGTACATCGTTCTGTACTTCCTGCTCATCGTGTTCTTCGCGTTCTTCTACGTGGCGATCTCCTTCAACCCCGAAGAAGTCGCCGACAACATGAAGAAGTATGGTGGCTTCATCCCGGGCATCCGGGCTGGCCGACCGACCGCTGAGTACCTTTCGTACGTGCTCAACCGGATCACCTGGCCGGGTTCGCTGTATCTGGGTCTGATCGCTCTCGTACCGACAATGGCGTTGGTCGGCTTCGGAGCAAGCCAGAACTTCCCCTTCGGCGGTACCAGCATCCTCATCATCGTGGGTGTCGGTCTCGAGACGGTGAAGCAGATCGAGAGCCAGCTCCAGCAGCGCAATTACGAAGGGTTCCTCCGCTGATGCGTATCGTCCTCGTCGGGCCGCCCGGTGCCGGTAAGGGAACGCAGGCCGTCCGGCTCGCCGAGAAGCTGGCCGTCCCGCACATCTCCACGGGCGACCTGTTCCGGGCCAACATCAGCCGGCAGACCGAGCTGGGCAAGCTCGCGAAGTCCTACATGGACGCCGGCAACCTCGTACCCGACGAGGTCACCATCGCCATGGCGAAGGACCGGATGGAGCAGCCGGACGCCGTGAACGGCTTCCTGCTCGACGGCTTCCCGCGCAACGTCGCCCAGGCCGAGGCGCTGGACGAGCTGCTGCGCACCGAGAAGATGACGCTCGACGCGGTGCTTGACCTGGAGGCCCCCGAGGAAGAGGTGGTCAAGCGCATCGCCGGCCGCCGGATCTGCCGCAAGGACTCCTCGCACGTCTTCCACGTGGCGTACAACCCGCCCCGTCAGGAGGGCGTCTGCGACATCTGCGGCGGCGAGCTGTACCAGCGCGCCGACGACTCCGAGGAGACCGTGCGCACGCGCCTGGAGGTCTACCACACGCAGACCGAGCCCATCATCGACTACTACAAGTCGCAGGGCCTGGTCCGCACGATCTCCGCGATGGGCCCGGTGGACGAGGTCACCGAGCGCGCGCTGGAGGCGCTCAAGAGCGAGCAGGCCGAGAACCACTGAGTCCGGCCGCCTACCGGCCGCGGTGCCCTGACGGGGGCGCCGCGGCCGTAGTGTTGTACAGGTACACCCAGCCGACGTGAGTGACGGAGAGCGCAGGCCCCCATGGTGCAGATCAAGACGCCCGAGCAGATCGCCAAGATGCGTGCGGCGGGCCTGGTCGTCGCCGCGATCCACGCGGCCACCCGTGAGGCCGCGGTACCCGGCGCCTCCACGAAGGATCTGGACGAGGTCGCGCGCAAGGTGCTCGCCGAGCACGGCGCCAAGTCGAACTTCCTGGGCTACGGCGGCTTCCCCGCGACCATCTGCACCTCCGTGAACGACGTGGTGGTGCACGGCATCCCCTCCGACGACGTCGTCCTCAAGGACGGCGACATCATCTCCATCGACTGCGGCGCGATCGTGGACGGCTGGCACGGCGACGCGGCCTACACCGCGTTCGTGGGCTCCGGTCACGCCCCGGAGCTGATCGAGCTGTCGCGGGTCACCGAGGGCTCGATGTGGGCCGGCATCGCCGCGATGAAGCTGGGCAACCGGCTGGTCGACATCTCCCGCGCCATCGAGACGTACATCCGCCGCCAGCCCAAGCCCGGCGGCGGCAAGTACGGGATCATCGAGGACTACGGCGGCCACGGCATCGGCACCGAGATGCACATGGACCCGCACCTGCTGAACTACGTCGAGCGGCGGCGCGGCAAGGGCCCCAAGCTGGTCCCCGGCTTCTGCCTGGCCATCGAGCCCATGGTCTCCCTCGGCACCCCGCGCACCGAGGTCCTGGAGGACGACTGGACGGTCATCACGACCGACGGCACCTGGTCCTCCCACTGGGAGCACTCGGTCGCGCTGACCGAGGAGGGGCCGCTGGTGCTCACCGCGGTCGACGGCGGCAAGGCGAAGCTGGCCGAGTTCGGCATCACGACCGCTCCCGACCCCCTCGCCCACTGAACAGAGCTCGCATAGGGGGCGCTCCGGTGGGGAAGACTCCCTCGATTCGCGTTTCGGGTTCCTCCGACGTAGACTGACTCGTCGGCTCTCGTGCACCCGCATGTCCGCATGCACCCGTAAGGGACGCAGGGGAGTCGATCAAGGTAGTCGATTCGAAGGGCGAAGCGTGGCCAAGAAGCAAGGTGCCATCGAGATCGAGGGCACTGTCGTCGAGTCTCTGCCGAACGCCATGTTCAGGGTCGAGCTCCAGAACGGCCACCAGGTCCTGGCACACATCAGCGGCAAGATGCGTATGCACTACATCCGTATCCTCCCTGACGACCGGGTCGTGGTGGAGCTTTCTCCGTACGACCTGACGCGTGGCCGGATCGTCTACCGGTACAAGTAGATCTTGCCCGCGCATCGGGTCCGCCCGGTGCGATGGCACTGACCCGGAGAACCTCACCCCATGAAGGTCAAGCCGAGCGTCAAGAAGATCTGCGACAAGTGCAGGGTGATCCGCCGTCACGGTCGGGTCATGGTCATTTGCGAGAACCCGCGCCACAAGCAGCGCCAGGGCTGACGCACGACCACCCTCTCTGCACCTCTATCGCAGAGTTTTCGCGCGACGCGAGCTGAATTGTTCATACGCAGAACCCGAGCCCACCAGCTCGACACCCCCGGTTCGGAGGCCGGGGACCCGGTCCGTACCTCATACGGCGGCCGGGAGCCGGTTCTGCGGAAGACCTCCGAAGATTCACCAGGAGCCATTGAATGGCACGCGTTTCCGGTGTTGACATCCCGCGCGAAAAGCGCGTGGAGGTCGCCCTCACCTACGTGTTCGGCATCGGCCGGACCCTCTCGAAGGAGACGCTGGCTGCGACCGGCGTCGACCCGAACACCCGCGTCCGCGACCTGAGCGAAGAGCAGCTCGTCGCGATCCGCGAGTACGTCGACAGCAACATCAAGACCGAGGGTGACCTCCGTCGCGAGATCCAGGCCGACATCCGCCGCAAGGTCGAGATCGGTTGCTACCAGGGTCTCCGTCACCGTCGCGGTCTGCCCGTCCGCGGTCAGCGCACCAGCACCAACGCCCGCACCCGCAAGGGCCCGCGTCGCGCCATCGCCGGCAAGAAGAAGCCGGGCAAGAAGTAGTCCGCAGCGGACCTCTGTCCACGGTCTTCGCTGTAGGACCGACCACCTCCCTCTAGGAGTTTGTAGATGCCCCCCAAGGGTCGTCAGGGCGCTGCCAAGAAGGTGCGCCGCAAGGAAAAGAAGAACGTCGCTCACGGCCACGCGCACATCAAGAGCACGTTCAACAACACGATCGTCTCGATCACCGACCCCTCGGGCAACGTGATCTCCTGGGCCTCCGCCGGCCACGTCGGCTTCAAGGGTTCCCGGAAGTCGACGCCGTTCGCCGCGCAGATGGCCGCCGAGTCGGCTGCCCGCCGCGCCCAGGAGCACGGCATGCGCAAGGTCGACGTGTTCGTCAAGGGTCCGGGTTCCGGTCGTGAGACCGCGATCCGCTCCCTCCAGGCCACGGGCCTCGAGGTCGGCTCCATCCAGGACGTCACCCCGACCCCGCACAACGGCTGCCGCCCGCCGAAGCGCCGCCGCGTCTGACGCACAGCGCTCCGCTGGTTTCGCGGTTGCGGGCGGTACGGCCTCCGTGTCGAGGCCGTACCGCCCGTACCCTTGCAGTACAGAGTCGGGCGTCAAATAGCGGGCGCCCCTGACTGAAGGATTCATTCCATGCTGATCGCTCAGCGTCCCTCGTTGACCGAAGAGGTCGTCGACGAGTTCCGCTCCCGGTTCGTGATCGAGCCGCTGGAGCCGGGCTTCGGCTACACCCTCGGCAACTCGCTCCGCCGTACCCTCCTGTCCTCGATCCCCGGTGCCGCTGTCACCAGCATCCGGATCGACGGCGTGCTGCACGAGTTCACCACCGTGCCGGGCGTCAAGGAGGACGTCACCGACCTGATCCTCAACATCAAGCAGCTGGTCGTCTCCTCGGAGCACGACGAGCCGGTCGTGATGTACCTGCGCAAGCAGGGTCCGGGTCTGGTCACCGCCGCCGACATCGCGCCTCCGGCCGGTGTCGAGGTGCACAACCCCGACCTCGTCCTCGCCACGCTCAACGGCAAGGGCAAGCTGGAGATGGAGCTGACCGTCGAGCGCGGTCGCGGCTACGTCTCCGCCGTGCAGAACAAGCAGGTGGGCCAGGAGATCGGCCGTATCCCGGTCGACTCCATCTACTCGCCGGTTCTCAAGGTCACCTACAAGGTCGAGGCCACGCGTGTCGAGCAGCGCACCGACTTCGACAAGCTGATCGTGGATGTCGAGACCAAGCAGGCGATGCGTCCGCGTGACGCCATGGCCTCCGCGGGCAAGACCCTGGTCGAGCTGTTCGGTCTCGCGCGCGAGCTGAACATCGACGCCGAGGGCATCGACATGGGTCCGTCCCCGACGGACGCCGCGCTCGCCGCGGATCTGGCGCTGCCGATCGAGGAGCTGGAGCTCACGGTCCGCTCCTACAACTGCCTCAAGCGCGAGGGCATCCACTCCGTGGGTGAGCTCGTGGCGCGTTCCGAGGCAGACCTGCTGGACATCCGCAACTTCGGTGCGAAGTCCATCGACGAGGTCAAGGCGAAGCTGGCCGGCATGGGCCTGGCGCTCAAGGACAGCCCGCCCGGATTCGACCCCACGGCCGCGGCGGACGCGTTCGGCGCGGACGACGACGCGGACGCCGGGTTCGTCGAGACCGAGCAGTACTGAGCGCTCCGCGAGGAGGCCGTACTGCGGCTGCGGGCCGGCTGTGGCTGGTCGCGCAGTTCCCCGCGCCCCTTCGGGGGCGCGGACCCTCCGGGTGTCCATGAGGCGCCCGGATCTCCGACGGGCAACCGCTCGCTCGGATACTGACCCCGGTACCTGATACGGCCGGGGCAGACACACAGGAGAAGAACAATGCCGAAGCCCACCAAGGGTGCCCGTCTGGGCGGCAGCGCCGCGCACGAGAAGCTGCTCCTCGCCAACCTGGCGAAGGCTCTCTTCGAGCACGGCCGCATCACCACCACCGAGGCCAAGGCCCGCCGCCTGCGCCCGTACGCCGAGCGTCTGGTCACCAAGGCGAAGAAGGGCGACCTTCACAACCGCCGTCAGGTGCTCCAGGTCATCACGGACAAGAGCATCGTGCACACGCTGTTCACCGAGATCGGCCCGCGGTACGAGAACCGTCCCGGTGGCTACACCCGCATCACCAAGATCGGTAACCGCCGTGGCGACAACGCGCCCATGGCCGTCATCGAGCTGGTCGAGGCGCTGACGGTGCAGCAGAAGGCCGTGGGCGAGGCCGAGGCCGCGACCAAGCGCGCCGTCAAGGAGGCCGACGAGGCTCCGGCGACCGAGGCTGCTGCCGAGGAGTCGAAGGACGCGTAAGCGTTCTCCCGTGCCCCTTCGGGGCGCGTTTTGTGGGCCCGTTCCCTTCCCAGGGGCGGGCCCGCTTTTTTGTGGCTGAGAGGATCTGTGTGTGAGTGACGAAGCGCTGCCCGGACATGTGCGTATCCGCCTCGACCTCTCCTACGACGGCACCGCTTTCCACGGCTGGGCCAAGCAGGCCGGCGGGAAGCGGACCGTGCAGGGGGAGATCGAGGACGCGCTGCGCACGGTGACGCGGTCGCGGGAGACGTACGAGCTGACCGTGGCCGGGCGCACCGATGCCGGCGTGCACGCGCGCGGACAGGTGGCGCACGTCGACCTGCCGGCCGGGCTGTGGGCGGAGCACCGCGAGAAGCTGCTCAAGCGGCTCGCCGGGCGGCTGCCGAAGGACGTGCGGATCTGGCGGCTGGCCGAGGCGCCGGAGGGCTTCAACGCCCGGTTCTCGGCGATCTGGCGGCGGTACGCCTACCGGGTCACCGACCACCCCGGCGGTGTGGACCCGCTGCTGCGCGGCCATGTGCTCTGGCACGACTGGCCGCTCGACGTGGACGCCATGAACGAGGCCGCGCGGGCGCTGCTGGGCGAGCACGACTTCGCGGCGTACTGCAAGAAGCGCGAGGGCGCGACCACCATCCGCACGCTCCAGGAGCTGAGCCTGGTGCGCGGCGCGGACGGGGTGATCACGGCGACGGTCCGGGCGGACGCGTTCTGCCACAACATGGTGCGCTCGCTGATCGGCGCGCTGCTGTTCGTCGGCGACGGGCACCGGGGCCCGCAGTGGCCCGGAAAGGTGCTGGCCGCGGGGGTGCGCGACTCCGCCGTCCATGTCGTACGGCCCCACGGGCTGACCCTGGAGGAGGTCGGCTACCCCGCCGACGAGCTGCTGGCCGCCCGGAACAAGGAGGCCCGCAACAAGCGCACGCTGCCGTCGGCGGGGTGCTGCTGAGCTACTGGTTCGCCGCCGCCGACGCCTGGGCCTGGCCGCGGCGGTGGATCTGCTGGAAGGTGAACTCCGCCACGTCGTCGCCGGCGCGGAAGACCGCGGTGTCCTTGGTGGTGACGTCCTTGCCGTTGGTGAAGCCGGCGAGGGTGAAGTAGGCGTAGCGGCCGTAGGCGTTGCGGGTGGAGCGGCAGGTCGCGCCGTCGCAGAAGGCGGGGACGCCCTTACCGGGCAGCGCGCGCACGATGCTGTGGTCGTCCGTCTGCTCGCGGGCCTTGGTGGCACGGGCCTCGGTGTCGAACAGGGCGACACCGACGGTGACCGCGATGTCGCCGTTGGTGTAGGTGGCGCGCAGGACGCGGGTGCAGCCGTCGGCGGTGACGATCCTGGGCAGGGAGCCGCCGGTCGCCGTGGCGCAGTCGGTGGTGTCGCCGGTGGCGCCCTTCTTGTACACCGTGCCGCCCATGGTGAGCCGGGCGCCGGGGAACAGGGTGGCGGGGCTCAGCGGGGCGGTGTCCTTCCTGGCGCTGGATATGAACGCCTTCGGGTCCAGCGGCGGCGGGGCGCTGGTGGGCGCGAAGGACGGCGCGGTGGGGGAGCCGTGGGGCAGCGAGGCGCTGGGCCCCTGCGTGGGGTGTCCGGAGGCGTCGTCGTGGCGGTTCGCGGAGACGACGGCCAGGGCGACGGCGGCGCCGACGGCGACCGTGGCGAGCGCGCCGCCGCCGATGAACAGCAGCTTGCGCCGCTTGCCGCGGGCCTCGGAGGCCGCCGCGAGCGCGGCCCAGTCGGGTGTCCCCTCGTCGCCGCCGCTGCTCCATGCCTGCTGGGCCTGCTGGGCCTGCTGGGGCTGTTGGGGTTGCTGGGATTGCGGTTTCCAGGGATCCCACTGAGATTGGGGACCCCCCTGCCCGTGACTCATGGGGCGCATCTTAGACGCGGGGGATCACGGGGGTGTACCGCGCGGCGGCCCGCCGGGCGGCCTGCCTCGTTTTGACCCGTCCGGGGGCCGCCGGGTAACCTGCTTCTTCGTTGTGTATTGGCTTGCTCATTCTCACGGGACGGGCCCTTACACCGGTCCACCGGGCCGATGACCAGCGATCAGCACGCGGTTTGCGTCACCGCGGTGCGATCGAGGCTGTCGTGATCGTTTCGGTGACCTGTTCAGGACCATTCACTCGAAGCGAAGGCTACGAACCGTGCGTACGTACAGCCCCAAGCCCGGCGATGTGACGCGCCAGTGGCACGTCATCGACGCTCAGGACGTCGTCCTGGGTCGTCTCGCCACCACTGCCGCATCCCTCCTCCGGGGCAAGCACAAGGCGATCTACGCGCCGCATGTCGACACCGGTGACTTCGTCATCATCATCAACGCCGACAAGGTGCACCTGTCCGGCAACAAGCGGACCCAGAAGATGGCGTACCGCCACTCCGGCTACCCGGGTGGTCTGCGGTCGGTCCGCTACGACGACCTGCTGGCCAACAACCCCGAGAAGGCCGTCGAGAAGGCCGTCAAGGGCATGCTCCCCAAGAACTCCCTGGGCCGTCAGATGCTCTCGAAGCTGAAGGTCTACAAGGGTGACCAGCACCCGCACGCTGCCCAGCAGCCGGTGCCGTTCGAGATCACCCAGGTCGCGCAGTAAGTCCGGCCACCCCCAAAGCTGAAGAGAATCTGAGGAGAATCGTGGCCGAGACCACTGCCGAGCAGCCGCTCGAAGAGATCGACATCGACAGCTACACCACCGAGTCCGAGGTGCCCGTCGAGGGCGAGTACACCTCGGAGTCCATGGCCTCCCGCTTCGGCGAGCCCCAGCCGGCCGCCGGCCTGGGCCGCCGCAAGAATGCCATTGCCCGCGTCCGGATCGTTCCGGGCACCGGCAAGTGGAAGATCAATGGCCGCACCCTCGAGGACTACTTCCCGAACAAGGTGCACCAGCAGGAGGTCAACGAGCCCTTCAAGGTGCTCGAGCTCGAGGGCCGTTACGACGTCATCGCCCGCATCGCGGGTGGCGGCGTCTCCGGTCAGGCCGGTGCGCTCCGTCTCGGTGTCGCCCGTGCGCTGAACGAGGCGGACGTCGACAACAACCGTGGTGCCCTGAAGAAGGCCGGCTTCCTGCGCCGCGACGACCGCGCGGTCGAGCGGAAGAAGGCCGGTCTGAAGAAGGCCCGCAAGGCTCCGCAGTACAGCAAGCGCTAAAGAAACCCGAGCTGCCTGCTCGTACTCCGAACGCCCCGGCGGCACGCCACATGTGCCGCCGGGGCGTTCGCATATCTCAGCCAAGGGCGTATAACGACACAAGACGCTCAAAGGCTTGTGTGATCGGATGGCGAGGCGCCCCCCATCGATGCGGCGCCCGTCCGTTTACGCCATCGACGCTTCCTCAGGAGGACAAGTGGGACGACTCTTCGGCACGGACGGCGTGCGCGGTGTCGCCAACGCGGATCTGACCGCCGAGATGGCCCTCGGCCTCTCCGTGGCCGCGGCGCATGTGCTGGCCGAGGCGGGTACCTTCGCGGGCCACCGGCCGAAGGCCGTGGTCGGCCGGGACCCGCGCGCGTCCGGGGAGTTCCTGGAGGCCGCGGTGGTCGCGGGCCTGGCGAGCGCGGGCGTGGACGTCCTGACGGTCGGGGTGCTGCCGACGCCGGCGGTCGCCCATCTCACCGGCGCGCTCGGCGCCGACCTCGGTGTGATGCTCTCCGCGAGCCACAACGCCATGCCGGACAACGGCATCAAGTTCTTCGCCCGCGGCGGGCACAAGCTCGCCGACGAGCTGGAGGACCGGATCGAGGCGGTCTACGAGTCGCACCGGCACGGTGAGCCCTGGCAGCGTCCGACGGGCGCCGGGGTGGGGCGCGTACGGCCGTACGACGAGGGTTTCGAGCAGTACGTCGGCCATCTGCTGGCGGCGCTGCCCAACCGGCTCGACGGGCTGAAGATCGTCCTGGACGAAGCGCACGGCGCGGCCTCGGGGGTCTCGCCGGAGGCGTTCAGCCGGGCCGGTGCACAGGTCGTCACGATCGGTGCGGAGCCGGACGGGCTCAACATCAACGACGGCTGCGGCTCGACCCACCTGAGCCGGCTGAAGGCGGCGGTGGTCGAGCACGGCGCGGATCTCGGCATCGCGCACGACGGTGACGCCGACCGGTGCCTCGCGGTGGACCACACCGGCGAGGAGGTCGACGGCGACCAGATCCTCGCGGTGCTGGCGCTGGCGCTGCGGGAGCGGTCCGCGCTGCGGGCCGACACCGTGGTGGCGACGGTGATGTCCAACCTCGGCTTCAAGCTGGCGATGGAGCAGGCCGGGATCCGGCTGGTGCAGACGGCGGTCGGGGACCGGTACGTGCTGGAGGAGATGAAGCAGCACGGGTTCGCGCTCGGCGGCGAGCAGTCCGGGCATGTGATCATCCTCGACCACGCGACGACGGGTGACGGGACGCTGACGGGGCTGCTGCTGGCGGCGCGGGTGGCACAGAGCGGTCGCAGTCTGCGGGAACTGGCATCCGTGATGGAGCGGTTGCCGCAGGTGCTGATCAATGTCCCGGATGTGGACAAGTCGCGGGTGCGGACGTCCGCCGACCTGGCCGCGGCGGTTGCCGAGGCGGAGCGGGAACTCGGGGCGACGGGGCGGGTGTTGCTGCGGCCCTCGGGTACGGAGCCGTTGGTCCGGGTGATGGTCGAGGCGGCGGATATCGAGCAGGCGCGGTCGGTGGCGTCCCGGCTCGCCGATGCGGTGAAGTCCGCGCTGGGATAGTTCCGGGGACCGCGGGCGGCGGGCGGCGGGCGGCGGGTGGCTCGTGGCTTCTCCCGCCCACGCGCCGGAGCCGCCTGTGTGTCCGGCCCCGCGCCCCTAGAGGCGTTGCTGCCGGCGCTTCCAGAGAAGTTGCTGTGCCCGCAGGGTGAGGGTGCCCGCGAGGATGATGCCCAGCAGGTTCAGCAGGAGCTGGTCGGTCGAGCCCAGGGTCTGCGTGGTGTCGCCGTAGGCCAGGGCGATCGCGGCGTTGGCCGCGGCGGGGACCGTGGTGACGGAGATGGCGACGCCCACCAGCGCGGCGGACTTGGCGGAGGTCAGGGAGAGGGTGCCGGCCACGCCCGCCAGCAGCGCCACGATGAACGAGAAGGCGTCGGGGGCGTAGACGAACGCGGTGTTGGGGCGCCGGCCCTCCAGGGCGGAGCGGTGGAACAGGCCGACGGCGTCCATGAACAGGGTGAAGAGGACCGTCACCGCCATCGCCACCGCGAAGCCCACGAGCAGCGCGGTCAGCGAACGCAGCGCCAGGCGCGGATGGCGCCGTACCGTGGCCGTGCAGATGCCGGCCAGCGGGCCGAACTCCGGTCCCACGGCCATCGCGCCGACGATCAGGATGGCGTTGTCCAGCACCACACCGCAGGCCGCGATCATCGTGGCCAGCGTGATGAAGGCGACGTAGGTGACCGACAGGGTCGACTCCTCGTGGGTGGCCTCGGTCAGGCCCTCCCACAGCACCGCGTCCGCGCCCTCGCCCGGCGCGTCCCGCTCGGCCTGGTCGGCGCGCCGGGACAGCGACAGGTCGATGTCCTCCACGGCGATGGAGCCGGTGTCGTCCAGCCCCAGGCGCCGCAGCCCGGCGATCAGGGCGTCGGCCGCCTCGCGCGCGACATCGCACATCACCAGGTCTCCGGCCGGCTCGCGGGCGGCCCCCGGTATGACCGCGAGGTGGGTGGTGCCGACCGTTTCCCCGATCAGCCGCACCACCTCGTCGGTCCGATCGGCCGGGGTGATCAGGCGCAGATGCAGCATGGCGCCTTTGTAGCAGGTGGGCCGCGTCCTACAGCTTGCGCAGGCGCAGGCGCTGGACCTTGTGGTCCGGGCCCTTGCGGACGATCAGGGTGGCGCGGCCCCTGGTCGGGGCGATGTTCTCGGTCAGGTTGGGCTTGTTGATCGTGCGCCACAGGGTGCGGGCGTAGTCCAGGGCTTCGTCCTCGGAGACCTGGGTGTACTTGCGGAAGTACGAGTCGGGGTCCTGGAAGGCGGTCTGGCGCAGCTTGCGGAAGCGGCTGAGGTACCAGCGCTCGATGTCCTCGGCGCTCGCGTCGACGTACACGCTGAAGTCGAAGTAGTCGGCGAGTCCCACGCGGGTGCGGCCGTCCTTGCCGGGCAGGGCGGGCTGGAGGACGTTCAGGCCCTCCACGATCAGGATGTCGGGGCGCCGGACGGTGAGCCGCTGGTCCGGGACGATGTCGTAGATGAGGTGCGAGTAGACGGGGGCCGTCACCTCGCTCTTGCCGGCCTTGATGTCGGCGACGAAGCGGGTCAGCGCGCGGCGGTCGTAGGACTCGGGGAAGCCCTTGCGGGACATCAGGCCGCGCGCCTCAAGCTCCCGTGTGGGCAGCAGGAAGCCGTCGGTGGTGACCAGTTCCACGCGCGGATGCTCGGGCCAGCGGGACAGCAGGGCCTGGAGGAGCCGGGCGACGGTGGACTTGCCGACGGCGACGGAGCCGGCGACGCCTATCACGAACGGCGTGCCGGACTGGGAGCCCTGCTCGCCGAGGAAGGTGTTCAGCGCGCCTCTGAGGCCGTCGGTCGCGCCGACGTACAGGTTGAGCAGGCGCGACAGCGGGAGGTAGATGTCGCGCACCTCGTCCAGGTCGATCACGTCGCCCAGACCGCGCAGCTTCTCCACCTCCTCGGCGGTGAGCGGCAGCGGCGTCTTGTCACGCAGCGCGCTCCACTCGGCGCGGGTGAGGTCGACGTAGGGAGTCGCCTCCGGCCTGTGCCGGTGGGCGCTCCGGGGCATCGAGGGGACCGGTGAGATCACAATCCATTGTTAACGGAGTTTGAACGGGGTGGCGGGGTGGGGTGCGTCACGCCGCGGGCGGAGCCCGGCAGGACGCTGACCGCGCCCACCCGCCACGTGCGGTTCAGCCGGTAGACCCCCGATCCGGTCGCACGGTTGTGCGGGTGGTCCGGATGCGCGGCAGACGCCCCGCGGATGTGCGCTGAACGGGCCGAGGATTTCCGAATTCGGGCACGCTGCGCCGGTTTTGACGGCCGATCGGCCCGTAGGCTGCGACTCATGTGCGGAATCGTGGGATACGTAGGGTCGCAGTCGGCGCTCGATGTCGTGATGGCCGGGCTGAAGCGGCTGGAGTACCGGGGGTACGACTCGGCGGGCGTCGCCCTGCTGGCGGACGGCGGTCTGGCCGCCGCGAAGAAGGCCGGGAAACTGGTCAACCTGGAGAAGGAACTGGTCGAGCGGCCGCTGCCGGCCGGCTCGACGGGCATCGGACACACCCGCTGGGCCACCCATGGCGGCCCCACGGACGGCAATGCGCACCCGCACCTGGACAACGCGGGCCGGGTCGCCGTCGTCCACAACGGCATCATCGAGAACTTCGCGCTGCTGCGCGCCGAACTCGCCGAGCGCGGCCATGAGCTGAACTCCGAGACGGACACCGAGGTCGTCGCCCACCTGCTGGCCGAGGAGTTCTCGGCGACCGGCGATCTCGCGGAGTCGATGCGGCTGGTGTGCCGGCGCCTGGAGGGCGCTTTCACGCTGGTCGCGGTGCACGCGGACGCCCCGGACGTGGTGGTCGGCGCGCGCCGCAACTCCCCGCTGGTGGTCGGCGTCGGCGAGGGCGAGGCGTTCCTCGCCTCCGACGTCGCCGCGTTCATCGCGCACACCCGCGCGGCGATCGAGCTGGGCCAGGACCAGGTGGTGGAGCTGCGCCGGGACGGGGTGACCGTGACCGGCTTCGACGGCCTGCCCGCCGAGGTGCACTCGTACCACGTGGACTGGGACGCCTCGGCCGCCGAGAAGGACGGCTACGCCTCCTTCATGCTCAAGGAGATCGCCGAGCAGCCCAAGGCGGTGGCCGACACCCTGCTGGGCCGGATCGACCCGTCCGGCTCGCTGACCCTGGACGAACTGCGGATCACCCCCGCCGAGCTGCGCCAGATCGACAAGGTCGTGATCGTGGCGTGCGGTACGGCCTTCCACGCCGGGCTGATCGCCAAGTACGCCATCGAGCACTGGACGCGGATCCCCTGCGAGGTGGAGCTGGCCAGCGAGTTCCGCTACCGGGACCCGATCCTGGGCGGGCGTTCCCTGGTGATCGCGATCTCCCAGTCCGGCGAGACCATGGACACCCTGATGGCGCTGCGGCACGCCCGCGAGCAGGGCTCCAAGGTGCTGGCCATCTGCAACACCAACGGCTCCACGATCCCGCGCGAGTCGGACGCGGTGCTGTACACGCACGCCGGGCCCGAGGTCGCGGTCGCCTCCACCAAGGCGTTCCTGACGCAGCTGGTCGCCTGCTATCTGGTCGCCCTGTACCTGTGCCAGGTGCGCGGCACCAAGTGGGGCGACGAGATCCAGGCGGTGATCAAGGACCTGTCGAAGATCTCGGACGAGGTCGAGCGCGTCCTGGAGACCATGGAGCCGGTACGGGCGCTGGCGCGCACCCTGGCCGGCAAGGACACCGTGCTCTTCCTGGGCCGGCACGTCGGCTACCCGGTCGCCCTGGAAGGCGCGCTCAAGCTCAAGGAACTCGCCTACATGCACGCCGAGGGCTTCGCGGCGGGCGAGCTGAAGCACGGGCCGATCGCGCTGATCGAGGAGGACATGCCGGTGGTGGTCGTCGTACCGTCGCCGCAAGGCCGCTCCCTGCTGCACGACAAGATCGTCTCCAACATCCAGGAGATCCGGGCGCGCGGGGCGCGCACCATCGTGATCGCGGAGGAGGGGGACGAGGCGGTCGTCCCGTACGCCGACCACCTGATCCGCATCCCGGCCACCCCGACCCTGCTCCAGCCGGTGGTGGCCACGGTGCCGCTCCAGGTCTTCGCCTGCGAGCTGGCCGTGGCGCGCGGCAACGAGGTGGACCAGCCGCGGAACCTGGCCAAGTCGGTGACCGTGGAGTGAACCGCGCCTCGCCGCCCGGCCTGAGCCGAACGGGCGGCCCTAGTGCACCGAGAAGCCTCCGTCGACGTGGATCGACTGGCCCGTGACGTAGGCGGAGGCGCGGCCGGCGAGGAAGACGGCGGCGCCCGCGAAGTCCTCCGCGAGGCCGTTGCGCCCGGTCAGGGTGCGCGCGGCCAGCGCCGCCACCTTCCGCGGGTCGGCGGAGAGCCGGGCGTTGAGCGGGGTCATGACGAAGCCCGGCACCAGGGTGTTGCAGGTGACCCCGTACGGCGACCACGCCTCCGCCTGGGAACGGGCGAGCGACTCCAGCGCGCCCTTGGAGACGCCGTACGCGCCGCTGCTCACGAAGGCCCGGTGCGCCTGCTGGGAGCTGATGTGGATGATCCGGCCGAAGCCGCGCTCGGCCATGCCGGGCCCGAACCGCTGCCCCAGCAGGAAGGGCGCCTCCAGGTTCACGGCCATGGTGGCGTCCCAGACCTCCGTTGTCAGCTCGTCCATCGGGGGCCGCAGATTGATCCCGGCGGAGTTCACCAGGATGTCCGGCTCCCCGAACACCTCCGCCGCTGCCTCGGCGGCCGCGCGCACGCCCGCCCGGCTGCCGAGGTCCCCGGCGACCCCGGCCGCCCGGCCGCCGTCCGCCCTCAACTCCTTTACGGCGGCGGTCCTCTGCTCCTCGCGCCGGCTCACGATCACCACGCTCGCCCCGGCCCGCGCCAGCGCCCCGGCGACGGCCCGGCCGATGCCGGAACTTCCCCCGGTCACCACGGCGACGCGGCCGTCCAGCGAGAACAGGTCGGCGAGATAGGTCTGTTGGGACGCGGTACCGGTCATACCGGAAGAGTAGAGGGATGCGGGCGCCGCCTGATCCAAAGGAAAGACCCTAGGGTGCTCCCCATGAGCATCATCGGAGTCGGGATCGACGTGGCGGAGATCGACCGCTTCCGGGCGTCCCTGGAGCGGACCCCGCAGCTGGCCGACCGGTTGTTCGTGGCGGCGGAGTTGCTGCTGCCCAGCGGGGAGCGGCGCGGCATCGCCTCGCTGGCGGCCCGGTTCGCGGCGAAGGAGGCGCTGGCCAAGGCGCTCGGCGCACCGCCCGGACTGCTGTGGACGGACGCCGAGGTGTACGTCGAGGACAGCGGGCGGCCCCGGCTGCGGGTGCGGGGCACGGTCGCCGCGCGCGCCGCCGAACTGGGGGTGCGGTCCTGGCACCTCTCCCTCAGCCATGACGCGGGCGTCGCCTCGGCCGTGGTGGTCGCCGAGGACTGACCGGCTCCGGCGCGCCCGCCCGGCGCCGGCCGGGTCCGGGTGTGGGCGGTGGGGGTTACGGGGCAGACTCGGTGCCATGCGGAGTGCGTACAGCGTGGAGACGGTACGGGCGGCCGAACGGGCCCTGATGGCACGGCTGCCCGAGGGGGCGCTGATGCAGCGGGCGGCGGCCGGACTGAGCGCCGCCTGCGCCGAACTGCTGGGCCGGGTGTACGGCAGCCGGGTGGTCCTGCTGGTCGGCAGCGGCGACAACGGCGGCGACGCCCTGTACGCGGGCGCCCGGTTGGCGCGGCGGGGGGCCGGAGTGACGGCCGTACTCCTGTCGCCCGAGCGGGCGCACGCGGGGGGACTGGCCGCGCTGCGCCGGGCCGGGGGCGTGTGCGCCGCACCCGAGGCGGCCGGGGACGCGATCGGGCGGGCCGACCTCGTGGTGGACGGCATCGTCGGGATCGGCGGCAAGGGCGGGCTGCGGCCCGACGCCGAGCGGCTGGCGGCGGCCGTGGCGCGGAGCCGGGCCGCGGTGGTCGCGGTGGACCTGCCCAGCGGGGTCGAGGCGGACAGCGGCGAGGTGCGGGGCGCGGCGGTACGGGCGGACCTCACCGTCACCTTCGGCGCCTACAAGCCCGGACTGCTGGTGGACCCGGCGCGGGAGTACGCCGGGGTCGTCCGGCTCGTGGACATCGGCCTGGAGCTGCCCGCCGGGCCCGAGCTGGAGGCGCTGCAACACGCCGACGTGGCACGTCTGCTGCCGCGCCCCGCCGCCGAGAGCGACAAGTACCGGCGCGGCGTGGTCGGCATCGCGGCCGGCTCCGCGCGCTATCCGGGTGCCGCGGTGCTCGCCGTCTCCGGTGCGCTGCGCGGCGGCGCCGGGGCCGTGCGGTACGTCGGGCCGGCCGCGCAGGCGGTCATCGCCCGCTTCCCCGAGATCCTGGTCTCCGACCGGGGCCCGGCCAAGGCGGGCCGGGTGCAGGCATGGGTGACCGGTCCGGGCGCGGGCGACGACGCCGCGACCGTCGCCGAGGTGCTGGCCGAAGAGGTGCCGGTGCTGCTGGACGCGGACGGGCTGCGGCTCGCGGACCGGGACACCGTACGCGGGCGCGGCGCGCCCACCCTGATGACACCGCACGCGGGCGAGGCCGCGGCCCTGCTCGGCGTGGCGCGCGAGGAGGTGGAGGGCGCCCGGCTGGCCGCGGCGCGCGAACTGGCGGCCGCGTACCGGGCGACGGTGCTGCTCAAGGGCTCGACCACGCTGGTCGCGGACGCGGCGGGCGGTGCGGTGCGGGTGAACGCCACCGGTACCCCCTGGCTGGCCACCGCGGGCAGCGGCGACGTGCTCTCCGGGCTCGGCGGCTCGCTGCTCGCCGCGGGCCTGTCCGCCCTGGACGCGGGCAGCGTCGCGGCGTATCTGCACGGCCTGGCGGGCCGGTTCGCGGCCCGGGGGGCACCGGCGGGCGCGCACGACGTGGCGGAGTGCGTGCCTCGGGCGTGGCGGGACGTGCGGGACTGAGGGCGCGGTGGCGGTGGCGGCCCGTTCCCGGTGCGGGACGCGCGACCCACCGGCCCCGGTGAACTGCCGTACCCGTACCGCCCCGTGGCCCCGCGCGGTGGGCGTACCGGCACCACGGCCGGGAGCCGGGCGCACGCTCTGAGAGACTGGGAGCGCCATGACTGAGACTCCAGCTGTGCCGACCGCCTCCCTGCGTGCCCGTGCCGAGATCGATCTGGGCGCGCTGCGCGCCAATGTGCGGACCCTGCGCGCCCGTGCGGGGGACGCGGCCGTGATGGCCGTCGTCAAGGCCGACGGATACGGCCACGGCGCGGTGCCCTGCGCCCGCGCGGCGGTCGAGGCCGGGGCCACCTGGATCGGCACCGCGCTGCCGGAGGAAGCCCTCGCGCTGCGCGCGGCCGGGCTGACCCAGCGGGTCCTGTGCTGGCTGTGGGTGCCCGGCGGCCCCTGGCGGCAGGCGATCGAGGCCGGCATCGACGTGTCGCTCAGCGGGATGTGGGCGCTGCGCGAGGTCACCGGGGCCGCGCGCGCCGCCGGGCGGACCGCGCGCGTCCAGCTCAAGGCCGACACCGGGCTCGGCCGCAACGGCTGCCAGCCCGGCCCCGACTGGGCGGAACTGGTCGCCGCCGCCCTGCGCGCCGAGGCCGAGGGGCTGGTCCGGGTCACCGGCCTGTGGTCGCACTTCGCCTGCGCCGACGAGCCGGGCCACCCTTCCATCGCCGCCCAGCTCGCACGCTTCCGGGAGATGGTGGCGTACGCGGAGGAACAGGGCGTGCGCCCCGAGGTGCGGCACATCGCCAACTCGCCCGCCACGCTCACCCTTCCCGAGACCCACTTCGACCTGGTCCGTCCCGGTATCGCCATGTACGGCCTGTCGCCCAGCCCCGAGATCGGCACCCCCGCGGACTTCGGGCTGCGCCCGGTGATGACGCTCAGCGCCTCGCTGGCCCTGGTCAAGCACGTACCCGGCGGGCACGGCGTCAGCTACGGCCACCACTACGTCACCCCCGGCGCCACCACCCTCGGCCTCGTCCCGCTCGGCTACGGCGACGGCATCCCGCGGCACGCCTCCGGCGCCGGTCCGGTGCTGGTCGACGGCAAATGGCGGACGGCCGCCGGGCGGGTCGCCATGGACCAGTTCGTGGTGGACCTCGGCGGCGACGAACCGCCCGTCGGCGCGGACGCGGTGCTCTTCGGCCCCGGCGACCGGGGCGAGCCCACCGCCGAGGACTGGGCGGCGGCCGGCGGCACGATCGTGTACGAGATCGTCACCCGCATCGGGAGCCGGGTGCCGCGCGTCTACGTCCCTGAAGTCAACGAGGAAGTGCGCGGATAACCCGTTCGAGGACGACTGCTCCATATCACGTGTAACAACGGTCACATCCGCACACCCGGTCCCACCTGTCTCGGCGACCATCGGTACGGCGCGCCGGCACGAGGTGCGCGGACGGGCCAGGCAGCACGACGGCGAGAAGGAGCGGCACGTGAGCGACAGCAGGGCGGCGGACGCCGTCGCGGACACCGTCGTCTCGGCCGCCGCGGAGGCGGCCGGGAGCTGGCGCCGGGCGACCGGCATCGCCGGTGCCGCGCTGGGCGTCCTCGCCGCGGGCGCGGCGGCCGGCGTCGCCGTCGAGCGGATGACGGTGGGCCGCGGGGTGCGCCGCAAGGCACGTCTCGCCCTGGACTCCGCTGGGCCCTACGGCACCCTGCGCGGCACGCCGGGCAAGGCGTACGCCGACGACGGCACGGAGCTGTACTACGAGGTCGACGAGGTGGAGCCGGACGCGGCCGCGCCGCCCTCCGCGCGCCGGCTCAGACTGTTCGGCCGCAAGGCGCCGGCCCCGGTCACCGTCGTCTTCTGCCACGGCTACTGCCTCAACCAGGACTCCTGGCACTTCCAGCGGGCGGCCCTGCGGGGGGTGGTGCGCACCGTGCACTGGGACCAGCGCAGCCACGGCCGCTCCGGGCGGGGCGTGGCGCAGCTCCGGGACCGGGAGCCGCTCACCATCGACCAGCTCGGCCGTGATCTGAAGGCGGTCCTCGACGCGGCCGTGCCCGAAGGGCCGGTCGTGCTGGTCGGCCACTCGATGGGCGGGATGACGGTGATGGCGCTCGCCGCCCAGTACCCGGAGCTGATCGCGCAACGGGTGGTCGGCACCGCGTTCGTGGGCACGTCGCCGGGGCGGCTCGGCGAGGTGAACTTCGGGCTGCCGGTGGCCGGGGTCAACGCGATACGCCGGATCCTGCCCGGAGTGCTCCGGGCGCTCGGGCAGCAGGCGGAGCTGGTGGAGAAGGGGCGCCGGGCGACATCGGAGCTGTTCGCCGGGATCATCAAGCGGTACTCGTTCGCCGGGCGGGACGTGGATCCGGCGGTGGAGCGGTTCGCCGAGCGGATGATCGAGTCCACGCCGATCGACGTGGTCGCGGAGTTCTACCCGGCGTTCACCGACCACGACAAGACGGCCGCGCTGGCCTGCTTCCGCGGGCTGCCGGTGCTGGTGCTGGCGGGCGTGCGGGACCTGGTGACGCCGAGCGCGCACAGCGAGGCCATAGCCGGCGAACTGCCCGACGCCGAGCTGGTGCTGGTGCCGGACGCCGGGCATCTGGTGATGCTGGAGCACCCGGAGGTGGTCACCGACCGCCTCGCCGATCTGCTCACCCGCGCGGGCGCGGTGCCCGCAGCGGCTACCGTAAGTTCCTATGGAACGTCCAGCAGCAGCACCGTACGACCCCGCTGAGCACGGCACCGCCGGGACCCGGCTGACGATCACCTCGCCCGAGCAGATGCGCGAGCTTGGCCGCCGCCTCGCCAAGCTGCTGCGCGCCGGGGACCTGGTGATGCTCTCCGGGGAACTGGGCGCGGGCAAGACCACGCTGACCCGCGGGCTCGGGGAGGGTCTCGGGGTGCGGGGCGCGGTCACCTCGCCGACCTTCGTGATCGCGCGGGTGCATCCGTCCCTGGGCGACGGTCCGCCGCTCGTGCACGTGGACGCCTACCGGCTCGGCGGCGGTCTGGACGAGATGGAGGACCTGGACCTCGACGTCTCGCTGTCCGACTCGGTGATCGTCGTGGAGTGGGGCGAGGGCAAGGTCGAGGAGCTGACCGAGGACCGGCTCCAGCTGGTCATCCACCGGGCGGTCGGCGACACCACGGACGAGGTGCGGCGCGTGACCCTCACCGGGCTCGGCGAGCGCTGGGCCGACGCGGGTCTGGAGACGCTCACGGCCTGAGCACCGCCGGTTTTCCGACAGGCCGTCGGCAAGACGTTGCGTGGCCCTCGCGGGCGTGATGACATGGTGTCCAGCCCGTAGTCAGGCATGCCTCGCTACGCCGCCGCACCTCAGGAGGCGCCCGTGTCCGCCCCGCAGCCCCCGCCGCCGGTCCCCATGCGCACCCTCCTGGCCGCCTGCGCCGCCGCGGCCGCGATCTCCCGTCCGCCACGCCCCCCGGAGCCCCGGACCCCCCACCGGACGACCGCCCCGGAACAGGCGGCGTAGTCCGCCGCCCGCCGCCCGCCGCCCGCCGCCGGGCACGGCGACCGGCGGGAGAGCCGGTACCAGCGGGCCACGCACGCCCCGGTCCGCCGGGCCGCCGGTTCCGGAACGGCCCCTCAGCGGATGACCAGGACCCGTTCCCCGATGGTCGCGAAGTTCCACATGGCGGCGCCGTCGGGGCGGGACTCGCGGATGCCGCCGGTCTTGGTGCTCGCGTCGGCGGGTGGGACGGTGTCCGCGGTGGCGGGGGCGGAGAAGCCGATGGTGACGCCGTCGACCGTGGTGAAGCGGACCACGTGTTCGATGGGGATGCCGTCGGTACCGGTCACGGCGTGCGAGCGGGAGGTGACCCAGTACGTGCCGAGGGGCGGGTCCACCGTGCCGGGGTGGACGCGGAAGGTGCGCAGCACCCGGTTGCCCGCGCTGACCAGCCACACCCGGTCGTCGTCCACCGAGTAGACCACCCGTTCGCCCTTGCCGGAGCCGCTCGGCAGCGCGGTCGGGTGCTGCCGGTCGCGGGGCGCCTTCGTGGCCTGTCCGCCGGGCGAGCCGTTCGCCGCGGGACGGCCGCCCAGCCCCGCCGGCACCGTCGCGGACGCCTCGTAGGCCAGGAAGCCGACCACGCCGAGGGCCGCCGCGGTGAGGCCGGCCACGATTCCCGAGCTGGTCCCTGCCACCTGCTTCCACCTCCGCCGCGTGCGATATGTCGTACTTCGTACAGACCGTAGCAGCCGGTGACCGTCCGCCCCGGTCGGCCGTGCACGGGGCGCGGGCGCCGTAGGCTGTTCGCGTGCTCTTGCTCGCTCTGGATACCGCAACGCCCGCCGTCACCGTCGCCCTGCACGACGGCACGGACACCATCGCCTCGTCGAAACAGGTGGACGCGCGCCGGCACGGGGAGCTGCTGCTGCCGGCCGTCGACCGGGTCCTCACCGAGGCCGGCCGCACGCTGGAGGCGGTCACCGCGATCGTCGTCGGCACCGGCCCCGGCCCCTACACCGGACTGCGCGTCGGCCTGATGACCGCCGACACCTTCGGCCTGGCGCTCGGCGTCCCCGTGTACGGCGTGTGCACCCTGGACGGCCTCGCCTACGCCGCCGACATCGAGAAGGGCCCCTTCGTCGTGGCGACCGACGCCCGGCGCAAGGAGGTCTACTGGGCCACGTACGCCGACTCCCGCACCCGGCTGACCGGCCCGGCCGTCGACCGTCCGGCCGATATCGCCGAGCAGGTCGCCGGGCTCCCGGCGGTCGGCGCGGGCGCCCTGCTCTACCCGGACACGTTCCCGAGCGCCCACGAGCCCGAGCACGTGTCCGCCGCCGCGCTGGCCGCGCTCGCCGCCGAGCGGCTGGCCGCCGGGGAGGAACTGCCCGCGCCGCGGCCGCTGTACCTGCGCCGGCCGGACGCGCAGGTCCCCAAGAACTACAAGGTGGTCACCCCGAAGTGACCGTCGAACTGCGCGAGATGCGCTGGTGGGACATCGACCCGGTGCTGGAGCTGGAGAAGGACCTGTTCCCCGAGGACGCCTGGTCGCGGGGCATGTTCTGGTCCGAGCTGGCCCACTCGCGGGGCCCCGAGGCCAGCCGCCGCTACGTGGTGGCCCAGGACGGCACCGGCCGGATCGTCGGCTACGCGGGCCTCGCCGCCTCCGGCGACCTGGCCGACGTCCAGACCATCGCCGTCAGCCGCGGCCTCCAGGGCACCGGGCTCGGCGGGCGGCTGCTGACCGATCTGCTGCGGGCGGCGACCGCGTTCGAGTGCCACGAGGTGATGCTCGAATGCCGGGTGGACAACATCCGCGCGCAGAAGCTGTACGAGCGCTTCGGCTTCGCCCCCATCGGGTTCCGGCGCGGCTACTACCAGCCGGGGAACGTGGATGCCCTGGTGATGCGCCTGACCGACCCTTCCGCATCTGTTCAAGGAACCGAGATCAATGGCTGACGAACCCCTCGTCCTCGGCATCGAGACCTCCTGCGACGAGACCGGCGTCGGCATCGTGCGCGGCACCACCCTGCTGGCCGACGCCGTCGCCTCCAGCGTGGACGAGCACGCCCGCTTCGGCGGCGTCGTCCCCGAGGTCGCGTCCCGCGCCCACCTGGAGGCGATGGTCCCGACCATCGAACGCGCCCTGAAGGACGCCGGGATCACCGCCAGGGACCTCGACGGCATCGCGGTGACCGCCGGTCCCGGCCTCGCGGGCGCCCTCCTCGTCGGCGTCTCCGCCGCCAAGGCCTACGCCTACGCGCTGGGCAAGCCCCTGTACGGCGTCAACCACCTCGCCTCCCACATCTGCGTGGACCAGCTGGAGCACGGCCCGCTGCCCGAGCCGACGATGGCGCTGCTGGTCTCCGGCGGCCACTCCTCGCTGCTGCTGTCCTCGGACATCACCTCCGACGTGCGGCCGATGGGCGCGACCATCGACGACGCGGCCGGCGAGGCCTTCGACAAGATCGCCCGCGTGCTGAACCTCGGCTTCCCCGGCGGCCCGGTCATCGACCGGTACGCCAAGGAGGGCGACCCGGCCGCGATCAACTTCCCGCGCGGTCTGACCGGCCCGCGCGACCCGGCGTACGACTTCTCCTTCTCCGGCCTCAAGACCGCCGTGGCCCGCTGGATCGAGGCGAAGCGCGCGGCCGGCGAGGAGGTCCCGGTGCGCGATGTGGCCGCCTCCTTCCAGGAGGCCGTGGTGGACGTGCTCACCCGCAAGGCCGTGCGCGCCTGCAAGGACGAGGGCGTCGACCATCTGATGATCGGCGGCGGGGTCGCGGCCAACTCCCGGCTGCGCGCCCTCGCCCAGGAGCGCTGCGAGGCGGCCGGCATCCGGCTGCGCGTGCCGCGCCCCAAGCTGTGCACCGACAACGGCGCGATGGTGGCCGCGCTCGGCGCCGAGATGGTCGCCCGCAACCGGGCCGCCTCCGCCTGGGACCTGTCGGCCGACTCCTCCCTGCCGGTCACCGACCCGCATGTGCCGGGCGATCACGACCATGTGCACGAGGTCAGCAAGGAGAACCTGTACTCATGACGGTCGCGCTGATGTGGGAGGCGCGTGCGGCCGAGGGCCGGGGCGGGGAACTCCTCGCCTGGGCCCGCGCACAGCGGCTGGAGCGGGAGCCGCTGCGCCGCGAGACCTTCCGGGCACCGCAGGACCGGGTGCTGGTCATCACCTGGTGGCCGGACGCGTACGACGCGGTGGTGCCGGAACTGCCCGAGCCCGGACCCGATTTGGTGACCCGTGCCGTGCACCGCTGGCGCTTCGAGGCGGTCGCGTCCGAGTAGGGGCGCATAAGTCCCGTTCGTTCCGGGCGAGTTTGCGGCCGTCGCCCGCGTCGGTCTATGATCATCACACAGCGAACGGCCGGAAAGCCGGTACGAACGCAGTGCGTTGGTGGTCCAAGGAAAGACGTCCCGCTTCCTGCGGGGAGATGCAGGTGCAAGGCCTGCCCGGCGCTCCACTCACACCCCGCCTCCGGTGTTCCGGAGGCGGGGTGTTCGCGTACGCCCGGCCCTCAGACCTCCGTGACCCGCGCCTCGCAGCGCAGCACCCGCCCGGCGCCCACCGCCCGCACCGCACCCGTCAGCCGCAGCCGCGCCCGGTGCCGTACGTCCGCGCTCGACGCGGCCAGCCGCAGCTCCAGCTCGCCCGGCTCCACGATCCGGGTGCCCGTGCGGTCCGGGAAGGAGGCCAGGTCCGGGTGGAAGCGGAAGGTGAGGCGGCGGGCCTCGCCGGGGGACAGCTCCACCCGCCGGTACCCGACGAGGCGGACGTCCGGCCGGGTCACCGAGGCCACCGGGTCGTGCAGATACAGCTGGACGACCTCGGCGCCCGCGCGCTCACCCGTGTTGCGGACGGTGACCGAGAGCTCGTACGACCCGTCCGTCGGGATCTCGTCCCCGGTCCCGGTGAAGTCCTCCCAGGCGAAGGCGGTGTACGAGCCGCCGTGCCCGAACGGGTACAGCGGGGTCGGGTCCAGGTTGCTGACCTCGCCGGCCAGCCCGAGCGGGGGCTGGAGGTAGGTCCAGGGCTGGCCGCCGGGCCGGCGCGGCACGCTCACCGGGAGCCGCCCGGAGGGGTTCACCCGGCCGGACAGCACCCCGGCGAGTGCCGGACCGCCCTCCTCGCCCGGAAAGAACGCCTGCACGACCGCCGCGAGCCGGCCCTGCCAGCGGCCCAGCGCGTACGGGCGGCCGGTCAGCAGCACGAGCACCACCGGGACGCCGGTGGCGACCAGCGCGTCCAGCAACTCCGCCTGGACGCCGGGCAGCCGCAGGTCCTCGGCGTCGCACCCCTCGCCCGAGGTGCCGCGCCCGAACAGCCCGGCCCGGTCGCCGAGGACGGCCACGCACACCTCCGCCCCGGACGCCCGCGCCACCGCCTCCGGGAAGCCGGCGGTGTCCGGGTCCGACACCCCGCAGCCCTCGGCGAACGCCACCTCGGCCGCCGGGAACTCGGCCCGCACCGCGTCCAGCACGGTCGGGATGTCGATGCCCAGCGGCACCTCGGGGTGGTGGGTGAGCACATGGGACGGGAAGGAGTAGCAGCCCAGCATCGCCAGCGCGTCCGCCGCGCGCGGCCCGACGACCGCGATCCGCGCGTCCGGCGCCAGCGGCAGCACCCCGTCCGGGTTGTCCAGCAGCACCACGGACTCCTCGGCGAGCCGCCGGGCCAGCGCCCGGTTCCCGGCCGAGTCCAGGTCGATCTCCGCGCCGGGCTCCGGCTGCCAGTCCGGGTCCAGCAGGCCCAGCTCGCACTTCTGCAGCAGCACCCGGCGCGCGGCCCGGTCCACCAGCGCTTCGGGCACCCGCCCGGCGCGCACGGCCGCCACGAGCGGCTTGCCGTAGCAGCTCAGCGTGGGCAGCTCGACGTCGATGCCCGCCTCCAGCGCGAGGTGCGCGGCCTCCGCGGGGCTGCCGGCCACCCGGTGCAGGGACTGGAGGAAGCCGACGCCGAAGTAGTCGGAGACGACCGTGCCGGTGAACCCCCACTCCTCGCGCAGCAGCCCGGTCAGCAGCCGGGGGTCGCCGGAGGCCGGGACGCCGTCCGTCTCGGTGTAGGCCGCCATCACCGAGCGGGCGCCGCCCTCGCGCAGCGCCATCTCGAACGGCGGCAGCGTCACGTCCGCCAGCTCCCGCCCGCCCGCCCGCACCGGCGCGAGATTGCGGGCCCCGGCCGAGGACGCGTACCCGGCGAAGTGCTTGAGCGTGGCGATGATCCCGGCCGACTCCAGTCCCCGGACGTACGCCGTGGCGATGGTGCCGACCAGGTACGGGTCCTCGCCGATGGTCTCCTCCACCCGGCCCCAGCGCAGGTCCCGCACCACGTCCAGGACGGGCGCGAGGCCCTGGTGGACGCCGGCCGCGCGCAGGTCCCGGCCGATGCGCCCGCCCAGCTCCTCGACGAGCGCGGGATCGAAGGCGGCGCCCCAGGCCAGCGGCACCGGGTAGGCGGTCGCCTGCCACGCGGTGAAGCCGGCGAGGCACTCCTCGTGGGCGACGGCCGGGATGCCGAAGCGGTTCGCCCCGGCGATCCGCCGCTGAGCCAGCGCCAGCGCCCGCGCGCCGAGCGCCGGCTCCACCGGGGCGGTGCCGAAGGAGCGGGTGAGCTGGCCGAGGCCGTGGGCGATCAGCTCGTCCCAGTCGTAGTCCGCGGACATCTCGCTCTGCAACGGCGCGACCCCGGCGCCGTCCGTGGCCGCGCCCACCCAGACCCCGTACAGCTGGGCGGTCTTCTCCTCCAGGGTCATCCGGGCCAGGAGGTCGTCGACCCGGACGGCGGCGGGCAGGGCGGGGTCGCGCCAGGGGGCGGCGGCGGGGGTGGCGCCGGCGGGGGTCGCGGGGTCGGCGCCGGGCGCGGTGCCGGGGGTGGTGCTCATGAAACTCCTGTCGGGAAGGGGGCGCGGGCGCGGGTCACTTGCCGCCCACACCCATCAGGCCGCCCACCAGGGCGCGCCGGGCCACGAGATACACGGCGAAGATCGGGATGCCGGAGAGGACGACCGAGGCGAGCAGTGCGGGGATGTCCACGCCGAACTGGGTCACGTAGTTGAACAGCCCGAGGGTCAGCACCCGCGGCCCCTCGGACTGGGTGAAGATCAGCGGGAAGAGGAAGCCGTTCCACGCCTGGAGCGCCGAGTAGATGCCGACGGTGCCGATGGCGCCCTTGGACATCGGGATGACGAGCTGGAACAGCATCCGCAGCGGCGAGGCGCCGTCCAGGGCCATCGCCTCGTACACCTCCTCCGAGATGTCCCGGAGGCTGCCGGTGAGCACCAGGACGGCCACCGGCATGGCGAACGCGGCCGTCGGCAGGATGATGCCGGCCAGGCTGTCGTAGAGGCCGAGCTTGGTGATCATCAGATACAGCGGTACGACCACGGCCTGCGCCGGGATGGCGACGCCGAGCAGGAACAGCCGGAAGGCCGCCCCGGACCAGAAGCCGCGGGTGCGTACGGCGACGTAGGCGAGCGGCACGCACAGCACCAGCACGATCGCCACGACGGCGGCCGCCGCCAGCACGGTGTTCCCCAGGTAGTGGGGGAGCCCGTTGCGCAGCACGGTGCCGTAGTTGGCGAACGTCGGATGGCTCGGCGGCTTCAGGGCGTTGTGGCCCAGCGCCTCGTCCCGCGGGGTGAGCGAGGCCGTGATCATCGCGTAGACCGGGACGATGACGACGACCAGCCAGACCAGCGAGCCGAGGCCGGCCAGCGGGTTGGGCCGCCGGGTCCAGTGCCGGCGGCGGCGCCCGTCCGGCCGGGCCGCGGGCGCGGCGCCGGTCTTCACGGGGTGGGGCAGCGTGTCGTGGGACACCGTGTCACATTCCTTCCCGCGTGCTGCGCATCGTGCCGAAGCCGGACAGCCGCACCAGCAGCAGCGACAGCGCGGTCGCCGCCACCACCAGGAAGGAGGCGATGGCGCTGGCGTAGCCGAAGTCGTACGTCTTGAAGCCGGCCTCGTACATCAGGTACGGCAGGGTCGCGGTGTCGGTGCCGGGGCCGCCCTGGGTGAGGATCAGGACGGTCTCGAAGTAGGTCAGCGAGCCGACGACCATCAGCACGCCCGAGGTGGTGGCGGTGTTGCGCAGCTGGGGCAGCGTGATGGAGAAGAACTGGCGGTAGCGGCCGGCGCCGTCGATCGCGGCCGCCTGGTGGAGCACTTCCGGGATCTGCCGGGCCCCGCCCTGGTAGATCAGGGTGTGGAAGGGGATGAACTGCCAGCCGCCGACGAAGACGAGGGCCAGGAAGGCGCCGTTCGTGGTGCCGAGGGTGTCGCCGGGCACGATGCCGAAGTTCGGGTCGAGCAGGGCGTAGAACAGCAGCGAGATCGCCGTCGAGGAGAGCAGGAACGGCACGAAGAAGACCGCCGACAGGATCGCGCGGTTGCGCTGCCTGCCCGCCGCCCAGACGCCGAGCAGCAGGGAGACCACCGTCTGGAAGGCCCAGCTGACCACCGTGAGCAGCACGGTGACGGTGAGGGACTGGGTGAGCCGGTCGTCGTCGAGCAGCTTGTGCCAGTTGGCGAGGCCCACCGGTTCGGGGTTGCCGAGGCCGTTCCACCGGGTGAAGGACAGGCAGAAAGCCATCACCATGGGGACGACGGCGAAGAAGGCGAAGAACAGTACGGCGGGCAGCGCCAGGGCGGTATGCGGGCGGCCCGCGTTCGCCCCCGTGCTCCGGGACGGGCCGGCGCTCACTTCAGTCCCTGGAGCGCCGAGACGAACCGGCTCGGCGAGGACTTGCCGGCGAACAGCTTGTTGACCTCGGTGAGCATCGGCGTCGACACGTCGGGATCGACGGCCTGGTCCCAGCTCAGCGTGAACGCGGGTGCCTGCTGCACCATCCGGTACTGGAACTTGGCGAACTCCGGGTTCGGCGAGGCGTCGAGCAGCTTCTCGGCGTTGGTCGTAGTCGGGATGTCGCCGTTGGCGACCAGCGCCTTGGCGTAGGTTTCGGAGGCGCAGTCGCGCAGGAAGGCGAGCGCCGCGTCCTTGTCGGCCGTACGGGCGTTGACCGACCAGTAGTTGGTGGGGTTGCCGACCACGTTGCGGATGTCGCCCGCGCCGCCCTCGACGGTCGGGAACGCGGTCCAGCCGAGGTTCCTGCGGGCGAAGTCCGGGAACTTGGCGAGCTGGGTGGAGTACTCCCAGGAGCCCATCAGGTGCATCGCGGCCCTGCCCTTGGCGAACACGGCCGGGGCGCCGCCGTTGGTGTAGGCGACCGAGCTGAAGCCCTTGCCGAACGCGCCGTCGTCGATGAGCTGCCTGACCGTCTGGGCGGCCTTCAGGACGGCCGGGTCGCCCCAGCCGGAGGCGTCGCCGTTCTTGATCCGGTCGAAGACCTGCGGGCCGCCGATCCGGTCGACCAGGTATTCCAGCCACATCAGCTCGGGCCAGATGTCCGCGCCGCCCAGCGCGAACGGGGTGATCCCGGCCTTCTTCAGCCGGGTGTTGATGTCCAGCAACTGGTCCCAGGTGGTGGGCGGCTGGAGCTTGTGCTCGGCGAACAGGGTCTTGTTGTAGAAGAGGATCACGGGCTGCATGCCGCGCATGGGTATGCCGTAGTCGCGCCCGCCGATGCCGCCGGCCGTGATCACCGAGGGCAGGAAGCCGCCCTTGAGGACCGGGTCGGAGGCGATGACGTCGGTGAGGTCCACCAGCTGCTTGGCGTCCCGGTACGCCTTGATGGAGCCGCCGCCCCAGTTGAAGAAGATGTCCGGCGCGTTGGGCGAGCCCATCGCCGTGCGCAGCTTCGCCGGGTACTGGTCGCCGGGGACCTTCTCCAGCCTGATCTTCCCCTTGGTCCTCTTCGCCGCGGCCGAGGCGTTGAACCGGTCGATGGCCGCCACCTGGATCTTGGCCGCGTCGTCGCCGTACACGAACGCGGTGAGGGTGCCGCCCCCCGATCCGCCGGAGGAGCCGCAGGCCGTGAGTCCGGCGGTGCCGGCGGCGAGAAGTGTGGTGGCACCGGCGCCGAGCACCCAGCGCCTGCTGAACGTGCGCCCGCCGTTGGACGTGGTGGACTCCATGACCCTGGCCTCTCGCAATGTTTCGAGTGCAGTTCCGAATGTTCCGGGAACGTATGGCGGAAGAGGGGCGTCGTCAAGGGGTCGCGCAGGGATTACGATCGCGGCATGAAGCCTGGGAAGTCCGTGGAAACGCAGACCGCGACGCTCGCGGAGATCGCCCGTGAGGCAGGGGTGTCCGCTCCGACTGTTTCGAAGGTCCTCAACGGCAGAGCCGATGTCGCCGCCGCGACGCGCACCCGTGTCGAGGAGCTGCTGCGCGCCCACGGCTACCGGCGCAGGCGCGCCGAGTCGTCCCGCTCCCCGCTGATCGACCTGGTCTTCCACGAGCTGGAGAGCGCCTGGGCGATGGAGGTCATCCGGGGCGTGGAGAACGTGGCGCAGTCGGCGGGCCTCAGCGTGGTGCTGTCCGAGTCCGCCGGGCGGCTCACCCCCGGCCGCTCCTGGGCCGACCAGGTGGCCGCCCGCCGCCCGCACGGCGTCGTCCTCGTCCTGTCCGAGCTGGACGGCGCCCAGCAGGCGCTGCTGACCAGCAGGTCCATCCCGTTCGTGGTGGTGGACCCGGCCGGCGATCCGGGCCCGGACGTGCCGTCCATCGGCGCCACCAACTGGCAGGGCGGGCTCGCGGCCACCCGCCACCTGGTCGAGCTGGGCCACACCCGGATCGGCGCGATCAGCGGCCCGTCCCGGATGATGTGCAGCCGCGCCCGCATCGACGGCTACCGCGCCGCGCTGGAGACGGCCGGGCTGCCCGCCGATCCCTCGCTGGTGGTGGCCGGGGACTTCCACCACGACGCCGGCTACCGCCTGGGCCTGGAGCTGCTGCGCCGCCCCGACCGGCCGACCGCCGTCTTCGCGGGCAACGACCTCCAGGCCCTGGGGCTGTACGAGGCCGCGCGGGAGCTGGGGCTGCGCGTTCCGGAGGACCTCAGCGTGGTCGGCTTCGACGATCTGCCGGTGGCCCGCTGGGTCGGCCCGCCGCTGACGACCGTGCGGCAGCCGCTGACCGAGATGGCCGAGGCCGCGGCCCGTCTGGTGCTCGAACTGGGCGGCACGCACGGGGAGCGCGCCGCCACCCGGCTGGAGCTGGCGACCAGCCTGGTGGTGCGCTCCAGCACCGCGGAGCCGCGCCGCGCGACCGCCTGACCGAAACTTTCGAAAGAGTGTCGCCGGCCCGCCGCCGATGAGAATTCCGGAAGAAAATCCCGTCGTACGGCTTCCGCTAACAGTCCGCTAATAATTCGGACTTACGTTCCTGCCGTGACGCGACACGAGGAGCACGGCCGGCGTTCGAGGGTGCTGCGGATCGCCGGGCTCACCCTGGCGGCGGCCCTGGTGCTGGGGACGGCCACCGCGGGCTACGCCTACTGGCATCTGAACCGCAACATCAAGGGTGTCGACATCGAGGGCGCGCTCGGCGACGACCGCCCCGCGCACGCGATGATCGCGCCTTCCGCGAGCGCTTCCACGGACGCCCCGCTGCCGGCCACTTCCCTCAACATCCTGGTGCTGGGCTCGGACTCGCGCAGCGGCAAGGCGGACAAGGAGCTGGGCGGCGGCGACAGTTCGGGCGCCCGCTCGGACACCGCGATGGTGGTGCACCTGGACGCGGGCCGCACCCGCGCCACCGTGGTCAGCATCCCGCGCGACACCCTCGTCACCCGCCCTTCCTGCCCGCTGCCCGACGGGGGTTCGACGGCGGTGGCGTACGGCTCCATGTTCAACAGCGCCTTCTCGGTGGGCGGTCCGGTGTGCGCGGTCAAGACGGTCGAGTCGATCACCGGGGTGCGCATGGACCACTTCGTCGAGATCGACTTCTCCGGCTTCGCCAAGCTGGTCGACGCGCTCGGCGGGGTCGACGTCACCACCACCCGGAACATCGACGACGACAGGAGCCATCTGCACCTGGCGGCCGGAGCCCACCACCTCGACGGCAGACAGGCACTGGCCCTCGCCCGCACCCGGCACGGCATCGGCGACGGCAGCGACCTCGGCCGCATAGGTCTCCAACAGCTCCTCGTGAAGGCCCTGTTGGAGCGGATATCCGGCACGAACCTGCTCACCGACCCGGCCAGGCTCTACCAGGTCGCCGACGCGGCCACCAAGAGCCTCACCACCGACACCGGCCTCGCCTCCCTGACCGGGCTGACCGAGCTGGGCGAGAGCCTGAAGGGGCTGGGCGCGGACCGGGTGAAGACCGTGATGATGCCGGTGGTCACGGCGCCCTCGGACCCCAACCGGGTGATCGCGAAGGAGCCGGACGCCGGGAACCTGTGGGCGAGCCTGCGCTGACCGCCGGTCAGGGGCCCTCGGGCGGCCGGGCGGGACCGCCGACCAGCATCGTCGGCGCGCCCGCGACCCGAGTGAGGAACACCGTCGCCGCGTTCGGCCCCTGCGGTTTCACCTTGCGCCGCAGCTCCTCCGGCTCGACCGCCGAGCCGCGCTTCTTCACGGTCAGCGTCCCGACCTCGCGTTCACGCAGCAGCGCCTTCAACTTCTTGAGATTGAAGGGGAGTTGGTCGGTGATCTCGTAGGGGGTGGCGTACGGGGTCGGGTGCAGCTCGTCGGCGGTGACGTACGCGATGGTCGCGTCGATCAGTCCGCCGCCGACCTCCTCGGCCACCTCGGCGACCAGATGCGCGCGGATCACGGCACCGTCCGGCTCGTACACGTACCGCCCCACCGGGCGCGTTCCGGGGTCCGGCAGGCCCCGCCCCAGCAGGGTGCGCGGGCCGGGCAGCAGGGTGGCGCGGACCGCGCCCGGCGCCCCGGTCCCGAACCAGAGCACCGCTTCCTTCACATCGCCGCCGTCCGAGATCCACTCCGCCTCGGCCTCCGGCGGCACCGCCTCGTGCGGGATGCCGGGCGCGATCTTCAGCGCCGCGTGCGGCGCCCGGCGCGCGGCGTCCACGGCCCACGACAGCGGAGGCGAGTACGCCTCCGGGTCGAAGATCCTGCCCCTCCCGCCCCTTCGCGCCGGGTCCACGAACACGGCGTCGTACCCGGCGGTGTCCACCTCCGTGACATCCGCCTCCCGCACCTCCATCAGGCCGGTGAGCCCCAGCGCCTCGGCGTTCGCCCGCGCCACGGCCGCCGTCAGCGGGTCCCGGTCCACGGCGAGCACCCGGATCCCGGCCCGCGCCAGCGCGATGGCGTCCCCGCCGATCCCGCAGCACAGGTCCGCCACCGAGGTCACCCCGAGATCGGTCAGCCGCCGCGCCCGGTACGCCGCCACGCTCGCCCGCGTCGACTGCTCGACCCCGTTCGGCGTGAAGAACATCCGCTCCGCGTCCGCCGCCGCGAACTTGGCCGCCGCGCGCTGCCGCAGCCGGGCCTGGCCGAGCGCGGCCGACACCAGTTCGGCGGGGTGGTCGCGGCGCAGCCTGGTGGCGACGGCGAGTTCGTCGGCCGGGGCGGTGCCGCGGACCTCTTCGAGGAGGGCCCGGCCTTCGGGGGTGAGGAGAGGAGCGAGGTCGTTCACCGGGTCATTGTGGGCCAGTCGGTGGATGGTGCGCGGCACGGCGGCGGTGTCGGCGGGGGATCGGGGGCGGGGGCTGCGAAGATCCAGCACCATGCGACTAGTAGTACAAAATGACAAAAGTCGGGCGCGGGCCGCTCTCGGCTGTGCCGCCGCCGTCCTCGCCTCGACCGCACTCGTCACCGGCTGCTCCGGCGCCGGCTCCGACCCGCACGCCGCCCGCCCGGCCGCCGGCCAGGGCGCGACCGGCCACGCCGCCCCGGACCCCCGCGCCGTCCGGGCCGCCGAACACGCCCGCATGGTGGCGGCGGCGAAGCGCTGGGGCCTGGACGAGGTCCCGCTCACGCCCCCGGCGCCGCCCAAGGTGAAGCCCCGCATCACCGCGCGCCCCGGCTTCGAGGTGGACCACCAGGTCGACTGGGCCCTGCCGCCGGTCTTCACCACGGTCCCGACCAGGAACAAGGTCGTCTTCCTCACCATCGACGACGGCTCGGAGAAGGACCCCCGGTTCCTCCAGATGATGCGGGACCTGAAGATCCCGTACACCGCCTTTCTCAGCAACTACCTGGTCAAGGACGACTACGGCTACTTCCGCAAGGCCCAGTCCTACGGCAACACCCTGAACAACCACACCCTCACCCACCCCTACCTGCCGGGGCTGTCCTACGAGGAGCAGAAGCACGAGATCTGCGACATGCAGGACATCATGCAGAAGCAGTTCGGCAGACGCCCGACCGTCCTGCGCCCGCCCTACGGCAACTACAACCAGGACACCCTGGTCGCCGCCAAGTCCTGCGGCATCAAGTACGCCCCGATCTGGAACGAGGAGGTGTACGTCGACCACTGGGAGTTCCGCGAGGACGACCAGCAGCTGCGCCGCGGCGACATCGTCCTCACCCACTTCCGGGGCCGCAGCGACTGGGACGGCACGATGGTCGACGACATGCGCCGCTTCCTGAACAAGGTGACGCGCGAGGGCTACGCGGTGGCCCGGCTGGAGGACTACCTGTGAGCGGACCTCGGGCGCCGCGAGGCATCCGGTGAGGTGCCGGTAAGCCATGCGGCCGGAAGGGTGGTGAGGCGGGTGGCCGGTCTGGTGCGGGCGGGACGCGGGGCGCGAAGGGTGCCCGTGAGGCGCGGGGCCGAAGGGGCGCCGGCCCCGCGGAGACCGGTCCCGCTGGTGGCCGGGGTGCTCGCCGCGGCCCTGGTCCTCGCCGGGTGCGCCCAGCCCGTCGTGCCCATCGAACGCCTCGGCAGGAAGGCGGCGGAGGGAGTACGCCCGCACGGACGCCCCCTCGCGGCGCCCCCCTCCGGCCGCGCCCTGCCCCCGGTCGTGGACCACGTCCGCACCCGCGACCGGGTCGTCTTCCTCACCTACGACGCCGACGACCGCGGCCCCCGCTCCACCTCCGCCCCGCGCGAACCGCGCCTTCCGGTGAGCCGGTTCACCCTGGTGCGCAAAACCTTGGCGGGAGCGCCGTACGCCACCCAGCGCGCCGAGCTCTGCGCCCTCCGCGCCCGGCTCCTGCGCCCGCCGCGGGGCGCGTACGACCGTACGACCCTGCGCGCGGCCGCCGACTGCGGCACCACCGCCGTCGTCCTGTGGCGCGCCACCCTCACTCCGGCGGGCCTCACCTACCCGCGGGGCCCGCACCACCTCCGCCGGGGCGACATCGTCCGGCTGACCCCCGGCGCCCCCACGGCCCGCCTCTTGGCCGCCATCCGCAGCGGGAACCTGGCGCCGGCCCGCCTCGAGGACTACCTGTAGCCACCGCGGGCCGTCCGGCGTTCGAGGGCGAGGCCGCAGGCCGACGGGGGGCCGGGGCGCGCGGCACCCGGCAGCGGAACCACCGGCGCCGGCCGCCGCCGCACCCCCGATTTCGGCCGACGCGCCGCACGGGATTGGCACTCCGCTTGACCGAGTGCTAATCCCCGCCATAGTCTCGGCTCTGGCACTCCCCACTGGAGAGTGCCAACAACGCGACGGGCAGGTCCGGCACCCGCGACGACGGATCGACCTGGTCGCCACCTCAGACAGTTAACCCCGTGAGATCTCCGAAGGGGGAGGTCGGATCGTGACGACCGCCAGCTCCAAGGTTGCCATCAAGCCGCTCGAGGACCGCATCGTGGTCCAGCCGCTCGACGCCGAGCAGACCACGGCCTCTGGCCTGGTCATCCCGGACACCGCGAAGGAGAAGCCCCAGGAGGGCGCCGTCCTCGCCGTCGGTCCGGGTCGCTTCGAGAACGGCGAGCGCCTGCCGCTCGACGTCAAGGTCGGCGACGTCGTCCTGTACAGCAAGTACGGCGGCACCGAGGTGAAGTACAACGGCGACGAGTACCTCGTCCTCTCGGCTCGCGACGTGCTCGCGATCATCGAGAAGTAATTCACCCGAGCGAACCTTTGCTCTGAACTGCGCCCCTGGCCCCCGCAACCGATAACGAAGCCGGGCGCCCAGGGGCGCAGTTCGTCTTTTTTCACCCACAGATTTCGAGAGGGCTCCCGCTGTCATGGCGAAGATCCTGAAGTTCGACGAGGACGCCCGTCGCGCCCTCGAGCGCGGCGTCAACAAGCTGGCCGACACGGTGAAGGTGACGATCGGCCCCAAGGGTCGCAACGTCGTCATCGACAAGAAGTTCGGCGCCCCCACCATCACCAACGACGGCGTCACCATCGCCCGCGAGGTCGAGATCGAGGACCCGTACGAGAACCTCGGCGCGCAGCTGGTGAAGGAGGTGGCGACCAAGACCAACGACATCGCGGGTGACGGCACCACCACCGCCACCGTGCTCGCCCAGGCGCTGGTGCGCGAGGGCCTGAAGAACGTCGCCGCCGGTGCCTCCCCGGCCGCCCTGAAGAAGGGCATCGACGCCGCCGTCAAGGCCGTCTCCGACGACCTGCTCGCCACGGCCCGCCCGATCGACGAGAAGTCCGACATCGCCGCCGTCGCCGCGCTGTCCGCCCAGGACCAGCAGGTCGGCGAGCTGATCGCCGAGGCCATGGACAAGGTCGGCAAGGACGGTGTCATCACCGTCGAGGAGTCCAACACCTTCGGTCTGGAGCTGGACTTCACCGAGGGCATGGCCTTCGACAAGGGCTACCTGTCGCCGTACTTCGTGACCGACCAGGAGCGTATGGAGGCCGTCCTCGACGACCCGTACATCCTGATCAACCAGGGCAAGATCTCCGCCATCGCGGACCTGCTGCCGCTGCTGGAGAAGGTCATCCAGGCCGGCTCCTCCAAGCCGCTGCTGATCATCGCCGAGGACGTCGAGGGCGAAGCCCTGTCGACCCTGGTCGTCAACAAGATCCGCGGCACCTTCAACGCCGTCGCGGTGAAGGCCCCCGGCTTCGGCGACCGCCGCAAGGCGATGCTCCAGGACATGGCCGTCCTCACCGGCGCCACCGTCATCTCCGAGGAGGTCGGTCTCAAGATCGACCAGGTCGGTCTCGAGGTGCTGGGCTCCGCCCGCCGCGTCACCGTCACCAAGGACGACACCACGATCGTCGAGGGTGCCGGCAAGGCCGAGGACCTGAACGGCCGCGTCGCGCAGATCAAGGCCGAGATCGAGAACACCGACTCCGACTGGGACCGCGAGAAGCTCCAGGAGCGCCTCGCGAAGCTGGCCGGCGGCGTGTGCGTGATCAAGGTCGGCGCCGCCACCGAGGTGGAGCTGAAGGAGAAGAAGCACCGTCTGGAGGACGCCATCTCCGCGACCCGCGCCGCGGTCGAGGAGGGCATCGTCTCCGGTGGCGGCTCCGCCCTGGTGCACGCCTCCAAGGTCCTCGAGGGCAACCTCGACAAGACCGGCGACGAGGCCACCGGTGTCGCCGTGGTCCGCAACGCGGTCGTCGAGCCGCTGCGCTGGATCGGCGAGAACGCCGGCCAGGAGGGCTACGTCATCGTCTCCAAGGTCAAGGACCTGGACAAGGGTCAGGGCTACAACGCCGCCACCGGCGAGTACGGCGACCTGATCAAGGCCGGCGTCATCGACCCGGTCAAGGTGACCCGCTCCGCCCTGGAGAACGCCGCCTCCATCGCCTCCCTGCTGCTCACGACCGAGACCCTGGTCGTTGAGAAGAAGGAAGAGGAGCCGGAGGCCGCCGCGGGCCACGGCCACAGCCACGGCCACGCCCACTGAGCCCCACCGCTCCGCCCGAAGGCCCGGCAGCCCCTTGGGGGCGCCGGGCCTTCGGCGTGCCCCGCTCCGGCGCTCCGCTGCCTTCCGGACGGGGACGTCTTCGACGGTGCGGCCCGGTCGCCGCCCCCCGGCCCGTGCGATCCAGTGGTCCACGATCCGGTTCGTCTCGCCCCGTCCCCCACCGGGTCACCGACGGCACCCGCGCGCGGCCCGCGCCTACTGCGGCCCGTACTTGCGGCCGGTGCGGGAGGTGACGCCGCCGAGGAGGCCGCGGGGGGTGATCTTGACCAGGCCCATCAGGGCCTTGTAGCGGGGGTCCGGGATGGAGAGGGACTTGCCGCGGGCCAGGTCGGTGAGGGCCGCCGCGACCAGTTTGTCGGCGTCCAGCCACATCCAGCCGGGGATGTTGTCCGTGCCCATCCCGGCCCGCTGGTGGAACTCGGTGCGCACGAAGCCGGGGCACAGCGCCATCAGGCGCACACCGGTGCCGGCCAGGTCCCGCGCCACGCCCTGGGTGAACTGCACGACCCACGCCTTGGACGCGCCATAGGTGCCGCGGGGCACGAAGGCCGCCACCGAGGCGACGTTGACCACCCCGCCCCGGCCCCGCTCGCGCATCGCCGCGGCCGCCGCCGAGGTCAGCCGCAGCACCGCCTCGCAGTGCACCTTGAGCATCGTCAGCTCGTCGGCCATGGAGACGTCCAGATAGCGGCCCTTGTTGCCGAAACCGGCGTTGTTGACCAACAGGTCGACCGGGTTCCTGCGGTCGCCGAGCCGGTCGGCGACGGTCTCGATGCCCTGGTCCGCGGAGAGGTCGGCGGCCAGCACCTCCGCCTCGATGCCGTGCCGGTCGTGCAGCTCGGTCGCCTGTTCGCGCAGCCGCTTGGCGTCCCGCGCCACCAGGACGAGGTCATGCCCGTCAGCCGCCAGCCGACGTGCGAAGGCGGCGCCGATGCCCGCGGTCGATCCCGTAATCAGAGCCGTTGTCATGGCCCAAGGGTAGTGATCGCGGGCGCGCCGGGCAGGAGCTGTCCGCCATGCGGTGACGGGGCCTCAGCGGGTCTGCGCGGCGACGTAGGAGCGGGCCGCGGCCAGCGCCTCCGGGTGCAGGTCCGCGCCCGCGGCGAGCAGTCGCGGCAGCAGTTCCCGCTCGGTGGTGGTCGCGCGGAACTCCAGCGCCGCGGTCACCCCGTGGCCGGGCCGGTGCAGGACCTCGACGTCGTCGCCCGCGCGGATCTCGCCGGGTTCGATCACCCGGAGGTAGGCACCCGTGGCGCCCTTCCGGGTGAACCTGCGGACCCAGCCCGGTTCGCCCAGATGGCCCTGGAAGGTGCGGCACGGGATACGGCCCGAGGTCACCTGGAGCACCACCGCCGGACCGATCCGCCAGCGCTCGCCGATCAGCGCCCCCGAGACGTCGAGCCCGGCGGTCGTGATGTTCTCCCCGAAGCAGCCGTTGGCCAGGGTGCGGCCCAGCTCGCGCTCCCAGTCGTCCAGGTCCTCGCGCGCGAACGCGTACACCGCCTGGTCGTCGCCGCCGTGGTGGCGCAGGTCGCACACCGCGTCCCCGGCGAGCCCGCTCCCCGCGGTCCCCTTCGGACCCGGCGCGGACACCCGTACGGGCCCCTCGACCGGCTTCTTGTCGATGCCCGTCAGGCCCTCCGGCTGGCTGGTGTACGGCACCGGGCGTGCCTGCCCCACATTGACGGAGAGAAGCTTCATGCCCGCACCGTACGGGATCGTTACTCAAAGCGTCGAGCCAGTTTCGGGCGCCGTCCCCAAGAGGGCCTTATGCTTAAGGGGTGATCGAGGCCCGTCATCTCCGTGTCCTGCGCGCCGTCGCCGCCACCGGCTCCTTCTCGGCGGCCGGGCGCGAACTGGGCTGCACCCAGCCCGCCGTCAGCCAGCAGATGAAGGCCCTGGAGACCTCGGTCGGCACCCCGCTGCTGATCAGGGCGGGCCGCGAGATGCGGCTGACCCAGGCCGGCGAGGCCCTGGTCCGGCACGCCTCCGGCATCCTCGCCGGGCTCACCGCCGCGGAGGAGGAGGTCGCCGCCATCGCGGGCCTGCGGGCCGGCCGGGTCCGGCTGGTCTCCTTCCCGAGCGGCAGCTCCACCCTGGTCCCCAGCGCCCTGGCCGCCCTGCGCGCCGCCCACCCCGGCACCCGCGTCTCCCTGGAGGAGGCCGAGCCCCCGCGCTCCGTCGAACTCCTGCGCGAGGGCGACTGCGATCTCGCCCTGGCCTTCCGCTACGAGGGCGCTGCGGTCACCGAGGACTGGGACGACCTGGTCGTACGCCCCCTGCTGACGGACCGCCTGGTGGCCCTGGTGCCCGAGCGGCACCGGCTCGCGCGCGCGGAGACCGTCGCCATCGGGGAACTGGCCGGGGAACCCTGGATCGCGGGCTGCCCGCGCTGCCGCGGCCAGCTGGTCGAGGTATGCCAGGGCGCCGGGTTCGCGCCGCGCATCGACTTCGCCACCGACGACTATCCGGCCGTCGCGGGGCTGGTGGGCGCGGGTCTGGGCGTGGCCGTGCTGCCGCAGCTCGCGGTGGAGTCGGTACGGCCGCGGGGGGTGCGCACGGTCCGGCTGGAGCCGGCGGTGCGGCGGGAGATCGTCGCGCTCACCCTGCCCGACCTGGCACAGGTGCCCGCGGTGGCGGCGACGCTGGAACAGCTGGCCCGAGCGGCCGGACGCGCGGTGTGACACCGCGCCGCGGAGAAGCCGACACCGCTGGAGAGACCCACGCTGAAGAGGCCCACTGAGCAGGCCCGCTGAGGAAGCTCTGTGGCGAACCCTGGGCGGCGCCGTGGCGTGAAGCCGCGCAGAGTCGCGGGCGCGCGCGGGGCGTGCCCGAAGGGGAGTGTCCGCGCACCCGGCCGGCCGCGCGGGTGCTACCGGGGGTGCGGCGCCCCTGAGTGCGATGAAGAAACGTTCCTTCAGTGACTCTCGGCGGTGTCGCCGCCGGAGGCCGACGCCGTCACCAGACGGTTGCGCGCCCGCCCCATCAGCTCCTCGCGCTCGTCCTCGGTCAGTCCGCCCCAGACGCCGTACGGCTCGCGGACGGCGAGCGCGTGTGCCGCGCACTCCGCGCGGACCGGGCACCTCATGCAGACCTCCTTGGCCGAGTTCTCGCGAGCGCTCCGTGCCGCCCCGCGCTCGCCCTCCGGGTGGAAGAAAAGCGAGCTGTCCACCCCGCGGCAGGCAGCCAGCAGCTGCCAGTCCCACAGGTCCGCGTTCGGTCCTGGAAGGCGGGAGAAATCTGCCATTACGTGACCCCTTGTAGCCGTTCTGGGCGGATACGGTGCCAACGACCGTACATCTCCGGTCTAAGGAGATGTAAATATGACTCATTGCGAATCTAGCCCCGAACACCTCGAAACGGGAAGAAAAGCATCTGAATGGGGCATGGGTTGTGATGAAAAGTTGAGAGTCCGTTGGGCATGTCTGCACCGTGTCGGTGCCCTCACGTAGAGTGCCGATGACGGTGTGCAGCCCCGTAACTCTTTCGAGTGACCGTCGTTGAGAGTGCGGAGGCGGTTGAAAACACAAGAGCTCGGGCAGGCGTCCGAGACGGTCGACCGCACAGGTGAGATTCCGTACCAGCCTGGAGGCTCAAGGTGACGCGCATCAGCTGCGGAGGGCGGTCATGACATCCGTCCTCGTCTGCGACGACTCCCCGCTTGCCCGAGAAGCGCTCCGCCGCGCGGTCGCGACCGTGCCCGGTGTCGAGCGTGTGACGACGGCGGCCAACGGCGAGGAAGTCCTCCGCCGCTGGGGCGCCGACCGCTCCGACCTCATCCTGATGGATGTCCGCATGCCCGGCCTGGGCGGCGTCGAGACGGTGCGCCGATTGCTGTCCGCCGATCCCGGCGCGCGCATCATCATGCTCACCGTCGCCGAGGACCTGGACGGCGTGGCCCTCGCGGTCGCCGCCGGTGCCCGTGGCTATCTGCACAAGGACGCCTCGCGCGCCGAACTGCGGGCCACGGTGACGCAGGCCCTCGCCGACCCGACCTGGCGGCTGGCCCCGCGCCGGCTGCGCTCGGCCGAGATGGGCGCCGCGCCCACGCTCACCGCGCGTGAGATCCAGGTCCTGGAGGGCATGAGCCACGGCCGCTCGAACGCCGAGATCGGCCGAGAGCTGTTCCTCTCCGAGGACACCGTCAAGACCCACGCCCGGCGCCTGTTCAAGAAGCTCGGCGCCTCGGACCGTGCCCACGCGGTGGCCCTCGGCTTCCGCTGGGGCCTGGTGAGGTAGGACCCGGCGGGCCCCGCGCGCCCACCGCGCGGGGCCGGGCAGGTCCCGCGGAGCGGCCCGTGCGCGGGCGGCTCCAGGAGCGGCCCCTTCGGAGCGGTCCTCCGGGACCGCCGTGAAGGCGCCCCGGTGCCCGGCCATCCCGCCCGCTTGGCGAGCGGATCCGCGGCAAACCCCGAACCCCGGCCCATCGCGCCATCCCGGTCGATGCGGCGACCTCCGTCCGGCGCGCCCCGCTCCCGGCGGCGCCGTCCGCGCCGTACCCCTGGCGGCTTCCGGCACTCCGGTGTACGTGTTCCTGTACCCCGGTGCGCGTGGCGGTGGTTTCCCGGCAGGCCGGTGCCCGTCGGGACCGGCCGGAAGGCACCGCGTACGCTCCGCGAGGACGTGCCGTGCGGCGGCGTACGAGGCGGCCCACCGGACGGGCGCTGCTCGTTTCGGCGCGGATGCCGCATCCTTGGGGTGTGGAGTCTCTCGGGGACGAGTCGGTCGAGCGGAAGGGGAGGGCGCAGGGGATGAGTGCCGGCGCACCTGCTCATAACGCTTCGGTGCACAACCATCAGCACGATGCGACGGACCGGACGGCCGCAGGGCACCATGGACCGATGCGCGACGACGAGGCGGGCACGGCCCACGGGGCGATCGGTGCCCTCGTGCTTCGTGCCGTCGAGGGCGACGAGCAGGCCACGCACGACCTGCTCGCGCACGTCCACCCGCTGGCGCTGCGCTACTGCCGCACCCGCCTTTCGCGGCTGCCGGGCGACGCGCGCCATTTCGTGGAGGACCTTGCGCAGGAGGTCTGTGTCGCCGTCCTGCTCGCGCTGCCCCGCTACCGGGACACCGGCCGCCCCTTCGAGGCGTTCGTCTTCGCCATCGCCTCCCACAAGGTCGCCGACCTCCAGCGCGCCGCGATGCGCCATCCGGGTTCGACCGCGGTGCCCTCCGACGAGATGCCCGAGCGGCCGGACGACTCGCTCGGCCCCGAGGAGCGCGCCCTGCTCAGCAGCGACGCCGAGTGGGCCAAGAAACTGCTGGCCAATCTCCCCGAGAACCAGCGCGAACTGCTGCTGCTGCGCATCGCGGTGGGCCTCACGGCGGAGGAAACCGGACAGATGTTGGGAATGTCACCCGGAGCGGTCCGGGTCGCCCAGCACCGGGCGCTGAGCCGGCTGCGGGCGCTGGCCGAGCAGTAGCGGCCGCGCCGTACGGCATTCCCGTGAACTCCGCAGGGGCATCCGTACGAACATACGAAGCAGAAGGTGATCTTCTCTCGTGGAATTCGGGGGCCGCGCTTCCCGTTAGCATGGACATCCGCACCGAGCAAGGCCATTTGGGGAAGGTGTCATGACTGCCAACGTCGACGGAGTGCCCGGAAAATTCGCGACACTCGGGCTGACCTACGACGACGTGCTGCTGCTGCCGGGGGCCTCCGAGGTGCTCCCCAACGCGGTCGACACCTCGTCCCGCATCTCCCGCAACGTCCGGGTGAACATCCCGCTGCTGTCGGCCGCGATGGACAAGGTCACCGAGTCGCGCATGGCGATCGCCATGGCCCGGCTGGGCGGCGTCGGCGTCCTGCACCGCAACCTCTCCGTCGAGGACCAGGTCAACCAGGTGGACCTGGTGAAGCGGTCCGAGTCCGGCATGGTCACCGACCCGATCACGGTGCACCCGGAGGCCACGCTCGCCGAGGCCGACGCCCTGTGCGCCAAGTTCCGCATCAGCGGTGTCCCGGTCACCGACCCGGCCGGCCGGCTGCTCGGCATCGTCACCAACCGTGACATGGCCTTCGAGAGCGACCGCACGCGCCAGGTGCACGAGGTCATGACCCCCATGCCGCTGGTCACCGGCAAGGTCGGCATCTCCGGCCCCGAGGCCATGCAGCTGCTGCGCAAGCACAAGATCGAGAAGCTGCCGCTGGTGGACGACGCGGGCGTCCTCAAGGGCCTGATCACCGTCAAGGACTTCGTCAAGGCCGAGCAGTACCCGAACGCCGCCAAGGACGCCGAGGGCCGGCTGCTCGTCGGTGCCGCCGTCGGCGCGAGCCCGGAGGCACTGGAGCGCGCCCAGGCGCTCGCCGAGGCCGGCGCGGACTTCCTGGTGGTCGACACCTCGCACGGCCACAACAGCAACGCCCTCAGCTGGATGGCGAAGATCAAGTCCAGCGTGGGCGTGGACGTGATCGGCGGCAATGTCGCCACCCGCGACGGCGCCCAGGCGCTCATCGACGCCGGTGTGGACGGCATCAAGGTCGGTGTCGGACCGGGTTCGATCTGCACCACCCGCGTGGTCGCCGGTATCGGTGTCCCGCAGGTCACGGCCATCTACGAGGCGTCCCGCGCCGCCCGTCCCGCGGGCATCCCGCTGATCGGCGACGGCGGCCTCCAGTACTCCGGCGACATCGGCAAGGCCCTCGCGGCCGGCGCCGACACCGTGATGCTGGGCAGCCTCCTGGCCGGCTGCGAGGAGTCGCCGGGCGAGCTGCTGTTCATCAACGGCAAGCAGTTCAAGTCGTACCGCGGCATGGGCTCGCTGGGCGCGATGCAGTCCCGCGGCCAGGGCCGGTCGTACTCGAAGGACCGCTACTTCCAGGCCGAGGTGGCGTCCGACGACAAGCTCGTGCCCGAGGGCGTCGAGGGCCAGGTGCCCTACCGCGGCCCGCTGGCCAACGTGCTGCACCAGCTGGTCGGCGGTCTGCGCCAGACCATGGGCTACGTGGGCGCCGCCACCATCGAGGAGATGGAGTCCAAGGGCCGTTTCGTGCGGATCACCTCGGCGGGCCTCAAGGAGAGCCACCCGCACGACATCCAGATGACGGTCGAGGCGCCGAACTACAGCGCCAAGTAGCCGCCACAGCGCGCGGAAGGCGGTCCCGGAACATCCGGGGCCGCCTTTGTCTTACCCGTCGGCGATACTGGAAGGCGCTGAAACGCAACAGGAAAGGCCACAGACGTGACTGAGATCGAGATCGGGCGCGGCAAGCGCGGCCGCCGGGCGTACGCCTTCGACGACATCGCCGTCGTCCCCAGCCGCCGTACGCGGGACCCGAAGGAGGTCTCGATCGCCTGGCAGATCGACGCCTACCGCTTCGAGCTGCCCTTCCTGGCGGCTCCCATGGACTCCGTGGTCTCCCCGGCCACCGCGATCCGCATCGGCGAACTGGGCGGCCTCGGCGTGCTCAACCTCGAGGGCCTGTGGACGCGGTACGAGGACCCGCAGCCGCTGCTGGACGAGATCACCGAGCTGCCGGCCGAGCGCGCCACCCGCCGCCTCCAGGAGATCTACGCGGCGCCCATCAAGGAGGAGCTGATCGGCGCCCGCATCAAGGAGGTGCGCGACTCCGGTGTGGTCACGGCCGCCGCGCTCTCCCCGCAGCGCACCGCCCAGTTCTCCAAGGCGGTCGTGGACGCGGGCGTGGACATCTTCGTCATCCGCGGTACGACGGTCTCCGCGGAGCACGTCTCGTCCTCGCACGAACCGCTGAACCTGAAGCAGTTCATCTACGAGCTGGACGTCCCGGTGATCGTCGGCGGCTGCGCCACCTACACCGCCGCGCTGCACCTGATGCGCACCGGCGCGGCCGGCGTCCTGGTCGGCTTCGGCGGCGGCGCCGCGCACACCACGCGCAACGTACTGGGCATCCAGGTCCCGATGGCCACCGCCGTCGCCGACGTGGCCGCGGCCCGCCGCGACTACATGGACGAGTCCGGCGGCCGCTATGTGCACGTGATCGCGGACGGCGGCGTCGGCTGGTCCGGTGACCTGCCCAAGGCGATCGCCTGCGGCGCGGACGCGGTGATGATGGGCTCCCCGCTGGCCCGTGCCACGGACGCGCCCGGCAAGGGCCACCACTGGGGCATGGAGGCGGTCAACGAGGAGCTGCCGCGCGGCAAGAAGGTCGACCTCGGCACCGTCGGCACCCTCGAAGAGGTCCTCACCGGCCCGTCCCACACCCCGGACGGCTCGATGAACCTCTTCGGCGCCCTGCGCCGCGCCATGTCCACCACCGGCTACAGCGAGCTCAAGGAGTTCCAGCGGGTCGAGGTCACGGTCGCCGACAGCCAGCACAAGCGCTGACCCGAGCGGTCCGCGAAGGGGCCCGGCCGCCGATGCGGTGGCCGGGCCCCTCCGCCACGCCGTGGACCGTCCCGGTCAGCCGGTCATCCAGCGGGCGAAGTAGCGGTACTTGGCGGTGAGGCCGACCGTCTTGGGGCCGATGGAGACGACCCCGCTCGTGGTCAGGCCCTTGCTGCCCGAGCCGAAGTACCAGAGGTTGCCCTCGGTGCCGTTCTCGTGGTCGGTACCGGTGGCCAGCTCGCTGCGTCCGTCGCCGTTCATGTCGACCAGGGAGACCCGGGAGCCGAACATGTCGTACGGCTCGTTGGCGCCGGGCACTCCTGCGGTGTTCTGGTCCAGGGACACGGCGCCGGTCCCGGTCAGTCCCTTGGCCGACCCGCGCAGCACGGTCACCGCGCCGGTCGTGCCGACCCCCGAGATGCTCTCCTGCATCACGCCGATCGCCACGTCGGCGTAGCCGTCGCCGTTCACGTCGCCGGTGGCCAGGTCGTAGCCGAACCGGTCGTACTTCTCGCCCACGCCGGGCACACCGGCGGTGTCCTGGCTGATGCGGACCGGCTTGCGGGTGGTGCTCACGCCGCCCTTGCCGCCGTACCGGACGACGATCGAGCCGCCCACGACGCCCTTGGGCTGGTACCCCTCCAGCCCGGCACCGAGGACGACGTCCCCGTAGCCGTCGCCGTCGGTGTCCGCGATGCTCCCGGAGTCGACCTTGGTGGAGAAGTACGTGGCGGGCCCGAAGCCCTGTTTCGAGCCCAGTAGCAGGGAGGCGTCGGCGGCTCCGCCGCGTCTGCCCACGGAGAGCAGGTCGGGCACGTGGTCGCCGTTGACGTCCCCGGCGGCCAGACTGTCGGGCATGATCCCGGAGTTCACAAGGCTCGTCGAGGCGTTCGTGCCGTCCCGGCCGAAGGGGCCCCGGAACAGTTCGGTCTGCGTGTAGCCGAGGCTCGTGCGCGTGGCGGCGACGAGGTCGTTCTTCCCGTCGCCGTCGAAGTCGCCCACGACCATCGGGCTTGGCGAGGACTTCGGCGTGAAGGAGAGGGGGGTGCGGGCGGACAGCCCCTTGGGACCGCCCCAGACGATCGACACGGCGGGGGCCACCCGGTCGAAGCCCACCACCAGGTCGTCGTAGCCGTCGCCGTCCAGGTCGCCGGTCGCCATCGAGTCGCCGAAGCCGGAGTACGCCCCGCCGGCGGTGGAGCCGGGATTGGCGGCCAGCACCTGGTGCCGGGAGGCGGTGAGCCCCGCCTTCGACCCGTACATCACCGTGACGTAGCCGTTCGCCGAGATGGCCAGGTCACCGTAGCCGTCCCCGTTGAAGTCGGCCTTCTTCCCGGTCGCCGGTGCCTTGGTGCTCGGCGCGGCACCGGCGGGAGCGCCCGCGCCCAGGACGGCCGCGCCCACCGACACGGCCGTCGCGGTGGCCAGCGCGGCCAGTCTCCGAACTCTGCGCATGCATCCGTCCTTTCGTCCTGCGTCAGCCCTGGGGAAACCCGTTGTTTCGGATCAGGGCTGCGTCACAGGAGACCGGCGGAGGGCGCGAACGGTTGTACGACAAACCGGTGCCGCCGGCGGGCGGAGCGGACGGCGGTGGCTACTGGGCGGCCTTCTTGGTCGCCGAGAACGCGGCGAAACCGGCGATGGCGAAGAACAGGAAGCTCAGCGGGTCGACGGTCTCCTTCCATGCCTTCTGCACCAGGTCGAAGTGGTCGAAGAAGACTTCGGTGAAGTTCACGCCCAGCTCCTTGGCGCCGATCATCGCCTCGCCCACCAGCTGCCCGAAGTACACCGAGACCAGGGCCAGCACCACGGAGGCGACCGGCAGGACGGCGTTGCGGCCGCCCGCCTTGCCCGCCGCGAGGCCGATGACGAAGCCGACGCCCACGGCCGCGTAGCCGATCTGGTGCTTGGTGGCGCCGATGATCAGGCCGTAGAGCGCGGCGGCGACCACGGCGGCGGCCACCGCGGCGACCAGCCCGAGGGCCGCGTTGCCCCGGACCGGCGCGGGTGCGATCGGGGCCATCGGCATGCCGCCGGGGGCGCCCGGCTGCGGCGGGTACGGCAGGCCGGCCGGCGGCTGCTGGGCGTACGGGTTGGCGTCGACCGGGCCGGGCTGCGGCTGCGGCGGCGGTGCTGACTGGCTCATGACAGGAATCCCCCCGTGGTGTGGCACAACTGGATGCAATGGAAACGGAAGACTCGCTCGCACCTGTGTGCGGTAAGTCCGGGGGAGATTAACAGGCGGCGCCGACAACGCCCGGCTTGTATTCCTGTCGTGATCGGTGCGGGGCTCCGGACGCAGGCGCCTCAGAGCCGGTGGGCCGCCCCCGTCGGGGTGGCACCCCTGGTGTCCAGGAGGAGTTGGGCCTTCACCGACAGGCCCTGGAGGTCGTAGGTGCGGTGCTGCTGGAGCAGGATCGTCAGATCGGCGCCGGCGGCGGCCTCGTAGAGGGAGTCGACACGCGGCACCGGGCGGTCCAGGACGCTCCACGCGGGCACATAGGGGTCGTGGTAGCTCACGGAGGCGCCGAGTTCCATCAGACGCCCGGCGATCTCCCGTGCCGGGGCGCCCTCCTGGTCGGGGAGGTCCGCCTTGTAGGTCACGCCGAGCAGCAGCACGCGCGCGCCCCGCGCCGACTTGCCGTGCTCGTTCAGCAGTGCCGCGGCGCGCTGCACCACGTACGCGGGCATCCGGCTGTTGACCTGCTGGGCGAGTTCCACCATGCGCAGGCCGCGGCTCGCCTGGCCGGTGAGGTCCTGCGGGACGGCGTGGCCGCCGACACCGGGGCCCGGCCGGAACGCCTGGAAGCCGAACGGCTTGGTCTCGGCGCAGCGGATGACGTCCCACAGGTCGACGCCGAGTTCGTGGCAGAGCACGGCCATCTCGTTGACCAGCGCGATGTTGACGTGCCGGAAGTTGGTCTCCAGGAGCTGCACCGCCTCCGCCTCGCGCAGTCCGCGCGCGCGGACCACCTTGTCGGTGAGCCGACCGTAGAAGGCGGCGGCCGACTCGGTGCAGGCGGGGGTGAGACCGCCGATGACCTTGGGGGTGCCGGCCGGGGTGTGCGCGCGGTTGCCGGGGTCGACCCGGCTGGGGGCGTAGGCGAGGTGGAAGTCCCGGCCCGCGAGCAGTCCGGAGCCCTCTTCCAGGAGGGGGCGCAGGAAGTCCTCGGTGGTCCCCGGCAGGACGGGCGACTCCAGGATGACCGTGGTGTTCGGGCGCAGCCATCCGGCCAGGGTGCGGGCGGCGGCCTCGACCTGGCCGAGATCCACGCCGCCGTCGGCGCCGCGCGGGGTGGGCGCGCAGATCACCGCCGTACGCACCCGGCCGAGCTGGGCCGGGTCGGTGGCGCGCCGGAACCCGGAGGCGTGCATCCGGCGCAGCTCGGCGGGGCTCAGCGGCCCCGCCTCGGGTCCGGTGGCGTAGCCGAGGGTCGCGATGCCGGCGGCCACCGCGGCCTGGGCCAGCGGCAAACCGTAGGGGCCGAGTCCGATGACGGCGAGGTCTGCGGGCATGGCGTGGGCCGTCCTTCCCATTACCGAAGCGGAAAAGATGCGCAACCGCTGTGGACAGGATGAGCGAGCGCACTGTCACACTAGGAGTAAATATGACCGTTATGTGGGATTCTGTTCGTGTGTCTCCCGTGGGATGTACGCGGGTTGTCCACAGGCCGCGGGCGCGTGGTGGCTGAAGACCGGCAAGCCGGTCAGAATCTGGGCATGAGGTGGTGGTGAACCGGGCCTCGCCCTCCGGGTGCGGCCGACGCGGGCGAGTCAGCGACAGCGGGAGGCAGCGGTGAGGACAGCGACTCTGGGACCGGTGCAGCGTGCCGAGGCACTGGCGGCGATGGCCGAGCGCGAGCTGGACGTACTGGTGATCGGCGGCGGAGTGGTCGGCGCGGGCACCGCGCTGGACGCCGTCACCCGCGGACTGTCCACCGGCCTGGTCGAGGCCCGCGACTGGGCGTCCGGCACCTCCAGCCGCTCCAGCAAGCTCATTCACGGCGGGCTGCGCTATCTGGAGATGCTCGACTTCGCGCTCGTCCGCGAGGCGTTGAAGGAGCGCGGCCTGCTCCTGGAACGGCTCGCCCCGCACCTGGTCAAACCGGTGCCGTTCCTCTACCCGTTGCAGCACCGCGGCTGGGAGCGGCTGTACGCGGGCTCGGGCGTCGCGCTGTACGACGCGATGTCCATGGCCCGCGGCCACGGCCGGGGCCTGCCCGTGCACCGCCACCTGAGCCGGGGTCAGGCCCTGCGCGTGGCCCCCTGCCTGCGCAAGGACGCCCTGGTCGGTGCCCTCCAGTACTACGACGCCCAGGTGGACGACGCCCGCTTCGTGGCCACCCTGGTGCGCACGGCGGCGTCGTACGGCGCGAAGGTGGCCAACCGGGCGCGGGTTACCGGATTCATCCGCGAGGGCGAGCGGGTCGTCGGCGCGCGTGTGCAGGACGTCGAGGGCGGCGGGGAGTACGAGGTGCGCGCCCAGCAGATCGTCAACGCCACCGGGGTGTGGACCGACGACACCCAGGCCATGGTGGGCGAGCGCGGCCAGTTCCACGTCCGCGCCTCCAAGGGCATCCACCTCGTCGTGCCCAAGGACCGCATCCACTCCACCAGCGGCCTGATCCTGCGCACCGAGAAGTCCGTCCTGTTCGTCATCCCCTGGGGGCGGCACTGGATCGTCGGCACCACCGACACCGACTGGGACCTCGACAAGGCGCACCCGGCCGCCTCCAGCGCCGACATCGACTACCTGCTGGAACGCGTCAACTCGGTGCTGGCCGTGCCGCTGCGCCGCGAGGACGTACAGGGGGTGTACGCGGGACTGCGGCCGCTGCTGGCCGGCGAGTCCGACGCCACCAGCAAGCTCTCCCGCGAGCACACGGTGGCCCACCCGGCGCCCGGCCTGGTCGTGGTGGCGGGCGGCAAGTACACCACCTACCGGGTGATGGCGAAGGACGCCGTCGACGAGGCGGTGCACGGCCTGGACCGGCGCGTCGCCGGCTGTGTCACCGAGGAGACCCCGCTGCTCGGCGCGGAGGGTTACCAGGCGCTGTGGAACGCGCGGGCCCGCACGGCGGCCCGCACCGGACTGCACACGGTCCGGGTGGAGCACCTGCTGAACCGGTACGGCTCGATGGCCGAGGAGATCTTCGACCTCATCGAGGCGGACCCCGCACTCGGCGAACCGCTGCGCGCCGCCGACGACTATCTGCGCGCCGAAGTCGTCTACGCCGCCTCGCACGAGGGCGCCCGCCACCTGGACGACGTCCTCACCCGGCGCACCCGCATATCCATCGAGACCTTCGACCGCGGCACCCGCAGCGCCCGCGAGGCCGCCGAGCTGATGGCGCCGGTCCTCGGCTGGGACAAGGACCGGATCGAACGCGAGGTCGAACATTACGAGAAGCGGGTCGAGGCCGAACGCGAGTCCCAACTCCAGCCCGACGACCAGACGGCGGACGCGGCGCGGCTGGGCGCGCCGGACATCGTGCCGCTCGGCTGAGAGAGCGCCGGCCGGGATCCGGCGCAGCGGTTTGACCTGGTGTGACCGAAGGGTCGGCACCGCGGGTCGCCGGGGTCTCACGGGCCGTCATGACGCCGCACGCGCGGGGGGCTTCGGGGAGGTTCGCGGTGGGCGGGGGCAGGCCCCGCCGAGGGCCCCAGGGCGTGGAGCACTCGCCGGGTGAGAGACAATGGAGCCTCTGTCAGGGCGGGTTGCATGAGGGGACGCATGTCGGAGGCGGAGCGGGCGGGGACATCTCGTCAGGAGACTCGGCAGGACAAGAGCGGACGGCGTCTCCTCGCGGGGCGGTACCGGCTGGGAGACGTCCTGGGCCGCGGCGGCATGGGCACGGTCTGGCGTGCCGAGGACGAGACCCTCGGCCGTACCGTCGCCGTCAAGGAGCTGCGGTTCCCGTCGAACATCGACGAGGAGGAGAAGCGGCGCCTGATCACGCGCACCCTGCGCGAGGCCAAGGCGATCGCCCGGATCCGCAACAACAGCGCGGTGACGGTCTTCGACGTGGTCGACGAGGACGACCGGCCCTGGATCGTCATGGAGCTGGTGGAGGGCAAGTCCCTCGCCGAGGTCATCCGCGAGGACGGCGTGCTGGAACCCAGGCGCGCCGCCGAGGTGGGCCTCGCCGTCCTCGACGTGCTGCGCTCCGCCCACCGCGAGGGCATCCTGCACCGGGACGTGAAGCCGTCCAACGTGCTCATCGCCGACGACGGCCGCGTCGTCCTCACCGACTTCGGCATCGCGCAGGTCGAGGGCGACCCGTCCATCACCTCGACCGGCATGCTCGTCGGCGCCCCCTCCTACATCTCCCCGGAGCGCGCCCGCGGCCACAAGCCGGGGCCCGCGGCCGACCTGTGGTCGCTCGGCGGGCTGCTGTACGCGGCGGTCGAGGGCGTGCCGCCGTACGACAAGGGCTCGGCGATCGCCACGCTCACCGCGGTGATGACCGAGCAGCTGGACGAGCCCAAGAACGCGGGCCCGCTGCGGGACGTCATCTACGGCCTGCTCACCAAGGACCCGGCCGAGCGGCTCGACGACGCCGGGGCGCGGGCCCTGCTCGGCAAGGTCATCCACGCGCGCGAGCCGGAACCGCTGGACGCCACCCGTGTCGTACCGCTGCCGGGGCGGCCGGGCGACGGCGAGGGCAAGCGGAGCGAGGAGGCCGCGGAGAAGCTGCGCGGCGCGCTGCGTTCGGTGCGCAAGGCGGCGGCGGGGGCGACCGGGGCCGGATCGGGCGCCGCCACCGGTGCCGCGGCGGGCTCGGCGCGGCCGAGGAACGGCGGTCCGGTGCCGGCTTCCGGCGGCTCCGCCAAGACGCCGGGCACGGCCGCCGGGCCGGCCTCCGCCGGAAAGCCCGCCGTGAGCAAGGCGGGCGACTCCGGCCCGGCGAAGGCGGGTTCGGGCTGGCCCGTGATGCCCCCGCCGGATCTGGACCTGCCGCCGCGGCCGGCGCCGAAGGCCTCGCTCACGGACGTGGTGCCCAAGCGCACGCTGGTGGTCGTGGCCGTGGTGGTGGCCCTCGCGGTGATCGGCACCGTGCTGGCCGTCGCCCTCAGCAGCGGCGGCAAGGACGACAAGGGCGCCGCCCGGAACACGGCCACCGCGGGCGCGTCCACCGGGGCGGGGCGGAGCAAGGGCACGGCCGGGGGAGCCCGTACGGACGGCGGGAGTTCGGCCCCCACCGCCACGGGCACCGGGACCGGTGCCGCCACCGGCAAGGACGTCGGCGCGAGCGCGCCGGCCGGTGCGGGGAGCGCGCCGGCCGTCTCCACCCGCACGAGCGGCCAGGGCTACTCGATCGGGCTGCCCAAGGGATGGTCGTACCAGTCGCACGGATCGGCCGGTGACCGTTACACCGGCCCCGGCGGGCAGAAGCTGCTGGTGGCCTGGACCGGCACGCCCAAGGACGACCCGGTGGCGGACTGGAAGAACCAGGAGCACTACATGGTGCGCTCCCAGTACCACCGGATCCGGATCGAGAAGGCGGACTACCGGGGCTGGAACACGGCCGACTGGGAGTTCACCTACACCGACGGCGGCACCGGGTACCGCACCATCGACCGCGGCTTCGTGGTGAACGGCGGGCTCGGGTACGCGCTGATGTACACCGCGAAGGCCGCCGACTGGGACGGCGATCTGCGCAAGGACACCTGGCAGACGCTGACGGCGTCCTTCAAACCCAAGTCCTAGGCGCTCCAGGGCGGTTCCCCGCGCCGGAATCGGGCAACCGCGCGGTGCGGGTTGCCTCCGGCACGTATCGTGAATGGTTGAGGACCGTACGGAGCCGGATGCGGCCCCGAATCGGGCCACGAGACGAACGGATGTGACCAGACCGGGCGGCCGGGGGAGGGGGAGGCGGAATGGACGAGTACGCGGGCCGGGTGCTGGCCGACCGCTACCGCCTGCCGCTGCCGCCGTCCGACGCGTACGAACCGCTCGTCACCCGCGCCTTCGACACCTACAGCGGCCAGGAGGTGCTGGTCCGTCAGGTGCCGCTGCCCGAGGTCGTCGAGGCCGAGGTGCTCGACGCGGACGGGCTGCCCGAGGGGTTCACCCCGCACGGGCGCGGACCGCGCCCCGTACCGGCCGCGCGGGCCGCGACCCGCCGGCCCGCCGAGCCCGCGGTGCGGCGCGCCGTGGAGGCCGCGCAGGCGGCGGCCCGCATCCCCGACCATCCGCGTCTCGACCAGGTCTTCGACGTCTTCGCCGAGGGCGGCTCGCTGTGGATCGTCAGCGAGTGGGTCGCCGCCCGCCCGCTGTCCGCGCTGCTCGCCGAGCGCCCCCTCACGCCCTACCGCGCCGCCGAGGTCGCCTCCGACGTCCTCATGGCCCTGCGCGTCCTGCACGCCCACGGCTGGGTCCACCGCAATGTCACCGCCCGCACGGTCCTCGTCTGCGACGACGGCCGCGTCATGCTGACCGGTCTGGCCGCCGGTGCCGCGGAGGAGGCGCTGTGCGGATACGACCCGGTGCCGGGGGCGGAGGAGGACACGGCGGCGGCCGGCTTCGCGGCCGGCGCGGGGAGCGCCGGTGAGGCCGCGGCGGGCGCCGCGCGGCGCGATGACATCGTTGTGCCCGACGCCGTGGACCCCGAGGCCGCCCGGCGGGCCGCCATCCAGGCACGGGCGGCGGGCGGGCCGGCGGCGCCGGAGCTGCGGGGTGCGCCGGGAGTTCCAGGCCTTCCGGGGGCTCCGGGGGCGAACGGGGTGTCCGGCGGGCCCGAGGCGCCCGGTACGGCGGGGCAGCGGGCGCTGGAGAGCGGTGCCGACATCCGTGCCGCGCGGGCCGGGGCGATCGCGGCGTACCGGGCGGGGGCCCGTGCCGCGGCGAGGGTGCAGGAGGCTCAGCGGGACGACCGGGCCGCGCTGCCCGGTGCCCGGCGGCCCACCGGGGGCGACGCGGGCACCGATGCGGCCCAACGGAGCGGCGGCGAAGGCGAGGGCACGGCGCGGTCGGCGCCGTACCCCGGCCACCCCGCCTACGAGCCGCGCGGGCCGCACGAGGCGCAGGCGGGACGCGGGCCGTACGAGGCACAGGAGCCGCACGCCGCGCCCGCCCCCGGCCCGCACGATCTCGAACCCGCGCGGCACGACACCCCGGCCGCGATGGCCGCCGTACCCGCGCAGGCGCAGGCCCGCTGGGACGAGGCGGGGCCCGGTGCCGGTGCCGGTGCCGGTGCCCGGCGGCCCGCCGGGGCGCTCGCCGCCGAGCGGGCCCGGCAGGCGCGGATGGCCCTGGTGGGGCCGGTGACCGAGCGGTGGGCGCCGGAACAGGCCGGGCCCGTGCACGAGAACTGGCAGCTCGCGGCGCCGGTCGGGTCCGCCACCGATCTGTGGGCGCTGGGCGCGCTGCTGTTCCGGGCCGTGCAGGGACACGCGCCCTACCCGGAGGAATCCACCGCCGAACTGGTGCAGTTGGTGTGCGCGGAGCCGCCCGCGTACGCCGAGGAGTGCGGGCCGCTGCGCCCGGTGGTGGAGTCCCTGCTGCGTCAGGACCCCACCGAGCGGCCGGACTTCGAGGAACTGGGCGGCTGGCTGCGCTCGCTGGTGCGGTCCGCGCCCGAGCCGGAGGCCGGTACCCATGTGGTGCCGGTGCCGCCCGATCCCCGGCGGCTGCCCATCGTCCGGCGCCGGGGCGAGCTGGTGCGGCGGCGGCGCGCCGGGCTGCCCGAGCACGCCAGACACAAGCGGGACCGGCAGGAGGGGGGTTCGCCGCGCCGTCTCGGCCGGCTGCTGCTGGCGCTGATCCTCCTGCTGCTGGCCGGCGCGGTCGCCTACGCGATGCTGTTCATGCCGAAACAGCACGCGCACCCCACGCGGGGCGGGGCCGGTACGACCTCCCCGGCCGGCCCGGCGAGCCCCGCGCCCTCCGGTTCCGGGCAGGGCCCCTCCGCCTCCGACACCCAGGCGGGCGGCACCTCCTCCGTCCCCACCGGCTTCGTCCTGCGCAAGGACCCCGAGGGCTTCGACGTCGCCGTCGCCAAGGGCTGGATGCGCACCCCGAAGAACGGCAGCGGTGAAATCGTCTACGCGCACGGCGACTTCGCGCTGATGGTCGTACCCGGCCGGGACACCTCGGCGGCGTACGGCGGCGATCCGATGGCCTATCAGCGGGACAAGGAGCGCGAACTCCAGCCGTACCGCGACTCCAGCTGGGCCACCGCCACCGGGCTGCGCACCATCGAGGTGGGCGGACGGACCATGGCCGAGGGGCAGTTCACCTGGACCGACGGGCAGGGCCGGGACCTTTTCGTCCGCAACATGGCGATCCTGCTCGACGGGCGCTACCACATCCTCCAGGTCCGCGGCCCGGACGCCGACCGGGACGAGGTGACCCGGTTGTACGAGGAAGCTACCGCGACGTACCGCTACACCGGTTGAGCACGGCGTACACGACGGCTCCGGCCCGGCGCGCCGGTTCCCGTTCTCACGCGGAAATGACCATCGTCACAGTGCGGTTTCCTTGGGACCCCGCTTGTTCCCTGCGAACGGGCCGGTCCTTAGTCTGACCCCTGACAAAAGCATTGCGGGGCAACGTGAATCAGATGCAGGGCCTGCTCATAGCGGGCCGCTACCGGCTTGCCGAATCCATCGGCAGCGGCGGCATGGGCCGGGTGTGGCGCGCCCACGACGAGGTGCTCCACCGGGCGGTCGCGGTCAAGGAGTTGACCGCCGCGCTCTACGTCTCCGACAGCGACCAGGCCGTACTGCTCGCCCGCACCCGCGCCGAGGCACGGGCCGCGGCGCGCATCAACCACTCCGCGGTCGTCACCGTGCACGACGTCCTCGACCACGACGGCCGCCCGTGGATCGTGATGGAGCTGGTCGAGGGCAACTCGCTGGCCGACGCGGTCAAGGAGCAGGGGCGCATCGAGCCGCGGGAGGCCGCGCGGATCGGGCTGTGGGTGCTGCGGGCGCTGCGCGCCGCGCACTCCGCCGGTGTGCTGCACCGCGATGTGAAGCCTGGCAACGTTCTCCTCGGCCGCGACGGGCGGGTGCTGCTCACCGACTTCGGCATCGCCCAGATCGAGGGCGACTCCACCATCACCCGCACCGGAGAGGTCGTCGGCTCGGTCGACTACCTCGCGCCCGAGCGGGTGCGTGGCCACGACCCCGGCCCCTCCTCCGATCTGTGGGCGCTCGGGGCGACCCTGTACACGGCGGTGGAGGGGCGCTCGCCGTTCCGCCGTACCTCGCCGCTGAGCACCATGCAGGCGGTCGTCGAGGAGGAGGCCGAACAGCCGCGCAACGCCGGTCCGCTCGGCCCGGTCATCTCCGCGCTGCTGCGCAAGGAACCGGAGCGGCGGCCGGGCGCGGAGGAGGCCGAGCAGATGCTCGCCGAGGCCGCGGAGGGCCGCCGGCCGAGCACCGCGCAGGCGTACGTGCCGACCCAGACCTCCGGTCTGCACGGTCCGGGGGACGGCGGGGGCCACGGCACGCCCGGTCAGGCGGCGAACGGTCAGGCCCTGAACGGCCAGGACCTGAGCGGTCAGGCCCTGAACGGTCAGATCGTGAACGGCTCGTCCGCGGCGGGCGTGACCGGGTCCGGCACGTATCTGGGAGGCCCGCCCCCGGCCGGGCCGCCGGCCGTCGGGCCCACGGCCGTGGGCCCCGTGCCGGGCGGACACGGCGGCGACCGCCCGGTGCGCCCCCGGCGCAAGCTGCGCACCCTCGCGCTCGTCGTCGCCGTCGCGGCCGTGCTCGGCGGCGGCGCCGCGGTGGGCTTCCAGGAGTGGAACAGCTCCCGGCAGGACTCCGCGGATCACGGGACGACCCCCGGCACGGCCTCCTCGGCGAGCCCCGGCGACCAGGACACCGGCACGGTACCGGCCAGCTGGGAGACCCACCACGACCCGCTGGGCTTCAGCCTCTCCCTGCCCAAGGGCTGGAAACGCCAGGTCTACGGCATCAACGGCCCGCTGAAGCAGATCGACTACACCCCCGACGGCGGCAAGCACTTCGTCCGCATCTCCATCGACAGCTCGCCGGACTTCGTCGACGCCTACGAGCACCAGAAGGACCTGGAGCAGCAGCTCCAACGGCTGGTCGGCTACCAGCGGGTGACCCTCAAGCAGAACATCTACCGCGACCGCAGCGGCTCGCTGTGGGAGTACACCTGGGACGCGCTGAAGAAGGACCCGCCGCACGTGGCGGGCCCGCGGCACGCGATCGAGGAGACGTACTTCTCGCGCGAGGGCACCGAGTACGCCATCTACATGTCCGGGCCCGCCGCCGACTGGCCGAGGACCGGCAAGCAGTTCACGTGGGTGCTCCAGAGCTGGCAGCAGCCGGGGCAGACGGGCTGACCGGCGCTGCGCCGAACGGGTGCTCTTTGCGACTGAAACGGCCGAAAACGAGTCACTGAACGGCGCGGCTTGGCCGATCGGAGCCCCGGAGCGGGTGGGTCCGTTGCGGCATGATGGGCCCCATGGGGACCGAGGGCGCCGACTTCCGGGTGATCGCCGGCCGGTACCGCCTGCAGGCGCGTATCGGGCGCGGCGGCATGGGCGTCGTATGGCGGGCGAGCGACGAGCTGCTGGGCCGGCTCGTCGCGGTCAAGGAGATCCTGGCGGACGACGCGCTCCCGGAGGACGACGCGCGGCGCCGCCGTGACCGTACGTTCCGGGAGGCGCGCGCGGTCGCGCAACTGCGGCACCCGCACATCATCGTGGTGCACGACGTGGTGGAGCAGGACGAACGGCCGTACCTGGTCATGGAGCTGATCGACGGTTGCTCGCTCGCCGACCGGATCGCCCGGCACGGCCCGGTGACCCCGGCCGAGGCCGCCCGGATCGGGATCGCCCTGCTCAGCGCGCTGGACACCGCGCACGATGCCGGGGTGCTGCACCGGGACATCAAGCCCGCGAACGTCCTGATCGAGTCCGGCACCGAGCGGGTGGTGCTCACCGACTTCGGCATCGCGCAGGTCGCGGGCGCCACCACGCTCACCGAGACCGGCTCCTTCGTCGGCTCGCCCGAGTACACCGCGCCCGAGCGGATGTCCGGGGTGCGCACCGGCCCGGAGTCCGACCTGTGGTCGCTCGGCGCGCTGCTGTGCACGGTGCTCAGCGGCGAGTCGCCGTTCCGCCGCGACTCGCTCGGCGGCATCCTGCACGCCGTGGTCGCGGCCGAGATCCGGCCGCCCGTCGAGGCCGAGCCGCTGGGGCCCGTCGTACGGGGGCTGCTGGAGCGCGACCCGGACCGCCGGCTCGACGCGGCACAGGCCGAGCGGATGCTGCGCGTCTACCTGGAGACCGGGCGGACCCCCGAGACGCCACCGGAGCCCGCGGGCACCTCGCGCGGGCACCGGCTCGTGGTGGGGCGCCCGCCGCGGACCCTGCCGCCGCTCGTCCTGCCGGGCGACGCCGAGCCGCTGTCCGGCCCGGCGGCGGGCACGGGCCCGGTCACGGCGGAGGCGCCGCCCGGCCGCTCCTCGACGCGCTCGGTGCTGCTGGCGGCGCTGCTGATCGCGGCGCTCGCGGCGGCGGGCGGCTCGGCCGCGACCCTGCTGATCAACCGGAACGAGGGCGGGGGCGGCGGGAGTCCGGGAGGTACCGCGACGACACCGGCGACCGGGGGCGCGAGCGGCACGAGCACCGGGCCCTCGCCCTCGGCCACGACCCCGTCGCCGTCCCGGTCCGGCTCGCCGCCCCCGGCCCCCGGCACCGCGCCCTCCGGCTACCGCACCGCCCGCGACCCCGCCGGGTTCTCGCTCGCCGTGCCCGACGACTTCACCCGCAGCCCGGAGGGGGAGCGGGTGTTCTACCTCTCGCCGGAGGGCACGTACCGCCTCGGCGTCAGGGTCTCCGCTCCCCAACCCGGCGGCCCGCAGACCGTGATGAAGGGCCAGGCGGCCAACGGGTCGGTTTCGAACCCCGGTTACCACGACGGCCGGGTCACCCGCACCACGCACGCCGGACACCCCGCCGCGCTCTGGGAGTTCACCTGGAACGGCTACAGCGCGGCCGAGGGACCACGGCACACGTACGACCTGTGCTGGGAGCAGTCCGGGCGGCTGTACGACGTGTGGGTGTCGGCGCCGGTGGGGAAGGTGCGGGAGGCGCGGGAGTACTTCGACGTCGCGCTGGACACGTTCTCGGCGCCCTGAGCCGTACGCCGCCGCCTGCCGCCCCGTGCGCCAACAGGCTTGGCAAGAGAGCACGTTGGTGTTCGCCGAGCACTTCGCGGGCACCGGTGTGGTAGAAGTGCGGGAGGAGACAAGCGGGTTCGGGTCGCGCCGGTGGGCCGCCCAGGCCGCCCGCTTCGACAACGGCGCGGTGCGCGCGGTACTGATGGGGCATGGCTGACGACGGCGGACACCCGCTCGGCGAACCTCTGATCGATACGGGTCCGATCGGCACGCGGCTGATCGGCGGGCGCTACCGGCTGACCGGGCGTCTCGGCACCGGTCCCACCGGAACCGTCTGGCGCGCCGAGGACGAGCGCGGCGAAGGACGCGTCCCGGTCGCCGTCAAGGAGCCGTCGCTGCCCGGCGACCCGGCCGCCGACGAGGAGAGCCGGCGGCTCGCCCACCGGCTGTACCGGGAGGCCCGCGCCGCCACGCGGGTGCGGCATCCGTCCGCCGTCACGGTGTACGACGTCGTCACCGAGGCGGGCGTCCCGTGGATCGTGATGGAGCTGGTGGAGGGCGAGTCCCTGGGCGAGGCGCTGCGCCGGGGCCCCCTGCCGCCCGCCGAGGCCGCGCGCATCGGTCTCGCCGTCCTCGGCGCCCTGCGCGCCGCGCACGCCGTCGGCATCGTCCACCGCGACCTCAAGCCGGCCAACGTCCTGCTGGAAGCGGGCACCGGCCGCGTGATCCTCACGGACTTCGGGATCGGGGACGGGAGGGGTGGGGGAGTCGGTGCGGTAGGCGGCGGGAGCCGGCTCGGTGGGGAGGTCCCCTTCGTCGCTCCCGAGCGCGCGGCCGGTCCCGGCGCGGGGCCCGCCTCCGACCTGTGGTCCCTGGGCGTCCTGCTGCACACGGCCCTCGGCGGCACCGACCCCGGCCCGCTCGCCTCCCTCCTGGACCGGCTCCACGCCGAGCGGCCCGCGGCCCGGCCGGACGCGGAGCAGGTGGCGGCGGAGCTGCGGGAGTGCCTGGGGGTGACCGGCGTACCGGAGCCGGCCGCCGGGGGAGACGTACGAGACGTACGAGACGTACACGCGCGGGACGCACGAGACGGGCGGGACCCCGACGTCGTACCGGACGCGCAGCCGCAGCCGCAGCCGCAGCCGCACCCGCAGCCGAGGCCCCGGCCGGCCCCCGAGCCCGCCCCCCGTCGCCGGACCCCCTTCGCCTCTCTCGCCCTTCTCCTGGCGAGAAAACCCGCGGGCGACTGATCGGGCGGGTGTTCGAACCGGCAACCCGCTGATCAGGCCATTCCTTGCCAGTGATCACTGGCAAGGTGTGAGTACTCGGTGAATCCCCGTTACCGACGGGTACACAAAGCGTTCGCCGCGGCATACCCTGCGCCTCATGACGGACACGCAGGCCCCGGACCCGCAGGCCCCGGCCATCGCCGGCACCAACCCCCTCGCGCCCTCCCCCGCGGGCGCCCGCACCGCCGCCGACGTGGTCACCCCGGAACTGGTGGCCCGGCTGGCCAAGGGCGTCACCGGTTCCGGCCGGACCGCCAACCACACGCCGTTCACCGGCGAGAAGCTGGCCGACCTGCCCGAGTCCACCCCCGACGACGTGCTCGAGGCGTTCGAGGCGGCCCGTGCCGCGCAGGCCGTCTGGGAGCGCACCCCGGTTCGGCAGCGGGCCGCCGTCCTGCTCCGCTTCCACGACCTGATCCTCGAACGCCAGGCCGAGGTCCTCGACCTGATCCAGCTGGAGACCGGCAAGGCCCGGCTGCACGCGCACGAGGAGGTGCTGGCCGTCGCCATCGCGGCCCGCCACTACGGCCGCAAGGCCCCCGCCTACCTGCGCCCGAAGCGGCACACCGGCGCCGTGCCGACCCTGACGAAGGTCACCGAACTGCGCCACCCGCGCGGGGTCGTGGGCCAGATCGCGCCCTGGAACTACCCCCTGGAGCTGTCCGTCGGCGACGCGCTGCCCGCCTTCGTCGCGGGCAACGCGGTCGTGATGAAGCCGGACACCGAGACCTGCCTCACCGCGCTGTGGGCCCGCGATCTGCTGATCGAGGCCGGGTTGCCCGAGGGTGCCTTCCAGGTCGTCATCGGCGAAGGCCCGGTCGTCGGACCCGAGTTGGTCAAGTACGCCGACTACGTCTCCTTCACCGGCTCCACCCGCACCGGCCGCGAGGTCGCCCGGGGTGCCGCCGCCCGGCTGATCGGCGTCTCCCTCGAACTCGGCGGCAAGAACGCCATGCTGGTGCTCGACGACGCCGACATCGAGAAGGCTGCCGCCGGTGCCGTCCGCGCCTGCTTCTCCTCCGCCGGCCAACTCTGCATCTCCATCGAGCGGTTGTACGTCCACGAGTCGATCGCCGACGCCTTCCTGGAGCGTTTCGCCGCCCGCACCAAGGCCATGCGGCTCGGCAACTCCCTCACCTACGGAGCCGAGATGGGCTCCCTGGTCGGCGAGCGCCAGCTGGAGACCGTCGAACGGCATGTGCGCGAGGCCGTCGACAAGGGCGCCAAGGTGCTCGCCGGCGGCATGGCCCGGCCCGACATCGGCCCCTACTTCTACGAGCCCACCATCCTCGACGGCGTCGAGCGCTCCATGGCGGTCTGCGAGGAGGAGACCTTCGGCCCGGTCGTGTCCGTCTACCGCTTCTCGGACCTGGACGACGCGATCGAGCGCGCCAACGCCACGCCGTACGGCCTCAACGCCTCCGTGTGGACGACCAGTTCGAGCCGCGGCCGCGAGGTCGCCGCCCGGCTGCGCACCGGCACGGTCAACATCAACGAGGGCTACGCCCCCGCCTACGGCAGCGTCCAGTCCCCGATGGGCGGCATGAAGGACTCCGGGCTCGGCCGCCGCCACGGCTCCGAGGGCATCCTCAAGTACACCGAGGCCCAGACGGTCGCCCAGCAGCGGCTGCTGCCGATGGCGCCCTCGCTGGGCATGACGGAGGAGGGCTACGCCCGCCTCATGACCACGAGCCTGCGCCTGCTGAAGGCGTTCCGGTTCAGGTAGGCCGCCCGGCGGCGCGGGGAACCGCGCGAGAAGCCACGGACGGCCCGCACCCGAGACACAACGAGGAGAGACCCGTGCCCCAGGACTCCTACGACTACGACGTCATCGTGGTCGGCTCCGGCTTCGGCGGCTCCGTGTCGGCCCTGCGCCTGACCGAGAAGGGCTACCGGGTCGGCGTCCTCGAAGCCGGGCGCCGCTTCACCCGCGAGTCGCTGCCGAAGAACTCCTGGGACCTGAGGAACTACCTCTGGGCCCCGAAGCTCGGCCTGTACGGCATCCAGCGCATCCATCTGCTCGGCAATGTGATGGTGCTGGCCGGCGCGGGCGTCGGCGGCGGCTCGCTCAACTACGCCAACACCCTCTACGTCCCCCCGAAGGCGTTCTTCGAGGACCCGCAGTGGAAGGACATCACCGACTGGCAGGAGGAGTTGAAGCCGTATTACGACCAGGCCGAGCGCATGCTCGGCGTGCGGCTCAACCCGACGATGACCCCCTCGGACGTCCACCTCAAGGCCGCCGCCGAGCGGATGGGCGTCGGCGACACCTTCCACTTCGCGCCGGTCGGCGTCTTCTTCGGCGACGGCAAGGACGCGGACGGCACGGCGAAGGCGGCGCCGGGACAGCGCGTACCCGACCCGTACTTCGGCGGGGCGGGCCCGGAGCGCACCGCCTGCACCGAGTGCGGCGAGTGCATGACCGGCTGCCGGCACGGCGCCAAGAACACCCTCAACGAGAACTACCTCCACCTCGCCGAGAAGGCGGGCGCGGTGGTCCACCCCATGACCACGGTGGTGTCGGTCACCGACGACTCGCGCGGCGGGTACGCGGTGGCCACCCTGCCGACGGACCGCAGGAAGAAGGGCGCGGGACGGCTGTTCACCGCGCGCCGGGTCGTGCTCGCCGCCGGTACGTACGGCACCCAGACCCTGCTGCACCGGATGAAAGCGAACGGCCAACTGCCGTACGTCTCAAGCAAACTGGGTGTGCTGACCCGCACCAACTCCGAGGCGCTGGTGGGCGCGCAGACCGACAACCACCGCTACCGCAAGGCGCACGGCGCCCCGCGGGCCGACTTCACCCGAGGCGTCGCGATCACCTCCTCGATCCACCCGGACGAGAACACCCACATCGAGCCGGTCCGCTACGGCAAGGGCTCCAACGCGATGGGCGGCCTGTCCATCCTCCAGGTGCCGTACACCGAGGGCTCCTCGCGGGCGCTGGCCTGGCTGGCGAACGCGGCCCGGCATCCCGCCCTGGTGCTGCGCTCGCTGTCCAACCGTCGCTGGTCGGAACGGAGCATCATCGGCCTGGTGATGCAGTCCCTGGACAACTCGCTGACGACGTACCTGAAACCGGACGGCGTCGGCAAGGGACTGCTCACCGCGCGGCAGGGGCACGGCGCGCCCAACCCCAAGCAGATCAGGGCCGCCACCGAGGCCGCCACCGCGCTTGCCGCCGAGATCAACGGCTTCCCCGGCAGCAACGTCGGCGAGCTGATGGGCACCCCGCTCACCGCGCACTTCCTCGGCGGCTGCCCCATCGGCGACTCGCCCGACACCGGGGTGATCGACCCGTACCACCGGCTGTACGGCCACCCCGGCATCTCGGTCGTGGACGGCGCCGCGGTCTCGGCGAACCTGGGCGTCAACCCCTCGCTGACGATCACCGCGCAGGCCGAGCGGGCCATGTCGTTCTGGCCGAACAAGGGCGAGGAGGACCCGCGGCCGGCGCCGGGAGCGGCGTACGAGCGGCTGAAGCCGGTGGAGCCGCGGTCGCCCGCGGTCCCGGCGGAGGCGTTCGGCGCCCTGCGGCTGCCGTTCCTGGGGATGCCGACGGTGCCGCCGAAGGCAAAGTAATCGAATGTGATGCAGGTCACTCGTCAATGGCCGGTTCCGGCGCAACCCTTCCGCGTTGTCGCCGATCAAACCTGCTACCGGATCGAGAAGACGGTGGTGAGGGACCTGCCTTCGGAGGGGGATGCAGGTCCCTCTTCTCGTGTGCCGAGGGCCCTGAGGGGTGTCGTGGTCTGCGCGGGGACGGGGACCGGTGTTCCGCCGGTCGGCTCCGGGCGTCCCCGGAGCCGACCGTTCTCTTGGTGACCGGGCTGCTGTCCCCTGCCGTCCGGTCACTTCCCTGGAGCGAGGTCCCACGGCGTACGGCACGACCCGTACGCCTCATCGCTCCAGCGAGCCACGCGTGGTTCTGTCGGGCCCGCCCCTGGCTGGCACGGACACCCCGCTAACGAAGCCGCCCGCGGGGCGGTCACGGCGCCGTACGGGTGAGACGGCGGCCGAACTCACGTCGGATAATCGGGTGACTCAGACCCGGCCCCGGCACAGCTCCAGCATGGTCATGGCGAGCGCGGTGCCGGGCTTGCCCAGCGCCTCGCGGTAGCGGGAGAGGATCTCCATCTCGCGGTTGAGGCTGAGCCGCCGGCCGCCGGAGGAGATGCGGGTCTGCTGCACGACGGCGGAGACGGCCGTCCGCTCCTGGATGAGGCCGATGATCCGGTCGTCGATCGCGTCGATGCGCTCACGGGCGGCGGCGATGGCCGCCTCCGGCGTCGCGCCGGTCCCCTCGGGGGTCTCCTGGGGGGTGGTGGTCTCTTCGGGGGTGGTGGTGGTCATGCCGGGGGCTCCTGATCGTTTCGTACGGGTGCGGATGCCCCGGAACCGTGTGACCCGGAGAAACGACAGGCGCCCCTGGGCCTTGTCGGCCCGGAGCGCCTGGGATGTCGCTTAAGCGTTCGGCTAAGCAGCACGACCATGGCAACCGGCGGGCCGGATGCCATAGGTAAAGACGAAGGTCGTGTGCTGAAGCATGGGGCCAGTATGCCACGGCCGGTGCGACGGCCCCGCCGTCACGGCGTTCCCCGCCCGGCGGATCACGGTCGCGGCCCGGCGGAGTGCGCTCCCGGCTCGGCGGAGCGCTCCGCGCCCGCACCGTTAGACTCGTAGTACAGACCCCCGCCCGGACCACCAGAAGGCACCCCGTGTCATCAGCGACTCCCACTGCCCCCGACACCGTCCTGGTCGTCGACTTCGGTGCGCAGTACGCCCAGCTCATCGCCCGACGCGTCCGCGAGGCGCGGGTCTACAGCGAGATCGTGCCGAGCACCATGCCGGTCAAGGAGATGCTCGCCAAGAAGCCCGCGGCGATCATCCTCTCCGGCGGCCCCTCGTCGGTGTACGAGGAGGGCGCGCCCTCCCTCGACCGCGAGATCTTCGAGGCCGGCGTCCCCGTCTTCGGCATGTGCTACGGCTTCCAGCTGATGGCGCTCACCCTCGGCGGCTCCGTCGACAACAACGGCGCCCGTGAGTACGGCCGCACCGACCTGCACGTCTCCAAGTGCTCCTCCACCCTCTTCGAGGGCACCCCGGCCGAGCAGCAGGTCTGGATGTCGCACGGCGACGCCTGCTCCGCCGCCCCCGAGGGCTTCTCCGTCACCGCGTCCACCGACCTGGTCCCGGTCGCCGCGTTCGAGAACGACGAGAAGAAGCTCTACGGCGTCCAGCACCACCCCGAGGTCATGCACTCCACCTACGGTCAGCAGGTGCTGGAGCACTTCCTGTACCGCGGCGCGGGCCTGGAGCCGACCTGGACCACGGGCAATGTGATCGAGGAGCAGGTCGAGGCCATCCGCGAGCTGGTCGGCGACAAGCGCGCGATCTGCGGCCTGTCCGGCGGCGTGGACTCCGCGGTGGCCGCCGCCCTGGTGCAGAAGGCCATCGGCTCCCAGCTGACCTGCGTCTACGTCGATCACGGCCTGATGCGCAAGGGCGAGACCGAGCAGGTCGAGAAGGACTTCGTCGCGGCCACCGGCGTGCAGCTGAAGGTCGTCGACGCCGAGGAGCGCTTCCTGAACGCCCTCGCCGGGGTCAGCGACCCCGAGGAGAAGCGCAAGATCATCGGCCGCGAGTTCATCCGCGTCTTCGAGCAGGCGCAGGCCGAGATCATCGCGGACGAAGGCCCGGCCGTGGAGTTCCTGGTCCAGGGCACCCTCTACCCGGACGTCGTCGAGTCCGGCGGCGGCACCGGCACCGCCAACATCAAGTCGCACCACAACGTCGGCGGCCTGCCCGAGGACCTCGAGTTCAAGCTGATCGAGCCGCTGCGCAAGCTGTTCAAGGACGAGGTCCGGATGGTCGGCCAGGAGCTGGGCCTGCCGGACGAGATCGTCCAGCGGCAGCCGTTCCCGGGTCCGGGCCTCGGCATCCGGATCGTCGGCGAGGTGACGAAGGAGCGCCTGGACCTGCTGCGCGACGCCGACGCCATCGCCCGCGAGGAGCTGACCGCGGCCGGCCTGGACCGCGACATCTGGCAGTGCCCGGTGGTCTTGCTCGCCGACGTGCGCAGCGTGGGCGTCCAGGGCGACGGCCGCACCTACGGTCACCCGATCGTGCTGCGCCCGGTCTCCTCCGAGGACGCCATGACCGCCGACTGGTCCCGGCTGCCCTACGACGTCCTCGCCCGCATCTCGACCCGCATCACCAACGAGGTCCGGGACGTCAACCGCGTCGTCCTCGACGTCACCTCGAAGCCGCCGGGCACCATCGAGTGGGAGTAGGCCTGAGCGGAGCCCGGCTCCGCTGAGGCTCAGGTCCGCCGGAAGGTCCGCACCGGCCCTCCCGGCTTCCAGACCTGGACGACCAGATACCGGTCGTCCTCGACGCAGGTCCGCACGACCTCCGTCAGCTCGGTGCGGAAGAGGTGGAACGGCTCCGGCGGTTCCGCCTCTTTCACATATCCGGCCTTCGTCTCCCCGTCCCCGACCTCGTAGGCCCGCCCGCTGATCCGTACGTCCCCGCCGCCCATGCCGGTCCCCTCGCCCGGATTGGCCTGGAGCGCGAACCGCGGATCGCGCAGCAGATCGCGGGCCTTCAGCGAATCCGGCATCATGCCGAGCCACAGCTCGCCGCCGCGGAAGTCCACCTCCAGACCGCAGGCGCGCGGGGAGCCGTCCCGGCGCAGGGTGACGAAGACGTGGTGGCGGAAGGCGCCGAAGCGCTCCTCGACGGTGCTGGCGAAGTCCGGTTCGGCCGCAATGAAGTCTGCCCAGTTCATACCGGCCGAGTGTGCTCCCCAACCCTGACATCTTCTGTCACCTTTCCGATCTGCGCGTCATCTTTACGGCACGGCCCTGCCCTTCCGCGCTGACCGGCGGTAACTTCCGGCCCGTACCGCACTCCCAGCGCTGGAGGACCTATGGCCGGGCCCACCCCGCCGCTGCCGCTGCCCACCCACCAGTTGCAGTTCGCCATGCCGCCGACGCACGACTCGGTCGAGGACGAGCGCCGGCACCGCAAGGAACGGCTCGCCGGAGCCCTGCGGATCTTCGGGTGGCGCGGCTTCGAGGACGGCGTCTCCGGCCACATCACCGTCCGCGATCCGGAGTTCGGCGACTGCTTCTGGGTCAACCCCTTCGGCATGCCCTTCAAGCACGTCACCGTCAGCGACCTCGTCCTCGCCAACCAGGACGGGCAGGTCGTCGAGGGCCGCTACCACGTCAACCAGGCCGCCTTCACCGTGCACGCGCAGATCCACGCCGCCCGCCCGGACGTCGTCGCCGTCGCCCACTGCCACTCGGTGCACGGCCGCGCCCTCGCCGCCCTCGGCGACCTCGTCGACCCCCTCACCCAGGAGAGCTGCGCCTTCTACGAGGACGCCGCCCTCTACGACGCCTACACCGGAGTCACCGTCGACGCCCGCGAAGGCCGCCGTATCGCCGCCGCGCTCGGCTCCCGCAAGGCGCTGGTGCTGCGCAACCACGGGCTGCTCACCGTCGGCGGTTCCGTGGACGCCGCCGCCTGGTGGTTCCTGTCCATGGACCGCGCCTGCCAGGTGCAGCTGCTGGCCCGCGCGGCCGGCCGCCCGGTCCTCATCGACCACGAACTCGCCGTCGCCACCCGCGAACAGCTCGGCGGCGACCTCGTGGCCTGGATCAACTACCAGCCCCTGTGGCAGGAGGTCACCCGCAGCGAACCCGACCTGCTCGACTGAGGCCCCTGGGGCGGCCGGGAGCGGCTGCGTCAACACCTTGCCCGGCAGTTCACCCTCCAGGATCATGTCGGCGGCCCCCGGCCGGTCCCGGTAGGGCACAATTCGCTGGTGATGTACGGGAGTTGCACGGTAATGGGACGGCTCACCGAGGGGCCGGCGGCCGTGCCGCGAGGTCGCGGGGAAGGCGGGCGTCGGACGTGGCGGTGCAGGAGGCGAGAGAGGACGCGGACGCCGAGGGCGTCCACGAGGGCGGCTGCGGCTGCGGGGACTGTCCGCACGGCGCCCGCGAGGGACACCGGCGGGCCGTCGCCGCGTTCCTGCGCCGCCGCGACGAGTTCGCCGCCGGCCAGGGCCTGCCCGCCGCCGTGGCCTACTCTCCCTCGGCCTCCCGCCAGTGGGTCTCCGAGGAACTGACCCAGCGCGCGGAGGCCGTCGCGGAACGCGGCCGCGCCGAGGGCGAGATGTGGCTCACCCGGCTGTGGCTGCGGACCCTGTGCGCGGTGTGGGGCGCGGTCGTCGCCCTGCTGCTCGGCGAGGCGCTGACCGCGATCGGTGCCGGCTGGACCACCGCCCGCACCGCGGCCCTGCTCGCCGCCCTCCTCGTGGCCGGCGCGCTGAGCGCCGCCTGCTGGTTCCACCGGGCGCGCGGCGGCGCCCTCGCCCCGGTGATCGGCGAGGACCATCGCATGTCCACCTCCCGTTCCGTCGCCGTCTGCTGGGTCCTGTTCATCGGCTACGCCGTCCTGCTGCTCGCCGCCCGCCTGGCCGCCGCCTCCGGCCACGCCGAACGCGACGCGCTCATCTCGGGCCTCGATCTCGCCCGCGGCGCCGGCGTGGTGACCGTCCTCGCCGTGGTGTGCGGCATCGCCGTCCTGGTCCGCCGGGTGGTGGGCCTGCGCATCCTCGCCCAGCGGCTGCAGAAGGTCCCGGCCCACCGCCCGCGCGCCGCCGACCTGCTCACCGACGACTCCGGCCGGGGCGCCTTCACCGACATCCAGTACGTCGCCATCAGCGCCGTCGCCCTGGTCTTCGCCGCCGTACGGCTCGCCCGTCGCCCCGACCAACTGCCCGACCTGCCCTGGGGACTCGCGGTCGTCGTCCTGATCTCGGCCGCCACCTATCTGGCGGGCAAGTACGCGGAGGGCGGCCGCGCGGTCATCCTCTCCGTGGTCCGCGCCCGCGAACCCGGCGACCTGGACGGTCCGATCCGCACCGGCGACGACATCGAGATCCGCGGCACCGGCTTCGTCCCGCCCGGCGCCCAGACCGCCGAACGCCTCTCCCGCATGGTCGTCCGCATCGGCGCCGTCGATGTCCATGTCCCGCTGGTCCCGGTCACCGGCGGCTTCCGCAACCCCACGGACACCGTCCTGACCGTCCCCGTCCCGGCCGACGTCGAGCCCGGCTCGGTGGAGGTCCAGGTGGTGACCGCGGCCGGGGTGCCGACCAACCGCTACACGGTCCAGATCACCGAGTGAGCGTCCTCCGCTCGCGACCCTCCTCTCATACGAACGCCTGAAATCCGGAAAAATCCCCAGGAGATGATTGAGCGTCTCCTCCTTGTCATACGTATGGTCGGGAGAACGGGCAGGCACAGCAGGGACAGCGGGCGAGAGGCGGCGGGCAGGATGACCGGTATCCGGATGGACACGCGCACCACACGGCTGGACAGCCGCAACGGCTGGCGGGACACCGCCGCCCGCTACGCCCTGCTGCCTCTGCGCGTCTTCCTCGGCGTCACCTTCCTCTACGCGGGCCTGGACAAGCTCACCGACAGCACCTTCATGAAGGCCGCCGGTGCCGGCTCGATCGGCGACACCATGCACGCGGCCCGCGGCACCGCCGCCCTCCCCGCCCTGATCGACCTCGCCCTGAGGAGTCCGGTCGGCTTCGGCTACGCCATCGCCCTCGGCGAAGTCGCCGTCGGCATCGCCACCCTCCTCGGCCTGTTCGGCCGCCTCGCCGCACTGGGCGGCGCGCTGATCTCCCTCAGCCTGTGGCTGACCATGAGCTGGGCGACGACCCCTTACTACTACGGCAACGACCTCGCGTACCTGATGGCCTGGCTCCCCCTGATCCTCGCCGGCGCCCCCTACCTCTCCCTGGACGCCGCCTGGCGCGCGCGGGGCCGACGGCGGACTTTCGGTTATCTGTAGGCGGGTGCGGGTGCGGGTGCGGGTGCGGGTGCGGGTGCGGGTGGAGGCGGGGGCTGGGCGACGCTAAGGGCTGCGCGCGCTGGTGGTGGGGGCGGCGTTGGGCGGTCGGCGGCCTCCAGCGCGCCCAGCTCCGCCCCCCGCCCTCCAGCCCCGCCTAGCTCCGCTCGGTCCCGTCCCGGCCGCGTATCGCCCGGTTGAGTGCCGCCGTGACGCCGGCCAGGCACAGGCCGCCCACCACCAGCGGGACGATCGCGAACCACGGTGTCCCCCACAGGCCGCCCGCGTCCCCCGCGTACACCACCCCGGTCGCGGCGAGGAACAGCCCGGCGACCAGCTTTCCTGGCCGGAACTCATGGCGCAGCACGGTCCACCTCCACTTCTCCGGCCCCGACCTGGAGGGTGAGGTCCAGGGTGCCGCTGTCCTTTCCGCCCCTGGCCGGTGCCAGGGTCACTTCCCGGTGCCGTCGCGGCAGCACGTCCACGTCCTTTCCGTGTTCTCCCGGCAGCTTGATGTCGCCCACACCCACCTCGATGTCCATCCGCACGGTCGCGTCGGCCGGCACGATCACCTTCAGCCGGCCCGCCCCGATGTGCGCGTCCGTGGCGACGGTCCGCCCCTTGGCCGGGTGTATCCGGGTCAGGTCGAGGCTGCCCTGCCCCGTCCCCAGTTCGTACGCCGGACGGACCTGCGCCGCGGCGCCGGGTATCCAGGACGTCTCCCGCCAGTGCGTGGTGATGTCGCGGGGCATCGCCGCCGCCCCGCCGAGCAGGGCTGCCGTGACGATCGCCAGGAACACCGTGCCCGCGCCGGTGCGGCCCAGGAACGAGCTGACGGCGATGCCCAGGCCGAAGACGGCCAGCGCACAGGCGAGCCCGGTCTGGAGGCTGGTGCCCAGTGCCTCGGTGCGCCAGGTCAGCCCGGAGCCCAGGCCGCCCGCCAGCAGCGCCAGCAGGAACACCGGGCCGCCTATCCAGCGCGGTCCGCGCGGCTTGGGGGGCGCGGGGTTTGCAGGCCGCGATGCGGCTCCAGGGTGGGTCCAGGGGGTGGCGAGGCGGACGTCGACGACCGAGAGCAGGTCATTTTCCCGGACCCGCGCGTCGCCGGGGCCCCACAGATAGCCGGTGCCGCCGACATGCGTGCCGTCCTTGACGATCGGGTCCCGCCACCAGGAGGGATAGCTGATGGCGACCGGCGGTGCCTGTGCCTCCGGCGGTGCGTCGGCGGCGGCCTGCGCGGCCAACGGGTCGGGGCCGGGGGCGCCACGGCGCCGCGACCAGTACCCGGCCCCGGCGAGCATCAGCGAGAGCACCGCGGCGAAGGTCAGCGCCCCGCCGTTTCTCAGCATGGTCAGAAACGTCCCGCAGCCGACCAGGGCGAACAGCACCGCGGCCAGGGCCTGGCCGTCGACCCGGCCGGTCAGCAGCTTGCGCAGCTCGTTCTCCTCCTCGTCCTCGTACGGCACCAGCAGCCATACGAAGCCGTAGAAGATGAGACCGATGCCGCCGGTCGCGGACAGGACGGCCAGGGTGATGCGGAATATCACCGGGTCCATGTCGGCCTGCCGGCCGAGTCCCGCGCACACGCCCGCGATCATCTTGTGCCGTCGCCCGCGCCGGAACCGGTCAGGGGCGGTCTCGGCCGGGCCGGGCTGCCGCGCGGACTCCTGCGGCTGTCCCTCCCTCTGCCCCGGTCCCTCCCCGCGCCCCAGGTCCTGCCTCTCTTCCTGCCCCCGCTCCTGTCCCCGTTCCTGAGCGCCGGCGCGGGTGCGGGGGTCCGCGTCCGCGCTGCCGACCCCCTCCGCGCCGACTGCCCTCTCCGCCTTCTCTGTGCCGTGCGCGCCTGTGCTGTGCGCGCGAGGGGCGGCGCCGCCGGCGGCCGCGCCCGTCCCTTCCGTCGCGGCGGGCGCGGCATCCGTCGGCCCGGTGCCCGAGGCCGGGCGGGGGCCGCCGGGTCCCGGACCCGTCGCGGCATGCTCGTGATCCGTCATGAGTCCATGGTGACGGCCGGTGCGGCGCGGCGGCAGTCGGGACAACCCTGGGCGAACCCTGAAATCGGCCCTGACGCGGACCGGGGAAGCGTTCGGGCGGTGCGCACCGGCCGCAGCCCGTGCGGGAACGAGGCCCCCGACCCGGCCTCGGGGAAGATCAGGGACGTCTCGGGGACCGACCCTGATGCCCCGCCCCGGCCGGGCGTGTGACCATCGATGCCATGCCGGAAGCCGCAAGCCTGCCACTCGACGACCCGCGGCCGCCGCGCAAGCTCTACCGCAGCGGCGACGGACGCTGGCTCGGTGGAGTGGCGCGGGGTCTCGCCGGGCATCTCGGGCTGCCCGTCATCTGGGTCCGGCTCGCGTTCGTCGGCCTGTTCATGGCCAACGGCCTGGGCGCGCTGCTGTACGCGGCGTTCTGGTTCTTCGTCCCGCTCGGTGTCGGTGGCGTCGGTGAACAGAAGACGTCCCCGATCACCGCCGAGACCGCGCCCGGCGGCCGCAGACGACTCGTGGCCCGCAAGCCGGACCGGGGCCAGATGGTCGCGCTGCTCCTCATGGTCATCGTGTCCATGGTCTTCGTGAGCAGCGTCAATCCGACCGGCGCGGCCAAGGCGTATCTGGTGCCCGCCGTGCTCGTCGCGGCCGGTGTCGCCCTCGTCTGGCGCCAGGCGGACAACGCCCGCCGGGCCCGCTGGGTCGAGGTCGGCCGGCACCGCCGCACCCTGACGCTGGTGCGCGCGGCCGCCGGTGTCCTGCTGGTCACGGCCGGCGTCTCGGCGATCTTCGTCCTCCAGGGCTCGGCCGCCCACCTCGGCGCCGTCCTCCAGGCCGCGCTCGCCGTCCTCGTCGGGATCACCCTGCTCGCCGGCCCGTATCTGGTCCGGATGACCCAGGACCTCTCCGAGGAGCGGCTGATGCGCATCCGCGCCCAGGAGCGGGCCGAGGTCGCCGCGCATGTCCATGACTCCGTGCTGCACACCCTCACCCTGATCCAGCGCAACGCGGACAACGCGGGCGAGGTCCGCCGCCTCGCCCGCGCCCAGGAGCGCGACCTGCGCACCTGGCTCTACAAGCCGGAGGGCACCGGCAAGGACGAGGCGGACGAACCGGACACGGTCGCCGAGGCGGTGCGGCGCAACGCGGCCGAGGTCGAGGACAAGCACGGGGTGCCCATCGAGGTGGTCGTCGTCGGCGACTGCCCGTTGGACGACCGGACCGCCGCGCAGATGCAAGCCGCGCGCGAGGCGATGGTGAACGCCGCCAAGTACGGTGGCGACGGCGGCGCCGTGCAGGTCTACGCCGAGGTCGAGTGCAAGACGGTGTTCGTCTCCGTGCGCGACCGCGGTCCGGGCTTCGACATCGACTCGATACCCGCCGACCGCATGGGCGTCAGAGAATCGATCATCGGACGCATGGAGCGCAACGGCGGCACGGCCCGGCTGCGGGCGGTGCCGGGGGGCGGCACGGAGGTCGAGCTGGAGATGGAAAGGGCGGAGAAGACGGCATGAGCGACGCGACCGAGACGAACGGTACGGCGGAGGCGGCCGCGATCGGCGGGCTCGCCGACGGCGGGGCGGGCGGGCGGCACGTACGGGTGGTGCTGGTGGACGACCACCGGATGTTCCGCACCGGCGTCCAGGCGGAGATCGGCCGGACCGCGACGACCGGTGTCGAGGTGGTGGGCGAGGCCGCGGACGTCGACCAGGCGGTCACCGTCATCACCGCGACCCGGCCCGAGGTGGTCCTCCTCGACGTCCATCTGCCGGGCGGCGGCGGGGTCGAGGTGCTGCGCCGGTGCGCGGCGCTGATGGCCGACGCCGAGCAGCCGGTGCGCTTCCTCGCGCTGTCCGTGTCGGACGCGGCGGAGGATGTGATCGGGGTGATCCGCGGCGGTGCCCGCGGCTATGTCACCAAGACCATCACCGGCACCGACCTGGTGGACTCGATCTTCCGGGTGCAGGAAGGCGACGCGGTCTTCTCCCCGCGGCTGGCCGGCTTCGTGCTGGACGCCTTCGCCTCCACCGACGCCCCGCCGGTGGACGAGGACCTGGACCGCCTCACCCAGCGCGAGCGCGAGGTGCTGCGGCTGATCGCCCGCGGCTACGCCTACAAGGAGATCGCCAAGCAGCTGTTCATCTCGGTGAAGACGGTCGAGTCCCATGTCTCGGCGGTCCTGCGCAAGCTCCAGCTGTCCAACCGCCACGAGCTGACCCGCTGGGCGACGGCGCGGCGCCTGGTCTGACCCCGGCGGAGCGGACCCACGTAGAGGCCGGGGCCACCCGCACACCCGCCTCGCCCGGTCCCTCACACCACCCGTGTCGCCCCCGCGAACGGCATCTCGTCGATCGGGGCCACGCGGACCGGTGCCGAGGGGTTGGGGGCGTGGATCATGCGGCCGTCGCCGATGTAGAGGCCGACGTGGCTGATGCCGGAGTAGAAGAACACCAGGTCGCCGGGGCGCAGTTCGGAGCGGGAGACGCGTCGGCCCGCGTCGATCTGGGCGTAGGTGGTGCGGGGGAGGGACACCCCGGCGGAGCGGTAGGCGGCCTGGACGAGGCCCGAGCAGTCGAAGGCGTGGGGGCCGGTCGCGCCCCACACATAGGGGCTGCCGAGTTTGGCGAAGGCGTAGGCGACGGCCGCGGCGGCGCGGGAGTCGGGGGCCGCGACGCCCCCGGCCCGTGCCGACGCCTGCCGGGTGTCCTCGGCCGTCCCGGACGCGTCGCCCGGAGTGGTGCCGCCGGTGCCTTCCGCGCCGGCCGCCTGGACGCGTTGCGACGGGGTCAGCTCGGCCAGCAGCCGTCGGGCCTCGGCCAGTTTGCCGGTGACGGTCTTCTTCTGCCGCCGCAGCTCCGCCTGATGGGATTTCAGGGACTTCAGCTCGACGCGGGCGGCGCCGCGCAGCCGCTCGATCTCCTGGAGCTGCCGGCGTACCCGGTAGACGGCGGCGGTCTGCCGGTCACCGGCGCGTTCGGCGAGGGCGGCGTCGTCCAGGTAGCGGTCCGGGTCGCCGGAGAGGGCGAGTTGCCAGGCGGGGGCGATGTCCCCGGAGCGGTACTGCGCGGCGGCGAAGGTGCCGAGTGCGTCGCGGGCGGAGTCGAGCTTCTGCGTCTCGCGGGCGGCCTCGTCGCGCAGCGCGTTCAGCCGGCGCTCGCCCGCGTCGGCCTGCTCCTTGGCGCCGTCGTACTTCTGCGTGGCGGTCTCGGCCTCCCGGTACAGGGTGTCCACCTCGGTCCTCACCTGCGTGGGCGTCAGCCGGGGCTCGGCCTGTCCGGTGCCGTCGAAGCCCGTCGCGGTGGCCGCCCCCGCCATGGCGAGGATGGCCGCCGTCCGGGCCGTTTGACCCCTGAACGGGTGCTGCCGTGGCCTGCGGTGCGCTGCCACCTGTGCCGTCACGTCCTTTCATGCGACTGATACGACCGGTGTGGTCGTCGCGTGGGATGCGCACCCGGCGGTGGGGGCCGGGTGCCTGGGGGAGGACGCTAGGCCGGACAGTGACGAGTTGGTAACGCACTGTGCGGAACTGATCCGGATGGGGCGGCATGTGTCCGTACACGACCGGGGCGGGAGGTTCGAAGCGTCGCCTTCGCGCGGTGTGGTGATCAAAGAGCGATAAGTGACGAAAGGGGGAGTAGTGAGGTGCTATGGGGGTGCGTTCACGCCGGATGCGCGGGACCGGGGGCGGTGACGGGAGGCCGCGGTGCGCTGGCTAGGCTCCCGCTCCATGGACGTACTCATCCATCTCTTCGTCGGCCTGCACATCATCGGCATCGCCGCGCTGCTCGGCGGTTTCCTCACCCAGATGAAGGCGATGGGCCAGGGCACGGCGCGGTTCGTGCCCGGAATGCTGCACGGCGCGCTGACCATGCTGGTCACCGGTGTGGCCCTGGTCGGGCTGAACCAGGCACAGGGCGCCCACATCAACACCGTCAAGATCGGCATCAAGCTGGCGCTGCTGATCGTGATCCTCGGCCTGGTCTACGTCAAGCGCGACGAGGAGCGGATCGACAAGGCGCAGTTCGGGCTGGTCGGCGCGCTGACCGCGACGAACATCTTCATCGCGGTGCTCTGGACCTGACCTCGCCGGACCCGGCGCGGGCCGTGCGCACCGCGTCGGCGACCGTGCCGGCGGCCACCCACAGCCACCCCGCCACCGCCACCCAGACCAGCACACGCCCCGGCCCCCTGAGCCAGGGGACCCCCGCGGCGGTGGCGACGGACAGCGTTGCCGCGGACATCATGCCGAGCGGGAAGACCGTCGCCCACCGGCGCTGGTCGTAGCGGAGCCGGGGCCGGGCCGCCTCGGCGGCCAGCAGCACCACGCAGGCCGTCAGGGACAGGGCGAGCAGCAGGACCGTCGTCGTGCGCAGGGTGTCGCGGTCGTCGTCGTTCCACAGATACGCCCCGCTCGCGTCCCCGGCGGTGAGCAGCCCCGCCCCGGCCAGCGCCGAGATGGCGAGCGCCCCGCCCGCGATCCAGTGGTCTCCGGGCCCCTCCAGCACCTGCCGCCCGTCGAAGCGGGGCAGCGCGAGGGCGTAGAGCGCCAGGCCCAGCCAGAACAGCACCAGGGCGGTGTGCGCGAGCCACGCCGTGCGCTCGGCCGCCGCGAGCGCCGCGACCGTCACGACGAGCCCCTGGGTGGCCACGCAGCACAGGAACACCGCGCCCGGCATGCGCGAGTCCCAGTGCCGTACGACGACCGGCAGCAGCACCGCCCAGAGCACCGCCGCGAGGGCCAGCAGCGCCTCGGCCAGGAGGTGTCTGCCCAGGATCGCCAGCCGGGAGGCCAGGACGGCGGTCGCGGCGGCGGCCGTGAGCGCCGCGGGGCTCCGCGCCTCGGCCGACCAGCGTCTCCGGTCCAGGACCAGCCGGCGCCCGAAACCGATGCCCAGGAGCACCCAGACGGCGCCCGCCAGGGCCAGCGCCGCCAGGGAGGGTGCCTCGGCGCCGGCCAGGTGCAGCCCCGTCGACACGATGGCGGTCGCCATCGCGGCGGCGCCGGTGGCCGGCGACTGGCCCGCCCACCAGCTGCGCAGACCGGACATGCGCCCGATGCTAGGCAGGCTCGCGAGCCGGGCGCCGCGGGCACGCGCGCGGGGGCGCAAAAGCACCCGTACGGGACGGATCCGGGGACGGCGTCCGTGATTCCCCCGGCTTTACCCTCGGGTTCCGGGGAGCGGGACCGGTTGTCGGTGGGGCGCCCTAGACTCGGAAGGCGATGAGCAGCCTCTTTGACGACAGCTTCCTGGCGGATCTCCAGGCCCCGCGTGGGCACGAGGAGGAACTCCCGCCACCGCCCGAGGACGATCCCGCTCCGGAACCGGTTCCGGAGGATCTGTTCGGCGGGAAGTTCGACGTGCCGCCGGACCGGGACACCCACTACCGCGACGGCGCTCCGCGCCCCCCGATCGACGCGGCGGCCCTGCTGGAGGGGCTGAACGACAACCAGCGCGCCGCGGTCGTGCACGCCGGCTCCCCGCTGCTCATCGTGGCCGGCGCCGGCTCCGGCAAGACCCGTGTGCTCACCCACCGCATCGCCCACCTGCTCGCCGAGCGGAATGTGCATCCGGGCCAGATCCTCGCGATCACCTTCACCAACAAGGCCGCGGGCGAGATGAAGGAGCGCGTCGAACAGCTCGTCGGCCCGCGCGCGAACGCGATGTGGGTGATGACCTTCCACAGCGCGTGCGTGCGCATCCTGCGCCGGGAGAGCAAGAGGCTCGGCTTCACGTCGTCGTTCTCGATCTACGACGCCGCCGACAGCAAGCGCCTGATGGCCCTGGTCTGCCGCGACCTGGACCTCGACCCCAAGCGGTTCCCGCCCAAGTCCTTCAGCGCCAAGATCAGCAACCTGAAGAACGAGCTGATCGACGAGGAGGACTTCGCCGCCCGGGCCGCCGACGGTTTCGAGAAGACCCTCGCCCAGGCGTACGCGCTCTACCAGTCGCGGCTGCGCGAGGCCAACGCGCTCGACTTCGACGACCTGATCATGACGACGGTCAACCTGCTGCGCGCCTTCCCGGACGTCGCCGAGCACTACCGCCGCCGCTTCCGGCACGTCCTGGTGGACGAGTACCAGGACACCAACCACGCCCAGTACGCGCTGGTCCGCGAGCTGGTCGGCACCGGCGAGCACGACACGGACGTACCGCCCGGCGAGCACGACCTGCCGCCCGCCGAGCTGTGCGTCGTCGGTGACGCGGACCAGTCGATCTACGCCTTCCGCGGCGCGACCATCCGCAACATCCTCCAGTTCGAGGAGGACTACCCGAACGCGACGACGATCCTGCTGGAGCAGAACTACCGCTCCACGCAGACCATCCTGTCCGCCGCCAACGCGGTCATCGAGCGCAACGAGTCCCGCCGCCCGAAGAACCTGTGGACCAACGCCGGCCAGGGCGCGCGGATCACCGGCTACGTCGCCGACACCGAGCACGACGAGGCCCAGTTCGTCGCCGACGAGATAGACCGCCTCACGGACGCGGGCGAGGCGCGCGCCGGTGACGTCGCCGTCTTCTACCGGACCAACGCCCAGTCCCGCGTCTTCGAAGAGGTCTTCATCCGCGTCGGCCTGCCGTACAAGGTCGTCGGCGGCGTCCGTTTCTACGAGCGCAAGGAAGTCCGGGACGTCCTCGCCTACCTGCGTGTCCTCGCCAACCCCGAGGACACGGTGCCGCTGCGCCGCATCCTCAACGTGCCCAAGCGGGGCATCGGCGAGCGCGCCGAGGCGATGATCGACGCCCTCGCCCAGCGCGAGAAGATCAGCTTCCCGCAGGCGCTCAAGCGGGTGGACGAGGCGTACGGCATGGCCGCGCGCTCCACCAACGCGGTCAAGCGCTTCAACACGCTGATGGAGGACCTGCGCACCATCGTGGAGTCCGGCGCCGGACCGGCCACGGTCCTGGAGGCCATACTCGAACGCACCGGCTACCTGGCCGAGTTGCAGAACTCCACCGACCCGCAGGACGAGACCCGTATCGAGAACCTCCAGGAACTCGCCGCCGTCGCCCTGGAGTTCGAGCAGGAGCGCGGCGAGGGCGAAGCGGCCCCGGACGCCCCCGCCACGGGGGCCACGCTGGCCGACTTCCTGGAGCAGGTCGCCCTGGTCGCCGACTCCGACCAGATCCCCGACGAGGAGGACGGCGACGGCGTCATCACCCTGATGACCCTGCACACCGCCAAGGGCCTGGAGTTCCCGGTCGTCTTCCTGACCGGCATGGAGGACGGCGTCTTCCCGCACATGCGCGCCCTCGGGCAGGTCAAGGAGCTGGAGGAGGAGCGGCGCCTGGCGTACGTGGGCATCACCCGCGCGCGCGAGCGGCTGTACCTCACGCGGGCCGCGATGCGCAGCGCCTGGGGGCAGCCGTCGTACAACCCGCCCTCCCGCTTCCTGGAGGAGATCCCCGCCACCCATGTGGACTGGAAGCGCACGGGGGCGACGGCGCCGGTGTCCTCCGGGCCCGCGTCCGGGATCGCGGCCTCGCTGTCCTCGTCCCGTTCGCGCTCCTCGGCCTCCGGCGCGTCCGGCTTCGCCACGCGGCGCACCGCGGAGAAGCCGGTGGTCGGGCTGTCCGTCGGGGACCGGGTCACCCACGACCAGTTCGGGCTCGGCACGGTCGTCGGGGTCAAGGGCACGGGTGCCAACGCGGAGGCGACGATCGACTTCGGCGACACCAAGCCGAAGCGGCTGCTGCTGCGGTACGCGCCGGTGGAGAAGCTGTAGGCGGGCAGGAAAAGGGGCCCGCGCCGACCGGCCGGGCCCCGTTCCTCCGGTAGCTCTGTCTACGTGGGGTCGAGCCCGTGGCTGCGCAGCCAGGGCAGCGGGTCGACCGCCGCCCCGCCGCCGGGCCGCACCTCGAAGTGCAGGTGCGGGCCGGTGGAGTTGCCGGAGTTGCCGGAGTCGGCGATCGGCTGGCCGGCCTTGACGGTCGTACCGGGCGCGACGACGTAGCGGGAGAGGTGGCAGTACCAGGTCTGCGTGCCGTCCTTCGCGGTCAGGATCAGCATGTTGCCGTAGGCGCTGTTCCACTTGGTGGCGACGGTGCCGTCGGTCGCCGCCATTACCGTGGTGCCGTAGGCGACGGGGAAGTCGATGCCGGTGTGCACGGACATCCAGTTGACGCCCGCCTGGCCGAAGTAGGCGCTGAGCCCCTTCTGGAGGACCGGCAGCACGAACTTGGGCCGCAGCCGTTCCTTCAGCGCGGCCGCCGCGGCCGCCTTCTTCTTCTCCTGCTCCTGCTGCTGCTTGAGGTCGATCCGCTCCTGGGTGCGGCTCGCCCGGTCGGCGAAGTCGTCGGCGCCGGCCGACAGCCCCCGGAGCTGGGTGTCCAGCTTGCTGTTGGCGATCGACGGCTGGACCGCGTGCGCGTCCGAGGCGGAGGCGGTGGTGTCGGTGGAGCCGCCGTCATGCAGGGCGCCGACGGAGGCCGCGGCGATCCCGGCGACCCCCATCACACAGGCCGAGGGAACGGCGACGGTCAGCAGCGCCGAGCGCTTCGCGGGCGTACGACGCCGGGAACGCGCCCCGGCCCGCGCTCCCGCACGCCCACCCGAGGGGGCCGGAGCCGGAGCGGACTCCTGCTGCTCCTCCAGCAGTTGCGGTACGGCGGCGAGTTCACCGGTCCCGTCCAGGTCCCCGAACCCCTCGAAGGCCGCGGTCTCCTGCTGGTCGAACGGCACGGCGTCCTGCTCGGGGCCCGTCACCGCGGCCGGGCCGGCGGAATTCCACTGGGTGGCGTCGTACGCGCCCGTGTCGAAGGTCTGGGTGCCCCACTCCCACTGCTGAGTGGCGTCGGCGGGGCCGGACGGGTCGGCGTGCTGCCAGGCGCCGGTGTCCCACTGGCCGCTCACCTCGTTGCCGGTGGCCTGCGCGGGGAAGGTCCAGGCGGTGCCGTCATAGGCGCCGGTGTCGTAACCGGCCTGATGCTGATGGGCGTAGACGCCGTAGGCGGGGGTGTGGCCGGTGTCGGTGTGCCATGGGCCGGTGGCATATTCACCCGTGGTCTGCGTGTCGCCGGGGAGGTGGCCGTAGAGCGGGTCCGGGTCGAAACCCCCGGCGGGACCGCTGGTGAAACCGGTGGCGTCGTGGCCGCCGTACGTGGTGAAGTCGTCGTAGGGGACTTCCGGAGTGCCGTACGACGCCGGGGGCGCCGCGGAGGCGTCGGAAGCCGGGGCCGGGGTGGTCAGGGTCCCCGACGGGTGACGGTCGTTCACCAACTTCTCTTTCGCCTCGACAACAGGGGCTGCCAGAGCAGTGCGGCGACTGTACCCGGCGGTCTGCTGGCGCGACAATCTTCGACCGGTCCCGCGCGGGCCGGAAACGGGCATTCGGCCTTGTTTCGGGGGTACCCGACGTGAGTTTGGCTTTCTGTTCGATGTGTGTTCGATGTCAGTCGGCTGTGTGCCGTCCCCGCACGCCCCTCATGCCACGGTCAGCCCGTTCGCGGGCCGCTCCCCGGCGTCGGTGAAGTCCAGCGCCTCGCGTATCCCGGCCGCCACGGCGGGGTGTACCGGCAGCGCGAGATGGCCGATGCCGGTCACCCGGATGTTGCGCGCGTCGAGGTCGGGGTGGTCCAGGCAGGCCGTCTCCAGCGGGTCCATCAGCGGGTCCAAGTCGCTCCAGAAGCTGACGAACCGGGTACGGCAGCCGGGCGCGGGCCGGCCCAACTCCTCGATCACCTGCGAACCCGGCCGCATCTGGCGCACGATGGGATGGGCGTCGGCCAGCGGCGCGACACGGGTGCCGGAGTGCGGGGTGCCGAGCGTGACCAGTGTGCGGACCCGCAGGTCACCGCCCAGGCACTGCACGTAGTAGCGGGCGATCAGACCGCCCAGGCTGTGTCCCACGATGTCCACCCGGTCGCTGCCGGTGCGCTCGCAGATCTCCTCCACATGCCGCCCGAACAGCTCGGCGGCGGCGCGGATGTCGCAGGTCAGCGGCGAGTAGTTGAGCGATTCCACGCGCTGTCCGCCGTGCTGGGCCAGGCTGCGGCGCAGCAGCACGAAGACCGAGCGGTTGTCGATGAAGCCGTGCAGCAGCACGACCGGGGGGCTGGGGCGGACGGGCAGCCGGGCGGCGCCGCCGGCCACGGGCGCGGGGGCGCAGCGCTCCTGGAACAGGCCGGTCGGATACAGCAGGACGTGTCCCGCCAGGATCGCGGCGTCCAGAGCGGTCGCCTTCAGCAGCGTCACCGACAGCCCGGCCAGCCTGCCGGGCCACAGGCGGCGGCAGTACGAGTACGGGGAGATGAGTGGCACTACTCCGGTGACCTTCATGGCCGACCTCCCGTCGGCACACCCGAGGACGGCTCCATCCCCCGTGTGCCTGTATGTCCCACTCAAAGAATTCCCCGTCGTCGCGCACCGTAAAACAGCCGGGCGCGGGATGCTGGAGACAACATCCGTTCATCCCGCGACGGGTGGCGGGGCGTGCCGTGGGTGCGGTACTTGTCGGAGGGCGGCGGCGAGCGTCTCCGCCGGCCGCGTGAGGTGGCGCGGGACGTGGTCGTGCGAGGGAGGCAGTGATGGGTGTGGCAGCCGGTCCGATCCGGGTGGTGGTGGCCAAGCCGGGCCTCGACGGCCATGACCGTGGGGCCAAGGTCATCGCGCGCGCCCTGCGGGACGCCGGGATGGAGGTCGTCTACACCGGGTTGCACCAGACGCCCGAGCAGATCGTCGACACCGCGATCCAGGAGGACGCCGACGCGATCGGCCTGTCCATCCTCTCCGGCGCGCACAACACCCTGTTCGCCGCGGTCATCGACCTGCTCGCGGAGCGCGACGCCGAGGACATCCTCGTCTTCGGCGGCGGCATCATCCCGGAAGAGGACATCCCGCCGCTGAAGGAGAAGGGCGTCGCGGAGATCTTCACTCCGGGGGCGACGACCGCGTCGATCGTGGAGTGGGTCAGGGAGAACGCGCGCCAGCCGGCGGCGTCGGGAGGCTGAGGCGACGTGGGGTGATGCCCGCGTGGGGTTCCGGGGGCGACGCGGCCGTGGGGTGATGCGGGCGGCGCGAGGCGGCGCGGCGCGCTGGTCCGCCGGGGTGTCGGGCGGGGCGGCGGCCCCGGAGCGCCGGTGGCGCGCGGTGCCCGCTGTCGCCGCGTGGCCGTGCCCGCGGTGCCGGCATCCGGTTCAGCCGGGTGCCATGCCCCACCCCCTGTCCCGCCTCATCCCCTCCCGTCCGCCGGTGTCGTCGTCACCCCGCGTCGGCCGCCCCCGCCGGTGTCAGCTCGTCGGCCATCGCCGCCCGCAGCCGCAGTGTGGTGACGAGCCGCTGGAACGCCTCCGACCAGTAGCCGCCGGCGCCCGGCGCGGTGTCCTCGTGTTCGTCGGGTATCGCCAGCAGGGACTGCAAGCGGGCGGCCTCGGCCGGGTCCAGGCAGCGTTCCGCGAGGCCCATCACGCCGCTGAAGCTCCAGGGATAACTCCCGGCGTCCCGCGCGATGTTGAGGGCGTCCACGACGGCCCGGCCCAGCGGCGCGGACCAGGGAACCGCGCACACCCCGAGCAGCTGGAACGCCTCCGACAGGCCGTGCGTCGCGATGAACCCGGCGACCCACTCGGCGCGTTCCGCCGGCTCCAGCGTGGCCAGCAGCTTGGCCCGCTCCGCCAGGGACACCGCGCCCGGCCCGCCCGCCTCCGGCGCCGACGGGGCACCGAGGAGCGCCCGCGACCACCGCGCGTCCCGCTGCCGCACCGCCGCCCGGCACCAGGCCGCGTGCAGCTCGCCCTGCCAGCCGTCCGCCACCGGCAGCGCCACGATCTCCCGCGCGTCGCGCCCGCCGAGCCGGTCCGGCCATATGCCGAGCGGCGCGGACTCCACCAACTGCCCCAGCCACCAGGACCGTTCGCCACGCCCGACGGGCGGGCCGGCCACCACGCCGTCGTGCTCCATGCCGGAGTCGCACTCGTGCGGCGCCTCCACCACGATCACCGGACCGTCTCCCGAACGGTCCAGGGCCACACACGCCAGCGCCCGTACGGCCATCCGTCCGGCCAGGGCCGAACCCGGCAGCGCGGACAGCAGCTCCGCCGCCGTGGCCCGGACGTTGCGGCTGCGGTCGCCCAGCGCCTGCTCCAGGAACGGCTCGTCCGCCGCGGACAGGCCCGAGCGCAGTGAGTCCAGGAACATCAGCCGGTCCTCCGCCCGCTCCGTCGCCCAGGTCCCGGCCAGCACCTCGCGGGCCCGCTCGGGCATACGGGCCCGCAGCGCGCCCAGCAGGGCCACCCGCTCGGCGAACAGGCCCTCCTCCCACAGCCGTCGTACCGCCTCCGCGTCCCCCGGATCCGGGAGCGCCGCACCGCCGCCGGGGGCCGAGCGCAGGGCGAACCGCCAGTCCGGGTTGAACCGGGCCAGCCACAGCGCCCGCGGCCCCGCGAAGGCCAGCGCCGCCGGACGCAGGTCCGTACGTCCCCGAGCGGCGTCCAGCAGCGCGGGGAGCGCCTGCGCGGGGGCCGCGTACCCGTGCGCGTTGGCCGCCGCGAGCCACTGCGGGAGCAGCTCCATCAGGTCCGGGGAGCCGCCCCGCCGCCCGCCGCCGGCGCCGCCGGAGCGGTCGGCGAGCAGCGACGCCAGCCGGCCGGCCGCGGCCGGTGGCAGGGCCGGGCGGGGGTCCTCGGGCGCCCGCTTCGGCCGCTGCCCGGCCGGTGCGGTCCGCAGCCCGGCCCGCCGCCGTACGGTCGCCTCGGCGGCCGCGTCCAGCAGGGTGACGGGGGCGGACCGGCCGGGCGCGAGCCGCGCGGGCGGGCGCCGGTCGGTGCCGAGGAGGGCGGTGGTGACCAGGTCCTCCCAGTCGTCCACGGCGCCCGGTCGGGCTGCGGTGCCGTTCATCGCGTGGTCATCCCTTCGGGTGGAGTGGGGCGGGCGGGTCAGCACAGCGGCACCGCCTCCCCGCCGCCCTCCGGCCAGGCCGTGAGCGGCGTGAAACCCCGGTGGCCGCACTCGCCGAAGACCGTCACCGGGGCGCCGCCGGACAGGGCGAGCAGGCGCCACAGGCCGGGACGGGAGCGGGCGGAGCGGGACAGGGGCAGCGCCGAGTCCGCGTCGGCGTCGGCCAGTTGCCACTGTTCGCCGTCCGGGACCGGCACGACCCGCTCCAGGACCGCCGGGACCGACTCCAGCCAGGGGTCCTCGCGCAGGGCGGTGCCGTACCGGGCCACCGCCTCGGCGGTGCCGACCCCCCGGAGGCGCACACCCGCCGGAGCGGGCGCGGCGAACCGCTCGCCCAGCGCGGCCCGCGGCTGACCGGCACCCGGATACGCGGACAGCGCGGCGTCCACGGCGAGACCCACCGGCAGGGACAGCTCCGGGGCCCGGCCGCCCGCGCCGTAGGACAGCAGCAGCCGGGTGCGGTGCGACGCGGTGCCGTACAGCCATATCCGCCGGGTCGTCAGTTTCGCGTCCGCCGTGTCGTACTGGGCGAGGACCAGCCAGCGGTCGCGCTCGGGCGGGCCGTCCGCCGGGGCGGGCAGGCCGAGCCGGGAGCGGACGGTGGCCGCGAGGGGCTCCGGCAGCCGGTCGCGGCGCAGCCAGCCCTGGTCGAGCAGGTGCACCAGCGCGCACTCCTCCAGCAACCGGGCCGGCCAGCCCGCGCCGGACCCCGGTATCGCTCCCAACTCGCGTACGCGCGCGGCCAGTCCGGGTGCCTGGGCGTCGACCATGCGGGCCGCGGTCTCCTCCCACAGTCCGTATCCCGCCTGCTCGGCCGTGGCGAGGCCGCCGCGCAGCAGATCGGCGAGGCGCTGCTCCAGCTCGGTCGCGCCCGCGGTGACCCGCTCGGCCCGGCGCTCCGCGCGGCGCCGGGCCGCCTCCGGATCGCCGGCCGCGCCGCCACCACCCTCCGGCCGCTTGTCCCGCGGGCGCTCGCGCCGGCCCGCGAGCCACTGCCCGGCCCAGTCCGGCGGATCGGCGCACACCGGCACCGAGCCGTCGCCGCCCGCCCACAGCAGAAGCAGCCCGAGCGCGTGCTTGCACGGGAACTTACGGCTCGGACAACTGCACTTGTACGCGGGCCCGTCGAGATCGACCACCGTCTGGTACGGCCTGCTGCCGCTGCCCTTGCACAGCCCCCACACCGATTCCTTCCCGCTCCCCGCCCCGGACCACGGACCGGCCGTGCCGAGCCTGCTTCCGGCCTTGCGTGACGCGGCGTCAGGCGCCAGTGCCAGCACCTGGTCCGCGGTCCAGCGCACCCCCTGCTCAGTCATGTCTCCGACGGTAGGTCCCGCCACTGACAATCGGCCCTGCGCGGGCGTTTGCGCTGGTCAGAGCGATTGTCAGTGGGGTGGTTCATCGTTGGTGGCAGATCCGAACCGGCCGAGCTGGAGGGGGCCTCAGCCATGTCAGCCAACCTTGCGTCCACGCCTTCGACGTCCGCGGCACCGCACGCGGGCGAGAACACGGCGGCCCTGCGGCCGCACGCCGAGCAGGCGTTCGCGGACGAACTCGCCGCGCTGGCCGCGCAGGACGACCGGCCGCGCCCGGCCCGCTGGAGACTGTCGCCGTGGGCGGTGGCCACCTACCTGCTCGGCGGCACCCTGCCGGACGGCACGGTGATCTCGCCGAAGTACGTGGGGCCGCGCCGGATCGTCGAGGTCGCCGTCACCACGCTCGCCACCGACCGCGCCCTGCTGCTGCTCGGCGTGCCCGGCACCGCCAAGACCTGGGTGTCGGAGCATCTGGCCGCCGCCGTCAGCGGCGACTCGACCCTGCTGGTCCAGGGCACCGCCGGCACCCCCGAGGAGGCCATCCGCTACGGCTGGAACTACGCGCGCCTGCTCGCCCACGGCCCGAGCCGCGACGCCCTCGTGCCCAGCCCGGTCATGCGCGCCATGGCCGAGGGCATGACCGCCCGCGTCGAGGAGCTGACCCGCATCCCGGCCGATGTGCAGGACACCCTCATCACCATCCTGTCCGAGAAGACCCTGCCCATCCCGGAGCTGGGCGAAGAGGTCCAGGCGGTACGCGGCTTCAACCTCATCGCCACCGCCAACGACCGCGACCGCGGGGTCAACGACCTCTCCAGCGCGCTGCGCCGCCGCTTCAACACCGTCGTGCTGCCGCTGCCGGAGAGCGCGGAGGCCGAGGTGGACATCGTCACGCGCCGCGTCGAACAGATCGGCCGCTCCCTCGACCTGCCGGCCGCGCCCGACGGGACGGCGGAGATCCGCCGCGTCGTGACGGTCTTCCGCGAACTGCGCGACGGCCTGACCGACGACGGCCGTACGAAGGTGAAGTCGCCCAGCGGCACCCTCTCCACGGCCGAGGCGATCTCCGTCGTGACCAACGGCCTGGCGCTCGCCGCCCACTTCGGCGACGGCGTGCTGCGCCCGGCGGACGTGGCCGCCGGCATTCTCGGCGCGGTCGTCCGCGATCCGGCGGCCGACCGGGTGGTCTGGCAGGAGTACCTGGAGACGGTCGTGCGCGAGCGCGAGGGCTGGACGGACTTCTACCGGGCGTGCCGGGAGGTGAGCGCATGACCGGCGCCGGTCCGCTGCTGCTGGGGGTGCGGCACCACGGGCCCGGTTCCGCCCGCGCGGTGCGGGCCGCCCTGGACGCCGCCCGGCCCGCCACCGTCCTGATCGAGGGGCCGCCCGAGGCCGACGCGCTGATCCCGCTGGCCGCCGACCCGGATCTGCGGCCACCGGTCGCCCTGCTCGCCCACGCCGTGGACGAGCCCGGCCGCTCCGCGTTCTGGCCGTTCGCCGCGTTCAGCCCGGAGTGGGTGGCCCTGCGCTGGGCCCTGGAGCACGGCGTACCGGCCGGCTTCATCGACCTGCCCGCCGCCCACACCCTCGCCCGGGACACCGGGCTCCCGCCCCGAGAAGGGGAGGAGAGCGAGGTCGCCGAGGACGAGCGGCTGCGGATCGACCCGCTCGCCGCGCTCGCCGGGGCCGCCGGGTACGACGATCCCGAGCGCTGGTGGGAGGACGCCGTGGAACACCGGGGGGCGGGGGAGCGGGACCCCTTCGCCCCGTTCGAGGCGCTGGCCGAGGCCATGGGTGCGCTGCGCGAGCGGTACGGCGCGGGCGGGCACCCCCGCGACCTGGTGCGCGAGGCGCAGATGCGGCTGCGGCTGCGCGCCGCGCGCAAGGAGTTCGGGGACGCGGTGGCCGTGGTGTGCGGGGCCTGGCATGTGCCCGCGCTGCGCGAGAAGACGACCGTCACCGCCGACCGGGCGCTGCTGAAGGGGCTGCCCAAGGTCAAGGCCGACCTGACCTGGGTGCCCTGGACACACCGCAGGCTGGCCCGGTCGAGCGGCTACGGCGCGGGCATCGACTCGCCCGGCTGGTACGGCCATCTCTTCCACGCCCCCGACCGGCCGGTGGAACGGTGGCTGACCAAGGTGGCGGGGCTGCTGCGGGCGGAGGACCGGATCGTGTCCTCGGCGCATGTCATCGAGGCCGTACGGCTCGCCGGCACTCTCGCGGCCCTGCGCGGGCGCCCGCTGCCCGGCCTGGGCGAGACCACCGACGCGGTGCGCGCGGTGATGTGCGACGGCTCGGACGTGCCGCTGGCGCTGGTGCACGACCGGCTGGTGGTCGGGGACGCCCTGGGGGAGGTGCCGGAGTCGGCGCCCGCCGTGCCGTTGCAGCGGGACCTGGCGCGGCGGCAGCGCGCGCTGCGGCTCAAGCCGGAGGCGCTGGAGCGCGAGCTGGAGCTGGATCTGCGCGGGGACACGGACGCGGGCCGCAGCAGACTGCTGCACCGGCTGCGGCTGCTCGGCGTCGACTGGGGGCAGCCGGGCCCCTCGCGGGGGAGCACGGGCACGTTCCGGGAGACCTGGCGGCTGCGCTGGGAGCCGGAGCTGTCGGTGCGGGTCGCGGAGGCGGGCGTATGGGGGACGACCGTGGCCGCGGCGGCGCGGGCCAGGGCGGAGGCCGACGCGGCCGCCGCGGCCGCCCTCGCGGACGTCACGGCACTCGCCGAACGGTGCCTGCTCGCCGGTCTGTCCGACGCCCTGCCCGCGGTCATGCGGGCGCTCGCCGACCGCGCGGCCCTGGACACGGACGTCGGCCACCTCGCCCAGGCCCTGCCCGCCCTGGTCCGCTCCCTGCGCTACGGCGACGTGCGCGGCACCGACACCCGCGCCCTGGCCGGCGTCGCCGCCGGCCTCGCCGAACGCGTCTTCGTCGGCCTGCCCCCGGCCTGCACCTCCCTGGACACCGACGCGGCGGAGCGGATGCGGGGCCGTGTGGACGCGGTGCATACGGCGGTGGGGCTGCTGGGGGAGGCACTCGGCGGTGAGCCGGACGCGGCCGATGCGGGCGCCGGGTCGGGGAGCGGCACCGGTGGAGCCGGGGCGACCGGTTGGGACGGCGCCGGCCCCGGCGCCGGTGACGGCGCGGCGGAGTCCTCGGCGCCCGGCACCGGTGACGGCGTCCGGGGGCTCGGCGGGCTGCGGCGGCGGTGGCGGGGGGTGCTGCGCGGTCTCGCCGGGCGGGACACCGTCGCCGGGGTGGTCCGGGGGCGGGCGGCGCGGCTGCTGCTGGACGAGGGGGAGCTGGGGGCCGACGAGGCGGCGCGGCTGATGGGGCTCGCGCTGTCACCGGGGACGCCGCCCGGTGACGCGGCCGCCTGGATCGAGGGCTTCGTCGGCGGCGGGGGCGGCATGCTGCTGGTGCACGACGAGCGGCTGCTCGGCCTGGTCGACAGCTGGCTGACCGGCGTGCCGGCGGAGGCGTTCACCGACGTACTGCCGCTGCTGCGGCGCACTTTCGCGGCATACGAGCCGGGGGTGCGCAGAACCCTCGGCGAACTGGTGCGGCGCGGACCCGGAGAGCGGACCGGTCCGGCGGCCCACGGGCCCGGCGCACCCGGTTTCGCCGCCGAGCCCGACACCGGGCGCGCCGACGCCGTGCTCCCCGTGCTGCGGCTGCTGCTCGGGACGGCCACCGACGACAAGAGCCTCACGGGGGTGGGCGCATGACGACCGAGACGGTACCGACGCGATGCGAGGACCCGGCACGCGAGCGGCTGCGGCGCTGGCGGCTCGTGCTCGGCGGGGAGCAGGCCGACGGCACCGGATGCGCGCTGTCCGGGCGGGACGCGGGGATGGACGGGGCGCTGGCCGCGCTCTACGGCAAGGGGGACAAGCCGCAGCCGGGCCGGGAGCGCGCGGCCGGACTCGGGGCCTCGGCGCCGTCCGTGGCGCGCTGGCTCGGGGACATCCGCACCTACTTCCCCTCCTCCGTCGTCCAGGTCATGCAGCGCGACGCCATCGACCGGCTCGGACTGTCCGCCCTGCTCCTCGAACCGGAGATGCTGGAGGCGGTGGAGGCCGACGTGCACCTGGTCGGCACGCTGCTCTCGCTCCACAAGGCGATGCCGGAGACCACGAAGGAGACGGCGCGGGCGGTCGTGCGCAAGGTGGTGGACGACCTGGAGAAGCGGCTCGCCACCCGCACCCGCGCCACCCTGACCGGCGCCCTGGACCGCAGCGCGCGCGTCAGCCGGCCGCGCCACCACGACATCGACTGGAACCGCACCATCGCGGCCAACCTCAAGCACTACCTGCCCGAGTACCGCACGGTCGTACCGGAGCGGCTCATCGGCTACGGGCGGGCCGCGCAGTCGGTGAAGAAGGAGGTGATCCTCTGCATCGACCAGTCCGGCTCGATGGCGGCGTCCGTCGTCTACGCGTCCGTCTTCGGCGCGGTCCTCGCCTCCATGCGGTCGATCAGCACCCGCCTGGTCGTCTTCGACACGGCGGTGGTCGACCTCACCGACCAGCTGGACGACCCGGTGGACGTCCTCTTCGGCACCCAGCTCGGCGGCGGCACGGACATCAACCGGGCGCTCGCCTACTGCCAGGACCGCATCGCCCGGCCCGCCGAGACCGTCGTCGTGCTGATCAGCGACCTGTACGAAGGCGGCATACGGGACGAGATGCTCAAGCGGGTGGCGGCCATGAAGGCGTCCGGGGTGCAGTTCGTGACACTGCTCGCGCTGTCGGACGAGGGCGCGCCGGCCTACGACCGGCAGCACGCGGCCGCGCTCGGCGCGCTCGGCGCCCCGGCCTTCGCCTGCACCCCCGACCTGTTCCCCGAGGTGATGGCGGCGGCGCTGGAGAAGCGGCCCCTGCCGATACCGGAGACGGCGTAAGGGAGGGGCGGAACCGGGAACCCGTGCGGCGTAGGCGGCGTCGGAGGGGGCACCGGGCAGCCGGCACCTCCGGCCACCGCCCGGACCCCTCGCTCCGCGGGGCAGTCGCACCCGGTCGGCCGAACGCCATCGGTCCGGCGGGGGCGCGCCCCGCGGCTGGGGCGGGTGGTCCCCATTGGGGTGGGGACCACCCGCTGCGACCCCGGCGCCATCGGGGCCGACCGGAGGCCTCGCCGGGTCGGCCCCAGCCCGGTGAGGCCTCGTACCCACCGGTAGGACGAGGAGGGCGCGGCACCGCGTGCCAGAGAACCCGGCATCATGTGACAGGTATCACCGCTCGCGTGTGACCCTCGATTTAGGGAGCCCCCGCAAGCGGCGATAACCTGCGAGACGGACATGCCGCGCGCTCGGACACCGTGTGCGCCCCCCTAGTGACAAGCGGACGTCACGTTGCCCTTCGCGGCACGCCCACGCATCCAACGAACCGCGAGATCACTGATAGGGACGGAAGCGCGTGGACCTGTTCGAGTACCAGGCGAGGGACCTCTTCGCCAAGCACGATGTACCGGTGCTGGCCGGTGAAGTCATCGACACGCCTGAGGCGGCGCGCGAGATCACCGAGCGTCTGGGCGGCAAGTCCGTCGTCAAGGCGCAGGTGAAGGTCGGTGGTCGTGGCAAGGCCGGCGGCGTCAAGCTGGCCGCCACCCCGGACGAGGCCGTCGCCCGCGCGACGGACATCCTCGGCATGGACATCAAGGGCCACACGGTCCACAAGGTGATGATCGCCGAGACCGCTCCGGAGATCGTGGAGGAGTACTACGTCTCCTTCCTCCTCGACCGTGCGAACCGCACCTTCCTCTCCATCGCGTCCGTCGAGGGCGGCATGGAGATCGAGGAGGTGGCGGCCTCCCGCCCCGAGGCCGTCGCCAAGACGCCGATCGACGCGATCGACGGTGTGACCCCCGAGAAGGCCCGCGAGATCGTCGCGGCCGCCAAGTTCCCGGCCGAGGTCGCCGACAAGGTCGCCGACGTCCTGGTCAGGCTGTGGGACACCTTCATCAAGGAGGACGCCCTCCTGGTCGAGGTCAACCCGCTGGCCAAGGTCGCCTCCGGCGACGTCATCGCCCTGGACGGCAAGGTCTCCCTGGACGACAACGCCGAGTTCCGTCACCCGGACTTCGAGGCGCTGCACGACAAGGCCGCGGCCAACCCGCTGGAGGCCGCCGCCAAGGAGAAGAACCTCAACTACGTCAAGCTCGACGGCGAGGTCGGCATCATCGGCAACGGCGCGGGTCTCGTCATGAGCACCCTGGACGTCGTCGCGTACGCCGGTGAGAACCACGGTGGCGTGAAGCCCGCCAACTTCCTGGACATCGGTGGCGGCGCCTCCGCCCAGGTGATGGCGAACGGCCTGGAGATCATCCTGGGCGACCCGGACGTCAAGTCCGTCTTCGTGAACGTCTTCGGCGGCATCACCGCCTGCGACGAGGTCGCCAACGGCATCGTGCAGGCCCTGAAGCTTCTGGAGGACCGCGGCGAGAAGGTCGAGAAGCCGCTCGTCGTCCGCCTCGACGGCAACAACGCCGAGCTGGGCCGGAAGATCCTCACGGACGCCAACCACCCGCTGGTGCAGCGCGTCGACACCATGGACGGCGCGGCCGCGAAGGCCGCCGAGCTGGCCGCCGCCAAGTAAGCACGAGGACGAGGACACCGACACACCATGGCTATCTGGCTCAACAAGGACAGCAAGGTCATCGTCCAGGGCATGACCGGCGCCACCGGCATGAAGCACACCAAGCTCATGCTCGGTGACGGCACGAACGTCGTGGGCGGCGTGAACCCGCGCAAGGCGGGTCAGACCGTGGACTTCGACGGCACCGAGGTACCCGTCTTCGGCACCGTCAAGGAGGCCATCGAGAAGACCGGCGCCGACGTCTCCGTCATCTTCGTGCCGGAGAAGTTCACGAAGGACGCGGTCGTCGAGGCCATCGACGCCGAGATCCCGCTGGCCGTCGTGATCACCGAGGGCATCGCCGTGCACGACACGGCGGCGTTCTGGGCGTACGCCGGCAAGAAGGGCAACAAGACCCGGATCATCGGCCCGAACTGCCCCGGCATCATCACGCCGGGTCAGTCGAACGTCGGCATCATTCCGGGCGACATCACCAAGCCGGGCCGCATCGGCCTGGTCTCGAAGTCCGGCACGCTGACGTACCAGATGATGTACGAGCTGCGGGACATCGGCTTCTCGACCGCCGTCGGCATCGGTGGCGACCCGATCATCGGCACCACGCACATCGACGCGCTCGCGGCCTTCCAGGAGGACCCCGAGACCGAGCTCATCGTGATGATCGGTGAGATCGGTGGCGACGCTGAGGAGCGTGCCGCCGCGTTCATCAAGGAGAACGTGACGAAGCCGGTCGTCGGTTACGTCGCGGGCTTCACCGCGCCGGAGGGCAAGACCATGGGTCACGCCGGTGCGATCGTCTCCGGCTCCTCCGGGACCGCGCAGGCGAAGAAGGAGGCCCTGGAGGCGGCGGGCGTCAAGGTCGGCAAGACCCCGACCGAGACGGCGAAGCTCGCCCGCGAGATCCTGGGCGCGTGAACCCCCGGCAGAGCCGTGCCCTCCGATGAGCGTGCGCCTCTGACCTGAACGCCGGTAGGCCCGTCCCGTTTCGCCGGGGCGGGCCTACCGGCGTTTGCGCTCGCCACCCTGGTGGCTGCCCCGAGAGGGCTCAGGGCGGGCGGCCGGAGGTCACCGCGGTGTCGGTTCGACGCGTTCGGCGCCCGATGACGCCTCCCGGCGGAGCTTCGTCCGCAGCGCCAGTTCCTCGGGGGACAGCGGGCCCATCGGGACCGCGCGGGGGACGCCCTCGACGGCGCGGGCGGGGGCGATCGGGGGCTCGTAGTGGGTCGGCGCCGTCCGCAGCGTGAGCGCCGTCGCGCCGATGATCGTCACCGTGAAGGCGATGGCCGCGCGGGTCCAGAAGACGTTGCGGCGTTCGCCGACGGTGCGCACCGTCGGCGGCCGGGACGCGCGCAGGCGTTCGCGGGAGGCCAGCTCCGCCAGCCGGCGGTGCAGCAGCGCCGTGTCCGCGAGCTCCGGGACCCGCGCCGCCATCGCCTCCCGCGCGTGCGTCAGCCGGTTCGCCGCCGCCGGTGTGCTGGCCTCCGTCTCCGCCGCCGTCTCCGGGAGGTCGAGCCCGACGCCGTCGTACAGCACGAGCGTGCGCCGGTACGACGGCGGCAGCGTGAGCAGCGCGTTCAGCAGATCCCGGTCGGCCGGATCCGCGGGCGGCGGCTCCGGCTGCCGGTAGCAGGGGCGGAACCGGTGCCAGGGCGAGAGCGCGCAGTCGTACGCCACCGCCCGCACCCACCCGGCCGGATCCCGGTCCCTGGCGACCTCGGGCCAGCGCTGCCAGGCCAGCTGGAAGGCGCGCTCCACCGCCTCGCGGGCCAGTTCGCGGCGCCCGCACAGCAGATAGGTCTGGCGGACGAGGGCCGGCGCGCAGAAGGCGTAGAGCGCGTCGAAGGCCTGAGCGGGCGTCAGCGGCTCGGGCCCGCCGGGCTCCGGCTTCCCGGACGGTTCGTCAGCATCTGCCGGCCGGGCGACCGCGCCGAGGAACTCGGTGTACGCCCGCCCCTCGGCACCGGCCGGCGCCCGGCGCCCGGACTCCCACGCGCGCACCGTGGCGCGGGCCACGCCGAGGCGTCTGGCCAGCTGAACCTGCGTCAGGGAGCGGGCCTGGCGCAGGCGTCGGCGTTCCTTCGGCGGTGGCAACGGCCCGGTGGGGATCTGCGTGCTCGTGCTCACCATGCGCCCTTTCGTACGATAAGTGACATAAACATATATTGAGCGACACTACGGTGCTTCACCTGTTACGCCGGGAAAGCGCGTGTCGTTGGGACCATGGCCGGGTGACCCAGATGACCGCGCGCCGACCGTCGCTCACCCCCCTGTCCACCCGGCTGCGCGACCGTTCGCCCGGACTGTCCGCGAGCCTGCTGAACGGCGTGGTCGCGGCCGGACTCGGCCTCGGCGCCCTCACCGTGCTGGTCCTGGGCCTGTGGATCAGCTCGCCGTACCCCGACAGCGGGCCGGGCGGCGCGCTGCACATCGCCGCCGCGCTGTGGCTGCTCGGCCACGGCGTCGAACTGGTCCGCACCGACACCCTCTCGGGCGCGCCCCTCCCGGTGGGCGTCACCCCGTTGCTGCTGCTCGCGCTGCCCGCGTGGCTGCTGTACCGGGCGGGCCGGTACGCCACGGACGCCTCCGCCGAGCCCGACGGACCGCCGCCCGTGCCCGTGCGTACGGCCTGGCTCGGGGTGGTCCTCGGCTACCTCGCCGTCGGCACCGCCGTCGCCCTGTACTGCTCCGGTGGCGAACTCCGGCCTTCCTGGGCCTGGTTGGCGGTCTCCTTCCCCCTGGTCGCGGCGGCCGGGGCGGGCGCCGGGGTGTGGTCGGCGCACGGCTGCCCGCCCGCGCCGCTGCTGGTCGTGCTGAAGGCGGTGCCGGGGCCGGTACGGCGGGTGGTGTTCGGCGCGGACGCGCGGGCGCGGGTGGCCACGGCGGTACGGGCCGCCGGTGCCTCGACCGCCGTGCTGGTCGGCGGTGGCGCGCTGCTCGTCGCCGCCTCGACGGTGTGGCACGGGGGTGCGGCGCGGGCCTCGTTCGTCCAGCTGACGGACGGGTGGACGGGCCGGTTCGCGGTGCTGCTGCTCGGTATGGCGCTGGTCCCCAACGCCGCGGTGTGGGCGGCGTCCTACGCCCTCGGACCGGGTTTCGTGCTCGGCGCCGGGCACCCGGTGCACCCGCTCGCCTCCGACCCGGCGCCGCTGCTGCCGCCGTTCCCGCTGCTCGCGGCGGTCCCGGACGCGGGCCCCGGCACCCGGCTGAACTGGGCGGCCGCGCTGGTGCCGGTGGTGGCGGGGGTGGTGGCCGGGTGGTTCGTGGCCCGCGGCGCGGTACGGCGCCGCGGGCACGGCGAGCCGCCCCGGCCGCGCTGGTCGGCGGCCCGCACCGCCGGTGTCACCCTGCTGACGGCCGCGCTCTGCATCCTTCTGCTGGCCGTGCTCGCCGGCCTCTCCGGTGGCGCCCTGGGCGTCGGGGCGCTCTCCCGCTTCGGGCCCCTGTGGTGGCAGACGGGTCCGGCGGCGGGTGTCTGGACCGCGCTGCTCGGCATGCCGACGGCCCTCGTCGTACGGGCGTGGCGACTGCGGGGCGCGGGGTCCCCGGCGACGGCTCCGGGCGCACAGAAGCCGGCGGGGGCTCAGAAGCCGATGAACTCGCAGAAGCCCAAGGCCCCGGAGAAGGCGAAGGATTCAGGGAAGGCGAAGGACACCGGGAAGGCGAAGGACACCGGGAAGGGCGACGGCAAGGCCAAGCGCGAGGACGACCGCCGGGACGAGGACGCCTACGACATCCTCCCCGCCGAGCCTCCGGCGGAACTCCGCATCGAACTGCCCACCGGCTTCCGCCCCGAGCGGCCCGCAGCCGAGCCGCCCACCACGGAACCCCCGAAAACCGCCGGAACCACGGAAACCGCGGGAGCCACCGAACCCGCCGGGACCAAGGAGCCCGCCGGGACCAAGGAACCCGCCGGGACCAAGGAGCCCGCCGGGACCAAGGAACCCGCCGAACCCGCCGCACCCCGGCCCGCCGCCGAGACGCCCGGAGCTCCCGAGGCAACCCCCGAAAACCCCTGACCCCGGCCCGTCCTACTCGTTCCCCGCCCCCAGCACGCTCCGCAGCTGCTCCGGCAGCAGCGTCTGGCACGACTGCTTCGCCTCGTGCGTGAGCGCGTCGTTCACACACGTGAAGTAGTCGCGGTAGACGAACTGGACCGTGAACGTGGAGGCGACCAGCACCAGGGCCAGGGACGCCGTGACCAGGCCGGCGACGGCCGCCGTCGTCTGGGGCCGGCCGGGGGCCGGGGCCGCCGGCTTGGCCGGGTCGGGGGTGCGGGGCTTGGCGCGCAGGGAGCTGATGCCCCAGTACAGCGCCAGCGCGCCCAGCAGCAGCGAGACGTACGGCCAGCTGAACAGGGCGAAGAAGATGGCCCACATCCCGGACAGCAGTGCGTAGCGCGCCCGGCGCTGGACCGGGTCCGTGGGGTCCCAGCGCGTGCCCGCGCCGGGTCCGCCCTGCCCGCCCTGGGGGCCCGCGCCGGGACGCTCGCCGAAGCCGCCGGAGGACCGGCCGGGCTGCCGGTCGCTCCACTGGCTGCCCCAGGGGCCGCCGCCGCGACCGCCCTGGCCGCCACCGGGACCCTGCGGACCGGAGGCCCCGCCCGGATGGCGCGGCTGCCACGGCCGGTCCGGTGCGCCCTCCGGCGGCGGCGCGAACGGGTTGTCCTGCTCGCCCTCACCGGCGCGGCCACCGCTGCCGGACTCGCCGCCCTGCCCCGCGCCGGAGCCCTGCGCCCCGCCCCGCGGAGCGTCGGGGGGCGTCGAGGGCCGCTCGCGCAGCAGCACTCCGTGACGCTCCCCTCCCTGGGCCGGAGCTGGCGGGAACGTGCGGAGTCGCAGGCTGCGGACGGGCATCAAAAGAGCGTCTTCCCCTAGATCAACACGGCTGGTCGTCGTGAGCTTCCACCTTGTCAACGCGTCGCACGACGACCGCGTTCCCGGGGCTGCTCCTGTCGATTCCCCCCGAACGCTACCTCCCGGCCACGCACCCGTCCCGTGGGGGCCGTCCGGGGTGCCGGTATCGTTGCTGGCGGTCGGCCGCTTCGTAGACTTCCCCGTATCACGGGGCGCGAAGCATTCGTATGACCATACAAACCGCCGACGTACAGACCGCTTCGTGAGAAAGGGCCCCACCGTGGCCGCCAACCCCGTGGCCAAGCGCCTCGTCGTGCTGGTCTCCGGATCCGGCACCAACCTCCAGGCGCTCCTGGACGAGATCGAGCGCACCGGAGCCGAGGCGTACGGCGCGCGGATCGTCGCCGTCGGGGCCGACCGCGACGGCATCGAGGGGCTCGCCCGCGCCGAGCGGGCCGGGCTGCCGACGTTCGTGTGCAAGGTGAAGGACCACGCGAGCCGCGCGGAGTGGGACGCTGCCCTGGCCGCGGCGGTCGCGGCGTACGAGCCCGATCTCGTGGTCTCCGCCGGGTTCATGAAGGTCGTGGGCAAGGAGTTCCTCGCGCGCTTCGGCGGGCGGTTCGTCAACACCCACCCGGCCCTGCTGCCCAGTTTTCCCGGCGCCCACGGGGTCCGCGACGCGCTCGCGTACGGCGTCCGGGTCACCGGCTGCACCGTCCACTTCGTCGACGACGGCGTCGACACCGGGCCGATCATCGCGCAGGGCGTGGTGGAGATCCGGGACGAGGACGACGAGAGCGCGCTGCACGAGCGCATCAAGGAAGTCGAGCGAAGGCTGCTCGTCGAGGTCGTGAGCCGGCTCGCCCGGCACGGCTATCGCATCGAGGGACGAAAGGTAGTTATCCAGTGACCGCCGAGAGCAACAAGCGGCCCCTTCGCCGGGCGCTCGTCAGCGTCTACGACAAGACCGGGCTGGAAGACCTGGCGCGCGGGCTGCACGAGGCCGGTGTCGAGCTGGTGTCGACCGGTTCCACGGCCTCCCGCATCGCCGCCGCCGGCGTCCCGGTCACCAAGGTCGAGGAGCTGACCGGCTTCCCCGAGTGCCTGGACGGCCGGGTCAAGACCCTGCACCCGAAGGTGCACGCCGGCATCCTCGCCGACCTGCGCCTGGAGAGCCACCGCGAGCAGCTCGCCGAGCTGGGCGTGGCCCCGTTCGACCTGGTGGTGGTCAACCTCTACCCGTTCCGCGAGACCGTGGCCTCCGGCGCCTCGGCCGACGAGTGCGTGGAGCAGATCGACATCGGCGGCCCCTCGATGGTCCGCGCCGCCGCCAAGAACCACCCCTCGGTCGCCGTGGTCACCAGCCCCGACCGGTACGCGGACGTCCTCGCGGCCGTCGAGGACGGCGGTTTCGACCTGGCCGCCCGCAAGCGGCTGGCCGCCGAGGCGTTCAAACACACCGCGGCCTACGACGTGGCCGTCGCCTCCTGGTTCGCCGCCGACTACGCCCCCGCGGACGACTCGTCCTTCCCGGACTTCGCCGGCGCCACCTGGGAGCGCAAGAACACCCTGCGCTACGGCGAGAACCCGCACCAGGGCGCGGCGCTCTACGTCGACGGCACGGGCGGTCTGGCCGAGGCGGAGCAGCTGCACGGCAAGGAGATGTCGTACAACAACTACACGGACACGGACGCCGCGCGCCGTGCCGCGTACGACCACGACGAGCCCTGCGTCGCGATCATCAAGCACGCCAATCCCTGCGGCATCGCGGTCGGCGCGGACGTCGCCGAGGCGCACCGCAAGGCGCACGCCTGCGACCCGCTGTCCGCGTTCGGCGGCGTCATCGCCGTGAACCGGCCGGTCAGCAAGGAGATGGCCGAGCAGGTCGCGGAGATCTTCACCGAGGTCATCGTCGCCCCGGACTACGAGGAGGGGGCGCTGGAGGCCCTCACCCGGAAGAAGAACATCCGGGTGCTGAAGGCGGCGGGCGCGCCGGCCGACCGGGTCGAGGCCAAGCCGGTGGACGGCGGTCTGCTGCTCCAGGTCGCCGACCGGCTCCAGGCCGAGGGCGACGACCCCGCCAACTGGACGCTGGCCAGCGGCGAGGCGCTGTCCGCCGAGGAGCTGAAGGACCTCGCCTTCGCCTGGAAGGCGTGCCGCGCGGTCAAGTCGAACGCGATCCTGCTCGCCAAGGACGGCGCCTCGGTCGGCGTCGGCATGGGCCAGGTCAACCGCGTCGACTCCTGCAAGCTCGCGGTCGAGCGGGCCGGCGAGGAGCGGGCCCGCGGTTCCTACGCGGCCTCCGACGCCTTCTTCCCCTTCCCCGACGGCCCGCAGATCCTGATCGACGCCGGCGTCCGCGCGATCGTCCAGCCCGGCGGCTCCGTCCGCGACGAGCTGGCCGTCGAGGCGGCGCAGAAGGCGGGCGTGACCATGTACTTCACGGGCACGCGGCACTTCTTCCACTGAGCACGTCAAACGGGCGCACGGCGGCCTCCGGCCCTCCCCCGAGGGGGCCGGAGGCCGCCGCGTCCTTCTCCGGTCAGCAGGGACGCAGGGAGTAGATCGGGTCCCAGGTGGCGGTGCCGGCCTGGTAGGCGGTCGAGGTCCAGCGGACGCTGCCGTCCTGGTTGAAGAACCGGGCGACCGTGCCGGGCGTCTGGTTGTTGGTGAACGGGCCGTCACCGGTCCAGTTGCTCACCGTCCAGGTCTGGCACTTGTAGAAGTCGAACGTGGTGCCCCTGACGACCATGCAGAGGTGGCCGTACGCGCAGGCCAGGTCCTTGGCGGCGAGCCTGCCCGCCGGGGCCTTCGTGAGGGTGAGGCCGTCGTAGCGGACCCGGTCCTTCGTCACCTCCAGCGCGGCCGGGTGGCCCGGCAGCATCTGGTCGGCGGCGCGCTCGACGGCGGTCACGCGGGTGCCGTCCGGGACGGCGGCGGTGGCCGCGGCCGTGGAGCCGGCGAGCAGGGCGGTGGCCGCGACGAGCAGCGCGGCGGGCTTGGCGATCTTCACTGTTCCCCCATGTGAACGATTCACTGTTCCCTCGTGCGAACGAGGGGGTGGTCGCTCCGCCGTGGCGGAGTGGTTTCACGGTCCCAGCCGGGCCCCGCCGCCGGTACCTCGGACGTCTCAGGGTGTGTACTCCACGAGGTGGCGGGCGACCTCGGCGCAGTAGGCGCGGTAACGCGCCGGGATACCACCGGTGGCGTTGACCGTCTTGTACGACGTCCGGTATCCGGCCGCGTCCAGCACCCGCCGGTCGCCGGGCAGTCCCGTCTTCAGATGGGCGTCGATGTAGCAGAGATAGCGCCCCATGGCCGGGATGGACACGGCCGGGGTCAGCGGGGGCGTGGGGGTCGCGGCGGCGGGGATGCCGTCGTCCCGCATCCACCAGCGCAGCACGGAGGGGGTCCAGCGGGCGATGCCGTACTCCTGGACGCCCGGATCGGCGAGGCCCGCGTCGAAGTTGCTCTCGGCCTTCAGCATGGCCGCGATCAGCGCCGGGCTGACGTCCGGGCGGGGGCAGCCGTGGGCGGCGTCCACGATCAGCCGCCGGTAGCGCACCGGCACGCCCCGGTCGGTGCGCAGTTCCGCGGCGCCGTAGCGGGCCAGGCCCTTGTCGTCACCGGTCTGCCGCTGGTCGAGGCCGTAGCCGAGGAGGGCGGCGAGGGCGGTGGCCGCGAGGGCCAGGGCGGCCGTACGGCGACGGTGGCCGGCGCGCGTGAGCCGGGGCGGCCGGGGTGCGCTTCCGGTGCCCGCGGCGGCCGTGACCCGGCGCAGCAGCGCCTCGGTGCCGATCCGCCCCGCGTGCGTACGCGTCAGGCAGTCCCGTACGATCTCCCGCCACACGTCCGGGAGTTCGGCCGCCAGACGCAGTTCCTCGGTGCCGCGCGCATAGGCGACGGCGGCGTCCCGGCGGGCCGACGGGGTGCCGCCGGGCAGCGGGAAGGAGCCGTTGAGCAGGAGGTGGGCGAGCACCCCGAAGGCCCAGATGTCGGCCGACGGGCGGATCGGCCGGCCGCGTTCGCCGATCTCCGCCCACAGAAGCTCGGGCGGGGTGTAGTCGGGGGTGGAGAAGGCGGGCGTGTAGCCGTGGGTGCCCTCCAGTTCGGCGGCCATGTTGAAGTCGGCGAGCCGCGCCGAACCGTCCGCCATCAGCAGCACGTTGGCCGGTTTGAGGTCTCCGTGCACCCAGCCCGCCCGGTGCAACTGGGCGAGTCCCTCGGCGATCTGGGCCAGCAGCGCGGGCCCGGCGGGCGGCCGGGGCGCGGCGGCGAGCAGCGCGGACAGGGAGCCCTCGGCGCGCTCCAGTACGAGGACGGTGGCGCCGTCGAGGGCCGGGCGTCCGGGGTCGTCGACGACGAGGGTCTCGTACATCCGGATCAGGCGCGGTCGCCGCAGCCGGCGTAACAACTCCACCTCGCGTTCCACGAGTTCGCGCAGGTGGGCGAGGTGGCGTGGGGTGCCGGTGCCGGTGGGCAGGAACTTCAGGGCGGCGGTGCCGGGGAGCCGTTCGTCCGGCCCGCCGATCCGGCGCGCCGCGTACACGCTGCCGAAGGCGCCCGTCGCGAGCGGTTCGCGGACCTCCCAGGAGCCGACCCGGTAGCCCCTGGGGACCGGTACGGCGTACGGCCCGGTCACCGCGCACGCCCGGTGGGGGTCCTCCCGGACCCGGTGCCGGAGAGCACCACCAGGTCGTCCTCGCGCACCAGGTCGAAGCGGAGCGCCAGCGAGACCAGGGACTCCTTCTTGCCGTTCAGGCGCGGGCCCGGATCCGCCGTGTCCGGGCCGGGTTTGAGCCGCAGTTTCACCGCGAGGTAGTCGATGTTCCACTGCACCGAGGTGCGCGAGGCGGCCGGCCAGACGGGGGCGAGCCGGGCGACGACCTGGTCGACGGTGGGCAGCGGGGCGTGCGGATCACCGCGCAGCCGGGGCTCGCACAGCGCGGCCAGCACGGCGAAGTAGCGCTTGGTGCGGTCCACGGAGAAGGCCGGGGCGGTGGTGTCGCCGTCCGCCCCGCAGCCGTCGCGCAGATAGTCGTGGCGCGGCGCCCACACCTCGACGGCGAGCAGGTCGCCGCCCGCGGGCAGCACGATCCGGGAGAACTCGAAGGGCACCGGCGCCTCCAGCCGGCCCGGCCCCACCTTGATGTGCTCGCCCGCGCCCTCCGGGTTCTCCACGACGTACGTCTGGTGCGCGGACAGGTTGCTCAGCGTCCAGAACGCGCCCTGGGCGGCGAGTTCCCCGGCGCGGCGCGAGACCCCTTCGTGCGGGATCGGCAGATCGTTGCCGGGAGAGCGCCCGAAGCGGAGGCGCTCGCCGGGGGCGAGGCGGATCTGGCCGCGCCGCTGCCGGTCCTCCGTGGTCGGCGGAGGTACGACGATGATGCTGTACAAGGTGCGTCTCCCCGTGCCCGGCGGCTTCTCTCAGCCCCGACGGCTGCTCTCAGAGTAGGGCGACGCACCGGGGCCGTGTCTCCCCCCGGAAGGGTGAGACACGGCCCCGGATGGTGAATGGCGCGAATCGCTCCGCGGCGCCCGCGGTGTCCGGGCGCCCGCGGTCTCAGTAGCGCGGCCGGCCGAACCAGGCCTTGCCGTCGGCGCTGCCGACGAAGCAGGCGATCAGGATGCCGAGCACGATGTGGAAGATGCCCACGATCACGACGAACGGGTAGACGCCGAGCACCGCGGTCAGGATGCCGAAGACCAGTGTGGTGACCCGCAGGCCGTTGCCGCCGGAGCCGAACTTCGCGGCCAGCACGGCCGCCCACACCAGCCAGGCGAGCGCGAGCACGGTGAAGGCCCACAGCGCGCCCACCGGGTAGTCGGAGAGCCCCGGTATCGAGTTGTCGTGCTTGGCCTTGTTGACGGCCACGGCGGAGAAGGCGAAGAGGGCCACGCCGATGACCTGGAGGCCGACGATCACCCACAGCATCACGCGGGCCGCGTTGACCTTGCCGGGCATGGTGGTCATCGGGGCGGCGGCGTACGACTGCTGCACCGGCGGCGCGGCCGGGTAGCCGTAGCCGGGCTGCTGCGGCTGCCCCTGCGGGGTGCCGTAGGGGTTGTTCGGGTCGCCGTAACTCATGGCTGGTGTTTCCTCCGTCGTGTCGAGCGAGTGCGGGGACGAGGCGCGGCACTGCACGGAGGAGAGTTCTACAGATGCGGTCCGTCCCCCCGATGAGCTGCCCGCTGCACTGTGCTGTTCATCGTTCTTGACCGGATAGTGACTTGTCCAGCGGGAATCCCCCGGCGTTGTGCAAGTGCAACATCGGTGATCACCAAGACCGGCGCGCGACCCCTGGTGGGGGCCCGGTGCGGCCCCGGATTGGAACCACGGGGCGGTCATCCTGGAGGATGGGGGTATGACCGCCCAGATTCTCGATGGCAAGGCCACCGCAGCCGCGATCAAGTCCGATCTGACCGCCCGCGTGGCGGCGCTGAAGGAGAAGGGCGTCACGCCCGGCCTCGGCACGATCCTGGTCGGGGAGGACCCCGGCAGCCGCAAGTACGTCGCGGGCAAGCACCGCGACTGCGCCGAGGTGGGCCTCGCCTCCATCCAGCGGGAGCTGCCGGCCACGGCCACCCAGGAGGAGATCGAGGCGGTCGTCCGCGAGCTGAACGAGGACCCGGCCTGCACCGGCTACATCGTCCAGCTGCCGCTGCCCAAGGGCATCGACGAGAACCGCATCCTGGAGCTGATGGACCCGGCCAAGGACGCGGACGGCCTGCACCCGATGAACCTGGGCCGCCTGGTCCTCAACGAGCCCGCCCCGCTGCCCTGCACGCCCAACGGCATCCTCACCCTGCTGCGCCGCTACGGCGTGGAGATCAAGGGTGCCGAGGTCGTGGTCGTCGGCCGGGGCGTCACCATCGGGCGCCCGATGCCGCTGCTCCTCACCCGCCGCAGCGAGAACGCCACCGTGACCCAGTGCCACACCGGCACCCGCGATCTGTCCGCCCACCTCAAGCGGGCCGACATCGTGATCGCGGCGGCCGGCTCCCCGCACCTGATCCGCGCCGAGGACATCAAGCCGGGCGCGGCCGTCCTCGACGTGGGCGTCTCGCGCAACGCCGAGGGCAGGATCGTCGGCGACGTCCACCCGGACGTGACCGGCGTGGCCGGTTTCATCTCCCCCAACCCCGGCGGTGTCGGCCCGATGACGCGGGCCCAGCTGCTGGTCAACGTGGTCGAGGCGGCGGAGCGCAGTGCCGGCTGAGGACACGCGGGACGGCGAGGAGACCGTCCGCGACGCGATCAGCGCCCCCGACGCCGAGGGGCGCCCGCGGCGGGTCACCCGCCGCTTCCCGCTGTTCACCAGGGACACCGCGCGGCCCGAGGGCGGTGGCCGGGCCGCGTCCGGCGACGCCCCCGCGCCCGCCCGGCAGTGGCCCCTGCTGGTGGTGCTGGGCACGGTCGCGCTCGGCCTGCTGCTGACCGCGTTCGACGCGTTCCGCGTCGGCACCGTGCTGATCGGCGCCGCGCTGCTGGCCGGCGCGGTGCTGCGGTGGATGCTGCCCGGCGTCGGCATGCTCGCGGTCCGCTCCCGCTTCACCGACATCAGCACCTACGGCGTCCTCGGTCTGGCGATCGTCCTGCTGGCCCTGATGGCCCAGCCGCATCCCCTGCTGGAGATCCCGTTCCTGAGCAACACACTGCACTTCACGATGACCAAATAGGGCCGGCGGCAGAGCGGTTCGCCCCCACCCCCGTTGCGGGGCGAACCGCCGCCGGACACACCCTGGCTTCCGGTGAACGGCCTGATCAACGGCTGTCTTCGCGCTGTGGCACGGAGGTGACCGTTCCGCGCAACGGTGACCGTCCGGTACGAAAGTGGGGATGAGGGGGGAGAACGATGCCTCGTTGGAAGACCTTGCCGAACGAACTCGACCCGGAGATCAAGGAGTTCGTCAGCCAGTTGCGGTGGCTGGTGGACCTCGGCGGGCTCGGCGGCGCGGCCCTGGCCGACCGCACGGGCTATGGCAGGGCGTCCTGGGAGGACTACCTCGACGGCCGGCTCCTCGCCCCCAAGGGCGCGGCGGTCGCGCTCGCCGAGGCGGCGGGCACCAGCCCGGTGCCGATCATCACCATGTGGGAGCTGGCCGAACGGGCGTGGAGCCGGGCGGAGTTGGGGCACGAGCACGCCATGGCCGGGCGCCGGGCCGCGAACGGGGCCGAGGGCGGCACGCTCACCGTCCCGAAGATCCCCGCCCAGCCGAAAGCCGCGGAGGCGGCGGAGCGCGGGGACACCGGGGGCACCGGGAAGGGCGCGTCCGCAGGTGGTTCGTGGGGACTGGCCGGGTACCAGGGGCCGTCACGGGCGAGCGGGCGGCCGGGGGCGTGGCCGGAGCCGGCACGGGTCCCCGGCGCGCCGGAACCGCAGTCTCCCCGGAGCCTGCGGAGCGCGCAGGGCCCTCAGCCCTCTGCGGAGCCGCACTCCTCTGTGGTCTCTCGGGTCTCTGCGGGGCCCCGGACCTCTGCGGCCTCTCCGTCCCCTGCGGGCCCCCGGCCTCCTGAGATCCCGCGGAACTCTCCGGGCCCGCAGGCCACTCGGGGGATCGACGCGGTACGGCCCTCCGGACCCGACGGCGCGTCCGGGTACCGGCAGCCGGTGCTGATGTTCCTCGGCGGGTTCGTCACCGTGCTGGCGATCATCCTCGGCGTCTTCTTCCTCACCGGGGCGCACGGCGGCGGCGGACACGAGGCCGCGCCCGAGCGGCCCGCCCGGAGCGCCGGCCCCAAGACGAGCCTCCCGGCCGGGGTCCACTGCTCCGGCGCGGACTGCGTGGGCAAGGACGCCGAGTCGATGGGGTGCAGCGGCGACCAGGTGGCCACCGCCCAGACCGTCTCCCTGGGCACCACCACCCTGGAAGTGCGCTACAGCAAGGTCTGCGGCACGGCATGGGGACGGATCACCGGTGCGGTGCCCGGCGACAAGGTCCAGGTCACCGGGGCGCGGGGCAAGGTCCGGGAGACCGGGGAGGCCACCGAGGCGGGCGACACCATCGCCTACACCCCGATGATCGCCGTCACGGGTCCGGACCGGGCGACGGCGTGCGCCACGCTCGCGTCGGGGCGCACGGGGTGCACGCGGTGAAGCCGAACGGATGAATTCCGGACCGGCGGGCATGCCCGGCCGGATTCCGGGCACGCGAGCTGGTACCCCCCACGGGAGACCGGTCCGCCGGTACCCCCACCGGCGGCCGATCCGTCCACCCTCTCCGGACGGACGGCCGCCTTTTCCCGCGCCGCGCGATCTCTGTGGGCTGAGCCACAGGGCCCCGCACGTCTCGCATGCCGGATGCGCGATAGCCTGACCGGTGGATCTCTCTTGATGCCAAGAGATCGATCATCCAACCGGGGCAGGGACGCCCCACCGCCAGCTGTCATACGGAGAACGCCATGACCCGCACTCCCGTGAACGTCACCGTCACCGGCGCGGCCGGCCAGATCGGTTACGCCCTGCTTTTCCGCATCGCCTCCGGCCAGCTGCTCGGCGCGGACGTGCCGGTCCGCCTGCGCCTCCTGGAGATCACCCCGGCGCTCAAGGCCGCCGAGGGCACGGCCATGGAGCTGGACGACTGCGCCTTCCCGCTGCTCCAGGGCATCGACATCACCGACGACCCGAACGTCGCCTTCGACGGCGCCAACGTGGCCCTGCTGGTGGGCGCCCGCCCGCGCACCAAGGGCATGGAGCGCGGTGACCTGCTGGAGGCCAACGGCGGCATCTTCAAGCCGCAGGGCAAGGCCATCAACGACCACGCCGCGGACGACATCAAGGTCCTGGTCGTCGGCAACCCGGCCAACACGAACGCGCTGATCGCGCAGGCGGCGGCGCCGGACGTACCGGCCGAGCGGTTCACCGCGATGACCCGGCTGGACCACAACCGCGCGCTGACGCAGCTGGCGAAGAAGACGGGCTCCACCGTCGCCGACATCAAGCGGCTGACGATCTGGGGCAACCACTCCGCCACGCAGTACCCGGACATCTTCCACGCGACGGTCGGCGGCAAGAACGCGGCGGAGGTCGTCGGCGACGAGAAGTGGCTGGCCGAGGACTTCATCCCGACCGTCGCCAAGCGCGGTGCGGCGATCATCGAGGCCCGTGGCGCGTCGTCGGCGGCGTCCGCCGCGAACGCCGCGATCGACCACGTGTACACGTGGGTGAACGGCACGGCCGAGGGCGACTGGACGTCCATGGGCATCCCGTCCGACGGTTCGTACGGGGTGCCGGAGGGCCTGATCTCCTCCTTCCCCGTCACCACGAAGGACGGCGCGTACGAGATCGTGCAGGGCCTGGAGATCAACGAGTTCTCCCGCGCCCGCATCGACGCCTCGGTGAAGGAGCTGTCCGAGGAGCGCGAGGCGGTCCGCGCGCTCGGCCTCATCTGACGGTAGCCCCGTACGCGGGCCCCGCTCCGGTTCTCCTCCGGAGCGGGGCCCGCGTGCATGTCCGTCCCCCGGCCCCGCACCACTAGGGGGTCGCCGCCGGCGCCGGCCGTGAAGCCGGCGTCTCGCGTCCGCCGTACCCCCTCACCACCACCGCCGTGGCCACCAGCACCACCGCTCCCACCACCCGCAGCGCCGGGCCCATTCCCTGGGCCAGGTCGGTGTGGCCGGACAGCACCGTGCCGGTCACCGCGACGCCCAGGGCCGCGCCGGTCTCGCGGGCCGTCGTGCCCAGACCCGAGCCCAGGCCCGCCTGGTGGGCCGGGAGGGAGGTGACGACGCCCATCGTCAGCGGCGGCATGGACAGGCCCGCGCCGGTGGAGATGACCAGGAGCCAGCAGACGAAGAGGGCGTACGGAGTGGCCGCGGTCGCCGTGGACGCGCAGAGCAGCCCGGCGCCGATGAGCGCGAGCCCCGTACCGACGAGGACGCGCGGCCGGTCGGACCAGCGCGCGGCCAGCTTCTGCGCGCCGGCCATCCCGATCACCAGCGGCATGATCGCCACCCCGGTGACGGCGGGACCGTAGCCCTTGACGTCCTGGAGGTACTGCGAGTTGACGAAGAAGAGGGAGAAGAGGCCGAAGAACCCCGTCGCCGTGCCGAGGGACGCCGCCCGCAGCCGGGGCGAGGCGAACACCCGCGGGTCGAACAGCGGTCCCCGCGCCCGCAGCGCGTGCACCGTGAACGCCGCCACCAGCACCGCCCCCGCGCCGAACGCGCCGGTGATCCGCGCCGACAGCCAGCCGTACGACGGCCCCTCGATGATCCCGAACAGCACGGCCACCAGCCCCGCGATCAGCAGGACCGCGCCGAGCGGATCGGTGTGGCCCGACGTCGGGCGTTCCGTGCGGGGGACGACGCGCGCCACCACCGCGACCAGCAGCGCCGCGAGCGGCACCATGGCCCAGAACAGCGCCCGCCAGCCGAGGAATTGACCCGCGAGCCCGCCGCCGAGGTTGCCCGCCGCCCCGCCGAGGCCGATCGACAGGGTCCACGCGGCCATCGCGCCGAGCCGCTGCGCGGGTGCCGCGAGCCGCATCAGCAGGGACAGCGTGGCCGGGGTGATCAGCGCGGCGCCCGCGCCGGACAGCCCCCGGCCCGCGATCAGCACCAGCGGCGCCCCCGCCAGCGCGCTGGTCGCCGCGCCCGCCGCGAACAGCGCGAGCCCGGCGAGCAGCGCGCCCTTGCGCCCGTGTCGGTCGCCGAGCGCCCCGGCGGGGATCAGCAGACCGGCGAAGACGATGACGTAGGCGTCGACCGTCCACAGGACCTCGGCGCCCGAGGGCCGCAGCGCGGACGAACTCAGCTGCGGTATCAGCAGGTTGATCGCCGCCACCATGCTCTGCGCGACCAGGACACAGGCGCACAGGGCGAGCAGGGCGGGGCGTTTCAGGGCGTGCGAGGGCACGGCTCCTCCCGAGGAGCTCGAACGGGTGAAAGGGATGCCCGCTCACCGTAGGCTCGCCTGTGACCTGCACTCCAGTGCAACTTATGCAAGGGATGAATGCGTATGACGCAATCCACGCGCCTCGACCTGAATCTGCTGGTCGCGCTGGACGTGCTGCTCGACGAGCAGAGCGTGCAGGGGGCCGCGCGCCGGCTGCACCTGTCCGAACCGGCCATGAGCCGCACCCTCGGCCGCATCCGCAAGGCGCTCGGCGACCCCGTCCTGGTGCGGGCCGGCCGGCAGATGGTGCCGACCCCGCACGCGCTGGCCGTACGCGCCGAGGTGAGCGCCGTGGTGGAGCGGGCCCGTGCCCTGTTCGCGCCCGGCCGGGACACCGACCTGCGCACGGTGAGCCGTACCTTCACGATCCTCGGCCACGACGCCATCGTCGCCACCCACGGCGCCGCCCTGCTCGCCCGCGCCGCGCGCGAGGCCCCCGGCATCCGGCTGCGCTTCCTGTCCGAGAGCCACGTCGACGCCCCCTTCCTGCGCCAGGGCACCGCCGACCTGGAGATCGGCATGATCGACACCAGCGCGCCCGAGGTGCACCAGGAGACGGTCTACGAGGACCGCATGCTCGGCGTCGTGCGCTGCGGACACCCGCTGCTGGACGGGGAGTTGACCCCCGAACGGTTCGCCACCGCGGCCGGCCACCTCGTCGTCTCCCGGCGCGGCCGGCTGCGCGGGCCGGTCGACGAGGCGCTGGCCGGACTGGGGCTGAGCCGGCGGGTGGTGGCCAGCGTCGGCACCTACCCGGCGTCGCTGTTCGTGCTCCGCGAGACCGATCTCATCGGCCTGATCAGCCCCTGGACCCGCCCGCTCGCCGAGCCCCTCGGCCTGACCGTCTTCGAGATCCCGCTCCGGCTCCCGGCTCTCCCGGTCGGCCTCGCCTGGCACCCCCGCCATGACGCCGATCCGGCCCACGCCTGGCTGCGCGAGCGGGTCCGCGAGCTGATCGGGGAGGGCGCCGGTCCCGCCGCCACGCGCTGTGGCGGTCCCATGGACCGAACGCAGCGCCCCGGATAGGGCGTTTCCGACCGTTTTCCACCGTCTTTTCAGTGACGCCGCGCACTTTCGGCCGCCGATTCCGCATGCAAACGGGGCTCTTGGGCAGGGGGCCACGGTCCCTGAGCCCGCCCTTCGCGTGACACGGGGGCGTCGAACAGTAACGGAAGGCAACACCGATCATGGCGGACAGTACGGCACGACAGACCCAGGCGACCATCCACGCGGGAGGAGAGTGGCTCACGGCGATCTCCGGGGCGACCCGCGAGATCCTCGACCCCGCGGACGCCCGGCCGTTCGCCGTGGTCGCGGAGGGTGACGAGAAGGACGCCGAGCGCGCCGTGGCCGCGGCCCGGCAGGCGTTCGACCACGGCCCCTGGCCGGGCACCCCCGTCGCCGAGCGCGCCGCGCTGCTGCGCCGCGTCGCCGACCTGCTCGTGCGCGATCGCGAAGCGCTCGGCCGGCTCGAGGCCCAGGACGCGGGCAAGACCGTGGAAGAGGGCCGGATCGACATCGACTGTGTCGCCGACGCCTTCCGCTACTTCGCCGACCTGGTGGCCGCCGAGGCCCCCGGCCGCGTCGTGGACGCGGGCTCGCCCGACATCCACAGCGTCGTCGTACACGAGCCGGTCGGCGTCTGCGCGCTGATCACCCCCTGGAACTACCCGCTGCTCCAGGCCAGCTGGAAGGTCGCCCCGGCGCTCGCGGCCGGCAACACCTTCGTGATCAAGCCCAGCGAGATCACCCCGATGACCACCGTCGCGCTGATCGGGCTGCTGGTGGAGGCCGGACTGCCCGCGGGCGTCGCCAACATCGTCACCGGACCCGGCCACACCGTCGGCGCCCGGTTCGCCGAGCACCCCGACGTCGACCTGGTCTCCTTCACCGGCGGACTGGCCAGCGGCACCAAGGTCGCCCAGGCCGCCGCCCCCGGCGTGAAGAAGGTCGCCCTCGAACTCGGCGGCAAGAACCCCAATGTGGTCTTCGCCGACGCCTGCGCCACCGACGAGGGCTTCGACACCGCCGTCGACCAGGCCCTGAACGCGGCCTTCATCCACAGCGGCCAGGTCTGCTCGGCCGGCGGCCGGCTCATCGTCGAGGAGTCGGTGCGCGAGCGCTTCGTCGCCGAACTCGCCCGCCGCGCCCAGAAGATCAGGATCGGCCGGGGCACCGAGGACGGCGTCGAGGTCGGCCCGCTCGTCTCCGAGCAGCAGCGGGCCAAGACCGAGGCGTACGTCGCCTCCGCGCTCGCCGAGGGCGCGATCCTGCGCTGCGGCGGCAAGCGCCCCGAACCCGCGCCCGAGCGGCCCGAGTCCGGCTACTTCTACGAGCCGACCGTCCTCGACGGCTGCCACCGCGAGATGAAGGTCGTCCGCGAGGAGGTCTTCGGACCCGTCCTCACCGTCGAGACCTTCACCACCGAGGACGAGGCCGTCCGCCTGGCCAACGACACCGAGTACGGCCTCGCCGGCGCGGTGTGGACCGCCGACCCCGGCAGGGCCCGGCGCGTCGCGGCCCGGCTGCGCCACGGCACCGTCTGGATCAACGACTTCCACCCCTACCTGCCGCAGGCGGAGTGGGGCGGCTTCGGCAAGAGCGGCACCGGCCGCGAGCTGGGCCCCGCCGGGCTCGCCGAGTACCGGGAGACCAAGCACGTCTACCAGAACCTCGCGCCGAAGCCGGTGCGCTGGTTCGCCGGCTGAGACCGTCCCCACCCCTTCCCCACCTGGAGTAGCGCCCCCCATGTCCCACACCCCCCACGTCTACGACTACGTCGTCATCGGCGGCGGCACCGCGGGCTCGGTCATCGCCTCCCGCCTCACCGAGGACCCCGACGTCACCGTCGCCGTCATCGAGGGCGGCCCGAGCGACATCGACCGCGAGGACGTCCTCACCCTGCGCCGCTGGCTGGGCCTGCTCGGCGGCGACCTGGACTACGAGTACACCACCGTCGAGCAGCCGCAGGGCAACTCGCACATCCTGCACAGCCGCGCCAGGGTCCTCGGCGGCTGCTCCTCGCACAACACCCTGATCTCCTTCAAGCCGCTGCCCACCGACTGGGACGAGTGGGAGCAGGCCGGCGCCGAGGGCTGGGGCGCGGTGCCGATGGAGGCGTACTACGCCCGGCTGCGCAACAACATCGTGCGCGTCGCCGACAAGGACCAGAACGCCATCGCCAAGGACTGGATCGACGCGACGAAGACCGCGATCGGCGTCCCCGAGGTGATCGGCTTCAACGACAAGCCGTTCTACGAGGGGGTCGGCTTCCTCGACCTCGCCTACCACCCGGAGGACAACAAGCGCTCCTCCGCCTCCGTCGCCTACCTCCACCCGCATCTGGAGGCCGGCGACCGCCCCAACCTCACGCTGCTGCTGGAGACCTGGGCGTACAAGCTGGAGCTGGACGGCAAGCGCGCCACCGGTGTCCGCGTGCGCACCAAGGACGGCGCGGACGAGCTGATCAGCGCCCGCCGGGAGGTCGTCGTCTGCGCCGGCGCCGTCGACTCGCCGCGGCTGCTGCTGCTGTCCGGCATCGGCCCGAAGCGGGATCTGGAGGAGCTGGGCATCCCGGTCGTGCACGACCTGCCGGGCGTCGGCGAGAACCTCCAGGACCACCCCGAGTCGGTGATCGTGTGGGAGACCGAACGGCCGCTGCCAAAGAACTCGGCGATGGACTCCGACGCCGCGCTGTTCGTGCGCCGGGACCCGTCGCTGGACATCCCCGACCTGATGTTCCACTTCTACCAGATCCCCTTCACCGACAACCCCGAGCGCCTCGGCTACGAACGCCCCGAGCACGGCGTGTCGATGACCCCGAACATCCCCAAGTCCCGCGCCCGCGGCCGCCTTTACCTCACCAGCGCCGACCCCGAGGTCAAGCCCGCCCTCGACTTCCGGTACTTCACCGACGAGGAGGGCTACGACGCGCGGACCCTCGTCGACGGCGTGAAGATAGCCCGCGAGATCGCGCGGACCGAGCCGTTCGCGGGCTGGCTGAAGCGCGAGGTCTTCCCCGGTCCCGAGGTCACCGACGACGAACAGCTCAGCGAACTGCTGCGCAAGGCCCACCACACCGTCTACCACCCCGCCGGCACCTGCCGGATGGGCGCGGCCGATGACGAACTCGCCGTGGTCGACCCGGAGTTGCGCATCCGCGGTCTCGACGGCGTTCGCATCGCGGACGCGTCCGTGTTCCCGACCCTTCCCGCCGTCAACCCGATGATCGGGGTGCTGATGGTCGGGGAGAAGGCCGTCGATCTGATCGGAGGCGATCGCCGATGAGTACCACCACCACTACCGTCCCGACCCGCAAACCCCCCACCACCGACGATGCCCCGGTCTTCTCGGTCTCCGGCCTGTGGAAGGTCTTCGGCCCCAAGCCGGAGCGCGTCCCCGCCGACCCCGAGCTGGGCACCCTCGACGCGGCCGAGCTGCGTGCCCGCACCGGCTGCACCGCCGCCGTCCGGGACGTCTCCTTCGACGTCCGCAAGGGCGAGGTCTTCGTGGTGATGGGCCTGTCCGGCTCCGGCAAGTCCACCCTCGTGCGCTGCCTGACCCGGCTGATCGAGCCGACCGCGGGCACCATCGCCATCGACGGCGAGGACGTACGCGCCATGGACAGGTCCCGGCTGCGCGAACTGCGCCGCCACCGCGCCGCGATGGTCTTCCAGCACTTCGGCCTGCTCCCGCACCGCAGCGTGCTCGACAACGTCGCCTACGGCCTGGAGATCCAGGGCGTCGGCAAGGCCGAGCGCCGCGAGCGCGCCGCCCGGATCGTCGCCAAGGTCGGCCTCGAAGGCATGGAGCACCGCCGCCCCGGCCAGCTCTCCGGCGGCCAGCGCCAGCGCGTCGGCCTCGCCCGCGCGCTCGCCGTCGACCCCGAAGTACTGCTGTTCGACGAGCCGTTCAGCGCCCTGGACCCGCTCATCCGCCGGGACATGCAGGACGAGGTCGCCCGCCTCCACGAGGAGGAGGGCCGCACGATGGTCTTCATCACCCACGACCTCAGCGAGGCCCTCAAGCTCGGCGACCGCATCGCCCTGATGCGCGACGGCCAGGTCGTCCAGCTCGGCACCCCCGAGGAGATCGTCGGCTCCCCGGCGGACGACTACGTCCGCGAGTTCGTCCGGGACGTGCCGCGCGAGCAGGTGCTGACGGCCCGTACGGCCATGCGTCCCGCCTCCTCCCCGGACGAGACCGGCAGCGGCCCCGCCGTCCGCCCCGACGCCACGGTCGCCGAGGCCATCGAGGCCGTCGCCCGCGCCGGTGAACCGGCCCGTGTGATGGACCACGGCAGGTGCCTCGGCGTGGTCGACTCCGAACAACTGCTGGGCGTCGTCGCGGGGGTGGACAACGCGTCCGCCGCCCCGAGCGGCCGTACCGCGGAACCGGCGCGGGCGGGCACCGTCGCCTCGACCCGCGAGCGCGCACGGGCGAAGAACCCGGCGACCTCCACCCCGGAGGCCGTCTGATGGCCACCCTCACCGTCCCCGCCCTGCGCACCAGGACCCCCGCCGTGCTGCGCAACAGAGCCGTCGGCAAGCTCCTGCTGCTCGCCCTGATCACCGCCGTCCTGCTCCCGGTGCTGCACGGCCGCGCCTGGCCCCACCACCTCACGGTCAGCCTCGCCAAGCCGCTGACCAGCGCCAGCGACTGGATCATCGACAACCGCGACACCCACCCCCTGTTCCTGTACTTCTTCGGCTACATCAGCGACGCCGTCGTCCTGTCCGTCCGAGGGGTCTACGTCGCCCTCCTCGCCCTGGGCTGGCCGGGCGTCACCGCGCTGGGCGCCCTCGTCGCCTGGCGCGTCGCGGGGCCCCGCCTCGCCGCCGGCACCGCCGTCGCCTTCCTCGCCTGCGGCGCCCTCGGCATGTGGGAACCGACGATGCAGACCCTCGCGCTGATGGTCGCCGCCGTGCTCGCCTCGGTGCTCGTCGGCACCGCCCTCGGCCTGGCCGGCGGTCTCTCCGCGCGCCTCGACCGCGCCCTGCGCCCGGTCCTTGACACGATGCAGGTCCTCCCGGCCTTCGCCTACCTCCTCCCCGTCGTCCTGGTCTTCGGCATCGGCGTCCCCGCGGCCGTCCTCGCCACCGTCGTCTACGCCGCCCCGCCGATGGCCCGCCTCACCGCGCTGGGCCTGCGCGGCGCCGACCCCGAGGTCCTGGAGGCCGTGGAGTCGCTCGGTGCCACCCGCCGCCAGCGGCTGCTGACCGCCCGTATCCCGCTGGCCCGCAAGGAACTCCTGCTGGGTCTCAACCAGACGATCATGATGGCGCTGTCCATGGCCGTCATCGCCTCGGTCATCGGTGCCGGCGGCCTCGGCGACCGCGTCTACCAGGCCCTGTCCACCGTCGACGTCGGCCAGGCCCTCGCCGCCGGCATCCCGATCGTGCTGCTCGCCGTGGTCCTGGACCGGGTGACCGGCGCGGCCGGCGCCGGCACGAAGGGGGCCCGGACGATCGGCTGGCCGTACGCCCTCGCCGTCACCGCGGCCGCCGCCCTCGCCGCCCGCCTGCTCGGCGCCCTCGACTGGCCGAACGGCTGGAGCGTGCAGATCGCCGCCCCCGTCAACCGCGCCGTCGACTGGATGACCAGCCACCTCTACACCGGCGTCCCGGTCATCGGCGGCACCGCCGACTGGGCGGCCCACTTCACCACCTGGGTGCTGGACCCGATCCGCGACGGACTCCAGTGGCTGCCCTGGTGGTCGGTGCTGCTGATCGTCGCCGCCCTCGCCTGGCTGATCGGGACCTGGCGCACCGCGCTGACCGCCGTGCTCGCCATGGCCGCGATCGGCGTGCTCGGCGTGTGGGAGCCCTCCCTCGACACCCTCTCCCAGGTGCTGGCCGCCGTCGCCGTCACCCTGGTGCTCGGCTTCGCCACCGGCATCGCCGCCGCCCGCAGCGACCGGGTCGAGCGTGCCCTGCGCCCGGTCCTGGACGTCTTCCAGACGATGCCGCAGTTCGTGTACCTGATCCCGGTCGTCGCCCTGTTCGGCGTCGGCCGCGCCCCCGCGGTCGCCGCGGCCGTCGTCTACACGCTGCCCGCCGTCGTCCGCATCACCACGCAGGGCCTGCGCGAGGTGGACCCGGCGGCGCTGGAGTCGGCGCGCTCGCTCGGCGCGACCGGGCGGCAGCAGCTGTGGCAGGTCCAGCTCCCGCTCGCCCGGCGCTCGTTGCTGCTGGCAGTCAACCAGGGTGTGGTCCTGGTCCTCGCGGTCGTCATCATCGGCGGCCTGGTCGGCGGCGGTGCCCTCGGCTACAACGTCGCCTTCGGCCTCGCCCAGGGCGACCTGGCGACCGGTCTGGTGGCCGGTGCCGCCATCGTCTGCCTGGGCCTGATGCTGGACCGGGTGACCCAGCCGACCGAGCGCCGCCCGGCGAAGGGAGCCTGACATGCGGATCCGACTGCGCCCGACGATTCCCGTCGCGCTCGCCGTGCTGGGCCTGACCACCGGCTGCGGCGCCGCCGACATGACCAAGCAGGCCAGCCCGTTCGCGCACACCGGCGGCGGCAAGAGCGTCACGCTGTCCGTGCAGTCCTGGGTGGGCGCCGAGTCCAATGTGGCCGTCGCCCAGTACCTGCTGGAGCACAAGCTGGGCTACCGCGTGGACACCGTGCAGGTGGACGAGGTGCCCGCGTGGGACGCGCTGAGCCAGGGCCGGGTCGACGCCATCCTGGAGGACTGGGGCCACCCCGACCAGGAGAAGCGCTACGTCGACGACAAGAAGACGATCGCCCGCGCCGGTGGTCTCGGGGTGACCGGGCACATCGGCTGGTTCGTGCCGACGTACCTCGTCAAAGAGCACCCCGACATCACCGACTGGCACAACCTGAACAAGTACGCCTCCCTCTTCCGCACCGCGGAGAGCGGCGGCAAGGGCCAGCTGATGGACGGCTCCCCGTCCTACGTCACCAACGACAAGGCCCTGGTGAAGAACCTGAAGCTGGACTACCAGGTCGTCTTCGCCGGTTCCGAGGCCGCGCAGATCACGCAGATGAAGCAGTTCGCCAAGGAGAAGAAGCCCTTCCTGACGTACTGGTACTCGCCGCAGTGGCTGTTCAAGAAGGTCCCGATGACGGAGGTGAAGCTGCCGCCGTACAAGGACGGCTGCGACGCGGACGCGGCGAAGATCGCCTGCGCCTACCCGCGCACCCCGCTCCAGAAGTACCTGAACGCGGACTTCGCGAAGTCGGGCGGCAAGGCGGCGGAGTTCCTGAAGAAGTTCCGCTGGACCACCGACGACCAGAACGAGGTCTCGCTGCTGATCGCCCAGGACAAGATGTCCCCGGACGCCGCCGCCAAGAAGTGGGTGGACAGCCACCCCTCGGTCTGGAGGAAGTGGCTGTCCTGAGCCTCGGCCGGCGCAGCCCGGCCCCGCGTCCGCCGAGCGCGGCGGGCGCGGGGCCGTGGCCGTGGGGGAGGGCCCGCCTACGGGCGCCTCGCGCGCGGCGTCTGCCCGCCGTCGCTCAGCGGTGCTGCCCCGGCTCGTAGTGGCCCGGCGTCATCCGGGCGGTGACGCCGAACCGGTTCCAGGCGTTGATCACCGTGATCGCGGCGATCAGCCGGGTCAGCTCGGCCTCGTCGAATTGCTTGGCGGCCCGCTCGTACACCTCGTCCGGCACGAAGCCGTCGGTGAGCACGGTGATCGCCTCGGTCAGCTCGATCGCCGCCAGCTCCTTCTCGGTGTAGAAGTGCCGCGACTCCTCCCACGCGCCGAGCTGGACGATCCGCTCCACGCTCTCCCCGGCCGCGAGCGCGTCCTTGGTGTGCATGTCCAGGCAGAACGCGCAGTGGTTCAGCTGCGAGGCGCGGATCTTCACCAGTTCCAGCAGCTTCGCATCCAGCCCCTGACGTGCGGCGATGTCCAGCCGCACCATCGCCTTGTACACGTCCGGAGCGTGCTCGCTCCAGTTCAGACGGGGGGCGTGCTCGGGGGCGTACTCGGTCTTCTCATCCGTGTTCATGCCTCCAACCTAGAAGCGGGGCAGCCCAGGAGTATGGTCCATTTCCATGGCGGAATCCTGGGCCACTTCGGGCGTCGACCTACATCTGGAACCGGCCGGCCCCGGCGGGCTGCGCCGGGGGCTGACCGACGCCCTGCGCGACGCGGTCCGCACCGGCCGACTCGCCCCCGGCACCCGGCTGCCCTCCTCACGGGCCCTCGCCACCGACCTCGGCATCGCCCGCAACACCGTCGCCGAGGCGTACGCCGACCTGGTCGCCGAGGGCTGGCTCACCGCCCGGCAGGGCTCCGGCACCCGCGTCGCCGCACGCACCGTGGTCCCGCCGAGCGGCCCCGCCCGCCGGCCCCGCACCCCGGCCCGGCCCACCCACAACCTCGTCCCCGGCACCCCCGACCTCGCCGCGTTCCCGCGCGCCGAGTGGGCCAGGGCCGCCCGCCGCGCCCTCGCCGCCGCCCCCAACGAAGCGCTCGGCTACGGCGATCCGCGCGGCCGCATCGAACTGCGCACCGCCCTCGCCGGCTACCTCGCCCGCGTCCGGGGCGTCCGCGCCGACCCCGGCAACCTGGTCGTCACCGCCGGCTTCTCGCACGCGCTGCGCGTCCTCGGCCCGGTGCTGCGCGCCCGCGGGGTCCGCTCGGTGGCCGTCGAGTCGTACGGCCTCGACGCCTACTGGGGACTCCTCCAGGCCGCCGGGCTCGCCACCCCCGCCCTGCCCTGGGACGAACTCGGCACCGATCCGGGCCCGTTGACCACCGAGGGCGCCGTACTCCTCACCCCCGCCCACCAGTTCCCCATGGGCATGCCCCTGCACCCCGACCGGCGCACGGCGGTGGTGGACTGGGCCCGCCGCACCGGCTCCCTCGTCCTGGAGGACGACTACGACGGCGAGTTCCGCTACGACCGACAGCCCGTCGGCGCCCTCCAGGGTCTCGATCCCGACCGTGTCGTCTACCTCGGCACCGCCAGCAAGTCCCTCGCGCCCGGCCTCCGGCTGGGCTGGATGGTGCTGCCGCCGGCCCTCGTCGGGGAGGTGCTCGCGGCCAAGGGGCACGCCGACACCGTGGGCGCGCTCGAACAGCTCACCCTCGCCGAGTTCCTCACCTCCGGCGCCTACGACCGCCAGGTCCGCGCCGCCCGCCTGCGCTACCGGCGCCGCCGTGACGCCCTCGCCGCGGCCGTCGCCCAGCGCGCGCCCGGCGTCCGGGTCACCGGGGTCGCCGCCGGTCTGCACGCGCTGCTGCGGCTGCCGCCGGGCACCGAGGCCGCCGTCGTCCAGGCCGCCGCCTGGCAGGGCCTCGCCCTGCACGGCCTCTCCTTCCACCGCCACCCCGAGGCCGTCGCCGAGCAGGTGGACGCGCTGGTGGTCGGGTACGGGACGCCACCGGACAGCGCGTGGGCGGGCGCGCTGGAGGCGCTGTGCAGGGTGCTGCCCTGAGCGGCGGCGGGTCAGTCGGCGGCCGGGCGGAAGACCAGGGAGAAGAACCGGGCGCCCGGTGAGCCCAGCGGCTGCGCCGCGCACAGGGTCACCAAGCCCCGCGTGGACGGCGCGTGTTCGGCGCAGCACCGGTCGGCCCCGTCGGCGGCGAGCCCCGCGTGCCGTACCGGCCGGGTGTCCCCGTCCTGCTGCACGTAGGTGATGTCGTGCCGGCGGTAGACGGGCCCCACCACGGGGTCGTCGTTCACCTCCGCGTCGAGCTGCCGCAGATCGGGGTTGTCCGGGTGGGCCGCCACCGCCGCCCGCAGCTGGGCCGCCACCGGCGCCGCCCACCGCTGCTCCCAGTCCACCAGATGGTGCTCGCGCGCCTCCTCGCGCAGCAGCAGCCAGCGCATCACGTTCCGCTCGGGCAACTCCGGCCGCGCGCCCGCTCGCCGGGGGAACATGCGCAGGAAGTCGTCGTTCCAGGCGAGCAGGTTCCACGCCACGTCGTTGACGTAGCAGGGCACGCCGGACATGCTCTGGACGGCCGTGAACCAGGCCGGGTCCACCCGTGTGCCGGCCTCCGGGTTCATGGGGACCGGCGGCTCGTGGCCCAGCGCGTAGACGTACAGCGCGGTCCGCTCCGGCTCCGCCATGCGCAGCACCCCGGCGACCGCGTCGAGGAACTCGGACGCGGGGGAGGACATGTCGCCCCGCTCCAGCTGGGCGTAGGTGCGCTCGGAGACGTACAGCGCGTGCGCCACCTGGGCCTGGGAGAGCCCGGCGGACCGCCGGCCGCGGCCGCTGCGCCGGGGCCAGCCCAGCTCGACGGGATCGATCAGCGAGCGCTTGTGCCGCAGCAGCGACCGCAGGGCATCCCGGTCCATCCCAACTCCCTCTCGGCGCGGGCCGCCTGACCGGCCCGGCAAATACCGGAAGTCTACGTTCCTGAAAATCCGGTTCCGGAAAATCCGGCTCCTGGTCACGGACGGCCGCAGACCGCAGGATGGTGCGCGGACCGGTTGCGCTGCGGGGGGCGCAGCCGGTCCCTCGTTCTCCAGGGACCCCGCGCCGCCAGTCCGGTCGGTGCGGATTGCCGCTCGTCAGCCTCCGGCGGTCCGCCGCGCTCGTCAGCCTTCGGCGGTCTCCTCCGCCGTCTCCGCCGCCGGGGCCTCGCCGAAGCGGGCCAGGGCCAGGGCGCCCGCCACGGCCACCGCGAAGCCCAGCACGGCCAGCCAGGCCATGCCCTCGCGGGTGCGGTCGCCGAGCCAGACGACGCCGATGGCCGCGGGTCCGAGCGTCTCGCCGATCACCATTCCGGCGGTCGCCGTGGTGACCGAGCCGCGCTGGAGGGCCGAGGTCAGCAGCATGAAGGCGGCACCGCCGCCGAACAGCAGGGCGTACGTCGCCGGGTTGGTGAGCAGGGTGGCGGGGGCGAGGCTGTCGATCAGCCGGACCGACACCTCGACCACCCCGAACCCGAACCCGGCGCCGAGCCCGAGCACCAGCCCCCGCGCCCGCCCGGACAGCCGCCCGCCCGCGAGCCCGAGCAGCAGCAGCCCGACCCCCACCCCGAGCATCACCCACCGCAGCGTGTCCGAACCGGCCTTGCCGCCCTCCGGTCCGGAGGCGAGGCCCAGCATGGCGAGCCCGGCGCACACGACGCCCACCGCGCCCCATTCCATGCCGCGCAGCCGCACCCCCAGCAGCCGCGCCGCGACCACCGCCGTCACCGCGAGGCTGGCCGCGAGGGCGGCGCCGACCGCGTAGATCGGCAGCGAGCGCAGTGCCGCGATCTGGAACAGGAAGCCCAGCCCGTCCAGCCCGAGCCCGGCGATGTACCGCCACTGCCGCAGCGCCCGCAGCAGCAGCGCCGCCTCACCGCCGCCACCGGGACCGGCCTGTCGCGCCGCCACCGCCTGCAACACCGTCGCGGTACCGAAACAGACCGCCGCGCCAAGGGCGCACACCATTCCAAAGAGCACAAAGGGACTCTAAGGGAGCCCCGCCACCGTCCTGTCATGCTCACCCCCCTTGGCCGGTTCTCATACCGGTCTCTAGGCTTGCCGCACCGCACATCGCACACGGGGGAGACACGAACATGGCCGAATCCAGGCGACGGCTGCGCTCCGGCACGGTGGTCCTCGGGAGCGTCGGCCTGCTGGCCGCCGCGCTCACCGCCTGCTCCTCGGAACCGGACAAGCGCTGCGTGGACCGGGACAGCTACAGCTACGCCAAGGGCTACAAGGTCGTCTCCGACAAGAACTGCAAGGCGGTCAAGTCGGCGGTCGACGGCGCCTGGTACTACGGCGGCAGGAAGAAGGGCTCCTGGGTGGACGGCGGCTCCTTCACCAAGCCCCGCCACGGCTCCGGGCACTCGACGGGCCACTCCACGCACCACTCCTCGACGCACTACGGCTCCGGCTCCGGCGGCGTGCACCGCGGCGGCTTCGGCGGCGGCTCGCACAGCTCCGGCGGCTGACCGGGACCGCCGGATGGAACGCCGTACCACCACCCCCCGCCCCGGCTGGCAGCGCACCGTCGAGGAGCAGGGCCTGATCTACCCGCTCACCCGCCACCCCGACGGAAGCCTGCGCCCCTACTGGGACGAGAGCGCCTACTACGTCTTCTCGCTGCCCGAGGTCGAGGCGCTGGAGGAGACGGTCGCCGAACTGCACGCCATGTGCCTGGCGGCGGCGGAGCACATCGTGGCGCGGGGCCGCCTCGCCGACCTCGGCATCACCGACCCCGCCGTCGCCGCCGCCGTCACCGAGTCCTGGCACCGCCGGGCCGAACTCCCCTCCTTCTACGGCCGGTTCGACCTGCGCTACGACGGCACGGGCCCGGCCAAGCTGCTGGAGTACAACGCCGACACCCCCACCTCCCTGGTGGAGGCCGCCTGTCCGCAGTGGTTCTGGATGGAGGACCGCTTCCCCGGCGCCGACCAGTGGAACTCGCTGCACGAACGCCTCGTGGAATCCTGGCGCAGACAGTCCGCGCTGCTCCCGCCCGGCGGCCTCCTGCACTTCGCGCACTCCGCCGCCGACGAGCTGGGCGAGGACCTGATGACGGTCGCCTACCTGAAGGAGACCGCGGAGCAGGCGGGCCTCACGACCGACTGGCTCGCCATGGAGGAGATCGGCTGGGACACCCTCTCCGGCCGCTTCGTGGACAAACGGCTCCGGTTCATCCGCGCCCTGTTCAAGCTCTACCCCTGGGAATGGCTCACGACCGACGCATTCGGCGGGCATGTCCTGGACACCCTGGACAACGGCGGCGGCACCGGCGGCACCCTGTGGATCGAGCCCGCCTGGAAGATGCTCCTGAGCAACAAGGCCCTGCTGGCGGTCCTGTGGGAGCTGTACCCCGGCCACCCCAACCTGCTGCCCGCCCACCTCGACGGCCCCCGCGACCTCGCCGCCACCACCGGCTACGCCGCCAAGCCGCTGCTGGGCCGCGAGGGGGAGGGCATCACCCTGCACCCGGCGGGCAGCCCGCCCGCCGTCCGCCCCGACCCCTGCTGCTACCAGCAGCTCGCGACCCTGCCCGCCTTCGACGGCAACCACGTCGTCCTCGGCGCCTGGGTCATCGACGGCGAGCCCGCGGGCCTCGGCATCCGCGAGTCGGCGAGCCCCGTCACCGACGAGTACGCCCGCTTTCTGCCCCATGTGATCCTCTGAGCGCCGCCGTCCGCACCCGCGCCCTCGCGCTCGCCCGCATGGTGGACGCCGGATCTCGCCGCCTCCACCCGGCCGGTACGCTGAGCCACGGGCCGTGACTGGCGCGCAGGGATGGGACGGACCATCGGGGAGCGGCCCGCGGGAAACAGTGCCGTGCGCCTGGGCCGAACGTGAACGCCGAAACGCACCCCGTCCGGAGGTCCCCATGCCAGAGCAGCACCTGTCCACCGAGTCCACCGCCTTCCGCGCCGCCCTCGACGTGATCCGCGCCGTGGAGCCGCGCGTCGCCGACGCCATCGGCCAGGAGGTCACCGACCAGCGCGCGATGCTCAAGCTGATCGCCTCCGAGAACTACGCCTCCCCGGCGACCCTCCTCGCGATGGGCAACTGGTTCAGCGACAAGTACGCCGAGGGCACCGTCGGCCGCCGCTTCTACGCCGGCTGCCGCAACGTGGACACCGTGGAGTCCCTGGCCGCCGAGCACGCCCGCGAACTCTTCGGCGCCCGGCACGCCTACGTCCAGCCGCACTCCGGCATCGACGCCAACCTCGTCGCCTTCTGGGCCGTACTCGCCGACCGCGTCGAGGTCCCCTTCCTGGCGAAGACCGGCGCCCGCCAGGTCAACGACCTCACCGACGCCGACTGGGCCGAGCTGCGCCAGGCCTTCGGCAACCAGCGGATGCTCGGCATGTCCCTGGACGCCGGCGGCCACCTCACCCACGGCTTCCGCCCGAACATCTCCGGCAAGATGTTCGACCAGCGTTCCTACGGCACCGACCCCGCGACCGGCCTCATCGACTACGACGCGCTGCGCGCCCAGGCCCGCGAGTTCAAGCCGCTGATCATCGTGGCCGGCTACTCGGCGTACCCCCGCCTGGTGAACTTCCGGATCATGCGCGAGATCGCCGACGAGGTCGGCGCGACCCTCATGGTCGACATGGCCCACTTCGCCGGCCTCGTCGCGGGCAAGGTCCTCACCGGCGACTTCGACCCGGTCCCGCACGCCCAGATCGTCACCACCACCACCCACAAGTCGCTGCGCGGCCCGCGCGGCGGCATGGTGCTGTGCGACGACTCCCTCAAGGACCAGGTGGACCGCGGCTGCCCGATGGTCCTCGGCGGCCCGCTGCCGCACGTCATGGCCGCCAAGGCGGTCGCCCTGGCCGAGGCCCGGCAGCCCTCCTTCCAGGACTACGCCCGGCGGATCGTGGAGAACTCCCGCGCGCTGGCCGAGGGCCTGATGCGGCGGGGCGCCACCCTGGTCACCGGCGGCACCGACAACCACCTCAACCTGATCGACGTCGCCGGCTCCTACGGCCTCACCGGCCGTCAGGCCGAGGCCGCCCTCCTCGACTCCGGCATCGTCACCAACCGCAACGCCATCCCGGCCGACCCCAACGGCGCCTGGTACACCTCCGGCATCCGCATCGGCACCCCCGCCCTGACCACCCGCGGCCTCGGCACGGCGGAGATGGACGAGGTGGCCGGCCTGATCGACCGCGTCCTGACCACGGCCGAGCCGGGCACCACCAAGTCCGGCGCGCCGAGCAAGGCCGCCCACGTCCTGGACGAGAAGGTCTCCGACGAGGTCGCCCAGCGCGCGACGGACCTGGTCGCGGGCTTCCCGCTGTACCCCGAGGTCGACCTGGGCTGACGAACGCCCCGAGGGCCAGCCGGCCCAGGGGGTCGCGGGGCCGTATCCGCTGTGCGGCCCCGCCGCGGGGCGCGACCGGCCACGACGGTCCGCGGCCCCCCCCACGCCCCGCACCACCCCCCACCTCCCTGGGGCCGACCCCACCCCCGGCCGATGAGAGAATGGGCCACATGGCCCCCGCTGAAAAGCCCCGCGTGCTCTCCGGTATCCAGCCCACCGCCGGCTCGTTCCACCTCGGCAACTACCTCGGCGCCGTCCGCCAGTGGGTATCCCTCCAGGAGACCCACGACGCCTTCTACATGGTCGTCGACCTGCACGCGATCACCGTCCCCCAGGATCCCAAGGAACTGCGGGCCAACACCCGCCTCGCCGCCGCCCAGCTCCTCGCCGCCGGTCTGGACCCGGAGCGCTGCACCCTGTTCGTGCAGAGCCACGTCCCCGAGCACGCCGAGCTGGCCTGGGTGATGAACTGCCTGACCGGCTTCGGCGAGGCCAGCCGGATGACCCAGTTCAAGGACAAGTCCGCCAAGCAGGGCGCCGAGCGCGCCTCGGTCGGCCTGTTCACGTACCCGATCCTCCAGGTCGCGGACATCCTGCTGTACCAGGCCCACCAGGTTCCGGTCGGCGAGGACCAGCGCCAGCACATCGAGCTGACCCGCGACCTGGCCGAGCGCTTCAACGGCCGCTTCGGGCAGACGTTCACGATCCCGTCGCCGTACATCCTCAAGGAGACGGCGAAGATCTACGACCTCCAGGACCCGGCGGTCAAGATGAGCAAGTCGGCGTCCACGCCGAAGGGCCTGATCAACCTCCTGGACGAGCCGAAGACCACCGCCAAGAAGGTCAAGAGCGCGGTCACCGACACCGACACCGTCATCCGCTACGACGCGGAGGCCAAGCCGGGCGTCTCCAACCTGCTCACCATCTACTCCGTCCTCACCGGGAAGCCGATCCCCGAGCTGGAGCGGGAGTACGAGGGCAAGATGTACGGCGCGCTCAAGACCGACCTCGCCGAGGTCATGGTCGAGTTCGTGACGCCGTTCCGGGAGCGCACCCAGCAGTACCTGGACGACGCCGAGACACTCGACGCGATCCTCGCCAAGGGCGCCGAGAAGGCCCGCGCCGTCGCCGCCGAGACCCTCGCGCAGGCGTACGACCGGGTCGGCTTCCTCCCGGCGAAGCGCTGAGCGGAGCACCGGACGGCACGGCCCGCGCCGGGGGGCACGGAACCGGCGCGACGGCGCACGGCCGTTCGCACGTCCACGTGGGCAGAGCGCTGCACATCACTTCCGTTGCGCCTGCCCACAGGACACCCATAGCCGTACAGTCGGAGCCGAAGGCCCGTACGAGTCGGCCGAGCAGACGACGGACGCGACGACAGGAGACGACGTGGGGACCGTAACGATCGGCGTGTCGATCGCGGTTCCGGAGCCTCACGGCAGCCTGCTCCAGGAGCGGCGCGCGGGCTTCGGCGACGCCGCGGCCTACGGCATCCCCACCCACGTCACCCTGCTGCCGCCGACCGAGGTGGACCGCGCCGCGCTGCCCGCCGTCGAGGCCCATCTCGGCAAGGTGGCCGCGGCCGGCCGCCCGTTCCCGATGCGGCTGCACGGCACCGGTACCTTCCGGCCCGTCTCCCCGGTGGTCTACGTCCGGGTCGTGCGGGGCGCCGAGGAGTGCGCCCTGCTCCAGCAGCGGGTCCGCGAGTCCGCCGGGCCCTGCGCCCGTGAGCTGCAGTTCCCGTACCACCCGCATGTCACCGTGGCGCACGGCATCGAGGACGCGGCGATGGACCGCGCCTTCGCGGAGCTGGCCGGATTCGAGGCCGAGTGGCCGTGCACCGGGTTCGCGCTGTACGCGCAGGGCGCCGACGGGGCCTGGCGCAAGCTGCGCGAGTACGCCTTCGGCGGCCGGGTCGTACCGTCCCAGGCGGGCCCCGCCGACATCGGCAGCGGGACCGTCGCCGGCCGCTGACGGGCCGTCACAGCGGCAGTCTGCGGAACAGCGCCCGCGGCGTGTGCCGCAGCGCGGCCGTCACCAGCCGCAGCACCCCCGGCACCCACACCGTCTCCGCGCCCCGGCGCAGGCCCAGTTCGATCGCGGTGGCGACCGCCTGAGGGGTCGTGGCGAACGGCTCGCGGGGCCGGTCCGCCGTCGCCCTCGTCCGCACGAATCCGGGTCGTACGACCATCACATGCACCCCCGTGCCGTACAGCGCGTCGCCGAGGCCCTGGGCGAAGGTGTCGAGGCCCGCCTTGCTGGAGCCGTAGATGAAGTCGGCGCGCCGGGCGCGTTCGGCGGCGGTGGCGGACAGGACGACGAGCGAGCCGTGGCCCTGGGCCTGGAGGGCGCTCGCGGCGACGAGGCCCGCGGCGACCGCCCCGGTGTAGTTGGTCTGGGCGATCCGCACGGCCCGCAGCGGCACCCGCTCGTCGTGGGCCTGGTCGCCGAGGACGCCGAAGGCGAGCAGCACCAGGTCGATGGCGTCCTCGGCGAACACCTTGCCGAGCACGGTCTCGTGGGAGGCGGGGTCGAGGGCGTCGAAGCCGACCGTACGGGTGTCGGCGCCGAGCGCGCGCAGGCTCTCGGCGGCCTGCTCCAGCGCGGGGGAGGGGCGGCCGGCCAGCCAGACGGTGCGCGCCCCGCGGGCGATCAGCCGGCGGGCGGTGGCGAGCGCGATCTCGGAGGTGCCGCCGAGGACGAGCAGGGACTGGGGCAGCGCGAGGGCGTCCTTCACAGGCATGCCCGTGACCGTATCGTCCAGGTGTGTGCCCTTCATCCCTGAACGTCACCTTGCCAGGGCGAAGACCACCCGAACGTGGGATGGCCGGGCTCCGGTCCGCGAAACGGTCGCGGCCGCCCGGACATGGGAGACCGCGCACCGGGCAGGAAAGGATCATGGACTGGCTGAAGAGACTGCCCGTCGTCGGGCCGCTGGTGACCTGGCTGACGGCCACGCACGCGTGGCGGGCGTACGAGCGGCTCGACCGGGTGAAGTGGTCCCGGCTGGCGGCGGCCATGACGTTCGTCAGCTTCGTGGCGCTGTTCCCACTGCTCACCGTGGCCGCGGCGATCACCGCGGCCACGCTCGGCCCCGCCCGGCAGCAGACCGTCGAGCACAAGATCGCCGAGCAGTTTCCGGGGGTCGTCTCCCAGCAGCTGGACATCACCACGCTGGTCCGGAACGCGGGCACCGTCGGCGTCATCGCGGGCGCCGTGCTGCTGCTCACCGGCGTCAACTGGGTCGGCCAGGTGCGGGACTGCCTGCGCGCGGTCTGGGAGCTGCCGGACAAGGACCAGAACCCGCTGGTCGCCAAGGCCAAGGACGCCGGCATCCTGATCGGCTTCGGCGGCGCCCTGCTCGTCACCCTCGCCGCGTCCACGCTCGCCACGGCGGCCGTCGGCAGGGTCTCCGACGGGCTGGGCCTCGCCCAGCACGGCTGGGGCACCGCGCTGCTCCAGGTCGCCGCCTTCGCCGTCGCCGTGCTCGCCGACTTCCTCGTCCTGCTCTACGTGCTGACCCTGCTGCCCGGCGTGGAGCCGCCGCGCCGCCGCCTGGTGCTCGCGGCGCTGCTCGGCGCGGTCGGCTTCGAACTGCTGAAACTTCTGCTCAGCGGCTATATCCAGGGGGTCGCCGCAAAGAGCATGTACGGCGCGTTCGGGGTCCCCGTGGCGCTGCTGCTGTGGATCAACTTCACCGCGAAACTGGTCCTGTACTGCGCCGCCTGGACGGCCACGCCGAGCGGGCTGCCGAAGCTCACGGCCGTGGCCGACGGCGCATCAGGTCCGGCAGCGGCCACCGGCGGTTGACCAGGAAGACGCCGCCCGCCAGCAGGACGAGCAGCCCGCCCGCGACGGCGAGCGCGGTGCCGATCCCGCGTGAGCCGGTCGCGGTGGCCGCCACCGCCGTGGAACCGGCCTGCCCGGCAGGCGCCGACGCCTTCGGCGAGCCGTCCGGCGCCGTGCTCGCCGGCGCGGCGCTCCGCGGCGGCACCAGCTCACCCACCCGCTCGACCTTGCCGACCGCCTGGAAGCCCCAGTCGAACAGCTTCGCCGTCTCCTTGTAGACCTCGTTGTGCTCCCGCTTCTGCGGATTCATCACGGTGACCAGCAGCACCCGCTTGCCGCGCTGGGCGACCCCGGTGAAGGTGGCGCCCGCGTGGGTGGTGTTGCCGTTCTTCACCCCGGCGATGCCCTGGTAGACCGGCACGTCGGTGTCCCCGCTCAGCAACCGGTCGGTGTTGCGGATCTGCTGGCCGTCGAAGTCGGCGCTCACGGTGGAGCAGTAGTCCCGGAAGTCCTTCTTCTGGAGCCCGGAGCGGGCGATCAGGGTGAGGTCGTACGCCGAGGACACCTGGCCCGGCTCGTCGTAGCCGTCGGGGGAGACCACATGGGTGTCCAGGGCCTGGAGTTCGTCCGCGTGGCGCTGCATGTCCTGGACGGTCTGGGCGACGCCGCCGTTCATCGCGGACAGCACGTGCACGGCGTCGTTGCCCGAGCGCAGGAACACCCCCAGCCACAGGTCCCGGACGCGGTAGCTGCGGCCCGCCTTGACGCCGACCACGCTGGAGCCCTCGCCCATGCCCGCGAGGTCCTTCGCGGCCACCTTGTGCTCCGCCGTGCGCGGGAAGCGGGGCAGCAGGGTGTCCGCGAACAGCATCTTCATGGTGGACGCCGGGGGCAGTGCCCAGTGCGCGTTGTGCGCGGCCAGCACCTCGCCCGTCTGGGCGTCGGAGACGATCCAGGAGCGCGCGGTCAGTCCCTCGGGCAGCACGGGGACGCCGGGCGCGAGGTTCACCTGGGTGCCGGGCCGTCCGAGCCGGGCTCCGCCGAGCGTCGACATATGGGCCGGGGGCGCGGTCGCCGGGGCGGGGGCGGCGAGGGCGGCGGGCGCGGTGGCGGCCAGGGTCAGCAGGGTCGCGGCGCCGGCCAGCAGCGGGCGCCGGGCGGTCCTGCGGAGTGCGGGCGCGGCCCCGGACGCATCCGCGGCCCACCGGGTGGACCGGACCCAGCCCCTGCTCCCGGAACGCACCCCGGATACTGGAGGTATGAAACTCAGCCGCCCGGTCTCCTGGTTCCTGCTCGCCTTCGGGGTGTGGAGCTGGTTCATCTGGGTCACTTTCGTAAAGAACCTGGTCAAGGACGGCAGCGGGCTCGCCTTTCACGACGGCCGGCCGACCGTCTACTTCTGGGTGCACCTGGTGCTGGCGATCGTCTCCTTCGTATTGGGGACGGTCATCGGGGGCATCGGGTTGCGCGGTCTGCGGGCCCTGCGCCGGGAGCCGTCGTCCATGTGACCGGAATCTCCCCCACCACTTGTGGAGACGCTGTGAAGGCACGGCGGACGCCCGGCGGAGACAACGTCTTGGGCAAGTTCTTCCACAACTGGTCAGAAAGCCCTTCCCACGCCGAAACACGTGTGATTGGGTGAGCCGCGTCACTCAGGGGAGTGGCGGGATTTGTGCTGACCAGGGGTAGGGCCTCACAAGGGTCTGGGGAGGGCACCACCGTGCGATCTGTTCGCATGCGGATTGTCGTGACGTTGCTCGTGCTGGCTGTCGTGGGCATCGGCGGCTGGAAGCTGCTGCCGTCACAGGAGAACAAGAACAGGACCATCACGGTCGGGACGACGGACGCGGTCACCTCGCTCGACCCGGCCGGGGCGTACGACGCGGGCTCCTGGGCCCTGTTCAGCAATGTGTTCCAGACGCTGCTGAGCTTCGAGCCGGACGGGGTGCAGCCGGTGCCGGACGCGGCCAGAAGCTGCGCCTTCGTCGGCAGCGATCTGAAGACGTACCGGTGCACGCTGCGCGACGGCATCAAGTTCCCCAGCGGGCGGGCTATGACGGCCCAGGACGTGAAGTTCTCCTTCGACCGGGTCAAGCGGATCAACTCCGACGTGGGCCCCTCCTCCCTGTTCACCATCCTGTCCGCGGTGACCGCCGACGACGCGCGCACCGTCACCTTCCACCTGTCGGCGCCGGACGCCACCTTCCCGCTGAAGGTCGCCACCGGCGCGGGCGCGATCGTGGACCGGGAGACCTACCCGGCGGACTCGCTGCGCAAGGACTCCGCGGTCGACGGCACCGGCCCCTACCGGCTCACCTCGTACACCAAGGGCGAGCAGGCCCGGCTCGCGCCGAACCCGACCTACAAGGGCTACCTCTCCTCCACCGGCCGCCCGATCGACCTGCGTTACTTCAGCGACTCCGCGAAGCTGGACGCCGCCTGGAAGGCGAAGGACATCGACGTGGCGTCGCGCACGCTGCCGCCCGACGTGCTCGCCGGGCTGAACCCGAGCGACCCGAAGGAGCGGGTGACCGAGTCCGACTCCTCCGAGACCCGCAACCTGTACCTCAACACCCGCGTCAGCTCCCCGCTGCACGACGTGCGGGTGCGGCAGGCGGTCGCCTGGCTGGTCGACCGGGAGCAGTTGGCGGCCACCGTCTACCAGGGCACGGTCGACCCGCTGTACTCCCTGATCCCGACCGGCATCACCGGCCACACCACGTCCTTCTTCGACACCTACCCGACGCAGAGCGCGAAGAAGGCACGCGCCCTGCTCACCGAGGCCGGGGTGAGCCTGCCGGTCCGCTTCACCTTCGCCTACGGCGAGGGCCAGGGCCCCGGCGAGCAGGAGGCCGCGGCGCTGAAGAAGCAGCTGGAGGCGGGCGGCCTGTTCAAGGTCGACGTCAAGGGTTACGAGTGGACGGACTTCCAGAGGCGGATGGCCGCGGGCAAGCTCGACGCGTGGGCCGTCGGCTGGGTCGCGGACTACCCCGACGCCGACACCTTCGGCCAGCCCCTCGTCGGCACCGGCTCCACCATGGCCACCGGCTACAGCAACAAGACGGTCGACCAGCTCATCCGCAACAGCCAGCAGTTCGCCGACCGCGGCCGCGCCGCCGCCGACTTCCAGCAGATCCAGTCCACCATCGCCAGCGACGTCCCCCTGATCCCCCTGTGGCAGCGCAAGGAATACACGGTCACCTCGGAGGACGTCGGCGGCGGCCAGTACCTGATGGACGCCACGGGCGTGTACCGCCTGTGGCGCCTGGACTGGATCTGACCGGCGGCCTCAGCTCTGCCCGGTCTGGATGATCTGCTCGACGTCGACGGCGACCTTGGCGCCCAGCGAGTCGGGGAGCGCGACGGTCTCGCCGGGGGCGTGCACGCGATGATTCGCGTACTCACTCCCGGCCGGCTCCGTGAGCACGTGCAGACGCTGGTGCTTGCGGTCGACGATGACGTAGACCGGGATCTTGGCCTCCGCGTAGGCAGCCACCTTGGTGCGCAGGTCGGTCCCGGAAAGGGGCGCATCAACTTGGTCAGGGCCCTGCCGTGCGGGCCGTCAGCGGGCGGGGGCACGATGATCTGGCCGTCGATGATCTCGACGCGATAGCCCGGAAGGCGCTTCATGATCCGCGCGGCCTCCGCGGTCAGCGGATGGTCATGAGATCGCTCGACTGCTGCTGCGGACATCAGGTGCCTCCTGGGGACCGGTATCGAGAACATCGTGGTGGACAGGCCGACGGCCGGGCGTCCGTTTCCCGCACCTTCACCCGGAAGTGATCACTCGGCCGGGTTTCGCCCCGGAGCCGGCAGCAGCCGCGTCATCCCCGGCAGGAAGTCCGTGAACAGTTCGTGGACCTCCAGGACCAGGGGGCGCAGGACGCGGAAGCGGGAGAGGGTGACGCCGCGGGTGGTGAGGCGGGCGCCGCGGCGGGCGAGGCGGTAGCTGCGCTCGCGGTTCTCGGTGCGGTCGAAGATCCAGTACATGATGAGGCCCATCTGGGAGAGCCACAGCAACTCCGGCAGCACGTCCCGGAGTTCGGCCGGCACCTTGGCCTTCGAGCCGGCCAGCACCTCCCGGTGCACCTGGATCGCCTGCTCGCGCGCGTGCTCGCTCTCCTGCGAGAAGGGGCTCAGCGGGCTGTCCGGGTCGGCGGCGTTCTTGAAGAACTGCACCGCGAACTCGTGATACGGCCGCGCGATGTCCAGCCAGGTGGTGAGCACGCCCGCGAGCCGCGTCTCCAGGTCCGTCTCCTGCTCCAGGATGCCCCGGACCGCCTGCCGGTGCTCGGCCGCGATCCGGTCGTAGAAGCCCTGGATCAGGTGTTCCTTGCCCTCGAAGTAGTAGTACGCGTTGCCGACGGAGACCCCTGCCTCCTGGGCGATCGCCCGCATGGTGGTCTTGTCGTACCCCCGCTCCCGGAACAGCCGCATGGCCGTCTCCAGGATCAGCGCACGGGTCTGCTCGGACTTGCTGCTGGGGGTACCGGCCGCCGCGGGACCGTCGTTCTTCACGGGCACGCCACAGAGCCTAACCAGTGCCGTCCGGGCGCCCGGCTCAGCCTCGGCGCCCCAGCTCCGGGCGCCGGGTGTAGTCCGTCAGGCCGAGCACGTTGCCCCAGGGGTCCGCGATCTCCACCGTCCAGCCGGTCGCCGTCTGGAACACCTCGTCCAGCGGCTCGATGCCCGCCGCGGCGAGCCGCCGCGCCGCCACCCGCGCGTCCGGCACCTCCAGCCACAGGCGCGGCGAGGGCCACGGCGGACTGCGGTGGCCCAGCGCCTCCTCCACCCGCAGCAGGACGCCGGGCGTCTCCTTCCCCGCCGTGAGCAGCGCGATCCCGGCCTCGTCGAACCGGAACCCCACCCCGAACCCGGCACGCTCGTAGAACCCGACGGCCTCCGCGAGATCCCCGACGGGGAGCAGTACGTTGTCGAACCCGAGCAGTTCGTACGACTCTTCGTCTGACATGTCGTCAGATTAGGACGCCGCTCCCCGGATCCCGTGATGACCGGGCCGTCGGCTCACATGCTGCTGAGCGAGCGGGCGTAGTTGACCTGGCCCATGATCGCCGCGAACGCGTCCGGGCCGTACGCCGGGATCATCGTCTGGTGGTGCCGCCCCGCGCTGGTCACGGTGACCTGGATATAGCCCGTGGTCCGCTTCTCCTTCATCAGCAGGAAGAGGAGTCCGAGCAGGCAGAGCAGGGCGAACACGACCGCGAGGACGATCGCGTGCGTCGGTATCTTCTCCTCGGTGCGCGACATGTCCGTCGCGTTCCAGACCGCTCCGCGCAGCGGCATCTGCCCGGCCGGCGTGATGATCTGATCGCCTATCACCGTGATGTCGCCGAGGGCGAGCGCCGGAGCGCCGCCCGGCGGCAGGGCACCCGCCGCGGCCGGCTGCTGCGGAAAGCCGTACCCCGGCGCGGGCGCCTCCGCGGCGGGGTAGCCGTACCCCGGCGGCGGCGTGTCGGCCGCCGCGGGCGGATGGCCGGGGCCCCAGTCGCCGGCGCCGCTCTGGTACGGGTTCTGCTCGGTCACGCTGGTGCCCCCGGTCGGTCGTGAAAGGCGTGGACAAGATACGAGGGCCGTTCCCCCGGACGGGTGAACGGCCCTCGTATTGTGCCAGGTGTCGCGTCAGTAGCGGCGGGTGATCAGGGCCCGCTTGACTTCCTGGATCGCCTTCGTGACCTCGATGCCACGCGGGCACGCGTCGGTGCAGTTGAAGGTCGTACGGCAGCGCCACACGCCGTCCCGGTCGTTCAGCACCTCGAGACGCTGCTCCCCGGCCTCGTCACGCGAGTCGAAGATGAAGCGGTGGGCGTTGACGATCGCGGCCGGGCCGAAGTACTGGCCGTCGTTCCAGAACACCGGGCAGGACGACGTGCACGCGGCGCACAGGATGCACTTGGTGGTGTCGTCGAAGCGCGCCCGGTCCTCCGCGGACTGCAGACGCTCGCGCGTCGGCTCGTTCGTGTCCTTGGTGATCAGGAACGGCATCACGTCCCGGTACGCCTGGAAGAACGGCTCCATGTCCACGACCAGGTCCTTGAGGACCGTCAGGCCCTTTATGGGCTCGATCGTGATCGGCTTCTCGGGGTTGATGTCCTTGATCAGCGTCTTGCAGGCAAGGCGGTTCTTGCCGTTGATCCGCATCGCGTCCGAGCCGCAGATGCCGTGCGCGCAGGAGCGGCGGAACGTGAGGGTGCCGTCGACGTCCCACTTGATCTTGTGGAGACCGTCGAGGACACGCTCCTTCGGGTCGATCTCCAGCTGGAAGTCTTCCCAGACGGCCTCCGCCGAGACCTCCGGGTTGAACCGGCGGATCCGGAAGGTGACCGTGATGTAGGGGGAGTCGGCGAAACCGGGCTCGGGCCGGCCGGCCGCGTCCGCCTTGTCCAGAACAGGGGTAGCCATCAGTACTTACGCTCCATCGGCTGGTAGCGGGTCTGGACGACCGGCTTGTAGTCGAGACGGATGGACTCGGTGCCGTCGTCGCCCACCTCGCGGTACGCCATGGTGTGGCGCATGAAGTTGACGTCGTCGCGGTTCGGGTAGTCCTCGCGGTAGTGACCGCCGCGGGACTCCTTGCGGGCCAGCGCCGACGTGGCCATGACCTCGGCCAGGTCGAGCAGGTTGCCCAGCTCGATGGCCTCCAGCAGGTCCGTGTTGAACCGCTTGCCCTTGTCCTGGATGGACACGTTCTTGTAGCGCTCGCGCAGCTCGGCGATCTTCTCGACCGCCGTCTTGATCGTCTGCTCGGTGCGGAACACCATGACGTTGGCGTCCATGGTCTCCTGCAGCTCGCGGCGCAGCGTGGCCACCCGCTCGGTGCCGGTGGAGTTGCGCAGCCGCTCGATCTGCTCGACGACGAACGACTCCGGGTCCTCCGGCAGCTCGACGAAGTCGGCCGTGTGGGCGTACTCGGCGGCGGCGATGCCGGCGCGGCGGCCGAAGACGTTGATGTCCAGCAGCGAGTTGGTGCCCAGGCGGTTGGCGCCGTGCACCGACACGCAGGCGACCTCGCCGGCCGCGTACAGACCCGGCACGACGGTGGTGTTGTCCGCCAGGACCTCACCCTCGACGTTGGTCGGGATGCCGCCCATCGCGTAGTGCGCGGTGGGCTGGATCGGGATCGGGTCCGTGTACGGCTCGATGCCGAGGTAGGTGCGCGCGAACTCGGTGATGTCCGGGAGCTTCGCGTCCAGCTGCTCCGGCGGCAGGTGGGTGAGGTCCAGGTACACGTGGTCGCCCTCGGGACCGCAGCCGCGGCCCTCGCGGATCTCCGTGTAGATGGAGCGGGACACGACGTCACGGGACGCCAGGTCCTTCATGACGGGAGCGTACTTCTCCATGAAGCGCTCGCCGTCCTTGTTGCGCAGGATGCCGCCCTCACCGCGGGCGCCCTCGGTGAGCAGGATGCCCATGCGCCAGATGCCGGTCGGGTGGAACTGGAAGAACTCCATGTCCTCCAGCGGCAGACCCCGGCGGTAGCACGCGGCCTGGCCGTCACCGGTCAGGGTGTGCGCGTTGGAGGTCACCTTGAAGAACTTGCCGGTGCCGCCGGAGGCGTAGATGACCGACTTCGCCTGGAAGATGTGGATCTCGCCGGTCGCCAGCTCGTAGGCGACGACACCGGCGGACTTCTTGACGCCGTCGACCTCGCTGATCAGCTGGTCCAGGACGTAGAACTCGTTGAAGAACTCCACGCCCTCCTTGACGCAGTTCTGGTACAGCGTCTGGAGGATCATGTGACCGGTGCGGTCGGCCGCGTAGCACGCGCGGCGGACCGGGGCCTCGCCGTGGTTGCGGGAGTGACCGCCGAAGCGGCGCTGGTCGATGGTGCCGTTGGGCGTCCGGTTGAACGGCAGGCCCATCTTCTCCAGGTCGAGGACCGCGTCGATGGCCTCCTTCGCCAGGATCTCGGCGGCGTCCTGGTCGACCAGGTAGTCACCGCCCTTGATCGTGTCGAAGGTGTGCCACTCCCAGTTGTCCTCCTCCACGTTGGCGAGCGCGGCGGCCATGCCGCCCTGCGCGGCGCCCGTGTGGGACCGGGTGGGGTAGAGCTTGGTCAGGACCGCGGTGCGGCTGCGCTTCGTCGCCTCGATGGCGGCACGCATGCCCGCGCCGCCGGCGCCGACGATGACGGTGTCGTACTTGTGGATCTTCATGATTCTCGCAGCCCCGTGCCTAGCGGATGTTCGGGTCGAAGGTGAAGATCACCAGCGTGCCCAGCAGGATGGTCCACACCGTGGCGGTGTACAGCAGGGCCTTCAGCCACATGCGGGACGCAGGCCGCTCGGCGTAGTCGTTGATGACCGTGCGCAGGCCGTTGGCGCCGTGCAGCATCGCGAGCCACAGCATGGCCAGGTCCCAGACCTGCCACCACGGGGAGGCCCAGCGGCCGGCGACGAAGGCGAAGCCGACCTTGGAGACGCCGCCGTCCAGGACCAGCTGGATCAGCAGGTGGCCGAGGACGAGGACGACCAGCACGATGCCGGACAGGCGCATGAACAGCCACGCCGCCAGCTCGAAGTTGCCGCGGGTGGACTTCGGGGTCTTCTTGGTCCGCTTGCGCGGGGCCTCGATCAGCGGCGCCGGGTTGTCCACGTTGTAGACGGCGGCACCCTCGACGGGGCCGACCCCGGAGGCGGTGGTCTCAGTGGTAGACATCGGCGTCAGCTCCCGAACAGAACACGAGCGGCGTGGCCGAGCACGGGGTAGATCGCGCCGAGCATGAGCACGATCCAGACACCCATCACGGTCCAGAACATCTGCTTCTGGTAGCGCGGGCCCTTCGACCAGAAATCGACGGCGATGACGCGCAGACCGTTGAGCGCGTGGAAGAGGATTGCGGCGACGAGGCCGTACTCCAGCAGCGCGACGATCGGCGTCTTGTACGTGGCCACGACCTTGTCGTAGGCCTCGGGGGAGACACGCACGAGAGCGGTGTCCAGCACGTGAACGAACAGGAAGAAGAAAATGAGGACGCCGGTGACTCGGTGAGCCACCCAGGACCACATTCCTTCCCGGCCGCGGTACAGCGTTCCAGCCGGCACGGAAGAACCCTCCGGGAGCGGGGATTAGGGCCGCGCCGGCTTCACTGTCGGTCGGGCCCGGCCGGGTACGGTCCACCGGCCCCCAGCATGGTATCCGTGCGGCGGGGTGAGGCTTACGGGGGGCCTACCTGTGTGATCAAACTGGCACCGGATGGGGTATCGGCCTGGCGGATACGGGGGCGGTCTGCCCTGTTATCGACCGGGTGCGGGTGCGTTGTGGCTGGTAGCGCAGTTTTCCGGGCTCCTGAGGTAAGTGCCCAATCGGCCCCTGGCGAGCCGGCGCAGTTCGTCCGCGGCTATCGCGCGTTCCTCGTCGGGATCGTTCGCCGATCGTGACCGGATGGCTTCCAGGATGCGATCGGCGGTCTCGGCCGGCGCTGTGTCCCCCAGATAGATGACGAACACATGTCCGAATCGCGCCTCGTATGCCGCGTGCGCCGCGTCCAGGGCCATGTGCGCGGCCGCATACGTGTCCGCCGGCAGCGCCGGCAGGGCCTCGCGGGACAGCGCCTCCGAGATGTCCGCCGGGGAGAGGTCGTACGCCGCCTCGTCCGCCGCGGCCAGGAGGGCGTCCAGGTCGGGGTAGGGGCGGTGGGCCGCGACGCGGTGCGACCAGCGCGGGCTGTGCAGACAGCGCAGGAGGAGGGCCCGTGCCTCGGCGGCGCACGCCGCGTTGAACGCGTCGAGGGGCCGGGGCAGATGCGGGGTGCGGTGGGCGGGCAGCGTGGGTCCTCGCGTCACAGGTCGTGTGTAACAGGGGAGTGCCGTGAAAGGTGTGCCCTCAGGTTATCGAGAGTGGTGACTCTGTGTCCGCGTGCTGGCTGAAATTCACCCGGACGGGAGAGTTTGCGAACCTTCGAGTGACCGTTCGAGCGGTGGGCGGTCGTACGTTGGCCGGGTGAGCCAGCACAGGCGCCGGGCGTCGGCGCGACAGGTGAAGCGGAAGCGGACGGCGGTGGCCGCGGCGGTGGCCGGAGCCGTCGCGCTCGGCACGGGCATCGGCGTGTGGGTCTCGTCGGGCGGCGGTGGCGGCCACCAGGGCTCCGGCGGCCAGGCGACCGTCGCCGAGACGAGTCCCTCGCCCACCCGGTCGTACCCGATGTCCGAGGCGCCGCGGACGATCCCGGCGGTGCGCTCCCACACCCCGGCGCGCGGGCCCGGCTGGCGCCCGCGGCCCGGTGACCGCGTGGTGATCGGCGACGCGGGTCTCGCCGACGAGGGCAGGCTGATAGCCGGCGAGCTGGGGATGAGCTACGCGGGCCGGAAGGACGACAGCCGGGCGGGCGACCTGCGGCTGTCCCTGGGGGGCGGAGGCGGCGATCAGGAGTCGTACACCATGACCGTCCGGGGCGGCCGGGTGGACATCAGCGGACCGGGCCAGGCGGGCGTCTTCTACGGCACCCGGACCCTGAAGCAGGAGGTCCACGGCGGCGGTACCGCACCGGAGGGCGTCGTCCACGACGAACCGGCCAAGCCGGTGCGCGGGTTCATGCTGGACATCGCGCGCAAGCCGTACACCGAGTCCTGGATAGAGGACCGGATACGGGAGCTGGGGGACCTGAAGTACAACGAGCTGGGGCTGCACTTCTCCGACGACCAGGCCTTCCGGATCGAGTCCAGCACCCACCCGGAGATCGTCTCCCCGGACCACCTCACCAAGGCGCAGGTCAAGCGGATCGTGGACCTCGCGGACAGCCGGCACATCACCGTCGTGCCGGAACTCGACTCGCCCGGCCACCTGGGCGCGGTCCTCGCCGCCCACCCCGACCTCCGGCTGCGCAACGGCAACGGGGTGGTGACCAAGGGCGCGATCGACATCTCCAAGCCGGCCTCGGCCAAGCTGATCGACGACCTGCTCGACGAGTACGCGGGGCTGTTCCCCGGCAGGCAGTGGAACCTCGGCGGCGACGAGTACCAGGCGCTGATGGCCTCCGATCCGCAGACCGCCTACCCGCAGCTGGCCGCGGCCGCTCGGCAGAAGTTCGGCGCGAACGGCGACATCGCCGACCTCACCACCCAGTGGCTGAACGACCGCGCCGCCACCGTCCGCGCCCACGGCAAGACCCTGCGCGCCTGGAACGACGGCTTCTACCGCAGCGCCACCGCCGTACGCCCCGCGGGCGATCTCCAGGTCGCCTACTGGACCGGCAAGGAGATCGGCGCCCGGCTCCCGCAGGACTATCTGAGCGCCGGCCGCGAGCTGATCAACTACAACGACGAGTTCCTCTACTACGTCCTCGGCCAGCCGCAGACCTTCGTCTACCCGACCGGGCGGCGGATCTACGAGCAGTGGAACCCGCGGGTGGTGCGCGGCACCACCGCCGTCCCGGCGAAGTACGACGAACAGATCCTCGGCGGCAGCTTCGCCGTGTGGGGCGACTTCCCGCACGCGCAGACGCCGGAGCAGGTGGCGGCCGGTATCCGGATGCCGCTGCGGGCCACCGTCCAGAAGCTGTGGGATCCGGGCACACCCGCCCTGTCCTGGGCGGACTTCACGTCCCTGGCGGACCGGCTGGGTTGAGGGGGCGGCGGCGCCGGGGGCGGGTGGCGCTGTGCGAACCCTGTGGACGCGGAGTGATCTTCGGTCGTATCTTCCGTCGTTCACCTCTCCGGCGGATCGCACGCGGTCCGCCGGTCGCCGTCTTCACCTCGGGGGAGCTCGACCAAGGCCGCACCCACGCCCGCACCGCCCTTCGTGCCCGAGCCCGGCCACCGGCTGCGCTCGCCCGCCGGGCTCGGCCTGGCCGCGGCCCTCCTGCTGGGGCTGGTCGCCGCCGCCGACCTGTTCGCCTGCGTCGCGGACCAGCTGGAGGCGAGCGCCGCCCGGGACTCCTCGGCGGCGGCGTCGGCGAGGGCCTGCTCCGCCGGGCCCACCGTGCCGACACGCTCTACGACGCGGCGAGCATCACGCAGGGGGCCACCCTGGTGGCCGCGGCCGTGGTCTACCTCTGCTGGCTGTGGCGGGTGCGGCGGAACGCCGGTGTCTTCGCGCCGCACGGGCACCGCATGAAGCGCGGCTGGGCCGTCGCGGGCTGGTTCGTGCCGATCGTGAACCTGTGGTTCCCGCGCCGGGTCGTCCTGGACACCTGGACGGCCAGTGTCCCGCCGGGCACCCGCGTCCGGAACACCCCGGTCAACGCCTGGTGGACGCTGTGGATCCTCAGCCTCCTCGTGAGCCGGGCCGCCGGCCGGCAGTACGGCGACGCCCATGGCACCGGCGAACTCGCCGGTGCCGCCCGGCTGATGCTGTTCTCCGACGCGCTGGACGCCGCGGCCGCGATCCTCGCCGTGCGGGTCGTCGTACACCTGACCCGGATGCAGCGGCGCAGGAGCCTGGCCGGTCCCGGTGCCCTGCCCGCCTTTGGCTGAAACTCGGCCACTGTGACACTTCCGTCCGGTAGCACGCAGTAAGGGGAAGTGCGGGCTCCGTACCGGTCGGCGCCCAGATCAGGGAGGCTTTCATGAGCCTTGGGGAACGGATCGCGCGGGCCGACGAGCGGGGGCTGGCCGCCAGTGGGTTGGCCTGTTTGGATCGGTGCCTGCCGTTGCTCGACGGCGACGGGGAACTGCTGCGCCCGCTGTGGGGGAGCCTCGCCGACGGGTCGGACTGGGGCGACTCGCTGGAGAAGGCGCGGGACGCGCTCCTCGGGCTCGGAACGGAAGAGGAGGCGGGGGAGGGCGGGGGCGCGCACGGGGAGGCGGTGCGGCTCGTCACCCACATGCTCGACACGGCCCCGGCGGAGCGCACCGCCGAGGCCGTACGGCCCTGGGCCGAGTCCTGCTCCGCGGTCTCCCTGCGCGTCCACCGGCTGCTCGACCCCGCGACCGAGGGCGCCCCGGAATCCGCCGCAGCGGAGGATCCGCCGCTCGTCGCCGCCGAGCTGCGCCGCCAGATCACCGTGCTGGAACTCCTCGAAGGCCACGGCAAGCAGGGACTGCGCCGTGCCCTGGACGTGTCGGGCGAGGGGCGCCGGGTGCTGCGCGCGGTGGTGTCGCGGCGGGCGCGGGGAAGCGCGGAGCGAAGCGGGACGTGAGGGCCGGGACGGCGGCAAACCCGCCGGGTGGGCGAGTCCTGTGCCGGTCGTGCGGGGGCGGTGGGGTGGTCCTGCGACGGTTGGTGAAACGCTTCCTCAGCGGGTGACGAAAGCTCCGCCCCGTTCGCTTTCCCTTATGTGAACGCCCATCTGAACGCTCATGCGAACACCCATCTGAACGCCGGTACGACGACCTGTGCACCGACCGCCGCGACCGCGACCGCTGTGGCGAGTGCCCCGCGGGACACCAGGCCGCACGCCGCCGCGAAGCCCGTGCGCTGGGCGGCGGACGCGGTGGCCGCGATGCGCGAGGGCGCGCGGGTCCGGCTCGACTACTCGGCGCAGAGCCTGTGGCGCGTGGACCGGGTGATCGAGGAGATACGGCGCGAGGGAGCGCCCATCGAGGCGGTCGCGACCGTGCTGCGCGGCTTCGGCGCCTACGCCGGTGAGGTGGTCGTCCGCCGCACCGGCGCCGAGTGGTGGGCGACCGGCGGCGAGCACTGGGTGCGCACCCCCGACGGCCGGCTCTGGGACCCCGTCGAGGAGGCCCGGCGCTGCTTCCTGGGCCATGGCTCGCTGCGCCTGCTGTGCCGGGACGCGACGGCGGACGCCTGAACGGGCCGGGGGCCTTTGACGGGCCGTCCGCTGTGACACTTCCGTCAGCGTGGACGCTGATGACCGTGGAGGCGACCGACACGGCCGGAGCGTGTCGCACCGTGCGGGACGCGCCACGCGGTGGCCATGAACGCGGCACGACGAGGACGGTCTTGGGCCAGGGAGGGCAGTCCCGCAGCCGGCGGCCGCGGGACGCGGAGCTGGGCGCCGCCGTCGCGCGGGCGCAGGGCGGCGACGAGGGCGCCTTCGCGCTGGCCTACCGGATCGTGCAGCCCGGTCTCCTCGGCTATCTGCGCGGTCTGGTCGGCGACGACGCGGAGGACGTGGCCGCCGACGCCTGGCTGGAGATAGCGCGCGACCTCGGCCGGTTCAGCGGCGACGGCGCGGGCTTTCGCGGCTGGACCGCGACCATCGCCCGCCATCGCGCCCTGGACCATCTGCGCCGCCGCCGGGCCCGGCCCCGTACCACCGCGCTCGACCAGGACGCGCTGGACCGTGCGGCCCCGCACGGCACCCACGACCAGGCGCTGGAGTCGCTGTCCACGGCGCGCGCCCTCGAACTGGTGCGCTCCCTGCCGCGGGACCAGGCGGAGGCCGTGCTGCTGCGCGTGATCGTCGGCCTCGACGCCCCGGCCGCCGCCCGCGTCCTCGGCAAACGCCCCGGCGCCGTCCGCACCGCCACCCACCGCGGCCTCCGGCACCTGGCCCGCACGCTGACACGGGACGCGACGACCCAGGGCCCTGACGCGCTGGGGTGATGACTCGCGCCGACCACGCGGTTTATCGGTGACGGAGCAGCATTTATGGAGGAATCTTGAATTGGTCGTAGGAGGCGTCGTCCTTGGCCGCGCGACTGGTCACGCGGGCGGAAGACATCCGGCGAAGCCGCAGGTCGGGGCCGTGATATGAGGGCGACGGCCGGAGCCGCCACCCCCCACAGGAGAGGCCCCGGCCGTCGCTCTGAGGGCCGTTGGGCGACCCGTACTCTCTACAGCGCCGTGGGAGCGTTTTCTGTCACACCCGCGGCCTGTTCCGTCCTCACCCTGCGCTTACCCGTACCCGGTCACGAGTTAGTTGCATCTTCTACAGACGTGGACGGAGTGAGGTTTCACGCCGTAACGTGCCATTCGCGCCGACCAGAGGACAGGCGTAAAGGGAGTGCGGTGCTGGGGGACGACGCGGAGCTGACCGCCGCGGTGCGTGCGGCACAGGACGGAGACGAGAGCGCGTTCCGTGCGGTGTACCGCGCCGTGCATCCACGGCTGCTCGGATACGTGCGCACGCTCGTCGGCGACCCCGATGCCGAGGACGTGGCCTCCGAGGCATGGCTGCAGATCGCCCGCGACCTCGACCGGTTCAGCGGCGACGCCGACCGGTTCCGCGGCTGGGCCGCCCGGATCGCCCGCAACCGTGCCCTGGACCACATCCGGATGCGCGGCCGCCGCCCCGCGATCGGCGGCGACGAGACCGAGCTGGCCGGCCGCGCCGCCGAGTCCGACACCGCCGGCGAGGCCATCGAGGCGCTCACCACCGGCAGGACCCTTTCCCTGATCGCCCGGCTCCCGCAGGACCAGGCCGAGGCGGTCGTCCTGCGCGTGGTCGTCGGCCTCGACGCCAAGACCGCCGCCGAGACCCTCGGCAAACGCGCCGGCGCCGTCCGCACCGCCGCGCACCGCGGCCTGAAACGGCTCGCCGAACTGCTCGGCGACGACCCGGAGACGGCCGGCGTCCTGGACGCGCTGCCACCCCAGCGGGACCCCGAGCAGACACCCCGGCCGGCCTCGCGGCGAGCGGCCCGGCAGGACCTCGAGCGAGAACCGCGTACACGCGCGGTGACGTCCGCAACTGTGACGCATACGCGCGCGCGGACGCAGAAGGACATGTGATGGCCGACGAGCAGGACAAGTGGCTCAACCCGAGGACGGCGGAACGCCTGTTGCACGGGGAGCCCCTGGAAGCCGTCGACCCCAGCGCCCGTGACCAGGCGGAACGCCTGGCGCGGGTGCTCGGCGCGCTGGCCGCGGAGGCGGCCCCGGCCACCGGTGAACTCCCCGGCGAGCAGGCCGCCCTGGCCGCGTTCCGCAAGGCCCGCGAGGCCGCGGCGGACGAGCGCACCGCCGCGCTCGCCGCGAGCGGCCCCGGCCGCCGTACCCGTACGGACGCGCGCGCGGGCACCCGCGGCCATGACGCGGGCCTGATCCGCATCGGCGCTCCGACCCGGACCGGAGCCGCTGCCCGACGCCCCCGCTGGGGCCGTCCGGTGCGGCTCGCGCTGGCCGCCGTGGTGGCCGCCGGGACGCTCGGCGGGGTCGCCGTGGCCGCCGGCAGCGGGGTGCTGCCCACGCCGTTCGACGTGGAGAAGCCCGGCCCCGCGGTCACCGCCACCGCGGACGCCTCCGGCCGGCCGTCCGCCCCGGCCACACCGCGGGCGTCCGGCGGCATCGGCGGCGGCGCGGACTCCGGCCCGTCCGACGGCTCCGGCGGTTCGGACCGCGCCGGTACGGCGGACGGCCGTACGGGTACGGGTACGGAATCCGGCTCCGGCTCCTCTTCCCCGCCGGGCGGCGGACGTTCGGACGGTGCCGTCACCGCCTGCCGTGAGCTGCGCTCCGGCACCGGGCTGAACGCCGACCGCAGACGCGCCCTGGAGAACCTCGCGGGCGGCTCGGCCCGGCTCGCCCAGTACTGCAAGCTCATCCTGGCCGCCGGCGACCAGATCGCCGGCAACCCCGCTCGGGGCAAGGGCCGCGACCACGGCGGCCGGGGCTCGGAACCGGGCCAGGGCCAGGGCCGCGGCGGCCAGGGCGGCGGCCGGGGCGGTGACGACGAAAGCCACCCCGGCCGGGGACACGGCGCGGGCCCGCGGCCCGGCGGCGACCCCCTCGGCAAGGTGCGCATCCGGCACCGCGGTCCCGCCGCGCCGGCGCCGAAACCCGGCCCGGCGCACCACCCGAAACGCAACTCGGCGCACGAGCCGGCGCACGCCCCGCACGGTCACGGTGGCTCCGCGAGCTCCGGCGACCCGCGGCCGGGTCGCACCGTACACGCCCCCGCCCGCTGATCGATTTCGATCGCCTGCACCTCTCTGACCTGCCATTTTCAGAGCTCGCGAAAGTTTTTCCGCGCAGGGTGTGACACTTTCGGCTCCCCCGACGCAGTACTGAGTGAGCCGACTGGTCATCGGCCGTAGCACTGAGCCGGGGTTCCCCCCGTACCCGCGGCTCGTGCACATGGCGCGGGCGGGACATGTTCCCCCGGTCCCGCCCGCGCCCCACATGCCCGGCCGCTCGGCCGTCCGCCGGATCACCGGTACACGACGACCCTGTCGCCCACGCGCACCTCGGCGAACACCCCCGCGATCGCCGCCTCGTCCCGTACGTTCACGCACCCGTGCGAGCCCCCGGCATAGCCGCGCGCGGCGAAGTCGTACGAGTAGTGCACCGCCTGACCGCCGCTGAAGAACATCGCGTACGGCATCGGCGAGTCGTACAGGGTCGAGACATGGTGCCGGGACTTCCAGTAGACGCGGAAGGCGCCCTCGCGGGTCGGGCTGTGGCGGGAGCCGAAGCGCACGGCCATCTCGGACACGGTCCGCCCGCCGACCATCCAGCGCAGCGTCCGGCTCGACTCGCTGATGCACAGCACCCGGCCGCTCAGACAGCGCGGATCGGGCGCGGCGGCGGGCTGGCCGCCCATCAGATACAGCTCCCACCGGCCCGGCGCACGGGTCATCGCCACCAGCCGCCGCCAGGTCACGCCGTCCGTGTCGCCGGTGACCGGCAGCCCGCGCTTGCCCTGGAAGCCCCGCACGGCCCGTTCGGTGAGATCGTCGTACGACCCCGTGGGACCGTCGAGCAGCCAGTCCAGTTGCCGCAGCCGTGCCTGGAGTTCCCGTACGCCCGGTCCGCTGTCGCCCGGCCGCCACAGCACCCCCGGCGACCCGGCGGGCAGCGGGTCCCCGCCCGGCGGCCGGCCGTCGGCGCCCAGCGGCCGGACGGTGCACCCGCAGAGCGCGGCGAGGGCGGCGAGCGCGGTGAGCGCGGCGAGGGTCCTGCCCCTGGTCCTCATCCCCGGATGCTTCCCCGCGTGACCGCCGCCGAACGACGAGGCATGGTGAGGGGTACCAAAGGTGCGTACCGCGGAGGCGTCATGGCGCGTGAGTCGGAGTCGGGCCTGCCGATCGAGCCGGTCTACGGGCCGGACGCGCTGAGCGGCTGGGACCCGGCCGGGCAACTCGGGGAACCGGGGTCGTACCCCTTCACCCGCGGGGTCTACCCGAGCATGTACACCGGCCGCCCCTGGACGATGCGCCAGTACGCCGGTTTCGGCACGGCGGCGCAGTCCAACGCCCGCTACCGTGAGCTGATCGCCCACGGCACCACCGGCCTGTCCGTCGCCTTCGACCTGCCCACCCAGATGGGCCACGACTCCGACGCGCCCCTCGCGCACGGCGAGGTCGGCAAGGTCGGCGTGGCGATCGACTCGCTCGAGGACATGCGGGTGCTGTTCGACGGCATCCCGCTGGACCGGGTCTCCACGTCCATGACGATCAACGCCCCGGCGGCCCTGCTGCTGCTCCTGTACCAGCTCGTGGCGGAGGAACAGGGCGTCCCGGCCGGCCGGCTGACCGGCACGATCCAGAACGATGTGCTCAAGGAGTACATCGCCCGCGGCACCTACATCTTCCCGCCGAAGCCCTCGCTGCGGCTGACGGCGGACATCTTCCGGTACTGCACCGCGGAGATCCCCGGATGGAACACGATCTCGATCTCCGGCTACCACATGGCCGAGGCGGGCGCGTCGCCCGTTCAGGAGATCGCCTTCACGCTCGCCGACGGCATCGAGTACGTGCGCACGGCGGTGGCGGCCGGGATGGACGTGGACGACTTCGCGCCGCGCCTGTCCTTCTTCTTCGTGGCCCGTACGACGCTTCTGGAGGAGGTCGCCAAGTTCCGTGCCGCGCGCCGGATCTGGGCGCGGGTGATGCGGGAGGAGTTCGGCGCGAGGAACGCCAAGTCGCTGATGCTGCGTTTCCACACGCAGACCGCCGGGGTCCAGCTCACCGCGCAGCAGCCGCAGGTGAACCTGGTCCGGGTCGCCGTCCAGGCCCTCGGCGCGGTCCTCGGCGGCACCCAGTCCCTGCACACCAATTCCTTCGACGAGGCGATCGCGCTGCCCACCGCCGCCTCCGCGCGGCTCGCCCTGCGCACCCAGCAGGTGCTGGCCTACGAGACGGACGTGACCGCGACCGTGGACCCCTTCGCGGGGTCGTACGCGGTGGAGCGGATGACCGACGACGTGGAGGCGGCGGCCGTCGCGCTGATGGACCGGGTCGAGGAGCTGGGCGGTGCGGAGGCGGCGATCGAACAGGGCTTCCAGAAGGCCGAGATCGAGCGCAACGCCTACCGCATCGCCCAGGAGACCGACTCCGGGGAGCGAGTGGTCGTCGGCGTCAACCGCTTCCGGCTGGACGAGGAGGAGCCGTACGAGCCGCTGCGGGTGGATCCCGCCGTCGAGGCCCGCCAGTGCGAGCGGCTCGCCGCCCTGCGCGCCGGACGCGACCGGCGCGCGGTCGACACGGCCCTGACCGCCCTGAAGAAGGCCGCGGCGGGCGCGGACAACGTCCTCTACCCCATGAAGGAGGCGCTGCGGGCGCGGGCCACGGTGGGCGAGGTGTGCGGGGCACTGCGGGAGGTGTGGGGGACGTACGTCCCGGCGGACGCCTTCTGAGCAACCGTCGGCCGGTCCCGGCAGAGCGCCGGCCGGGACTCCGCGGGGCGGGCGCCGCCGGGGAACGCCCGTTCCGGCGCGCCGCGGCCGGCGCGTTGTTCCTCGGGTTCGCGGTGAAGCTGTCCCCGGCCTCGTGAACCGGCCCCCGCGCGCCGGGGTTCAGCGGACGCCGACGCCGTCGAGGTAGGCCGCCAGGTCCTCCGTCGCCGTCTCGCCCGCCCAGCCGACGTAGCCGTCCGGGCGGATCAGGAAGACGCCGGGGCCGTAGGGCGCGGGGGCCGACGGCAGGGTCCGGATGCCCGTGCGCGGGGCGGTGGTGGCGCCCAGCAGGGTCCAGTGCGGGCCCCGGAGGAGGTCGAAGAGGCGTCCGCCGGGCAGCTCGGCGTCCGGTGCGCGGTCGCCCGCGCGTACCGGCCCCGGTCCGGTCCGCGTCTCGGCGCTGAGCGACGACTCCCGGTAGCCGACGCCGAGTTGGACGGTGGCCCGGCCTCGCCGGACCTCGCCGCGGTGCACGCCGGTGGACAGCTCCAGCATGGCCGCGGCGTTCGCCCGCCGCTCCTCCTCGTACGTCTCCAGCAGGGACTCGGGGGCGCCCCGCAGGACCGCGTCCAGCTTCCAGCCGAGGTTGTAGGCGTCCTGCACGCTGGTGTTCAGGCCCTGCCCGCCGGCCGGCGAGTGCACATGCGCCGCGTCCCCCGCGAGGAAGACCCGGCCCACCCGGAACCGGTCCGCGAGCGCCGCCCGCGGCCGGAAGTCCGAGGCCCAGCGCACCTCGGTCACGTCCTCGGCGGCCAGGTGGGTGTACCGGGCGACCAGTTCGCGCACGCCGTCCGCGCTCACGTCCGGCTCCGAGCCCTCCGGCAGCCGCGCGGCCAGCTGGAACTCCTCGGTGCCGGCCAGCGGGCAGAGCCCGAGGACGCTGCCGTCCACCGCCGGGAAGGCGTGCCAGTACACCCGGTCCAGGCCCCGCACCCGCAGGTCCGCCACCACGAACGGCGCCGGGTCGACGCTCTCTCCGGTCATGCCGACGCCGAGGGCGCGCCGGATCCCCGAGCGCCCGCCGTCGGCCGCCACGACATAGCGCGCGCGGACCGCCGTACCGTCGGCGAACACCACGTCCACGCCCTCCGCGTCCTGCGTCAGGCCCGTGACCTCGCGCCCGAAGGCGACCTTGCCGCCCAGTTCCGCGAGCCGCGCGTACAGGATCTCCTGGGTGCGCCACTGCGGGATCATCCGCGGCGCCGGGTACGGCGTGCCCGCGTCCGGCTCGAACGGTTCGAACATCGACTCCTCGCCGACCCGCCGGCCGTCCCGCCACACCATCCGGTCCGGGTAGGGACCGCTCGCCGCGAGGACCGCGTCGATGACGCCCAGGTCGTCGAAGACCTCCTGGGTGCGGGGCTGGATGCCCTTGCCGCGCGAGCCCGGAAACAGGGCGTCGGCGCGCTCCACGAGCTGGGCCGCGACCCCGCGCCGGGCGAGGTCGATGCCGAGGGCGAGCCCGGTCGGGCCCGCGCCCACGATCAGGACATCCGTCGTATCCATGGCCACATCTCCTTAACGTCGTTAAGTTCCGTTGGGCATGAGCGTGCCCTTAACGCTGTTAAGCTGTCAAGTGTGAGTACGGAACGACGATCGCCCCTGGACCGTGCGCGGGTCGCCGACACGGCGCTGCGGCTGCTGAACGAGGTCGGCCTCGACGGGCTGACCCTGCGTGCCATCGCGAAGGAGCTGGACGTCAAGGCGCCCGCCCTGTACTGGCACTTCAAGGACAAGCAGGCGCTGCTGGACGAGATGGCGACGCTGATGCACCGGCGGATGGTCGCCGGCACCGCGCTCGACCCCGCCGACACCTGGCGGGAACGCCTGCTGAAGGTCAACCGCGGTCTGCGCACCGCGCTGCTCGGCTACCGCGACGGCGCCAAGGTCTTCAGCGGCTCCCGCTTCACCGGAACCGACCACGCCCCCGCCCTGGAGGCGGACCTCCGCCTGCTGACGGGCGCCGGGCTGACCCTCGCCCAGGCCGTCGACGCGGGTCGCACGGCCAACGCCTACACCATCGGCTTCGTCACCGAGGAACAGGGCATGCGCCCCGGACCGGGCGACGGGCAGGCCCGCACCGACATCGCCGACCGCGCCCGCCGCATGTCCGACTATCCCCTCGCCGCGGCGGCCGGCGCATTCCTCTTCGACGACTACGACCGCCAGTTCGAGGAAGGGCTGGCGGTCGTGATCGCGGGAATCGGGGCGCGCTACGGGGTGGCGCCCTGAGCGGGCGCGGCTTCTAAGTCCCGGCCGGGTTCCGTGTCTTCAGGGCCCGCCTCAGTCGCGGGCCGAACGGTTTCTCCACGAAGCGGTGCACGAGCCAGGCCAGGGTCAGCATGATCAGGACGGTCGCCCCGAGGGTCACCTCCGAGGGCAGCCCGAGGAACCGGTGCAGGACCCGGATGACGAACCAGCCCAGATGCTCGTGGACCAGGTAGAAGGGGTACGTCAGGGCGCCGGCCGTGGTCAGCCGGTGCCAGGAGGCCCAGCGGGTCCAGCCGAGGGCCACCGCCGCGACGACGGCGAAGCAGAGGGTGACGACCAGGACCACCACGTAGGGGTCGCGGTGCAGGCCGGAGTGGCCGGTGGGGTGCCACAGGCCGCGGGTCGCCTCGCTCTGGCTGAGCAGCCAGGACACCGCGACGATGCCCCACAGCAGCAGGTCGCTGCCGAAGCGGTGGATCAGGTAGAGGGCGAGGCCGCCGATGAAGTAGGGCGCGTACTCGGGCATGAGGACCTGGTCGGTCAGCGCGTTGCCGGTGGTGCGGCAGAGCACCAGGGCCAGGGTCCACACGGAGCAGAAGAGGACCACGCGGCGGTAGCTGACCCCGCGCACCACCACGAACAGGGCGAACAGCGCGTAGAAGCGGACCTCGGCCCACAGCGTCCAGCACACGCCGAGCACCCGTGTCGCGCCCATCGGCTGCTGGAGCATCGTCAGGTTGACCAGGAACTCGTCCAGGCGGACCGGCTTCACCACGGCCGGCAGCACCAGGGACGCCGCGCTGACCAGGACCAGCGCGACCCAGTAGGCGGGGTAGAGGCGGGAGACGCGGGAGCGGAAGAAGTCGCCCAGGGTGCGGCCCCAGCTGCTCATGCAGATCACGAAGCCGCTGATCACGAAGAACAGCTGCACGCCCAGACAGCCGTAGACGGCCGCCCGGCTCAGGGTCGGGAAGACCACGGACGGGTTCTGGTGCCAGGAGGCGGAGATCGTGCCGCCGCGCCCGGCGTAGTGGTAGAGGCAGACCATCAGCGCGGCCACCAGCCGCAGCCCGTCGAGGGCGAGGAGGCGGCCGGAGCGCCCGGTGGGCGCGGGCGCGCCGGTCCCCCGCGGGGCGGGTATCGGGAGGTCGGCGAGGGCGGGGGAGGGCGAGGTCATCGGCTCAGCTCCGTACCGTTCTGCGCAGACTGCGCGCCTTCTTCGCCACCCTGCGCACGGTCGCGTTGCGCGGGATGAACGCCAGCTGTGCGGGGATCCCGCCGGGCAGGGCCAGTGAGGTGAGCCGGCGGCGCTTGAAGTAGCGCGAGGTCCGCGGGCCGAAGTCGGCCGCGAGCCAGGCCTCCGCCTCCGCGCGCAGCCCCGGCAGGATCTTCGGCTGCATCGCGAAGCCCACCGCCCGCACCAGCGCGCCCAGCCGCTCCACGTCCATGCCCGGACGCCGCTCGGCGACCGCGGCCGCGTCCGCCAGATCGGGCAGCAGGGCGTCCACCACGGTGACCGGGATCCGGTTGCTGTTCTCGTACGGCGTCAGCCGCTCCAGCAGCAGGGCGGTGCCCACGCGGGCGACCGGCAGACCGTAGAGCGCGGAGGCCGTCAGCAGGGCCGTGGAGAAGCAGCCCACGACCAGCGCGGGCCGCATCCGCTGGTACAGCACCTCGGCGAGCACGGGCGTGTCCACGACGGTCAGCGCCACGCCGAGCCGCTCCGCCGCCTGCTCCAGCGAGCGGGTGTAGCGGGCCGGGGCGGTGGGGTGCGGCTTGAACACGACTGTGGTGTGGCCCAGTTCGGCCACGCCCTTCAGCATCCGCACATGCAGGTCCTCCTCCTGCTCGGCGGTGAGGATGTCCAGCGCCGACAGGTACTGCCCGAGCAGCAGCGCGGGCTCCGCCACCTCGGGCAACTCCCCGGCGGCCGACGCGAGTTCCGCGAGCACCTTGGTGAAGGCCGGGGTCGGCACCAGCTCGCCGGGCACCCCGAACTCGGTCAGCAGCAGCGGGGTGAGGCCCGGCACCAGGTCCAGGTGGAGCAGCCGGTCGACGCGGGTGCCGACCAGCGGGTCGATCTTGTTGCGCGTCGGGCCGTACGACATCAGTCCGTCGGCGTAGACCGTGACCGGCGCGCCGTTGAAGATCTGCCCGAGCGCCAGTGCCGGGTTGACCTGGATCGACTCGACGGCCAACGCCACGTCGTCGGAGCCCAGTCGCCACTCGTGGCGCAGGAAGCGTTCCCACAGCGGCATGTCGTCCACGCGGGGGGCCCAGCCGCCCGGATGGAAGGGGAAGATCGTCTCGTTGTACGAGATCACCTCGTCGAACCGGTCGCGCAGCCGCTCGAAACCGGGCATCTCGTCCGGCCCCGGCGTGGTCTCGGGCGTCGCCGCGTTGTTGCAGACCAGCAGGATCCGCCGGTCGGCGGGGTCGAAGCAGCCGGAGTCCAGGGCGGCGGCGAGGGTGGCGATGCCGTACAGGGTCGACGCCTGGAAGATCTGGGTGGTCACGCGGCGGCTCCCGCGGTGGCGGGGCGGCGGCGCAGCCGGCGCAGCTTGGTGGCGCGCAGGAGGTCCATGGAGTCCAGCGCGTCGTCCAGCACGTCCTGCGGCATGCGGCGCAGCGCGGCGGCACTCAGGGATTTCAGCTTTTTCGCCACCGCGGGCTCGAACCTTTCGATGGATCCCAGATGATGGGAAATGATGGCGCAATAGGTGCGCACCGCCTTCGGCAGCAGCGCGTCCGCGTCCCGGTCCTGCGCGGTTTCCGCGATCACCTGGTCGAATGCGCGGATGAAATCGAGCTGGCGCACATCGCCGATCTGGGTGAGCGAGGAGGCGACCCCGCGCCGGTAGAACACGCCGAGCAGGCTCACCGCGGCGAAGGATTCCGCCTCCCGGTGCAGTTTCCAGATCCACGGCCGGTCCTCGGCCGTGCGCAGCCCGTCGGTGAAGTGCAGCAGGCCCTTGTCGACCAGCCTGCGGTGGTAGGCGCCCGCCCAGGCGAACGCGTAGTCCACCGAGGTGGAGCGGTCCGCGGGCAGGATCGCCTCCCGCGGGCTGAGCGCCTGGCCGCGCCTGCCGACCGGCACGCGCTGCACCTGGCGGGCCCGCGCGGTGCACTGCACATGGTCGGTGCGGATGAAGTCGACCCCCAACTCCTCGATGGCCTCGACCAGTTGGGAGTAGTAGCCGGGGGCGAGCCAGTCGTCGCCGTCCAGGAACGTCAGATACTCGCCGCGCGCCCGGTCGATGCCGGTGTTGCGCGCGGTCGCCAGACCCCCGTTCTGCTCGTGCCGGACGAGGACCGCTCCGGGCAGCTCGCGCTCCGCGCGCGCGAGAATCGCGGGTGTTCCGTCGCGGGAACAGTCGTCGACGAGAATGAATTCGAAGTCCTCACGCGCGTTCGCCCGCAGGCTCCTGAGCGTGTCGGGCGCGTATGACTGCACGTTGTAGAACGGCACGATGACGGAGAGCTTGACCACGTCAGGGACGTTAGGTGGGATGCCCGTCATTCGTCTTGACGCCTTGCTTGATACCCGGTGAATGGCACGTGGCGAAGCTGTGAACCGGGCTGTTTTCAAGGCCGGACGCGGGCCGATTCCTCATTCGGCGATGTGCTGTTAACCGTTTGTTGCATTCCGGTTGGGCGGAACGGCGGAATCGCTTCCTAGCGTCTTGGACGTGCCAGCAAGTGCTACGAAGTCCCTGCGGGTCGCCGTCCTCGCGGACTCCGACACCCGGTGGAAGTGGGGCGCGCTCACCGCGCGGCGACTCACTCCGGCGGCTGCCGAGGTCCGGCTCGACGGCTACCTCCTGCGCGGACGAGCCACCCCGACCGCCCGCCAGCTCCAGGAGATCGGCGTCCCGGCCGACTCCCTCCGCGAGGTCACCGGCGTCGAGTTCCTGCACACGATGCGCCAAGTGCCGTACGACGTGCTGGTGCTGGCGCTCGTCGGCGGCGGGGTGCAGGCCATGCTGCACGGGCTGCGCGACGCGTGGGGCACCGGGCCGCGGCCCGTCGTCGTCACCGGCTACGTCGGCGTCGTCTACGAGAAGCTCGCCGACGGCCTGCTGCTGCGGCACGGCGCGGACCTGGTCCTCGCCAACTCCCGCCACGACGCGGACCGGTTCCGCGCCGTGTACGAGGGGGTCGGCGCGGACGCCTCCGCGGTCACCGAGGTCGCGCTGCCCTTCCTCGGCGGGGCGCCGTACACCGGTGAACACGAGCCCCGCACCGTGGTGTTCGCGGCCCAGCCGTCCGTCCCGGACAACCGCCGCGACCGCGCCTACCTCCTCGACCGCCTCATCCGGCACGCCCGCGCCCACCCCGAGCGTGAGGTGCTGCTCAAACTGCGCTCCAAGCCCGGCGAGCACACCACCCACATCGAGGAGCTGCCCTACCAGAAACTGGTCCAGGGCAAGGACGTACCCGGCAACTTCCGCCTGGTGTACGGCCACATGGGCGAGGTCCTCGACCGCACCGACCTGCTGGTCACCATCAGCTCCACGGCCGCCCTGGAGGCCCTGCACCGCCGGATCCCGACGGCCGTACTGACCGACCTCGGGGTGCGCGAGGCGCTCGGCAACCACCACTTCACCGGCTCCGGCTGCCTCGCCTCCTGGGACCAGCTCGACGCCGGCCACCGGCCCGCCCCGGACGCGGAGTGGGTGGCCCGGCAGGGGGTCGCGGCCGACGGAGAGTACGAGACCGCCTTCGACACGGCCCGCGAGCGCATCGCCAGGCTGCTCGACCGCCCCGGCGGCCTGCCGCCCCTGGCCCCCTACTACACCCCCGAGACCGCGCCCGGCTATCTGCCCGGCATCCTCGCCCGCCATCACCTCGGCCCCGACGGCGCCCCGCTGCCCGGCGCGCCCACCGCCGACAAGGCCCCCGGACCCGTGCGCCAGATCGTGCGCCGGGCCGCGCGCGGCGCCTACCGGCACGGCGTCCAGCGGGTCGCCCCGGTGATCCGGCGGATGGGGGAGCTGTGACCTCTCAAGGAGATCGGATGTCCCACCCGGAAGCGAGCCAGGGCGCGACGGTGCGCCGGGTGCTCGCGGTGATCCCCGCCCGCGGCGGCTCCAAGGGCGTGCCCGCGAAGAACCTCGCCCCGGTCGGCGGCGTCCCGCTGGTGGTCCGCGCGGTGCGCGAGTGCCGCGCCGCCCGCCTGGTGACCGATGTCGTGGTCTCCACCGACGACCAGGCCATCGCCGCCGCGGCCCGCGCGGCCGGCGCCGAGGTGGTGCTCCGCCCGGCCGCCATCGCCGGGGACACCGCCACCTCCGAGGCCGCCGTGCGGCACGCCATGGACGCGCACGAGGCGCTGCACGGCGCGGCCGTGGACGTGGTCCTGCTCGTGCAGTGCACCAGCCCCTTCATCGTCCGCGAGGACGTGGACGGGGTGGCCGGCGCGGTGGCGGAGAACGGCGCGGACACCGCGGTGACCGTGGCGCCCTTCCACGGCTTCGTCTGGCGCGAGGCCGGGAGCGACGCCGCGGGTGGGGGCGGTGCCGGGACCGGGGGCGGGGGCGGCGTCGGGGTGAACCACGACGCGTCGTACCGCCCGCGCCGCCAGGACCGCCCGCAGGACTTCCTGGAGACCGGCACCGCCTACGCCATGGACGCGGCCGGCTTCCGCGAGCACGGGCACCGCTTCTTCGGCCGCACCGAACTCGTGCGCACCGACCCCGCGCGGGTCCTGGAGATCGACGACCCGCACGACCTCGCGCGGGCCCGCGCCCTCGCCCCCCTCTTCGACGCCGACCGCCCCGGCGCACTCCCCACGGCCGACGACATCGACGCGGTCGTACTCGACTTCGACGGCACCCAGACCGACGACCGGGTGCTGATCGACTCCGAAGGACGGGAACTCGTCTCCGTGCACCGCGGGGACGGACTCGGCATCGCCGCGCTGCGCAGGAGCGGCCTGCGGATGCTGATCCTGTCCACGGAGCAGAACCCTGTGGTCGCCGCCCGCGCCCGGAAGCTGAGGCTCCCCGTGCTGCACGGCATCGACCGCAAGGACCTCGCCCTCAAGCAGTGGTGCGAGGAGCAGGGCATCGCGCCGGAGCGCGTGCTCTACGTCGGCAACGACGTCAACGACCTCCCGTGCTTCGCCCTCGTGGGCTGGCCCGTGGCGGTCGCGAGCGCTCACGACGTCGTACGCGGCGCCGCACGCGCGGTCACCACGCTCCCCGGCGGTGACGGCGCGATCCGGGAGATCGCCAGCTGGATCCTCGGCCCCTCTCTCGATTCCCTCCCCAAGTAAGGAACCCCCTGATGAGCACCAACTCCCGTCTGCGTACGTTCGGTTCGCGCGAGGTCGGCCCCGGTCGTCCCGTCTACATCTGCGGCGAGATCGGCATCAACCACAACGGTGAGCTGGAGAACGCGTTCAAGCTGATCGACGCCGCCGCCGAGGCCGGCTGCGACGCCGTCAAGTTCCAGAAGCGCACCCCCGAGATCTGCACCCCGCGCGACCAGTGGGACATCGAGCGCGACACCCCCTGGGGCCGCATGACCTACATCGACTACCGCCACCGCGTGGAGTTCGGCGAGGACGAGTACCGCCGGATCGACGAGTACTGCAAGGAGAAGGGGATCGACTGGTTCGCCTCCCCGTGGGACACCGAGGCCGTCGCCTTCCTGGAGAAGTTCGACGTGCCCGCCCACAAGGTGGCGAGCGCCTCCCTGACCGACGACGAGCTGCTGCGCGCTCTGCGCGCCACCGGCCGCTCCGTCATCCTCTCCACCGGCATGTCCACCCCGAAGCAGATCCGCCACGCGGTCGAGGTCCTCGGCTCGGACAACATCCTGATGTGCCACGCCACCTCGACCTACCCGGCGAAGGCCGAGGAGCTGAACCTCCGCGTGATCAACACGCTGGAGAAGGAGTTCCCGAACGTCCCGATCGGCTACTCCGGCCACGAGACGGGCCTGCAGACCACGCTGGCCGCCGTCGCCCTCGGCGCCACCTTCGTCGAGCGCCACATCACCCTCGACCGCGCCATGTGGGGCTCCGACCAGGCCGCCTCCGTCGAGCCGCAGGGCCTCACCCGCCTGGTGCGCGACATCCGCACCATCGAGGCCTCCCTCGGCGACGGCGTCAAGAAGGTCTACGACTCCGAGCTGGGCCCGATGAAGAAGCTGCGCCGCATCACCGGCGTCGTCGCCGAGGCGGAGATCGCGGCCGCGGCCGGCGAGCCGGTCACGGTGTGAATCCAGGTCACTGACGACGGGACGGTCGCACCCCGATGAGCCCCCGCACCGGCCGCACCGGCCACCCCACCCGCACGCTCGCCTTCGTGGAGAGCCCGGTCCAGCTGCTCAACGTCCTGGAGTGGGCGCACCTGCACGGGCTGCGCGGCGCGGCCCCCGATCCGGGACCGGGCGGCGGCTCCCGGCGGGCGGACGGCTCCCGGCCGGGGAGCGGGGAGCCGGCGGGCGTGCCCGTTCCGCCGGGCGGGGCGCCGGGGGGCGCGGCCGTACCGCCGGGCGGGACCCCGGAGCCGGGCCCGGCTCCGGTGCCGGCCCCGCTCCCCTCCGTACCCGCGCAGGTACGGCGGACGCCGGCCGGCCAGGCGCCGCCCCCGGTGTGCGCGGACCTCACGCTCGTCGTCCTCGCCCCGACCGACCCCATGACCCGAGGCCAGCTGCGCCGGATGGCCGACCTGGCGCGGGACGAGGGCCACCGGGTGCGCTGGGAGGAGGCCCGCGGCGGCCCGGCCGCGCCGTTCGCCACCATCGGCGGCCTCGCGGGACTGCTGCGCCGCGCCGACCGCGTGGTGATGGGCGACCCCTTCTCCCGCTACGTCCAGCTGCTGCTGACCATCACACGGGCGCGGGACCTGGTGGTGGTGGACGACGGCACCGCCACGATGGAGTTCATCGCCCAACTCGCCCGCGGGGAACGCCTGGTGCGCTGGCACCGCAAGGGCGGCCGCCCCGGCCCCCGCGACCTGGTCTTCGCGCCGGTCTCCTCCTCGGCCCGCCGCCGGCTGACCCCCAGTGCGCGCCGCCGGGTGGAGGTCTTCTCCTCCATGCCGGTGCACGAGATCCCGGAGGGCGTCACGGTCACCGCCAACGACTTCTCCTGGACCCGGACCCGGTTCGGCCCGCCGCGCATCACCAAGGGCGCCGACATGGTGGGCACGTCCCTGGTGGAGACGGGCGTGGTCGACGGCGACTCCTACCTGGAGGCCGTCCGCACCCTGGCCAAGGCGCACGGCACCACCCGCTACTTCGCCCACCGCCGCGAGAGCACCGGGAAACTCCACCAACTGGCCAAGGAGACGGGCCTGGAGATCGTCCGCCCCGATCTCCCCCTGGAACTGATCGCCCGCCGCGGCCCCATCGGCCGTACGATCCTCAGCTTCCCCTCCACCGTCGTCCACACCCTCCCGCTGGCCCTGGCCGGCACCGGCGTCCGCGTCGCGGTGTGCGACATCGATCCGGCCTGGCTCACCGAAACCGCCTCCCCCCGCGCGCGGGACTTCCTGTCGGACGTGACCGGAACCGCCCGCGACGTCCACCGCCTGCCGTCGGTGAGCCTGGCGTAACCGCCGTTCACGCCAGGTGTTCGATGGTGACATCGCCCCACTGCTGTGCGAGATACTCCGCGACCAACCGGCGGTGGCAATTCCGTGGACTGTCCTCGCTGCAAAGCAGGACTGCATTGGCAAGCGTTTCCTGCCGGACGGCGCCTTCGACCTGACGCTCCCTCATCAATTCCAGGAAGTTGACTTCGTAGGCCGCCCAGCCAATGCCCCGTTTCTTGTAGGCGTCGAGCATCTCCTGAGTCGGGGCCAGCTCGGTGCGATGGGTGTACTGCACACCGCAGAGTTCGCTTAGGAAGTACCTGAGGTCGTCACGCTTTGCGAAACCAGAAAGCTGTGAGACGTTGTTGAGCCGAACATCGACAAGCGTTGCCACTCCGGCGTCACGCAAGAGCCCGAAAAACTTTTCAGCCGACTTCTTCGTGAACCCGATGGTGTAGAGCTTCATCGTCCTGATTCCCCGCCGGTGCGAAGCTCCTCATTGACATACGCGATGCGTTTCTCCTGACGGTCGAGAGCTTCTTGGAGGCGCTCGTCCGCAGTTCGGAACAGATCCTCCTGATCCAGTCCGAAATTAGTCATGAGGCGTCGCATTGTCGATTCGTGATCTTCGACGTGCCCGTCGCCATGGATGTGTTTGACGGAGATTCCGTACTTTTCGAGGACCCGCGAAACGAGCACGCAACGATGGCAGTCGAGTGGTTCCTGCTCCGTGCACATGACGGCGATTTGCTCGCTCTGCGCACCATTCTGCAGTCGTTCGATGCCGCTGACGAAATCCGAGGTCCGGGCGAGAAGGTCATACCGGACCCGTCCGTCGACATAGCACGTGAGGTCTTCGGTGCGCGCGCCCAGTTCCTTTCCCAGGAATACGTACTTGATATCGGCATCGGACAGCATGCGCTCCACAGCGTATCGGTTGAACTGGGGCGTGAATCGACTGACGGGCATCGACCGCACATCGGCGACCGCCGTGATCCCGTGCTTGTGCAGCAGGCTCAGGAACCCGGACGCGCTGTGCGTGGAGTGGCCGACAGTGAATACTGTATGAGGTGTCATCGCCTGCTGCCTGTTGAGATCTTTGCTCGCTCGATAATGGCCGCTACTAACTTGTAGGCGTAGCCATTATATGGTTCGCCGAGACTCACCGTGAGGAAGGACTCGCCCAGTTTGTAAAGACCTTCCCGCCTCTCGAAATATTTTAGCTCGTATTCTGGATCGGTTACCGACAGTATATGTGCATGTCTCCTGTAGGAGAAGTGGGCGCGCAGGGCTCTCCTCTGTTCTCCGAACATCGCTCCGGTCGTATGCACTTGTAACATCAGACCGGTGACGCGTATCAGCTTGAGTGAGTCCGGCAAAGTCGCCGCTTCTTCGGCCGGTATGCGATCGTTTTCTCCGTGATAGGTGCTGGACCCGTTGATCCACAGTGAACTGGGGCGCTGCTCCAGGCTCAGCAATTCCCTCCACCCGACCCTGCCAGTTTTCTTCCAGTAATAATCTGACGCAAGAATCCAGTTCTCAGTCTGGAAGTCGCGCGGCTGGGGTCGAAGAAGCGGCACCGAGACGACATCGAGGACGCTCGGGTCCGTCCCGTCTCTATACTGCCTTTCATGGGCTGAGACTTCGCGGGTCGGGCGGGCGCTGACCGGGCGTACCCATTCTGCTGATCCGTCGTTGACTATGCCCGCCACGCACCGGCCTGAAAGCTTACGAGAATTTGCCAGACATACGAACGTCTTCGTCCGTACCATGTGGTCTCCCCCCAGGAAACTGACTGCCAAAAGTTTACGATGGGGGTCCAGCGCGCGTCTGCCGTTCCGGCAAGCTGATGCACATGCCTCGTTGGCGGGGCGGGTTGCGTTCGGACGGCCAGGATGAGCGCGGGCTCGTCGGGGTGCTCGGTCCGGCAGGCGAGGGTGCCGCCGACGGAGGTGGTGGGGATGTTCGGGAAGGTCACCGAGCCTGTCTCGCAGCGGAGTTGGGGCCGGGGTTCGCTGCGGTGGGGATCAAAGGCCGGTGCGGTGGGCGGGAGAGGCTGGAGGGGGGCGCGTCGCGGGGGCCCTGGCGGGCGCGTCGTGGCAGGCGCGGGTCGTCCGCGTCTCGGGTGGGGACGAACCTGATGGTTGTGGGCCGAGTGGAGGTCCGGTTCGTGGACATGACGAGCGTGACCCGGCCGAGGCGTGGTATGCGTGGAAGAAGAGAAAAGTGGTTTTACCCATCACAGTCCACAGTCATGCGTCCAGCGGTCGGATTTTCTTCCCCTAACGGGCTGAACTTTTGTTGATACAGGGGCAGTTGGCCAGCCGGGCGTCCTACCCTTCAGAGGGTGAAGCAATTGATGTCCCTAGAGTCCGAGTCCGGCCTCGCGGGGGATGCGCTCCCCGGCGTGCTGAGCGAGTCCCTGCACGCCGAACTGGTCGCGTTCCGACGCGACTTGCACATGCACCCCGAGCTGGGCAACCAGGAGTTCCGTACCACCGCCGCGATCAAGGAGCGGCTGGAGAAGGCCGGGCTGCGCCCCCGCGTCCTCGCCACCGGAACCGGACTCGTGTGCGACATCGGCCTGAAAGAGGGGGAGCGGCCCGGCGTACCGCTGCTCGCGCTGCGTGCCGACATCGACGCCCTGCCGATCCCGGACACGAAGAGTGACTGCCCGTACCGCTCCACCGTGCCCGACCGCGCGCACGCCTGCGGACACGACATGCACACCACCGTCGTGCTCGGCACCGGCCTCGTCCTCGCCGACCTGCACGAGAAGGGGCTGCTCAGCCGCCCCGTACGGCTGATCTTCCAGCCCGCCGAGGAAGTGCTGCCCGGCGGTGCCCTCAGCGCCATCGAGGACGGCGTGCTCAACGGGGTCGGGCGGATCCTCGCCGTGCACTGCGACCCCCGCGTCGACGCCGGCCGCATCGGACTGCGGCACGGCCCCATCACCAGCGCCTGCGACCGGCTGGAGGTCCTCCTGGACGGACCCGGCGGCCACACCGCGCGCCCGCACCTGACCACCGACCTGGTCACCGCCGCCGCCCGCGTCGCCGTCGACGTCCCCGCGCTGATCGCCCGCCGCGTCGACACCCGCGTCGGCCTCGCCCTCACCTGGGGCCGTATCGAGTCGGGCCACGCCCCGAACGTCGTACCCCAGCACGCCGAGCTGGCCGGCACCGTGCGCTGCCTGGACCTGGAGGCGTGGCGGCAGGCGCCCGACATCGTGCACGCGGCCATCGACGAGGTCGCCACCATGCACCGGGCCAAGTCCGAGATCAACTACGTGCGAGGGGTGCCCCCCGTCGTCAACGACAAGGGCTCCGCCGATCTGCTGCGCCGCGCGATGGCCGCCCGCCGGGGCCGGGACGCCGTGGAGGGCACCGAGCAGAGCCTCGGCGGCGAGGACTTCTCCTGGTACCTGGAGCACGTGCCCGGCGCCATGGCCCGGCTCGGTGTGCGCCGCCCCGGCGAGCGCACCGTGCGCGATCTGCACCAGGGCGACTTCGACGCCGACGAGGACGCCATCACGGTCGGCGTGGAGATGTTCACGGCCGCGGCCTTCCTGGAGGAGAACGACGGCTGACGGCGCCCGAGGGGCGGGGGAGCGGGGGCTCGGGGGCTTCTCCCGGTGACGCCCGCCGCCCCGCCCCACCGCACCTCCGGCGCCGTACCCACCCCCTCCCACCGGCGCCGCACCCGGCCGCCCCTAGCCTCTCCCCCTTCCTCGCGCAACACTCCCGCAAGCCAATCGTTCGCTGGGCGCAACAGCCCCGTGGGAGGACTCGGAGAAGGTGTTCAGACGCTGTTTGCCTCGAATCGATAACGGCTTCGAGAGAGGGTTTTTTGCGACATCTACGCGCGTTACGATGCCGCGAAGCCGTCGCCGCCGGGGTGTTCGGCTCAAGCGCCGACATGGCGCTCAGGTCAGGTGAAGGAGCCTTCCCGTGCGCCGGGTAGCCAAGCTTTCCGCTGCGTGTCTCGCCACCGCAGCACTCGCCCTTTCCGCCACCGCGTGTGGCAAGACGTCCTCCGACGACGCCGGCTCGACCCCCTCGGGCGGCGCCAAGGGCGGCATCAAGATCGGTCTCGCCTACGACGTCGGCGGCCGTGGTGACCGGTCCTTCAACGACTCCGCCGCGCGCGGTGCCGACAAGGCCGAGAAGCAGTTCGGCGGCTCCATCAAGGAGCTGACCGCGAAGACCTCGGACACCCCCGCCGACCGGGTGCAGCGCCTCACCGACCTGGCCCAGGCCGGCTACAGCCCGATCATCGCCGTGGGTTACACCTACGCGCCCGCCGTGCAGCAGGTCGCCAAGCAGTTCCCGAAGACCTCCTTCGGCATCGTCGACTCGGTCGTGGACGGCAAGAACGTCAACAGCATCACGTTCACCGAGGAGCAGGGCTCCTACCTCGCCGGTGTCGCCGCCGCGCTGAAGACCAAGAAGAACCACGTCGGCTTCATCGGCGGTGTCGACACCCCGCTGATCAAGAAGTTCGAGGCCGGTTACGTGCAGGGCGTGCACGACACCAACCCCAAGGTGAAGGTCGACGTCCAGTACCTGACCCACGGCCAGGACACCTCCGGCTTCTCCAGCCCGGACAAGGGCCAGCAGGCCGCGCAGGGCATGCTCGACAACGGCACCGACGTCATCTACACCGCGGCCGGCTCCTCCGGCACCGGCGCGATCGAGGCCGTGAACGGCGTCAAGGGCGCCTGGGCGATCGGCGTGGACTCGGACCAGTACAACATTCCGGGCATGGCGAAGTACAAGAGCTCGATCCTGACCTCCATGGTCAAGAACGTCGACGTCGGTGTCTTCGACTTCATCCAGTCCGTCAAGAACGGCAAGCCGCTCGCCGGCAACAACGTGTACTCCCTCGCCAAGGGCGGTGTCTCCCTGGCCACCAGCGGTGGCTACCTGAAGGACATCCAGCCCAAGCTGGACGCCGCGAAGCAGAAGATCGTCGACGGCAAGATCAAGGTCAAGACCACCCCTTGATCCCACCCGAGTGACAGGTAAGGGTCCGGCCCGGCCGGACCCCGGCTCGGCGCGGGGGGCCGTTCGCGCTCCCCTCGCCGGGCCATAACAATGTGTCAACTCTACGCGTGTAGCTACGAGTTGCCGCGCTAGCGTCGCCGACGCCTGCCCTCCCTCCCCTTACGCAGCCCCTTTCCCCGAGGAGAGTGCGCCATCAACGCGTCCAGCCCTCCCGCTGCCGTCGAACTGCGCGGCATCACCAAGCGCTTCCCCGGCGTCGTCGCCAACCGCGACATCGACATCACCGTCGCCAAGGGCACCGTCCATGCCCTGTGCGGTGAGAACGGCGCCGGCAAGTCCACCCTGATGAAGATCCTCTACGGCATGCAGCAGCCGGACGAGGGCACCATCACGATCGACGGCGAGCAGGTCGTCCTGCACAACCCCGCCGACGCGATCGCCCGCGGCATCGGCATGGTGCACCAGCACTTCATGCTCGCCGACAACCTCACCGTCCTGGAGAACGTCGTCCTCGGCGCGGAGAAGCTCCACGGCATCGGCGGCAAGGCCCGCGCGAAGATCCGGGAGATCTCCGACGCGTACGGCCTGAACGTGCGCCCCGACGTCCTCGTCGAGGAGCTGGGCGTCGCCGACCGCCAGCGGGTGGAGATCCTCAAGGTCCTCTACCGCGGCGCCAGGACGCTCATCCTCGACGAGCCGACCGCCGTGCTCGTGCCCCAGGAGGTCGACGCCCTCTTCGACAACCTGCGCGAGCTGAAGGCCGAGGGCCTCACGGTCATCTTCATCTCCCACAAGCTGGGCGAGGTGCTGTCCGTCGCCGACGAGATCACCGTCATCCGGCGCGGTACGACGGTCGGCACCGCCGAGCCGGCCTCCACCACCCCCCGCCAGCTCGCCGAGATGATGGTCGGCAGCGAGCTGCCCACCCCGGTGACCGAGGAGTCCACGGTCACCGACATCCCGATGCTCACCATCGAGGGTCTGCACCTGAGCCAGACCGACCTCGACGGCGTCGAGCGCGTCATCCTCGACCAGATCTCCCTGACCATCCACAAGGGGGAGATCCTCGGCATCGCCGGCGTGGAGGGCAACGGCCAGTCCGAGCTGGTCGAGGCCATCATGGGGATGCGCGACCCGGAGGCCGGGACGATCACCCTCGACGGCACCGACATCTCGCGGCGCGCCACCCGGCAGCGCCGCGAGGCCGGCATCGGCTACATCCCCGAGGACCGCCACCGCCACGGCCTGCTGCTGGAAGCCCCGCTGTGGGAGAACCGCATCCTCGGCCACGTCACGGAGAAGCCCAACTCCCGCGGCGGCCTGCTGGACACCAAGGGCGCCCGCGCCGACACCGAGCGGATCGTGGCGTCGTACGACGTCCGCACCCCCGGCATCGACGTCACCGCGGCCTCGCTGTCCGGCGGCAACCAGCAGAAGCTGATCGTCGGCCGCGAGATGAGCCACGCCCCCAAGCTGCTGATCGCCGCCCACCCCACGCGCGGTGTGGACGTCGGCGCGCAGGCGGCCATCTGGGACCACATCCGCGAGGCCCGCCGCGAGGGCCTGGCCGTGCTGCTGATCTCCGCCGACCTGGACGAGCTGATCGGCCTGTCCGACACCCTGCGGGTGATGTACCGCGGCCGCCTGGTCGCCGACGCCGACCCCGCCACCATCACCCCCGAGGAGCTGGGCTCCGCCATGACGGGTGCGGCCACCGGCCACCTGGAGCACGCAGAGGACGACGCCCGATGAACAAGCTGACCTCACGGATCGACAGGGAGCGGCTGCTCCTCGGGATCGCGGCGCCGCTGCTCGCGATCGTCGCCGCGCTCGTCATCACCGCCCTGGTGATCCTCGCGACCGGCAAGAACCCCGGCCCCGCCTTCAGCGACATGATGACCTACGGCTTCGCCAGCGACAGCCAGGTCTACATCCTCAACAAGGCGTCCACGTACTACCTCGCGGGCATCTCGGTGGCCATCGGCTTCCGGATGAACCTGTTCAACATCGGTGTCGACGGCCAGTACCGGCTCGCCGCGTTCTTCGCCGCCGTCCTCGGCGGGGCGCTGACCCTGCCGGGCTGGCTCTCCATGCTGCTCATCCTCATCTGCGCGATGGCGACAGGCGCGGTGTGGGCGGCCATCGCCGGTGTGCTCAAGGTGACCCGCGGCGTCAGCGAGGTCATCTCCACGATCATGCTGAACTCGATCGCCACCGCGATCATCGGCTACCTGCTCCAGCCCGGAAAGCTGGCCCAGCTCTACCAGGGCGGCACCGTCGTCGCCACCAAGCCGCTCCCGTCGGCCTCGCACTTCTTCCTGATCAACACCGGTCCGGGCGGCGATCTGGACGGCTTCATCGTCGTCGCCGCGATCGTCGGCGTCGCCTACTGGTTCGTCCTCGGCCGTACCCGCTTCGGCTACGACCTGCGCACCGTCGGCCAGTCCGAGAGCGCGGCCACCGCGAGCGGTGTCTCGGTGAAGAAGATGGTCGTCACCAGCATGATCATCTCGGGTGCGGCGGCCGGTCTGATCGGCATGCCGACCCTGCTCAACGAGAGCTACCAGTACAGCAGCGACTTCCCGACCGGCATCGCCTTCACCGGCATCGCCATCGCGCTGCTCGGCCGCAACAACCCGATCGGCATCGCGCTCGGCGCCCTGCTGTGGGGCTTCCTGGAGCGCACCACCAACCACCTGGAGTTCCAGGGCTACGACAAGGAGATCCTCGGCGTGATCCAGGGCGTCATCGTCCTGTGCGTCGTGATCGCCTACGAGGTCGTACGCCGCTACGGCCTCAAGCGCCAGCAGCAGAAGGTCGGCGCCGAACTCGCCGCCCAGGCCGCCGCCGCCCCGAAGAAGAAGCTGGAGGTGGCGTGATGACTGCCACGATGACCGACGCGCCGCCGCCGGCGGCGCCCAAGGCTCCGGGCGCCGCCGCGCCCAAGGGTTCGAGCCGCTCGCTCGGCCAGATCCTGGTGCTCGTCGCGGGCGCGCTGCTGCTCCTGGCCGCGGTCCGGGTGATCACCGGCTCCCAGGACCTGGACTCCGCGGGCCAGGTCAGCGCCGCCCTCGGGCTCGCCGTGCCGATCGGCCTCGCCGGTCTGGCCGGCCTGTGGTCGGAGCGGGCCGGCGTGGTCAACATCGGCCTCGAGGGCATGATGATCCTCGGCACCTTCGGCGCCGGCTGGGCTGGCTGGCAGACCAGCCCCTGGCTCGGCCTGCTGTGCGGTATCGGCTTCGGCGTCCTCGGCGGCCTGGTGCACGCGGTCGCCACCATCACCTTCGGCGTCGACCACATCGTCTCCGGTGTCGCGCTCAACCTGCTCGCGCTCGGTGCCACCCAGTACCTCGCCAAGCTGAGCTTCACCGGCGGCGCCGCGTCCAACGCGGGCGGCAACCCCAAGCAGTCCCCGCCCGTGGACGCCCTGCCGGACGTCACCGTTCCGGGTCTGTCCGACGGCCTCCAGTCGCTGGAGCAGCACCACTGGTTCCTGGTCTCCGACCTGGCCGGCATCCTCGGCGGCCTGGTCACCCACCTGTCCGTGGTGACCGTGCTGGCCGCGGTGCTGTTCGTGGGCAGCTGGTGGCTGCTGTGGCGCACCCCCTTCGGGCTGCGGCTGCGCTCCTGCGGCGAGAACCCGGTCGCGGCGGAGTCGCTCGGCGTCAACGTCTACACGTACAAGTACGCGGCCGTGGCCGCGTCCGGCGGTCTGGCCGGCCTCGGCGGCGCCTTCCTCGCGCTGGTCACCTCGCACACCTACCTGGAGGACCAGACCGGCGGCCGCGGCTACATCGGCCTCGCCGCGATGATCTTCGGCAACTGGCGTCCCGGCGGCCTCGCCATGGGCGCGGGCCTGTTCGGCTACTCCGACGCCCTCCAGCTGCGCAACGGCGGTACGACCGTGCACGCGCTGCTGCTCCTGCTGGTCGTGCTGCTCGTCGCCCTGGCCGCCTGGAAGGTGTACCGCAAGGCCGCGTGGCACGGCGCGATCAGCCTGGTCGTGGCGGCGGTCGTCCTGGTCTGGTACCTGTTCACCGACGAGGTGCCGAGCGACTTCGTGGGCGCCACGCCGTACGTCGTCACGCTGCTGGTGCTGTCGCTGTCCGCGCAGCGCCTGCGGATGCCGAAGGCGGACGGCATGCGGTACCGGAAGGGCCAGGGCAAGTGACCGAGAACGCGGCCGGATTCGACTGGGAGGCGCTGCGCGCCGAGGCACGGGAGGCGATGGCGCACGCCTACGCCCCCTACTCCGGCTACCCGGTCGGCGTGGCGGCCCTGGTCGACGACGGCCGCACCGTCACCGGCTGCAATGTCGAGAACGCTTCGTACGGCCTGGGCCTGTGCGCCGAGTGCGGCCTGGTGTCGCAGCTCCAGCGCACCGGCGGGGGCCGCCTGACGCACTTCACCTGTGTGGACGGCCAGGGCTCGCTGCTCGTGCCGTGCGGGCGCTGCCGTCAGCTGCTGTACGAGTTCGGCGGCCCGGAGCTCCTCCTGGACACCCCCGCGGGCGTCCTGCCGCTGTCCGAGATGCTGCCCCAGGCCTTCGGCCCGGACCATCTCACCAAGTAACTCCCGTACGGCCCTCCTGCCGCGCCCGCGCGCAGGGGGGCCGTACTCCTTGCACCTCCCGGAAGGAAGCCACCAGCCATGGCCATGGACGCCATCTCCGTCATCCGCACCAAGCGGGACCGCGGCGAGCTGACCGACGCGCAGATCGACTGGGTCATCGACGCGTACACCCGCGGCGAGGTCGCCGACGAGCAGATGTCCGCGCTCGCCATGGCGATCCTGCTCAACGGCATGAACCGGCGCGAGATCGCCCGCTGGACGGCGGCCATGATCGCCTCGGGCGAGCGCATGGACTTCTCCACGCTGTCCCGCCCGACCGCCGACAAGCACTCCACCGGCGGCGTCGGCGACAAGATCACCCTGCCGCTGGCCCCGCTGGTCGCGGCCTGCGGCGCGGCCGTGCCGCAGCTGTCCGGCCGGGGTCTCGGCCACACCGGCGGCACCCTGGACAAGCTGGAGTCCATCCCCGGCTGGCGCGCGCTGCTCTCCAACGAGGAGATGCTGAGCGTGCTCGACGGCGTCGGCGCGGTGATCTGCGCGGCGGGCGACGGCCTGGCTCCCGCGGACAAGAAGCTGTACGCCCTGCGCGATGTCACCGCCACGGTCGAGGCGATCCCGCTGATCGCCTCCTCGATCATGTCCAAGAAGATCGCCGAGGGCACGGGCTCGCTGGTGCTGGACGTGAAGGTGGGCACCGGCGCGTTCATGAAGAACCTGGCCGACGCCCGCGAACTGGCCTCCACGATGGTCGGCCTGGGCACGGACCACGGGGTGCGTACGGTCGCCCTCCTCACCGACATGTCCACCCCGCTCGGCCTCACCGCGGGCAACGCGCTGGAGGTCCGCGAGTCGGTGGAGGTCCTCGCGGGCGGCGGCCCGGCGGACGTGGTCGAGCTGACCCTCGCGCTGGCGCGGGAGATGCTGGACGCGGCGGGCCTGAAGGACGCGGACCCGGCGAAGGCGCTGGCCGACGGCTCGGCGATGGACGCCTGGCGCCGGATGATCGCGGCCCAGGGCGGCGACCCGGACGCGCCGCTGCCCACCTCCCGCGAGCAGCACGTGGTCACCGCTGCGTCCTCGGGTGTCCTGACCCGTCTGGACGCCTACGACATCGGCATCGGCGCCTGGCGCCTCGGCGCCGGCCGCGCCCGCAAGGAGGACCCGGTGCAGGCCGCCGCGGGCATCGAACTGCACGCCAAGCCGGGTGACACCGTCACCGCGGGCCAGCCCCTGCTGACCCTCCACACGGACACCCCCGAGCGTTTCGACTACGCCCTGGAGGCGGTGTCCGGCTCCTACGACATCGCCCCCGAGGGCACGTCCTTCACGGCGACGCCGGTCGTGCTGGAACGCATCGCCTGACCTGCGGTTTCCTCGTACGGATGAACGGGACCGGCGGAACTGGCCGGTCCCGTTCGGCGTGTCCGACGGGCTCATGGACGGGATTCATCCGCCGGCCGGGCGGATCACCCCAGGAGCGCGGCCACCCCCACCAGCACCGGCACCGACACCACCGTCGACAGGAGGATCGACTCGCGGGCCAGGGACTGGGCGACGCGGTAGCGGCTGGCGTAGGTGAAGAGGTTCTGGGCGGCCGGGAGGGCGGAGGTGACGACGACGTCGAGGAGGGGGGCGCCGTGCAGGCCGAAGAGGGAGGTGGCGAGGGCCCAGGCGATCAGCGGCTGCCCCAGGGACTTCAACGCCACGGAGAGCAGGACGAGTCGACGGTCCCGGCCGCGCCAGGGCGCTGCGCTGCCGTGCAGGGACATGCCGAACGCCAGCAGCGCCGCGGGGACGGACATGCCGCCGATCAGGGTGAGCGGGTCCAGCACCGGGCCGGGCGGCTTCCAGCCCATCGCCGCGACCACCACCCCGGACAGCGAGCCCACCGCGATCGGATTGCGCAGCGGGGTCAGCAGCCGCCGCCCGAGCGTGCCCTTCTCGTCCGTGCCGGACAGGTCGAGGACGGTGAGCGCGACCGGCGTGACCAGGACGACCTGGAAGAGGAGCACCGGCGCCACGAGGGAGGCGTCGCCCAGCACGTACGCCGCGATGGGGATGCCGAGGTTGCCCGAGTTGACGTAACCGGAGCACAGCGCGCCGATCGTCGTACGGCCCACACCCCACCGGCGTACCACCCCCGCCGCCACGAAGGCCGCCGAGACCGCCGCCGTGCTCAGCGCCGTCACCAGCAGGCGGGCGGAGAACAGCGCCGACAGGTCGGCCTTGGCCAGGGTGGTGAACAGCAGCGCGGGACCCGCCACCGTGAACGCCAGCCGGGTCAGCACCTCCATGCCCTGCGGTCCGAGCGTTCCGCGCCGCCCCAGTACGTAGCCCACCCCGATGACGATCGCGATCACCGCGAACCCGCTCAGTACCCCCGTCACGGCCTCAACCCTCCAAGGTGGGGGAGGAATTGGTCAATGTGACGTGTGTGATGCCGGTGGCGGTGCGATGAGTTGTGCTCGCGGCGGCCGTCTACCCTGTCGTGGACGCCGAGGAACCCCCTGTGCTGGTGCTGCCCCAGACCGTTGAGCGCGACGGGGTACCGGCGCTCTGCGACGCCGTACGGTCCGCGCTGGCGCGCGCCGGCGCGGGCGGGCGCCTCGTCGTCTGCGACACGGCCGCGTTCGGGCCGCCGGGCCTCGCCCACGTGGATCTGCTGGCCCGTCTCGCACTGGCCGCCCGCCGCTGCGGCGGCCGGATCCGGCTGCGCGCCCCCGCGCCCGAGCTACTCGCGCTCCTCACCCTCGCCGGACTCCGCTTCCAGGCGGAGGGGCAGCCCGAAGAGGGGGAACCAGCGCCGGGTGTCGAGGAAGCAGTGGAAACCGGTGATCCGGCCCTCTGACAGCTCCAGCACCTGCACCGCCCAGGGGCCGAACCCGCCGTTCTCCGGGTCCGGCTTGTAGTGCGCGAAGGCGGGCAGCCCGTTGGCCCGCACCGGCACCAGCCGGGATGCGGCGCAGGACGCGCCGATGGTGCTCATGAAACCGGTGATGTCGGCCGGTCCGCGCAGCCACAGGTCGAACGGCGGCATCGTCATGACCGCGTCCTCGTGCAGCAACGCCGTCAGCGCCGCCATGTCGTACCCCTCGAACGCCCGCACATAGCGCTCCAGGAGCTTCCGCTGCTCCGCGTCCAGCGGATCGGACACCTCGCCCCCGGCGCCCGCGTCCGCCGCCGCCCGCTCGGCGAGGGTGGCCCGCGCCCGCTGCAACGCGCTGTTGACCGAGGCGACCGAGGTGTCCAGCAGCTCGGCCACCTCGCTCGCCTTCCACGCCAGCACCTCGCGCAGGATCAGCACCGCCCGCTGCTTGGGCGGCAGCCGCTGGAGCACCGCCATGAACGCCAGCCGGATCGATTCCTTGGCCACCGCCGCCTCCGCCGGGTCGGCCACCGCGGGCAGCACCCGCGCGTCCGGCACCGGCTCCAGCCAGGTGTGGTCCGGGCGCGGGGACAGCGCCGCCCGCGCGAGCGGGGTCGCGTCGGTCAGATCCATCGGCCGGGCTCGCCTGCTGCCCGCCGCCAGCATGTCCAGGCACACGTTCGTCGCGATCCGGTACAGCCACGAGCGCAGCGAGGAGCGCCCCTCGAACCGCTGGTGCCCGCGCCAGGCCCGCACCAGGGTGTCCTGCACCGCGTCCTCCGCCTCGAAGGACGAGCCGAGCATCCGGTAGCAGTACCCGGTCAGCTCGGTCCGGTGTTCCTCCAGCGCGGCGTCGATCCCCGCCGCCCCCGTGTCACCCATCGCCCACCCACCCCTGTGGCCGTCCTGTACGCGCCTTCGCGCCCCGGCACTCCGGAAGCTACCGCAGCCCACGGACAACGACCGCCGGAGCAAGAAAGCGACCGGATCAGACCAGTTGCTTCACGGACATGAGCAGATGTTGATGATCTGCCGCCCCGGCACCACTCAGCAGCACCCGCTGCCCCGCCCCGAGCATCTCGAATCGCAACCGGGAGCAGTCGAAGGAGGCCACCGCGTCCACCAGATACGCCGGGTTGAACGCCACGGTCAGCTCGGGCGCGCCCCGCAGCACGGCCGGCAGCCGCTGCACCGCCACATCGTCCCCGTACCCGGCCCGCACCAGCAGCGCCCCCTGCGCGGCCACGAAGTCCAGCCGCACCGGACTGTTCCCGTCCGCCACCACCGCAACCCGCCGCACCGCCTCCGCAAGCGCCGCGGTGTCCACCTCGGCGACCGAGGCATCCGCCAGCGCGAACAGGGTGCCGTACCCCGGCAGCCGCCCCTCCAGCCGCCGCAGCACCGTCCGCACGCCCCCGCCCTCGAACCCGGCGGTCCCCGCGCCCGCCGCCCCCGGATCCAGCAGCACCCGCACCGAGCCGCAGCGGGCGAGCCCCCGCGCCGTCTCCAGCAGCCGCCGCGCGGGCACCAGCACCTCCACCGGCTCCCCGGCCGCCCCGGGCCCCGGCTTCCACTCCAGCCGGCGTACGGCATAGCGGTACCGGTCCGACGCCGACAGGGTCAGCTCCCCGCCGGCCAGCCGGAGCTGGACCCCGGTGAGCACCGGCAGGGTGTCGTCGCGCCCCGCCGCCACCGCCACCTGCCCGACGGCCGCCGCCAGCGCCTCCGCGTCCACCGTGCCGTACTCCGCCGGCGCCGCGGGCGGCGCCGGGTACTCCTCGCACGGCAGCGTCGACAGCCCGAACCGGGTGCCGTCCGCCGTCACGGTGAACCGCGACCCCTCCAGCGTGCAGCTCACCGGCCCCTCCGGCACCACCCGGCAGATGTCCAGCAGCCGCCGCCCGAGCACCAGCACCCGGCCCGGCGCGCTCACCTCCGCCTCGGTCTCCGCCCGGACCGCGGTCTCGAAGTCGTACCCCGCCACCGTCAGCCGCCCGGCCCCGGCGGTCAGCAGCAGCCCGCCCAGCACCGGCACCGGCGTCCGCGCGGGCAGCGCCCGCGCCGCCCGGCCCACCGCCTCGGCCAGCTCCCCGCGCGCGATCCGGAACTCCATACGGCAAACCCCCCGCTCGACGGCCCAGTTGCCCCGGACGCTATCCGCGCCCACTGACAACCGGCCCCGAGCAGGGGGAACGCGCTGATCCGCGGCGGGGCGCTAGGCCGTGACCGGCTCTCGGCGCGCCGCGCGTGAGCCCAGCACCGTGATGGTGACGACGCCCAGGACGGCGAGCAGGCCGACGGCCACCGTGCCCGGCCAGCCGTTCGCGTGGAAGGCGAGGGCGCCGACCGTGCTGCCGACGCTGGAGCCGATGTAGTAGGCGGACTGGTAGAGCGCGGAGGCCTGGGCGCGGCCGTGGGTGGCGGTCTTGCTGACCGCCGAGGAGGCGACCGCGTGGCCCGCGAAGAAGCCCGCGGTGATCAGCACCAGGCCGACCAGGACGAGGGGGAGGAAGGAGGCGAGGGAGAGGAGCAGGCCCGCCGCCGTCGTGCCGCCCGCCAGGTACAGCGCGCCGCGGCGGCCGAGCCGGCCCACCAGGCGGCCCGCCGTGGACGCCGAGACCGTGCCCACCAGGTAGACCAGGAAGATCGAGCCCACGATGCCCTGCGGCAGCCCGAACGGCGCGCCCGTCAGCCGGTAGCCGATCACCGTGTACACGCCCCCGAACACCGTCATGAACAGCGCGCCGATCGCGTACAGGCGGCGCAGCAGCGGGTCGGAGAGGTGGGTGCGGACCGTGCCCAGCAGCACGCGCGGACGCAGCGAGCCCGCCGTGAAGTGCCGGGGCGCGGGCAGCAGCAGCCGGAACGCCACCGCGCACCCGACCGCGATCACCCCGATCACGCCGACCGACACCCGCCAGCCCCACATCTGCGCCACCCAGCCGGTGATCACTCGGCCGCTCATCCCGCCGACGCTGTTGCCCGCGACGAACAGGCCGATCGCGGTGACCAGCGCCCGCGGGCGCACCTCCTCGGCCAGATACGCCTGCGCCGAGGCCGGCAGCCCGGCGAGGGCCGCGCCCTGCACCGCGCGCAGCGCGACCAGCGCGCCGATCGACGGGGCGAAGGGCACCAGCAGGCCGACGGCCACGGCGACCGCGAGCGAGGCCGTCATCACCGTGCGCCGCCCGAAGCGCTCCGACAGGGCGCTCATCGGCAGCACGAACAGCGCGAGCCCGCCGGTCGCGGCCGCCACCGTCCAGCTCGCCTCGCTCGCCGCGACCCCGAAGTCGTCGGAGATCAGCGGCAGCAGGGCCTGGGTGGAGTACAGCAGGGCGAAGGTCGCGACCCCGGCGAGGAAGAGGGCGAAGCTCATCCGGCGGTAGCCGGGGCCGCCAGGCGTCAGCCGGGAGTCGGTGGAGGAGGTGGTGCTGACAGGGGACGCGGCGTCCAGGGTGGTGGACGCCCCGGTACTGGCGGGAGACATGCTTCGACCGTAAGGACGTCCCTCTCATCCGTCCAATGCATGGAATCGCCATAATCGTTCCCATGGAGCATCAGCAGAGGTCACCGAAGTGGCTGTCACCGTCCAGTGACACAGAAGACATGGCGCTGTTGCTCGCGCCCCGCCTCGCCTACTTCGCCGGGGTGGCCCGCAACGAGCACGTCACCCGCGCTGCTCAGGAGCTGAACGTCCCGCAGTCCACCCTCTCCCGCGCGATGGCCCGCCTGGAGCAGGACCTCGGTGTGGAGCTGTTCGCCCGCCGCGGCCGCACCCTCGTCCTCACCACCGCCGGCCGCACCTTCCTCGCCTCCGTCGAACGCGCCCTCGGCGAGGTGGAACGCGCCGCCGAGGAGGTCCGCGCCGACGCCGACCCCGCCACCGGCAAGGTCGCCTTCGGGTTTCTGCACACCATGGGCGCCGAGACCGTGCCCGGACTGCTCGGGGCCTTCCGCGCCGAGCACCCGCGCATCCGCTTCAGCCTGGTCCAGAACTACGGCGAGGCCATGCTGGAGGGCATGCGCGCCGGCCGCCTGGACCTCTGTCTGACCTCGCCCGTCCCGGACGCCCCCGACCTCGTCGCCCGCCGCCTGGACGAGCAGAAGCTGCGTCTCGTCGTCCCCGCCGACCACCGGCTCGCGGCCCGCCGCCGGATCCGGCTGGCCGAGGCGGCCGAGGAGAACTTCGTGACCCTGGAGCCCGGTTACGGCCTGCGGCGCATCACCGACGCCCTGTGCCGCGAGGCCGGGTTCGCGCCCCGGATCGCCTTCGAGGGGGAGGAGGCCGAGACGCTGCGGGGCCTGGTCGCGGCCGGTCTCGGGGTCGCGCTGCTGCCGCCGCCCACGGTGCCGAGGCCGGGGGTGGTGGAACTGACCGTCACCGCGCCGCGCGCCGTCCGCGAGATCGGCGTCGCCTGGCCGGCCGACCGCCCGGACACCCCGCCGGTCGCCGCCTTCAAGAAGTTCCTGCTGTCCAGGCGGGGAAACCTGCTCCCTTCCTGAACCCCCCTTGCGGACCGGGTGGCTCAGCGCTGCCGCAGCGACTTGCCGAACCCCACCGCCAGCGGCATCCGCAGCCCGATCGGCGGGGGCGCCGCCAGCGCGTCCTCGACCGGCCGGGAGAACGGGTGCCCGAACAGCGCGCCGCGCACGAAGTCGGCGGCCAGGCACTCCACTTCGTCCCGGTGGCCGCCCAGCCGGTGCCCGTCCGAGTGCACCTCGAACCGGCACACCTCCCGGTTCACCTTCTTCGCCCGCGCCGCGAGCCGGAACGACAGCTCCGGATCACTGCGCTCGTCGTTCGTGCCGTGCACGATCAGCACCCGCCGCCCCACCAGCTGCTTCACCGGCTCGGCGGGCGCGGCCACATCCTCCTCGGGCAGCCAAGGCGCCAGCGCCACCACCGAGTTGACGGCCTCGTGCCCGCCCGCCCGCAGCGCCGCCCGGCCGCCCATCCCGACGCCGACCAGGCACACCGGCACATCTCCGTACCGCCGCACGATCTCGTCGGCCGCCCACTCGGCGTCGGCCGCCAGATGCGCCTCGCTGCCGTTCCAACCGCGGTAGCGGTAGCGGACGGTGTGTACGGCCAGCCCCTCGCCCTTCGCCGCGCGGGCGAACCGCCGGCCCAGCGAGCGCACGAACACCGCCGGCCCCACCGGGAACGGCCTGCGTGCGGAGACCTCCTCCCCGCCGGGCAGCAACAGCACCGCCCCGCACACCGATTCCGGTCCCGGCCCGACCACCCTGCCCAGCCCGGCCGTCCGGACCGGCGTCGATTGCTGTCCCATGACAGAACAGTGTCAGAAGCCGCGGTATACGAAACCCGTACCGGCGGTCACCGTTGGGTCTCGGCGCAAAGGAGACGGAGAAGCGGACGGAAATCGTCCCGCCATGTCCGGGTACGGACCCAGCGATTTCTACGCGCGTAGGCGTTACAGTGCGGAAATGACGAGCCAGACTGCACCGAAGGGGACCGTCCCGGCGAACGTGCCGGGGCGCGTGCCGACGCCGGACCAGATCCGCCGGGCGCCCAAGGTTCTGCTGCACGATCATCTCGACGGCGGGCTCCGGCCCGCCACCGTCGTCGAACTCGCCCGTGCGTCCGGGTACGCGGAGCTCCCCGAGACCGACCCCGCCAAGCTCGGGATCTGGTTCCGCGAAGCCGCCGACTCCGGGTCGCTGGAACGCTATCTGGAGACCTTCCGGCACACCGTCGGCGTGATGCAGACCCGCGAGGCGCTGGTCCGGGTCGCCCGCGAGTGCGCCGAGGACCTCGCCGAGGACGGGGTGGTCTACGCCGAGGTGCGGTACGCCCCCGAGCAGCACCTGGAGCAGGGGCTGGCCCTGGAGGAGGTCGTCGAGGCCGTCAACGAGGGCTTCCGGCAGGGTGAGCGGCTCGCTCGGGAGAACGGCCACCGGATCCGGGTCGGCGCCCTGCTCACCGCGATGCGGCACGCGGCCCGCTCCCTGGAGATCGCCGAACTCGCCAACCACTACCGGGACTCCGGCGTCGTCGGCTTCGACATCGCCGGCGCCGAGGCCGGGCACCCGCCCACCCGGCACCTGGACGCCTTCGAGTACCTCAAGCGCGAGAACAACCACTTCACCATCCACGCCGGAGAAGCCTTCGGACTGCCCTCCATCTGGCAGGCGTTGCAATGGTGCGGCGCCGACCGGCTCGGGCACGGGGTGCGGATCATCGACGACATCGAGGTGCGCCCCGATGGATCGGTGCGGCTCGGGCGGCTCGCGTCGTACGTCCGGGACAAGCGGATCCCGCTGGAGCTGTGCCCCAGCTCCAACCTCCAGACGGGGGCCGCGCCCTCCTACGCCGAGCATCCGATCGGCCTGCTGCGCACGCTTCTGTTCCGGGCCACGGTTAATACCGACAATCGGCTTATGTCGCACACCAGCATGAGCCAGGAGTTCGAGCATCTTGTCGACGCGTTCGGGTACACGCTCGACGACCTCCAATGGTTCTCTGTCAATGGGATGAAATCAGCGTTCATTCCTTTCGATGAACGCCTTGCGATGATCAATGACGTCATCAAGCCCGGATATGCCGAGCTGAAATCCGAATGGTTGTTTGGGTCCACCGCCCCCACCAGCCCTTCTGCGGAGGCCGAGAGGTAAGCCGCCGTCACTCTCGGTGCGGAATGCGGACGCGGTTTCACGAGGCGTCCGCATTTCGGTGTTTGCGGGTCCGGGTGCGGCGCGTTTACGGTCGTGGACCGCTCCTGAAGTTTTCCGTCTCCGCATTCAAGGACGCATTCACCATGAAGCAGTCTGCCGTCAAGACCCTCGGTGTCGCCGCCCTCGGCGCCGCCTTCGCCGCCGTCGGTGCCGGCGCCGCCAACGCGGCTCCCGCCGCGCCCGACGCCACGCAGGTCACCAAGGCGCTGCCGGGGGCCGTCGGGTCGCTCACCCAGGGGCAGGGCGCCGTCGCCTCCGGAGTGAGCGCCGCGAAGCCCGCCGTACAGCGGGTGCTCGCGCAGGGGCCGACCGGGCTGCTCGGCGGACTGCCGCTCGGCAGCACGGGCCTGCCCACGCACGGCATGGGCGTCAACGGGGTCCCGCTCGGCTGACCCGGCCCTTCGGCCGACGCCGTCCTCCGACACGTCCTCCGCCGGGGCGTTCCGGATCCGACCGGGGCGCCCCGGCGGCGTGGTGCGTCGCCGGGGCCGCCGGAGTCATCGGCCAGTGTCACCAGCCGGTGGCGCGGGCCTTGTCCTCGGACGGCAGCAGGATCCACAGGGCTATGTAGAGCAGGAACTGGGGGCCCGGCAGCAGGCAGGACAGCACGAAGATCACGCGCATCGTCGTCGCGGAGGTGCCGAAGCGGCGGGCCAGCCCCGCGCACACTCCGCCGATCATGCGGCCGTGGGTGGGTCGGGCAAGGGCGGTCATGACGCATCCTCCGTGGTCGTCGCGGTCGTCGCGGTCGTCGGTCGACGCGATCAGCTGTCTACGACGATACGGACACGAAGGGGACGAAGCGTCACTCTAGGGAGCGATTCCGACCCTGGGAATCGTCGGGGTACGCCCCTGAGAAAGCCCCTCCTGGAAGAGGGGCGGTTCCGCCTCCAGCCGCTCGCGCAGCCGCTCCCACCTGCGCAGACGCGCACGGGCCGCGGGCACGACGAGCAGATGGGCCAGGATCGCCCCGGCCGTGTTCAGCAACAGCGAGTCGACGTCCACCACCCGGCCGGGCACCCCGGTCTGGAGCAGGGCGATACCGAGCGAGACCAGGCTGGCCGCGGCGGCGGTGCGCAGCAGCGAGGCCAGCGGGGAGACGGTCAGCCGCCCGTGGGCCATCGGCAGCAGCACTCCGAGCGGCGCGAGCAGCGCGAGCCCCTCGCCGAGCGGCTTCACCGCGCCCGGCCACCCCAGCGCCAGGTCGGCGCGGATACCGGCCAGGGGGTGCAGGTTCGGTGGCGTCACCCAGGGGACGTCCAGCGGCCGCAGCATCAGCCAGCCGACGAAGATGAGGTGGGCGAGGAGGAGGATGCCCCCTGCCGTCCGGACGCGGATGGCGGCGATGCCGCCGAAGTCCCCTTGACCCTGCACGCCCCCCAAGACGCGCGGGCGCGCGCGATCGGTTCCGGATCGGGCAGGAGGCGGCCCTCGAACGTCCGGACGACCGGTCCGGAGAAGCGGGCGGCGCCGCCGTTCACCGGGCGGGCACGTCCTGATCGAACACCGGCACAGCGATCGCCCGGACGTTCACCGGCGCGACCACCGGGCCGACGGCAGGGGACCGCGGCAGAGGCCCGCGGGAGAGGCGTACAGCAGGGGCGTACGGCTCCTCGGGGCCCCGGCGGATCGCTATTCCGTCTCCTCCGGTACCTCGCTCGCCGGTGGTGCCGTCGTGACCGGGTGGTTGCGGACGTCGTCCGTGCAGCCGTAGCGGCGCAGGTGCGAGGGGGCGGGGCCGCCCAGGATGACCGAGCCGTCGCCCTGCGTCGCGGCGGAGTCGGAGAGGGTGCAGACCACCTGGGCCAGCCCGGCGGCGGGGAGGCGGGAGGGGGCGGTGCTCAGCCGGAGCGTGTCCTCGGGGTCGTGCGGGGCGGGACCGGAGACGGTCAGGCCGCCCGGCACGTACGTGGTGTAGCCCGCGGACCGCTCCGCCGACGAGGGGGCCGCGGCCAACTGGTCCAGCAGGCCCTGGGCCACCATCACCCGGCGGCGGGCGTCGGGCGTGCCCTCGGGGACCCGTACCGTGCGGTCCACGGTCACCAGCGACGCACCGCACAGCAGGAAGACCTGCACGGGCACGCCCTGCTGCGCCGCCCGGTCCGGGCCCGTCAGCGAGCAGGGCACCCGCGAAGGCGCCGGCCCGAAGTCGGTCGGCACCTGCGTGGCGCGGATCCCGCAGCCGGTGAGCAGGACGCCCAGGAGGGGCAGGGCCAGCCAGCGGTGCCCGTGCCGTGGCCGTCGTACCGTCGTCGTCATCACCCCTCCTTCCCCTGCGCCGTGCCGCCGTTCGCCTTCTTCTCGCCGTTCCCGCCGTTCCCGTCCGGTTCCTCCGTCAGTTCCGACGCGTCCCGTGGCAATCGGAGGGTGAACACCGCGCCGCCTTCAGGGGAGTTGGCTGCGGTGATCTCGCCGCCGTGGATGTGCGCGTTCTCCATCGCGATGGACAGGCCCAGACCGCTGCCCTCCGAGCGGGGGCGGGAGGCGCTGGCCTTGTAGAAGCGGTCGAAGACGTGCGGGAGGACGTCCTCGGGGATGCCGGGCCCGTGGTCGCGGACCCGGATGACCACCGAGTCGGATGCCTCGCGCACCGAGACCCGTACCGGCGAGCCGCCGTGCTTGAGGGCGTTGCCGATCAGGTTGGCGAGGATCACGTCGAGGCGGCGCGGATCGAGGCGGGCGTGGATGCCGCGCTCGGCGTCCAGCTCCACCGCGTCCAGCCAGGCGCGGGCGTCGATGCAGGCGGTGATCTGGTCGGCGACGTCGACGTCGTCCAGGACCAGCCGGGCGGTGCCCGCGTCGAAGCGGGTGACCTCCATGAGGTTCTCCACCAGGTTGTTCAGCCGGCGCGTCTCGCTGACGACCAGCCGGACCGCGGGCTCGATCATCGGGTCCATGCTGCCCGCGTCCGAGTCCAGCTCCTCCTCCAGCACCTCCGTGACGGCGGTGATGGCGGTCAGCGGCGTACGCAGCTCATGGCTCATGTCCGCGACGAAGCGCCGGGAGGCGTCGTCCCGCGCGGCCATCTCCGCGACGCGCTTCTCCAGCGCCTCCGCCGCGTTGTTGAACGTCCGGGAGAGATCGGCGAGTTCGTCCGTCCCCGACACGCGCAGCCGGGTGTCCAGCCTGCCCTCGCCGAGCCGCCGGGCGGCGACGCCGAGGCGGTGCACCGGCTTCAGCACGGTCGTGGCGGCGGCCTGCGCCAGCAGCGCGGCGCCGATCAGTGCGAGACCGGTGGCGATGCCCAACGACCAGGCCAGCGAGTCGAGATCCTTCGCCTCCGGCTCGAGGGACTTCTCCATGTAGCCGGTCGGACCGCCGCCGATCACCCGCGTACCGGCGACCAGATACGGCGTGCCGTGCTCCACCACCCGCTGCCAGTACAGGTGGTACGGCTGCTTGTTGGTGTCGCTGATCTCCTGCTTCCGGCCCACCGCCGTCCGCAGCGGCGCGGGCACGTCCTCCAGGGAGAACCCGTTGATGCCGCCCGAGTTGCCGTACACCGTCTTGCCGCCCGCGTCCTGGCCGACCAGGAGCACGCTGAAGCTCTCGCTGCTGGCCGCCATCTGCCCGGCGGTGCGCTGGAGTTCGTCCTGGGTGGGATGGGCCGGCAGCGCGCCCGCGCGGTTCTGCATCTCCTGGCGGAAGTCGCGCAGCACCGCGTCCTGGGCGCGGGTGAGCACCGCCTCGCGGTTGAGCCAGTAGGCGATGCCCGACGCCGACACCGCGGCGGTGAGGGCGACCAGCCCGAAGACGACCACGAGCCGCAGCCTGAGGCTGGTGAACCTGAGCCGGGACAGACCTCCCCTGCGGCCCGCGGACCAGCCGCGCAGCCCCCCTCGCGTATCGCTCACTGAGGAGTGTCCAGGCGGTAGCCGACACCGCGGACGGTACGGATCAGGGTCGGGGACGAGGGGACGTCCTCCACCTTCGCGCGCAGCCGCTGCACACACGCGTCGACCAGGCGGGAGTCGCCCAGGTAGTCGTGTTCCCACACCAGCCGCAGCAACTGCTGGCGGGACAGCGCCTGGCCGGGCCGCCGGCTCAGCTCCAGGAGCAGCCGCAGCTCGGTCGGGGTGAGCTGGAGGTCCTCGCCGTTCTTCGTCACGGTCATCGCCGAGCGGTCGATCACCAGGCTGCCGAAGGTCGCCGAGTCGCTGGACTCGCGCTCGCCGCGGCGCAGCACGGCCCGGATCCGGGCGTCCAGGACCCGGCCCTGGACCGGCTTGACCACATAGTCGTCGGCGCCGGACTCCAGGCCGACCACCACGTCGATGTCGTCGCTGCGCGCGGTCAGCAGGATGATCGGCAACTGGTCCGTGCGCCGGATGCGCCGGCACACCTCGAACCCGTCGATACCGGGCAGCATCACGTCCAGCACGATCAGGTCCGGCCGCTGCTCGCGCAGCAGCTTCAGACCGTCCTCGCCGCTGGCAGCGGTGGCCACACGGTGCCCCTGGCGCGTCAGTGAGAGCTCCAGGGCCGTACGGATGGCGTCGTCGTCCTCGATCAGCAACAGGGAAGGCACCCGCTCATTCTGGCCCATGGACGGGGTGTCGTACGACCGGTCGGGCAGAGCCCCGCAGTATCCCCACGAGCCGCCCCGCGCTAGCGCCACCGGCCGTGTACTCGCTGTGACGGCGCCGGTGGCCGGGGGCCCTGTGACAGGTCTGTGACAGTCGGCGGACACGGCGATGAAGTGATCCCGGCAGGCTTTTGGTCACGGGCACGGCGAGCAGCCGGATCCGGCCGAAGTGGCCGGAAGCGCCCGGAGTTCGACCGGGCCGGGCCCGGAGCAGGACGGAAGCACCGGAAGTCCACGACGGGGAGCGCGAGATGAACACGCTGCACAGCATCAGCACCAGCGCAGTGGTCACGCGTCTGCACGACGTGCACCGGGGTCCCGAGAAGTCCGGCGGCGACGGGGGCACGTCCCGCGCGAGCGTGTTCGAGCGTGGGGGCGGCCGGGGGTGCGCTCGCGGTGCCGGGCGTCAGCACGGTGTGCACGGGCAGCAGCCCTACATGTCGGTGGTGGACGCGCGTACGGGGGACACGCACGGGGGAAGCGCGTACAAGGAGGACACGGGGGAGCGTCGTTCGCTGACGGAGGCGGAGTTCACCGCGTACGTCCAGGAGCGCCGCGCCTCCCTGTACGCCACCGCCTACCACCTGACCGGCGACCGCTTCGAGGCCGAGGACCTGCTCCAGAGCGCGCTGTTCTCGACCTACCGGGCGTGGGACCGGATCAGCGACAAGGCGGCCGTCGGCGGCTACCTCCGCCGCACGATGACGAACCTGCACATCAGCGCCTGGCGGCGCCGCAAGCTCAACGAGTACCCGACCGAGGAACTGCCCGAGACGCCCGGCGAGACGGACGCGATGCGCGGCACCGAGCTGCGCGCGGTCCTGTGGCAGGCGCTGGCCAGGCTGCCCGAACTGCAGCGCACCATGCTGGTCCTGCGCTACTACGAGGGCCGTACCGACCCGGAGATCGCGGACATACTCAACATCAGTGTCGGCACGGTGAAGTCCAGCATCTGGCGCTCGCTGCGCCGGCTGCGCGAGGACGAGGTCCTCAGCTTCGGCCGTGACGAGGAGAACGCCTTCGGCGAACTGGTCGCCTGAGGTACGGGGGGACGGGGGCCGGGCCGCTGGGGGGCGGTCCGGTGAGCACGGGGGACGACGGGGGCACGGGATAACCGCTGTGGGGGTGGTGGCCCGTGGGGGAGGAGCAACGGGGGATACGGGGGGGATCACGGGGGAGGTACCGGAGAGGGGCCGGTCGGATCGGGGGGTCCGGCCGGCCCCTCTCCGCTGTCCCGTCCCCCGCTCCGGCGCTCTCCCCTACGCCGCGGTGTACCTGTCGGCTCGCTGCGCCACCGCGAGCCGGCGCAGGGCTTCGTCCCGGTCGCACGGGTGTGCGCCCAGGGCCACCTGGCGGGCGACGATCGTGCGCTCCGCGCGCATCAGCCGCCAGCCGCGGCGCAGCAGGAACGGCACGGACTTGCGGCCCTCCTTCAGATCGCGCACGAAGCGCCGCCGGAAGGTGGTGACCGCCCCGCGGTTCAGGCAGAGCGCGTCGGCGAGGACACCGAGTTCCCGGCAGCGCTCGACGATCTCCGCGGCGAAGATGCCCTCCGCGATGAACACGGGCGTACGGTCCAGCCGCAGCGTCTCCTCGCCGGTACGGGCGCTCAGCGCGATGTCGTACACCGGAACCGGAGTCGAACCCGTGGCACACAACCGGGTGATGGCGTCGAGCGCGATCCGGGCGTCCCAGGAGTCCGGGTGGTCCCAGTCGATGTCCGAACTCCCCTCCACCAGGGGCAGAGTCGGGTCGTCGGCCTCCTTGTAGAAGTCGTCCAGGCGCAGGACGGGCAGCCCGGAACGGGCGGCGACCAGGGACTTGCCCGAACCCGAGGGGCCGCACAGCAGCACGACTCGGGCGGGGGACGGGGGATGAATGCTCACGGAACACCAGTTTGACGCATGACGTGGCGCCTGCCGACCCCGCGGTTCGCTTTTGAAGCGTGGGCCGCCTCTCAACTACCCTGTGTGTCGACACCATTACCCTGCGCACCAGAAGGTGGCACCAGCGATGGCCCGACACAGCAAGCCCCAGCCCCTCACCGCGCGCCGTGCCCTGTTCGCCCTCGTGACCGCCGGTGCGGCGCTGGGCGCGGGGGCGGCGACGGCGCACGCGGACACGGACGCCCCGCTCGTGGACGTGCCGTGGCGGCCGACGTCCCTGGGCAAGATCGACCCCCAGGCCGGGCTCACGGTCCTCACCGGCACGGTCGGCTACGTGACCGGCCCGCTCGCCGGCCTCAAGCCCAACCCCCTGGCCGGCACCGGCGTCGACCCCCTCGACAACGGAGTGGGCACCCAGGTCGCCGACTTCAAGCCGGTGGGCTCCCAAATGCTGACCACCCCGATCGCGGAGGCCCAGTCCCTGGGCGCGGTCCCGGTGCTGGGCCAGGTACTGACGGCCCTGACGCACTGACGAGCCCCATCCCTGGGCGGCACGTCCGCCGACGAGGCCCCCGAGCAACGCGGGCGAGACGTCATATACCTCGACCGACCGTCAGCTCGGGGGCCCGGCTCGTTGTGCGTTCAGTGCTGGGACTTCGCAATCGAAACGGACTCGATGAACGCCGCCGCTTCCCGCTCCGAGATCTGCACGTGGTCGACTTCGTTGTCCCCCAGCTCGTAGCGCCGCAGGTATTGCGTAGGCTCCCAGCGCAGATTCCGCGTGAAAGCCTCATCGTATGTCGCCCCCTCCCTTCCCACGACGCGACGCCGCACGATTCCGAGCGGGCTGTTTCGGGAGTATTCGCCGTCGATCTTGGCGTAGTACGTGATGCGCCCTTCCGCTCCCTGGTCGAGAGCATCGAGCGTGCCGGGCCGCAGGGTGAGGAACGGTTCGGCGTGGAGGTTGGATTCGAAGTCTCCGTACGGGATCATGACTCCGTAGAGGTCGATGAACTCCTCGATCGAATAACCGCCGCCGCGTTCGTACATGAGCAGCAAGGGCTCGTACGGATCCGGAAGATCGGCCAAGCCGTCCCTCTTCGCCGCCGTGAGGGCAGCCCAGCGCACGGCACCGCGACAGGTCCGCGCGGTCGACGGTGTCGGGACCGAGTGCGTCAGGAACTCTTCCAGTTCCTCGCCGATGTCCGGATCGAGGGAGAACGCGGGGTCGACGAACTCCGTCACATCGAAAAACGGCCACTCGGCCTGCGCGCCGTAGGCCTGCGCCCAGAGGGCGGCCCGGCGCAGGTACTCGCGCATCAACAGCGCCCGCGAGCGGGTGTGGGCGGTCGAGACTTCCCAGTCGCCGTACCACGAAACGCTTCGCAACCTATCCAACACGGCCCGCGGCGATTCGGCACTCACAGATACAACCCCTTCAAACGCAGCTGCTGATGGATAGCCTTCACCACCTCATCGAGGTTGGACAAATCGTCGACCAGCTCGACGTCGGGCTGTTCCATGCCCAAGGACCGCCAGTGCCGGAATCCGCCGATCTTGTCATTGGGTGCCAGATCATGAGCGCCCGCGTCATGTATGTCCTGAGGGAACTGCGGCCGATAGTACTTTCCGTCGGCCGGGTCCAGCTCCCACAGATGGTCGTACTCGCGGATGTAGGGGAGACCCGACTTCATCAGCCGGCTTTCCACATACTCGTGCGCCATGAGGTGCTTGAACTGCTGCACCCCCTCCTCGCTGAGCTTTCCCTCGCGAGCGGCGAACCACAGTTCGCCGACATCCCTGCGGGGAGTGAACAACCCCTTCTTGAACGAGCCGGGCCCGATAGCGACCTCATGCTGGGCGCGGAACAGGTGACTCTTCACCTGACGGAGCACCGATTCGTCGACACCGGTGTGCTTCGCGATGGCGGGGAGCTCCGCCTTGTTGTCCGTCGCCCTGATGTCCTCGTACATCTCGGCCGCGACCACGGAGTCCGGATCGTGAATGGAATCCGGCTTTTCCACCCACCCAGCGCCGCTCCAACCACCGTGCGAACCCTCGGTGTAAGGGCCGTCATCGGACAGGTGCCCATGCTCGTGCGGGGCCGCGCCGTGCTGCGCGGCCTCGTACTCGTCCATGGAAGCGGGAAGTTCATGCTCCCTCGGTGCATCGTGTGGCGGCCCATGAGGATCGTAGGCCGAGTGGTTGACATGGCTGACAGCCGGATTCCCGTCCTTGCCCGGGAGCGGCCCCGCATCGGCGACCTCATGAGCTCCGATCCGGATGTCCTCCGCGCCATGGGGCACGGATACCCCGCCGAACAGGTCCGTCTGCTCGGTCTTGATCGCGGCGAGTTCCTCGGGGGTGACTCCGGGCAAGCGCTCCTTCTCGTAGAGGGCATGGCCGTCCATCTTGGCCGTGAAACTGTCCGCGGTGTGAAACTGCAGCTCGAAGACCTGGCCGCTGATGGGGTCACGCCAGGTCGAGTTGACGCCCTTGTAGCCGGCGGAATCCCAGGTGTTCTTGAACGTGACGTTCTCGAAACCCTTGGCTTGCAGCTCACTGATGGCGCGCTGGACGCCAGCCGTGTAGTGCTCGGTCGGCACTTCCATGGTGTAGCGGATCGAGTCCTTGATGCCGCCCAGCACATCACCATGACGTCGCCCGATGTTTTCGAGCAGGTCTGTGGCGATCTTGCGCTTGAGCGACTCCTCGCCCTTCAGCCGGTACTCGAGCCCTATGAGCTTGCCGTCGTTGATCCGGCCGACGACAGATTTCACCGACTCGGTGATGCCCGGCTCCACCGCCCTCGAACGGTCCATGAACTCGTCGACGGCTCTATTCGTCTCGGAGTCCAGGTGAAGGCCGTTCTCTCCTGTCCATGACCCGTCCGGTAGGTTGCCCCGAGGTTCGTCGGGGATACCCGAAACCGGGCCACCGGGTCCGATGTCGTGGGATGCGGTCGGGATGTCGGCACCACCGTCGGGGGCAGGCCCGTAAGGATGGTCCCCTCCGTGCGGTTCGAGATGATCTGCCGCATGACCGTCGTGGCTGTCCGCCCGGATAACTTGATGGTCGGCCGAGTGTCCGGACCGCGGCTCTTGGCTTGCAGAGGCATCCGCCCGGTGTTCGGGGACGCCGCCACCCGGCAGACGGTCACCTGCGTGGTTGCCCGCGCGATGGTCACCCGCTCGGTCGGTGTCGCCGAGGTCGTGGCCGGTGCTGTCGTCGAGTTTGATGTGTTCGCCGGCGTGTGCCGCGGTGTCGACGGTGTGGGTGCCTGCGCCGACCAGGGCGGGTTCCCTGGTGGGGGACGTGGTGTGCGGGGTGTCCGCGTCCGTGGTCGGGTGGGCAGGGGTGCCGGGGTGGTCCGAGTCGACGGTGTCCGTCGGGCCGGTTCCTCTCGTGTCGAGCAGGACGTCGCCCTTGTGGTCCACGATGTTGCCGCGTTCGTCGGCGAACAGCGGGGGCGTGCCTTCGGGGGTGTGCAGGGGGTCCGTGCCCGCCGGGTGCAGGGGTGCGTCGTGCGGCAAGCGGACGTTGCCGGCGGGGAGGCGGACGGCGTCTTTGGGGAGCGGGGCTCCCTCGGGGAGGCGGACCGTGCCGTCGGGGAGGTGGACGGTTCCGCGGGGCAGGGTGATCGCGTTGTCGGGGAGCTTGGGAATGTCGATCTTCCCGGCGCCCTTGAGGGCCTTGCCGATATCGCCGATCTTCGACAGGCCGGCGCCCGCGCCCTTCATGACATACGTCATCGGGTCGATGACCCGGCCGGCCTTGCCCGCGAACGAGATCGCCTTCGCGACCGCGCCCGCCTTGCCCGCGCCCTCGGCCGCGGCGCCCGCGCCGTCGGTGAAGACCGCGGTGAGAACGTTGAAGGTGACCCCGCCGGCCGCGCGGGCGGGGTTCTTGCCCCACTCGTCCCACGCCAGCAACGCCTTGCCGGTCTGCTTCATCGTATTGCGCGACTCACGCAGCCACGACGGCATGTACTTGTCCGGTGTAGCCCAGAACGCCACCGCCAGTACGGGGTTGCTCATGAACGCGAGACCTGTGGCCAGCTGCGCCAGGCCCTTCCAGGCCGTCTTCATCGCATCCCAGCCGTCGACACCGACCAGGGTGCCCAGACCCTTGACCGTGCCCCAGATGCCGTCCACCACGATGCCGTCCCAGACGAACGACTTCACCCAGTGCCCGACGTCGTACCAGTGGTGCTTCTGCTCCACCGGATCGCCCCACGGCAGCCCCTTCGCGCCCTTCAGGTCGGACGCGCTGTAGCCGTACATGTTCTTCTTGTCGGTGCCGTCACCGGCGATCATCTGCGTGCCGTGCCACAACGCCGTGATCTTGTTGTGACAGGTGCGCTCCGCCGCCCAGAACGCCGCGACCGTCGCCGTGACATCGTCGCGGAGCTGGTTGTTCTTCTTGACCTTGTCCTCGTCGTACTGCCAGTCGTCGTCGCCCTCGACCGAGTCGACGAACGCCTGCGCGTCGTGCTTGAGCCGCTTCAGCTTCTCCACCAGCGGCCGGACCTCGGCCGCATACCCCGACAGCGCCGCGGACACCGTCTCCAGATCCGTCCCGAACGAATCCGCGCGGTCCGACACCGGCTTCGTCGAGGCGAACAGCTGATCCGCCTCGGGGGCCTTGTAGTACGCCGACAGGCCCTGGAACTGCGTATGCACATCCGCGCCCGTGGAACGGATCTGCCCCGCGTCCTTCTTCAGGGAGCCGTAGTCCTTCTCCAACTGCTCCAGATCACCGGTGAACTCCGGAATCTCCTCCGGCCTGATCACGCCCCGCCCACCCCCGGCATCCGCACACCCGGCGCCGACGCCTCCCGCTGCGCCCGCGCCGCCATCACCTCGTCCCCGTCCAGATAAGCCGTCGTCGCATCCACCGCACCCCGCAACGACTTACCCGCCCGCGCCGCGATGAACTGCAGATCCCTCGTCGCATGCTCCGCATACTGCGACGACGCCAGCGCCACCAGACCACCCGGCGCCCCACCACCCGAACCACCCGAGCCGCCGGCGGAGACCGTGCCCGCACTCGACGCCGCCGACTGCAGATGCGCCCCGAAATCCTTCGCCTGCGTCTCCAGATCCGACGCCGTCTTCCCCGTCACCGACAGCACACGACTGATGCCCTGCGGACGCAGATCCCAGCCCGTCATAGCCCAACCCCCGTGAACCGCCCACCGTCAACCGATGTTGTCGACCGCCGACTTCGCCCTCGCCAGGGTCGCATGCGCCGTCGAGTCGTTCTTCTCCATCGTCGTCTTCAGCAGATGGATGATGTTCCGAACCTCCTGCGACGCACTGTTCCAGCGCTGCTCCTTGCCGTGGTACTCATCCGCCACACCATCGGCCGTGAAGTCCGCCATCGCCTTCTTCACCTGCTTGTCCCGCGCTGCGATCACCGACTCCAACTGCGCGATCACCCCCAAGGCACCCACCGCTCACATCACATACCGGAATACCTCTACCAGTTCCGGAGCTACGTCGGCGACCCTGTTCCATGCAGAGAGCCGCGCCCCCCATGGAGGGGAGCGCGGCTCTCGGTTGCTCTCGGGGAGTGGGGGCGGGCAGGTCAGTAGGACGAACCCGTCGCGCCCAGGGCGCCCGTCGTGTGCCACACGGTCTTCGTCTCCAGGAAGGCCGTCAGGCGCTCGGTGCCGGGCGTCGCCGTGAAATCGACGTCCCGGGGGCGCAGGACGCGCTTCAGGTTGTCGGCGGCGGCGATCTCCAGCTCCTTCGCCAACTCCTCGTCCGCGCCCGCGAGGTCGATCGCGTTGACGTCCTGGTGCGCGGCCAGTGACGGGGCGATCTCGGCCGCGCAGCCGGAGAGGATGTTCACCACGCCGCCCGGCACGTCCGACGTGGCCAGCACCTCGGCGAGGGACAGCGCCGGGAGCGGGGCCTTCTCGGAGGCGATGACGACCGCCGTGTTGCCGGTGGCGATCACCGGGGCGAGGACCGAGACCAGGCCCAGGAAGGAGGAGTCCCGAGGGGCCAGTACGGCGACCACGCCCGTCGGCTCCGGCGACGACAGGTTGAAGAACGGACCCGCGACCGGGTTCGCGCCGCCCACCACCTGGGCGATCTTGTCGGTCCACCCGGCGTACCAGACCCAGCGGTCGATCGCCGCGTCCACGACGGCCGCGGCCTTCGACTTCGACAGACCCTCCGCCTCGGCCACCTCGCGCACGAACTGCTCGCGGCGCCCCTCCAGCATCTCCGCGACCCGGTACAGGACCTGACCGCGGTTGTAGGCGGTCGCGCCGGACCAGCCGCCGAACGCCTTGCGGGCCGCGACCACCGCGTCCCGCGCGTCCTTGCGGGAGGACAGCGGAGCGTTGGCCAGCCAGTTGTTCTTCGGGTCCGTCACCTCGTACACCCGGCCGCTCTCGGAACGCGGGAACTTGCCGCCCACGTACAGCTTGTAGGTCTTGAAGACGGAAAGTCGTGCGTCAGACATCGAGGTACGCCTCCAGGCCGTGGCGGCCGCCCTCGCGGCCGAAGCCCGACTCCTTGTAACCGCCGAACGGCGAGGTGGGGTCGAACTTGTTGAACGTGTTGGACCAGACGACACCGGCGCGCAGCTTGCCCGCGACGGCCAGGATGCGGGAGCCCTTCTCGGACCAGATGCCCGCCGACAGGCCGTACTGCGTGTTGTTCGCCTTGGCGACCGCCTCGTCCGGGGTGCGGAAGGAGAGGACCGACAGCACCGGGCCGAAGATCTCCTCGCGGGCGATGGTGTGGGCCTGGGTGACGTTGGTGAACAGCGTTGGCGCGAACCAGTAGCCGGCGCCCGGCAGTTCGCAGGCGGGGGACCAGCGCTCGGCGCCCTCCGCCTCGCCCGCCTCGGCCAGCGCGGTGATCCGGGCCAGCTGCTCCGCGGAGTTGATCGCGCCGATGTCGGTGTTCTTGTCCAGCGGGTCGCCCAGGCGCAGCGTGGACAGGCGGCGCTTGAGCGCGTCCAGCAGCTCGTCCTGGATCGACTCCTGGACCAGCAGCCGCGAACCGGCGCAGCAGACCTGGCCCTGGTTGAAGAAGATGCCGTTCACGATGCCCTCGACGGCCTGGTCGATCGGGGCGTCGTCGAAGACGATGTTCGCGCCCTTGCCGCCGAGTTCGAGGGTGAGCTTCTTGCGCGTGCCGGCCACGGTCCGCGCGATCGCCTTGCCGACCGCCGTCGAGCCGGTGAACGCGACCTTGTTCACATCCGGGTGCGCGACCAGCGCGGCACCGGTACGGCCGTCACCGGTCACGATGTTGACGACGCCCCTGGGCAGGCCGGCCTGGCGGCAGATGTCCGCGAAGAACAGGGCGGACAGCGGGGTGGTCTCGGCGGGCTTGAGGACGACCGTGTTGCCGGTCGCGAGCGCCGGGGCGATCTTCCAGGCCAGCATCAGCAGCGGGAAGTTCCACGGGATGACCTGGCCGGCCACGCCCAGCGGCCGCGGGTTCGCCCCGAAGCCGGCGTGGTCGAGCTTGTCGGCCCAGCCCGCGTAGTAGAAGAAGTGGGCGGCGACCAGGGGGAGGTCCGCGTCGCGGGTCTCCTTGATCGGCTTGCCGTTGTCCAGCGTCTCCAGGACGGCCAGTTCCCGGCTGCGCTCCTGGATGATCCGGGCGATGCGGAACAGGTACTTGGCGCGCTCGGCGCCGGGCAGCGCGGACCACTTCTCGAAGGCCTTGCGGGCGGCCTTCACCGCGCGGTCGACGTCCTCCTCGGAGGCCTCGGCGACCTCCGACAGCACCTCTTCGGTGGACGGCGAGACGGTCTTGAAGACCTTGCCGCCGGTCGCGTCGGTGAACTCGCCGTCGATGAACAGGCCGTAGGACGGCGCGATGTCGACGACGGAGCGGGACTCGGGCGCCGGTGCGTACTCGAATGCGGATGCGGATGCCATGGTGATCAGTCCACCGTCACGTAGTCGGGGCCGGAGTAACGGCCGGTGGCCAGCTTCTGACGCTGCATCAGCAGGTCGTTGAGGAGCGAGGAGGCGCCGAAGCGGAACCAGTGGTTGTCCAGCCAGTCCTGGCCCGCCGTCTCGTTGACCAGGACGAGGAACTTGACGGCGTCCTTGCTGGTGCGGATGCCGCCGGCCGGCTTCACGCCGACCTGGACGCCGGTCTGGGCGCGGAAGTCGCGCACCGCCTCCAGCATCAGCAGGGTGTTGGCGGGCGTCGCGTTGACGGCGACCTTGCCCGTCGAGGTCTTGATGAAGTCGGCACCCGCGAGCATGCCGAGCCAGGACGCGCGGCGGATGTTGTCGTACGTCGACAGCTCGCCGGTCTCGAAGATGACCTTCAGCCGGGCGCTCGTCCCGCAGGCCTCCCTGACGGCGACGATCTCGTCGTACACCTTCAGGTACTTGCCCGCGAGGAACGCGCCGCGGTCGATGACCATGTCGATCTCGTCGGCACCCGCGGCGACGGCGTCGCGCACATCGGCCAGCTTCACGTCGAGCGCGGCACGGCCGGCCGGGAAGGCGGTGGCGACCGAGGCGACCTTGACGCCGGAACCGGCGACGGCCTCCTTGGCGACGGCCACCATGTCCGGGTACACGCAGACCGCGGCCGTGGTCGGGGCGGTGCGGTCGGTCGGGTCCGGGTGGACCGCCTTGGCGCCGAGCGCCCGGACTTTGCCCGGCGTGTCCGCGCCTTCCAGCGTCGTCAGGTCGACCATCGAGATGGCGAGGTCGATGGCGTACGCCTTCGCGGTGTTCTTGATGGAACGGGTGCCGAGCGACGCGGCGCGCGCCTCCAGGCCGACCGCGTCGACGCCGGGCAGCCCGTGCAGGAATCGGCGCAGTGTGCTGTCGGACGCGGTGACGTCGGCGAGCGCGTGTGCTGGGGGTGCAGTGGTGGGCATGGTCACCAGACGAGCATATCTACGCGCGTAGCGGCTGTACACCCCCGGTGCGGATTACGGGTCCTCCCGCCGCGCGCGGGCCGCCGCGGATCACGGATGGATACGGGTCTCGGGGCACCTGGCGGCGCCCGATCCGGCGTCGTGCACAATCGGGCCATGACGACCCCGGACAACAAGCCCCCCGCGTCGCAGCCTCCGGTGCCCGCCGTGAAGGACCGGATCTACCGCTCGCCCATGGGGCTCGTGGGCGGCGTGCTGCTGCTCGCGGTCGTCGCCTGGCTGGGCTTCGACGCGCTGATCAACGGCCACGGCCGCACCCCGTGGCTCGCGCTGGCCACGATGATCCTGGCCGTTCCGCTGGTGATCGCCTTCACGCTGCGCCCGGCGGTGTTCGCCAACGAGGAACGGCTGCGGATCCGCAATCCGTTCCGGGTGATCACCGTGCCGTGGGGCGAGGTCGAGGCCCTGCGCTCCAGCCTCACCAACGAGGTGCGCACCGCGTCGGGCGCCACCTACCAGCTGTGGGCGATGCCCGTGTCGCTGCGCGCCCGCAAGAAGGCCGAGCGGCGGACGGCGAGCGCGGCCCGGCGGGCGGCGGGCGGCGGGCTCGGCTCCGGGCTCGGCGCCAGGGGCCTCGGCTACGGCGGGGTCACCGCGCGCAGCGCCGACACCGGGCCGACGCGGGCGGAGGGCGACAAGGCCATGGACGACCTGCGCGACCTCCTCGACCGGTCCGGCAAGGAAGAGTCCGCCCAGGGCGCTACGACGATCCGCTGGGCCTACGAGGTGGTGGCGCCGGCGCTGGCCGGGGCCGTCCTCCTGGTGATCCTGCTGGCCACCGGCGGCTGAGCCGCGGCGGGCCGGGGCGCGCGGCGGTTCCCGGCCGCCGGAGGCGCGGCACGCGGCGGTGGACCGCGCCGCCACGCAGCCGTACGGCCCCCACCGCGCCGGGACGGACGAGGGGCACCTCCGGGGTCGGGATCCGGGGTGCCCCTGGTTTTTTTCCGGTGTTCTCCGGCGGCTGCCGCGGTTTCAGATGCCGGCGGCCGCGGAGAGGTCGCGCTTGACGGCCGCCAGGAGTTCCTTCGCGCGGGCGTGGGCGGCCGGCAGGCCGTCGCGTGCCGCAACCGGCACGACGACCTCCAGGTAGCACTTCAGCTTCGGCTCGGTGCCGCTGGGCCGGACGATGACGCGGGCGCCGTCGAGGGTGTAGCGCAGGCCGTCCGTCGGCGGCAGCGTCTCCGTGCCCTGCGTCAGGTCCTCCGCGCGGGTGATGGCCAGGCCCGCGAGCCGCGTCGGGGGCTGCTCGCGCAGGCGGCGCATCGCGTCGGCGATCAGGGAGAGGTCCTGGACGCGCACGGACAGCTGGTCGGTGGCGTGCAGACCGTGCTCGACGGCGAGGTCGTCCAGCAGGTCGAGAAGGGTACGGCCCTCCTCCTTCAGCCCGGACGCCAGCTCGGTGATCAGGAGGGCCGCGGTGATGCCGTCCTTGTCGCGCACGCCCTCGGGGTCCACGCAGTAGCCGAGGGCCTCCTCGTAGCCGTAGCGCAGGCCGTCGACGCGGGCGATCCACTTGAAGCCGGTCAGCGTCTCCTCGTACGGCAGCCCCGCCTTTCCGGCGATCCGGCCGAGCAGGGAGGAGGAGACGATCGACTCCGCGAAGGTGCCCCGAGCGCCGCGGCGTACCAGGTGGGCGGCGAGCAGCGCGCCGACCTCGTCACCGCGCAGCATCCGCCAGTCGGCGCCGTCCTTGACGGCCACGGCGCAGCGGTCGGCGTCCGGGTCGTTGGCGATCACCAGGTCCGGGTCGGTCGCGCGGGCCCGGCCGAACGCCAGGTCCATCGCGCCCGGCTCCTCCGGGTTGGGGAAGGCGACGGTGGGGAAGTCCGGGTCGGGCTCGGCCTGTTCGGCGACCAGCACCGGTTCCGGGAAGCCGGCGCGGGCGAAGGCGGCGAGGAGGACGTCCTTGCCGACGCCGTGCATGGCGGTGTAGACGGTGCGGGCGGTGCGCGGGGAGCCGGCGGCCAGCACGGCGTCGGTACGGGCCAGATAGGCGTCCAGGACCGCGTCGTCCAGGGTCTCCCAGCCGGACTCCGGGCGGGGCACGTCGGCCAGCGAGGCGATCGCGTCGATCTCGGCGGCGATGCCCGCGTCGGCCGGGGGCACGATCTGGGAGCCGTCGCCCAGGTACACCTTGTAGCCGTTGTCGCGGGGCGGGTTGTGGCTGGCGGTGACCTCCACGCCGGCGACCGCGCCCAGGTGCCGGATCGCGAAGGCGAGCACGGGGGTGGGCAGCGGACGGGGGAGTACGGCGGCACGCAGCCCGGCGCCGGTCATCACGGCGGCGGTGTCGCGGGCGAAGTCGGCGGACTTGTGGCGGGCGTCGTAGCCGATGACGACGAGGCCGGCGCCGGGACCCCCGTGGGGGGTGCCGTTCTTCTTCAGGTACGCGGCGAGACCGGCGGCGGCGCGGATGACGACGCTGCGGTTCATGCGCATCGGGCCGGCACCGAGTTCGCCGCGCAGGCCGGCGGTGCCGAACTGGAGGGTGCCGGCGAAACGTGCCGCCAGCTCCTTCTCGTCACCGGCCTCGATCAGCTCGGCGAGTTCGGCACGGGTGTCCGGGTCGGGGTCCTCGGCGAGCCAGGCGCTGGCCCGCGCGATCAGATCGTGCACCTTGGGATCAACCTCTCCTGTATTGGCCGATGCCCTGCCTCCAGCCTCCCGGCTCGGTCGGCCGGGAGAGGAACGGGCGGGGCGGGTGGGGGTGGCTCTGTTCGGCTGGGGGCGGCTCGGGCCGCGCTTGCTTCTCGTGGCGGTGCGGGACGGGCGCTGTAGAGGCTCGGCCGTCGGCGGGAGGGGTGCCGCCGGTTCCCTCGCGGACGCGGTAGCGGGTCGGCGTACCCGCGTACCCCGCGCGTGGCGGACGGCTCGCCCGGCCTGCTCGTACCGGCTCGGGAAGTCGGGCGCCGCCGGTTGCCCCGGTCGCACGCCGGGGCGTGGCAGCCGAGGGCCGGCCCCGGTGGTCCGGTCGGTCGTCGCGGTGCGGCCCGCCGGACGGTCCTCGCCACCCGGCACCGGACCGGACCGCTCACGCCACCCGGCCGGTCCACGCGTACGTCGTCCGGCGCCCGGACCGCGACCCGGCGTCCGCCCGCACCCCGCATCCCATCGGCGGCGGCGTACACGTGACCCGGCACCGGCCAGGACCCCTGCGGGACCCGGCACCGCCGGGACGCACCTCCCCGACCGCCGGAGACACGCACGCCTCCACCGTCGGGAACCCGCGCTCCGCCTCCCGTCGCGGCCCCGGAGGCCCCCCGCGCCCCCGGTGCTCGACCGGATCCCCCGGCATCCAGGTCGCCGCCGCTCGGGCCGTCGCCCGGCGCCCCGGCCGCCGCGAAGGGCTACAGCTTCCGCAGCACCTGCGCCAGCAGGGTCCCCATGCGGGCGGCCGAGTCGCGGCCGGCCTGGAGGACTTCCTCGTGGTTGAGGGGCTCGCCGGTCATGCCCGCGGCGAGGTTGGTCACCAGCGAGATGCCCAGGACCTCGGCACCGGCCTCGCGCGCGGCGATGGCCTCCAGGACCGTGGACATGCCGACGAGGTCCGCGCCGATGACGCGGGCCATGCGGATCTCGGCCGGGGTCTCGTAGTGCGGGCCGGGGAACTGCGCGTAGACACCCTCCTCGAGGGTGGGGTCGACCTCCTTGCACAGGGCGCGCAGCCGCGGCGAGTACAGGTCGGTCAGGTCCACGAAGTTCGCGCCCACGATCGGCGAGGTGGCCGTGAGGTTGATGTGGTCGCTGATCAGCACCGGCTGGCCCGGCCGCATGCCCTCGCGCAGACCGCCGCACCCGTTGGTGAGCACGATGGTCTTGCAGCCGGCGGCGACGGCCGTGCGGACGCCGTGCGAGACGGCGGCGACGCCACGGCCCTCGTAGTAGTGGGTGCGGCCCAGGAAGACGAGCGCGCGCTTGTCGCCGAAGGAGTACGAGCGGACCTTGCCGCCGTGTCCCTCGACGGCCGGCGGCGGGAAGCCGGGCAGCTCCGTGACCTGGAACTCCGCGTCGGGGGCACCGAGGGCGTCGACGGCCGGAGCCCAGCCGGAGCCCATCACGAGGGCAACGTCGTGGGTCTCGGCGCCGGTCAGTTCGCGCAGGCGCGCGGCGGCGGCGTCGGCGGCGGTGTAGGGGTCGCCCTGGATGTCGTCCGGAAGAAGAGATGCGTTCACGGGGACGAGGGTAGCCGCTTCTCGCCTACGCGCGTAGATGACAGACCTCACGGGATTGCGATCGTTGTCTTGTCGTTTCCGACGATGGTCTGCCGCGGGCAGGCCGCTGGGGCCGCGCGCACCCCGCTCAGCAGGGGCGCTTGCGCAGCTCCATCACGTAGTCGTGGGGCGCGCCGGCGGACTCCGCGGCGTCGGCGATCTCGCCCAGGTAGCGGGCCGAGGGGAGGCCGCCCTCGTAGTCGTCGAGGACGTACGTCCAGGCCGGTTTCTCGCCGTCCAGGGTGTGCACGCGGACGCGCATGCGGCGGTACGTGCCGAGGTCCACGCCCTCCCAGCGGTCCAGCGACTCCTCGTCCATGGGCGCGATGTCGTACAGGCCGACGAACACCTGGGCCAGCGGCTCCTCGACCAGCGTCGCCAGCGCGCCCTCCCAGCCGAGCTGCTCCCCGCCGAAGGTCAGCCGCCAGTCGTTCAGCCAGCCCGTGGCGCGCAACGGGGAGTGCGGGGCGCGGCGGGACATCAGCCGGGCGTCGAGGTTGCCGGCGTACGCGGCATAGAGCGACATGGGGGAGAGGGTACGGCAGCGCCCCCGCCCGGCTCGCGCGCCCCGGAAGCGAGCCCTGGGGCGCCCCTGAGGCACGGCATCTCGGGAAAACGCGCCGGGACGGCGCGTCGCCGCACGTCGGCGGGTGCCGGCGCATGCCGGTGCGGTGCCGGGCGGGGCCCCGCGCCCCCCTGGGCAGTGGCATCTTGAAGCGTGCGGGACAATGGGGTACGTGACTCGGATCGTGATCATCGGTGGCGGACCTGGCGGATATGAAGCGGCGCTGGTGGCCGCACAGCTCGGCGCGGAGGTGACCGTCGTCGACTGCGACGGCCTGGGCGGCGCGTCGGTGCTCACCGACTGCGTGCCGTCCAAGACCCTCATCGCGACGGCCGAGGTCATGACGACCTTCGACTCGTCGTACGAGGAACTCGGCATCATCGTCGCCGACGACACCCCGCCGCTGGAGCGGGCCGCGCGCGTCGTCGGCGTGGACCTGGGCAAGGTCAACCGGCGGGTCAAGCGGCTCGCGCTGGCGCAGTCGCACGACATCACCGCCTCGGTGACGCGCGCCGGCGCGCGGGTCATGCGCGGGCGCGGACGCCTGGAGGGCATGCAGTCCCTCGACGGGTCGAGGAAGGTCGTCGTCACCGCCGCCGACGGGACCGAGGAGACCCTCACCGCGGACGCCGTCCTGATCGCGACCGGCGGCCACCCGCGCGAGCTGGCCGACGCCCAGCCCGACGGCGAGCGCATCCTCAACTGGACCCAGGTCTACGACCTCGACGAGCTGCCGGAAGAACTGATCGTGGTCGGCTCCGGCGTGACCGGCGCCGAGTTCGCCGGCGCCTACCAGGCCCTCGGATCCAGGGTCACCCTCGTGTCCTCCCGCGACCGGGTGCTGCCCGGCGAGGACCCGGACGCCGCCGCCGTCCTGGAGGACGTCTTCCGCCGCCGCGGCATGAACGTCATGGCCCGTTCCCGCGCGCAGTCCGCCAAGCGCGTCGGCGACCGGGTCGAGGTCACGCTCGCCGACGGCCGCGTCATCACCGGCACCCACTGCCTCATGGCCGTCGGCGCCATCCCGAACAGTGCGGGCCTCGGCCTGGAGGAGGCCGGCGTCAAGCTGCGCGACTCCGGTCACATCTGGACCGACAAGGTCTCCCGCACCACCGCCCCCGGCGTCTACGCGGCCGGTGACGTGACCGGTGTCTTCGCGCTCGCGTCCGTCGCCGCCATGCAGGGCCGGATCGCGGTCTACCACTTCCTGGGCGACGCGGTGGCCCCGCTGAACCTGAAGACGGTCTCCTCCAACGTCTTCACCGACCCCGAGATCGCCACCGTCGGCTACACGCAGGCGGACGTGGACGCGGGCAAGATCGACGCGAAGGTCGTCAAGCTGCCGCTGCTGCGCAACCCGCGCGCCAAGATGCAGGGCATCCGGGACGGCTTCGTGAAGATCTTCTGCCGGCCGGGCACGGGCATCGTCGTCGGCGGTGTGGTCGTCGCGCCGCGCGCCTCGGAACTCATCCACCCCATCTCGATCGCCGTCGACAACAATCTGACAGTCGAACAGATCGCGAACGCGTTCACGGTGTACCCGTCTCTTTCGGGGTCGATCGCGGAGGTCGCGCGGCAGCTGCACACCCGCAAGGCGAGCGCCGAGGGCTGATGACCTGCGGCAACTCCCCGCCGACCGCGGGGGGTTGCGGGACATGCGGCCGGCATAGTCGGGATGGGTAGGTCGCGGGAAGGTCCTATACCACTTCCCGTTCTGCCATGCGAACAACTTCTGTTAATCGGCGCAAACTGCTGAAACCAGACGGTCGCTGGGGTTACTGTCAGTTTCGTGTTCGCTGCTGAACGTCGCCAATTGATCCTCGAAATGGTGCGAGCGAACGGTGCCGTGTCGCTCCGTGAGCTCGCCCGCGTCGTCCAGACCTCCGAAGTGACCGTACGGCGGGACGTGCGGGCACTGGAGGCGGAAGGACTCCTCGACCGCCGGCACGGCGGTGCCGTACTGCCGGGCGGGTTCACCCGTGAGTCCGGTTTCCCGCAGAAGTCGCATCTGGCGACCGCCGAGAAGACGGCGATCGCCGATCTCGCGGCCGGCCTCGTCGAAGAGGGCGAGGCGATCGTGGTCGGCGCGGGTACGACCACGCAGGAGCTGGCCCGCCGGCTCGCCCGCGTGCCGGGTCTCACGGTGGTCACCAACTCCCTTCTGGTCGCCCAGGCGTTGGCCCATGCGAACCGGGTGGAGGTCGTGATGACCGGTGGCACCCTGCGCGGCTCCAACTACGCGCTGGTGGGCTCCGGCGCCGAGCAGTCCCTCCAGGGGCTGCGGGTGTCGAAGGCGTTCCTGTCCGGAAGCGGTCTCACGGCCGAACGCGGGCTGTCCACCTCCAACATGCTCTCGGCATCCGTGGACCGAGCGCTCGTGCAGGCCGCCGCCGAGGTGGTGATCCTCGCCGACCACACCAAGCTGGGCACGGACACGATGTTCCAGACCGTGCCGACGGACCTCATCACCCGTCTCGTCACCGACGAGCCGCCCGCGCACGACGACCGGGCCGCCACCGAGTTGCAGGCCCTCGCCGACCAGGGGGTGCAGATCGCCGTGACCGGGGCGAACGGAAGCTCGGGGGGTGACCAGGTCCCGCCGGCCCGCCGCCCCCAGCTGCCGGGACCACGCCGGGGCAACCCCCTGCGCTCCACCTCGGTCCTCTCCGACCAGCCCCCACCCCCGGAGCGCTCCCGCGTCGCCGACCTGCGCCGCAGGTGAGCGGTGCTCGCTTGGACGAGGGGGCGGGGCGGTGGGTCGAACGGGCGCCCTGAGCCGACGTGCCCACCCGCAGCCCACCGCTTCGAACCTCACCCGTCGCTGTCAGTCCCGTTCGCTAAGGTCTGCGGCCATGACTGAGAGCAGAACCGAAACCTGGCCGGAACCTCCGCTCGCCGGCAGCGAGGCGGCGGCCATCCTCGGCGCCCTCGAACGGCAGCGGGCCACCCTGGCCTGGAAGTGCTCCGGCCTGGACGCCTCCGGCCTTCGTGCCACACTCGGCACGTCCGCGATCACTCTGGGCGGCCTCCTCAAGCATCTGGCGCATGTGGAGGACAGCCACTTCGCCCGGCTGTGGCTCGACTCCCCCGTCGGTGCGCCCTGGGACACCGTCGACTGGGAGAGCACTCCCGACTGGGACTACCGCTCGGCCGCACAGGACACCCCCGAGCACCTGCTCGCGCTCTGGCAGGAGTCGGTCGCCCGCTCCCGTGCCCTCGTCGACGAGGCGCTCAGCACGGGCGGGCTGGACCAACTCGGCGCCTACACCACCCGAAGCGGCGAACGCCCCAACCTCCGCCGCATCCTCCTCGACCTCGTCGAGGAGTACGCCCGCCACGCCGGTCACGCCGATCTCATCCGCGAATCCGTCGACGGGCTCACGGGCGAGGACCCGGCGAGCTGAACAGAGGAACCGCGGCGACAGCCCTCGCGACAACGAACCGGCCCCCAGCGCACAGCGCCAGGGGCCGGTTCACGGACGTACGAGCGGGCGTCAGTCCTTGATCTCGCAGATCGCGGCGCCCGAAGTGATGGACGCGCCGATCTCCGCGACCAGGCCCTTGACCGTGCCGGCCTTGTGGGCGTTCAGGGGCTGCTCCATCTTCATGGCCTCCAGGACGACGACCAGGTCGCCCTCCTTGACCTCCTGGCCCTCCTCGACGGCCACCTTGACGATGGTGCCCTGCATCGGGGAGGCGAGGGTGTCGCCGGAGGCCACGGGGCCGGACTTCTTGGCGGCGCGGCGCTTGGGCTTGGCGCCCGCCGCGAGGCCGGTACGGGCCAGCGACATGCCCAGCGAGGACGGCAGAGAGACCTCCAGGCGCTTGCCGCCGACCTCGACCACCACGGTCTCGCGGCCCGCGTCCTCCTCCGCCTCGGCGTCGGCCGGCGCCGCGAACGGCTTGATCTCGTTGACGAATTCCGTCTCGATCCAGCGGGTGTGGACCTTGAAGGGGTCCGTGGAACCGGTGAGTTCGGGGGCGAAGGCGGGGTCCCGGACCACCACGCGGTGGAACGGGATCGCCGTGGCCATGCCCTCGACCTGGAACTCGTCCAGCGCCCGCGCGGCCCGCTCCAGGGCCTCCTTGCGGGTACGGCCGGTCACGACCAGCTTGGCGAGGAGCGAGTCCCACGCCGGGCCGATGACCGAGCCCGACTCCACACCGGCGTCCAGCCGGACACCGGGACCGGACGGCGGGTCGAACGTGGTGACCGTACCGGGCGCGGGCAGGAAGTTGCGGCCCGGATCCTCGCCGTTGATGCGGAACTCGAAGGAGTGACCACGCAGCTCCGGGTCGCCGTACCCGAGCTCCTCGCCGTCGGCGATGCGGAACATCTCGCGGACCAGGTCGATGCCGGCGACCTCCTCGGTCACCGGGTGCTCGACCTGGAGGCGGGTGTTGACCTCCAGGAAGGAGATCGTGCCGTCCTGGCCGACCAGGAACTCACAGGTGCCCGCGCCCTCGTAGCGGGCCTCCTTGAGGATGGCCTTGGAGGCGCGGTACAGCTCGGCGACCTGCTCCTCGGAGAGGAACGGCGCCGGTGCCTCCTCCACGAGCTTCTGGTGGCGGCGCTGGAGCGAGCAGTCACGGGTGGACACGACGACCACATTGCCGTGCTTGTCCGCCAGGCACTGGGTCTCCACGTGCCGCGGACGGTCCAGGTAGCGCTCCACGAAGCACTCGCCGCGCCCGAAGGCGGCGACCGCCTCGCGCACCGCCGAGTCGTACAGCTCCGGCACCTCTTCGAGGGTGCGGGCGACCTTCAGGCCGCGGCCGCCGCCGCCGAACGCCGCCTTGATGGCGATCGGCAGACCATGCTCCTCGGCGAAGGCGACGACCTCGTCGGCGCCCGAGACCGGGTCGGACGTGCCGGCCACCAGGGGCGCGCCGGCGCGCTGGGCGATGTGCCGGGCGGCCACCTTGTCGCCCAGGTCGCGGATGGCCTGCGGCGGCGGGCCGATCCAGTTCAGACCGGCGTCGATGACGGCCTGCGCGAACTCGGCGTTCTCCGAGAGGAAGCCGTAGCCCGGATGGATGGCGTCCGCGCCGGACTCACGGGCCGCGTTCAGGACCTTCTCGATGTCCAGGTAGCTGGTTGCCGGTGTGTCACCGCCCAGGGCGAACGCCTCATCCGCAGCGCGGACATGCAGAGCGTCCCGGTCCGGGTCCGCGTAGACGGCAACGCTCGCGATCCCCGCGTCCCGGCAGGCCCGAGCCACCCGGACAGCGATTTCGCCACGGTTGGCGATGAGCACCTTGCGCACGATTGAGGCTCCCTCCTTGAAACAAGCCGAGTTTAGGGACTGCCGACACGCCTCTTCGACCCGTCCCCAATGGTGAGCTTGCCCACACGGAGCGTGATGCGGGGCTCGCCCGACCCGCGAAAGTCCCCGTGGCACCTTGCTACGCAGGACTCCTCCGGAAAACCCTAGCCCTGCCATGTGGCCAAGGTCTCTGTAAGGGCGTGCTGCGGCCCACTCTGTTTCTTTGTCGAGTCCCTACGAATGGCCCAATGATTCTTTGCTGGCGCACGAACCCTTGTCCCCTGGTTTACCCGTTAGTAGCGTTCGCTCTGTCCGGACGTACTGCGGGTAACCGAGGGGTCGGTGGGGCGGGTGGTGCGCAGAATCGTGGCGTGGGTGGTGGCCGTCGTCCTCCTCGTGGAGGCGCTCGGCATCGGGGCGCTGAACTGGTTCCTCGGCGTCGTCGTGGAGCGGCAGAAGATGTCGATGGCCGGTCTGGACCCGCATCTGATGTCCACGTCCTCGAAGATCGGCGGCGTCGTCTTCGGCCTCTACTTCCTGCTGTGCGCCCTGGTCGCCCTGCTGGTGGCGGTCCGCGACCGCGCCCCGGCCGGCTTCGGGCGCGTCGTGCTGATCAGCGCGGCGGTCGTACACGGCCTGCTGGGCGCCTTCGCCTGGGGCCTGGTGAACGCGACGGCCTTCCTGGTGATGGTCGTGGTGCTGGCGCTCCTGGTGCTGCTCCTGGTGTCGTACGACCGCGACGGCGGCCCGGCCGGGACCGCGCCCGGCGGGGACGGCGGGGCGGGCGGCGACCCGAGGGCCGCGGACGAGCCGGTGGACGCGCCCGCCGCCGCGCCGGGCGAGCCGGCCGCCGGGCACCCGGCGCGACCGCGGGACGGGGACGACGAGCCGCAGGACGCCGTCCCCGAGCGGCTCAGCCGGCCGGTGCCCACAAGTCCGTGATGCCGACGCCCAGTTCGGCGAGCAGCTTGCGCACCAGGGGCAGGCTGATGCCGATCACATTGCCGTGGTCGCCGTCGATGCCCTCGATGAACGGCGCGGAACGGCCGTCCAGGGTGAACGCCCCGGCGACATGGAGGGGCTCGCCGGAGGCCACGTAGGCGGCGACCTCCTCGTCACTGGGCTCGCCGAAGCGTACGACGGTGGAGGCGGTCGCCGAGACATAGCGCTTGGCCGCCGTGTCCCAGACGCAATGCCCCGTCTGGAGGACACCGGCCCGGCCGCGCATGGACTTCCAGCGGGCGGTGGCCTCGTCGGCGTCCGCGGGCTTGCCGAGCGCCTGCCCGTCCAGCTCCAGCACCGAGTCGCAGCCGATCACCAGGGCGCCCTGCACGTCCGGCAGCGCCGCCACGACGGACGCCTTGGCCTCGGCGAGGGCGAGCGCCAGTTCGGCCGGGGTGGGGGCGGTGACGGCGTCCTCGTCGACCCCGCTCACGATGACCTCGGGCGTGAGGCCCGCCTGCCGGAGCAGGCCGAGGCGGGCGGGGGACTGGGAGGCGAGCACGAGTCGCCTGCGGTGTGTTGCGGTCATGCGGTCAGGTTAGTCACCCGGTTGCCGATCAGCGCGTGTCGCCCGTGAACGGGCTCGGCCGGCGGCGGCTCAGCGCAGGCCCATGAGCGCGGCGACGACCATGGCCGCGGTCATGGCCACGGCCATGAGGACACCGAGCCGCCGCAGCATGTCCTGCGCGTCGCGCAGTTCCTTCGGCGGTTCGTCTTCCGGATCTGACCACAGCACTCGTCCAGCGTGCGGGTGACGGGTCGCCGGGCGCCTGAGTAGCCGTACTCAGATAGGCGCCCGGTCTCCGCCAGCGGGCGCGGTTTCCCGCGCCCCTGAGCGTTCTAGCCCGGCCAGTAGGTGCGGCTCCAGGCCGCCGCGCCCGCACGGGGGAGGCGGGCGGCGGCGATGCGGGCCGGGTCGGACCACGCGTCCTTCGGGCCCTGCGCGCCGGGCGACGCGGTCGCCGCCGCGGCGGCGCGGGCGCGGACCACCGCCAGGGCGGCGGCCAGCTCCTCGGGGGTCGGGTTGCCTCGTACGACCTTGATCGTCATGTCGGCTCCTGTCGGTCGGCCGGGCCTAGAGGGGGATGTTGCCGTGCTTCTTCGGGGGCAGTGATTCCCGCTTGGTGCGCAGCTGACGCAGGCCCCGGACGATGTGGGCGCGGGTGTCGGACGGCATGATCACCGCGTCGACGTAGCCGCGTTCGGCCGCCACGTAGGGGTTGAGGAGGGTGTCCTCGTACTCCTGGATCAGCCGGGCCCGTACGGCCTCCACGTCCTCGCCGCTCGCGGCCGCCTCGGCGAGGGTGCGCCGGTGCAGGATGTTGACCGCGCCCTGGGCGCCCATGACGGCGATCTGGGCGGTCGGCCAGGCGAGGTTGAGGTCGGCGCCCAGGTGCTTGGAGCCCATCACGTCGTAGGCGCCGCCGAAGGCCTTGCGGGTGATCACGGTGATCAGCGGGACGGTGGCCTCGGCGTAGGCGTAGATCAGCTTGGCGCCGCGCCGGATGATGCCCTCGTGCTCCTGGCCGACGCCCGGCAGGAAGCCGGGCACGTCCACGAAGGTGAGCACCGGCAGGTTGAACGCGTCGCAGGTGCGCACGAAGCGGGCGGCCTTCTCGGAGGCGTCGATGTCCAGGCAGCCCGCGAACTGCATCGGCTGGTTGGCGACGACGCCCACCGGGTGCCCCTCGACCCGGCCGAACCCGGTGACGATGTTCGGCGCGAACAGGGCCTGCGTCTCGAAGAACTCGCCGTCGTCCACGACGTGTTCGACCACCGTGCGGATGTCGTACGGCTGGTTGGCGCTGTCCGGGACCAGGGTGTCCAGCTCGCGGTCCTCGTCGCTGACGGCGAGGTCCGCCTCCTCCGGGAAGACCGGGGGCTCGGAGAGGTTGTTGGACGGCAGGTACGACAGCAGCTGCTTGATGTACTCGATGGCGTCCTTCTCGTCCCCGGCCATGTGGTGGGCCACACCGGAGACGGCGTTGTGGGTACGGGCGCCGCCCAGCTCCTCGAAGCCCACGTCCTCGCCGGTGACGGTCTTGATCACGTCGGGGCCGGTGATGAACATGTGCGAGGTCTGGTCGACCATGACCGTGAAGTCGGTGATGGCCGGGGAGTACACCGCGCCGCCCGCGCAGGGACCGACGACCAGGGAGATCTGCGGGATCACACCGGAGGCGTGGGTGTTTCGGCGGAAGATCTCGCCATAGGCGCCGAGCGAGGCGACGCCCTCCTGGATGCGGGCGCCGCCCGAGTCGTTGATCCCGATGACCGGGCAGCCGGTCTTCAGGGCGAAGTCCATGACTTTGACGATCTTCTGGCCGTACACCTCGCCGAGGGCGCCGCCGAAGACGGTGAAGTCCTGGGAGAACACGGCGACCGGCCGGCCGTCGACCGTTCCGTAGCCGGTGACGACACCGTCGCCGTAGGGCCGGTTCCGCTCCAGGCCGAAGTTGGTGGAGCGGTGCTGGGCGAACTCGTCCAGCTCGACGAACGACCCCTCGTCCAGAAGCAGTTCGATCCGCTCACGGGCGGTCAGCTTGCCCTTGGCGTGCTGCTTCTCGACGGCGCGCTCCGAGCCGGCGTGCGTCGCCTCGTGGATGCGCCGCTGGAGATCCGCGAGCTTGCCCGCGGTCGTGTGAATGTCGATCCCTTGGATCTCTTGACGCTCTTCCGGCTCGGACATCGGGATGCGGCTCCCTGCCTGCTCAAAAGGGGGGACGGTTACTCGTTCGTAGAGTAGTGCCGGGGCTACCGATCAGCACTGCGTCGTTTGCCACACCTAGGGTGGCTTGCATGACGCCCCGAGATGCAGCAGACGACACCCCCGGCCGCTGGTCCGATCTGGACCGCCCGCCGCTGAACGAGACTGCCCTGCGCCGCGCGTTGGTGCGCGAGGGCGGGCTGTGGTCCGGCCTGGAGGTGGTGCAGCGCACCGGCTCCACCAACAACGACCTCGTGGCCCGCGCCGAGGCCGGCCCGGTGGCCGAGGGCACGGTGCTGGTCGCGGAGGAGCAGATCGCCGGGAAGGGCCGCCTGGACCGCCGCTGGACGGCGCCGCCGCGCTCCGGACTCTTCGTCTCGGTGCTGCTGCGGCCCTCGGAGGTGCCGGTGGACCGCTGGGGGTGGCTGCCGTTGCTCACCGGCGTCGCGGTGGCGACCGGGCTGGCGCGGGCGGCGGGCGTGGACACGGCGCTGAAGTGGCCGAACGACCTGCTGGTGACGGTCGGCGGGGAGGAGCGCAAGGCGGGCGGCATCCTGCTGGAGCGGGCCGGCGAGGACGGTGTCGTCATCGGCTTCGGCCTCAATGTGTCGCTGCGCGCCGAGGAACTGCCGGTGGCGCGGGCGGGGTCGCTGCTGCTGGCCGGCGCGGTGAGCACGGACCGCGACACGCTGCTGCGGGCGGTGCTGCGCTCCCTGGAGGACTGGTACGGCCGCTGGCGCGCGGCGGGCGGCGACCCCTCGGTGTCCGGCCTCCAGGAGGCATACGCGGCCGGCTGCGCGACGCTCGGGCGCACGGTGCGGGCGCAGCTGCCGGGCGATCGCGACCTGGTCGGCGAGGCGGTGGCCGTGGACGGCGACGGCCGCCTGGTCATCGCGACCTCGGAGGGCGTCCAGGAACCGGTCGGAGCGGGCGACATCGTGCACTTGCGCCCGGCGTGAGGTTCGGGAATCGCCGGACGGGTCCTAGGGACGGGGCGTGGTGCGGGCGCCGTTGAAGAAGGTGGTCAGGTAGCGGTGGGCCGTGCGGAGGCGGGACGCCGTGTCGCCGCCGTGGAGGTTCACGGCGTGCGCGATACCGCACATCAGCGGCACGAGATCCGCCGCGGTGAGGTCGGCGCGGACCGCGCCCGCCGCGTGCGCCCGGTCGAGGAGTTCCGTGCCGGCCGTCGTGAGCGCCCGCTTGAGCTCGGCCGTACGCGGCAACGCGTCCACCGTCGCCGCCGCGACCGGCGCCAGCGCCGCATCCGTGACCTGCGCCTCCACGACACGCGCCAGGAACCCCTCCAGCGCGCGCAGCGGATCGGTGTCGGCCAGCGCCCTGCCACCGTGCTCCGCGAGACCTTCCAGGCAGGGCGCCGCCACGGTCTCCAGCAGCGCCTCGGGCGTGGCGAAGTGCCGGTAGACGGTACCGACCCCGAGCCCCGCCCGCCGCGCGACATCGTTGAGCTGGAGCGCGGCGCCCTCGTCCACCAGTTCGCGGGCTATGGCGACGATCCGGTCCCAGTTCCGGGCGGCGTCCTTGCGCAGCTGCGTGCTCGTCATGGGGGCAGTCCAGATCGCTCGTCTCGCGGTGTCGGTTCGGCGTTCGATCGTACGCGGAGCGTTCGGGCCGCCGAGGCCGTCAGCTCCGGCACCCCTGCGCGCCGAGGAAGCCCGTGATCAGCTCCAGCCACCGCTGGGGCCGCTCCAGGAAGGGCAGGTGCCCGGTGGCCAGCTCGGCGGTGCGCGCGCCGGGGACGGCCGCGGCCAGCTCGTGCTGGAGGGCGGCCGGTATCAGGGGGTCGGCGGTGGTGACCACGACCAGCGTGGGGACGTCGAGCGAACCGAGGTCGGCCCGGACGTCGGCGCGGCGGACCAGGTCGACCTGGGCGCCGGTACCGGCCGGCAGCGCCGCCGCGGTCCGCGCGGCGGCCTCGCGCACCTGGGCCGGGGTGAGGGTGTTCAGCACCGGAGTGCTCAGGGCCAGGTGGGTCAGGTACTGGGCGAGCAGGACGTGCTGCCCGGACTCGTACAGCTGCTGCCAGATCGCGGCGGCCAGTTCGGTGCGGGTGTCCAGCCGGGCGAAGGCCGCGCTCAGCACGAGCGCGGTGACCCGGCCGGGGTGCCGGACCGCCGCCCTGATCGCGACCGGCCCGCCGAGCGAGTAACCGCAGAGCGCGAACGTGTCGAGCCCCTCCGCGTCCGCCGCCGCGACGAGCTGGTCGGCCAGCTCGTCGAGTCCGAGGGGCGTGGGCGCGGCGGGCGTGTGCCCCGAGCCGGGGTAGTCGACGCCGACGACGGTGTGCCGGGCGGCGAGTCCTTCCATGAGCGGTCCGTAGTTGGCCTCGACGCCGCCGCCCGCGCCGTGCGCGAGGAGGAGGCCGGTCCCGGAGCCGCGGACGGTGCGGGCATAGGCGGTCGGGGCGGTGTCGGTCACGGTGATGTCCTTGTCGGTCGGTGCGGCGGCGGGCGCGCCGGCCAGGAGGCCGGGATCGGTCGTGGGGCCGGTCATGGACGTGGGCCCACCGGCGCGTGGGCCTCGCTGAGCCGTCGTACGGCCTCGGCGAGACGGGGGTCGGCCGCGTGGCGGAACGGGGCGACCGGGAGCGCCTCGGGCCCGATGACGACGCCGGTCCTGCCGGTGAGGGCGCCGTCGGTGGCGGCGGTGATCGAGGGTCTGGCCGCCGTGGACGCCGGGCCGGAGGTGGCGCGGGCGAACCTGCGCCGTACCAGCGGCCACAGCAGCCGCAGGGCGGGGGAGACGATCCGGGGATCGGTCAGGGTGCCGTCGGTCATGCCGGTCGCCGCGCCTCCGGGATCGGCCGCGAAGACCGAGACGCCCGTGCCATCCAGCCGGGCGGCCAGCTCCAGGGTGTACGCGAGGTTGGCGAGCTTGGCGCGTCCGTAGTGGTGGAAGCCGTAATAGCCGCCGGGCGGTTCGACCGCGTCGAAGTGCCGCTTGGCGACGCCGACCGCGCCCGAGGTGACGTTCACGATCCTGCTCGGCGCGCCGGCCCTCAGCGTGGGCAGCAGCAGCTCCGTCAGCAGGTAGGGCGAGAGGTGGTTGACGGCGAACGACGCCTCGACGCCCTCCACGATCCGCCGCTCGGGGAACATCGCTCCGACGTTGTTGACCAGCAGCGCCAGCGGCTCCCCCGAGGCGGCGTGCTCGTCGGCGATCTGCGCCGCGAGCGAGCGCACCTGGTCGAGCGAGGAGAGGTCGGCGCACAGGAACCGCCCGGACCGCGCCGGGTTCACCGCGCCGATCCGCTCGACCGCCCTGGCGCCCCGCACCCGGTCGCGCCCGACCACGGTCACCGCGAACCCGGCCGCCGCCAGCCCGAGGGCCGTCTCCAGCCCGATCCCTCCCGTCCCACCCGTCACCACAGCCGTCTCCGACATGAGCGCCTCCACCCTGAAACGAGACCAGAAAGCGGATAGATAATCCGCTTGACGGCACCGGACGCTAGCACATAAGCGGATTACCTATCCGCTTGTTCTCCGGGTGCCCGCACCGCCCGCGCCGGTCCCGCAGGTGCGCACAGCGACTTCACCCCCCAAGCTGATGGCGGGGGCCCGTGGCCGCAGGCCCCGGCAAGGGCGTCGGCACCGACCCCGCACACGGCCCGGCACCGGACCGGCAGACCTCGGCCGAACCCGACGGAGTGAGCTGGCGCACACCTGCCGTAGAGTTGGGGCCGGTCGTACCTGACCGCGGCAGATCGGAAGGGCAGCAGGCGTGACCGTCGACGACACGGGCCCCGGCGAGCAGGACCGGACGGACCCCAGCGCCGCCGACTCCGGCGAGGACCCGCTCGCGCTCCGTCTCGAACAGCTCATCCTGGGCGCCGAGCGCCGCTACACCCCTTTCCAGGCCGCCCGCAGCGCCGGCGTCTCCATGGAACTGGCGTCCCGCTTCTGGCGGGCGATGGGCTTCGCGGACATAGGCCAGGCCAAGGCCCTCACCGAAGCCGACGTCCTCGCCCTGCGCCGCCTCGCCGGTCTCGTCGAGGCGGGGCTGCTCAGCGAGGCCATGGCCGTGCAGGTGGCCCGCTCCACCGGGCAGACCACCGCCCGGCTGGCCGAGTGGCAGATCGATTCCTTCCTGGAGGGCCTGACCGAGCCCCCCGAGCCCGGTATGACCCGCACCGAGGTGACGTACCCCCTGGTCGAGCTGCTGCTCCCGGAGCTGGAGGAGTTCCTGGTCTACGTCTGGCGGCGGCAGCTCGCCGCCGCGACCGGGCGCGTCGTCCAGGCCGCGGACGACGAGGAGATGGTGGACCGGCGGCTCGCCGTCGGCTTCGCCGACCTCGTCGGGTTCACCCGCCTGACCCGCCGCATGGAGGAGGAGGAACTCGGCGAACTCGTCGAGGCATTCGAGACCACCGCGGCCGATCTGGTGGCCGCGCGCGGCGGTCGGCTCATCAAGACCCTCGGCGACGAGGTCCTGTTCGCCGCGGACGACGCGGGCACGGCCGCGGACATCGCGCTGCGCCTGGTGGAGACGCTGGCGAACGACGAGACGATGCCCGAACTGCGCGTCGGCATGGCGTTCGGCACCGTGACCACCCGGATGGGCGATGTGTTCGGGACCACGGTGAACCTGGCCTCCCGGCTGACCTCCATAGCCCCGCGCGACGCCGTCCTGATGGACAGCGCGTTCGCGCAGGAACTGATCCGCACCGGCGAGGCGCCCGCCTCGGAGGCGGCGGCGGCCGAGGCCGCGGCGGCCGCCGAGAAGGAGGGCGAGGAGCCGCCGTCGTACCGCTTCGCGCTCCGGCCGATGTGGCAGCGTCCGGTGCGCGGCCTCGGCGTGGTCGAGCCGTGGCTGCTCACCCGCAGGGACGAGCAGCAGCAATAGGCCGTCAGTCTCCCCGGCCGCCGAGGACGTTCACGTCCACGCAGAGGGCGATGATCGGCAGGCACAGGCCGCCCGGAGCGGGCGCGGGGGTGACGTGGGTCGGCGCGGGCGCCGGTGTCGTCGGCGGGGCCGGGTGCGAGGTCGGCGCGGGAGGCGCCGGTGCGGTGGCCGTGGGCCGGGGCGGGGTCCTCGGCGCGGTGCTCGTTCCGGGCGCCGGTGGCGTCCCGTGACCCGAACCGCCCGAACCGCCCGGACCGCCCGAGCCCCCTGAGCCGTCGGGGCCCGTGGAGTCTTTCGCCCCGGCCCCGGTGGGTGGCGCGGACGTCCGTCCGTCCGGGCCGGTGGCCGCCGGGGGCAGCGTCTGAGGGCCGGCGGTCAGGGCGCCGGTGGCGGTCGCAGCCGTAGGGCCGCCGCTCCGGAAGACGCCGGTCGCCGCGCCACCGCCCCCGGCGCCGCCGGGGCCGGGCCGGGGTTCGGCCGCCGCGGTGCCGGGAGCGCCGACGCCGGACTCCGGGGTCATGCGGACCAGGCTGAGCACCCCGGCCGCGAGGACGAGTCCGCCCGCGGCGAGCAGGGCCCTGCGGGGCCGGGGTTTACGGTGCCGTCCGCGACGAAGGCCGGCGAGCCAGCGGCCCGGCTCCACCGCCCTTGCCCGGTCCGTCCGCGTACGTGTCTCCGCCATGCCCGTTCTCCCCCCACAGCTCCCCACCGGTGCGCGCGGCCCCCCGCGCTCCCTTCGCGCCCCCACCGCGCAGCGCACGCTATGCGCTCGTGTGGGTGATGTGGGGCGAGACGGCCGGGATGTCACTCGAACGGGCGTAGCGGTACGGGGTTTCCTGTGATCGGGTGCGGCTGCGATGATCGGGCCGACAGGGGTTAACCCGCGTTAACACGTGTACCGGAGGAAGCGATGAGCGAGGCGCGGTTCGGGGAGTTCGTGCTGGTACGGCGGCACGGGTACGTCGCGGAGCTGGTCCTGGACCGGCCCAAGGCGATGAACGCCGTCTCCACCGGGATGGCCCGTTCGATCGCGGACGCCTGTACGGCGCTGGGGTCGGACCGGGACGCACGGGTGGTCGTCCTCACCTCGTCGCACGAGCGGGCGTTCTGCGTCGGCGCGGACCTCAAGGAGCGCAACTCCTTCAGCGACGCGGACCTGGTGCGGCAGCGGCCGGTGGCGCGGGGCGCGTACACCGGCGTGCTGGAGCTGCCGATGCCGACGATCGCGGCGGTGCACGGGTTCGCGCTGGGCGGCGGGTTCGAGCTGGCGCTGTCCTGCGACCTGATCGTGGCCGACCGTACGGCCGTGGTGGGGCTGCCCGAGGTGTCCGTGGGCGTGATTCCGGGCGGCGGCGGCACGCAGCTGCTGCCCCGGCGGGTCGGCGCCGCGCGGGCGGCCGAGCTGATCTTCTCGGCGCGGCGCCTGGAGGCGGCGGAAGCCGGCGGGATGGGCCTGGTGGACCACGTGGTCGAGGAGGGCCGGGACCGGGAGGAGGCGCTGGAGCTGGCGGCGCGCATCGCCGCGAACTCCCCGGTGGGCCTGCGCGCGGCGAAGCGGGCGCTGCGGCTGGGGCAGGGCCTCGACCTGCGGGCCGGGCTGGAGGTCGAGGACGCGGCATGGCGGTCGGTGGCCTTCTCCGGAGACCGCGCGGAGGGTGTCGCCGCCTTCAACGAGAAGCGGAAGCCGCAGTGGCCGGGGGAGTAGACGCAGGCGTCCATTCCGGTCTACACGCGCCGGACCGGCTGACCTGCGCAGGGAGCCCCGGCCGAGCCGGGTAGGCCGGACGGGCACGGAAGCTCGCGGGGTCTGCTGGTCCACTCCTGAACAAACCCCCTATTCGCCGCACTCGTATACCTATCTGACAAAATCCTCCCTAGCCTGGAGTAATGGGCGACGACGAGCGGCTGGCCGCAGTGGTGGCGTTGGCGCAGGGGATGGCCGCGGCGCGCACACCCGAGGACTCCTGGCACGCCGCCGCGCTCGGCGCCTGCCACGCGCTGGACGGCAGCTTCGCCGCGCTGTCGGTGTGGGAGCGCGAGCTGGGCCGGCTGCGGGTCCTGGTGAACGTGGGGGACCGGTGCCCGGACGAGGAGGAGTTCCCCGAGGCCGAGTCGTACCCGGTGCACCAGTTCCCGGAGATCACCGAGTTCCTGCACGAGCGCTGGGCCGGTGGCGGCGGCCCCAACGCCTGGGTGGAGACCGCCGAGGGCACCGCGGCCGGCGTCCCCGGCTACTTCCACCGGCGCGTCGCCGCCCTGCGCCGCCGCGGTCGCGGCTGCTGTGTCGTCGCCCCCGTCGTGCTGCACGGCCGGGCGTGGGGCGAGGTGTACGTCGCCCGCGCCGTCGGAGCCCCGGTGTTCGGCCGTCCGGACGCCGACTTCGCGACCGTGCTCGCCGCCGTCGTCGCCGCGGGGCTCGCACAGACCGAGCGCCTGGAGGAGGCCCGCCGGCTCGCCTACACCGACGCCCTGACCGGCCTCGCCAACCGCCGCGCCGTCGATGTCCACCTCGACGAGGCGCTCGAACGGCACCGCGCGGACGGCGTCGTCGTCAGCCTCGTGGTCTGCGACCTCAACGGGCTCAAGCGGGTCAACGACACGCAGGGTCACTCCGTCGGCGACCGGCTCCTCGAACGCTTCGGCTCGGTGCTGTCCCTGTGCGGCGCGATGGTGCCGGGCGCGCTGGCCGCGCGGCTGGGTGGGGACGAGTTCTGCCTCCTCGCGGTCGGGCCGCCCGCCGACGCCGTGGTCAAGGCGGCGGACGAACTGTGCCGTCGAGCGGGCGAGTTGGAGCTGGGGGAGGGGGTGGCCTGCGGGGTCGCCTCGACCGAGGACCCGATCGGCCCGGTGGCCGACGGCCGGCGGCTGTTCCGCCTCGCGGACGCCGCGCAGTACCGTGCCAAGGCGATGCGCGCCGACCGCCCCGTGGTCGCCGGGCGCGAGGGCCCCGACGACCCCGTCGTCCGCCTCGCCGACGCGCCGCCCCCGCCGCGCGCCGAGCGGCGCCGCTTCCGCGGCCGCAACCCCTGAGGGCTGCGACGAAGCCCACATCACCGGGTAAGGGGCGCACCCCGCCTCCACTAGTGACAGCGCCGCATTCAATGCGTACGCTCCTGAATATGGATATGCACACTGTGGTGGTGGGGACGTCCGGTGTCTCGGCGTCCGACGTTCTCGCCGTGGCGCGCGGCGCTGCCCGCATCGAGCTGTCGGAGGAGGCCGTGGCCGCGCTGGCCGCGGCCCGCGAGATCGTCGACGCGCTGGCGGCCAAGCCGGATCCGGTCTACGGCGTCTCCACCGGTTTCGGCGCGCTGGCGACCCGGCACATCAGCCCGGAACTCCGCGCCCAGCTGCAGCGCAACATCGTCCGCTCGCACGCCGCCGGCATGGGTCCGCGGGTGGAGCGGGAAGTCGTACGGGCCCTGATGTTCCTGCGCCTGAAGACCGTCTGCTCGGGACACACCGGCGTGCGCCCCGAGGTCGCGCAGACCATGGCCGACGTGCTCAACGCCGGAATCACGCCGGTCGTGCACGAGTACGGTTCCCTCGGCTGCTCCGGCGACCTCGCCCCGCTGTCCCACTGCGCCCTGACCCTGATGGGCGAGGGCGACGCCGAGGGTCCCGACGGCGTCGTACGGCCCGCCGGCGAACTGCTCGCCGAGCACGGCATCCAGCCCGTCGAGCTGCGCGAGAAGGAGGGCCTGGCCCTGCTCAACGGCACCGACGGCATGCTCGGCATGCTGATCATGGCCCTCGCCGACCTCGACACCCTCTACAAGTCCGCCGACATCACGGCCGCCCTCAGCCTGGAGGCGCTGCTCGGCACCGACAAGGTGCTCGCGCCCGAACTGCACGCCATCCGCCCGCACCCCGGTCAGGCCGCCGCGGCCGCCAACATGCTGGCCGTGCTGGAGGGTTCCCAGCTCACCGGGCACCACCAGGACGACGCCCCGCGCGTCCAGGACGCCTACTCGGTGCGCTGCGCCCCGCAGGTCGCGGGCGCCGGCCGGGACACCATGGCGCACGCCCGCCTGGTCGCCGAGCGCGAGCTGGCCGCCGCCGTGGACAACCCGGTGGTGCTGCCCGGCGACACCTCTGGGGAAGGGCGCGTGGAGTCCAACGGCAATTTCCACGGCGCACCCGTGGCCTACGTGTTGGACTTCCTCGCCGTCGCCGCCGCCGACCTCGGCTCCATCACCGAGCGCCGCACCGACCGGCTGCTCGACAAGAACCGCAGCCACGGCCTGCCGCCGTTCCTCGCCGACGACGCCGGCGTGGACTCCGGTCTGATGATCGCCCAGTACACGCAGGCCGCCCTGGTCAGCGAGATGAAGCGGCTCGCCGTACCGGCCTCCGCCGACTCCATCCCGTCCTCCGCGATGCAGGAGGACCACGTCTCCATGGGCTGGTCGGCCGCGCGCAAGCTGCGCACCGCCGTGGACAACCTCACCCGCATCATCGCCGTCGAGCTGTACACGGCCACCCGCGCCCTCGAACTGCGCGAGGGCCTGAGCCCGGCGCCCGCCTCCCGCGCCGTGATCGAGGCCGTCCGCGCCGCCGGTGTCCAGGGCCCCGGCCCGGACCGCTTCCTGGCTCCCGACCTGGCCGCGGCCGACGCCTTCGTGCGCGGCGGCCACCTGGTCGAGGCCGTGGAGAAGGTCACCGGCCCGCTCCGGTAGGCCGGACCGTTTCGGTAGCCGGCCCGCTCCGGCAGACGGCCGGCAACCGGCATGCACAGGGGCCCTGTCGACCCTCAGGGCCCCTTCGCCGTCACGTCAGCCTGGCGTCCTGCGCCCGCACGACCGCCGGCGTCACCGTGTACGGCTTCCTGGCCATCATCGCGCCCAGGTTCGACGTGAAGTAGACGGACAGGGTGGAGCCGTGCCGGTCCACCTCGGCGTGCACGGGCGCCGTGCCCCCGCCGTCCCCGCCGCCCTCTTCCATGGTCGCGGCGAACGCCACCGAGGCGTCCCCGCCGCCCGCGGGCTTCTCCCCGGCCACCGCGGTGAACTTCACCGAGGTGCCCGCCTGCCGGCCGGTGAAGCCGCCCGCGCACGCCTTCAGGGCGGCGGACAGCGACGCCAGGGCCCGCTCGGCGCCGTCCCCGTCGTACGACGCGAGCGTCACCGTGGTGACGTCCCGGTCGAGGGACTCCTGCATCGTCTCCTCGAACTCGCCCTCGTCCAGGTCGTCCAGGGACGTGGGCTTGGGCGAGGGCCGCTTCTTCGCGTTCTCGGTGACCATGCGGTCGGTGCTCGCGGGCGCGGCGGTGGGCGGGAGCCCGCTCATCACCCGCGTCAGCGGGTCGCAGGGCGCCTTGCCGGTGGTGATCCGCTTGGCGCGGCTCTCGGGCACCGCCCCGACCTGGTAGCCGGGCAGCGCGTCCTGAGTGACGATCAGCTTCCGCAACGCGGCGGCGCTCAGCGCCTTCCGCGCCGGCTTCCGATCCGGGGTGTCCTTCGATCCTCCGTCAGAACAGCCCGTGACAAGGGCGAACGACAGTGCGCTCACGGCGACGGTGACGCACAGCCGGGCGCCCGATGATCTCTTCATGGGGCGAACTATGTAATCCCTGTGAAAGCTCAGTCAAGGGAGATTAAAAACCAAGGCGTTCGCGGCGCACCGAATACACCACGAATCCGGCGCCCAGGGCGAGGAAGAGGCTCCCGCCGACGATGTACGGCGTGGTGTCCGGGCTCCCGGTGTCGGCGAGCCGGGCGCCGTCCGCCGTCGCCGGAACGGTTCTGGTGGCCGCCGTCGTCACCGCGCTCGCCTGCTCGGTGGCGGGCTGGGAGAAGGTCGTGACGGAGCCGGCCGCCACGTCCCGCGCCGGTTCCTCCTGGGACGCGTGCGCGGACGGGACGAACCACAGGGCGCACAGCAGAGTGCCCGCGGCGGTGGCGGTCAGCAGCGGACGGCGAGCGGATGACACGGAATATCGATCCCCTTGTGACGCTGGCGAATTGGCCGGGTGAGCCGATGTTAGTGAAAGTCGCGGGTCACGGGAAAGTCACGGGAGGTTTCAGCCGTACGCTCCCGCCATGAGCGATGAAGAGACATCACGGTATGTACGGCTTCGGGTGGAGCTGGTGGTCGAGGTCCTGGACGACGACGAGGTGACCGGGGCCGCGCTGCGCCGGCTCGCCGCCGACCCGGAACTGCCCGAATCCGAGCGGGACCAGGCCGAGGGCGCTGTGACGGAGGACACCGCGGAGGCCCTCGCCTATCTCGTGGACCCGTTCGACCTGGTCAGCGCGGTGCCCGGCGTGGAGCTCCAGCAGGCTTCCTGGTCGAGTGAGCGGATCGACTACGACCCGGACTCGCCCGAATGGGACCTCGACGGCGACGATGAGGAGGACGACGAAGAGGACGCCGTCGGCTGAACGCCCGGGAGCGGGTCGAACCCCGGACGGCGAGAGCCGTCCGGGGTTTCTCGTGCCGGGGGCGCACGGACGACGGCTCATCACCCCCGCCCGGAGACGTGGCGTGCCCCACAGATCCAGTGGTTCCGGAACGGGCCGTACCGCCCGTAGCGTTGAAGGTTCTTGCGGGGGACTCTCGGGGTTATCTGCGACTCGGCGACGATGGAGAAGCTTGTGATGACGGACGGTAAGCGGCGCAAGGGCCTGGTGGCCGCGTCCGCGCTGCTCGGCGGTGTGCTGATGCTCTCGGCCTGCTCCGGAGGAGACAAGGCCGCGGCCCACGGCGGCGGTGAATCATCGCAGGCCCAGGCCGACGCGGCGGCCGCCAAGAAGTCGTCCGAGGCGCAGATCGCGGTCACCCCGAAGGACGGCTCGGACAACGCGTCGATCAACAACTCCGGCACCGTCACCGTCAGCAAGGGCACGCTCACCGGCGTCACCATGACCACCGAGGACGGCAAGACCGTCGCCGGCCGGCTCTCCGCGGACAAGCTGAGCTGGAAGCCCGCCGTCCAGCTGGAGCGCTCCACGACCTACAAGATCGCCGCGACGGCCAAGGACTCCCAGGGCCGCATAGCCCACGAGAACGCGTCCTTCACCACCGTCTCCCCGGCGAACAGCTTCATCGGCACGTACACCCCCGACAACGGCTCGACCGTCGGCGTGGGCATGCCGGTCTCGATCAACTTCGACAAGGCGATCACCAACAAGGCGGCCGTGCAGAAGGGCATCACGGTCAGCTCCAGCAGCGGCCAGGAGGTCGCCTGCCACTGGTTCAACGCCAACCGCATGGACTGCCGCCCCCAGGACTACTGGAAGGAAGGCTCCACCGTCACCCTGAAGCTCGCCCTCGACGGCGTGCAGGGCGCGAACGGCGTCTACGGCGTCCAGCAGAAGACGGTCACCTTCCACATCGGCCGCAACCAGGTCTCCTACGTCGACGCGCAGACCCACCAGATGAAGGTCACGCAGGACGGCAAGGTCGTCAAGACCATCCCGATCTCCGCCGGCGCCCCCGACCACACCACGTACGAGGGCCGGATGGTGATCTCCGAGAAGTTCAAGCAGACCCGCATGAACGGCGCGACCGTCGGCTTCACCGACGACGACGGCAAGGGCGAGTACGACATCAAGGACGTGCCCCACGCCATGCGCCTGACCACCTCCGGCACCTTCATCCACGGCAACTACTGGGGCGCCCCCTCGGTGTTCGGCAGCGTCAACACCAGCCACGGCTGCGTCGGCCTGCAGGACGCCAAGGGCGCGGGCGACCCGAACACCCCGGCCGCCTGGTTCTACGACCATTCGCTGATCGGTGACGTCGTGGTGGTCCAGCACACCGGCGACAAGACCGTCGCCCCGGACAACGGCCTCAACGGCTGGAACATGGACTGGGCCCAGTGGAAGGCCGGTTCGGCCGTCTGAGCCGCCCCCGACAGCCCCTCGAGTGCCGCCCCTGCGGGGGCGGCACCGCTGTTTCCGGGGTTTCTTATCCAGCTCTCACAGTGGACTCAGCCCGCCGTCACGGGGCGTTCCTAACGTGCGGCGCATGTTCTTCACCTACCTGAGGCGCGAGCTGCGCCGCCGCCGGAAGGCGGCGCTCGTCGTCGCCTCCGGCCTCGCGCTGGGCATCGCGCTGGTCATCGTGGTCGACTCCGTGGCCGGCGGCATGGGCAAGGCCCAGGACAAGGTCCTGCAGTCGCTCTACGGCCTCGGTACGGACATGACGGTCACCAAGGCGGCCACGCCCGCCGCCGCGGGCGCCCAGCAGCCCCGCTTCCAGTTCGGCGCGCACGGCGAGGGCGACAAGACGACGCAGAGCAGCGACCGGGTCCGGGTACAGGGCTTCAGCACCCTCCCCTCCTCCACCGTCTCCGAGGTCTCCGGCCAGCCGGGCGTGGCGGCGGCCGCCGGCGGCCTCAACCTCTCCGTGGTCAAGGTCAGCGGCACCTTCACCCGCGGCCAGTACCAGCAGAGCGGCGGCGGTGGCGGCTACGGCTTCCGGCGCGGCAGCGGCAGCGGCGGCGGGCAGCAGGGCGAGGTCAAGGGAGGCGGCGCCGACTTCGGCATCAACGAGTACACGGTCTACGGCACCGACGTCACCCGGACCGGGCTCGGCCCGCTGACCTCCTCCAAGATCACCAGCGGGCGCGGCTTCAAGACCACCGAGACGAACGCCAAGGTGGCCGTGGCCGACTCGGCGTACGCCAAGGAGAAGAAGTACAAGGTCGGCTCCACCGTCACCATCAAGGGCACCACGTACACGGTGATCGGCATCGCCACGGCCGACAGCGGCGACCCGGCGGCCGACCTGTACATCCCGCTGGCGCAGGCGCAGACCCTCGCGGGCGAGAAGGACAAGGTCACCACGGTCTACGTGCGGGCGACCGACTCCCAGAAGATCGACGCCGTCAAGAGCACCATCCAGAAGAACGTCTCCGGTACGACGGTCACCACCTCCTCCGACCTCGCCAAGACGGTCTCCGGCTCCCTGTCCACCGCCTCCTCGCTCGCCACCAACGTCGGCAAGTGGCTGTCGATCGCGGTGCTCGTGGCCGCGTTCCTGGTCGCCGGCCTGCTCACCTCCGCCGCGGTCTCCCGCCGGGTGCGCGAGTTCGGCACCCTGAAGGCGCTGGGCTGGAAGTCGGGCCGGGTCACCCGGCAGGTGGTCGGCGAGGCCATCGTCAACGGCCTGGTGGGCGGTGTCCTCGGTATCGCCCTGGGGCTCGCGGGCGCCTACGCCGTCACCGCGGTCAGCCCGACCCTCAAGGCCCAACTGGGCGCAAACGGAAGCGGTTTCGGGGAGCGTGCCGGTGGCGGCGGCTTCGGTGGCGGCTTCGGCGGGGGTGGTGGCGGCGCCGGGTTCGGCGGTCCCGGCCGGCAGGCCGCGAAGTCCCTGGAGGTGGCCCTGACGGCCCCGGTGAGCCTGACGACCATCCTGCTGGCGGTCGGCCTCGCGGTGGCGGGCGGCCTCGTCGCGGGAGCCTTCGGCGGCTGGCGTGCCTCCCGGCTGCGCCCGGCGGACGCGCTGCGGCGGGTGGAGTAGCCGTGCCGCGCGCGACCGCCCTCCCCGAAACCCCTCCCAGGAGCCACCATGTATGAACTCAAGAACGTCACCAAGCGCTACACCCGAGGCAAGGACAGCATCCACGCCCTCGACGGTGTCGACCTGACCATCGGCGACGGCGACCGCCTCGTCATCCAGGGCCCCACCGGCGGCGGCAAGTCCACCCTGCTCCAGATGCTCGGCGGCCTCGACCGGCCCACCTCCGGCGAGGTGGTCCTGGACGGCACCGACCTGGCCAGGCTGAGCGAGGCCCGGCTGACGCGGGTGCGCAGCGAGAACATCGGATTCGTCTTCCAGTCCTTCAACCTCATCCCCACACTCACCGCGCGGGAGAACGTGGAGACCGCCCTCGTCCCGCTCGGCATCAAGGCGCAGCAGCGGCGCGAACTCGCCGCCGAGGCGCTGGAGTCCGTCGGCCTCGGCGAACGCCTGGGGCACCTGCCCGGCGAGATGTCCGGCGGCCAGCAGCAGCGCGTCGCCATCGCCCGCGCACTGGTGAAGAAGCCCAAGGTGCTGCTCGCCGACGAGCCGACCGGCAACCTCGACGAGAGCACCCGCGACGAGATCATGGACGTACTCGAACGGCTGTGGAGGGAGCACGGGCTGACCTTCATCATGGTCACCCACGACTCCTCGCTCGCCAGGAAGGCACCGCGCCTCGTCACCATCCGCAAGGGCACGATCACGGTGAAGGAGAACGCGGGCACCTGACGCCCGGCCGCGCGGGGGCTACGCGGAGGTCCCCGCGCGGGTCGCGTCGGTTCCCCAACTGGCCAGCAGCCGCAGGGACTCGGCGGACGGCGAGCCGGGCTCCGCGTAGTAGGCGAGCAGGCACTGGTCGGTGCCGTCCGACATGCGGAACGACTCGTAGTTCAGGGCGAGATCGCCCACCAGCGGATGGTGCAGCCGCTTGACGCCGTAACTCTTCTCCTTGACGTCGTGCGTGGCCCACAGCCTGCGGAACTCCTCGCTCTTGACGGAGAGTTCCCCCACCAGCGCGGAGAGCCGGGGGTCGTCCGGATAGCAGCCCGCGTCCATGCGCAGCGCGCAGACGATGTCGATCGCCTTCTGCTCCCAGTCGACGAACAGGTCCCGGTACTCGGGCTTGAGGAACACCAGACGCGCCCAGTTGCGCTCGGCCACCGGCAGCTCGGCCCAGTCGCCGAAGACCGCCGCCGCCATCCGGTTCCAGGCGAGGATCTCCGAGCGGCGGCCCACGATGTACGCGGGCACGCCCTCCAGCGTGTCCAGCAGTTGCCGCAGCGCCGTGCGCACCTGCTGCTGCCGGGCGGCCGGCTTCTTCTTGTGCGACTTCGGCCTGGCCAGGTGGGTCAGATGCGCGTGCTCGGCGTCCGTGAGGCGCAGGGCGCGGGCGATCGAGTCCAGGACCTCCGCCGACACATTGCGGCCGTTGCCCTGCTCCAGGCGCGTGTAGTACGCCACCGACACCCCGGCCAGCTGCGCCAGCTCCTCCCGGCGCAGTCCCGGCACCCGGCGGTGCCGGCCGAAGTCGGGCAGCCCCACGTCCTCGGGCTTGAGCCGGGCCCGCCGGCTGCGCAGAAACTCGCTCAGCTCGGCCCGCCGGTCCAGGGGCGGGCCGGTCACCGCGGTGTCCTGCTGTTCTTCCATACCGCAAGTATCCGCCGCCCCCGCTGGTCGTAGGTCTGCCAGCCTGACCCCGCCAGTGGTAGGAACGGCAGTCGTACGCAAAGGCGTGGCCTGGGTGCTTCGCGGTACAGGGGGCACCCTTGAGGTGTGCCCGGTGGACATGCAGCCGGGCACGCGTCAGACCTTGTGAGGGAGAACCCCGCCATGACCACAGTTGCCGCGTACGCCGCACCCGCCGCCAAGGCCCCCCTGGAGCGGACCGAGATCGAGCGACGGGCGGTGGGCGAGTTCGACGTCCTGATCGACATCAAGTTCGCCGGTATCTGCCACTCCGACATCCACCAGGTCCGCGAGGGGTGGGGCAAGGCGTCCTTCCCGATGGTGCCGGGCCACGAGATCGCGGGCATCGTCACGGAGGTCGGCTCCGGCGTGACGAAGTACGCCGTCGGCGACCGCGTGGGCGTCGGCTGCATGGTCGACTCCTGCCGGGAGTGCGACAACTGCAAGGCCGGCCTCCAGCAGTACTGCGAGCAGGGCCCCACCTGGACGTACAACGACACCGGCCGGGACGGCACGCCGACGTACGGCGGCTACTCCCAGAAGGTCGTCGTGGACGAGAACTACGTCGTCCGCATCCCCGAGGGCCTGTCCCTCGACGTGGCCGCGCCGCTGCTGTGCGCCGGCATCACCACGTACTCCCCGCTGAAGCACTGGAACGCCGGCCCCGGCAAGAAGGTCGCCGTCGTCGGCCTCGGCGGCCTCGGCCACATGGGCGTCAAGATCGCGCACGCGCTGGGCGCGGAGGTCACCGTCCTCTCCCAGTCGCTGCGCAAGAAGGACGACGGCCTCAAGCTCGGCGCCGACCACTACTACGCCACCAGCGACCCGAAGACCTTCGAGGACCTCAAGGGCACCTTCGACCTCATCCTCAACACGGTCTCGGCCCCGCTGGACTTCGGCGCCTACCTCTCCCTGCTGCGCACGGACGGCGCCATGGTCAACGTGGGCCTGCCCGAGGAGCCGGTGCAGATCGTCCTCCAGTCCCTCTTCGGCAACCGCCGCAGCCTCAGCAGCTCCGGCATCGGCGGCATCCCGGAGACCCAGGAGATGCTGGACTTCTGCGCGGAGCACGGCCTGGGCGCGGAGATCGAGCTGATCACCGCGTCGGAGATCAACGAGGCGTACGAGCGGGTGCTCGCCAGCGATGTGCGCTACCGCTTCGTGATCGACACCGCGACGATCTGACGTCCGGCGTCCGGCCACCCGCCGCCGGGGAGCGGTGGGTGGCCGGTGCGCTCGGGTCACAGCCTGCTGTACGTGTCGATGTCCTCGCCGAACTCCTTGATCGCCTTGGTGGTCAGGGTCGGCCGGGTGTCGGAGATGGCGGCCATGTAGTCCTCGGTGTCCGCCGGGCGGCCCGCGCGGTGGGCGACCTCGCGCTCGAACGCGGCCTGGGCCCCCTTCCTGGCGGCGTACTCGATGTCCGCCGGGGTGAACAGCTCGCTCGCGGCGACCAGCCGGCCGAGGTCCACCGACTCGCCCGCGCCCCGGAGATAGCGGGCCCAGATCGCGGCGCGGGCGGTCGGGTCGGGCGGCCCGATGGGGATGACGTAGTCGAACCGGCCCGGCCGCAGGAAGGCCGCGTCGAGGGACCGTACGGAATTGGTGGCGCACACCAGCAGCCGTGCGTCGTGCTCGCGGAAGACCGGGATCAGCTTCAGCAGTTCGTTGGTCACCCCGTGTCCGGGATCCACCGCCTTGCCGGAGCGCGCGGCGGCGATCTCCTCCACCTCGTCGATGAAAAGCACCACCGAGTCCAGCTCCGCGAGGTCCGCGAAGGCGTCCCGCAGGGCCGTGGCCAGCCCCTCGCTGGTGTCCGCGGCGAGCCGGGACGGGAACAGCTCCACGAAGGGCCAGCCCAGCCGGGAGGCGACAGCCTTGGCGAAGCTCGTCTTGCCGGTGCCGGGCGGCCCGAACAGGATGACCGACTTCGGCGGCACCACGCCGTAGCGGTCGGCCAGCGCCGGTTCCGTCAGCGGCAGCACCACCCGCCGCTCCACGACCTGCTTCTCCCGCTCCATCCCGGCCATCGCGTCCCACAGCCCCTCGGGCAGCATGCGCCCGCCGAGCGCGGCGAGGACATCGGCGTTGGCGGCGCCGAGCGGTTCGAGCTTCTCGTGGTAGGTGAGGTCCGCGCGCGAGCGGTAACCGGTGTTCGCCAGCGCCTTGGAACCGGCCGCGCCCGCGGGCAGCAGCGCGCTGATGTGCCGCACGCCGAGCGCCCGCAGCCGCCGCTCCAGCTCGGCGAGGAGCGCGCTGCCGATCCCGCGCTCACGCCAGCGCGCGGCGAGCGCCATCAGCAGGATCCAGCCCCGCTTGCCGGTGGCCTGGGCCACGGCCATCCCCACCAGCTCGTCCCCGACCACCGCGACCACCGCCGTCTGTCCCGCCTTCGCCGCGGCCATCACCTCCGAGACCGGGAACACCGGGTCCTCGTCGGCCTGCCGGCACTGGTCCCAGATCTGGATGGCCTGATCGAGATCGTCGTCGTGATAGTCGCGCAGATGCCATACGGGCACGGGGCACCACCTCACCACCAGCGGGACCAGGGGGTCTCCCATTGTCTCCGCGGGGGCCCCGCGGCACATCTCGGTGGCATCCCCGGCGGCGCTCGGGACGACCCTGGTCAGCCGGCCCGCGCCGCCGTCCCGGCCATCTGCTCGGCGGCGAGCGCCGAACGGCCCTGCCTGTCACGGCCGTTGGCCCGCAACGGGTCGGCAGGGGTGGCCCGCTCAGCCGGGCAGGCTCGCCGGACTGCCGCCGTTGGCCTCGAACCCCCCTACCGCCAGGGCGCGGTAGACGGCGAACTCGGCCGCCGGGTCGGCCGTCAGCGACCAGGGCAGTGCGCCGACATGGCCGTCGACGTGTATCAGCTCGTGCATGGCCTCCGCCCAGCGCTCGGCGCGGACCAGGAAGAAGACCAGCAGATGGCGGACGTGCGGCAGCGTCGGGTCGGTGGCGGCGGCCTCGTGCGCCGCGTGCTGTGCGCCCTGGATCGCCTTGGCGACGATCTCGCTCCGGTACAGGCTCAGCACCAGGTTCACCTCGGGGAGGTGTTCGAACACCGCGAACAGCGGCAGCGCGGCCAGCAGTGAGCCCCGCGGGGCGCGGGCCGCGGCCGCCTCGGCGAAGGCGTACGCCTGCTCGCGCGAGCCGTGCCACTTCTCACACCAGTAGGGGAGCGCGGCCAGATGCGCGCCCATGTGGTGCGGGGCGCGGTCGAGGACCTTCAGCCACAGCCGCTCGAACTCCTCGCGGGAGGCGCCCAGTCCACGGGCGATGGCCAGCTCGATGATGTGCGGCACCGGGTCGGCGGGGGCGAGCCCGGCCGCCTGCGCGCACACCTCGCGGGCCTCCTCCAGCAGCAGCCGGAAGTCCTCCGTGCCGGCCGCCGAGGCCCGCCAGGCCCGCTGCACCAGGAACTCCGCGTGCACCGCGGCACCGCCCGCGTCCTTGGGCCGCTCCGCCCGCCACACCCGCAGCCACTGGCCGCCCGGCGTCTCGTGCACCCCGCCGGGACGCTGCTCCAGCTCCAGCGCGGCCGCGCCACCGAGGGCCTGCACCCGCTGCCAGCGCAGCTCGCCCGACGTCTCGGTGCCGGCCAGCAGCTGGGCCGCCGCCGTGTAGTCGCGGGTGCGCTGCACCAGCTCCAGCGCGTCCAGCAGATCCTGGTCCGGGCCGGGCAGCCGTATGTCCAGCTCCTCCTGGCGCAGGAAGCCGTAGGCCGCGGGGTCGGCGGCGTCCGGGTGGTCCGGGTGCACCTGCTCGATCAGCCCGCGCCTGCGCCGTACCAGCGGGAGCAGCACGAAGCTCACCATGAGCAGTGCCAGGAGCAGCCAGAGAATCACCATGCCCCCAAGGGTTCCAGACCCCACCGGCAAATGACCAACCCCGCCGCGGGCCTGTGGACAACCTCGCCGTCCAGCCTGTGGACAATTTCCGTCCAGGGCATGACACCGAAAGCGCCGGAACCCCGCCGGGCACACTACGCTCGGTGCCCATGAGCGACAGGCACATCAGTCAGCACTTCGAGACCCTCGCGATCCACGCGGGCAACACCGCGGATCCCCTCACCGGCGCGGTCGTCCCGCCGATCTACCAGGTCTCGACCTACAAGCAGGACGGCGTCGGCGGGCTGCGCGGCGGCTACGAGTACAGCCGCAGCGCCAACCCGACCCGTACCGCCCTGGAGGAGAACCTCGCCGCGCTGGAGGGCGGCAGCCGCGGCCTCGCGTTCGCCTCCGGCCTGGCCGCCGAGGACACCCTGCTGCGCACGCTGCTCACCCCAGGTGACCACGTGGTGATCCCCAACGACGCCTACGGCGGCACCTTCCGCCTCTTCTCCAAGGTCGCCACCCGCTGGGGCGTGGAGTGGTCCGTCGCCGACACCAGCGACCCGGCCGCCGTACGGGCCGCGATCACCCCGCGGACCAAGGCCGTGTGGGTGGAGACCCCCTCCAACCCGCTGCTCGGCATCACCGACATCGCCGCCGTCGCCCAGGTCGCCCACGACGCGGGCGCGCGCCTCGTCGTCGACAACACCTTCGCCACGCCGTACCTCCAGCAGCCGCTGTCGCTCGGTGCGGACGTCGTCGTGCACTCCCTGACCAAGTACATGGGCGGCCACTCCGACGTGGTCGGCGGTGCCCTGATCGTCTCCGACCAGACGCTCGGCGAGGAACTGGCCTACCACCAGAACGCGATGGGCGCCGTCGCCGGCCCCTTCGACTCCTGGCTGGTGCTGCGCGGCACCAAGACCCTCGCGGTGCGCATGGACCGGCACAGCGAGAACGCCACCAAGGTCGCCGACATGCTCAGCCGGCACGCCCGCGTCACCAGCGTGCTCTATCCGGGCCTGCCCGAGCACCCCGGTCACGAGGTCGCCGCCAAGCAGATGCGGGCCTTCGGCGGCATGATCTCCTTCCGCGTCGAGGGCGGCGAGGAGGCGGCCGTCGAGGTGTGCAACCGCGCCAAGGTGTTCACCCTCGGCGAGTCGCTCGGCGGCGTCGAGTCCCTGATCGAGCACCCCGGCCGGATGACCCACGCCTCCGCGGCCGGCTCGGCCCTGGAGGTCCCCGCCGACCTCGTCCGCCTGTCCGTCGGCATCGAGAACGCCGACGACCTGCTGGAGGACCTGCGCCAGGCCCTGGGCCAGTAGTGCCGATCCGGGCCGGCCACGGCCCGGATCACCAGCCGCTTACCGGTGGAGTCGTCCGCGAGGGCGGCTCCACCCACGGGTGGGCGTACGCCGCCCACACCCCGAACACCACCGCCGCCACGCACACCAGCACCCACATCACCCGGCGCGCCAGCCGCCCGCGCCGCAGCAGCCGCTCACCGCGCCGCACCGCCTCCTGGCACAGCTCCGGCGGCACCCGCACCGGCCGTTCGCCCATCAGCCGCCGTACAGCTGCCTCCCGCTCGGCCCGGATCACCCCGGCCGCCCCGCACCGCACGCCCACCCGCTCACGACGGTGCCGCCTTCGCGTCCAGCCCGCGCGCACCGGCCGCCTTGACCGGATGCAGCAGCAGGGACGTCGCCCGGTCGCAGACGGTGTGCACGCGTTCCACGGTCAGCCCGAGCAGCGCCGCCGCCTGCTCCTCCGCGAGCCCCTCGTACAACCGCAGCACCAGGACCAGCCGCTCCTGCGGACCCAGCCCGCCGAGCGGTCCGCACGGCCCCGGCCGCGCGCGGCCGGGGAGGCGGTGCCGCTCCCGGACCGAGTGCGCGAAGCGGACGGCGAGATACCGGCGCGCGCAGTCGTACGGATCCCCGCCGCGCAGCCGGTGCCAGCGGGCGTAGGTGTGCCCGAGGGCCAGCGTCAGCAGGCGCCGCGCACGGGGGTTGGCGTCCGGTGCCTCCGCGGTGAGCAGCGTGGCGGCCTGCAGCAGCCGCCCGGCCGCGCCCGCGACGAACGCCTCGAACTCCGCGGCCGGGTCCGCTACCCGTGACACCCGCCGATCACGCAAGACGCCTCCCCTCGGGGGCCCTGTCCGGTACGGGACAGGGGAGCCGCGTACGACGCAGGACCCTGGGGTCTCATATGAGGCCCGCCGGGGTCGCGGGTCAAGACTCGGGGTTCTTCCCCTGGGTGCGGGCCGACAGGCCGTGGTTGAAGCGGGTCAGCAGGGCACAGAACTGCTCGCGCTCCTGCGGGGACCAGTCCTCGGTCAGCTCCGCCATCAGCCGGCGCCGCGAGGAGCGCACCTCCGCGAGCCGGGCCGCGCCGCGCGGGGACAGCTGGAGCACCACCGCACGGCCGTCCTCCGGGTGCGAGGTGCGCTTGACCAGGCCGGCGTCGACCAGCGGCGCCACCTGCCGGGTGACCGTGGAGGAATCGATGCCCATGCCCGCGGCGAGCGCCTTGACGCCCATCGGGCCTTCCTTGTCGAGGCGGTTGAGCAGCAGATAGGCGGCGCGGTCCATGGAGTTGCGCGCCTGCCCGACACCGCCGAGCCGCGTCTGTTCGGCGCGACGGGCGAACACCGCCACCTCGTGCTGGAGGGAGTCGAGAAGACCGGGATCACCGACGGTCGTCATGTCCATCGACATTTCAGGTGTTGTGGGCATGGCCGGAGGCTCGCTTCATGAAGGGCTGCAAGGTTGGGGGACAGGGTACGCGGCCCGGCGCCGGGCCGTACCGGCGCTGCGCAAACCCGTCTTGGAGCTTGGTCACCCCCGTCGCGCCCCACCGCGAGCTGCGATGCTGGAGTCATGAACTACCGCACCGCCCACCCCTTGCGTTCCGTCACCCTGGACGACGTACGCGGAGCCCAGAAGATGCTCTCGGGCGTGGCACGGGCGACCGCGATGGAGGGCAGCCGGCACCTGTCCCAGCTCGTCGGCGCGCCGGTGCAGCTGAAGTGCGAGAACCTCCAGCGCACCGGCTCCTTCAAGCTGCGCGGCGCCTATGTGCGCATCGCCGGGCTGCTGCCGGAGGAACGGGCCGCCGGAGTGGTGGCCGCCAGCGCCGGCAACCACGCGCAGGGCGTCGCCCTGGCCTCCGCGCTGCTGGGCGTGCACGCCACCGTGTTCATGCCGCACGGCGCCCCGCTGCCCAAGGTCGCCGCGACCAGGGAGTACGGCGCCGAGGTGCGCCTGACCGGCCAGGTGGTGGACGAGACGCTGGCCGCCGCCCAGGACTACGCGGCCCGCACCGGCGCCGTGTTCATCCACCCCTTCGACCACCCGGACATCATCGCCGGCCAGGGCACGGTCGGCCTGGAGATCCTGGAGCAGTGCCCGGAGGTGCGCACCATCCTCGTCGGGGTCGGCGGCGGGGGGCTGGCGGCCGGGATCGCGGTCGCGGTGAAGGCGATCCGGCCGGACGTGCGGATCATCGGCGTCCAGGCCGAGGGCGCCGCGGCCTACCCGCCCTCGCTGGCCGTCGGGCACCCGGTGGCGGTGGCGAGCCCGGCCACGATGGCCGACGGCATCAAGGTGGGCAAGCCGGGCGTGGTGCCGTTCACGATCGTCCGCGAGCTGGTGGACGAGATGCGCACGGTCACCGAGGACCAGCTCTCCGCCGCGCTGCTGCTGTGCCTGGAGCGCGCCAAGCTGGTCGTGGAACCGGCCGGCGCGAGCCCGGTCGCGGCCCTGCTCGCGTCCCCGGACACCTTCGAGGGCCCGGTCGTCTGCGTACTGTCCGGTGGCAATGTCGATCCGGTGCTGCTCCAGCGGGTGCTGCGGCACGGCATGTCCGCGCAGGGCCGTTATCTGGCCGTACGCGTGCGGCTCACCGACCGCCCCGGCGCCCTTGCCACCCTGCTCGGGGTGCTGTCGGGGGCGGACGCCAACGTCCTCGACGTCAGCCATGTCCGCACCGACCCCCGGCTCGGCCTCAGCGAGGTGGAGGTCGAAGTCCACCTGGAGACCAAGGGCCCGGCCCACTGCGCCGAGGTCGGCCAGTGCCTGCGCGACGCGGGCTACACGGTCATCTCCTGAGCCGGCCGCACGAAGATCCCGTAACCCCGTACAGGATCTTCACCGAAGACCGCCGTACGGCGGGTACGGCCCGCCGGGTACGACGAGACCCCCGGCGTCCGCTCGGGATGCCGGGGGTCTCGGAGGACAGCTCGGGGGCTCAGCCGTTGTAGGGCTCGGCCTTGAGGATGCGGACGGAGGCCGTCTTGCCGTTCGGCAGCTCGTACTCCGCGTCCTCGCCGACCTTGTGGCCGATGACACCGGAGCCCAGCGGCGACTGCGGCGAGTACGTCTCCACGTCCGAACTCGCGTACTCGCGGGAGGCGAGCAGGAACGTCATCGTGTCGTCCTCGTCACCGTCGAAGGCGATCGTGACGACCATGCCCGGCGCGACGGCACCGTCGGCGGAGGCCGGGGCCTCGCCCACCTTGGCGCTCTCGAGAAGCTGGGTCAGCTGCCGCACGCGCAGCTCCTGCTTGCCCTGCTCCTCCTTGGCCGCGTGGTACCCGCCGTTCTCGCGCAGGTCTCCCTCCTCGCGCGCGGCCGCGATCTTGGCGGCGATCTCCGTGCGCGCAGGACCAGTAAGGTACTCAAGCTCGTCCTTGAGCTTGTTGTACGCCTCCTGGGTCAGCCAGGTGACGTTCTCGCTGGTCTGGGTCACAGGGTGCTCCTCGTCGGTACTGGGAAATACAAAGCATCGCCCTACCCAGAAGAATGTTCCCTCTTGGATGGGCGAAACCACGAGCCTAACAATTCATCCGCGGAAGGGGGAGGACATAAGCCATCAGAATCGCATCAACGCAGGTCGGACCGTCCGCATTCCGGGTGAAGGCGCGGCGTGCGGCGGGTCAGCCGCTGTGGCAGCCCAGCAGTTCGGCGGTGGTGCCGCGGGCCGTCGTACGGAGCGTGACGACCTTGTCGATGCGCGTGGCCGGACCGGTGAAGTGGAAGTCGGCGCGACCGACCTCCGCACCGTCCGCCGACTGGGAACGCAGGGTGCAGTAGCCGTCGCTCCCGGCGTCCTTGTGGACCTCCAGGTGCGCCCTGACCGTGTTGTCCGTGGCGTCGAAGGTGATCACCTGGGCGCTGATCTTCGTCTGCACGAGGTAGTGGTACGCGAAGTAGCCGACCAGGGCCAGCAGGACGGCGCCGAGCACCACGGCGGCGATCTTGAGCTTGCGGTCGGCGCGCTCGTCGGAGGAGCGGCCGTAGCGGCCCGCGGGGAGCCCCGTGCTCGCCGTACTCATGATCGTCCTCTCCGCGGAATTATTCGCCCCCCGATTCGGTCACTATAGAAGCCTTCGATTGCGCCCTGAGCCTTGGGGGCGCCGACCTACCGAGGATTGAGTCTTGACTGACCAGCTGCGACTGATGGCCGTTCACGCGCACCCCGACGACGAGTCGAGCAAGGGCGCGGCCACCATGGCGAAGTACGTGTCCGAGGGGGTGGAGGTGCTGGTGGTGACCTGCACCGGCGGTGAACGCGGCTCCATCCTCAACCCCAAGCTCCAGGGCGACCCCTACATCGAGGCGAACATCCACGAGGTGCGCCGCAAGGAGATGGACGAGGCCCGCGAGATCCTGGGCGTCGAGCAGGATTGGCTGGGCTTCGTGGACTCCGGGCTGCCCGAGGGCGACCCGCTGCCGCCGCTGCCCGAGGGCTGCTTCGCCCTGGAGGACGTCGACAAGGCGGCCGGCGAACTGGTGCGCCGGATCCGCTCCTTCCGTCCGCAGGTGATCACCACCTACGACGAGAACGGCGGCTACCCGCACCCCGACCACATCATGACCCACAAGATCTCCATGGTGGCGTTCGAGGGCGCGGCGGACACCGAGAAGTACCCCGAGGACGAGTTCGGCCCGGCCTACCAGCCGCTGAAGCTCTACTACAACCAGGGCTTCAACCGCCCCCGCACCGAGGCCCTGCACCAGGCGATGCTGGACCGCGGCCTGGAGTCGCCGTACGGGGAGTGGCTCAAGCGCTGGAAGGAGATCGAGCGGGTCGAGCGCACCCTGACCACGCATGTTCCGTGCGCGGACTTCTTCGAGATCCGCGACAAGGCGCTGATCGCGCACGCCACGCAGATCGATCCGGACGGCGGCTGGTTCCGCGTGCCGATGGAGCTCCAGAAGGAGGTCTGGCCGACGGAGGAGTACGAGCTGGCGAAGTCGCTCGTGGACACCTCCCTCCCCGAGGACGACCTCTTCGCGGGCATCCGGGACAATGCCTGACATGAGCGCAAGCGTGAGCCTGGCAGCGACGGACCTCGTCTCCCTCGCCGATCTCGACCAGAACAAGGTCACCCCCGGTGTCCTCGGCTTCATCGTGTTCGCGGTGATGGCGGTGGCGGTGTGGGGCCTCATGAAGTCGATGAACAAGCACATGCGGAAGGTCGACTTCAAGGAGCCCGCCGACCCCGGCACGGACGCCAGCCCGGCCGACACCCCGGCCCAGCGGAGCTGAACCTCCGGGGCCGACGCCGCAGCAGGGCCCGTCTCCGGGGACCTCGGCCGATGGTCCTGGCCCCCGCGGGCCGCAGCCCCAGGGGGTCAGCCCCCTGTGGACCCGACCCCCGCGGGCCCGGCCCCCGGAGGCTTCGGTCTCCGGGGACTCCGGCCGCCGGGGTCCGGCGCCCCGGAAGTCGGCCGTCCGCCGAAACCGTCGCCTCCGTCTTCTCACGGGCGCGGCGGTCCGCAGGCATGCGCGGGTGCCGGCCGCCGAGCCGACCTTTGAGCGCGCCCTCTGCTTCCCGCCGGTCAGCCCATCACCCCTTTCCCCATGGGAGAGTGGAACGGTGAACCGACTGGCCCATGAGACGTGCTGCCCGGCAAGCAGGAGGCGGACGGATCAGAGCTTTTGCACGCCGAGGTCGGCGAAGAGCTTCCTGACCGCGGGGTCGACCGAGTAGAGCACCAGGCCGCGGATGGAACGGGTCATCAGCACGCGGTAGGCATTGCGCAACGCCCGGATGAGTTCGGTGTCGTCCTTGATCTGTGAGGCCTTGCTCTTCACGTGCTCGCGGTGGGCGACCCAGGCGCCGTCCTCCCACGTGAGATCGGGGCCCATGATCACGCCGCCCCACTCGTACTCGAGCCCTTGGGCCGTGTGCACGCACCCGATCTGCCCGAAGCCTCCGGGGTCGGTCGCCCAGAACTTTCGCTTGGGGATCCCCTCGGTGCTGTGGTTGTCGCCGGCGTTCCAGGGGCGTGCCCAGCCGGGATCGGGGCTGACGTCGGGGAAGGTGCCGGTGTCGTCGGTCCAGCCCCAGCACATTCCGGCGGTCATCCGGGCGCTCACGCCCGCTGGGTCCTTGCCCTTGAGGAAGGACTCCATCTCGGCAGCACTGTCAGCGTAGTAGACCTCGAAAGGCTCAGGGTCGGCGGCGCCGTCCGGACGCCACGCGATGGGGTCCCCCGCCATGAGCCGGCTGACCCAGGTGTCGTACGTCGAACTGCCGACGGTGCGGAGTACCCGGTCCAGGTTGATCGGCACGATCTCTACGCCGAGGTTCAGGAGCTCGCTTTTGAGTCTCTCAGGGGACCAGATCTCTTCCGCGAAGAGGCGTTGATCCCCGTCGATGAAGAACACCGGCACGCGAGCGTGGGTGACGACCTCCTCCACCGAGGTCGGCCCTGTCTGCCGCATCCTGAAGGAACCGGTCTTCGGTCGCAGGCTGAGGCGGTGGGCTTCGTCACAGACGATCAGGTCCAGCTCGTCGGGCCCGAACTTGTCGGCAATCTGCACCAGCGGCCTGAAGACCTTCTGGTGCCCCCTGGCAGCCCGCTTGAAGGTGTCGCGCGAGGCGATGCCACCGGAAACGAAGGCGGCAGAATGTCCAGCTTGCAGCGCTTCTCCCAGCGCGGTGAGCGCAACGAGTGACTTGCCGCTGCCCGCACGTCCCTCGATGACGAATACCCTTTTCACCCCCTGCGACCCGACGGCTGCCCTGGCATCGGCGATCGCTTGGACCGCCCGCAGTTGGTGTTCGACGAGACTGAACCGGGTGTGGCCGTTGACGATCGCTGCGGTCTCGTCGGTCAGAAGGTTGGTCGAGCGTCGACGTCCGAGCAACTCCTGTGCGGCCTCCGCGCCGGAGTCCGAGCTGAAGTTCGCGGTCAGGAACTTCTCCAGGTCCCCCGGTTGCCGTGCGGTGAACGTGGGGATCCCCGGGCGAGGGGACACCTGGCTTATCCACTGGTAATCCGGACCCATCAGGTTGTGCAGGTAGGCCGCGCCCACGAGATTGACGTAGCGGTCGTCGAACATGCTGTGGTGCCTGCGCAGGTCGTCCATGTTGTTGCCGACCTGGACCGCGGGATGCTTGAGGTGCCTCTCGTACTCAGGGAACGGCGCGTAGACCAGATCCCTGGCGCAGCGCTGGCAGAGCGTGGTGTTCCCCTCCACCCTGCACGAGGCGCAGAGTCCGGCTGCCTTCGACACGGTCGGACGCTCGATACTGCCCCACTGCTTGAGTTCGATGACCGCGTAGCTGAGCCGTCCCGATGGGTGCTGTCCTGCGAGCACGACGTCGATGTGGTTCATCTGACCGTCGGCGAGGTACTCGATGAACATCCGCACCTGGCCGAGCCCGCGGTTGTCCAGCGTGGTCGCCAGCTCGTAGACGCTCTCACGCCAGGACCTGACATCCGAGGGGCTCGGTTTCTTGTCCTTCGGGTGCGCGGCGGTGTAGCACTCGCTGATCTTCCGGACCAACTGATGGCGGTCCCGTACCAGACGCTGTGCGGACCAGAACGCCTCCAGCGGCTTCCAACCGCTCCCGACCGCCATCCCGTTTACCTCCAATGAATGGAAGCTCTCCCGAGCCGATTCAGTGGAACTTAGCAGGATCGTATTGTCATTCAATCTGGATTTTCCCTGGCCGGCTGCGGTAGGCCGACCACGGCGGCGCCGATCCGGGTGAGCCTTCAGGGATAAGCCGCGTGAGACGCTGGTTCGCATGAACCGTCTCGCCGACGCGACCTCGCCCTATCTCCAGCAGCACGCCGCCAACCCCGTCGACTGGTGGCCCTGGTCGGCCGAGGCGTTCGAGGAGGCTCGGCGGCGGGGGGTGCCGGTGCTGCTGAGCGTGGGGTATTCCAGCTGTCACTGGTGCCACGTCATGGCCCACGAATCCTTCGAGGACCAGGAGACCGCCGACTACCTCAACGAGCACTTCGTCAGCGTCAAGGTCGACCGCGAGGAGCGGCCGGATGTGGATGCCGTGTACATGGAGGCCGTGCAGGCGGCCACCGGGCAGGGCGGCTGGCCGATGACCGTGTTCCTCACTCCGGACGCCGAACCCTTCTACTTCGGCACCTACTTCCCGCCCGCGCCCCGGCACGGGATGCCGTCCTTCCGGCAGGTGCTGGAGGGGGTCGAGCAGGCATGGCGCACCCGGCGGGACGAGGTCGGGGAGGTCGCCGGGAAGATCGTGCGGGATCTGGCCCAGCGGGAGATCGGCCACCAGGGGAGCCGGCCGCCCGGCGAGCAGGAACTCGCCCAGGCGCTCCTCGGGCTGACCCGCGAGTACGACGCGCAGCGCGGCGGATTCGGCGGCGCGCCCAAGTTCCCGCCGTCCATGGTGCTGGAGTTCCTGCTGCGCCACCACGCGCGCACCGGCGCCGAGGGCGCGCTCCAGATGGCCCAGGACACCTGTGAGCGCATGGCCCGCGGCGGTATCTACGACCAGCTCGGCGGTGGGTTCGCCCGCTACTCGGTCGACCGCGACTGGCAGGTGCCGCATTTCGAGAAGATGCTCTACGACAACGCCCTTCTGTGCCGGGTGTACACGCATCTGTGGCGGGCCACCGGCTCCGCTCTCGCCCGCCGGGTCGCCCTGGAGACCGCCGACTTCATGGTCCGTGAACTGCGGACGGTCCAGGGCGGGTTCGCGTCGGCGCTCGATGCCGACAGTGACGACGGGAGCGGGCGGCACGTCGAGGGGGCGTACTACGCCTGGACGCCGGAGCAGCTGACCGACGTACTCGGTGAGGCCGATGCCCGGATCGCCGCCCAGTTCTTCGGCGTCACCGAGGAGGGCACCTTCGAGCACGGCCAGTCCGTCCTCCAGCTCCCGCAGGACGAGGGTGTGTTCGACGCCGAGAAGATCGCCTCCGTCAAGCGGCGGCTGCTCGACGCCCGCGCCCGGCGTCCCGCACCCGGCCGGGACGACAAGGTCGTCGCCGCCTGGAACGGGCTCGCCATCGCCGCGCTCGCCGAGGCCGGCGCCTGCTTCGACCGCCCCGACCTGACCGAGGCCGCGCTCGGCGCCGCCGATCTGCTGGTCCGGGTCCATCTCGACGAGCACGCCCGGCTCGCCCGCACCAGCAAGGACGGCCGGGCCGGCGCCAACTCCGGTGTCCTGGAGGACTACGCGGACGTCGCCGAGGGCTTCCTCGCGCTCGCCTCCGTGACCGGCGAGGGCGTCTGGCTGGACTTCGCCGGCCTGCTCCTGGACCAGGTGATCGCCCGCTTCACCGACCCCGGAACCGGCGCGCTCTACGACACCGCCGCCGACGCCGAACAGCTCATCCGCCGCCCCCAGGACCCCACCGACAACGCCGCCCCCTCCGGCTGGTCGGCCGCCGCGGGCGCGCTCCTCGGGTACGCCGCGCACACCGGCTCCGAGGCCCACCGGACCGCCGCCGAACGGGCGTTGGGCGTCGTCCAGGTCCTCGGCCCGCGCGTGCCCCGGTTCATCGGGTGGGGGCTCGCCGTCGCGGAGGCGCTGCTCGACGGGCCGCGGGAGATCGCGGTCGTCGGCCCGTCCCTCACCGACCCGGCCACGACCACCCTGCACCGTACGGCACTCCTGGGCACCGCCCCCGGCGCGGTCGTCGCCGTCGGCACCCCGGACAGCGAGGAGTTCCCGCTGCTCGCGGGCCGCCCGCTGGTCTCCGGGCAGGCGGCCGCCTACGTCTGCCGCAACTTCACCTGCGACGCCCCGACCACCGATCCGGACCGGCTCCGCACGGCCCTCCGAGCCCCCTGAAGCGGGATCGGGCGCGTCACACGCCGCTGAGGATCATCGCCCCCAGCGTCACCTGCGCGCCCCACTGCACGACCACGGTCCAGGACCGGGAGTACGTCCCCCGGCCCCCGAGCCCCCGGCCCCTGGGCCAGGCCAGCGCCGCGACGCCCGCGAGGAGGGACAGGGCGAAGGCGGCGTAGAGCGCCGAACCGGGGATCTCCGAACACCCCTCGCCGTACATCAGGCACCCGGAGCCGCGTTCGCCGGAGAGGACGACGGCCCAGGGCAGGACGACGGTGGGCGGCAGCAGGACCAGTCCGGCGACGGCCCAGCCGGTGATGAGGCGGTCCTTCTGCCGCGGGGTGAGCGTCACCGGCTGCTCGGTGGTGGTGTTCATGCCCCCATCCCACCGCGCGGACCCGGCCCGCCGGAGCGGTCCGCCTACTCAACCGCCCTGAGTACTGTCCTGGGTACGCATGCTCAACGCCCGCTCCACGACCGCCTCCAACTGGTCGTGGTGCGCGCCCTTCCAGTACGCGCGCCCGCAGGACGCGCACTGCGCGAAGACGTCGTACGACCGCTGGGTGCCGCCCTTGAGCTGGTCGGCGACCTCCTCCTTGGTGGCGGTACGCAGCAGCCCGTTGCAGGCGGTGCACCGCGTCCAGGGGTTCAGCTCGGGGGCGAACCGGCCGAGGACGTCCCGGAGTTGCTCCTCGGGCTGGGTGCTGTAGACGTACGCGCCGGCCCACAGCTCGCGGCGGCGCAGCAGCCCCCGGTCCCGGCTGAGCATGACCCGCTGCTCGGCGGCCGAGCGCGCGGCCAGCGCCGGATCGCCGATGTCGGTGGACTCGTACGCCGTGTCGACGCCCAGCAGCCGCAGCCGGCGGGCCAGGGTGCCGAGGTGGACGTCGAGGAGGAAGCGGAGCGGGGCGCCGGGGACCCGCTGGGGGCGCGTCACCGCCCGTACCCGTACGCTCTCGCCCGCGCGCGGGATGTGCGAGACCGGGACCTCGCGGCCGTCCACGACCAGCGCGCCGACCTCGGTCAGCGGTACGCCGAGGGACTCGATGACATGGCCGAGCGTCGAGACGCCGTCGGTGCCGAGCGCGGTGGCGCCCGCGCGGCGGGCGGACGGGACGAACAGGTGCAGCTCGGGGGCGACTTCGACGCGGATCTCCGTTGCGTTCACCCCGTCAGCATGGCATGGCGGGGCCCTGGCGGCTCAGCGGTTTCCGGCGCCCGGCAGACCGCCCTCCAGGACGTCCAGGGTGCGGTCGATCAGGTCCGGCAGATCGTCCCGGTGGCCGTGCTCGGCCCAGTACATGATGGTCTCCAGCAGACCGCCGATCAGCGACATGGCGTAGACCCGCACCTCCAGGTCGCCGGGGTCGCGGCCGGTGCGCTCGGCGATGGCCTGGCAGAGCATGCGGCCGGTCACCGACATGCTCTGCGTCATCCGCGAGCGCACCGCCGGGACCTGGACCATCAGCCGGGTGCGCAGCCGGGAGACCTCCGGTTCGTCCTCCGTCCCGGCCTGGACGGCGCGCCGCAGCACGTACCGGATGGTGTCGGGCCAGGGCTCCTCGGCGGGCCGCCGCCTGATCTCCTCCAGCATCACCGCGTCGATCTCGTCGGTGAGGACGATGTCCTCCTTGGTCGGGAAGTACCTGAAGACCGTGGACGGCGACACCTCGGCGCGGTCGGCGATCCGGTCGATCGTCGTGGCGTCGTACCCCTGCTCCTCGATCAGGGCGTACGTCGCCTCGCGGATCGCCTCCCGCGTCTTGATCTTCTTGCGCTCCCGCAGGCCGAGGCGGGGGCCCTCGGAGCGGGCGCGCGAGGGAGAGGTGCTGGTGGGGCGTGCGGCCGTCATGCACGTCATTGTCCGGCATCGCCGGCCGGCGCGGCCATGGCCGAGACCTCCGCGGGCCCGCCGCCGCACCGCACGACTGGAGTGCCCCTCCACATCGAGGAGCTGCCCATCGGTGTCCGTCCTCGACGCACGGACAGGGCCACGGCTCGGATGAGCCGTGGCCCGAGGGGTGGGAGGACCGCTGCGCGTACCGCTACGCGTGCTGGTACGCCACCAGCGAGATGCCCACGTAGTGCACGACGAACGCTGCCAGCGTGAAGGAGTGGAACACCTCGTGGAAGCCGAACCAGCGTGGTGACGGGTTCGGCCGCTTGAAGCCGTAGACGACGCCGCCCGCGCTGTAGAGCAGCCCGCCCACGACCACCAGGACCAGGACGGCGATGCCGCCCGTGCGCAGGAAGTCGGGCAGGAAGAAGACGGCCGCCCAGCCCATCGCGATGTAGCAGGGCGTGTAGAGCCAGCGGGGGGCGCCGACCCAGAAGACCCGGAAGACGATCCCGGCCGCCGCCGCGGCCCAGATGCCCCACAGCAGCCACTGCCCCTTCGCGCCGGGCAGCAGCAGCATGGTCAGCGGGGTGTAAGTGCCCGCGATGATCAGGAAGATGTTGGCGTGGTCGAGGCGGCGCAGCAGACCGCCCATCCGCGGGCCCCAGTTGCCCCGGTGGTACAGCGCGCTGACACCGAACAGCAGGCAGGCCGTGAGGACATAGATCCCGCAGGCGATGCGGCCTCTGGTCGAGTCGGCGAGCGCGGTGAGCACAAGTCCCGCGATGAGCACGGCCGGGAACATGCCGAGATGCAGCCAGCCGCGCAGCCTCGGTTTGATCGGGTGCGGCAGGGAGAGCGCCACGGGACCGCGGCCGCGGGCCGGCGTGTCGTCGGGCGCGTCGGGGACGGACGCAGTCATGCGCCGCATGGTACCGACGCCCCCGTAAACCGCATGTGAGGGGCGTGTCCCGGCGTCTCCTCGGTCGGGTGGCAGCAAAAAGACGTTCAGCTGAAATCCAGACACACGCAAAGAAAACGCAAACGCCCCTGGAAGCGTGGCTCAGCTCACTTCGCTCACCTGTGAGACCCCCTGGACAGATGGGCGGACCAGGCGGATGATCAAATGAGTGCAGTCGGCACCGGATGAGCGACAGCGATGCGTCCGGGTCGCAGCCCCCACGGGGCGAACAAGGACAAAATCCCTCACTTAGGAGCAACCGTGGCGCGCGACAACTCGGCTACCAGCGTTCCCACCCGCCACCAGGAACTGATCTCGTGGGTCAACGAGATCGCCGAACTGACGCAGCCGGACAGCGTGGTCTGGTGTGACGGATCCGAGGCCGAGTACGAGCGCCTGTGCGAGGAGCTCGTGGCCAAGGGCACCTTCAAGAAGCTCGACCCGGTCAAGCGCCCGCACTCCTACCTCGCCGCCTCCGACCCGACCGACGTCGCCCGCGTCGAGGACCGCACCTTCATCTGCTCCGAGAAGGAGGAGGACGCGGGCCCGACCAACAACTGGAAGGCCCCCGCCGAGATGCGGGAGATCTTCGCCGGCGACAAGGGCCTGTTCCGCGGCTCCATGCGCGGCCGCACCATGTACGTCGTCCCGTTCTGCATGGGCCCGCTCGGCTCCCCGCTCTCCGCGCTCGGCGTCGAGATCACCGACTCCGCCTACGTCGCCGTCTCCATGCGCACCATGACGCGCATGGGCCAGGCCGTCCTGGACGAGCTGGGCGAGGACGGCTTCTTCGTCAAGGCCGTCCACTCCGTGGGCGCCCCGCTGGAGCCGGGCCAGGCGGACGTGCCGTGGCCGTGCAGCCAGACCAAGTTCATCTCCCACTTCCCCGAGGCGCGCGAGATCTGGTCGTACGGCTCCGGCTACGGCGGCAACGCCCTGCTCGGCAAGAAGTGCTACGCGCTGCGCATCGCCTCCGTCATGGCGCGCGACGAGGGCTGGCTCGCCGAGCACATGCTGATCCTCAAGCTCACCCCGCCGCAGGGCGAGTCCAAGTACGTGGCCGCCGCGTTCCCGAGCGCCTGCGGCAAGACCAACCTCGCCATGCTGGAGCCCACCGTCTCCGGCTGGACCGTGGAGACCATCGGCGACGACATCGCCTGGATGCGCTTCGGTGAGGACGGCCGCCTGTACGCGATCAACCCCGAGGCCGGCTTCTTCGGTGTCGCGCCCGGCACCGGCGAGCACACCAACGCCAACGCGATGAAGACCCTGTGGGGCAACGCGGTCTTCACCAACGTGGCGCTCACCGGGGACGGCGACGTCTGGTGGGAGGGCATGACCGAGGAGACCCCGGCGCACCTCACCGACTGGAAGGGCAACGCCTGGACGCCGGAGTCCGGGACCCCGGCCGCCCACCCCAACGCCCGTTTCACCGTGCCCGCTTCGCAGTGCCCGATCATCGCGCCCGAGTGGGAGGACCCCAGGGGCGTGCCGATCTCCGCGATCCTCTTCGGCGGCCGGCGCGCCAGCGCGGTGCCGCTGGTGACCGAGTCCTTCGACTGGGACCACGGCGTCTTCCTCGGCGCCAACGTGGCCTCCGAGAAGACCGCCGCGGCCGAGGGCAAGGTCGGCGAGCTGCGCCGCGACCCGTTCGCCATGCTGCCGTTCTGCGGCTACAACATGGGCGACTACATGGCGCACTGGATCAACGTGGCCAAGGACAAGGACCAGTCCAAGCTGCCGAAGATCTACTACGTCAACTGGTTCCGCAAGAACGACGAGGGCAAGTTCGTCTGGCCCGGCTTCGGTGAGAACTCCCGCGTCCTGAAGTGGATCGTGGAGCGTCTGGACGGCAAGGCCGAGGGCGTCGAGACGCCGATCGGCGTGCTGCCGACCAAGGACGCGCTGGACACCGACGGCCTGGAGCTGTCCGACGCCGAGCTCGACTTCCTGCTCACGGTCGACAAGGAGGTCTGGCGCGAGGAGGCCGCGCTGGTGCCCGAGCACCTCGACACCTTCGGCGAGCACACCCCGAAGGAGCTGTGGGACCAGTACCGCGCGCTGGTCGAGCGCCTGGGCTGAGCCCCCGAGAACTCCGCGGCCGGTCCGACTAGCCCTGACCAGCAATAGTCGTCACGAAGGCCGGCCGCGGTAGCGCATCGCACCGGGCCGGGGCCCGCACCGTACAACGGCGTACGGCGGCGGCCCCGACCCGGTGCGCGCGCATGTCCGTACCCGGATCGACCCGGACCGGGCGGGAACCGGCTGTGAGGCACCCGGTCCGCGCGTCGCTGCGGATGCGCGCGGACCGGGGCCGGTCATGGGGGCCACCGGGGTTCGGGCCGGGGGCGGCCCTCGGCCCACCGGGATCAGCCGGTGGCGGTGAGTTCCCGCGGGTCGGTGAGGGCGGCCAGGGCGGCGGTGTGGGCGTCCATGCGCTCCGCGGCGAGGATCGCCACCGCGGTGTCCGCGCGGGAGGCGGCGACCACCAGGGCCCGGCCGGCCAGCGCGTGGGCGCGGCGGTGCAGGGCCACGGGATCCCCGGCGGCGCCCGGCGCCGTCCGCAGCGGCTCGCTTCCGCGCAGCCGGCACACCTGGGCTACCAGCCGTTCCGCCGCCGCGTCGAGGTCGGGTGAGGGTGCCTGCGCGCGCAGCTCGTCGGTGACCGCGAGCAGTGCGGACAGATGCCCGGCGAGCTGGATGTCCAGCTCCTCCTCGCGCGACCGGTGGGGGAAGTCGGAGGTGGTGCCGGCCATCGTGGTGTGCACCGACTTGGTGCGGATCGGTTCGTACATGGGACGGCCTCCTGTGCGCTGACAGGAAACCATCCTAGCTTGGATTTCGTCTAAAGTTGAGTCGGGTCACGGATTGAAGCCTGTCGACTACGGACCGCCGTACCGGGGTGGCCCCGGTCTACGGCTGCCCGTAACCGTCCAGGAAGGTCCCGATCCGCGTCACCGCGTCCTTCAGGTCGCCGACGCTCGGCAGGGTGACCACGCGGAAGTGGTCCGGCTCGGGCCAGTTGAAGCCCGTGCCCTGCACCACCATGATCTTCTCCTGGCGCAGCAGATCGAGGACCATCTGCCGGTCGTCCCGGATCTTGAACACCTGCGGGTCGAGCCGCGGGAAGAGGTACAGCGCGCCCTTCGGGCGGACACAGCTCACGCCCGGAATCTGCGTCAGCAGCTCGTACGCCGTGTCCATCTGCTCCTTCAGCCGGCCGCCCGGCAGCACCAGGTCCTGGATCGTCTGGCGCCCGCTCAGCGCGGCGACCACGCCGTGCTGCCCCGGCATGTTGGCGCACAGTCGCATGTTCGCCAGGATCGTCAGGCCCTCGATGTAGGAGTCGGCGTGGGCGCGGGGCCCGGAGATCGACATCCAGCCCACCCGGTAGCCGGCCACCCGGTACGCCTTCGACATGCCGTTGAAGGTCAGCGTCAGCAGATCGGGGGCGACCTTCGCGGTCGGGGTGTGGGTGGCGCCGTCGTAGAGGATCTTGTCGTAGATCTCGTCCGAGCAGACCAGCAGATTGTGCCGGCGCGCGATGTCCGTCAGCCCCTTGAGCATGGCCTCGTCGTAGACCGCGCCGGTGGGGTTGTTCGGGTTGATGACGACGATCGCCTTGGTGCGGTCGCTGACCTTGCGTTCGATGTCGGCGAGGTCGGGCATCCAGTCGGACTGCTCGTCGCAGCGGTAGTGCACCGCGGTACCGCCGGACAGCGAGACCGCGGCCGTCCACAGCGGGTAGTCCGGCGCCGGTACGAGGACCTCGTCGCCGTCGTCCAGCAGGCCCTGCATGGCCATCACGATCAGCTCGGAGACGCCGTTGCCGATGAAGACGTGCTCGACGTCGGTGTCGATGCCGAGGGTCTGGTTGTGCATGACGACCGCGCGCCGGGCGGCCAGCAGGCCCTTGGCGTCGCCGTACCCGTGGGCCGTGGAGACGTTGCGGAGGATGTCCTCCAGGATCTCCGGCGGGCACTCGAAGCCGAACGCCGCGGGGTTGCCGGTGTTGAGCTTGAGGATGCGGTGTCCCGCCGCCTCCAGCCGCATGGCCTCCTCGAGAACCGGGCCCCGGATCTCGTAACAGACATTGGCGAGCTTGGTCGACTGGATCACCTGCATACGCGCGAGCTTAGGGCGCCGTGGCCGCTCATGGGTGGTGTTTTCCACCACGCGAGATGGTGTTTTGCCCCCGTATCGCCCCGGTGGCGCCCCGCGCCCTCCGCCTCTCGCCGGAATCCGCCGTCCCGTCGGAGCGGCCCCGCGGGCGCGTCGGGGGTGCGCGCCCGGCCCGCCGGTGATCACAGGCGTCGCACAGGGAAACCCCTACGGCCTGATCCGCCTTCTTGTTCCCGCCCCTCGCTGCGCCGAGAATGCGCATGACAAAACTGCGGGCGACCGGAAATCCCTCCGGTCGCTCCCGTCGTAAGAGGGGACCCCCACATGAACAAGCCTCTCCTCGCCGCGCTCTCCGCCCTGGCCCTGGCCGGGCTGGGCGCGGCCCCCGCGGTCGCCGCCCCACTCACCGCGGCCCCCGCCCCGCATTCTGCCGCTCCGGCCCCCAAGGCGAAGACGCCCGCCGTCACCGTCGACTTCGCCGGCACCGTCTCGCTCAGCGACTGCTCCGGCTCGGTCATCCGCTTCCCCGGCTCGGCCGACACCGACCCGGCGCTGGTGCTGAGCAACGGCCACTGCCTGGAGTCCGGCTTCCCCGACCCCGGCGAGGTCATCACCGGCCAGTCCTCCAGCCGTACCTTCGGCCTGCTGAACGCCAGCGGCAGCAAGATAGCCACGCTGCGCGCCAACCAGGTCGTCTACTCCACGATGACCGACACGGACATCACGATCTACCGCCTCACCACCACCTACGCGCAGATCAAGAGCTCCTACGGCATCAGCCCGCTCACCCTGAACGACACCCACCCCACCGCGGGCAGCGCCATCAAGGTCGTCTCCGGGTACTGGAAGAAGACCTACAGCTGCAGCATCGACGGCTTCGTGAACCAGCTGAAGGAGGGCGACTGGACCTGGAAGGACTCGGTCCGCTACACCTCCAGCTGCGACACCATCGGCGGCACCTCCGGCTCCCCGGTCATCGACACCAGCACCGGCAAGGTCGTCGCCGTCAACAACACGGGCAACGAGGACGGCCAGCGCTGCACCGTCGACAACCCGTGCGAGGTGGACGCGAACGGCAACGTCACCGTCCACCAGGGCACCAACTACGCCGAGGAGACGTACCAGATCCCGGCCTGCTTCACCACCGGCAACAAGCTGAACCTGAGCGCATCCGGCTGCACCCTGCCCAAGCCGTAAGCCGCGGGGGGTACGACGCTCACCCCTGCGTCGGCGTCCGGCGGACCGACCGCCCCGCGAGCACGTCCGTCCGCCGGCCGTCCTCGATGACGAAGCGGCCGTCGACGAGGACGTACGGGATGCCCGTCGGCGGCGTCCGGGGCGCCTCGAACGTGGCGCCGGACGCGACCGTCTCCGGGTCGAACAGCACCAGGTCCGCCCGGTACCCCTCGCGCACCAGGCCCCGGTCCGGCAACCGCAGCCGGGCCGCGGGCCGCCCGGTGAGCCGGGCGACGCACTCCTCCAGCGACAGCACGCCCGACTCCCGTACGTAGTGCCCGAGATAGCGCGGGAAGGTGCCGTACGCCCGCGGGTGCGGCTTCGCGCCCCGCAGGATGCCGTCGGAACCGGCGGTGTGGGCGCGGTGGCGCATCAGGGCGCGGACGTTGTCCTCGTGACCGACGTGCTGGAGGACGGTCGTACCGAGCCGGTCCTCGATCAGCAGCCGCCGGGCCACCTCCCAGGGCGACCGGGCCTGTTCCGCCGCCAACTCGCCGACCGTGCGCCCCACGTACCCGCCGAGTGCCGGGTCGGCCACCCCGGAGACCTCGACCGTCCCCCAGTCCACCGGCACACCGTGGCAGCCGTCCGAGCCGGTCACCTCCAGCTCGTGCCGGATGCGTTCGGCCGTCACCGGGTCCGCGAGCCGTTCCGGCACCCGCGCCGGACCGCCCTCGCCCGCCCAACTCGGCAGCAGCGCCGCCAGAGTGGTGCAGCCGGGGGTGTAGGGGTACGTGTCGAACGTCAGGTCCGCCCCCGCGTCCAGGGCGCGGTCGAAGAGGTCCAGCAGCTCACCGGCGCGCCCCTCGTTCACGCCGAAGTTCAGGGTGGCGTGCGCCAGATGCAGCGGACAGCCCGCCTCCCGCGCCAGCGCGATCATCTCCGCGTAGGCCGCCAGCGCGCCGGCGCCGTAGGAACGGTGATGCGGGCAGTAGTAGCCGCCGTACGATGCCACCACCCGGCACAGCCCGGCCAGTTCGGCGTCGTCGGCGTACATGCCGGGGGTGTAGGTGAGCCCGGAGGACAGCCCGACGGCCCCCTGTTCCATCCCCTGCGCCACCAGCTCCCGCATCCGGCGCGCCTCCCCGGCGGTCGCGGGCCGGTCCTCCCACCCCATGACGAGCGCCCGCACGGTGCCCTGCGGGATCAGGTACGCGGCGTTCACCGCGATCCCGCGCCCTTCGAACCCGGAGTCCAGCCGGTCGAGATACTCCCCGACCGTGCGCCAGCCGAAGTCGACGTCCTCGCCGTACCCGTTCCACCCGGCGATCGCCCGGCGCACCTCCTCCAGCGTCGGCTCGTCCACCGGCGCGTACGACAGCCCGTCCTGGCCGATCACCTCCAGGGTGACCCCCTGCGCGGCCTTCGCACTGTGGTCGGGGTCGCGGAGCAGCGCGAGGTCGGAGTGGGCGTGCATGTCGATGAAGCCGGGGGAAAGGACGAGCCCTTCGGCGTCCAACTGGCGCTGAGCACGCGGGCGCTGGCACCCCGCCGCCGCGGCCTCCCTGACGATGGAGACGATCCGCCCGCCGTCGACGACCACATCGGCCCGGTACGACGGCTCGCCGCTGCCGTCGACCACCTCGGCGTCCCGGACGACCAGGTCCTCCATGCCGGCCTCCCGACCGCTCCAGAAGCTCGCCTGCGCTGTTCGCCTGCTCTAGAAGTAGGTGCGGAGGTAGTCGACCACCGTCCCGTCGGCCTCCGCCACCGGGATGAGCTGCCACTTCTCGAAGACCGTGCACGGATGGGAGAGCCCGAAGCCGACCCAGTCGCCCACCTGGAGATCCGCGTCGGCGCCGGTGCGCAGCCACAGATGCTGGTCGGACAGCGCGGTCACCTCGATGCCGGCCGCCGGCCGCTCACCGCCGTCCCGGCGCACCACCCGCGCCACCGGCAGATCGAGGTCGTACGAGACGTCCCGCTTCCCCGCGTTCACGAACGCCTCCGTCGCCGAGGGCCGCGAGACCACCTGCGCCCACAGCCGGAACGCGGGCTCCAGCGCGCCCTCCTCGGGCACCCGGTTGAACGGGGTGAGCGCGCGGTAGTGCACATCGTCGTGCGAGACGTACGCGCCGGAGCGCAGCAGCTTGAGCACGGGCCTAGACAGCGCGGGAACCTTGCCGAAGACATCGGCGACGACATCGAACCACTCGCTGCCGCCGGCGCTGACGACGATCTCCTCGGCTCCCTCGAACAACCCGTCCCGGTCGAACTCCGCCGCCAGGTCGACGAGTTGCTCAAGCCAGGCGCGCACCCGCACCGGATCGGCGCCCGGCACCTGGGCCTCGTACCCCGCCACGCCGACCAGCCGCAGCGCCCGCGCCCGCCCAACGGCCCCGGCGACGGCCCGCGCGTCCGCCGCCGTACGGACGCCGGTACGGGCCCGCTCGCCCGCGCCCAGCTCCACGACCACGTCCACCGGCCGGGCGCCCCCCGCGAGGGCCGCGTCCATCAGCTCCGCGCCGCGCACCGAGTCGACGTAGCAGACGAAGCGGAAGCCGGGGTCGGCGGCCAGCTCGCCGGCGAGCCAGCGCAGGGCCGCGCCGTCGACCAGCTCGTTGGCCAGGAAGACCCGCTGGACCCCGAACTCACGTGCGACCCGCACCTGGTGGGGCACGGCCAGGGTGATCCCCCACGCGCCGTGCTCGATCTGGCGCCGGAACAGCTCCGGCGCCATGGAGGTCTTGCCGTGCGGGGCGAACGCGAGGCCGTGGCGGGCGGTGTACGTCTCCATGAGCGCGAGGTTGTGCGCGAGGCGCTCGGCGGACAGGACGAGGAGCGGCGTGGTGAAGCCACCGTCCGCGTCGAACAGGTTGCGCCGCTGGGCGGCCAGCTCCCCGACGGTGAGCCCGTGGGCGTCCGGCGGGAGGCCCTTGAAGCGGTGGTCGACCCGTTCCCCGGCCAGCCGGTCGAGCGCTTCGGTGTCCATGGGAGCCCTTCTTCGTCCGGCACGCGGTCGCCATTGCATTCTGTGCAACGGTCATTGCAGGTGGTGCTCACTGCTGTCTAGCATCTCGCCGACACCGGGTCAACGGAGCGGTGTCGTCGGCGCTTGGAGGCTCGGGAGTGGACATCGTCGCGCTGGGCGAATCCATGGTCGCCTTCATCCCCGCCCGCCCCGGCCCGCTGGCCGACGTGCCCCGCTTCTCCCGCGCGATCGGCGGCGCGGAGTCCAACGTGGCCTGCGCGATGGCGGCGCTCGGCCACTCGGCGCGCTGGGTGAGCAGGGTGGGGGCGGACGGCTTCGGGGAGTGCGTGCTCGCGGGGATCGCCGGATACGGGGTGGACGTCTCCACGGTCCGGCGCGACCCGTCCCGCCCGACAGGCGTCTACTTCCGCACGGCGGCGGACCGGGGGACGGGGGCGCACGAGGTGGCGTACTACCGGGCCGGGTCGGCGGCGTCGGCGATGTCCGCGGCGAACGTGGACATGAAGGCGGTACGGGAGTGCCGGGTGCTGCACCTGTCGGGGATCACGGCGGCGCTGTCGCCGCAGTGCCGGGAACTCCTGCGGCGGCTGACCGCCCCGGACGCCGGGCGCCCCCTGATCTCCTTCGACGTCAACTACCGGCCGGCGCTGTGGCGGCGCACGGACGCGGCCCGCGTCCTGCTGGAGCTGGCCCGCCGGGCCGACATCGTGTTCGTGGGCGAGGACGAGGCGGAGGAGGTGTGGGGAGTGACGGGGGGCCCGGAGGCGATCAGGGGGATGCTGCCGGAGCCGGAGGCACTGGTGGTGAAACAGGGAGCGTCGGGCGCAACAGCGCTCTACCGAACCACGGGCGGTCCTGCCGTCGGACCGGCACAGCGCGCCCATGAGCCGTCGGCCCCCGTGCACGCCGCGGCGCACCGCGCTTTCGAGCCGTCCCCCACCGTCACCCCCGTATCACCCACCGGCGCCGGAGACTCCTTCGCCGCCGGCTACCTCTCCGCCACCCTCCGCGGCCTCCCCCCGGCCCAACGCCTCCGCCACGGCCACCTCGTCGCCGCCGCCACCCTCACCACCCCCGCCGACCTCGCCCCGCCCCCCACCCGCGCCCACGCCGATCGCCTCGCCGCCCTGGACGAGGCCGCATGGGGAAGACTGCGACTCGCCCCCGGCTGGACGCAGACCGCGCGGGCCCCCGAGGAGGCGAACACCCCATGAGTCAGACCGTCGACCGCGCCCTGAGCATCCTGCCGCTGCTCGCCGAGGGACCCGCCGACCTCGGCCGGGTCGCCGACCGCCTCGGCGTCCACAAGTCCACCGCCCTGCGCCTCCTGCGCACCCTGCACGAACACGGCCTGGTCTACCGCCAGTCCGACCACCGCTACCGCCTCGGCGCCCGCCTCATCGCCCTCGCCCAGGAGGCGATGGAGAACCTGGACATCCGCGAGATCGCCCACCCCCACCTCGTACGGCTGAACGAACAGTGCGGCCACACCGTCCACCTCGCCGTGCACGACGACAACGAGGTCCTCTACATCGACAAGGTCGACAGCCGCTACCCGGTCCGCATGTACTCGCGGATCGGCCGGCCGGTCGCCCTCACCGTGGCCGCCGTGGCGAAACTCCTCCTCGCCGATCTCCCCGAGCCCGAACGCCGCGCCCTCGCGGAGAAGCTCGACTACCCGGCGTACACCCCCCGTTCGACCCCGAACGCCGACGCCTTCCTCCAGGAACTGGCCAGGGTCCGCGAACAGGGCTGGGCCGCTGACCTCGGCGGCCACGAGGAGTCCATCAACTGCGTCGCCGCCCCCATCCGCGGCGCCGACGGCCGGGTGGCCGCCGCGATGTCGATCTCCGCTCCGAACGTGGTCGTCACGGCCGACGAACTCCTCGCCCTCCTCCCGCTGGTCCGCCGCACGGCGGACGCGATCAGCGCGGAGTACTCCGGTAGAACACCAGTGACGGAACACCCGTAAAGGATCCAGACCCGTGGAAAAGACCGCCCTGACCCCGAAGACCCACACCACCCCGCCCGCGAAGTTCTCGCACGGGGTGCGCAAGGGCAACATCCTCCAGGTCGCCGGCCAGGTCGGCTTCCTGCCCGCCGCGGACGGCAAGCCCCCGACCCCGGCCGGCCCCACCCTGCGCGAGCAGACGCTCCAGACCCTCGCCAACGTCCAGGCCGTCCTGGAAGAGGGCGGCGCGAGCTGGGACGACGTGATGATGCTCCGCGTCTACCTCACGGACGTGGACCACTTCGCCGAGATGAACGACATCTACAACGCCTACTTCGAGGCCCAGGCCCTCACCGAGCCGCCCGCCGCCCGTACGACGGTCTACGTGGGCCTTCCGCCCGGCCTGCTGATCGAGATCGACGCGCTGGCCGTGCTCGATTCCCCTGGTGCGGCGTAAGTTGCCGACGCGACGCGCGGGCTGACTGGTTCCGGCACAGGGAAGTCGTCCATACTGCCGCCGTGGAGCAGCGCATAGGAACAGACAGCGGTCCGTTGAACACCGAAGCGTTGAAGGCGGAAGCGGTGAAGGCCGAGCCCGTGACGGGCGCCGGCTTCGACCCGGCCTTCATTCCGGGCATCACGGCCCCGGCGGCGCCCTTGGCGAAGCAGGAGGAGCCGGGGGAGCCGGAGGCCGGGGCGCCGGCCGCGCCGCCGGAACCCGGTGAACCCGCCGAGTCCGCGGAGCCGGCGGCCACCGAGTCCCCGGCACCGGAGGCCACCGAGGAGGCAGCTGAAGAGGCCGCCGCGGACGACGACGAGCCCGACGCGTCCGCCGAGGGCCCGGTCTTCGAGGCGGCCGACCGCCGCGCCAGGATCGTGGCCGACCGCAAGGGCGTCCGCCTCAGCCTGGACGAGGAGGCCTGCGAGTTCCGGTGGGCCGAGATCGCCGCGGTGGAGTCGGAGACCCCCCGCTTCGGCAAGCGCTACACCATCACGGTCCACACCCCGGACCGCCGCTGGTACCCCATCGAGATCGACGCCACGTCCCGCTCCCGATTCAAGGAATGGGACGAGCAGCTGGACGCGGTCCTGGACGCCTACTTCGAAGACGGCGACTGACCGGCCCTCGCTCTCCACAAGCCGGCTCCCCGCGGAGCCGGCGAGGGCGGTCAGACCCCCCGAGAACCTCTGATAAAGTTTGGTCCACCGGAAGGGAAACGCGAGAGCGGGAACCGGAAGGCACCGAGGAAATCGGATCGAGAAGATCTGATAGAGTCGGAAACACCGAAGGGAAGCCCGGAGGAAAGCCCGAGAGGGTGAGTACAAAGGAAGCGACCGTTCCTTGAGAACTCAACA
>NZ_JBVJUC010000006.1:0-59329 GCF_055605065.1 Streptomyces sp. NPDC037203
GCAGGGGGGACCCTGTGGGAGAGTAGGACGCCGCCGAACAATTATTCCGGGGAACCCCCGCACCGTATGGTGCGGGGGTTTTCTGCGTTCAGGGCCCTTGCGGGCGAATTCCAGGCGGGTCTCAGAACGTCACATCGGCCGTCTTCACCGTGCCGGCCTCGCGTCCCGGTGCGGACTGGTTGCTCCAGTACAGATTGGTGTGCGCGATCACCTGCTCCGGGGCCGGGGCGCCGTACTCCGTGAGGTCCTCCGTCGTGTGTGCGTCGGCGACCAGCATCGTGTCGTAGCCCCGTACCAGGGCGCCGTGCAGCGTGGAGCGGACGCAGAAATCGGTCTGGGCGCCCGCGACGAACACCCGTCCCACCCCATGCTCGGCGAGGACGGACTCCAAGTCGGTGTCCTCGAAGGAGTCGTGGTAGCTCTTGGCGACCAGGGGCTCGTTGTCCAGCCGCTTCAACTGGGGGACGATCTCCCAGTTCTCCGTACCGGGCACCAGGTCCGCGTCCTGGTGCTGCACCCACACCACCGGGACGCCCGCCGAGCGGGCCCGGCCGATCAAGGTGTCGATGTTCGACAGGACATCGTCCAGGCCGGGGGAGCCGGCGACGACGCCGTTCTGGACGTCGATGACGAGGACAGCGGTGTGGGGTCGTTCCTGAAGAGTGGTCATGCGACGAGATTATGGGATGCCGAGTGCCTGCCGCAGCACTACGGTGGCGGGCATGACCAGGTTGACCAGCCAGGATTACACCGTACGCGCCATACGTCCCGCGGAGTGGGAGAAGGTGAGGAGCCTGCGGCTGGACGCGTTGCGGGACCCGGCCGCGCCGCTCGCCTTCCTGGAGGGATACGAGGAGGCGGCCGCGAAGGACGATGTCTTCTGGCAGGACCGGGCCATCGGCTCGGGCGAAGGATCGGCGACGGCGCGGCAGTTCGTCGCCGAGCTGCCCGACGGCTCGTGGGCCGGTTCGCTGACCGTGCTGATGGAGGAGGCCGGCACCGAGGACTGGGCCGGGCTCCCGGTGGAATGCCGTCAGGGACATGTCGTCGGCGTGTACGTGCGGCCCGAACACCGGGGGAACGGGCTGATCAAGGCCCTGTTCGACGCGGGCGTGACCTGGGCGTGGGAGCGCGGCGCCGAGCGGGTGCGGCTGCTGGTGCACGAGGACAACGAGCGGGCCCAGGGCGCCTATCGCAAGGCGGGGTTCGTGCCGAGCGGGGCGCGCATGCCCTTCTTCAGGGACGCGACGCAGGACGAGCTGGAGTTCGTCCTAGACCGTTAGCCCCGGCAGTCCGGGCAGGCCCGGCAGCTCCTGGTGCGGCCAGCGGGCGCGGGCCTGCTCGCGCGAGCGGAACAGGGCGAGCGTCGGCAGACCCTGTTCGTCCCCGCGCTCCAGCAGCTCCGGGAGCTGGGGGAAGGGGGCGACCGCGGCGATGTCGTCCAGGACCAGGGCCAGTGGTGGGTCGAGCCGACCGGAGGATGACCCTGCGGCCATGCGCCGGCCGTGCTCGACCACGCTGGAGACGAGGGCCGTCAGCAGGGGCATCGCGCCCGGCGTGCTCCTCGGGTCCTCGATGGATTCACCGACTACGTAAAGCGTGCCCCCTTCGTCGGCGAAGGAATCCAAGGCGAGCGCATCAGTTCGGTTGGGAGTGCACGCCTCGCGGATGTTGACCGTCGAGAGCGCCGCGAGCGCTCTGCCGGTCAACTCCTGGGCGACGTCCCGGCGTTCGGGATGCGCGGTGAGGGCGGCCTCCAGCTCGCCGGCGGCACCGGCGGCTGCCTTGGGATGCGTGCGCAGGGTGCGTACGGCGTCCTGTACCTGGCTGCCCTGGGACCAGCGGTGCACATGGCGGACCGTGCGGTTCTCCAGCGCGGCGGCGTGCAGATAGCTGCGCAGCAGGATGGTCGCGGTGTCCACCACGGCCTGGTCGATGCGGGCGGTGGGCCGCACGGGGGCGAGGATCGCGGTCGCCCGCTGGAGCGCGGTCTGCTTGTCCGCGCAGCCGGCCGTGGGAGACCAGTGGAGGCGGGCCGGGGTGTCGCAGCGATGGGCCGGGTCGTAGAGGTGGGTGGGACCCAGCTTGGCCCTGGCGTCCTTGGTCTCCGCCCACAGGGACGGGTCCGAGGTGACGACGAGGACGGGCCCCGCCGCGTCCCGTACCGCTTGGGCGGCGGCCGAGCGGCGGGTGTCCGCAGGCGCGATCAGGATCTTCGCCCTCCCCGCCACCGGCTGCCCGGCGGCAGTGGGGAGGGGGGCCGACGGCGCCTCGGCGGGGGGCTGTTCGACGGCGGCGGGCGGCTGCGGCATCTCGTGCCGCTGCACCGGGACGTCGTACCTCGGCGGCATCTGAGCAGGCGGCACGACCAGCGGGGCCGCGGACGTCGGGGTCGTGGACATCGGGGCCGGAGATACCGGGGCCGGGGACACCCGCTCCGCCGCGGGCCTGCCCGCCCGCGCCCGTGCCCGACCCGCCCGCCAACGCGCCACCGTCCCGAGCACGAACACGGTGGCGACGAACAGGACCATCAGCTGGGCGATGAACAGGCCCCAGAACAGCCCCCAGCCGGAGAGCCGGGAGGCGGGGGTGTCCGGCCAGGCGCCGGCGAGGTCGTGCGGTCTGCTGATCAGATGGCGCATGGCCAGCGGGGTGCGCAGGAAGGTGACGCCCGGCGGCCAGGCACCCTGGGCGAAGAGTGCCGACAGGCCCGTGGCCGTCCACACCAGGACGGTGATGCCGAGCAGGAAGGCGAGGAGGCCGAGCAGCAGCCCGTCGGGGATGCCGCCCTGACCCTGCCGGTCCTGCGGCCGCCGGTCTTCCCGTGGTGCGCGAGCGTCCGGTCTCACCTGCCGTGCCTCCCTACGCCACCGTCGACTCGGAGTCGCCGAGGTGCTGTTCCACGAAGGCCGCGGCCCGCTGCTCCGCCTCCAGCTCCGCGGCGCGCAGGGCGTCGTCCCGCGCGCGGTCGGTGGAGGACTCGGTCATCGCGCGGTCGGTGAAGACCAGCGGGCGCTCGGACTCGGTGATGAGGTGCTTGACCACCTGGACATTGCCGTTGACGTCCCAGACCGCGATGCCCGGTGACAGCGTCGGGATGATCTCCACCGCCCAGCGCGGCAGTCCGAGCACGCGGCCGGTGGCTCTCGCCTCGTCGGCCTTCTGGGCGTAGATCGTCCTGGTCGAGGCCATCTTCAGGATCGCCGCCGCCTCCTTCGCGGCCGCGCCGTCCACCACGTCGGACAGATGGTGGACGACCGCCACGAAGGACAGGCCGAGGCGTCGGCCGAACTTCAGCAGGCGCTGGAACAGCTGGGCCACGAACGGGCTGTTGATGATGTGCCAGGCCTCTTCGACCAGGAAGATGCGCTTCTTGCGGTCGGGCCGGATCCAGGTGTGCTCCAGCCACACGCCGACGATCGCCATCAGGATGGGCATGGCGATGGAGTTGCGGTCGATGTGGGAGAGGTCGAAGACGATGAGCGGGGCGTCGAGGTCGATGCCGACCGTGGTCGGGCCGTCGAACATGCCGCGCAGGTCACCGTCGACCAGCCGGTCCAGGACCAGCGCGACGTCCAGGCCCCAGGCCCGTACGTCGTCCAGGGCGACGTTCATCGCCTCGGCGGACTCCGGCTCGGGGTGCCGTAGCTGCTCCACGATGTCGGTGAGGACCGGCTGGCGGTCGACGATGGTCTCGTTGACGTAGGAGTGGGCGACCTTGAGGGCGAAGCCGGAGCGCTCGTCCAGGCCGTGGCCCAGCGCCACCTCGATGATGGTGCGCAGCAGCGCCAGCTGGCCGGTGGTGGTGATCGCCGGGTCCAGCGGGTTGAGGCGGATGCCGTGGTTCAGGGCGGCCGTGGGGTCCAGCCGGATCGGCGTTATCCCCAGCTCCTCGGCGATGAGGTTCCACTCGCCGACGCCGTCCTCGCCCTGCGCGTCCAGGACGACGACCTGCCGGTCGCGGAAGCGCAGCTGGCGCAGCACGTACGTCTTCTCCAGCGCCGACTTGCCGTTGCCGGACTCGCCGAGGACCAGCCAGTGCGGGGCCGGGAGCTGCTGGCCGTAGAGCTGGAAGGGGTCGTAGATGTAACCCTTTCCGGAGTAGACCTCGCGGCCGATGATGACGCCGGAGTCCCCGAGTCCGGGCGCGGCGGTGGGCAGGTAGACCGCCTGGGCCTGGCCCGTGGAGGTGCGCACCGGCAGCCGGGTCGTCTCGACCTTCCCGAAGAGGAAGGAGGTGAACGCCTCGGTGAGGACGGTCAGCGGATCCCGCATCGGCGAATCAGCCCCTACCTTCGGATGCCGGTGGCGAAAGGAAGTGTGTTCACGAAGGCGCGGTGGTGCTCCCGGTCGCACCACTCCAGCTTGAGGTACGACTTTCCGGCCGAGGCCCTGATCGTCCGCTTGTCGCGGGCGAGGGCCTCCGGGGTGCGGGCGGAGACGGTGATGTAGCCGACGAGGTTGACGCCCGCGGCGCCGCTCGCGAGGTCCTCGCCGCGCTGGTCGAGCCGGTTGTGCGCGGCGATGTCGCGGGGGTCGACGGTGCGGTTCATCTTGGCGGCGCGGGACGCCTCGGCCACGTCGTTGGTCTTCTCGGTCAGCATGCGCTCGATGGCGACCTCGGTGGGTTCGAGGTCCATGGTGACGGCGACGGTGCGGATCACGTCCGGGGTGTGGACCAGGAGCGGGGCCAGGAAGTTCACGCCGACCGGGGTCATCGGCCACTCCTTGACCCAGGCGGTGGCGTGGCACCAGGGGGCGCGGGTGCTGGACTCGCGGGTCTTGGCCTGGAGGAACGTCGGCTCGGTGGCGTCCAGCTCGGCCGGCCAGGCGTTGCGCCGGGTCATCGCCTGGATGTGGTCGATGGGGTGGTCCGGGTCGTACATGGAGTGGATCAGGGAGGCGAGCCGGCCCTGGCCGAGCGGCTGGCGGACGCGGATGTCGGCTTCCTGGAGGCGGGAGCAGATGTCGGTCAGCTCTCGGGCCATGACGACGGCGAGCCCGGCGTCCCGGTCGAGCTTGCGGCCGGACTGGGGGCGGGCGGCGCGGGCCATCGCCTGGGCCTCGGCGGCCAGTTCACGGCTGTAGTGCATGCAGGCGACGAGGTAGGCACGATGCTGCTCGCTGCTCGTGGACACCATCGACTGGAGCTGGTCGTAGGAGTGCTGGAGCCAGGCCGGGGAGCGGTCGTCGCCGCGCTGGGCGACGTCCTTGGCGTGCGCGTCGGGGTCGGCGGGCAGGGTGCGGGCGAGCATCTGGAGCCGGGTGACGAAGCCGTCGCCGTTGGCGACGTGCTTGAGCAGGGTGCCGAACCGGTCGACCAGGGCCTCCTGGTCCTCGGAGTCGCGCAGTCCGACGCCGGGGCCCTCGATCTCGATGGCGGCGGTGACGGTCTTGCGGTCGGCGTGCAGCAGTACGGCGATCTCGTCCGGGCCGAAGGGTGCGGCGAGCCAGCTGATGCGGCCGATGCCCGGCGGCGGCCCGATCTCCACTTCCTGGCCGTCGAGGCGGGTGCCGGCCTCCATGACGGCGGAGCGGTAGGTGGCGCCGCGCTTGACGGTGCGCTTGTAACTGCGGTTGATCTCGAACCACTTGTAGAAGGTGCGGCGCTTGTACGGCACGTACACCGCGGCGAGCGCAAGCAGCGGGAAGCCCATCAGCAGCACGATCCGCAGCGAGAGGGTGGGCACGAGGAGGCCGCACATCATGCCGAGGAACGCGCCCACGATGATCAGCGCGATCTCGCCGGACTCGCGGTTGCGGCCGACGATGGCGTTCGGCCGGGCGCGACCGATGAGATACGTACGGCGGGGCGTGACCGGATGGGACAGGTGGGACTCGGTCGTCAACGCCCTTCACCTCCCGTGCGGTTGTTGCGGGTGTTGCCTGCGTGCGGGGTGTTGACCGGGCTGGGTGCCCGCGGCGCGGGGGTGGCGGAGGGGACGGCTCCGCCGCCCCCGCTGGGGGTACGGCCGCTGTGCGCGGCGACGCCGCCGGTGGCGGGGTTGGCCGGGCGGGGGGTGCTGGAGCCGCCGCTCTGTGCCGCGTTGCTGTCGGCGCGGGTGCTGTGGGTCTTGATGCCCTGGGCGACGAGGGAGGCGGGGGAGCTGATGACGGCGGCGGCCTTGCCCTCGGCGCCCTGCATGATGCGGTTGTTGCGGCCGGCCGCGATCTCGTCGCCGAAGCCGGGGACGAAGCGGTAGATGGCGGCGCTGGCGAAGATGGCGAGCAGGATGATCGCGAGGCCGGAGACGACGGCGGAGAAGGCGTCGGGGCCGTTGCCGGAGGAGAGGGCGCCGGCCAGGCCGAGGACGATCACGATGACCGGTTTGACCAGGATGACGGCGATCATGATGCCGGCCCAGCGGCGGACGTGGCCCCACATGTTCTTGTCGACGAGGCCCGCGTAGACGACGGTGCCGAGGAGGGCGCCGACGTAGAGGAGGGCGGCGCGGATGACGAGCTCCAGCCAGAGGACGCCGGCGGCGAGGATGCTCACCAGGGAGACGACGATCAGCATGATGGGGCCGCCGCCGATGTCGGTGCCCTTGCTCAGGGCGCCGGAGAACGTGCCGAAGAAGGTGTCCGCCTGGTCGCCGGTGGCCTTCGCGAGGACGTCGGTCACGCTGTCGGTGGCGGAGACGACGGTGTACAGGATCAGCGGGGTGAACGCCGAGGCCATCACCGTCAGCCACAGGAACCCGACGGCTTCGGAGATCGCGGTCGTCAGCGGTACGCCGCGGACCGCGCGCTTGGCGACGGCGAGGAGCCAGAGCAGGAGCGTGAGGATGGTCGAGGCGGCGAAGACGATGGCGTACTGCTGGAGGAACTTCTGATTGGTGAAGTCGACGTTGGCGGTGTCCTTGACGGCGGAACTGAGCTTGTTGACCGTCCAGGAAGCCGCCTTGGCACAACCCTGCGCAAGCGAGGAGAGGGGGTCGAGGGTGTCGGAGAGGGGGTTGGAGCCGGATCCGGTGAGGTCGCCGCCTTTGGAGCTGCCGCTGCCGCTCGAGCAGAACTTCTTGGCCGGCCCAGTCACCAGTGAGCAGCGGTCGCCGCTGGGGGAGGGCGAAGGGGAGGGGGCGGCAACGGCGCGCGTGGCCAGAAGTACAGCGGTTGTCTGTACGGCGGCCAGCAGGGTGGTGATCTTGAGTGTGCGGTGCTTGCTACCGGGCATAGGTGAAGCCTCCGAACTCCTGGACCGCCTTGCTGATCTCGTCGGCCCCGGACACAGGGTTGTCACCCGCGACCGGAGTGGGACCTGTCTTCTGGGCCGATTCCAGGACCTTCCAGTCCCCGTTGCTCCAGCTCAGCTTCAGGGTCATGGTGAACCAACTGCTGGTCACCGGGTTGGTCGAAGAGTCACCTGCGATGCCGAACAGGCCATCGCACCAGACCTCTACCGTGGCAGCGCTGTCGCTGTACGACGCGACCTTCGTACCGACCGGCATCGTGCGGTTGACGAAGGTGCTGCCCTTGGGAGCACTGCCGTCAGCGTTGAGACCGGCCTTCTTCAGGAAAGCTGCCGAGTAGTCGGCGTCGAATCCTGACTGAAGGGCGTTCACCGTGCTGGGATCCGCGACGGCTTGCACAATCGCATGTCGCCGTTCGGTGCTGAACATCCCGTCAGAGCCCAAGGCCGTGGCATAGTTCGCCGCCGCGCTTTCCGCGCCCTGTTCCGTATGCGCGAAGTTTGAGGGGATGCCGTTGGTTTTGGTTTGGACGGGGTGGGTGCCGGTGGGGGAGGTGGGGGAGGTTTGGGGGAGGGAGGTCTTTCGGGTCGGGCCGTTCGCGGAGGAGTGGTCTCCCCGGTTCGCGAAGGCGATCGCCGCGATCAGGAGGACGACCACCCCGACGACCGTGACGAGTCCGCGGGAGGGTGAGCGGGAGGGGCGGCGGGGTGCGCCGCCGTAGGGGTCGTGGTCGGGCAGGCGGGTACGGGTGTGCCCCGTGTCGCCGTAGTCGGAGTAGCCCTGCTCGTCTCCGTGACTCATGCCGTGTACGCCCCCTCCACCTCGTAGACATACGACGGTAGCCGTGCTGGTTCCCGCGCGGGCGCGGTGTGGTGACTCGACATCAGGGAGACGCGACCTCTAAGGGGAGGGGAACAGGGGGTGCGCTAGACCGCCATGCCGTAGACGATGGTGAACAGCGTGCCCAGGGAGCCGATGATGAAGACGCCGGTGAGTCCGGCGATGATGAGGCCCTTGCCCTGTTCCGCGCTGAAGGTGTCGCGCAGCGCCGTCGCCCCGATACGCTGTTTGGCCGCACCCCAGACCGCGATGCCGAGGCAGAGCAGGATGGCCACCGCCATCACCACCTCGATCATCACCTTGGCCTCGTTGCCCAGGCTGCCGAAGGGCCCCCAGTCCGGAGCGATCCCGCCGATGATGGTGTTGATGTCTCCCTTGTCGGCCGCAAAGAGCATGTAAGTCACCGCCCCTGGTGGGTAGTTCCGCGAGTCCCCTGCGGTGTGCAGAGGCCAGGCTTCATTGTCGCCGACAACCTCGCCGTCGTATGTCGACTTGACGTCATTGACGGCTGGGTTTCGTACGAATACCTCGTATGGTCACTCTGTGTATCACGGCAGGTCACCACGGGCAACGAGATCCGACCGGAACCTGCCACGTGGTTGCGTCGTTGACCTCCTTTACGCCCCCGCCCGGTTTCTGACGGCCGGTCGGGTGAGAGGCCGTTTCGATGGTCTCACGCGCGGGCGGCGGAAAACGGCCGAGGGCCCCGGCGGCGGATGCCACCGGGGCCCTGCGGGCGTGCGGGTTGACGAGCGGTCAGCCGGTGAAGGCCGACGTCCCCTCGGGGGTGCCGACGCCGGTCGGGCCGTCGTACCCCGAACGGGCGGTGCACAGGTAGCTCGTGGAGCAGGAGCCGTTGCTGCCGCTGGTGACGTCGTTCAGCGCGGAGGTGCCGGCCTTGGTGTACGGGAACTCGGCCGGGTAGCTGCCGCTGCTCGGGGTGCCGGCCAGCGCGTAGACGGCGGCGATGATCGGGGAGCTGGCGCTGGTGCCGCCGAAGGTGTAGAAGCCGGCGGTGACGCCGTAGGAGTCGTACACCGAGACGCCGGTCGCGGGGTCGGCCACGGCGGAGACGTCCGCGACGGTGCGCTTGGCGCAGCCGGTGTCGGTCTGCCAGGAAGGCTTGGCGTCGTAGGCGGAGCAGCCGGAGCCGGTGCCCTCGGTGCTGGAGGTGTTCCAGACGCTCTCGCTCCAGCCGCGGGTGTTGGACGCCTTCGTGAGCGCGGTGCCGCCGACGGCGGTCACGTACTGGGAGGCGGCCGGGTACTCGGCGCCGTAGCCCTCGTCGCCCGCGGAGACGGTGATGGCGACGCCCGGATGCCTGAAGTAGGAGGAGTCGTAGCTGGTGTCGGCGGAGGACTCCGAGCCGCCGTAGCTGTTGGAGACGTACTTGGCGCCCAGCGAGACCGCCTCGTTGACGGCGGTGCCGAGGTTGGCCATGGTCGCCGACTTGGCCTCGACCAGCAGGATGTTGCAGTTCGGGCAGATCGCGGAGGCCATGTCGAGGTCCAGGGATATCTCCTCGGACCAGCCGGAGTCGCTGGTGGGCAGCGAGGTGGTGGAGCCGGTCTGGCTGACCTGCTTGAAGCAGCCGCCGGCCTTGGTGCAGGCGGGCAGGCCGTAGTACGAGCGGTACTTGGCGAGGTCGGCCTCGGCGTTCGGGTCGTTGTAGGCGTCCACGATCGCGATGGTCTCGCCGGCGCCCTTGGAGGCGGCGGCGGAGGTGAGGCCGTAGGCCGACTGGAGGTCGGAGGGGCCGTAGCCGGAGGGCGTGGCGGCCTTGGGGGTGATGCCGTCGGCGGCCTGCTGCTTCTGGAAGGCGGTGAGCCCGCCGGTCACCCGCAGCGAGTCGCAGGCGAGTTCACCCTTGTGCTTGGGGGTCGCACAGGGGGTCTTGGCCCAGGTCGCCTGGGCCGGTGCGGCGGTGGCTGCGCCGGCCTGGGCGGCGGTGCCGAACCCGGCGAGGGCCAGCGCGGCGGCGGCCGCGAAGGCGGTGCCGATACGGCGCCGGCGGCCGGCGGCCGTGGGTTCGGCGGTGGGGGACGTACGCATGAGTGCAGCCTCCAGGTGTTCCGGATATGGGGAGGGAACCGGGGCGTTGCGGGTGCGTGCGGTGGTACGGCGAAGACGATGACTTGTTGAGTACGCGACAACAAGGGGGCGGTGGCCGTTCCGTGGGAATCCTGGCTTCCGCCTTACCGAACGTTGCCGCCGCCTTGACCCGACTCACAGGAACGACGGCCGGAAGAGGCGCCGCCGGAAACGGCCGGTGGGCGGATCGCGGCCGGCTGCCGTGATCCGCCCACCTTCTCGCCCTGCCGCCGAGGGGACCCCACGTCCCCCTCCGGGCGGCGGCGCCCCCGTGACCCGACGGGGTGATTGCGCCCTCGGGACGCCTGCTCAGCCGGTGAAGGCCGAGACGCCCTCGGGGGTGCCCAGACCGGTCGGACCGTCGTAGCCGGACCGGGCGGTGCAGAAGTAGCTCGTGGAGCAGGAGCCGTTGCTGCCGCTGGTGACGTCGTTCAGCGCGGAGGTGCCGGCCTTGGTGTACGGGAACTCGGCCGGGTAGCTGCCGCTGCTGGGGGTGCCCGCCAGGGCGTAGACCGAGGCGATGAGCGGGGAGCTGGCGCTGGTGCCGCCGTAGGTGTTCCAGCCGGTGCCGTCGGCGCCGTAGCTGTCGTAGACGGAGACGCCGGTGGCCGGGTCGGCCACGGCGGAGACGTCCGCGATCATGCGCTTGGCGCAGCCCGTGTCGGTCTGCCAGGAAGGCTTGGCGTCGTAGGCGGAGCAGCCGGAGCCGGTGCCCTCGGTGCTGGAGGTGTTCCAGACCGACTCCGACCAGCCGCGGGTGTTGGACGCCTTCGTGAGCGCGGTGCCGCCGACGGCGGTCACGTACTGGGAGCCGGCCGGGTACTCGGCGCCGTAGCCCTCGTCGCCCGCGCTCGCCGTGATGACGACGCCCGCGTGCTTGTAGTACGAGGAGTCGTAGCTGGTGTCGGCGGAGGACTCCGAGCCGCCGTAGCTGTTGGAGACGTACTTCGCGCCCAGCTTCACGGCCTCGTTGACCGCGGTGCCGAGGTTGGTCATCGACGCGGTCTTGGCCTCGACCAGCAGGATGCTGCAGTTCGGGCAGGCCGCGCTGACCATGTCGAGGTCGAGCGAGATCTCACCGGCCCAGCCGCTGTCGGCGGACGGCAGCGAGGTGGTCGAGCCCGTCTGGCCGACCTTCTTGAAGCAGCCGTTGCCCGTGGTGCAGGCGGGCAGGCCGTAGTACGAGCGGTACGTCGCGAGGTCGGCCGCGGCGTTCGGGTCGTCGTAGGCGTCCACGATGGCGACGGTCTCGCCGGCGCCCCTGGAGGCGGCGGCGGAGGCCAGGCCGTAGGCCGACTGGAGGTCCGAGGGGCCGTAGCCGGTCGGGGTGCCGGAGGAGGCGTCGGGGTCGATCGTCGCGGGCGCGACGCCCTTGACCGCGGCCTGCTTCTCCATGAAGGCGGTGGTGCCACCGGTCACGCGCAGCGCGTCACAGGAGGCGTAGCCCTTCTTCGGGGTCGCGGCACACGCGTGCGTGGTCCGCACATGGGCCTTGGCGACCTGGGTGGCGATCGTCCGGGCGCTGACCTGGTGGGGAGTGGCCGCGTTCGCCTGGGCGGCGGCACCCAAGCCGGCCAGGGCGAGCGCGGTGGCGGCAGCGGCGGCGGAACCGGCGCGACGCCATCTGCCGGATATGTGGGGGGAGTTGTGCGTACGCAAGGTACAGCCTCCTGGAAGTGGTGGGGCAGAGGCCTGCGGTGGGGGTCCAGCGGCGTGTTCGCCGATGGGGGCGGCGGCCCGCGACGACCTTCGCTTGTTGGGTACGCGACAACAAGAGGCTTTCGGAATACTGACTTCCGCGTTACCCGAATGGGGTGCCCGGCTTACCGGCCAATGACGGTGCGATGGCGAGGAGATGACCGAACAGGCAGGTCAAATGGGTTGCACGGGACGTGAATTGGTCAAGCGGGCGCTGTTCAGCGGGGCTTGAGGCCGTACAGCAGCAGATGGACGTGTTCGTCCAGACCGGCCATGGCCTCGTCCGCGTCCAGTGCGCAGCCGGCGATGAGAGCGGCCAGGCCGTGCAGACTGGCGGCGGCGGCCAGCGCGATGCGCTCGGGGTCGCCCGCGGTGATCTCGCCGCTCGCCTGGGCGTCCGCGAACAGCCGGGGGAGCGAGCCGAGGGTGCGGTCGACCGCCGCGATGAGCTGGGCGGAGCTGTCGGGGCGGTGCTTGCGCGTGAACATCAGCTCCAGCAGCTCGGGATGGTCGACGGCGAAGCCCAGGTAGGCGCGGGCGATCGCCACCATGCGCCGCTCGAAGTCCGGTCCCGCGCCGGACGCCTCCGTGAGGGCGCGTTCCAGCCGCTCGTACCCCTCCATCGCCAGGGCGTCGAGCAGGGCCTGCTTGTCCTTGAAGTGCCGGCCCGGCGCCGCGTGGCTGACGCCGGTGTCGCGGGCCAGTTCGCGCAGCGACAGGGCCCCGGCCCCCTTCTCCCGCAGGGTGCGCTCGGCGCTCCGCAGCAGCGCGGCGCGCAGGTCTCCGTGGTGGTAGGGGCGGCTTGCGGGCATGTGCGCCATCGTATCCCGATGTAGGCGGCGACATCATGGCCGGTCCGGCTCGCGCCGGGGCGGATAGTGGCAGGTCGGGGCCGGTCCGGGCCGGTGCGGGAGGCCGGGCGAGGGCCTCCGTGTTGTCATTGACAGCATTGTAGTCGCTGTCTACATTGACTCCATGGCTGAGACGACCGGCGCGCGCTCGGCGCGCAAGTGGAACGTGCACCGCATCCCCGACCAGACCGGCCGCACGGCCGTGATCACCGGGGCCAACAGCGGCCTCGGCCTGGTGACCGCCGAGGCGCTGGCGCGGGCCGGCGCGCATGTGGTGTTCGCCGTGCGGGACGTCGCGCGGGGCGGCGCCGCCGCGGCGCGGGTGGCCGGCAGCACCGAGGTGCGCCGGCTCGACCTCGCCGACCTGGACTCGGTGCGCGCCTTCGCCGCCGGCTGGGACCGCCCGCTGGATCTGCTGATCAACAACGCGGGCGTGATGATGCTGCCGGAGCAGCGCACCGCGCAGGGCTTCGAGATGCAGTTCGGCACCAACCACCTCGGGCACTTCGCGCTGACGAACCTCCTGCTGCCGTACGTCACGGACCGCGTGGTGACGCTGGCCTCCAACGCGCATCGCTGGGGCGATCAGCGCATCCACTCCGAGGACGTGAACCTGCGCGACCGCTACAGCCCGATGCGCGCCTACGGCCAGTCCAAGCTGGCGAACCTGCTGTTCACGCTGGAACTCCAGCGCCGCCTGACCGAGGCCGGCTCCGGGGTGCGGGCGCTCGCCGCCCACCCCGGCTACGCGGCCACCAACCTCACCAGCCACCACGCGAACCCCCTGATGCGTGCCGCCATGACGGTCGCCGACCGGGTCGTCGCCCAGAGCGACCGGGCCGGCGCCCTGCCCACGCTGTTCGCGGCGACCGAGGACATCCCCGGCGCGTCCTACGTCGGCCCCGACGGGCTCGGCGGGTTCCGTGGCGCGCCGACCCTGGTCGCCCGCAGCGCGGCGGCGAGCGACCCGGAGGCGGCGCGGCGGCTGTGGACCCTGTCGGAGGAGCTGACGGGGGTGGAGTGGACGGCGGCCGGGAAGGGCTGAGGGGAGCGGGGGCGGATGATCGGGAGGGGAAGTCCGTAGCGGACGGGATACGGTGCGGGTAAGGGATTTCCCGGAACCTTCCGGGGATCGTCAGCACGCACCACGGACCGAGACCGACCCCCATGACCTCGGCAGAGACGGGCGGCAGCAGCGCCGGCCCGGCGAACGGCGGCGCCCCCGCGCTCGGCGGCGGCCCCGTGTCCTTCCGGCTCGACGGCCGTACGGCCCTCGTGACGGGGTCCGCGCGCGGCCTGGGCCTGGAGATGGCGCGCGGTCTGGCCGGAGCGGGCGCGCGGGTGGTCCTCAACGGCCGTGACCCGGCGGCCCTCTCCGCGGCGGCCGGGCGGCTGCGGGAAGAGGCCGGGTACGACGTCACGACCGCCGCGTTCGACGTCACGGACCGGGCGGCCGCTCAGGCGGCGGTCGAGGAGCTGGGCGACCTCGACATCCTGGTCAACAACGTGGGCCACCGGGACCGGCGGGGTGTGGCGGAGATGACGCCCCGAGACCTGAACGCGCTGCTCGACGCGGACCTGACCTCCGCGTACGCGCTGAGCCAGGCGGTGGCCAGGGGGCTGGCCGCGCGCGGGGTGCCGGGCCGCATCGTCAACGTCTCCTCGGTGGTGGGGCAGTTGGGCCGTACGGGTGATGTCGGCTACGCCACCGCGAAGGCGGGCCTGGACGGTCTGACCCGCGCGCTCGCGGCGGACCTCGGACCGAGCGGTACGACCGTCAACTCGGTCGCGCCGGGCACCTTCGCCACCGAGGTCAACGCCCGACTGGTGGCGGACCCCGACTGGCAGCGCTGGCTGCGCACCCGTACCGCGCTGGGGCGCTGGGGCCGGCCGGAGGAGATCGCCGGGATCGTCGTCTTCCTGGCGAGCGACGCGGCGTCCTTCATCACGGGGCAGACCATCGCGGTGGACGGCGGGATGACGACGACGTTCTGACACGGGGGGAGCGGTGGGGAGGCGAGTGCGGCGGGGGGACAGTAGCGTGGTGCCCGCACCGGCCATCGGGAGGTTTCTGCGGGAATTCTCAGCGAAGTCGGGGCGGGTTTCTCACCTTCGTGAGACAGAGTGAGGGCTGATGAAGCGCATCTCACGCATCTCGGTCACCTCGCGTCCCGCGTTGCTCGGGGCCGTGGTGATGCTCGCCCTGACCTCGGCGTCCGTGGCGTCCGCCGACGACGGGCCGGGACCCCTCGGGGTCACCGCGGACGCGGTCGCCTCCGTGCGCGACGCCCGGATCGGCGTGCTGTCCGCCGCGGACGGGGCGGGCCGGCCGACCGGCAACCACTTCTGCACGGCCTCGGTGGTGCACAGCCCGCGGGGCGACCTCATCGCCACCGCCGCGCACTGTGTGAGCGCCCCGGACCGGGACCTGGTCTTCATACCGGGCTACCGCAACGGGCAGGCGCCGCACGGGGTGTGGCGGGTGACCCGGCGCTTCCTGCCCGACGGCTGGACGCGGGACCAGGACGAGGACAGCGATGTCGCCCTCGTCACCGTGGCCGATCTCGACGGGCGCACGATCGAACAGGCGGTCGGCGGCAACCGCTTCGTCACCGGTGCGACGACCGGCGCGACCGCGGTGACGGTCACCGGTTACCCCGACTCCCGCGAACAGCCCATCCGCTGCACCAACAAGCCCCGCCGCCAGAGCGCCACCCAGCAGCGCATCTACTGCCCCTCCTTCACCGCCGGCACCAGCGGAAGCCCCTGGATCAACGGCGACCACCAGGTCGTCGGCGTCCTCGGCGGCCACGAGGAGGGCGGCTCCACGGACGACGTGTCGTACAGCGTGGCGCTGGGCGCTCAGGCGGCGGAGCTGTACCAGGACGCGACGACGGCGGACTGAGGCCGCCCGCCGGGGTGACGGGGGAGTCCAACTTCCCGTGTTCGGACGGGCGTTCTCGTGCTCGGGCGCCGCGGCTCCTACACTGCACTCGGCGGACTGGGCTGCGGTGAGGGGCGGTTGACGGTGCGTAAGGCGTGGATCGTCGGTGGTGCCCTCGTGGCGGGCGGCCTGAGTTTCGTCATGGTGCTCGTGGTCGCGGTGTACCTGGTCGCCGGGAACCTCGTGGGGGGCCTGACCGCGGGCGGGCGGGCGCTGGCGAAGGGCGCGGTACCGGCGGCGTACCAGCAACTGGTGCAGAAGTGGGGGAACCTGTGTCCCGCGCTGACCCCGGCGCTGCTCGCGGCGCAGCTGTACCAGGAGAGCGGCTGGAACCCCACCGTGGTGAGCCCGGCCGACGCCAAGGGCATCGCGCAGTTCATCCCGAGCACCTGGGCGACCCACGGCATCGACGGCAACGGCGACGGCAAGCGCGACATCTGGGACCCGAACGACGCGATTCCGTCGGCGGCGTCGTACGACTGCGAACTGGCCAAGTACGTCAAGGACGTTCCGGGCAACGTCTCCGACAACATGCTCGCCGCGTACAACGCCGGGGCGTACCGGGTCATCCAGGCCGGCGGGGTGCCGGGCATCAGCGAGACGCAGAACTACGTGCGGCGCATCAACAGCCTCGCGGAGAGCTTCGCCGCGCCGCCCAGCCGGCTCGACCCCACCCGGCAGGCGGCCGGCGCGATCAACTTCGCGCAGCAGAAGCTCGGTACGCCCTATCTGTGGGGCGGCGAGGGCACGGCGGCGCAGGGCGGGCGCTTCGACTGCTCGGGGCTGACGCAGGCGGCGTACGCGAGCGTCGGGATCAAGCTGCCGCGGGTGGCGAACGACCAGTACAACGCGGGCCCGCATCCCTCGCGCAGCCAGCTGCTCCCCGGCGACCTGGTGTTCTTCTCCCACGACCCCAACGACTCGCGGGCCATCCACCACGTGGGTATCTACGTCGGCGGCGGGTACATGATCGACGCGCCGCGCACGGGGGCGGTGATCCGGTTCGACCCGATCGACGGAGCGGATTATTTCGGCGCCACTCGGGTGACCGAAGATGGCGCAAAAGCGCTCCCCACGACGGTGTAAACCGCGCGTGAACCTACCCCCTGAGCTGCGATGATGAGTCTCTCTTCGATAACGTCTGCGTGATCTTTCGGTGGAGAGTGGAACGCATGGGTGGTGACTGTGCGTTCCTGTTGACGGGGGTCGGTGCGACGCACACGAGGTGCGTCCGGGAAGACGACGAAGGGGCCGCAGCACCATGGCTGTACTCGCCGAATCCGGATCGAACCCCGACGTCGAACTGCTTTACGACATCAATGGTCTGGCCAGAAGCGCGCCGCACTGGTTCGACCGGATCATGGAGTTCGTGGGCGAGTACGGCCTGCTGCTCGCGATGGTGCTGCTCGTGGTGTGGTGCTGGTGGTCCGTGCGCCGCCGGGGCGGACAGGACGCGGCGACCTCCGTGGCCGCGCTGGTGTGGGCGCCGCTCGCCGCCGGGATCGCGGTGCTGGTGAACATCCCGATCCGGGGATTCGTGTCCCGGCCGCGGCCCTTCGTGGACCATCAGGGGCTCGACGTCCTCGTCTCCGGCAAGACCGACTTCTCCTTCGTCAGCGATCACGCGACCTTGACGATGGCGCTCGGCGTGGGGCTGTTCGTCGCCAACCGCAGGTTCGGCATCGCCGGGATCGGGCTGGCCCTGCTGGAGGGGTTCTGCCGGGTGTACATGGGCGTGCACTACCCGACGGACGTGATCGGCGGCTTCGCCCTCGGCACCGCGGTGACCCTGCTGCTGGCCCCGCTGGCCTCCGCCCTGCTCACCCCGCTGATGAAGGCGGTGGAGCGGACCCCGAGGGTGTCGTGGCTGGTGCGCCGCCGGACGGCCGTCGACGTGCCGCTGGTACCGGGCGCCCGACGGCCGGTCGAGCCGCTGGACTCGGAGGAACGGGACCTGGCGGCGTAACCGGCCACGGCGCTCCCGCGGCCGGGAACGCCGCTCAGCCGACGCCCCCGGACCCGCCGATCCCCCGGACCCGCCCCTACACCCCCTGCGCGTACGAGAAGAACCTCGACGGGTCGTACTGCTGCTTCACCTTCGCCAGCCGCGCCGCCGCGTCCCCGTAGTACGCCTTCCGCCAGTCCGTCAGCGTCGGGTCCGTGTAGTTCTGGTACGCCGCGCCGGACGCGTAGGGCGCCATCGCGCGATGCGCCGAGGTAAGCCACGACTGCGCCGTGCCCCCGGACGCCCCCGCGGACCAGGACGCGATGTACTGCGCCAGCATCCGCGAGCGCCGGTGCACGAACGCCGTCGCCGTCGGCGCCACCCGGTTCACCGCACCGCCCAGCGCCGTGAACGCGATGCTGCCCCCGCCGCCCCGCACCCCCGCGATCTGCCGCAGCACCGTCTGGATGCCCGCCGCGGACAGGGACCGGTCGAAGAAGTCGGAGCGGGCCGCGTACGTCTCCCGCCCGAGCGCCCCCTGCGCCGAGCGGCCCGGCGTGCTGCCCGGCAGATGGCACTGGGCCCCGGCGGAGAAGGAGGAGCATCCGGCGTAGATCTCCATCGCCTCCTCGTAGCCCCGCCGGTGCAGCGAGACGGAGGTGGCGTTGGCGCCGGCCTGGTGGGCGAGGCGGTCCACCGCGTTCTTCAGCTCACCGTAGGTGCCGATGGAGAAGCAGGAGACGGAGATCGTCGGCGTCCGGCCCGGCACGCACGCCAGGTGCAGGGAGGACCAGATCTCGTCCGGCTGCGTCGGCCCCCACTCCTGCCACGCCTTGAGCACCGCCGCCGCCTTCGACCACGGCCAGGACAGATACGCGGTGACCGCCTGCGGCGCCGGGTGGGTGCGGAAGCGCAGCTCGGTGACGACACCGAAGTTGCCGTTGCCCCCGCCGCGCAGCGCCCAGAAGAGGTCGGAGTGCTGGGTGGCGTCCGCGGTGAGCTGCTTGCCGTCGGCGGTGACCAGGGTCGCCTGGGTGAGGTTGTCGCAGGTCAGCCCGTACGCGCGGGAGACGACCCCGTGGCCGCCGCCGAGCACCAGGCCGGAGATGCCGACCGTGGGGCAGGAGCCCGCCGGTATGGTCACGCCCTTCGCGGCCAGACCCCGGTAGACGTCGATCAGCTTCGCGCCGGCGCCGACCACCGCCTCGCTGCCGCTGACCCGTATCCGGTCGAGCCGCGAGACGTCGACGATCAGCCGGTCGTCGCCGGAGGAGTACCCCGCGTAGGAGTGGCCGCCGTTGCGTATCGCCACCCGTATGTGCCGGCTTCTCGCGTACGACAGGACGGTGCGGATGTCGGCGGCGTGCGCGACGTAGGCGACCGCGGCGGGCTTCAGGCCGTCGAAGCGGGTGTTGTACAGCTGGTGCGCGGTCTTCCACTGGGCGTCTTCGGGCCGCACCAGGGAGCCGTCGAGGTCCCGGCCGAGGGCGGCCCAGTCGCCCGCGCTGCCCGCGCTGGTGGTCGTCATCGCCGTGAGCGAGGCCGAAGAAGCCCCGGTCACGCCCGAGGGCCGGGTCCGGGCCGCGGCGGAGTGGCCCCCGCCCGTACCGCACGCGGTCAGTGCCGTCGTCGCCAGCGCGGCCGCGCCGCCCGAGATGAACGTACGCCGTTCCATGTCTCCGTCGCCTTTCCGCGGCCTGAGTGGCCTCCGGGAGACGAGACGACGGTGTGTCCACAAGGGTTCCCCCGTACGGGTGGCGGACATCGCAAATGTGTGCGTCCGCCCCGCTCGCCGGGATCGGCGCGTGCCCTCCCCGTGAGCATTCCGTGACCTCACCGGGCCGACGGCAGGGGTTCACCCGTCGTTCATGTACGGCCTTCGGCGGCTTCACCTGATCTGCCTAATTTCGGCCTTACCCGGTGCGGAGTGCGGTTCGGATGCGCTCCCCGCACCCACGACTTCGCACGCCGCCGACCGCGGCGGCTCCTGGAAGGAACTCCCGAACGTGAAGCTTCAGCGCAAGAACCGGCTGCGCGCCGTGACCCTCGGTGCTCTCGCCGTCTCCGGCGCCCTGGCCCTGACGGCGTGCGGCTCCGACGACAACGGCGGCGGTTCCAAGCCCTCGGGCGGCGCATCGGCGGCCAACGCCTCTTCCATCAAGTGCGACGGCGCCAAGGGCCAGCTGCTCTCGGACGGATCTTCCGCGCAGAAGAACGCGATCGACGCCTGGGTCAAGAACTTCTCGCAGGCCTGCGGCGTGCAGATCAACTACAAGGCCGGCGGCTCCGGCGCGGGCGTGACCTCCTTCACCCAGGGCCAGATCCCGTGGGCGGGCTCCGACTCGGCGCTCAAGCCCGAGGATGTCGCCGCGTCCAAGAAGGTCTGCTCCGGGGGCCAGGGCATCGACCTCCCGATGGTCGGCGGCCCGATCGCCATCGGCTACAACCTGAACGGCGTGGACAACCTGGTCCTGGACGCCCCGACGCTCGCCAAGATCTTCGACGGCAAGATCACCAACTGGAACGACGCCGCGATCAAGAAGCTGAACCCCTCGGCGAAGCTTCCCGACCTGAAGATCCAGGCCTTCCACCGCTCGGACGACTCCGGCACCACGGACAACTTCACCAAGTACCTGAAGGCCGCCACCCCCGACAACTGGAAGTACTCGGGCGGCAAGACCTGGCAGGCCAAGGGCGGTCAGTCCGCCGCGCAGTCCTCCGGCGTCGCCCAGCAGGTCAAGCAGACCAACGGCGCCATCGGCTACTTCGAGCTGTCGTACGTCGGCGACGGCGTCAAGGCCGTGAGCATCGACACCGGTGCCGCCCAGCCGGTCGCCCCCAGCACCGAGAGCGCCACCAAGGCCATCGCCGACGCCAAGGTCGTCGGCACCGGCAGCGACCTGTCGCTCCAGCTGAACTACAACACCAAGGCCGACGGCGCCTACCCGATCACCCTGGTGACGTACGAGATCGCCTGCGACAAGGGCAACAAGGCCGACACGCTGCCCACCGTCAAGGCGTTCCTCAACTACATGGCGTCCGAGGACGGCCAGAAGCTGCTCAGCGGCATCGACTACGCGCCGATGCCCGACGCGATCATCGGCAAGGTCCGCTCCACCATCGCGGGCCTGAGCTGACCTGATCCGAGAGTGCGGCCCGGTCCCACGGCCTCCCCGCGGGCCGGGCCGCACCGTCCGGTGCACCGCCGCCACGAGCCGGGCGCCCCCACCGGGGCGAACGGCTCCGCAGACCGGAGAACCCGATGGACATAACGAAGACAACCGACGCACCACCCCCCGCATCCCAGCCGGCCACCCGCCCGGAGAAGACCGCGAACCGCAGCGCCACCCGCGCCGGTGACCGCGTCTTCCTCGGCCTGTCCCGCGGCTCCGGCATCCTGCTCCTGGTGATCATGGCCGCGATCGCGGTCTTCCTCACCTACCGCGCGTCCCTCGCGATCAGCAAGGACCACGGCAACTTCCTGACCACCTTCGAGTGGAACACCAACCTGATGCCGCCGTCGTTCGGCATCGCGGTGCTCGCCTTCGGCACGGTGGTCTCCTCGGTCATCGCCATGGTCCTGGCCGTGCCCGTCGCGGTCGCCATCGCGCTGTTCCTCACCCACTACGCCCCCCGCAGGATGAGCGGCCCGGTCGCCTACGTGATCGACCTGCTCGCCGCGGTGCCGTCCATCGTGTACGGCCTGTGGGGCGCCCTGATCCTCGTACCGCACCTGAACGGCCTGTTCGGCTGGCTCGACGAGTACCTCGGCTGGACCGGGATCTTCTCCTGGCAGGGCGGCGCGCCCCGCTCGATGCTCACCGTGGGCATCCTGCTCGCGATCATGATCCTGCCGATCATCACCAACGTGAGCCGCGAGGTCTTCCGGCAGGTCCCGCGGATGCACGAGGAGGCCGCGCTGGCCCTCGGCGCCACCCGCTGGGAAGTCATCCGCATGTCGGTGCTGCCCTTCGGGCGTTCCGGCGTGATCTCCGCCTCGATGCTCGGCCTCGGCCGCGCGCTCGGCGAGACGATGGCCGTCGCCACGGTCCTCTCCCCGACCTTCGACATCCAGACCAGCCTGCTCGATCCGGGCGGCGGCACCTTCGCCCAGAACATCGCCAGCAAGTTCGGCGAGGCGACCCAGGACGGCCGGGACGCGCTGATCGCCTCCGGTCTGGTCCTGTTCGTCATCACCCTGCTGGTCAACGGCGCGGCCCGCGCGATCATCGCCCGCCGCAAGGAGTACTCGGGGGCCAACGCATGAGCACCGCAGCCGTCACCGACAAGCGCAGCGGCTCGCTGCGCAGCGCCAGCCTGCCGAAGTGGTCGCCGTGGGCGATCGCCGCGGGCTCGATCGTGGTCGCGGTGGGCATCGGCGAGGGCGCCGGCCTGACCAGCCACATCCAGTGGGGCCTGATCGCCGCGCTGCTGTTCGTCCTCGGCACCTACGTCATCACCTCCGCGGTGGAGGGCCGCCGCCAGGCCAAGGACCGGATCGCCACCTCGCTGGTGTGGGTCGCCTTCCTGCTCGCGGTGGTCCCGCTGGTCTCGCTGATCTGGACCACCGTCAAGCGCGGTGTGAAGGTCCTCGACCCCTACTTCCTGACGCACTCCATGGGCGTCGTCGCCGACTCCGAGCCGGGCGGCGGCATCTACCACGCGATCATCGGCAGCCTGGAGCAGGTCGGCCTCGCCACCCTGATCGGCGCGCCGGTCGGCGTGCTCACCGCGATCTACCTGGTGGAGTACGGCCGCGGCGGTCTCGCCCGCGCGGTCACCTTCTTCGTCGACGTCATGACGGGCATCCCGTCGATCGTCGCGGGCCTGTTCATCCTCAGCCTGATGCTGATGGCGGACATGCAGCCCTTCGGCTTCGCCGGCTCGCTGGCGCTGGCCATCCTGATGATGCCGGTCGTGGTCCGCTCCACGGAGGAGATGCTCAAGCTCGTCCCGAACGAGCTGCGCGAGGCGTCCCTGGCGCTCGGTGTGCCCAAGTGGCGCACCATCCTCAAGGTGGTCCTGCCGACCTCCATCGGCGGCATCACCACGGGCATCATGCTGGCCATCGCCCGTATCGCGGGTGAGACGGCGCCGGTCCTGCTGCTGGTGTGGGGCAACTCCTTCATCAACAACAACCCGTTCTCGGGTGCCCAGCAGGCGCTGCCGCTGTACATCTACCAGCAGTACTCGCAGAGCTCCGGTTCCACGGCGGCGTACGACCGCGCCTGGGCGGCCTCGCTCACGCTCATCGCCTTCGTGATGATCCTCAACCTGGCGGCCCGCGGCATCGCCCGCTGGAAGGCCCCCCGCTGACAATGTGCGGCTACCGCCGCGTGGTTGGTCGCCGATCGCGGCCCCACAGCGACTGACGGAAGTAGTGAAGTAGTCATGGCCAAGCGAATCGACGTAAGCGGACTGACCGCGTACTACGGCTCCCACAAGGCGATCGAGGACATCTCGATGAGCGTCGAGCCGCGCTCGGTGACGGCGTTCATCGGCCCCTCCGGCTGCGGCAAGTCGACGTTCCTGCGCACCCTGAACCGCATGCACGAGGTCACGCCGGGCGGCCGGGTCGAGGGCAAGGTGCTGCTCGACGACGAGGACCTGTACGGCAACGGGGTCGACCCGGTGTCGGTGCGGCGCGAGGTGGGCATGGTCTTCCAGCGCCCGAACCCGTTCCCCACGATGTCGATCTTCGACAATGTGGCCGCCGGTCTGCGGCTGAACGGCAACTACCGCAAGAGCGAGCTGAACGACATCGTCGAGAAGTCGCTCAAGGGCGCGAACCTCTGGAACGAGGTCAAGGACCGCCTGAACAAGCCGGGCGCCGGGCTCTCCGGCGGCCAGCAGCAGCGGCTGTGCATCGCCCGCGCGATCGCGGTCGAGCCGAAGGTGCTGCTCATGGACGAGCCGTGCTCCGCGCTCGACCCGATCTCCACGCTCGCGATCGAGGACCTGATCGGTGAGCTGAAGGAACGGTTCACGATCGTCATCGTCACGCACAACATGCAGCAGGCGGCGCGGGTCTCCGACCGCACGGCCTTCTTCAACCTCGCGGCGGTCGGCCAGCCCGGCCGGCTGATCGAGATCGACGACACGGAGCGGATCTTCTCCAACCCGTCCGTGCAGGCGACGGAGGACTACATCTCCGGCCGCTTCGGCTGATCCCCCGATTTCCTCGCGGTGCTGCATGGCGGTGCCACCACGAGGATGCGGAAGGGCCCGCCCCCGGACTCCGGGGGCGGGCCCACTGCGTTCGCCTCCGGCCGCTGCGGGCCGGAAACCGGGCGGTCCCGCGGCGGCGGCCGTGCCGTACCGCCGTCAGCGGCCGTCCCCGTGCTCGGTCGCGTCGGTTCTCGCCTGGCTGCGCGCCCTGCGGGCCGGACCGCGCCAGCCGCAGGTGCAGCGGGCCACGCAGAAGCGGCCCTGTTCGGTCGTCGTCGTCAGATGTTCCGGGTCCCGCGTGTCCTGCTCCGCCACGCCGTCCACCGTACCGAGCAGCCCAGGGCAGAGCGTGACGGCGGTCCCCTACTCGTCGTTAACCGGAGGACAGGGGGGCCGTAACGGACGTACCGGCTGGGGGAAGGCAGGGCGATGGAACGGCGGCAGTACAGACGGCGCGCGGGCAGGACGGCCGGCGCGCTGGGCCTCGCGCTCGCGCTGGGCGCGGGCGCGGGCGGCTGCTCGGACCTCGGGCTCCCCGCCGAGGACGTCAGCAGCGGCACGGGCGACCCGATCACCCTGCTGACCGGCGCGGCCGGCGCCCTGACCGGCGCGGGCAGCTCCAAGGCCGGCACCGCCATGGAGATGGCCACGGGCGGCACCCGCGTCACCATCCGCGGCACCGGGGTCTACGACTACGTCCACCGGCTCGGCCGGCTGACCGTCGTGCTCCCGGAGGACCCGGTGGGCGCCGCCGAGCACCAGCCGCTCACCGAACTCCTCGCACCGGGCGCCCTGTTCATGAAGAACCGGGGAGCGGGGGTGCCCGCCGACAAGTGGGTGCGGGTGGAGACGGCCACGCTCTCCGACGGCAATCTGGTCACCGGCGGCGTCACCGACCCGTACACCGCGGCCGAGGTGCTGCGCGGCACCCGGCGGGCGAGCTACGTCGGCCGCACCGAGGTCGGCGGCATTCCGGTGCGGCACTACCGGGGCACCGCGGACCTCGCCCACGCCGCCCGGTACGCCCCGGCGGACGTCCGCAACTCCCTGGCCGCGGCGGCAAAAGGGTTCGCCACGGCCCAGGTGCCCTTCGACGCCTACCTGGACGACCAGGGCCGGCTGCGCAAGCTGCGCCAGCGCTTCAGCTTCGTCAACGGCCGCCGGCGCACCCCCGTCGCCGTCACCTCGACCCTCCTGCTGTACGACTTCGGCGCCCCCGCCGTCGTCGCGCTGCCGCGCGCACGGGACATCTACGCCGGCCGGATCGCGGAGGACACGGGTGCCGGCGGGGCCTGAATCCGGCCACTCCCGGTGCCGCACTAGTCCCTTGACGCCACCTCGGAAGTAGCCCGTCCGTGCCATGCGCGGTAGGTAAACCGCCTCCTACCCTAGGAGTTCGGTGACGTCGGAGAAGAGGTGAGGCGGGTGGCGGCGGCCGGCGGTACGGCGGTTCAGGACCATGTGGCCCTCGCCGAGATCGAGTTGTGCGGCGAGCTGATCATCGCGGCCTCGGCCGCCGAGGACCGGCTCAGCCTGGAGTGCATCGACGAGGTGCTGCGGGTGGAGCGGCGGGAACGGGACGACTGAGGCGCTGGGCGGTCCTCAGGTGCGCAGCAGCCGGCCGATCGCCTTCGTCGCCTCGTCCACCTTCGCGTCGATTTCGTCCCCGCCCTTGAGCGCCGCGTCCGCCACGCAGTGCCGCAGGTGCTCCTCCAGCAGCTGGAGCGCGAAGGACTGGAGCGCCTTCGTGGAGGCCGAGACCTGGGTGAGTATGTCGATGCAGTAGGTGTCCTCGTCCACCATCCGCTGAAGCCCCCGGATCTGCCCCTCGATCCGGCGCAGCCGCTTGAGGTGCTCGTCCTTCTGCTTGTGGTAACCGTGCGTGGCGTGCTCGGCGCGGTCCGTCTGCCCGGAGGCTGCCGTGGCGCCGGCCTCGGTGGTCGTCATAGCGGGCCTCCATCTCGGGACGGGTGTTCTCGGTCACACTCCGGGGGACATATCGCCCGGCATACCCCTACTGGGTATATGGTACCGAATTTTGCTGGGTAGGGCGGCCTTGGTACGCCCCTGTGATGATCGCTCTGCCCGATGGGCGACACTGGAGGGCGGCCCGATAGCCGTGGCCGGATGATGCGCCTAGCATCAGCCTGACCGAAACCGAAGCACCCCGAGGACCCCACGTGCGCTTTCGTCTGACCCCCAGGGAGACGAGCTTCTACGACATGTTCGCCGCCTCCGCGGACAACATCGTCACCGGCTCGAAACTCCTGATGGAACTGCTCGGGGCGGACTCCTCCGCCCGAGCCGAGATCGCAGAGCGTATGCGGGCAGCGGAACACGCAGGTGACGACGCCACGCACGCGATCTTCCACCAGCTGAACTCCTCGTTCATCACGCCGTTCGACCGCGAGGACATCTACGCCCTCGCCGGTTCCCTGGACGACATCATGGACTTCATGGAGGAGGCCGTCGACCTCGTCGTCCTCTACAACGTCGAGGAACTGCCCAAGGGCGTCGAGCAGCAGATCGAGGTGCTGGCCCGCGCGGCCGAGCTGACCGCGGAGGCGATGCCGAACCTCCGCACCATGGACAACCTCACCGAGTACTGGATCGAGGTCAACCGGCTGGAGAACCAGGCCGACCAGATCCACCGCAAGCTGCTGGCGCACCTCTTCAACGGCAAGTACGACGCGATCGAGGTGCTGAAGCTCAAGCAGATCGTGGACGTGCTGGAAGAGGCGGCGGACGCGTTCGAGCACGTGGCGAACACGGTGGAGACCATCGCCGTCAAGGAGTCCTGAGGCGTCGATGGACACCCTGGCTCTGATCGTGACCGTAGCGGTCGCGCTCCTGTTCACGTACACCAACGGCTTCCACGACTCGGCGAACGCGATCGCCACCTCGGTCTCCACGCGGGCGCTGACCCCGCGGGCGGCGCTGGCGATGGCCGCCGTGATGAACCTCGCCGGCGCATTCCTCGGCTCCGGCGTCGCCAAGACGGTCAGCGAGGGGCTGATCGAGACGCCGTCGGGCGGCACGGGGATGGGCATCCTCTTCGCCGCGCTGCTCGGCGCGATCGCCTGGAACCTGGTCACCTGGTACTTCGGCCTGCCCTCGTCCTCCTCGCACGCCCTGTTCGGCGGCCTGGTGGGGGCGGCGCTCGCGGGCGGTACGGCGGTCCACTGGGGCGGCGTGGTCGACAAGATCATCGTGCCGATGTTCCTGTCCCCCGTCGTCGGCCTGGTCGTCGGCTACCTCGTGATGCTGCTGATCATGTGGCTGTTCCGCCGCGCCAACCCGCACAAGGCCAAGCGGGGCTTCCGCATCGCGCAGACGGTCTCCGCGGCGGGCATGGCGCTCGGCCACGGCCTCCAGGACGCCCAGAAGACGATGGGCGTCGTGGTGATGGCCCTGGTCATCGCCGGGCACGCGACCTACGAGGACCCGATCCCGGTCTGGGTGAAGCTGGTCTCGGCGATGATGCTGTCGCTCGGCACGTACGCGGGCGGCTGGCGCATCATGCGGACCCTCGGGCGGAAGATCATCGAGCTGGATCCGCCGCAGGGGTTCGCCGCGGAGGCGACCGGTGCGTCGATCATGTTCGGTACGGCGTACCTCTTCAAGGCGCCGATCTCCACGACCCACGTCATCACCTCGGCCATCATGGGCGTCGGCGCGACGAAGCGGGTGAACGCGGTCCGCTGGGGCGTGGCCAAGAACATCGTCCTGGGCTGGTTCATCACGATGCCGGCGGCCGCCCTGGTCGCGGCGCTGGCCTTCGGCGTGGTGAAGCTGACGGTCCTCTGACCGCCCCCCTCCCGCCCCCTCGCCCACCCATCCCGCTCGGCCGCACGGCCGACGAGACGGGTGGGCTTTCTTCTGTCCTGAACGGGTGGGCTTTCTTTTGCCCTGACGGCCGGGTGAGATCCCCCCGCTGGGCACGCCACCGCCGCCACTCTCAGGCGGCGTCCGCATCCGCGAGTTGGTCGGCGACGCTGCGGGGCTCCCGGCCCAGGAGCTCGGCGAGCAACGGATCGACGCCCGCGAAGCGGCCCTGCCGGGCGGCCTGGAAAGTGGTGAGCGTCATCCGCGCCATCGCCTCCGGAGAGCCGGCGGCGACCCGGTCCGCGACCCATGCCTCGTCGTCCAGCGTCACGCGGGTGACCTCACGGCCACTGGCCGCCGATGCCATCGCGGCGACTTCGTCGTACGTCACCGCCTGCCGGGCGGTGAGCGTGACCGGACCGTCGAAGGCCCGCTCACCGGCCAGGATGACCGCTGCCGCTTCGGCGGCATCGGCGCGGTCGGTCCAGGAGACCGGCCCGTCGGCCGGGGCGGCGATGGTGCCGGTCTGCCGCCAGGGGCCCAGCAGCCAGGCGAGGCTGTGGGCGTAGAAGCCGTTGCGCAGCGCGGTCCAGGCGACGCCCGAGTCGGCCAGGAGCTGTTCGGTGGCGGCGTGATCACGCGCCGGGTGGAAGGGGCTGTCGGCACCGGCGCCCTGGTGGCTGGTGTAGAGGATGCGCCCGGCTCCGGCTGCCACGGCGGCCTCGATGCCGACACGGTGCAAGGCGACGGCATCGGCGTGCGGATCGTTGGAGGAGACGAGCAGGACCTGCTCGGCACCCTCGAAGGAGTGCCGCAGGGCGGCCGGGTCTTCGTAGGAGCCCTGGCGGACTCGCACGCCGCGGTCGGCGAAGTGCCGAGCCTTGGCGACATCGCGGACGCTGACGCCGATCCGGTCGGCGGGCATGCGCTTGAGGAGGTGCTCGACGGTGGTGCCGTTCAGGGCGCCGGTCGCTCCGGTGATGACGATCACGAGGGTGTTCCCTTTCGTTTCGGCGGTGCGCCGGGCGCAGGCGGGGTGGTGTCAGTGGCTGCGCAGGAGCGGCAGGAGGATGTCGTCGACGAGGTGCTCGATGAACGCCTCGTCGCACGGCTCGCCCGCGATCACGATGCGGTGGACGATGACGGCCGGGGCGACCTCGGCGAACAGTTCGGCAGCCCGGACAGACAGCTGTTCTCCGTGCCGGATGGCCTTGCGCAGCGGCTCGTCGGTCATCGCCTTCTCGTCCCGACGCAGAATGCGGCGCATCTCCTCCGCCAGGCGCGCGTCGCTGCGCATACCGGCGAACAACGCCCCCAGCAGGCCGATCTCCTGCTCGGCGATCTGCCGGCCCAGCCAGGCGACCAGCCCGAGCAGGTCTCCTCGCAGGTCGCCTGCGGCAGGCTCGGGAGGCGTGGCGTGCGAGCGATGCTCGACCGCGGCCGCGACCAGCGCGGCCTTGTCGCGGTAGCGACGGTAGATCGTCGTCTTCGCTGCCCCGGAACGGCTCGCCACCGCCTCCATGGACAGCTGCTCGTAGCCCACTTCGGTCAGCAGTGCCAGCGTGGCATCAAGAATGGCCAGGTCGCGACTGGCATCACGCGGGCGTCCCATGACGGGGGGCCCGGCCGTACCGCCGCTTGCCGAGTCACTCGATGTGCCGGTCACGCCTGCCCCTACTTTCGATACGCTACGGTTGCGTATCGAAAGTAGCCCGGAAGGCGGACCTGTGGCAACTCGGGCTCGCCGGATCGAGGCGACAGGCCCTAGCCGGGCAACTTCGTGATCGCCGTCAGGGCCGCCGGGATCAGGTCCCTGTCGCGGGGGTGGGTCAGCTGGGTGCGGGCCTCGGGTGGGGGGAGCCAGCGGAGGGCGGTGACCTCGGCGTTGGGGGTGAAGGTGCCGCCCGTGGACTCGGCGGCCCAGTAGGTGACCTCCTTCGGGCGGCCCGCGTGGTCGGTGTAGCGGGCGGTCGGCAGGGGCGCGCCGAGCCGGCAGGTGTGACCGGTCTCCTCCTGGACCTCGCGCAGTGCCGCCGCCCGCGGCGTCTCGCCCCGCTTCAGCTTGCCCTTGGGCCAGGACCAGTCGGCCCACTTGGGGCGGTAGACCAGGGCGAGTTCGATGTCACCGGTGGGGGAGCGGCGCCACAGGACGCAGCCCGCGGCCCGTACGGGGGGCTCGGTCATACCGTCTCCACCGCCTCCCGCTGCCAGGCCCGCTGGAAGGCGAACCGGGCCGCCTCCACCTCGTGCCGCTGGTCCGCGTGCAGGACGCCGAGGGCGTAGGCCGTGGCGGGGGCGATGCGGGGGGTGCGGGCGGCCTGGGCCGCGGCGGCGGCCGCCTCGGCGGCGTCGCGGTGCCGGTTCAGGGCCTGGCCCGCCGTCAGCAGGCGGACGTCGGCGGCGGTACCGGGGTCCAGCACCTCGCGGGCGTAGCGGTGCAGGCGCAGCAGCAGCCGTACCTGGTGCCAGGGACCGTCCTGGGGGTGCGGGGACGGATCCGGGGACAGGCCGTGGATCAGGGCCTCCGCGTTGTACGGGTGGCCCGCGGTGAGCAGCGGCAGCGCGGCGATGGCATCGGTGAGCCGCTCGCGCGCGGCGCCGGCCAGCGGGCGCAGGTCGGTGGTGGCGGCGGCGGGGATGAGCGGGACCTCGCTGGCCAGCACGGCGATCTTGTCGGCGACCGCGTGGAAGCGGCTGGAGCCGAGCGCCTGGAGGGCGGTGGAGTGGGCACGGGTCCGGGCGAGGGTGAGCTGGCGGTCCAGCAGGGCGCCCGCCTTCGCCGCGCCCACCGTCAGGTTGCCGCGCTCCGGCGGAGCGGTCGCGGGGCCGCCGGACACCGCCACCTGCTCGGGGAAGGACGCCGCCCCCGACAGCCGGTGCAGCGCCTGCAACAGCCGCTCCAGCCGGGCCTCGTACGCGTGCTCCAGGGCCAGTGTCCCCGAAATCCAGGCCAGTTCGGGCCGCATCGACTCCGACCAGGCGGGGTCGAGCAGCGGCCGGTAGGTGTGCAGGCTGCCGCTGATGCGCCGGGCCGAGCGGCGCAGGGCGCGGGCCGCGTCGACGGATTCCTCGCCGGAGCCCGTGGCGCCCCCCGTCTCCCGGTGCAGCCGCAGGGCGCGCAGGAACTCCGTTGCCCGCGCGCGCAGATAGCCCGCGAGGTCGTCCCCCGTCACCACCTCGGCCGTGGGGTCCGTCGGGTCAAGGTGTCGCTGTGCCACGCCGGCGCCTCCGGGCGTCTATGAGCATCTCCTGGATGTTGCGCAGGGGCTGGCCGTCCGCGTCCACCGCGTGCCGCGTCCACTCGCCGTCCGCGCCGAGGTGCCAGGACGCGGTGGTGTCGGACATGCCGGTGTCCAGCAGCCGGTTGATGGCCGCGCGGTGGCCGGGGTCCACGACCCGCACCAGGGCCTCGATCCGCCGGTCGAGGTTGCGGTGCATCATGTCGGCGCTGCCGATCCACACCTCGGGCTCGCCGCCGTTGCCGAAGGCGAACACGCGGGAGTGCTCCAGGAAGCGGCCGAGGATCGAGCGGACCCGGATGTTCTCCGAGAGCCCCGGCACGCCGGGCCGGATCGCGCAGATGCCGCGGACCCAGACGTCCACCGGCACGCCCGCCTGGGCGGCCCGGTAGAGGGCGTCGATGACGGCCTCGTCCACCATCGAGTTGACCTTGATGCGGATGAACGCCGGGCGGCCCGCGCGATGGTGCTGGATCTCCTTGGTGATCCGCGATATCAGGCCGTCCCGCAGCGACTTGGGGGCGACCAGCAGCCGGCGGTAGGTCTCCCGGCGGGAGTAGCCGGAGAGCCGGTTGAACAGGTCGGAGAGGTCCGCGCCGACCTGCGGGTCCGCGGTGAGCAGGCCGAGGTCCTCGTAGAGCCGGGCGGTCTTCGGGTGGTAGTTGCCGGTGCCGACGTGGCTGTAGCGGCGCAGGGTCTCGCCCTCCTGGCGGACCACCAGCGACAGCTTGCAGTGCGTCTTCAGGCCGACCAGTCCGTAGACGACGTGGCAGCCGGCCTCCTCCAGCTTCTTCGCCCACTTGATGTTGGCGTGCTCGTCGAAGCGGGCCTTGATCTCCACCAGCACCAGGACCTGCTTGCCGGACTCGGCGGCGTCTATCAGCGCGTCCACGATCGGGGAGTCGCCCGAGGTGCGGTACAGGGTCTGCTTGATCGCGAGGACGTCCGGGTCGTCGGCGGCCTGCTGGAGGAAGGCCTGCACGGAGGTGGAGAAGCTGTCGTACGGGTGGTGCAGCAGCACGTCCCGCTGGCGCAGCGCGGCGAAGATGTCGGGCGGGGAGGCCGACTCGACCTCGGCCAGGTCGCGATGGGTGCCGGCGATGAACTTGCGGTACTTCAGCTCGGACCGGTCCAGACCGTGGATGCGGAACAGCCCCGTCAGGTCGAGCGGGCCGGGCAGCGGGTAGACCTCGGCCTCGGAGATCTTCAGCTCGCGCACCAGCAGGTCGAGCACCTCGCGGTCGATGGACTCCTCGACCTCCAGGCGCACCGGCGGCCCGAAGCGGCGCCGCATCAGTTCCTTCTCCAGGGCCTGGAGGAGGTTCTCCGCGTCGTCCTCCTCGACCTCCAGGTCCTCGTTGCGGGTGAGCCGGAAGGCGTGGTGCTCCAGCACCTCCATGCCCGGAAACAGCTCCTCCAGGTGCGCGGCGATGACGTCCTCGACGGGGACGTACCGGCCGGGGCTGGACTCCAGGAAGCGGGAGAGCAGCGGCGGCACCTTCACGCGCGCGAAGTGCTTGTGGCCGCTGACCGGGTTGCGCACGACGACGGCCAGGTTCAGGGACAGGCCGGAGATGTACGGGAAGGGGTGCGCGGGGTCGACGGCCAGCGGGGTGAGCACCGGGAAGATCTGGTGCCGGAACAGCGTGAACAGGCGGGCCTGCTCCTTGTCCGTCAGCTCGCTCCAGCGCACCAGGTGGATGCCCTCCTCCGCGAGCGCGGGGGCGACGTCCTCGTGGTAGCAGGCGGCGTGCCGGGCCATCAGCTCGCGCGAGCGGGCCCAGATCATCTCCAGGACCTCGCGCGGCTGGAGCCCGGAGGCGGAGCGGGTGGCCACGCCGGTGGCGATGCGGCGCTTGAGTCCGGCGACCCGGACCATGAAGAACTCGTCCAGGTTGCTGGCGAAGATCGCGAGGAAGTTGGCCCGCTCCAGCAGGGGCGTGTTCGGGTCCTCGGCCAGTTCGAGGACGCGTTCGTTGAACGCGAGCCAGCTGCGCTCCCGGTCGAGGAACCGGCCACGGGGCAGCGGGGCGCCGTCGGTCCGGGAGTCCTCGTACGCGTCGAGATCCGCGTCGATGTCGGGTTCCAGGTCGGAGACCGCGGGGGTCACGGTGTGCGGCCGGTGCGCCGCGATGGAGCCCACCGGGGGCTGCGGGTGCTGAACCTCTGCCGGGGCGTCTTGCTGACTCATGAACCCATTCTTCCGCGCGACCGGGGCGACAGGCGCGTCGGAACGCGCGGGCGGGAGCGTCACGGTCCCGTTCCCCGCGGGCCCCTCGGGGGGCGGCGAAGACTCTGGCACGACGGGTTTCATTGGCCGAGCGTCGCAAGCCCGTCTGAATCGATGGTTACGGAGACATGACGTGCGGGATAGCGCGGGGCGGCTCCCAGGGGGCCGGCGTCGCGGACGCGACGGATTCCGCGGCGGTCCGGGCGCGGTCGTACCCGCTCGTACGGGTCCGGAAGCGCGGGTGCGGGACCGTACGGCGATGGGTGGTCCCGCACCCGGTGGGCGAAGGCGTCAGGCGGCGGCCCGCGCGGTGCGCAGCGTCCCGGTCTGCCGGCGCAGCACCAGGAAGCAGCCGGTGACCAGCAGCGCGGCGACGGCCAGCACCAGCGCGCTGGTGCTGAGCTGGAGCCCCCAGAAGTGGGAGGCGGGGTGGTAGGTGCTGTAGCGGCCGGTGAAGCCCGCGTACGCGGTCTCGCACGACGCGGGGGTGTCGCACGACGGAATCGGCACATGGGCGCCGGAGCGGGTCACCATGCCCTCGTCGACCACCAGCCCGCGGCCGGCGAAGCCGTGGTTCACCGGGCTCTCGCGGGTGACCGCCGGCCACAGGTACGGCAGCGCCTGGTACGCCAGCCCCAGCAGCCCCCCGCTCGCCGCCACCCCGACGACCAGCGAGAGCAGTGTCCGGCGCAGCAGCAGCCCGGCCAGGGCGCCGGCCGCGAGCCCGGCGAGGGCCAGGGCCACCACGACGGGGCCGTTGGCGTGCAGGGTGAAGCGGTCGTACCAGTCCTTGGCGGAGTCGATCCGGCCCTGCCCGGCGGCCCAGGCGCGGTGGTGCAGCCAGGCCAGCAGCCCGGTGCAGACGGCGATGCCGAGCGCCGGCACGGCGAGGCGCACCGCGAGCCAGCGCGCCGGGGAGGTGGCCTGGGTCCAGGCGAGGCGGGCGGTGCCGGACTCCAGCTCCCGGCCGGTCAGCGCGGCGCCCGCCCAGGCGGCCACCAGGAAGGGCAGCACGTTCAGGGCGATGGTGGCGTAGTTGTAGTAGTCCTTGTAGCGCATGATCGCGGCCTGGTCGTAGCTGCACCGCTCGCTCATGCCGCAGGCGTCGTACTGGCGCCAGCCCTCGGCCGCCGCGTCCGCGAGCGGGCCGGAGAGGGCGATCAGCAGGGCGGCCAGGGCGAGCCACAGCACGCCCCAGGTGTACAGCGCGGGCCGGTGCAGGCGCAGCAGCCAGCGGGTCTGCCGGGGCCGGTCGGCGGGTGCGGCGGTCAGGGTCACGGCGCTCACGCGGCACGCTCCTTCGTGGTGTTCGGTGCGCCGGCGCCCCGCAGGTGGGCGAGGACGAGCTCCTCCAGGGAGGGCGCGGTGGTGCGCCAGTCGCCGGCGAGCGGTCCGGCCGGGCGGATCAGCGCGGTGAGCTGGCGGCCGGTGACGCGGGACTCGACGACGGTGTGCGGGCCGAGGTCGGCGTCTGCGGCGGCGCCGCTGATCCGCAGATGGCCGGCGAGCAGCTCGTCGATCTCGCCGGCCAGCCGGACCCGGCCGCCCGCGACCAGCAGCAGATGGTCGCAGGACTCCTCCAGCTCCGCGATGACGTGCGAGGAGAGCACGATCGTGGTGCCGTGCAGCGCGGCCTGGCCCATCAGCGTGCCCATCAGCTCGTGCCGGGCCACCGGGTCCAGGTCGGCCATCGGCTCGTCCAGGAGCAGCAGTTCGGGCCGCTTGCCGAGGGCGAGGGCGAGCGCGACGCGGGTGCGCTGGCCGCCGGAGAGGGTGCGGATCCGGGCGGTCGCGTCCAGGTTCTCGACGATGTGCCCGGCGAGGTCCGCGTCCCAGCGTCCGGGGTTGAGGTCGGCGCCCATCCGCAGCGTCTCCGCGACGGTGAGCTGCGGGTACAGGGGCTTGTCCTGGGCGACGTAGCCGACCCGCGGGCGGGCCTCGGCCGGGGTGGTGCCGAGGACGGTGAGGGCGCCCTCGGTGGGGGCCGTGAGCCCGGCGGCGAGGGTCAGCAGGGTGGACTTGCCCGCCCCGTTGGGGCCCACGACGGCGCACACGCGCCCCGTCGGCAGGCGGAACGCGCAGTCCCGCAGGGCCCAGCCGCCGCCCCGGCGGCCGAACCGTTTGCCCAGAGCGTCGGCCCGCAGGGCCGTGTCGCTGCTCATGACGGATCTCCCTGGAAGTGCTTGTCGAGTACGGCGGTGAAGATCGCGGCCACGTCATCCCGCTCCAGACCGGCCGCGCCGGCGCGGCGGGCCCAGTCCTCCAGCTCCGCACGGAGCGGGGAGTCGGCGGGCGCGGTGCCCAGCGCTCGGCGCACGAAGGTGCCGAGCCCCCGCCGCGCCTCGACCAGGCCCTCCCGCTCCAGCTCGCGGTAGGCCTTGAGGACGGTGTTGGGGTTGATGGCGGTGGCCTCGACGACCTCGCGGGCCGTCGGCAGCCGGTCGCCGGGGCGCAGCAGACCGAGGCGCAGGGCCTGCTTGGTCTGCTGGACGATCTGGACGTACGTGGCGACACCGCTGTGCCGGTCGATGCGGTAATCGACCACGCGTGCACCACCCTTTCACTAATTGAGTAGTGAAAGGGTGGTGCAAAGAAGGGGCGGCCGTCAAGGCGGCCGCCCCTTGAGGGGCCTGGTGACCCTTATGTCACGTCTCGGTGCGGTACATCAGGTCCGTCTCGTACGTACGGAATCCCAGCCGCTCGTACACCGCGACCGCGGCCTTGTTGTCCGCGTCGACGTAGAGCATCGCCGTCGGCAGGCCCTGTGCGGCGAGATGGCGCAGGCCGATGGTGGTGAGCGCCTTGCCCAGGCCGCCGCCCTGCTCGCCGGGGCGCACCCCGAGCACGTAGACCTCGCCGAGGCCCTCCTCCGCGTGCACCTTGGTCCAGTGGAAGCCGATCAGCTCCCCGCGCCGCTCGGCGAGGAAGAACCCGGCCGGGTCGAACCACGGCTGGGCCTTGCGGTCGTCCAGGTCGCGCTGGGTCAGCGAGCCCTGCTCGGGATGGTGGGCGAACGCGCCCGCGTTGACCGCGAGCCACGCGGCGTCGTCCTTGCCGGGCTCGAAGGCGCGCACGCCCACGCCCTCGGGCAGCTGCGGCTCCGGCAGCTCCAGACCGGTCAACGCCCGCCGCATCTGGCGCAGTTCGCGGAACAGGGTCAGACCGAGCACCTGGGCGAGATGGCGGGCGGCCGGGTGTCCGCCGTGCGCCCACACCCGCAGGCGCTTGCCGGAGGCGGCGAGCAGGGCCGTGCCGAGCGCGCGGCCGTGTCCGTGGCCGCGGTGCGCGGGGTGGATGACGAGTTCGGCGGCCGGCGCCTCCACCGGGTCGGTGTCCTCCAGCTGGGCGTAACCGACGAGTTGCCCGTCGACGGTCAGCAGCAGGTGCGCGACGCCCTCGCGGGCGCCCCCGCGCAGTTGCAGGCGGCCCTGCTCGGACACCGGCTGCTGCCCGTCGGCCCGCGCGGCCTCGCCGAGCAGGGTGAGCACGGCCTCGGCCTGGTCCGGGGTGAGCGCGGAAAGGGTCTCGATGGAGCGGGCGGGAAAGGCCCGTACGGTGTCGTCGCTGCTCATGCGTACGAGAGTACGGGGCGGTCACGGGCGCCGCCGAGAACACCGGCCGGCGGTCCGCCCCGGTGTTCGTCCCGAGGGTCGCGGGAAGGCGCTCCGGGAGCCGCCGGGGCCGGTTACGGCTGCCCGGCCGTCTCGCTCGCGGCCGGTTCCGGCGGGGGCACCGGCGCCCCCGGCAGCCGTACGGTCGCCACCGTGCCGCCGCCCGGTGCCGGGGCCAGCGCGACCTCGCCGCCGCACTGCTGGACCGTACGGGCGACGATGGACAGGCCGAGGCCGGAGCCGGGCAGCGCGCGGGCGCCGGGGGAGCGCCAGAACCGGTCGAAGACGTGGGGGAGTTCGTCCGCGGGGACACCGGGACCGTGGTCGCGCACGGTGAGCACGCCCCCGGTCAGCCGGACCTCGATGGTGCCGCCCTCGGGGCTGAACTTCACCGCGTTGTCCAGGATGTTGACCACGGCGCGCTCCAGCGCGGACGGCTCCCCGTACACGTACCAGGGCTCCAGGTCCGCCGTGATGGTCAGCTCCGGGCCGCGTAGCCGGGCCCGGCGCAGGGCGGCCTCCACGATGTCCTGGAACGAGGTGATCTGGGTCTGCTCGCCGCCCTGCCCCTGCGGCCGGGACAGCTCCTGCAAGTCGCCGATCAGCGACGCCAGTTCGGTCACCTGCGCCGTCACCGAGGCGAGCAGGTCCTTGCGGTCCTCCGGCGGGAGCGGACGGCCGGTCTCCTCGCTGCGGGTGAGCAGTTCGATGTTGGTGCGCAGCGAGGTCAGCGGGGTGCGCAGCTCGTGCCCGGCGTCCGCGATCAGCTGCTGCTGCATCACGCGCGACCCGGCCAGCGAGGAGGTCATCGAGTTGAACGACCGCGACAGCCGGGCCACCTCGTCGTCGCTGTCGTCCTCCACGGGGATGCGGATGGTCAGGTCCTCGGTACGGGCCAGCTGCTCCACGGCCTCCGTCAGCCGGTCGACCGGGCGCAGGCCCGCGCGGGCCACGGCGAGACCGGCGGCGCCCGCTCCCAGCACGCCGACGCCGGAGACGAGGAGCAGGATGAGCGCGAGGTCGTCCAGCGTCTTCTGGGTGTCCTTCAGGGAGATGGCGGCCACCACGACGATGCCGGGGTAGGTCTCGCCCGGCCCCGTCGGGATGGCCATGTCCATGACCCGCACGTCGTTTCCGGCGCTGTCGGAGCTGTCGTAGAAGAGGCGCTTGCGGAAGTCCATGCCCTTCGCCGCGTTCCTGTCCGTCGCCGTCACCTTCACCACGCCGTCGGAGTCCGGCACGACGCAGAACTTGCCGTCGACCGTCACCATCTGGAGGTACACGAAGGCCGGGGAGCGGCCGACCATGGTGGCCGGGGCCTGCGGGCAGGCGGCCAGCAGCGTGGTGGCGTAGTCGGGGGAGAACGGCCTTATGCTCATCAGCCGGTTGTCCACCTCGTCGTAGAGCTTCTTCTCCACGATGAACCAGCACGACACCGACACCGCCGCGACCGCGAACGCCACCGCCGCCGCGACCAGGACGGCCAGCCGGGCCCTGATCGGCAGCGAACGGTAGCGCCGTACGACCTTGTTCACTCGGCGCCGCCCTGCCGCAGCACATAGCCGACGCCCCGCACGGTGTGCACCAGCCGGGGCTCCCCGCCCGCCTCGGTCTTGCGCCGCAGATACATCACGTACACGTCCAGCGAGTTGGAGGACGGCTCGAAGTCGAAGCCCCAGACCGCCTTGAGGATCTGCTCGCGGGTGAGGACCTGGCGCGGGTGCGCCATGAACATCTCCAGGAGCGTGAACTCGGTGCGGGTCAGCTCGACCTGCCGGCCGCCCCGCGTGACCTCGCGGGTCGCGAGGTCCATGCGCAGATCGCCGAAGGCGAGGGCCTCGTCCGCCTGGGCCGCCGGGGAGACGGCCGCCGCGTACGAGCTGCGCCGCAGCAGGGCGCGGATCCGGGCGAACAGCTCGTCCAGCTCGAACGGCTTGACGAGGTAGTCGTCGGCGCCCGCGTCCAGGCCGGTCACCCGGTCGCCGACCGTGTCGCGGGCGGTGAGCATGAGGATCGGCAGGGTGTCCCCGCCGCCCCGGATGCGGCGGGCCGCCGTCAGACCGTCCATCCGGGGCATCTGGATGTCCAGGACGACCAGGTCCGGCTGGTACGCCGCGGCCTTCTCCAGCGCGTCCGCGCCGTCGACGGCGACCTCGGTGTCGTACCCCTCGAAGGCGAGGGAGCGCTGGAGCGCCTCGCGTACGGCCGGCTCGTCGTCGACGATCAGGATGCGCTGGGTGTCACGGTCGCCTTCGGCGGGGCTCATGCTCGCGATTCCTCGGGGGGATGGGTTCTGTGGTGGATGGTGAGCTGTCCTCCAGCCTGCCATGGTGCCGGGCCGGGCGGCACGGATGCCGGAGGTCAGGCCGTGAGGGCGGCGAGATTGCGCATCGCGGTCAGCCGGTGCAGCGGCACCTTGTGGCCCCGGCGGTGGTGCCGGTCCGCGGCGCTGCGGCGCAGTCCCATCAGCTGGGGGACGTGCGCCGGGGCGATCTCCGCGGCGCGGGGCTCGGGGGCGGCCGGCGCGTGCAGCCGGCGTGCCACGGCGAGGGCGAGGGTGAGGTCGGCCGGGCAGAGGCCCGCTTCCCGGTGGAAAGTCAGCTGGATCATGATGTTCCTCCAGACACCCCGAGTGACGCTGGACGGCCCCGGTGGGACCGGTGTGTGCGGTCCCGGTGGGACCGGTGTGCGGGCCCGAGGGGCCCACGTGAGGCCCCGGTGGGGCCCTAGTTCCGCCCGCCCGACCGCAGCTTGGCCAGGTCGGACTTGACCGTGTTGACGGGGATCGCGAAGCCGAGGCCGATGCTGCCCGCGTCCGAGGACGAGGACGCCTGCTGGCTCGACGAGTACATCGCGGAGTTGATGCCGATGATGTTGCCGGCCGCGTCGATCAGCGCGCCGCCGGAGTTGCCGGGGTTGAGGGAGGCGTCCGTCTGGATCGCCTTGTAGGTGGTGGTGGACGAGCCGGTGTCGCCGTTGAACTCGCGTCCGCCGAACTGGAACGGCCAGCTCCCGTCGCCGCCCTGGCCCTGCCCCTGGCTCTCGTCCGTGGGCACCGTGACATCCCGGCCGAGCGCCGAGACGATGCCGCTGGTGACGGTGCCGGTCAGGCCCTCGGGCGAGCCGATCGCCACCACCGAGTCGCCGACCTGCACGCTGTCCGAGTTGCCGAGGCTCGCCGCCCGCAGCCCCGAGGCGCCCTCCAGCCTGATCAGCGCGAGGTCCTTGGAGCGGTCGGTGCCCACCACGTCGGCGGTGTAGCTGTGCCCGTCGCTGGTGCGCACCTTGACCGACTGCGCGCCCGCGATGACGTGGTTGTTGGTGATGATCTCGCCCTTGGACGAGATGACCACGCCGGAACCGGTGGAGGAGCCGTCGGCGAGGGTGGCGTTGATCTCCACCACACTCGGGCTGACCGCGGCCGCGATCGCGGCGACGTTGCCCTTCTTGCCGGCCGGCACCACGGCGGTGCTGGTCCCGGTGGCGGTCGCGTCGCTCTTGCCCGCCAGCTCCTGGAAACCGTACGCGGTGGCGCCGCCGACCGCCGCCGCGACGAGCGCGACCGCCGCGAGCAGGGCCACGGAACCGCGGGCCCGCTTGCGCCCCGGCTCCGGCGCCCCCTGCGGTCCGGCGGGCGGCAGGGGCGAGGTGGCCGTGGCCGCCGGCTCGTACGCCGGCGGAGGCGGCCACTGCGGGTTCACGGGAGCGGAGTAGCCGTGACTCTGACTGTGCGGACCCTGCGGGTCGTAGTCGTACTCGCCGCTGCGGCGGAAGCTCTCGGTCATGGAAGAAGCCTCCCCGGCGACCATGAGAGCTTCCTGAGTGCGTGCTGAGAAGCCCGGCAGAACCTCGTTTGCCCGATATAAAGACGCCCCTCGGCGCGCGGCGACGGCTCTCACCGGCCTCTCAGAAGGCGCGACGACGACGTTGTCAGTGCACGCAGCCGCAGGAGGGGCGCACCACCAGCCGGGAGGGGTACGTCTTCAGCCGCTCGCGCCGGGACCCGGCCACCCGCAGCCCGTCGTCCAGCACCAGGTCGACCGCCGCCCGCGCCATCGCCGAGCGGTCGGAGGCGACCGTGGTCAGCGGCGGGTCGGCGAACGCGGCCTCCTTGATGTCGTCGAAGCCGGCCACGGCCAGCTCGCCGGGCACGTCGATGCGCAGCTCGCGGGCGGCCCGCAGCACACCGATCGCCTGGTCGTCGGTGGAGCAGAACATCGCCGGCGGCCGCTGCGGCCCGGACAGGATGCCGAGGGCCGCGCGGTAGGCGTCGTACCGGTTGTACGGTGCCTCGAACAGCCGGCCCTCGGTGCTCAGGCCCGCCTCGGCCATGGCCCGCTTCCAGCCCTCCACGTGGTCGGAGACCGGGTCGCCGACGGCCGGGGTGTCCGCGGTGCCGCCCATGCAGGCGACGTACGGGTGGCCGTGTTCGAGCAGGTGGCGCACGGCGAGCTGGGCGCCGCCGAGGTCGTCCGTCACCACGGCGACGTCGTCGATGGCCTCCGGCCGCTCGTGCAGCAGCACCACGCGGGCGTCCCAGGCGTCGATCTCGGCGGCGGCGAGGTCGTTCAGCGCGTGGCTGACCAGGATCAGACCGGAGACCCGCATCCCGAGGAAGGCCCGCAGATAGTGGACCTCGCGCTCGGCGATGTAGTCGGTGTTGCCGACGAGCACCATCTTGCCGCGCTCGGAGGCGGCCTGTTCCACGGCGTGCGCCATCTCCCCGAAGAAGGGCTGGCGGGCGTCCGGGATGATCAGCCCTATCAGGTCGGTGCGCCGGGACGCCATCGCCTGGGCGACCCGGTCCGGGCGGTACCCCAGCTCCTTGATCGCGGCGAGGACACGCTCGCGCGTGGCCGGTGCGACCGGCCGGGGTCCATTGTTGATGACATAACTGACGACGGCGGTGGAAGTCCCCGCCAGCCGCGCCACATCATCCCGAGTCACCTTGGCCACGCGCGGAGTCTACGCGGATTGACCCAGCTCGGGCAGGGTGTTCCACACCCGGCTGTGCGCGGGAAACCGTCGGAGGGTGTGGAGGATCAGGCGTCCGCGTGGACCTCGGTCTCGGCCGGGGCGCCGGACGCGTCCGCCTCGTCCGCCTTGGCCCGGTTCGCCTTCGCCTTGGCCTCGTCCCCGCCGCGGTCGCCCTTCTCGGGGGTGACGAACCGGTAGCCGACGTTCCGTACGGTGCCGATCAGCGACTCGTGCTCCGGGCCGAGCTTGGCCCGCAGCCGCCGTACGTGCACGTCGACGGTCCGGGTGCCGCCGAAGTAGTCGTAGCCCCACACCTCCTGGAGCAGCTGCGCGCGGGTGAAGACCCGGCCCGGATGCTGGGCGAGGTACTTCAGCAGCTCGAACTCCTTGAAGGTCAGGTCGAGCACCCGGCCCTTGAGCTTGGCGGAGTACGTCGCCTCGTCCACGGAGAGGTCGCCGTTGCGGATCTCCATCGGCGAGTCGTCGTGCGTGAGCTGCTGGCGGCCCATGGCGAGCCGCAGCCGCGCCTCCACCTCGGCCGGGCCCGCGGTGTCGAGGAGCACGTCGTCCACGCCCCAGTCGGCCGTGACGGCGGCGAGCCCGCCCTCGGTGACCACGAGCAGCAGGGGACAGCCGGGGCCGGTGGAGCGCAGCAGCTGGCACAGGCTGCGCACCTGCGGCAGGTCGCGCCGGCCGTCGATCAGGATGACGTCGGCGCCGGGGGTGTCGACCAGGGCGGGGCCCTCGGCGGGGGCGACCCGCACGTTGTGCAGGAGCAGGCCGAGGGCCGGCAGGACCTCCGTCGACGGCTGGAGGGCGTTGGTCAGGAGCAGCAGAGAACTCATACGTCTGGTTCCTCCTCGGTCCCTGCGAGAACTGTGCGGACGGGCACTGCTCTGCGTTCCCGAAGGCCCGTACACCGGGGGGCACCCGAAGGGGCCACTCCGTATACAACGCTTCCGAAAGCACAAAAGGACCCGGTGGCGACGCTGCCCGAGTCCTCTGCCCAGCAGAATAGCCCACATGAGCAATCGCCCGGCAGGAGATGTGGCAGGTTCCACCGTACGTCCGGATGCCGAGACAGGCAGACCAGGCCCTGTCCGGACATTCCTGCGCACGGCGGACGGCGTCCCGGTCGAGGTCGTATACGACGCGGGCGCGGCCGTATACGACCCCGGTGCCCCGGTCCTGGTGATCGCGCACGGTTTCACGGGGGACGTGGACCGTCCGCATGTGCGAAGGGTGGCGGCCGGGCTCGCCCGTCACGGCGCCGTCGTGACGTTCTCCTTCCGGGGCCACGGGCGTTCGGGCGGACGCTCCACGGTCGGCGACAAGGAGGTCCTCGACCTGGCCGCCGCCGTCGCCTGGGCGCGCGGCTTCGGGCACGGGCGCCTGGCGACCGTCGGCTTCTCCATGGGCGCCTCGGTGGTGCTGCGGCACGCGGCCCTTTGTCCGGGCACGGTGGACGCGGTGGTCGCGGTCAGCTCGCCGGCCCGCTGGTACTACCGGGGCACCGCCCCGATGCGCCGGCTGCACTGGCTGGTCACCCGCCCCGAGGGCCGCCTGGTCGGCCGCTACGGCCTGCGCACCCGCATCCACCACCGCGACTGGGACCCCATACCGCTCTCCCCCGTCGAGGCGGTCCCCCGGATCGCCCCCACCCCGCTGCTGATCGTGCACGGCGACCGGGACGGCTACTTCCCGCTCGACCACCCGCGGATGCTCGCCGACGCCTCCGGCGGCCACGCCGAACTGTGGCTGGAGCCGGGCATGGGCCACGCCGAGCACGCCGCGGACGACGCCCTGGTGGACCGCATCGGGGACTGGGCCGCCCGCCGCTGCGGCTAGCCTGGCTTCCGTTACTTACTGACTTTTACCAGCCGTCGATTGAGGAACCAGATGCCCAAGGTCACGGTGCGCTACTGGGCCGCCGCCAAGGCCGCGGCCGGTGTCGCCGAGGAGCCGTACGACGCGGCCACCCTCGCCGACGCGCTCTCCGCCGTCCGCACCCGGCACCCCGGTGAACTCACCCGCGTGCTCCAGCGCTGCTCCTACCTGATCGACGGCGACCCCGTCGGCACGCGCGCGCATGAGACGGTACGGCTGGCCGAGGGCGGCACGGTCGAGGTGCTCCCGCCGTTCGCAGGAGGGTGAGTCGATGACCGACCAGCCGTATCAGGGCGGCCCCTACGAGGGCTACGACGCCTACCAGCAGCCGACACCCCCACAGGACTGGCCGGGCCACCCCGCCCCCCCGGGCGGCTACGACCCCCAGCAGACCCAGACCTGGCAGGGCCAGACCTGGGAGACCCAGACCCACGCACCGGTCCAGGCGGCGGAGGCGACGGCGTACCTGCCACCGGTGACGGGCTATCCGGGACCGGACCAGGGCCAGGGGTACCAGCAGGGCGGGCAGGGGACGCAGCCGCAGCATCAGTGGGCGGGGCAGCAGCAGGTGGGGCAGCCTGGGCCGCAGCCGCAGCCGCAGCCGCAGCCGCAGCCGCAGCCGCAGCCGGTGGCGGGCCCCGCGCAGGCCGCGCCGGTCTCCGCGCCCGAGTCCCCGGCCGGGGCCGCCGGGGAGCCGTCGGGCGACGAGCCCTCGTACGGCCCCGCGACACTCGCCGGCAACTCCCGGATCACCGACGCGCAGCGGGCCCGCCTGGAGGGCCGTTCGCCGATCATCGAGCCCGGCATGCAGCCGGCGCTGCTCACCGCGCTGCTCGGCCTGCTGCTGGCCGCGGCGGCGGGCCTCGGCTCGTACGCGCTGGCCGTCCCGCTGGTGCTGCTCCAGGCGGTGACGGCGGCGGGCTGGTTCCGGCTGAACGGCATGTGGCCGGCCCGGCAGGGCATCGCGCTGGCGTTCGCGGGCGGTCTGGCGGCCGACGTGGCGGTCCTGGCCGCGGGCCGCGGCAACGCCCCTGCCGCGATCCTGGGCACCCTCGGTGTGTGGGTCCTGCTCTCCCTGGTCCTCCAGCTCCGCTCGCACGCCTCGCCGGACGAGCGGATGTACGGCCTGATGGCGACGGTCGCCTCCGCGGCCCTGGCGATCCTGGCCACCGGCTACCTGGGCGCCGACCCGCACGCGACCTCGGTGGGCGCGGCCGCGGTGGCGGTCGCCGCGCTGGCGCGTGCGCTGCCCCTGCCGACCCCCGCGTCGGTCGTGGTCGCGCTGCTCGCCGCGGCGGGCGCGGGCATCGCGGTGGGCGGCATGACCGGCCTCGGCACCCGGGGCGCCCTCCTCGGCGCGCTGGCCGGCGCCTGCGCCCTGGTCGGCCACCGCGTCGCCAGCTACGACTACCCCTCCCGCTTCGTCCACTTCACCGCGGGCGTCGCCCTCCCCCTGTCGGCGGCGGCACCGGTGGTGTGGGCGCTGGGGCGGGTGCTGGGCTGAGCACGCGGTCGGGGCGCCCTCACACGTAGGTCTCGTACGCCGGGTCGTCCAGCTACGCCCGCTGTCCGCCCAGGGCGTCGGCCGTGAGCCCGAACCGGGACACGTCCGGCGACCCTCGCTCCCGCCACCACCGGTAGGCCGCGCTCACCTCGCCCCACAGGCGCCGGGGCCCCGACTGCCAGACGGAGGCGTCCCGCTGCCCGTCGCGGAACAGGACGCACGCCCAGGACAGGTCGGACAGGCCGTAGAACCAGACGGGCCGTGCGCCGTCGCGTTCGTCCGCGACGGCCTGCCGGCATGAACTCCACGGACCGTGTGAAGCGACCCCCGGCGGTCTCGCCCCCGACCGTCAGCCGGGCCACGGCGTCCGCGTTGCCGTAGGCGGTGCCCCAGGGCGCGAGGATCACCCCGCCGGGTCCAGGCCGGGGGGGGACGGGGCGGATGCCGACCGTGGCGAGGACGCATCCGTACGGCGCCCGGCCCGCATGCCCCGCGTACCCGTCGCCGACGATCACCTCCGGGTACAGCCCCTGCCGGTACAACCGGTCGCGGGCCGCCGCGGAGACGGCCCTGTCCACGTCGACGGTCGTGACGTGACGGCGACCGAGACGGTGCGTCAGCGCGCCGGCCGTAGACAACGGACGGCATGGACGAGGAACTGGTGGACAGCCTGCCCGGCCCGGTCCCCCGGTGCGCGCCGTCGTCCCACTGGGTGACGATCGGGACATTGTCGTCGGCCGCGGCGGTCCGTACCCGGAGCTACTTACTGCTCGCCCTTGACCCCGCTCACGAACGCCTTCCAGGCGGGGGCGGTGAAGAGGAGGGGGGCGCGGGTGGTGTCCTTGCTGTCGCGGACGGGGACGAGGGGGAGGTTGTCGGCGAACTCCAGGCACTCGCCGCCGTCCTGGTTGCTGTAGGAACTCTTGCGCCAGTCGGCGCCGTGGAGGAGATCGTCGGAGACCTCGACGCAGGCGCCGCCGTCCTGGTTGCTGTAGCTGCTCTTACGCCACGTGACGGTGCTCAGATCGATGGCTCGCATGGCGCTTCCTCCAGCATCCGCTTGATGAACTCGCGCGATTCGTCCGGAGATAGGGCCAAATCGCGAACTCGATCGTATCGGAACTGGAGTGACTCAACAGCTGTTGCCTCTTCGACGAGTTCGCCCGAGTAACCCGTCTCGACCCAAGCGACGGTCCGCCCCTCAGCGCCTCGCAGGAACATGGTGTGCGTGTTCGTCAGCGCATGCAGGCCGATCGGCAGCGGTAGCACCTGGACGATGACGTTGGAGCGCTGTCCCATCGCCTGAAGATGGCTCAATTGCGTACGCCACGCATTCGAATCACGAAGCGGGCTGCGCAGCACGGTCTCGGCGATGATCGCCCTGAACTGCGGCCCGTCGTCCGCGAGCAGCAGTTCGCGGCGCCCCATGCGAGCCGTCACTTGCGTCTCCAGTTCCGTTCCGCCCTGCCCGCCCTGCTTGAGCAGTTCCGTCGCGTACTCCGCGGTTTGCAGCAGGCCAGGGACGATGCACGGCGCGAACTGCCACATGCTGACCGCCCTGGCCTCCAGCGACATGTACTGCCAGTACCGCTCCTTGAACTGCTTCGGGTCCGCCTTCGCCAGCTCCCACAGTGTGAGCAGCTTGTCGCCCGTGCCGTAGAACGTGTCCAGCGCGGCCACCGTCTCCGGGCCGCCGAGCGACTGGCCCTTCTCCATCTTGCTGAAGAGGGTCGGGTCCCAGCCCACCTGCGCGGCCAACGCCCGGAAGGTCAACTGGCGTTCGTCCCGGAGTAACCGCAGTTCCTCGATGAAGCGAGCCCTCGGCTCCTGGCTGCGACCCGTGGTCGCCCGTCGCTGCGGCACCGCACCCTCCCCGGTTTGTGGAATTTGTGGCACATGGCCCGCGCGGCCTGGCACAAGGCGCCGTTCCATGCGTTTCCGCCGTCGCGCTGGGCCATCCTCGTATCAGGCCAGGAATACGCAGAGTAGTGCAACCGGCTCATTCCGTATAGAAGTTGGAGCAAAGGAGTAAATCAGGTGAGTACGAATCCGGTCACCCCGGCGGCCCGAGCCGACCTCTACGACCGCGCACGCCTCAGCGCCGAGGTGCGGATCGCGAACGAGCGTGCGCTGGCGGCGCCGCCGGACCCGGACGACCTGAGCCGGCCGCCCCGCCCGGTGCCGGGCTGCTCGGCGTGCCTGGCGCTCGCGGAGCGGCGCGAGGTGGCGCGGACGGAGTGCGACCGCAGCGCGGAGGCGGACGCGAACGTGCTGCTGCGCCGGCACCAGAGGGCGGAGCACCGCCCGTGACCAGGCCCACGACGCGCAATGAGGACCGCGCCCCGCTGAACCCCGGCTACGCGATCCCGCCGCCGCTGTTCCCGCCGACGCCCCGGTCGCCGGCGCACTGGCCGCTGCCGCCCGCGGCACCCGCCCCCGAGGCCGTACCGCGCCGTCGCCACCGCGCCCGGAAAGTCGACGGCACGTTCGTGAGCGGTGCGCTGACCGTGCTCAGCCTGGCGAGCCTGCTGGTGACGATCGCCGTGGTGGCGGTCTGAGCCGCACTCGCGCCGCGGGCTACGCTTCCCGCATGGCGAAGAAGCTCGTGATCAAGGTGACGGCCGGGGCCGATGCCCCTGAGCGCTGCTCGCAGGCGTTCACGGTGGCGGCGGTGGCCGTGGCCAGCGGGGTCGACGTCTCGCTGTGGCTGACCGGGGAGTCGTCCTGGTTCGCACTGCCGGGGCGGGCCGCGGAGTTCGAGCTGCCGCACGCCGCTCCGCTGCCCGATCTGATCGATTCCGTCCTCGCGGCCGGCCGCGTCACGCTGTGCACCCAGTGCGCGGCCCGGCGGGAGATCACGGAGAAGGACGTGCTGGAGGGCGTGCGCATCGCGGGCGCGCAGGTCTTCGTGCAGGAGGCGCTGGCCGACGACGCGCAGGCGCTCGTCTACTAGGACAAGTGGTTCAGGGGCGCGGGCGCTTCTTGCCGTCCAGTTCGTCCCACCACTCGTCGGACTTGGGATCGCCGGAGGGGTCGTCCCACCAGCGGTCCTCCGGCCCCCGGCGGTTCGCGATCATCGCCGCGACCGGCGGGATCACCATGGCGACGACACACATGCCGACGGCCGCCGGGACGGACCAGATCCGTACGACCCCCCACGCCAGGACGAAGAGGCCGATACAGACCCCCATCATGGCGAAGTACACGTGACGTCGCCGTGCGTACATGCTTCCAGGGTAGGGCGGGTGGCCCGGTTCAGCGCCACCGCGGGCACGGCCCGTGGGGGCAGGCTCCCGGCGTGAGGGGAACACGCGGCGTGGGCCGCGGGGAGACGGCGGACGGAGTCCGGCGCAGCGGTCCCGAAGCCTGCGGAGCAGTGCGAGGGCCGCGTCAGGGAGGGGTCACGTGACGTCGCCGTGCGTACATGCTTCCAGGGTAGGCCGAGTCGCCTCGCTCGGCGCCGCCGTCGCATACGGGTTCGGCGCCTGCGGCTGCCTGCCCTGTCACAGATGATCGACATTTACCCTGCCCGAAGCCGCGCGGCGTTACCGTTGCGTAGCCGTGACCTACGTCGACCGGGGGGAAACACCACATGCGCGCCCTGCGAATACTGCTGATCGTCGTCGTGATCCTGGGCGGCCTGTTCGTGATCGCGGACCGGGTGGCGGTGCACTTCGCCCAGGGGGAGGCCGCGGACAAGCTGAAGTCCTCGGAGAACCTGCCGACGACGCCGAGCGTGGACATCAAGGGCTTCCCCTTCCTCACCCAGGTCGCCGGCGGCTCGCTGGACGACGTCGAGGTCGGGATCAAGAGCTACGACGCGGCCACCGGGCAGGCGGGGCAGACGATCCGCGTCGACGACCTCAAGGCGGACATGAAGGGCGTCTCCTTCTCCGGCGACTACAGTTCCGCCACCGCCTCCAGCGCCACCGGCACCGCGACCATCTCGTACGGCGAACTCCTGAAGACCGCCAAGTCGCAGCCCACCGACATCGGCCTCGGCATCCAGGCCAAGGTCGTCGGCCTCTCCGACGGCGGCAACGGCAAGATCAAGGTCGCCGTCAAGGTGAACGGCACCATCGCCGGTGCCATCCCCGTCGACCGCACGGTCTCCGTCCTGAGCACCGTCAGCGTCGTCAACAACAAGGTCGAGGTGCACGCCGACTCCCTCCCCTCGGTCGCCGGGCTCGGGCTCGCCGAGGACCGCGTCCGCACGATCACCGACTTCCAGCAGGTCGTCGACCAGCTGCCCGGCGGTATCAAGCTGGACAAAGTGGAGGCCGCCCGGAACGGCGTGCGGATCAGCGTGAAGGGTTCCGACGTCAAGCTGGCGGGGTAGAAGCCGCGAAACGGCCCGGATGGGCACCGTACGTCCGGCAGTCGAGACGGTGACGTCCGTACCGCAGATGTGAGAGCGCACCCGAGCGCCCGAAGGCCCCTTCCACGGCCGCCGGGCGCTTTCTTCATCCCGCCATTCGGACGATCCTGTCTCGCCATACGACACACCGGTGACACGCGCGCCTCCGCGTACCTACGATCGAGGCCATGAAGCGTCAGGCGGATCTCACGAAGCGGCGGGCAGTCGACCTGTGCCGCGTAGCCGCCATGCTCTGTCGCCCCTTCTGAGCGGGAGCCCCGCTTCCGCGTCATCCCCCCTGCCCCGCTGGGCACCCGTGCGCCGCCCGCACCCCGAGCGCGCGCCCCTTCGCACACGCACGCCCCGCCGTAACTGCCCCGGAGGAGAAAGCATGAGTCGCAGCGACGTCCTGGTCGACGCCGACTGGCTGCAGGAGCACCTGGACGACCCGACCATCGCGATCGTCGAGGTGGACGAGGACACGTCCGCCTACGAGAAGAACCACATCAAGAACGCGATCCGCATCGACTGGACGAAGGACCTCCAGGACCCGGTGCGCCGTGACTTCATCGACCAGGAGGGCTTCGAGAAGCTCCTGTCGCAGAAGGGCATCGCCAACGACCACACGGTGATCCTCTACGGCGGCAACAACAACTGGTTCGCCTCCTACGCCTACTGGTACTTCAAGCTGTACGGCCACGAGAACGTCAAGCTCCTCGACGGCGGCCGCAAGAAGTGGGAGCTGGACGCCCGCGAGCTGGTCGCCGGCGACGAGGTCCCCGAGCGCCCGGAGACCACGTACAAGGCCAAGCCGCAGAACACCGCGATCCGCGCCTTCCGCGACGACGTCGTCAAGGCCATCGGCGTCCAGAACCTGGTCGACGTGCGATCCCCCGACGAGTTCTCCGGCAAGCTGCTCGCCCCGGCCCACCTGCCGCAGGAGCAGTCGCAGCGTCCGGGCCACGTCCCGAGCGCGCGCAACATCCCGTGGTCGAAGAACGCCAACGACGACGGCACGTTCAAGTCGGACGAGGAGCTCAAGGAGCTGTACACCGCGGAGAACGTGGACCTCGCCAAGGACACGATCGCCTACTGCCGCATCGGTGAGCGCTCCGCCCTGACCTGGTTCGTGCTGCACGAGCTGCTCGGCGTGGAGAACGTCAAGAACTACGACGGCTCCTGGACCGAGTACGGCTCGCTCGTCGGCGTGCCGATCGAGCTCGGCGCCAACAAGTAAGCGACCCCAAGCGACCTCTGGAGAAACAGCATGTGCGGAGCGAAGGCCGGCGGCCCCGACGCCTCGGCGATCAAGCCCGGTGAGACCACGATCCAGGGCCAGGTGACCCGCGACGGCGAGCCGGTGACGGGTTACGTCCGGCTGCTCGACTCGACCGGCGAGTTCACCGCGGAGGTGCCGACCTCGGCGACCGGCCAGTTCCGCTTCTACGCGGCCGAGGGGACGTGGACCGTGCGCGCCCTGGTGCCCGGCGGCTCCGCCGACCGCACGGTCGTCGCACAGCAGGGCGGGCTCGCGGAGGTCGCCATCGCCGTCTGACCGGCAGCGCGCGAGGGCCGCACCCCCTGGGTTGGACGCCGGCGGGGGTGCGGCCCTTCGGCGTGCCGGAGCGGACCGCCCGGCCGGGCCGCCCCGGACCGCCGGGGAACGGCCGGGGCCCACCTCGGAAGGAGAGCCGGGGCACGGCCGCGTAAGCTGGGGCCCGGCTCTGTCGTATGCCCACCCTCGCTCAAGGAGCACCCGTGGAGATCTTCTTCGAAACCCTGCTGGTCCTGGTCTGCGTCGGCGTGCTCGCCTTCGCCTACCTGACCGTGAAGAAGCTGTACCAGGGCCAGCGCTGACCCTCCCACCAGGAAAGCTCCGCTCATGATCGAGATCCCGTCCGACCTGCACAAGGACCTCGTCCCGCTCGCCTTCCTCCTCGGCGACTGGGCCGGCGCTGGCGTGCACGACTTCCCCGGCTCGGAGAAGTGCAACTTCGGCCAGGAAGTCACCTTCACCCACGACGGCCGGGACTTCCTGGAGTACCACTCCCGCACCTGGGTGCTGGACAACGACGGCAACAAGGTCCGCCCGCTGGAGACCGAGTCCGGCTTCTGGCGGATCGACGGCGACCGCAAGGTCGAGGTCACCATGACCCGTGACGACGGCACCATCGAGATCTGGTACGGCGAGATGGCCGCCAAGAAGCCTCAGATCGACCTGGTCACCGACGCCGTCGCCCGGACCGCCGCCGCCCGCCCCTACACCGGCGGCAAGCGGCTGTACGGCTACGTCAAGAGCGATCTCATGTGGGTCGGCGAGAAGCAGACCCCCGAGGTCGAGCTGCGCCCCTACATGTCCGCCCACCTGAAGAAGGTCGTCACCCCCGAGGACGTCGAACGCTGGGCCAAGGCCCTCCCGGACGACATGCCGGACGACGGCATCGCCTTCTTCAAGTAGGCCCGCGGGGTACGTCACGGCTCTCTCTGGTCCGGCCGGATCCAAGCGGAAGACTCTAGACTCGTCGGTGTGGTGAGCACCGACTGGAAGAGTGACCTCAGGCAGCGCGGTTACCGGCTGACCCCGCAGCGCCAGCTTGTCCTCGAAGCCGTGGACACCCTGGAACACGCGACCCCCGACGACATCCTCGTGGAAGTGAGGAAGACGGCGTCGGGGGTCAACATTTCCACCGTCTACCGCACCCTGGAGCTGCTGGAGGAGCTGGGCCTGGTCAGCCATGCCCATCTGGGGCACGGCGCGCCGACATACCACCTCGCCGACCGGCACCACCACCTGCACCTGGTGTGCCGCGACTGCGAGAACGTGATCGAGGCGGACGTGAGCGTGGCGGCGGAGTTCACCGACAAGCTGCGGCGGCAGTTCGGCTTCGACACCGACATGAAGCACTTCGCGATCTTCGGCCGCTGCAAGGACTGCTCCCTGAAGAGTTCAACTACCACGTCGTAGGCTTGCCCGTATGAAAAGCCCCCTGCTGTCCCTGCCCGGCGCCGTCCCCGCCGAGGGCGTGGACGAAGGCGTCGCCGCCCACTACGGCGATCTGTTCCGCGAGCAGCGCGCCCTCGCCGAGGGCACCGGATTCGTCGACCTCTCGCACCGCGGTGTCGTCACCGTCACCGGCGAGGACCGGCTGAGCTGGCTGCACCTGCTGCTCACCCAGCACGTCAGCGATCTGCCGGTCGGCCAGGCGACCGAGGCGCTGATCCTCTCGGCCAACGGGCACATCGAGCACGTGCTGTACCTGGTGGACGACGGTACGACGGTCTGGGCGCACGTCGAGCCCGGCACGCGGCAGGCGCTGGTCGCCTACCTGGAGTCGATGAAGTTCTTCTACCGGGTGGAAGTCGCCGACCGCACCGACGAGTTCGCGGTGGTCTACCTGCCCGCCGGGTCCATCGCCGAGGCGCCCGAGGGCGTCGTCGTACGCGAGACGCCGTACGGCCGTGATCTCTTCCTGCCGCGCGCGGAGCTGGAGTCCTTCGCGGCGGCGCACGGGCCCGCGGCGGGGCTGCTCGCGCACGAGGCGCTGCGGGTGGAGCAGCACCGGCCGCGGCTCGGTTTCGAGACCGATCACCGGACGATCCCGCACGAGCTGGGCTGGATCGGCACGGCCGTGCACCTCCAGAAGGGCTGCTACCGGGGGCAGGAGACCGTCGCCCGCGTGCAGAACCTCGGCAAGCCGCCGCGCCGGCTCGTCTTCCTGCACCTCGACGGCAGCGATGTGCACCTGCCGACGCCGGGCACGGAGATCCGGCTCGCCGAGGAGGGGCCCGAGGGCCGCAAGATCGGCTTCGTGACGTCGTCGGTGCGCCACCACGAGCTGGGACCGGTGGCGCTCGCGCTGGTCAAGCGGAACGTGCCGGTCGACGCGGGGCTCCTGGCCGGGGAGACGGCGGCGGCGCAGGAGGTCGTGGTCGAGCCGTAGCGCCCTGGGCGGGCCGGGCCGGCTACATCTCCAGCAGTACGGTGAACGGCCCGTCGTTCGTCAGGGACACCCGCATCTTCGCGCCGAACCGTCCCGTCGCCACGGTCGCGCCCAGTGCCCGCAGCTGGGCCACGACCTCGTCCACCAGCGGTTCGGCGACGTCGCCGGGGGCCGCCGCGTTCCAGGTGGGGCGGCGGCCCTTGCGGGCGTCGCCGTAGAGGGTGAACTGGCTGACGACGAGCAGCGGGGCGTCGACGTCGCTGCACGAGCGCTCCCCGGACAGCATCCGCACCGACCAGAGCTTGCGGGCCAGCTGCGCCGCCTTCTCCTTGGTGTCCTCGTGGGTCACCCCGACCAGGACGCACAGGCCCTCGCCCTCGATCGCGCCCACCGTCTCGCCGTCCACGACGACGCTCGCGCCGTCCACTCTCTGCACCACCGCTCGCATGCGGACCATGATGCCGGGTACGCGGGTGGCGATCACCGGCGGCCCTTATGGAACCCTTACCGCCCATCCGGGGCCGTTCGGGGGCACTCGGTCACATACGGTGCGCCGGGGGTGGCACGATGCTGTCACACGCCGGTCGAGGGGACGGTCGAACCACATGAGCACATCCAGCACCAGCGAGCTGCCCATCCCGCAGGGGACGTACCGGCCGCCCGTGCAGCGGGCCGACGAGCCCGTGATCGCACCGGCGCCGGTGCGGCAGGCGGCGCCCGAACCGTCCCGGCCGGACCTGCCCGAGCTGTCCCGGCTGAGCCTGCCCGAACTGCGCGCGCTGCGCCGCGACGCCCAGCGCGACGAAGCCGATCTCAGCTATGTGCGGCGGCTGCTGCAGGGCCGGATCGACATCCTGCACGCGGAGCTGGCCCGCCGCGGCCGGGCGGCGGTGCCCGCGCCTAAGGACGCCTCCCTGGTCGAGCGGCTCCCGGAGATCCTGCGCGACTCCCCGGCCCGGCAGCGCTCCTCGGCCCGCCATGTCACCGTCGGCACCCCGCGGGGCGAGGAGGTACGGCGGCTCGCCGCCGAGATGCTCGCGGAGGTGGAGCTGAGCGACCTGAGCGCCCGTACGGACCTCGAACTGTCCGTCGCGCTGGGCCGGTTGGTGCGGTACGAACACGAGGTGTCGGGGCGGCGGCAGCGGCTCCAGCACACCGCCGACGGGTGCGGCGGGGAGATCGCCCGCCGGTACCGGATGGGCGAGGCGCAGGTGGAGGACCTGCTGGTGTGACGGACCGGTGACGCGGCCGGCGGGCGGAAAATGGGGAGGACATCCGGCGGGACGGATGCCTACCGTGGGCTCATGAGCGACGTCCGCACCGCCACCGAGGCCGATTTCGACGACTGGCAGCGTGCCCTGGCCGTGGGGTTCACCCAGCCTCCGGCCCTGGCCCGTGAGCAACTCGACGCCAGGCGGCGGAAGTTCACGCCGGGCCGCTATCGGGGGGCCGTCGACGGCGGGCGCTGGGTGGCCACCTTCCGGTCCTTCGAGCAGGAGCTGACCACGGTGGGCGGCGGTGTGGTGGCAGCCGACGCCATCAGCGGCGTGACCGTCAGCCCGACGCACCGCCGCCGCGGCCTGCTCAGCCGCATGATGGCCCAGGACCTCGCGGCGGCCCGCGAGCGCGGGGACGTCGTGGCCACCCTGGTCGCCGCCGAATACCCGATCTACGGCCGGTTCGGCTTCGGCCCGGCCACCTGGATGTCCCGGTGGGCCGTCGACGTACCGCGGGCCGGCCTCGACCCCCGCTGGTCCGGCCCGGACGACGGCGGCCGGATCGAGCTGCTGGACGGCGCGGAGGTGCGCAAGCTGGGCCCCGAGCTGTTCGACCGGTTCCGCCGCGCACAGCCCGGCGCGGTCAGCCGCGACGAGCTGTGGTGGGAGGAGTTCACCGGCGCGCTGCGCGTCCACTCCGACTACGTGGAGCCGGTGCACGCCCTGTACCGCTCGGCGTCCGGGGAGGCCCAGGGCCTGGTGACGTACCGGAGCGACGACACCTGGACCGGCCAGCGGCCCGACCAGACCGCGCGCGTGGAGCGGCTGTTCGGGACCACTCCGGCGGCCGAGCGCGCGCTGTGGCACTACATGTGCTCCATCGACTGGATCACCAAGGTCGACACCGGTGGGCGCGGTCCCGACGACCCGCTGCCGTACTTCCTGCCCGACCCGCGCGCCGCCCGGATCACCGATCACGCGGACATGCTGTGGGTGCGCATCCTGGACGTCGTACGGGCCCTGGAGGCGCGCGGCTACGACCGGGAGGGCGAACTGGTGCTGGAGGTCCTGGACGACGGCGGCTGGGCGGGCGGGCGGTACCGTCTGGAGGTCTCGCCCGAGGGCGCGTCCTGTACGGCCACCACCGCGAGCCCCGATCTGACGCTGGGTGTCCAGGAGCTGGCCTCCGTGTGGCTCGGCGGGGAGTCGCTGCTGCGGCTGGCCGCGCTGGGCCGGGTGCGGGCAGAGCGAGAGGGCGCCGCCCGGCTGGCCGACGCCCTGTTCCGCTCGCCCGGACGCCCCTGGTGCCCGGACGGCTTCTGACCGCTCCCCTCGTCGGCGGCGCTGATCCGTACATCCGTAGCGAGCTGTTCAGTTGTGGCTGTGCTGTGCGGTGTTCAGTTGTGGCTGTGCGCGTCGTGTTCAGTTGTCGGCGTCTTCAGTTGTGACTGTGCGCTTCGCGGGCCGTCCCCGGTCCCCGGCTCCCCGCCGAAGCGGTGACCGGTACGGCCAACCACGGGGAAGCTCGACCATGTCAGCCGAGTTGGCTGCCAACTTATCTCCACTTATCTCCGTTGGAGGGCGTCTCATAACCACCTGTCGGTGAACTGCTCCAAGTTGGCGCGAACTTGTAGGGTTCGCCCGTGGACCCGGAGCACGCCTCCGCCGGGCGACCCCGCGCGTCCCGCCGCGAGCAGTTCCGGCTGATCCATGCGGGGGAGCTGAAACCGGCCACTCCCGCCGACCTGGGAAAGTTGGCAACCAACTCGGTCCCCTCTGCCTCCACGTGGTGGTGTCGCGTAAACAACTCGTCGACAACTGCCGTCAGATGGACGGAAGTTGTAACGTTTGGTGGTGGCCCAGGAGCACATGGCAGTCGACGGCAGCGGCAGGCGCACCCCGCGGGAGATCGCGGGCGTCCTGCGCGAACGCATGCGCACCGGGATCCTTGGGCCGGGGGAACGGCTGCCCACCCAGGCCGAGTTGGCCGAGGAGTTCGGCGTCGAGCGCGGTGCCGTGCGCCAGGCCCTGCGGATGCTCCAGCAGGACGGCCTGCTCACCGGTGTCACCAAGGGCAGCCCGCCGCGGGTCGCCGAACAGCGGTCCGGGGCCGAGGAGCCCCAGCCGACCATGGTGGCCCTCGCGCCCCGGCTGACCGACGCGTTCGCGGCGCGCCACGTCCGCATCGACGCCCTCTGCCTGACCGCGCAGAGCCTGATCCCGGCCCTCGGTGAACCGTTGCGCCTGATCCACGAGGGCAAGCTGAGCCCGGAGCGCATCGACGCCCGGATCCTGCTGCCCTCGCGGGAGATCAGCCTCGCCTTCCCGGTCTCGGTCGACGCCGGGAGCGCGGAGGACGACGCGGTGCACCAGCGCTGGCTGGCCATGCGCAACGCCCAGGGTCAGGTGCTCCAGTACAACCTCCAGGCCCTGCGCGGCACCCACGACATCGACGTCCACGTCACCTTCCGGGCCCTGCCGTTCACCCCGCCGGTGAAGCTCTACCTGCTCAACGGTTCCGAGGCGCTGTTCGCGCATTACATGATCACGCGCCGGGCCGAGCCCACCGACAGCGGGACGCTGGAGATGTACGACGCGGTCGGCTCCGAGTCCCTGCTCTTTTCCTTCGAGCGGCGCGCCGGACAGCGGGATGCGGCGTTCGTGGAGGAATCTCAGAAGTGGTTCGACGCCCTCTGGGAAACCATCTCCACGGACCTGACACTCTCCTAGTGACTTCTGATACGACTTCTGATGCGAGCGAGATCGAGAAGCTTCGTGTGCTGATCACTTCCGCTCGGGTCGTGCTGTGGGACTTCGACGGGCCCATCTGCCGGCTGTTCGCCACGCACAAGGCCGAGCGGATCGCCGCGGACCTGGTGGCCTGGCTGGAGCGGCAGGGGCTGCACGGCCTGCTCACCCCGGCCGAACGCGGCACCCTGGACCCGCAGGTGGTGCTGCGCGCGGTGGGCCGCCGCCGGCCCGGCAGCGACCTCGTGACCGGCCTGGAGGAACGTCTCACCCAGGAGGAACTGCGCGCCGCCGCCTCCGCGCTGCCCACCGCCTGGGCCGACCCGCTGATCCGCACCTGGACCGCCGTCGGCACCCGGCTCGCCGTCACCACCAACAACTCGCCCCGCGTGGTGCGCAGCTACCTGGAGAGCCGGGGCCTGACCGCTTGCTTCGCCCCGCACCTGTACGGCCGTACCGAACACCTGCACCACCTCAAGCCGGACCCGCACTGCCTGCTGCGCGCCCTCGCCGCCATGGGCGCCGCCCCCGCCGCCGCCCTGATGATCGGCGACGCCCCCTCCGACCTCGCCGCCGCCCGCGACGCCGGGGTCCCCTTCCTGGGCTACGCCCGCAACGAGGCGAAGGAGAAGCCCCTGCGCGCGGCCGGCGCCGAGCACGTCGTACGGTCGCTGGAGCCGCTGTTGCGCCTGCTCAGGGGCGGGCGCGGGGTCGGCTAGCATGCGGATGCGCGGCCGGTCACCGTCCGGACGCGGGCATGCGGGCGCGGGGTGCGGCGAGGTGCCGGGCCCCGGTCGCCGGATCGGCACAGCCGAGCGGCGCACCACCCGTTGGGCTACTCCGCCGCGCCCGGCGGCCGTACCGGCCGCCACGGGGGAATAGCGTTTCCCCGGACCTGTCGTCCGGCATGTCCCCCTTGTGCGATCGACCTTCCGGAGCGGCCAGTGGGCGCACCGTCAGTTCCCCCTACCGTCGCGGGGGAGCGCGCCACGACCATGCGGACGGACGCCGCCTGCCGCGCGTTCGCGGCCCGCGCCGCGGCCGGGCGGGCGGTCCGCGAGGGCCCGCGCCACCGCGACCACGTACTGCCGCTGACCGAACCGCTCGCCGGTCTGCTCGGCCGCGCTCCGGGCACCCCGGTGACCGTGCGGCTGCCCCGCCCGGACGCGGCACCGGCCGTGCGCACCTGGGACGGCGAGGCGGAGATCCTGCGTGCGGTGCACCGGGTGCTGCCGGCTGCCGCACCGGAGTGCCTGGCCGCCGGGGACGGCTATGTCATCCACAGCCAGGTGGACGGCGAAGTGCCGCCCCCCGAGGGCGTCGCCGCGCTGCCCGCCGCCCTCGCCCAGGTGCGCGGCACCGCGCTGCCCCCGCTGCCCGCGTACTGGCCGCGCAACCACACCGACTCCCAGGGCTTCCTGCGCACCCTCGCCCACCTCGCCGACCGGCAGATCCGGGGGGTGCACCGGCGCGCGTACGGCGGCCTGTTCACCGCGCTCGGCGTCCCCGAGGACGCGCTCGCCCGGTTCGCCGACCGGGTGCCCGCGCTGACCCGCCGCCCGTACGTCCTGCTCCACGGCGACCTGCGCCGCTCCCAACTTGCGCTGAATGCGGACGGGTTGTCGTGCACGGGCTGGGAACTGGCGAGCTTCGGCGACCCGTTGTACGACCTCGCCGTCCACCTCGTACGGTCCCGGTACCCGGAGCGCGAGCGGGCGGCCGTCGTGCGCGCCTGGGCCGAGGCGGTGGGCCGCGCCCGGCCCGCCGCCGTCGCCGGGCTCGCCAGGGACCTGCCCCACCACCTCGCCCTCGAACACGCGCAGTCCCTCTACTCCGACGTCATCGGGGCCGTCCGCACCCTGGTCCGCTCCTTCGGTCCCGAGTCCCTGGAGCGGGCCACCGCCACCGTGGGCGACGCCCTGCGCGCGGCCGCCGAACCGCTGCGGCTCGGCCGGGTGCCCGGCGACGAGGAGATCGAGCGGGTCCTCTTCCGGCGCGGGGGGGGGGCGGGCGGCGGGGGGGGGGGGGGGGGGAGGTGGGGGCAAGGAAAAGGAGGGATCCAA
>NZ_JBVJUC010000006.1:59339-66078 GCF_055605065.1 Streptomyces sp. NPDC037203
TTCTACCCCCTTTCCCCCTCCCCCCCCCCCCTCCCCCCCTCCCCCCCCCCCCCCCCCCCCCCCCCCCCCCCCCCCCCCCCCCCCCCCGCCATCGCCTGGACACCGGACCGGCGGGTCCCCGAACACCCCGACTTCCCGCACCACGCGGTCGCCGACGCCCTGTTCCTGGAGGGCGCCGCCCCGGCCGAGCGGGTGTTCAAGGGCGCCGCCCACCTCACCACCGTGCTCCGGGTGCCCGGCACCGGCTTCCCCGTCGTCGTACGGCGCGAGGCGACCGTCGTCCTGCGCCGCGAGCGCAGCTTCCTGAGCGAACACGCCGTCCTCGCCGCCATCGAACGGTCCGGGGTGCCGGTCGCCGCCCCCCGCGTCCTCGCCCTGGGCACCAGCCACGCCACCGACCCCGCCCACCGCTACCGGGGCGACCGGTTCGCCGTGCACACCTACGAGGGCGCCGGCGATCCGGGCCGCCGCCCCGACCACCCGGTCGACGGGCTGCGCCCGCACGAGGCGGACCACCTGGTCGACCAGCTGGCCGCGCTGACCGGCGTCGACCCGGCCGGCATCGATCCGCTCGGCGGCCGTCCCGGCTTCTACGGCTGGCTCAGCGAACAGCTCGTCGCGCTGGTCGAGGCGCTGCCGAGCAGGTCCCGGCAGACGGCCCGCCTCCTCGGCCTGCCGGACGCGTCCCGGCTGCGCGAGATCCTCGCCCGCCACCACGTCACCGACCGCGCGCCCGCCCTGCTGCACGGCGACCTCAACCCCTGGAACCTGGTGCGCCGTGACGACGGCCCCGCCCTCACCCTCATCGACTGGGAGATGGCCCTGGTCGGCGACCCGCTGTACGAGCTGGTCCGGCACATGCACCTCACCCCGACCCGGCCGGAGATCCGCGACCGCATGTTCCGCCGCTGGGCGGCCCGGCTGGACGCGCGGTACACCCGGAACTGGCAGGAGGACTGGCGGGTCTACCGCTGGATCGAGCTGGTCCGCTCCGCCTACGTCGACCTCGACCGGCTGGTCACCGGATCGAGCCTGGACGCGCCCAACGTGCGGCGGGCGGTGGCGTCGTACGGCATGACCCTCGCGGCGGCGACGGCCTCGCTCGGGCTGTCCCGGCGCGGGCGGGGGCTGCCCCGGCCGGGCCTCGGCTGAGCCTTGCGCAGGCTCGCCCCACGGGTGCGACGGAGCACCGGCTGTACGCGGTGCTGACGCGGGCGGTGTCCCGCCCGGACGCCGTGCACGGCCGGCCGCCGCCCTTCCGAAGGGGCGCCCGGATAGCGTGCCGGGCCTGACCGAACTCACCGCCGGGGCACCGGACGTCGCCGCCTTCCGGGACATCGGGCCCACCGGGCACGGATCGAGGAGATCCTGGAGGAGCAGGGGTTCGAGGGGTGAGGGAGTACGTGCGAGAGGTGAGGGAGTGCGTGAGGGCGCGGCGGGCCGCGCCGATCCCGTCGCGTACGCCCCGCCGCCCCTCACGCCCCGGCTTTCACGCCCCCACGTACTCCGCCAGGTGCTCTCCGGTGAGCGTCGAGCGGGCCGCGACCAGGTCGGCCGGGGTGCCCTCGAAGACGATCCGGCCGCCGTCGTGCCCGGCGCCGGGGCCGAGGTCGATGATCCAGTCGGCATGGGCCATGACCGCCTGGTGGTGCTCCACCACGATGACCGACTTGCCGGAGTCCACCAACCGGTCGAGCAGGGCGAGGAGTTGGCCCACGTCGGCCAGGTGCAGGCCGGTGGTCGGCTCGTCCAGGACGTAGACGCCGCCCTTGTCGGCCATGTGCGTGGCCAGCTTCAGGCGCTGCCGCTCGCCGCCGGACAGGGTGGTGAGCGGCTGCCCGAGGGTGAGATAGCCGAGGCCCACGTCGGCGAGGCGGCCGAGGATCCGGTGGGCCGCCGGGGTGTGCGCCTGGCCCGCGCCGAAGAACTCCGCCGCCTCGGCCACCGGCATCGCCAGCACCTCGCTGATGTCCCGCCCGCCGAGCCGGTACCGCAGCACCGACGCCTCGAACCGCCTGCCCTCGCACTCCTCGCACGTCGTCGCCACCCCGGCCATCATCGCAAGGTCGGTGTAGACGACGCCCGCGCCGTTGCAGTTGGGGCAGGCGCCCTCCGAATTGGCGCTGAACAGGGCGGGCTTGACCCCGTTGGCCTTGGCGAACGCCTTGCGGATCGGGTCCAGCAGCCCGGTGTACGTCGCCGGGTTGCTGCGCCGCGAGCCGCGGATCGGCGCCTGGTCGACCGATACGACGCCCTCGCCGGCCGGGATCGACCCGTGCACCAGCGAACTCTTGCCGGACCCGGCCACCCCGGTGATCACGGTCAGCACTCCGAGCGGGATGTCCACGTCGACCCCGCGCAGGTTGTGCGTCGTCGCGCCGCGGATCTCCAGCGCGCCGGTGGGCTTGCGCACCGTCTCCTTCAGCGTCGCCCGGTCGCCCAGATGGCGCCCGGTGAGCGTGCCCGCGGCCCGCAGCCCCGCGAGGTCGCCCTCGTAGCAGACCGTGCCGCCCGCCGTGCCCGCGCCGGGGCCGAGGTCCACCACATGGTCGGCGATCGCGATCACCTCGGGCTTGTGCTCCACGACGAGCACCGTGTTGCCCTTGTCGCGCAGCCGCAGCAGCAGCGCGTTCATCCGCCGCACGTCGTGCGGGTGCAGGCCGATGGAGGGCTCGTCGAAGACGTACGTCACATCGGTGAGCGAGGAGCCGAGGTGCCGGACCATCTTCACGCGCTGCGCCTCGCCGCCGGACAGCGTGCCCGAGGGCCGGTCCAGCGAGAGGTAGCCGAGGCCGATCTCCACGAACGAGTCGAGGGTGCCGCGCAGCGACTCCAGCAGCGGCGCGACCGACGGCTCCGCCAACTCCCGTACCCACTCGGCCAGATCGCTGATCTGCATCGCACACGCGTCCGCGATGCCGATCCCCGCGATCTTCGAGGAGCGGGCCGCCTCGGTCAGCCGGGTGCCGTCGCAGTCCGGGCACACGGTGAAGGTGACCGCCCGGTCCACGAACTCCCGGATGTGCGGCTGCATCCCCTCCCGGTCCTTGGCCAGCATCGACCGCTGGATGCGCGGGATCAGACCCTCGTAGGTCATGTTGATCCCCGCGATCTTCATCCGGGTCGGCTCGCGGTGCAGGAAGTCGGCCAGTTCCCGCTGGGTGTAGGAGCGGATCGGCTTGTCCGGGTCCACGAAGCCGGACTCCGCGTACAGACGGAAGTTCCAGCCGCCCGCCTTGTAGCCGGGCACGGTCAGCGCGCCCTCGTTCAGCGACTTGCCGGCGTCGTAGAGCTGGGTGAGGTCGAGGTCGGTGACGGTGCCCCGGCCCTCGCAGCGCGGGCACATACCGCCCGTGATGCTGAAGCTGCGCCGCTCCTTGACCTGCCTGCCGCCGCGCTCCACGGTGACCGCGCCCGCCCCGCTGATCGAGGCCACGTTGAAGGAGAACGCCTTGGGCGAGCCGATGTGCGGGGTGCCGAGCCGGCTGAAGAGGATCCGGAGCATGGCGCCGGCGTCGGTGGCGGTGCCGACGGTGGAGCGCGGGTCGGCGCCCATCCGCTGCTGGTCCACGATGATCGCGGTGGTCAGCCCGTCCAGGACGTCCACCTCGGGCCGCGCGAGGGTGGGCATGAAGCCCTGCACGAACGCGCTGTACGTCTCGTTGATCAGCCGCTGCGACTCCGCGGCGATGGTGTCGAACACCAGCGAGCTCTTGCCGGAGCCGGACACCCCGGTGAACACGGTCAGGCGGCGCTTGGGGATCTCGACGCTGACGTCCTTGAGGTTGTTCTCGCGGGCTCCGTGCACCCGGATCAGATCGTGGCTGTCGGCGGGGGCGGCGTTGGCGGCGTCCATGCGGGCCACGGTAGCCGGGCCCGCCGGTCCGCCGCTTCTTCGATCCTGACCGGTTCCGGCACCCGCCCTGCCTCCCGCGCTCAGGTCCGGGGCGGCTGCGCCGCGTTGTGCCGCTGGTAGTAGCGGGCGACGCGGGCGCGGTTGCCGCAGCGGGCGGGGGAGCACCAGCGGCGGCGGGGGTGCGCGGGCAGGAAGACCAGCACGCAGCCGTCCGCCCCGCACTCCCTGAGCCTGCCGATCGCCGGGTCGGTGAACAGCCCGGCCGCGGTCAGCCCGCGCAGGGCGGCCGCGGGAGGCTCGGCCCCCTCCAGCAGCGCCCGGACGACGGCCTCGGTGTGCTCCCGTACGGCGTGTACCGGGATCGGGTCGTCCGGCACCGGCTGCTCCTCGGTGCCGCTCTCCCGCAGCCGGTCCGCCTCCAGCTCCAGCCACCGGGACAACTGCCGGGGCGGGCTCCGGGTACACCGAGGTCCCGGACGGATTCACCTACTCCTTCGAGCGGCTCGCCGACATCGTCGAGGGCTCCACCGAGCGCCTCGGGCTGACCCGCTTCGCGATGTACCTCTTCGACTTCGGCGCCCCGGTCGGCTTCCGGCTGGCGCTGCGGCATCCGGAGCGGATCGCGGGGCTGATCGTGCAGAACGGCAACGCGTACGAGGAGGGGCTGTCCGACGCGGCCCGCGCGTTCACCGCCCTCACCCCCGGAGCTCCGGGCGCCGAGGAGGCCGTACGCGACCTGCGCGACCACCGGTCCGTCCGCGCCCAGTACGAAGCCGGCACCGCCGACCCCGAGCTGCTCGCCCCCGGCGCCCGCGCCTACCTGCGCGACGTCCCCGCCGCCGAACTCCACCTGTTCGACACGGGCCACTTCGCCCTGGAGGACCACCTCCCCGAGATCGCCCCCCTGGTCTCCGCCTTCCTCACTCGATGCGCGGAGGCACGCTGAGCCGTCCTGTCGGCAGCGGTGGTTCCCACACCGAGCTGTCGTGGGCGAAGAAGACGCGTCGGGGGTCGAAGTCGGCGAGGCGGTCCAGCCAGGGCTGGTAGGGAGGGAGCGGCTGCTCCGCGCCGTCGAGTGCCGCGTGGCGGGCCAGTTGGGCGGAGGCGAAGTGGGAGGCGAAGTCACAGGCCTGGCCCGCGAGGACCACTGTGCCGTCGCCCCGCCGGACGACGAGCGACTGGTGCCCCCGGGTGTGCCCCGGCGTGGGGATGATCCGGACGCCCGGCCAGACCTCGGCCTCGCCGGAGATCTCCTCGTAGGTGGCGCCGGGGAAGTCGATCAGCTCGGCGAAGGTGTAGTCGCCCCGGCGGGCGGTGGCCAGTTCGACGCCCTGGACCAGGATGGGCCTGCCGCCCAGGAGGGGGTTCCCGCCGCAGTGGTCGAAGTGCAGATGGCAGTTCACGACCAGCGAGATGTCGTCGAGGGCGACCCCGGACGCCGACAGCGCGTCCCGCAACGCCCGCCGCCGGGGCCGGTAGTGGGCCTCGGTCTCGGGGTCCGCGGCGCCGATGCCGGTGTCGAAGAGGATCAGCCCCTTGTCGTGCCGCACCAGATAGGCGAGGACCGGCTCGACCCGCGGCTGCGGACCGCCCGTCTCCGACGCGGGCCGGACGAAATACCCCAGATCGAGGCGGCGCACCGCCGTATTCCTCCCCATGCCGCCATCCTGACAGGCCGCCGCACGACAACCAGCCGATCCACCGACAGCGAGACGACCGGACACCGCGAACCCGATCCCCGCACCCGCCCTTCCGGCACCGCGTCCGCCCTTCCGGCGCCACCGGATCGGCACACTCTTGCAAGCAGGTGCTTGCAATTGTTAGCAGGGAGGGGCATGGTGGAGGCATGGCATCGCTGAACGTCGGCAATCTCGGTGAGTACCTGCGCGAGCAGCGGCGGAACGCCCAGCTGTCGCTACGGCAGCTCGCCGAGGCGGCCGGGGTGTCCAATCCGTATCTGAGCCAGATCGAGCGCGGGCTGCGCAAGCCGAGCGCGGAGGTGTTGCAGCAGGTCGCCAAGGCCCTGCGCATCTCCGCCGAGACGCTGTACGTCCGCGCCGGCATCCTCGACGCCGAGCGCGACCGGGACGAAGTGGAGACGCGCGCCGTCATCCTCGCCGATCCCTCGCTCAACGAGCGGCAGAAGCAGGTGCTGCTCCAGATCTACGAGTCCTTCCGGAAAGAGAACGGATTCGGGACCGGCGAACCCGCGGGTGAGGACGGCGCGGAGCAGGGAACGGACACCGACGATGCCGGTTCGCGGCGGACGGCCGGCTGACGCCGGACCAGGGCACCGGGCGCCCACCGCGAACCCACACCACCTCAGCCGAACGCGAGATCCGGGAGGACCTGATCACCATGGCCATCACCGACGACCTGCGCAAGACCCTCAGCGACCCGACCCCGCTCTACTTCGCCGCCGGCACCGCCGACCTCGCCCTCCAGCAGGCCAAGAAGGTGCCCGCGCTGGTCGAGCAGCTGCGCACCGAGGCCCCGGCCCGGATCGAGAAGGTGCGCGGCACCGACCCGAAGGCCGTGCAGGAGAAGGCCACCGCCCGTGCCAAGGAGGCCCAGGAGAGCCTCCAGGCCAAGGTCACCGAGCTGATCGGCGGCTTCGACGTGGACCTGAAGAAGCTCGGCGAGCAGGCCCAGGACCTCGCCCTGCGCGGCGTGGGCGTCGCCGCCGAGTACGCCGTCAAGGCCCGCGAGACGTACGAGAAGGTCGCCGAGCACGGCGAGCAGGCCGTGAAGACCTGGCGCGGCGAGGCCGCCGAGGAGATCGAGGACCTGGCCATCGCCGTCGAGGGCAAGCCCGAGCCCGTCGAGGTCAGGGACGAGGCCGGCCGCCCCAAGGTCGCCACGCCCGAGGCCGCCGCGGAGAAG
>NZ_JBVJUC010000006.1:66175-415402 GCF_055605065.1 Streptomyces sp. NPDC037203
GACCGCCCGCAAGACGACCCCGGCGAAGAAGCCCACTCCGCCGGCCAAGTGATCGCGCGGACCGTCACGGGCCGGGCATCTTTGGGGTGTCCGGCCTCGTCCCTGGCCATCGCCGTCGAGGGCAAGCCCGAGCCCGTCGAGGTCAGGGACGAGGCCGGCCGCCCCAAGGTCGCCACGCCCGAGGCCGCCGCGGAGAAGAAGGCCGCCGCCGCCAGGAAGGCCGCGACCGCCCGCAAGACGACCCCGGCGAAGAAGCCCACTCCGCCGGCCAAGTGATCGCGCGGACCGTCACGGGCCGGGCATCTTTGGGGTGTCCGGCCCGTTCCGCCCGTTCTATGGGTACGGTTGCGGCAAAGGGACCGAACAGCGGACAGGGGCGGTGGCGAGCATGCTGATGTTGGGCTTCGCGGGATTCATGGGGATCCTGAAGATCGTCCTCATGGCCCTGGCCGCGTTCGCGCTCGTGGACGCCTCCGTGCGCCGCGAGGACGCCTTCCGCGCGGCCGACAAGAACAACAAGGTCTTCTGGCTGATCATCCTGGCCATCGCCCTGGTCGTCAGCATTCTGTTCTCGATCCTGTCCATCCTGCCGATCGCCGGCGCGGTGGCCAGCATCGTCTACATCGTGGACGTCCGCCCCGCCGTCAGGCAGGTCACGGGCGGCGGCAAGGGCTTCGGCCGCCGCGGCGGCAGCAGCAGCGACGGCCCGTACGGCCCCTGGAACGGCGGACGCTGAAAGCCGCCCGCCGCTCCGGCAGGGCCGTTCCCGCATAGCCGCTCCGGCAGGGCCGCGGGGAACGGCCCGCCTGCGCCGTCACCCCCTACGCCGTCACGCCAGCCGGTCCAGCAAGACCACCGCCACGTCGTCCGTCAGCTCGCCCTCGTTGAGCCGGCGCACTTCCTGCACCGCGGCCCGCAGCAGTTCCTCGCCGCGCAACCCCTCGGCGAGCTGGCGGCGGATCATCTCCACCATGCCGTCCTGGCCGAGCCGCTCCCCGCCGGCCCCGACACGGCCCTCGATGAGCCCGTCGGTGTAGAGCATCAGACTCCACTCGGGGCCCAGCTCCACCTGCATCCGCGACCAGCGGGCACCGGGCAGCAGCCCGAGCGCGGGACCGTTGTCGTCGTACGGCAGCAGCCGCGCGGGCACGCCGGGGCGCACCAGCAGCGGGGCAGGATGGCCGGCCAGGCACAGGCCCGCGTGGCGGCCGTCCGGCGCGATGTCCACCGTGCACAGCGTCGCGAAGATCTCCTCGTCCGCGCGCTCGTGTTCCAGCACCTCCTGGAGCGTGCCCAGCAGCTGGTCCCCGCACAGCCCCGCCAGGGTCAGCGCCCGCCAGGCTATCCGCAGCTCCACGCCGAGCGCGGCCTCGTCCGGGCCGTGCCCGCAGACGTCGCCGATCATGGCGTGCACCGTGCCGTCGGGGGTGCGCACGGCGTCGTAGAAGTCGCCGCCGAGCAGCGCGCGCGAGCGGCCCGGACGGTACCGGGCCGCGAACCGCAGCGAGGAGCCGTCGAGCAGCGGTGTGGGCAGCAGTCCCCGCTCCAGGCGCCGGTTCTCCTGCGCCCGCAGTCGGCTCTCGGTCAGCCGGCGCTCGGCGGTGTCGGACCGTTTCCGCTCCACCGCGTAACGGATGGCGCGGCTGAGCAGGCGGCCGTCCAGTTCGTCCCGGAAGAGGTAGTCCTGCGCGCCGACGCGCACGGCCTCGGCGCCGCGCTCCGCGTCGCCGGAGGCGGTCAGCGCGAGCACGGCGTGCCGGGGCGCGAGCTGGAGGACGTGGTGCAGCACGGCCAGCTCGTCGTCGGTGTCGCTGCCGCCCGGCGCGGGCAGCGCCAGGTCCAGCAGGATGCAGTGGACGTCGTCGGTGAGCAGCCGCTCGGCCTCGGTGAGGTTGCGGGCGGTGCGTACGCGGATCGGCTTGCCGGACGAGTCCAGCAGTTCGGGCACGATCGGCGAGCCGACCGGGTCGTCCTCGATCAGCAGCAGGGTGAGAGTGGCGCCGCTCATGGGCGCGGCGTCGCGGTGGGCCTCTTCCTTGAGGGGGCCGCCGACGGCGCCGGCGGCCTGCGCCTGACCACTCTCCACGGCCGGGATCGCTCTCTGCCGCGGTACGGGTACGGGCATCGTCCTGGGTTCCTTCCCTCCCCCCGAGGGCGCGGCGGTGTCGAGGGGTCTCGACCCACCGTCGGGTGACCATAGCGGGTGCGGCCACCCCGATGGAATGGTGTGAGCCGCGTCGCTCCGGCTCGGGACGCTGTCATATGCCGCTTTCCGTACCGCAGTTGGACAGGGAACCGGGCGCCGAGGAATGACGAAGCTCACGTCCTGCCCCGGTTTGCACGGGGGTTGGCGGTGGGGTCGGTCACATGACCCGCGTCACCGGGACGAAAGCCGTATAACGCGGCTCACGCGACCCCGCTCACAGCCGGACCGCTAGCGCACCCGCCCCGGCCGCGGCACCCCGGCCCCCGCCGTCACGCGTCCGGTCGTACGACCCCCAGGATCGGCATCGAACCCGCGCCCGCGACCGTCACCGAGCGCCCCGGACGCGGGGCCTGGATGATCGTGCCGTCCCCTATGTACAGGGCGACATGGCTGGCGTCGTCGAAGTAGACGACGAGGTCGCCGGGCCGCATGTCCTTGACGTCGATGTGCTTGAGCTGCTGCCACTGCTCCTGGGAGGTGCGCGGTATGGGATGGCCGGCCGCGGCCCACGCCTGGGAGGTCAGCCCCGAGCAGTCGAAGGAGTCCGGTCCCGCGGCGCCCCATACATACGGCTTGCCGAGCTGGGCGATGGCGAACGCCACGGCCTTCTCGCCCGCCGCGGACGCCTTGCCGTGGATCCGGTCGAGGATGCCGGTGTCCAGCCACGCGGTCTGCGCCTTCACGGCGGCCTGCTGTTCCAGCTGCGCGATCCGCTCCCGCTGCCTCTCCTCCAGCGACGACTCCAGCTTCTCCGCGGCGTCGATCTGCTGCTGGATCTTCTTCTTGGCGCTCGCCTTCGCCTTGCGGTCGGCGTCCAGCTTCTTGCCCTGGGCGGCGGCGTCGGCGGCGTAGTCCCGCAACTGCTGCTGGGCGTCGGTCCGTTCGCCGATCAGGTGGTTGGCCGCCTGCTGGCTCTGCAGGACGAGCCCCGCGCCGTCCAGGAACTGGTCCGGGTCGTCGCTGAGCAGGAACTGCGCCGTGGGCGGCACCCCTCCGGTGCGGTACTGCTCCCGCGCCGCCGCGCCCGCCTGGTCCTTGAGCTGGGCGAGCCTGCGCTGCCCGGCCGCGATCTTCCTGGCCAGCGAGGCGATCTCGGCTGACTGCTTCTTGGCCCTCTCCTCCGCCGCGTTGTACGCGTCGGTGGCCACGGCCGCGTCGTGGTAGAGCTTGTCCAGCTTCTCGCGGACCTGTTCCAGGTCCTTGTCCGGGACGGGGCGCGGGCTCGGGCTCGGGCTCGGATTCGATGTCGCGCCGGCGTCCTGCGGGGGTGCCGGGGCGGCGAGCGCCGTACCGGGTGCCGCGAGTACGGCCACCGCGCAGACCACGGTCAGGGCGGCCGCGAGCAGACCGCGCTTGCCCGTACCCATACCTACCCCCCAGCTGATTTACCGTCAGTAACTTACGGGTGCCTGAGGGATCGTGCCACGGCCGGGCGCAAAGCGACAGAGGCCGTGAGGAAAGTCGGATTTCCCCCACGCCCGGCGCCGACGACGATCACCCCGCCCGTCTGACGAACGGCGCGCCGGGTTCGTTCCGTTGTCCGTCCACCCGAAGGGGTGGTTTCGGCGGGTTCAGCCCCGCTTCAGTCCTGCTTCAGCCCCGCTTCAGCTCCGCGGTGCCAAAGCCCCCCACGCCACGGTCACTTCACCCTGCCGCCACCGGGCCGGCGTGTCCGTCACCGGCCAGTCCGCGGTCAGGTCGCGTACCGCGCGCAGCCAGCGCTGCCGGGCGCCGTACGCGGCGTACGGCGCGGCGGCCGCCCAGGCGCGGTCGAAGTCGCGCAGGAAGGCGTGCACCGGCTCGCCGGGGACATTGCGGTGGATCAGCGCCTTCGGCAGCCGTTCGGCGAGGTCGGAGGGGTGGTCCAGGGAGCCGAGCCGGGTGGCGAAGGTGACGGTCCGCGGCCCCTCGGGCCCGAGCGCCACCCAGACGTGCCGCCGCCCGATCTCGTCGCACGTCCCCTCGACCAGCAGCCCCCCGCGCGAGGCGCCGCCCGCCGGTGCCAGCCGCGCGCACAGCCGCTCCCAGACGGCGGCGACCTGGTCCTCGTCGTACTGGCGCAGCACGTTGGCCGCGCGGATCAGCAGCGGGTGCCCGGCCACCGGGACTTCGAAGCCGCCGTGCCGGAAGACCAGCCCCTCGCGCTCGTACGGCCGCGCCGCCGCGACCCGCTCCGGCTCGATCTCGATGCCGACGACGCAGGTGGCCGGGGCGGCGGTGCGCAGCCTGCCGAGCAGTTCCACGGCGGTCCAGGGGGCGGCGCCGTACCCGAGGTCGACGGCGACCGGCTCGGCGGCGCGGCGCAGCTCGGCGCCGTGGACGGCCGCGATCCAGCGGTCCATGCGGCGCAGCCGGTTGGGGTTGGTGGTGCCGCGCGTCACGGTCCCGACGGGGCGGCGGGCGGGTGCGCGGGTCGACATGAGTACGAGGGTAAAGGGGGACGGGGTCGAGCCAAGCAAGGTAATGATTCGGTAAAGCGGCTTGTACCGGAAATGGCGGGCCCCCCGCCCGCTGTTGCACCTGCGTGGAGGGCGCAGGCGAGTCCTCCGTCCGGCATGCCCGCTGCAAGGAGGAACGCCACGTGAGCCAGTACGCCAGCAGGCTCGGGCGCCGCTCCCCGTCCGCCGCGCCCCGGCTGCGGCTGCTCCGCCGGCCCCGGCGGGTCGCGATGCTCTCCGTGCACACCTCGCCCCTGCACCAGCCCGGCACCGGCGACGCGGGCGGCATGAACGTCTACATCGTGGAGCTGGCCCAGCGGCTCGCCGCCCTCGGCATCGAGGTGGAGGTCTTCACCCGCGCCACCGCGGGCGATCTGCCGCCCACCGTCCAGCTCGCCCCCGGCGTCCTGGTCCGGCACGTGGACGCGGGCCCGTACGAGGGCCTCGCCAAGGAGGAGCTGCCCGCCCAGCTGTGCGCCTTCACGCACGGCGTGATGCAGGCATGGGCCGGCCACCGCCCCGGCTACTACGACCTGGTCCACTCCCACTACTGGCTCTCCGGCCACGTCGGCTGGCTCGCCGCCCAGCGCTGGGGCGTCCCCCTGGTGCACGCCATGCACACCATGGCCAAGGTCAAGAACGCCAACCTGGCCGCCGGCGACCGCCCCGAGCCCGCCGCACGGGTCATCGGCGAGACCCAGATCGTCGCCGCCGCGGACCGGCTGATCGCCAACACCGAGGAGGAGGCCGGCGAACTCGTCCGCTATTACGACGCCGACCCCGGCGCGGTCGCCGTCGTGCACCCCGGCGTGAACCTGGAGCGCTTCCGCCCCGCCGACGGCCGGGCCGCCGCCCGCGCCCGCCTCGGCCTGCCCAAGGACGCCCTGATCCCCCTCTTCGCGGGCCGCATACAGCCCCTGAAGGCCCCGGACGTCCTGCTGCGCGCGGTGGCCGTCCTCCTCGACGACCGCCCCGAGCTGCGCTCCCGGATCCTCGTCCCCGTCGTCGGCGGGCCCAGCGGCAGCGGCCTCGCCAAGCCCGAGGGCCTCCAGAAGCTCGCCGCCCGGCTCGGCATCGCGGACGTCGTACGGTTCCGCCCGCCCGTCGGCCAGGAGCAGCTCGCGGACTGGTTCCGGGCCGCGTCCGTGCTGGTCATGCCGTCCTACAGCGAGTCCTTCGGGCTGGTCGCCATCGAGGCGCAGGCGGCCGGCACCCCGGTGCTCGCCGCCTCCGTCGGCGGGCTCCCGGTCGCGGTGCGCGACGGCGAGACCGGCTTCCTGGTCGAGGGGCACGAACCGGCCGACTACGCGCGCGTCCTCGCCCGGTTCGCCGACGAGCAGGCCCTCACCGCGCGCATGGGCGAGGCCGCCGCCCGGCACGCCCGGTCCTTCGGCTGGGACGCGGCGGCCGCGGCGACCGCCGACGTGTACACGGCCGCGGTCCAGTCGTACCGCCGTCGCGTACGCTCCCACCATGGGTGATGTCGAGAAGGCCGGACAGGTCCTGGAGGCCGTCTTCCAGGACGCCGAACTGGAGTGGGAGAACCCCGAGCCCGGCACCTACGTGGTCAAGCTGCCCGGCACGCAGAAGCTGTCCACCACCGTCTCCTTCCTCGTCGGGCGGCACTCCCTCTCCCTGAACGCCTTCGTCGTGCGCCACCCCGACGAGAACGAGGCGGGCGTGCACCGCTGGCTCCTGGAGCGCAACCTCAAGCTGTACGGCGTGAGTTACGCCGTCGACCGCCTCGGCGACGTCTACGTCACCGCGCGCCTCCCGCTCGCCTCCGTCACCCCCGACGAGATCGACCGCCTCCTCGGCCAGGTCCTGGAAGCGGCCGACGGCGCCTTCAACTCCCTGCTGGAGCTGGGCTTCGCGACCTCCATCCGCAAGGAGTACGCCTGGCGCGTCTCCCGCGGCGAGTCCACCCGCAACCTGGACGCCTTCAAGCACCTCGTCGAGCGCCCGGCCGAGTGAGCTTCGGGGACTACGGCGCCGGCCGCGCCCCGCTCCGGTAGCGGCCCGGCGGCACCCCGACCAACTTCCGGAAATGCCGGGTGAGATGGGCCTGGTCGTAGAACCCGGTCAGGGCGGCCACCTCGCCGGGCGGCAGCCCGTCCAGCAGCAGCCGGCGGGCCCGGCCGACCCGGCGTGACATCAGGTACTGGTGCGGGGCGATGCCGTACGCGCCGCTGAACGCCCGTACGAGATGGGCGGGATGGGCGTGCAGCGCCCCGGACGCCTCCGCGAGCGAGAGGCCGTCGGTGAACCGCGTATCCAGCAACTCCCTGAGCTGCCGCGCGAGTCGTGGGTCCGGTCGGGGCCGCGGCGGCTCGGCGCGCCGCCGCAGATGCGCCCGCAGCCGCTCCCCGACCAGCGTCAGCCTGCTCTCCGCCTCCAGCTCGTCGCCGGGGCGGGCGAGGGCCGCGTGCAGTTGCCCGACCCGCAGCCGCAGCACCGGATCGCGCAGATCGGGCCCGTCGACGGCCGCCCCGATCAGCTCCTCGCCGAGCCGGCTGCTGTCGAGGTAGACGACCCGCTTGCGGAAACCGCCGGGGGTGGCGGGGGAGCCGTTGTGCGGCACGTGCGGGGGCAGCAGGCTGACCGTGTCGAGGGGGGTGCCGTGCTCGTGCCGGTCCAGGTCGTAGCGGACCGCGCCGTCGTCCACGATGAGCAGCGTCCAGGCGTCGTGGACGTGCATCGGGTAGGCGTACTCGGTGAAATGGGCGTGGAAGACCTCGGTGACGCCCGGCACCCGCGGACGCCACGCGCTCACTTCCCCGCCGGGAGCCCGGCCCGGAGCCCCGCGCGCGGCCTTGCTCGCGGTCATGCAAACAACGTACAAGACCCTGCGGCGGGGCGATCGGCAGTCTCATCCCATGAGCACCCCGACCTCCGGACCGACCCCTTCCGACGCCCCCGGACCGATCCCCTCCGGCGCCGCCGGCCCCCTTCGCTTCGACACCAAGATCGCCGTGCTGCTGCGCGCGGACCTCGCCCCCTGGCAGCGGCTGAACGTCACCGCGTTCCTGGTCAGCGGCCTGGGCGCGACGCTGCCCGAGGTGGTCGGCGAGCCCTACGAGGACGCGGACGGCACCCGGTACCTGCCCATGTTCCGGCAGCCGGTGCTGGTTTTCGAGGGTGAGAAGGAGACCCTGCGCGCGGCCCACGGGCGGGCGCTCCGCCGGTCCCTGCCCTGCGCGGTGTTCACCGCGGACCTGTTCGCCACCGGCAACGACCGCGACAACCGCGCGGCCGTACGCGCCGTACCGACGGCCGATCTGGATCTGGTCGGGCTCGCGGTCTACGGGCCGCGCAACGCGGTGGACAAGGTGCTGAAGGGGGCGCGCATGCACCCCTGACGCGCGCCCCCGCCGGGAGGCGGCCGGACCCCCGTACCGGCCGCCTCCGGCTCCTCGCGGTCAGCCGAACATGCCGGGCTGGTAGTCGCCCGCGGGCTGCCGGACGAGGACGTTCACGCGGTTGTACAGGTTGATGACGGCGATCAGGCCCACGAGGGCGGCGAGCTGCTCCTCGTCGTAGTGCCGGGCGGCCTGGGCCCACGCCTCGTCGGTCACCCCGCCGGCCGCGTCCGCGATCCGGGTGCCCTGCTCGGTCAGCTCCAGCGCCGCGCGCTCGGCCTCGGTGAACACCGTGGCCTCCCGCCAGGCGGCGACCAGGTGCAGCCGCTGCGCGCTCTCCCCGGCGGCCGCGGCGTCCTTGCTGTGCATGTCGGTGCAGAACCCGCAGCCGTTGATCTGGCTGGCCCGCAGCTTCACCAGCTCCTGCGTCGCGAACGGCAGGGTGGAGTCCGAGAGCACCTTCCCGGCCGAGTTGACGTACTTGAGGAACGTGCCGGTGACAGGGTTGGTCATCAGGTTCAGACGGGCGTCCATGGTGCTGTGCTCCTGTGTCGGGTCGTACAGCTCGCTGCTGCTTCACCTCATGGACGGAAAGGGGTGCCGCGAATGTGACAGGACCGAAAGTGACCTGCGTCACATGACCGGTGGAGGCTGTCACACGACCGGCGAGCGCTCCGGAGCGGCGCCACCGGCGGAGGCGACGACAGGGCCGTCCGCGGTACGACCCGCGCCCTCGGGGTCCTCGCGCATCCCCGGTCCGCGCATCAGCAGGGCGTACCCGAGCCCGGCGGCCATCCCCAGGGCGGCACACGTCCCCCACAGCCACTTCGCCCCGAACCGGTCGAGGACCAGGCCGGACATCAGGGGCGCGACCAGGGCGGCGACGGACCAGGACAGGGTGTACACGCCCTGGTAGCGGCCGCGGCCGTGCACGGGGGAGAGGCGGACGACCAGGCCGGTCTGGGTCGGCGCGTTGACGATCTCGGCGAGGGTCCACACGCAGACGGTCGCCATGAAGGCGCCGACGGACCCGGCGAAGGCGGTGAGCCCGAAGCCGTATCCGGCGAGGAGCGAGGAGACGACGAGCAGGGTGCGCGGGTCGCGGTGCTCGATGAACCGGGTGACCGGGATCTGGAGGGCGACGATCAGGACGCCGTTGACGGCGATGGCGACGCCGTAGTCGGCGGGCGTGAACCCGGCGCGGCCCATGGCGACCGGCAGTGCGACATCGCCCTGCTGGAAGATCAGGGCGACGAGGAAGGACAGGCCGACGACGGCCATGTAGCGCCCGTCGCGCAGCACGGTGCCGAGGCCGATCCGGGGCTCGTCCTCGTGGACCGGGGCGACGGGCCGGGACTCGGGGACCTTCAGGAAGACGACGAGGGCGCAGGCGGCCGTCATGCCCGCTTCCAGGAGGAACCCGGCGAGATAGCTGAACTCGGCGATGAACCCGGCCGCCGCGGCGGAGACGGCGAAACCGAGGTTGATGGCCCAGTAGTTGAGCGAGAAGGCCCGCACCCGGTCCTCGGGCCGCACGATGTCGGCCATCATCGCCTGCACGGCCGGGCGGGAGGCGTTGGAGGCCACGCCGACGAGGAAGGCGACGCCGGCGATGGCGACCGGGTCGGTCATGAACCCCAGCAGCGCGACGGCGGCGGCGGTGGCCGACTGGGCGACGAGCAGGGTGGGCCGCCGCCCCACGCGGTCGGCCATGACCCCGCCCGCGAGCGAGGCGACGACCCCGCCCAGCCCGTGCAGGGAGGCGACGAGACCGGCGTACGAGGCGGAATAGCCGCGGTCGAGGGTGAGGTAGAGGGCCATGAAGGTGGCCACGAAGGCGCCGAGCCGGTTGACGAGGGTGCTGGTCCACAGCCACCAGAACTCACGGGGGAGCCCGGACACGGCTTTCCGGGCGGCGCGTCCGAGACGGGCGGCGGGCATGAGGGGACCCCCTGGGGCGGTGTGCGGCTGACGCCTGGATCGGTAAGTGGCTGCTGGCGCTCGCACAACTTACTCATGGGGTCTGACATCGACCACTGGATTTACCGGGCCCCCGGCGTCCCGCCCACCGGTCGGCCGCACCGGTGCCGGGTGGCCGTGGATTACGCTCTGAGGCATGGCCGACGCACCGTACAAGCTGATCCTCCTCCGCCACGGCGAGAGCGAGTGGAACGCGAAGAACCTGTTCACCGGCTGGGTGGACGTCAACCTGAACGAGAAGGGCGAGAAGGAGGCAGTCCGCGGTGGCGAGCTCCTGAAGGACGCCGACCTCCTGCCCGACGTGGTCCACACGTCCCTCCAGAAGCGCGCGATCCGCACCGCCCAGCTGGCCCTCGAGACCGCGGACCGCCACTGGATCCCGGTCCACCGCAGCTGGCGCCTGAACGAGCGCCACTACGGCGCCCTCCAGGGCAAGGACAAGGCGGCCACGCTGGCCGAGTTCGGCGAGGAGCAGTTCATGCTCTGGCGCCGCTCGTACGACACCCCGCCGCCCCCGCTGGCCGACGACTCCGAGTTCTCCCAGTTCGACGACGCGCGCTACGCGACCCTCCCGCCGGAGCTGCGCCCGAGGACCGAGTGCCTGAAGGACGTCGTCTTCCGGATGCTCCCCTACTGGTACGACGCGATCGTCCCGGACCTCCTGTCCGGCCGCACGGTCCTCGTCGCCGCCCACGGCAACTCCCTGCGCGCCCTGGTCAAGCACCTGGACGGCATCTCGGACGCCGACATCGCGGGCCTGAACATCCCGACGGGCATCCCCCTCGCCTACGAACTCGACTCGGACTTCAAGCCCCTGACTCCGGGCGGCAAGTACCTCGACCCGGAGGCAGCCGCAGCAGCAATCGAGGCGGTCAAGAACCAGGGCAAGAAGAAGTAACTCCACCCTTCCGCCTTACTGATCAAGCCCTCTGCCTGCGGTGTGTCCGTGGGCGGGGGGCTTGCTTGGCGGTGGTGGTTGTGGTCAGGTCGCCGGGAGTCAGTACGACAGGACGTAGGCGTTCGACAGGACGTAGGCGTCCGCCGCCATGTCCGTGTCGCAGACCTCGACGGGCCGTCCGTGGGCGTAGATGCCGCCGGGTCCGGGGTCGGGTTCGGCGATGGGCGTCCCACGCGCGATGTCGACCGGCAGGTAAGAGGCGGCGAACTCGATCGGCTTCCCCTCGAGCAGGTACCGGCGCCGCCGCGCGGAGATGTCCTGGTCGGTCTTCTCCAGGCCGGCCGCCGTGGACGTCGGCGACTCCTGGGCAGCCCACTACTTTCCAGGCCGTTGGCGGCTGGGTGCGGCTGCGCCAAGGTGACGTGGACGGCGCCATGGCCACCTGGCGGGACTTCCTCGACTGCGCGACCGGGCGGTGCGCGTCGTGGGATGGACCCTTGGCAAAAAGTCGGATCCCTGATCGATCCCGTTCGGGAAAGACACTGGAGCGGCGGGCGTGGCCTGACGCACCGTAGCGGCATGAGCGAACATTCCGAAGTGGCCGTCGTGCCCGTCGAGGCGTTTGAACCTCCTTATTACGCCGCTGTGTTCACCGCGATCCCGACCGAGGACCGAAGCGGCTACAGCGAGACCAACGCGCGCATGGAAGACCTGGTGAAGGACGTCCCCGGATTCCTGGGGGCGGATCACGCGCAGACGCCCGGCGGGTTGTCCATCACCGTCGCGTACTTCCGAGACGCGGACGCCCTCACGGAATGGCGGAGCAACGCCGAGCACCGTGCGGCACAGGAGCGCGGGCGGGCCGAGTGGTACGAGAGGTACACGCTGCACGTGGCGAAGGTGGAGCGCAGCCACGGGTTCAAGCGGGCGTAGGTGCCGGCGGCGCCGTCACGCCGACGGTGCGACCGGCTGCGGCTGAACCCCTACAGGCGTGGTGCCGTACGGAAAAGGGCCGGTACGAAGGGAGTTCGTACCGGCCCTACGGCGGTTCCGCCGTCAGCCGCACTGGCAGGGCGCGCCCGACTGGCAGCCGCAGCTGCAGCCGGAGCCGCAGCCGCACGCGGCGACCAGCGGCAGCCCCCTGATCTTCGCGGGCTGCTCGGTCTCGCGCTCCTGCGCGGGGTCGGGGGTGGTGCTGGGGGAGTCGGTCATGGGTCCCTCCTAGACGCCGGGGCCTAGTTGCCGGGGCAGGCATGCCCTCACCCATTTCATGCCCAACCGGCCGGGCGCATCAACGGCGCACGGAGGCGTCGTACTCGGCGTTCGGCCGTCGGGGTCCGGTCTTCGCGCCCGTGGGCCCGCCCGGCGACCGGCCCCCACCCGGTACCAAGGCGGAGCAGGCCCCCACCCCGCCCGGCCAGGGCCTACGCGCCCTCCGCCCCCGTCACCGGCTGGATGTCGGACTGGATCTCGTCCGCGTGCTCACCGGTCACCAGGTACACCACGCGCTTGGCGACGGCCACCGCGTGGTCGGCGTAACGCTCGTAGTAGCGGCCGAGAAGGGTGACGTCCACGGCCGTCTCGATGCCGTGCTTCCAGCGGTCGTCGATGAGGTGCTGGAAGAGGGTGCGGTGCAGCAGGTCCATCTCGTCGTCGTCCTGCTCCAGCTGGAGCGCGAGGTCGACGTCCTTGGTCACGATGACCTCGGCGGCCTTGGCCATCAGGCGCTGCGCGAGCTGGCCCATCTCCAGGATGGTCGCGTGCAGGTCCTGCGGGACGGCGCGCTCGGGGAAGCGCAGCCGGGTCAGCTTCGCCACGTGCTGGGCGAGGTCGCCGGAGCGCTCCAGGTCGGCCGACATGCGCAGCGACGTGACGACGATGCGCAGGTCGGTGGCCACCGGCTGCTGCCGGGCCAGCAGTGCTATCGCCCGCGCCTCCAGGTCGTGCTGGAGCTCGTCGACCTTCTGGTCGGCCTCGATCACGCTCTCGGCGAGCTTGAGATCGGCGTCCAGCATGGCGGTCGTGGCGCGCCCGATCGCCGAGCCGACCAGCCGGGCCATCTCCACCAGACCGTCGCCGATCGAGTCCAGTTCCTCGTGGTACGCGTCCCGCATCAGGGTTCCCTCTCGTCATACGTGTTCCGGGGGTCGTGGTCCGGGGGCCCGGCGGCAGAACCGGCGGTGCGAACCCCACGCTCCCACGGTGTGCCCCGTACGCGTCCGTTTCCGGCTCCCCAAATGAACCGGTACTGGCCCCTAGGTGAACTCTGGGCGACGAGTGTTCGAGGTCGCACCCGATCGGCTGTGGGCATGTCGTACCCCGTGCCTAACCTGGTGGCATGGACGTGAACGCGGCGGTCGCCGCAGCGGCAGCGATCGCCGGGGTGCTCACCGGCGTCATCGCCATGCTGGCGTTCCGCTGGAGCGAACGCGACCAGAAGCGACCGACCAGGACTTCCTTGCACACAGATCCCGTACTCCCGCCCGGCGTGGACACCGTTCTCTCGGTACTGCGCTCCTCCGCCGTGGTCCTCGACGAGGCCGACGCCGTCGTCAAGGCCAGCTCCGCCGCCTACGCCCTCGGGCTGGTGCGCGGGGGCAGACTCTCCATCGAGCCCATGCTCCAGATGGCCCGCGACACCCGGCGTGACGGTGAGATACGCCAGGTCGAACTGGATCTGCCCCGGCGCGGCAGCGGACGCGGCGAGGCCCTCGCCGTCTCCGCGCGGGTCGCACCGCTCGGCTCCCGGCTGGTCCTGCTGCTGGTCGAGGATCTGACCGAGGCCCGCCGGATCGAGGCCGTACGACGCGACTTCGTGGCGAACGTGAGCCATGAGCTGAAGACCCCGGTCGGCGCCCTCTCCCTGCTGTCCGAGGCCGTCATGGACGCCTCCGACGACCCCGAGGCCGTGGAGCGCTTCGCGGGCCGTATGCAGATCGAGGCGACCCGGCTGACCAACCTGGTGCAGGAGCTCATCGACCTGTCGCGGGTGCAGAACGACGACCCCCTCGAGGACGCCGAGTCCGTCCGGGTGGACGAGCTGGTCGCCGAGGCCGTGGACCGCTGCCGCCACCAGGCGGGCACCAAGCAGATCACCATGGTCACGAATGTCGGCGTGCCCGACGGGCTCGATCAGGGTGCCGGCGGGCGACGGGCGGGCGGCGCCGCCGGCCTGCACGTCTGGGGCAACCGGGGCCAGCTGGCCGCCGCCCTCGGCAACCTGGTCGAGAACGCGGTCAACTACTCCCCGGCCCGCACCCGCGTCGGCATCGCCGTCCGCCGGGTGAGCGCCCCCGGTGGTGACATGATCGAGCTGGCCGTGACCGACCAGGGCATCGGCATCTCGGACAAGGACAAGGAGCGCATATTCGAGCGCTTCTACCGGGTCGACCCGGCCCGCTCGCGGGCCACCGGCGGCACCGGCCTGGGGCTCGCCATCGTCAAGCACGTGGTCGCCTCGCACGGCGGGGAGGTCACCGTCTGGAGCGCCGAAGGCCAGGGCTCCACCTTCACTCTCAGGCTGCCGGAGGCGGGCGCGGCCCGCGACCGCGCGCTCCAGCACCCGGACCCCGGCCTCGACGAAGAGACCGGTCCCAGCGAGCCATCCCCGTACGAACCGCTTCCCTCCCCGGAGGTCCTTCCGTGACCCGAGTGCTCGTCGTCGAGGACGAGGAGTCCTTCTCCGACGCTCTGTCCTACATGCTGCGCAAGGAGGGCTTCGAGGTCGCCGTGGCGGCCACCGGACCCGACGGCCTCGACGAGTTCGAGCGCAACGGCGCCGACCTCGTCCTGCTCGACCTGATGCTGCCGGGCCTGCCCGGCACCGAGGTGTGCCGCCAGCTGCGCGGCCGCTCGAACGTCCCCGTGATCATGGTGACCGCCAAGGACAGCGAGATCGACAAGGTGGTCGGGCTGGAGATAGGAGCCGACGACTACGTCACCAAGCCCTTCTCCTCCCGTGAGCTGGTCGCCCGCATCCGCGCGGTGCTGCGCCGCCGCGGCGAGCCGGAGGAGGTCACCCCGGCGGCCCTGGAGGCCGGCCCGGTCCGCATGGACGTCGACCGGCACGTGGTGACGGTCGCCGGCGCCAAGGTCGACCTGCCGCTCAAGGAGTTCGACCTGCTGGAGATGCTGCTGCGCAACGCCGGCCGGGTGCTGACCCGGATGCAGCTGATCGACCGGGTCTGGGGCGCCGACTACGTGGGCGACACGAAGACCCTGGACGTCCACGTCAAGCGCCTGCGCGCCAAGATCGAGCCGGATCCGGGCGCTCCGCGCTACCTGGTGACGGTGCGCGGCCTGGGCTACAAATTCGAGCCGTAAACCGTCCACGCGTATGCGGAAGGGCCGTACGACCGCTCAGTGACCCGTGCCGGTCGACTGCGAGGCGGAGTCGCTCGGGGCCGTGCCGGGGCCGGTGGAGCCGGTGGTGCCCGTGGAGCCCGCGGCACCCGTGCTCGCGGACGGGTTCGGCTTGCCGTGCTTGCCCGGCTTGGTGCTGCCCGAGGCGGTGGCGCCGGGGGCCGGGGAGTTGGTGGCCGGGGTGGACGGGAGCTGGGACGGGCCCCACTTGTCGAAGTAGCTGGTGGCCGGGACCACGAAGGCGCGCAGGCTCACCGCGCCGGCCTTGCTGAAGGTGAAGGTGACCGGCTGCGCGTTGCCGTCCTGCACGCTCTGGTGGCCGCCGGGGATCTCGGCGGAGGCGTTGCCCTGGCCGCCCAGGATCAGGGAGCCGTGCGCCGGGACGGTCAGGTTGCCGCCCTTGGCCGGGGTCAGCTTCACGGTGTCGCTGGTGCCCGGAATGCTGATCGACTGGAGGGTCTCGTCGCCGTTGCCCGAGTTGAACAGCGTCGCGGAGACCACGGCGGGGCCGGTCGACTTCGGGTCCGGCTGGGTGATGACCAGGGCGTTCTGGACCTTGATGTCGCCGACGCTGGTCGCCGCGTTGTCCGGCTTGACCTCGAGCGTCTGCGAGTCGTTGCCGGCGCCGCAAGCGGCGAGCGAGGCGATCGAGAAGACAATGACGGAAGCGGCGAGGGCGCCGCGTCGAAGGCTGCTGCTCACGGCGGCGGCAACTCCTTGAACGCAGGGGCGGCTTCCTTGTAAAGCCACCCTAAGTGTCTGTCGGCGGCTTCAGGTTACCGAGCCGTCCCCATGCGATCGCACCCGACCCTCCCCCTCGCGCCGGGCTTCCCGCCAGGTGGGGGTACGTGACGGACGGCACCGCGAGGGCCCCGGCGGTCACAAGGGCCTCTCCAGCCGCTTTGCCGGGGCGGTGGTACCCCATTCGCATAACCGCGCGCAAAATTTCCGTGAAGGAATGCGTGGCCATCCCGGAATTGATCACCGGATCACCCGTCCGGCCGTCACTGATCAATTCTTGAATCGGCCGACTCGGCCCCGCGGCCTCCGAACGGAGTAGCGGAAGTCGTACGCTAGGAAGTGGACAAATCGGGATGTTTCCCCGTTCGGAGTGCGTGCCCGAGGTGTGTGACGGGCGCGTTTCGCCCGGTCCGGACAGCCCCTCCCACCTGCGAATTCCCGCTTCCGGAGGCCCCGCACAGCACGTTCCGGTTGCTGTTGTCAAGCCCCGAGATATGCCCTGACCTGCGAAAACGCCATTCAGAAGACGCCGTATCCGTGTTACCCTGGATAGCCACGGAAGGGGTACCTGTCACATGACGTTCAAGGTTGGCGACACCGTGGTCTATCCCCATCACGGGGCCGCGCTGATCGAGGCCATCGAAACTCGCCAGATCAAAGGCGTGGACAAGACCTACTTGGTGCTGAAGGTCGCCCAGGGTGACCTCACGGTGCGTGTGCCAGCGGACAATGCGGAGTTCGTCGGCGTGCGTGATGTGGTCGGTCAGGACGGACTGGACCGGGTCTTCGAGGTGCTGCGCGCGCCGTACGCCGAGGAGCCCACGAACTGGTCCCGTCGCTACAAGGCAAACCTGGAGAAGCTCGCCTCCGGCGATGTCATCAAGGTCGCCGAGGTCGTGCGCGACCTGTGGCGTCGCGAGCGCGAGCGCGGACTGTCCGCCGGTGAGAAGCGCATGCTCGCCAAGGCCCGCCAGATCCTGGTGAGCGAGCTCGCTCTCGCGGAGAACACGAACGAGGACAAGGCCGAGGCCCTGCTCGACGAGGTGCTCGCCTCCTGACGTGCCCGTGCCGTGGGCGGCGATTCCCGGCCAATGACTGATGAACTGATCGGTCCCTGTCCCTCGCCCCCACTCCCGCACACTCAGCACAGTGCTCTCGCACCTTCGCAGCACAGCGAAAATGCCGCGGTGCCCGATGACATTCGTTTTTGTCGCCGGGCGCTGCGGCATGTTCGTCCCCGCGGCGCCGTCTGTGGCGTACCCCCCGGAAAGCCCCTGAAAACGGAGCGGGCCCCCGATACTCGAGGTGCCGGGCCCCAGGTGGGCGGCTCGACCAGGGTCACGGAAAGGGTCCGGTCAAGGCGTCGCGCCCGGCACTCCTGAAGGCCATACCCAACTAGGTCGAGCACACAAACCTGACAGGAACCGATGTCTGACGAATCGCCTTCCTCGCCCGCCGCGCCGCCCGCGCAGGCCCCCGTCGCCGCCGTGATCCCGGCCGCCGGCCGCGGCGTACGGCTCGGACCGGGCGCCCCCAAGGCGCTGCGGACGCTCGGCGGCATGCCGATGCTCATCCACGCGGTCCACTCCCTGGCCGCCTCCCGCCATGTCTCCCTCGTCGTCGTGGTCGCCCCGGCGGACGGGCCCGGCGAGGTGAAGTCGCTGCTCGACGCGCACGCGCTGCCCGAGCGGACCGACTTCGTGGTGGTGCCCGGCGGTGACACCCGCCAGGAGTCGGTGGCGCTCGGCCTCGCGGCCGTACCGCCGGAGTACGGCGTCGTCCTCGTCCACGACGCGGCCCGCCCGCTGGTCCCGGTCGACACCGTCGACGCCGTGATCGAGGCCGTGCGCGCCGGCGCCCCGGCGGTGGTGCCCGCGCTGCCGCTGGCCGACACCGTCAAGGAGGTCGAGCCGGCCACCGAGCCCGGCGCCCCCGAACCGGTCGTGGCCACGCCCGAGCGGGCCCGGCTGCGGGCCGTGCAGACGCCGCAGGGGTTCGACCGGGCGGCGCTGGTGCGCGCCCACGAGACGGTGACCGATGACGTCACGGACGACGCGAGCATGGTGGAGCAGCTGGGCCTGCCGGTGGTGACGGTCCCCGGCCACGAGGAGGCGTTCAAGGTGACCCGCCCGCTGGACCTGGTCCTCGCCGAGGCGGTCCTGGCCCGCAGGAGGCTGAACGATGGCTACTGAGACGGTGCTGCCCCAGGTCGGCATCGGCACGGACATCCACGCCTTCGAGGAGGGCCGCGAGCTGTGGTGCGCCGGCCTGAAGTGGGAGGGCGAGGGGCCGGGGCTGGCCGGGCACTCCGACGCGGACGTGGTCGCGCACGCCGCCTGCAACGCGCTGTTCTCCGCGGCCGGGCTCGGCGACCTCGGGCAGCACTTCGGCACCGGCCGGCCCGAGTGGTCGGGCGCGTCGGGGGTCACGCTGCTGACCGAGGCCGCGCGGATCGTGCGCGCGGCGGGCTTCACCATCGGCAATGTCGCCGTGCAGGTGATCGGCCCCCGCCCGAAGATCGGCAAGCGGCGGGACGAGGCCCAGAAGATCCTCTCCGAGGCGGCCGGCGCGCCGGTGTCCGTCTCCGGCGCCACGACCGACGGCCTCGGCTTCCCCGGTCGCGACGAGGGACTGATGGCGGTGGCGACGGCACTGGTGGTGCGGACGGCCTGAGACCCGCGCTCTCACGTGCGCGGACGGCCTGAACCTCCGCTCCCCTGTGCGGACGCCCCTGAAAAGCCCGTTCTCCTGGTGCGGGTGAGCCGGGAGCGTGCGAGGGTACCCGGAGAGTCACCGTCCGCGGCCCTCCGGAGGTATCCATGCCCGCCGCCCTGTCCGACCGGCTCAAGTCCCTGCTCGACGGCAAGGTGTTCATCGTCGTCGGCACCATCCAGCCCGACGGCAGTCCGCAGATGTCGCCGGTCTGGGTGAAGCGCGACGGCGATCAGCTCCTCTTTTCCACCACGGTCGACCGCCGCAAGAAGCTGAACCTCGACCGCGACCCCCGCGTCACCGTCGTCGTCATGAACCCCGAGCAGCCCTACGAGTACGCCGAGATCCGCGGCACCGCCGAACTGACCACCGACGGCGGCCAGGACCTCATCGACGAACTGAGCCTCAAGTACACGGGCAAGAAGTACGCCGAGTTCAACCCCCAGTCCTCCCAGGACGCCGAACGAGTCGTCGTGCGCATCACTCCCCGCAAGGTGATCGGGCAGCTCTGAGCGCCGGGGAGACGCGGGTCGAGGTGGCGAAGGGCCGGTCGCCGCGCGGCGGCCGTGCCGTAAACAGGGGAAGGGGCGTGAGGCACTGGGCAGGGGCCACTACTCTGGAGTGGTGACTATTCGCCTGTACGACACCAGCGCCCGGCAGATCCGTGACTTCGACCCGGTCAAGCCGGGCTGTGTCTCGATCTACCTGTGTGGTGCCACCGTGCAGGCGGCCCCGCACATTGGGCACATCCGCTCGGGCCTCAACTTCGACATCATGCGCCGCTGGTTCGAGTACCGCGGCCACGAGGTGACGTTCGTCCGGAACGTCACGGACATCGACGACAAGATCATCGCCAAGGCGCGGGAGCAGGGACGCCCGTGGTGGTCCATCGGGTACGAGAACGAGCGGGCGTTCAACGACGGCTACACCGCCCTGGGCTGCCTCCCGCCGACCTACGAACCCCGTGCCACCGGCCATGTCACCGAGATGGTCGAGATGATGCGCACGCTCATCGAGCGCGGGCACGCCTACGAGGCCGACGGCAGCGTGTACTTCGACGTGCGTTCCTGGCCCGGTTACCTGGAGCTGTCCAAGCAGGACCTGGACGAGATGCGCCAGCCCGCCGAGGAGGGCATCACCGGCAAGCGCGACCCGCGTGACTTCGCGATGTGGAAGGCGACCAAGCCGGGCGAGCCGGACTGGGAGACGCCGTGGGGGCGGGGCCGGCCGGGCTGGCACCTGGAGTGCTCGGCGATGGCCCACAAGTACCTGGGTTCGGCCTTCGACATCCACGGCGGCGGCCTGGACCTGATCTTCCCGCACCACGAGAACGAGATCGCGCAGGCCAAGGCCTTCGGCGACGAGTTCGCCCGGTACTGGGTGCACAACGCCTGGGTCACCATGAGCGGCGAGAAGATGTCCAAGTCGCTCGGCAACAGCGTGCTGGTCTCCGAGATGGTCAAGCGCTGGCGGCCGATCGTGCTCCGCTACTACCTGGGCACCCCGCACTACCGCTCGACCATCGAGTACAGCGAGGAGGCCCTGCGCGAGGCGGAGGCCGCGTTCGGCCGTATCGAGGGCTTCCTGCAACGGGTGACCGAGCTGGCCGGCAAGAGCGTCGAGCCCGCCGCCGAGGTGCCGCCCGCCTTCGCCGAGGCGATGGACGACGACCTGGGCGTGCCCGGCGCCCTCGCGGTGGTGCACACCACCGTCCGGCAGGGCAACAGCGCGCTCGCCGCCGACGACAAGGACGCCGCGGTGGCCCGCTTCGCCGAGGTCCGTGCCATGCTCGGCGTCCTGGGCCTCGACCCGCTGGACGCGCACTGGGCCGGCGAGTCCGGTCAGGGCGAGGACCTGCACGGCGTCGTCGACAGCCTCGTACGGCTCGTCCTCGACCAGCGCGAGTCCGCCCGCGCCCGCAAGGACTGGGCCACCGCCGACGCCATCCGCGACCAGCTCGCGCAGGCCGGACTGGCCATCGAGGACAGCCCGCAGGGCCCGCGCTGGACCCTGGGCGCACGCTAGCCGGCGCGGGCGCCCCTTGATCGATTGTGCCGCCCGGCCGTCCGGGCGGCACACTGCATAAGACGTACGTACGAACAAAGCTCACGGAACAGGTGACTCATGGCCGCGAACAACCGCCGCATGTCCGGCAAGAAGGGCGCGCAGGTCGGCAGTGGCGGCCAGCGGCGCCGGGGTCTGGAGGGCAAGGGCCCGACCCCGCCCGCCGAGATGCGCAAGGGGCACGCCAAGCAGCGCGCCGCCGCCGCGAAGGTCCGCCGCTCGCAGGGCCGCCCGCAAGCGCGCCGGGGCGGCGGCAGGTCGGCGTCCGAGCTGGTCGTCGGCCGTAACCCGGTGGTCGAGGCGCTGCGCGAGGGCGTCCCCGCGACGACCCTGTACGTGCAGCAGTTCATCGACAACGACGAGCGCGTCCGCGAGGCTCTCCAACTCGCCGCCGAGCGCGGTGGCATCAACCTCATGGAGGCCCCGCGCCCCGAGCTGGACCGCATGACCAACGGCCTGAACCACCAGGGCCTGGTCCTCCAGGTCCCGCCGTACGAGTACGCGCACCCCGAGGACCTGCTGGACGCCGCCGCCGACGAGGGCGCCGACCCGCTGGTCGTCGCGCTCGACGGGGTCACCGACCCGCGCAATCTCGGCGCGGTCGTCCGCTCGGTCTCCGCGTTCGGCGGCCACGGCGTGGTCGTGCCCGAGCGCCGCTCGGCCGGTATGACCGCCGGTGCCTGGAAGACCTCCGCCGGTGCCGCCGCCCGCACGCCGGTGGCCCGCGCCACCAACCTCACCCGTGTCCTGGAGCAGTACAAGAAGGCGGGCGTCACGATCGTCGGTCTGGCCGCGGACGGCGAGGCCGAGCTCGGCGAGCTGGAGGCCCTGTCCGGCCCGGTCGTGATCGTGGTCGGCAGCGAGGGCAAGGGCCTGTCCCGGCTCGTCGGCGAGACCTGCGACTTCCGGGTGCGCATCCCGATGCCGGGCGGCACCGAGTCCCTCAACGCCGGTGTGGCCGCGGGCATCGTGCTCTACGAGGCCGCCCGCAGGCGGAGCTGAGCCGTCGCGACGACGCGCCGACGGGGCTGAACACCCGTCCGGAACTTCACCCTTACGCGGGAATTCCGGCGTCCATATGGCGTTCGACGCTGCTTTGACGGGGCCCGGACACATCCGGCCGGTCAAAGCAGTGTCCTAACTCCACGTCACTCGGTTAGATGAGTGTGGACACCAGAACACCCCGCACACCCACGGGGGACCGCTCGTCGGGATTCGACGACGCTCCCGCGCTGAGCATGGTGAAGGTGCCGAGCGACCCGGCGCAGATCATCGTCAACCACGCCAGCTTCCGCGTGCAGCTGGGCGCGGCGGCCGGTCGCACCCGGTCCGCCCGGATCGCCCGCCATCTCAGCGCCGCCCCGGACACCGCCCGGATGCCCGTCGCGGCCTCGGCGGCCCGTCCCGGCGCCGGCCGTCGCCGTCCCGTCGTGTGGAGCGGCCGCTCCGCACCGGACGACACCGGCGCCCACCGGCTCCTCCAGGCCGTGCGGGGCAGCATCGTCCGGCACGCCGAGGAGTCCGACACCGGCGCCACCCGCGTCATCCCGCGCGTCGGCACCACCGGCTACGACGAGACGTACGACGCGCTGGAGCAGACCGTCGAGACCCCCGTCGTCGGCCACCAGCGCACCTCCGCCGACGACGACGGGGGCACCCGCCTCCTGCCGCACATGCGCACCGGGTCGTACGACCAACCGCCGTACCCGCAGCCGGACTTCGGGCGCCAGGACGCGTACGGGGGCTATGACGACGACCCCACGGAATCGTTCCCGCCGTACCCCGCGGACCACGACGGCGACCTCGACGACGATCTCGACGCCCCCCGCCGCGCCAAGCGGCACGGGGACGACCCGGCCCGGCACGCGTACTACCCCGGCCGCCGGATGAACCTCGGCGTGGTGCTGCTCCCGCTGCGCATCTTCCTGGGCTTCATCTCGATCTACGCCGGCATGGGCAAGCTGTGCGACCCCGTCTACTTCGACGGCGGCAAGCGCGGCTCCATGGTCACCTGGCTCGACACCCTGCACCCCTGGGAAGTCGCCGAGCCGCTGCGCCAGTTCGCGCTGCACCACCCGGTCGGCTCCGGGCTGGTGATCGCCTTCCTCCAGGTCGTCGTGGGCGTGCTGACGATCCTCGGCTGCTGGCAGCGGGTGGCCGCGGTGGTCGGCGTGCTGCTGTCGGCCGCGCTGATCGTCACGGTGAGCTGGAAGACGGTCCCGGCGTACGACGCCCCGGACATCATCTACCTGGCGGCCTGGTCCCCGCTGATCATCGCCGGCGCCCCCGTCTACTCGGTGGACGGCCGGCTCGCGGGCAGCGCCTGGCGGCGGCTCGGTCCCCGCTCCGACATCTGGGAGCTGCGCCGCTACGTACTGCGCCGCGGCGCCCTGATCACCGCGCTGACCGTCGGCGTCACCCTGCTGGTGGGCTCGCTGCTCGGCGGCGCGGTCCGCGACTCCAGCCGCGTGGTCGTGCCCGGCCCCGGCGAGGCCCCACGCAACAACGTCCCCGGCTCCCCGCTTCCCGGTGAGCCCAGCACCCGGCACAAGAGCAACCCGTCGGCGTCCACCGCCCCCTCGGGCGGCGCCACGGCCGGCGCGAGCCCCTCCGGCTCCGCCACGCCTCCGGGCGCGAGCCACACGGCGGGCGGTACGGCCACCACCCCGAGCGCGACCCAGGGCACCACGGGCCGGCTCCCGTCCCGCCAGTCCGCCCCCACGGGCGGCGCCCCCAGCACCACGGCGGGCCCGACCGGCGGCTCCGGTGGCTCCACCACCTCCGGTGGCTCCGCTCCGGGCGGCGCCGCCACGTCGAGCGGCGGCTCCTCCACGGGCCAACCGGGCGTGCTGGGGGGCCTGTTGGGCTGACGGACGGCGACGGAAAGAGGGCCCGGTACCTTCGCGGTACCGGGCCCCTCCTTTGCGTGGGCTACCGGCCCAGGCCCGCCAACTCCTTGGCCGCTTCGGTCAGATCCTTCGCCGTGTCGATGGCCCGCCAGTACGCGCCCTGCGGCAGCGGGAAGCCCGCGAGCTTCCGGTCGCGGGCGAGCCCCGGAAACGTGGTGCGCTCATGGTCACCGCGCTCGGGCAGCAGAGTGGTGAACTCCGGCGAGAAGACGTACACACCGGCGTTGATCTCGAACGTGGACGGCGGGGCCTCGATGAAGTCGGTGATGTGCCCGAAGCCGTCGGTCCGCACCGCGCCCCAGGGGATCCGCGGCCGGGCCAGCGCCAGCGTCGCCACGGCGTCCCGCTCGGTGTGGAAGTCGGCCATGTCCCGCAGGGAGAAACGGGTCCAGATGTCGCCGTTGGTGGCGTACCAGGACCGGTCCGGGTGGGGGAGGTGCGCGGCGGCGAACCGGAGGCCGCCGCCGCGGCCGAGGGGCTCGGTCTCCACGACGGTGCGCACGGAGACCGGCAGGGGGGTCGAGTCCAGCCAGTCCTGGAGGACCTCGGCGAGGTGGCCGCAGGAGACCACCACGTCCGTCACACCTTCCTCGGCGAGCCAGGCGAGCTGATGGCCGATGATCGGGGTGCCGGTGCCGGGGATCTCGACCATCGGCTTGGGCCGGTCGTCGGTGTACGGACGCAGCCGTGAGCCCTGGCCACCGGCCAGGATCACGGCTTGAGTGGGGCGCGACGCGGCGTTCGGATGGGTCATGAACCGCACTGTACGTGGCGCCCCGTGCCCGGTTCAGCCGCGTGCGGCCAGCACCCCGGTCGCGAAGGAGGTGTCGCACACCGGGCGCGCGTACGACTGGGCGCGCGAGGCGCCGTAGATGCGCACCGCGGCCCGGCCGAGCGAGCGGGCGATGGAGGTGCAGTGCCGGGCCAGCGAGGGATGGCCGTTGACGGCTTCCTGGAGGTGGGTGAGGACCACGCCCGGATTCTTCTCGTGCAGCTCGCCCAGCAGGCGGTCGCGCAGCACGTCCTCCGGGGCGTGGGCGGCGGCCTTCGGGGCGGTCTGCGCGGTGGTGATGTCCGAGGCGGTGAGCACCGAGCCGGCGGGGCTTCCGGTCCAGTTGACCCGGGTGACCGCGAGGGTTCCCGAGAGCACCAGGACGACGGGCAGGACGAGGGCGAGGGAGCGGCCGACCCGGCGGGCAGGGCCCCGGTGGCTGCGTCGCGTCTGAGTGGTGATGGAGTGCTTCACGCGTGTGAGGGTAGCGGCCGGTGATGAGGCGAGGACGTTCCGTCACTCTTACGGGGGATGAGAAAGGACGGTTTTCTGGGTAACGGGTTGACGCCAGGTTCCGTAACGATCATGCGAAGAGGGCCCCGCGGAGTACCGCGGGGCCCTCTGCCGGGAGGGTGCCGGGGAGGGCTCAGTCGGACAGCCGCTCGCCGGTGGACGTGGAGAACACGTGGGTCTCGCCGGGGCGCGGGACGACGTGCAGGGTGGCGCCCTTCTCCGGCACCTGGCGGCCGTTCACGCGCACGACCAGGTCCTTCAGGTCGCCGTCGATGTCGGCGCTGCCGTACACGTAGCCGTCGGCGCCCAGCTCCTCGACGACGTTCACCGAGACGGCGAGGCCGGCCGGGGCGTCGGCGGCGTCCTTGGTGAGGGAGGCCGCCGCGCCGCCGCCGTGCTCCACGACATCGAAGTGCTCGGGGCGCACGCCCACGGTCACCGTGCGGTCACCCTTGTCGGTGGCGGCCTTGAGGGCCTCGCGGTTGACGGGCACCACGCTGTTGCCGAACTTCACGCCGCCGTCGGTGATCGGGACCTCGACCAGGTTCATGGCGGGGGAGCCGATGAAGCCGGCGACGAAGAGGTTGGCGGGCTTGTCGTACATGTTGCGCGGGGTGTCGATCTGCTGGAGCAGACCGTCCTTGAGGACCGCCACGCGGTCGCCCATCGTCATGGCCTCGACCTGGTCGTGGGTGACGTAGACGGTGGTGATGCCGAGCCGGCGCTGGAGCGAGGCGATCTGGGTGCGGGTGGAGACGCGGAGCTTGGCGTCCAGGTTGGACAGCGGCTCGTCCATGAGGAAGACCTGGGGCTCGCGCACGATCGCGCGGCCCATCGCGACACGCTGGCGCTGACCGCCGGACAGGGCCTTCGGCTTGCGGTCGAGGTACTCGGTGAGGTCGAGGATCTTCGCGGCCTCCTCGACCTTCTGCCGGATCTCCGCCTTGTTGACGCCGGCGATCTTGAGCGCGAAGCCCATGTTGTCGGCGACGGTCATGTGCGGGTAGAGCGCGTAGTTCTGGAACACCATGGCGATGTCCCGGTCCTTGGGCGGCAGGTGGGTGACGTCGCGGTCGCCGATGCGGATGGCGCCGGCGTTGACGTCCTCCAGACCCGCGAGCATCCGCAGCGAGGTGGACTTGCCGCAGCCGGACGGGCCGACCAGGACGAGGAACTCGCCGTCCTCGATCGCGATGTCGAGCTTGTCGACGGCGGGCTTGGTGGAGCCCGGATAGATCCGGGTCGCCTGGTCGAACGTGACAGTGGCCATGGTGAATGGGCCCCCTTCTACCGGCAGGAACGTGCCGGACGATCCGTTGTAGGAAGGTGGTTGCGCGGTCCACGCGAGTGAACCGCTTCGAGACCGTACCCGGCGGCCACGCGGTCTGTCAGTACACGGGCGCCGGTGAACTTCGCGGAAATTTTCGACGGGCCCGCGAGGTGACGTGGGTACACTGCACAGGCACGCCCGCGCAGCACGCGCGGCACGCCTCCTTAGCTCAGCTGGTCAGAGCGCCGCTCTTGTAAAGCGAAGGTCGTCGGTTCGAATCCGACAGGGGGCTCTTGGATTGAACAGCGCGAACGCCCCGGCCGATGATCGGTCCGGGGCGTTCGACATCCACGGGTGACATCAACGCGGGCGGTCACTCCCGCTCGACACGCCGCCTGAGCAGGCGATCCATGTGGCTGATGGCCTCGCGCTGCGTGTCCGAGGCCACGTGCGTGTACACGTCCATGGTGATGCTGATCTGGCTGTGCCCCAGGATCTCCATCCCGCCGCCGGCCTCCGGCGCATCTTCAGATGTGCGCGGCGATGGCTTCGACCATTGGGGGCCGGGAGGCCGAGGCGGGCGCGGAGGGTCGGGGTGTCGATGGGGGCACCGGTGCGGGCGTGATGCTCGGCGGCGACCTTGTGGGCGTGTTCGACCAGGGCGGATGGGACCGGTACAGGTGGGGTCTGTGTCGGTGCCTCGATGGCCGGTTGGGCAGGCGGTTCGGGCGCGGTTTCGGGCTCGTCCTCCTGGTCCTCCTCGCCCTCGATGACTTCGGTGTCGGGGTCTGTCTCGGGCGCGGTGTGGGCGAGGAGGGTTCCGCCGAGGAAGGCGACGGCGGGCCAGCCCGCGACGAGGATGCGCAGCCAGGCCGGGGCATTGCCGAGGTCGAAGAGGCCGGCGTTGGCGCCGAGGGAGGCGGCGAGTGGGGTGACGAACCAACACCAGGCCGCCGCTTTGGTCGTACCGGAGCGCAGTCGACGCCAGGCGGCGACCAGCAGCAGATCGACGGAGACGGGGTAGGCCCAGGTTTTCCACCCGTCCTGTCCGGCCGCCATGGCGAGGTCGTGGAGGTGGGCGAAGGACAGCGCGGCGGCGATGAGCGCTTGGACGAGTACCGCGTCGACGCGGGCCAGGCGGGCGCGCATGATGCGGCTCCTTCCGGAGTCGGGCGGGGAAGGTCAGTCGGTGACCGGGGGGCAGGACGACGGGTGCCGCGGACTCGACCGGGCGTATGGGTACGTCCGGCCGGAAGGGCTTCAGCGCGGCCAGGTCGGGCACCAGGTACGCCGATTCCTGGCAGGTCTCGGCGGCGTCGCCGAGGGAGAGGTACGGCGTGCGGATGCGGGACCAGTCGCCGGAGGTGTCGCCCGCCACGGCCAGGCCGGGGCGTTCGGGGGCGATGGGGCAGGCCGCATGCACCGCTTCGGGTGCGATGTCGCCGAGCGCCATCTTGGTGGAGGCTTCGTCATTGACGCGGTGGCACACTCTTGCGAACCCTTTGATCGGGATCGCGGGATCACCTCGCCATACAACTCGCGCACTCGCCTATACGAGAAGGGGTGTTGGGGTGCACGAGTTCCAAGCCGCCAGACCTGGAGCGCCCCGCACTCACCGCTTGAGTCGGGCTCGGTCTCCGTGGATGCGGACCACGAAGTCCCTCGTTGGCTCCCTGTCCCCATTCGGGATAAGGACGAGGTCTGCTTGGCTGATGCGCGCCTCTGCGGCCGACGCGGCCTCCAGGTCATGCGCCAACCAGGCATCCCGCGAGGCCGCGAACAGTGGGCAGATCGCCGGCCATCCGGGGCCAGGCTCGAATCGACAGTCCGTCCAGAACATGTCGGACTGATCCAACCGCAGCGTGCCCACGAGCTGGTTTCCTTGCGTGAGCCACCAGCTCTCCACTGCTACCGACCTCCCTCCGCCACCCATGGGATCAGGTCGCCGGGAGCTGGTAGGACAGGACGTAGGCGTCCGCCGCCATGACCGTGTCGCAGACCTCGACGGCCCGTCCCTCGGTGTCGAAGGCGGTCCGGACGAGGTGGATGACGGGGACGCCGGGGGCGAGCCGGAGGGTCTTGACTTCGGTCGGGGTGGGCATCCGTGCGCGGATCTCCTCGTCGAAGTGGTCGAGGTGGTGGCCGAGTTCTTCGAGGCGGGCGTAGATGCCGCCGGGGCCGGGGTTGGGTTCGGCGATGGGGGTTCCGCGGGCGATGTCGAGCGGGAGGTAGGAGGTGGCGAACTCGACCGGCTTCCCGTCGAGCAGGTACCGGCGCCGCCGTGCGAGAACCCGCCGCACGGCCCCGAGACGTGTGGAGATCTCCTGGTCGGCCTTCTCTTCCTTGACTTCCAGGCTGTCCACGGTGGCGTGGCTGCCGGCGGCATCGGCTTCCACGATGAACGCCGCCTTGCCCTGCTCCCGGTGGCGCCGGGCGAAGCGGTCGGAGGCGAGCCGCCGTACGGGCGGTCGTGGCCGTACGAAGACGCCCCTGCCGTGTTCGGCGTGGACCAGCCCTTCACCCTGGAGGATGGAGAAGGAGTTGCGGACCGTCATCCGCGAGACGCCGAAGTGCTCGACAAGCTCGGCTTCGGAGGGCAGTTTCTCCCCCTCGCGGAACCGCCCGCGGTCGATGGCTTCGCGCAGGTGGTCGGCGATCTGCCTGAAGACCGCGCGGTCGCTCGTGGGGTCGAGATCGCCGAGCAGGCCCGAGGGGAGGGGACTCACATGTACTCCTTTAGATATCTAGACGAGTGGGTGAGCTGCGTTGCTACGGTGTGAGCCTAGCCAGCCGAGAGGGCCGAGGAACGTGAGTACAGAACGCCCGCACTCCGTGAGCGTCGCCGGGGTCGTCGTGGACGACCAGGGCCGGGCCCTCCTGATCCAGCGCCGGGACAACGGCCACTGGGAACCGCCGGGCGGTGTCCTCGAACGCGAAGAGACCATCCCGGAAGCCCTCCAGCGCGAAGTCCTCGAAGAGACCGGCATCAAGATCGCACTTCCGGCGACCCTGACCGGCGTCTACAAGAACATGAAGGGCCTGATCGTCTCCCTGGTCTTCCGCTGCCAGGCCGCCGACGGCACGCCCACCACCGGCGTGGAGACCCGCGCACTGCGCTGGGCCACCCGTGAAGAGGTCACCGAGCTCGCCGACGAGGCGTACGCGATCCGCGTCCTTGACGCACTCGACGCGACGACCCCGCCGGCCGTCCGCGCCCACGACGGCGTGAAACTCGTCTAGCCCGAACCCGCTGCACATGGCGACCAGCACGAAGGAACTCGTATGCACGAGTATATGAGCACGGCCAGGGTCTGGGGACTGAGTTGCCCAGGAATCCCGGAAGAAGTGAACCGAGCCCGCCGCTGGACCCGCGACATCCTCCGTGGTTCCCCTTTGGCGGACGACGCCGCACTCATCGTGAGCGAGCTGAGCACCAACGCGATCCGCCACACCGCGAGCGGCTTGGACTCCGGCATCTTCCACCTGGCCCTCGCGGTCTCCGCTCAGGTCATCGCGGTCTCGGTCACGGACGACGGCGGCACGGACACGGCCCCGAAGATCGAGCACCAGGACTACGACGCGGAACACGGCCGGGGCCTGGACATGGTCAGCACCATCGCTCACCGGGTGGTCGTCCACGGCGGCGACCAGGGCTACACAGTCACCGCGGAGCTGTACGCGGACCCTCGATGGGGAGGACGCTCGTGCTGAAACGAGGCTTCTGGTGTGAGTGCTGGACCGAAGACCTGGCCGAGCGGCAGCCGCCGGCACTGCTGGCATCGTTCGACGCCTACTCGGCACCACAGGCCGACCGTTGGGTAGCGGTCGCACTCCGCACGATCTCACCCGCGCTGGACGCGGACGCCTCGGACGAAGCATGGGAGTGGCTGTACGAGGGCCGCATCGAGACCCGACGAGCCCTGCTGCGCGCCGAGCCGTGCACGGTGTCAGTGACCCACGCCAAGACCCGGATCACGTGGACGATCCGACCAGCGCTCTTCCTTCCTCTCGCCCACCGCCAGGGCGCCGAACTTCCGGCGTGCGCGAACGAGTTCAAGCCCCACTCGACAGAGTGAGTTACAACTTTCTCTACGGGTTCAAGGCCCGCGCACGGCGCGGGCGCGCGCCGCCTCTGCGGCGCGGCCTGCCTCCTGTCTTCGCCCCGGCTGGCCGCGCCAGGCGGCGCGCTCGGCGGCTGCGGGCATGGCGTGGGAAGAAACCCTGTGGCTGGGGCGGTCGGCTCCACGGCTTTAGACGTCGTTCTCTTTCCGAACCTCATGTGCGGTTTCCGCTGGTCCAGCATGAGATGGCGACTGGCGCGGAAGCCTCGGTCCGTTGCTGACCGAGATGTCGTGGGGGTGGCGGATGGCGTCGATGCGGGCGGTGTTGGAAGCGCGGCAGAAGGCCGCGATGGTGCGGGTGGAGGATCTCGAAGCCGAGCTGGAGCGAGTGCGGGCGGCTCTGGCAGAGGCCGAAGAGGTGCTCAGGCGCCGGGTGATCGGCCTGGAGCAGTATCTGGAGGCGCTGGCCGAGGAGGATGCGCCCGCCGTGGCCGTCGTGTCGCAGCGGAAGCCGGTGGGTCCGCGCCGGGCGGTGCCGCACCGCCAGGACGCGGCCGACATCGAGGTGCTGTCGGTGGACTACCAGGCTTTGATGGCCGCCGCCTTGGAGGCGGGAGCCGATGGGCTGGGTGCCCGGCGGGCCGCGGTGGTGCTGGGCTGGGACAGCGCCTCCGCCTCTCGTATCGAAGGAGCGCGGGCCCGGCTGAAACGGCTGGTGGAACGGGGCTGGCTGATCGAGGAGAAATCGGGCAGGTTCATGCTGCCCGCGCCGGAGCAGGACGCTGTCGGCACTGGGCGGCCAGGCGGCGGCTCATGAGCATGGTCATCGACCACAGGACGACGGTCTCGCTGGTGTCGGTGCGCCGTTCGTAGTCACGGACCAGGCGCCGGCTACGCAAAAGCCAGGCGAAGGACCTCTCGACGACCCAACGGCGGGGCAGGACCTCAAAGCCACTGGCATCGTCGCTGCGGCGGACGATGTCGAGGACGACTCCGAGGTGCTGGGTGGTCCAGTCGGTGAGGTGGCCGGTGTAACCGCCGTCGGCCCAGATGCGCGCCAGCCGCCGGAAGTGATTCTTTGCCGCGGGCAGCAGGATGCGAGCAGCGTCCCGGTCGGTCGTGGAGGCCGGCGTGACCAGCACGGCGAGCAGGAGCCCGAGGGTGTCGGTGAGCAGATGGCGCTTGCGCCCATTGATTTCCTTCCCGGCGTCGTATCCCCGCGAAGTGAGGGTGACGGTGGCGTCCGCCTTCACCGACTGCGAGTCCACGACCGCCGCACTCGGCTCCGGGCTGCGGCCCTCAGACAGGCGGACGGCCTCGCGCAGCCGGTCGTGCAGCTCGGTCACCAGTCCCGTGTCCCGCCAGCGGGCGAAGAAGGCATACACCCGTGGCCAGGGCGGGAAGTCGGACGGCATCGCCCGCCACTTGATGCCGTTATCGACGAGGTAGCGCACGGCGTCGATCATCTGCCGGTGGCAGTAGCTCTCCGGACGGCCGCCCCGGCCCGCCAGCCATCCCGGTACCGGGAGCAGGTCCCGCACCAGGGCCCACTCGGCATCGCTCATGTCCGAGCCGTACCGGGGGCGGCGCTCCGGCCGGTCGGCCGCGTTCCCGAACCTATGGGCGAGACAGTCACACCCAGGAGTGGACGGACTGGACCCGGCTACCGCGACCACGCGACACTTCGACAACAGGGCCTCTTGCTTCTCGCTGGACTCGACAACCGCGAGCTACCAAGAGGCCCTTCCTTCATGCCTCGACGTCACCCAACTCACCCGATCCAGGACCCCGTTCGAAGCAGACCGAGCACACGAACGGATAGAGAACGGCCAGTTAGGCAGCCGCTTTGGCGCGAGCCTCTAAGATCATGGCCCCAACGTCGTGCTTTACCGGGCAGGTCCACAGACTGCCCGACGCGCCGCAAGCTTACGGGGCCATGATCACTCGCCCCAAAGCAGCTCCAGCCCAAAGCCGCTCCGCCGACCTTGTCGATGAGTGGTCCTGGACTACAGGAAACCGCGCAAGAGATCCGATAGAGTACCTGTTCATCTAGACGCTCGGGGGTGGCAGTGAGCCAGGAAGAAGTTTTGTCGGCAGGCAATCTCAGAGATTGGTTTCCGGGGCACTATAACCCGTCTGCTGCCGAGCTAGAGAAAGCGCTTAAAGAGGCCACTGTCGTCTTAGATGCAAACGTCTTGCTTGATCTGTATCGCGTGATCCCCGATGTTCGAACGGAGCAGATTAACGCTTTCAGGGCGGCAGGGGAGCGACTCTGGATCCCTCATCGAGTGGGCCAAGAGTTCCATGAGCGACGATTTAATGCGATTCGCGACCAGGCGGCGCTTTACAAGAATTTTCTGGAAGAGTTTGACGCCATTAAGAAACAGGCGTTCGGGTCTCTGGAGCGTCTTAGGGAAGCATGCGGAGCGCCACAGGACAGGTTCTCTAACGCGGCAAATGAGCTCAGTAAATCAATTGCAAGCATCGTCAGAGATGTTATTGCGATGCGCGACTCTTCCGATATCACCATTGCAAGCGCACTGCGTGATGATCACATCCTGCGCGCCGTAGATGAAATGCTTGCAGGCAGGGTTGGACCCCCCTTGTCTGCAGACGAGTTGGATGCCGTAAGCAAACAGGCGGACATTAGGTTTGAAAAGAAGATTCCCCCAGGCTATTGTGACGCACATAAGGACAAGTCGCGAGCCATTGGCGACCTAGTCCTTTGGGAACAAATCATCAAAGAGGCCGGTCGCGGATCAAGGGCGATACTCTTCGTCACTCGTGACAACAAAGAAGACTGGGTTAGGAGAGATAGAGAGTACCGACTGGGGCCTAGGCCGGAGCTCGTGACCGAAATGAAAGATAGGGCAGGAGTGCCCTTCTATCTTCTGCGTCCCAGTGAATTCCTCGCGCTCGCTCAAGAGCACCTAGGGGCCGAGGTCAGTAAAGAGACCCTAGAGGCCGTCGCACTGAGCGCCCCCAGTAACTCAGTGTCGACCCCCAAAACACAAGGAATGCGCGTTTCAGTAGCTCGCGCGAGAACACTTGATGAGCTACTGGAAAGAATGCGTGAAGATGGCGACGAGTCCTCCGAGGCGTTTGAGCGCGCCAAAGAGCTAATTGTTAGGCGTGAGCAGGCTCGGCAATTGGTGGCGGATGCTGGACATCAGATTAGATTTTACAAGGCTCAACAGAAGAACCTGCGTGACTACCTGGCGGCTAAGCCCACCGCAGCTAATCAGGCCAAGAAGGAATTGACTGACGTAACAAAAACACTCGAAGGGGCTCGCGTGCATGCGAGAATCGTCCACGAAGAGCTACAACAGGTCGATTACGAGATAGACCAGTTCCGCAGAAGCCTGGAGAATGAAATTCAAGCGGCAGTCGATGGGGATTGGGATTCCTCGAGTTCTGATGAGGTGGATGCTTCATGAAGCGTACAGGGTTTCTGTGACTCGAAAGACAGCGTCCCTTTCAGCCTGTTGATGATCTGGGATGCCAGCATCGACGATGCCTTCGCCGAAAGACGGTGAGCGACAGGCCAGTCTGCAACGGCATATTGGGGCATTGGTACAGTATGGTCGGCAGCCTTGAGCCCACCGGGCCACAATGACCGATGAGTGTCTAACTGCGTGACAACGCGGACGGACAACGGTGGACGAGTGCGGACGCCTGTTGATAAGCAGTGCAAGTAACACGCGCCCGAAACAAGGCAGAAACCCTGTCCAAGTTGCTTCAGGACGAAGCAGTCACTCCGTTACGGGTGCTCCACGTGACCGGCGAAGCGCCTGCTTGTCCCGAGTGCAGCCAGCCCATGCAGTCCGGCGGACTTGCCGGACGCTGTGGCGGTGCACTTAACGGCATGTTTGGTTGGGTTGGGTCGACCGGCCGGGCGAGCCATTGGAGGTCTGCCCCGTCCCGGACCTGTTCTGTTGACATCCAACGTTGACATCAACGCCCACGAACAGTGGTGACGACCGGCGGACACTTACGGCACTCGTGCGCGTGGTGCGCTCCGACTCAGCCGAGGCGAGGTCGAACTTGTAAAGCGAAGGTCGTCGGTTCGAATCCGACAGGGGGCTCGTATGGCACAGGGCCGCCCGGTTGGGCGGCCCTGTGGGGTTGTGGGGGCAGGTCAGGGCCGGTGCAGGACGGTCTTCAGGGCCTCGCGGAGGGCGGCCTGGGGGTCGGGGGAGGCGCTTTCGGCGCGCCAGGCGACGAAGCCGTCCGGGCGGACGAGGACCGCGCCGTCGGTGCCGACGCCGTGCAGCTCGGCCCAGTCGTCGCCCTCGGTGTCGTACATCAGGTCGGCGTCGCCGCCGGGGCCGATCCGGTAGGCGTCGAGCCGTACCCCGTCCAGGGCGGCGACGCGCCGGGCGGCCTCGTACCAGCCCGCGTCGTCCGGGGCGTCGGTGAGCAGCACCATGGAGCGCTCGTACAGGTCGAGGGTGGACAGGCGGCGGGCGGCCTGGCGCAGCCACAGGTGGGGGGCGCGGGTGCCGGGGCGGCCGGTGAGGGAGAGGGCGTCCGGGACGACCGGCGCCTCGGGGTCGGTGCCGACGGCGGCGCCCTCGGGGTAGTGGTAGCCGAGGACGACGTTGAGGATGCCGCCGCGCTTGGCGCCGCCGACGCCGGGAGCCGGGGCGAAGCCGGGGTGGCTGTGCTCGACGGAGCGGGCGGAGGCGCGGGCGCTGGTGGCGACGGCGACCGGGCGGCGCTCGGCGCCGTAGCTGTCCAGGAGCGCGGGACCGGCCCAGCCGTCGAGGACGGCGGCGAGCTTCCAGGCGAGGTTGTGGGCGTCCTGGATGCCGGTGTTGGAGCCGAACGCGCCGGTCGGGGACATCTCGTGGGCGGAGTCGCCGGCGAGGAAGACCCGGCCCCGCGCGTAGGAGTCGGCGACCCGTTCGGCGGCGCGCCAGGACGCCATTCCGGTGATCCGCACATCGAGGTCGGGCACGCCGACCGCGGCGGCGATGTGCCGCTGGAGCCGCTCCTCGGTGAACTCCTCCAGCAGTTCGCCGTGTTCGGGGTGCCAGGGGGCGTGGAAGACCCAGCGCTCCTTGTTGTCGACGGGCAGCAGGGCGCCGTCGGCGTCCGGGTGGGTGAGGTAGCAGCAGATGAAGCGGCGCTCGCCCACCACGTCGGCCAGCCGGGTGGAGCGGAAGGTGACGCTGACGTTGGCGAACAGATCGCCGGGGCCGCTCTGGCCGATGCCGAGGGCGCGGCGGACGGGGCTGCGGGGGCCGTCGGCGGCGACGAGGTAGTCGGCCCGTACGGTGTAGCGCTCCTCGGTGGAGCGGTCGCGGACGACGGCGGTCACCCCGTCGGCGTCCTGCTCGAAGGACTCCATCTCGTGGTGGTAGCGCAGGTCGCCGCCGAGTTCGCGGGCGCTGTCCACCAGGACGGGTTCGAGGTCGTTCTGGCTGCACAGGCACCAGGAGGTGGGGCTGAACCTCCGCAGGCCGCCGCCGGGGTCGATCTCCTTGAACAGCCATTCGCCGGCGTCGCCGACGAGGGTGGGGGTCTGCAGGATGCCGTGGTTGTCGGCGAGCAGGGAGGCCGCCGCCTTGATGTCCGGCTCGATGCCGGCCACCCGGAAGAGTTCCATCGTGCGCACGTTGTTGCCGCGTCCGCGCGGGTGGTGCGAGGTCCCGGAGTGCCGTTCCACGAGCATGTGGCGCACGCCGAGGCGGCCGAGGAACAGGGACGTGGACAGGCCCACCAGAGAGCCGCCCACGATGAGGACGGGAACCCGGTGGTCGGCTGTGTGATGCATCGAGCCTCCAGAGGCAGGGGTGCGTACAAGGCGCCTGTGAGTCTCTTGCCCGGTATCACCGTTGTTGGGGCCATTTGCGCACGGGATCACCCACGTGGTTCCTACGAGTCGCGGGCTTACCGGCGTCGGCACAGGATCAAGAAGCGCTGACGTCGCGTCACGGCGGTGACCGGCGCACCCGAGATCCCCCGCCAAGGAGATGCCCGCACCATGACCACCACCTCTGAACGCCTGTCAGAAGTACCGGCGCGCGACGCGTCGAAGCGTGTCTCCCAGTCCGTGTTCGACGGCTCGCGGCTCCGGGTCGTCCTGCTGGTCGACGTCTTCGACGGCGCGCAGCAGCAGTTCCTGGAGGCGTACGAGCAGCTCTGCAACCAGGTTGCGTCGGTGCCCGGCCATGTCAGCGACCAACTCTGCCAGTCCATCGAGAATCCATCCCAATGGCTCATCACCAGCGAGTGGGAGAGCGCCCCGCCGTTCCTCACCTGGGTGAACAGCGAGGAGCACGTGCGGATGGTGGAGCCGCTGCACTCCTGCGTGCGCAACACCCGCTCGCTGCGCTTCCACATCGTCCGCGAGACCGGCCGCGCCTACGAGACCGACGCGCCCGCCCGCGGCCGGCTCCAGACGGAGGTGCGGATCGGCGACGGAGTGATCCGGCACGCGCTGACCTTCACCGTGAAGCCCGGCACCGAGGACAAGGTCGCCAAGCTGCTCGCCGACTACGCGGCGCCCGAGCCTCGGGTGGACGACTCCACGCGGCTGCTGCGCACCTCGCTGTTCATGCACGGCAACCGGGTGGTGCGCGCCATCGAGGTGCGCGGCGACCTGCTGGCCGCGCTGCGGCACGTGTCGCGCTCGCCCGAGGTGCGGGCCGTGGAGGAGGCCATCAACCCCTACCTGGAGCAGGACCGGGACCTGAACGACCAGGAGTCGGCCCGGCTGTTCTTCACCCGCGCGGCGCTGCCCGCCGTGCACCACGTGATGGCGGACGACCGGCCCGAGGGCACCCGGCGGGCCCTGTACTACCCGGCCAGGGCGGGCCGCGGGATGAAGCTCGCCGAGCTGCTCGCCAAGGCGGACTCGGCGGCCGCCGACGACCCGTCGAGCCAGGTGCTGCGCAGCACGGTCTTCGAGCGCGAGGACGTCGTGGTGCGGCTGGTGGACCTCGCCGCCGAGGGCGCGGACGTGGACCCGCTGCCCGGCGACGCCGCGCTGGCCGCCGAGGTGCGCGAGCTGCTGGCCGGCGAGGCCGCCCGGATGGAGCTGGTCACCGACCGCCGGTCGCCGGCCGTCTGAGCGGCCCCGTCCGCTCTCCGGGCCACACCCGGCGGCCCGATCACACCCACCGAAGCCCGATCACATCCACCGGAGGAATGTCGTGATCAAACCCCGTCCCAGAATCGTGGACCTCAGCGAGGTCGAGCCCAACACGCGGCGCGGCGGTGATCTGCGCGCCATGCTCACCCCGGCCACGGTCGGTTCCACCAGCGGCTTCATGGGTGTGGCCATCGTGCAGCCCGGCGACCGCATCGGTGAGCACTACCACCCCTACTCCGAGGAGTTCGTCTACGTCGTCTGCGGCGAGCTGGAGGTCGACCTGGACGGCGAGACACACGTGCTGCGCCCGGAGCAGGGGCTGATGATCCCCATCGACATGCGCCACCGGTTCCGCAACGTCGGCGACGTGGAGGCGCGGATGGTCTTCCACCTCGGCCCGCTGGCGCCCCGCCCGCAGCTCGGGCACGTCGACACCGAGGAGACGTCGGTGATCGGCGCCGCCGCGGTGCTGACCGAGCCGGGGGCCGAGCCGGCCGGGGCGGGCGCCGACGGCGGAGGGGTCCGGTCATGACCCGGCGCGTGGCGGTCACCGGCATAGGCATCGTCGCTCCGGGCGGCATCGGCACCCCCGCGTTCTGGGATCTGCTCGCGAACGGCCGGACCGCGACGCGGGGCATCACCTTCTTCGACCCCTCCCAGCTGCGTTCACGGATCGCCGCCGAGTGCGACTTCGACCCGGCGGCGCACGGCCTGGACGCCGAACAGGTGGCACGGGCGGACCGCTACATCCAGTTCGCCCTGGTCGCGGGCGACGAGGCGGTCCGCGACTCGGGCCTGGACCTGGCGCGGGAGGACCCCTGGCGGATCGCGGTGTCGGTGGGCACCGCGGTCGGCGGCACCACCCGTCTGGAGCACGACTACGTGCTGGTCAGCCATGGCGGCGAGCGCTGGGACGTGGACCCGGAGCGGGCCCAGCCGCAGCTGCACCGGGCCTTCACCCCGGCGACGGCGGCCTCCGCGGTGGCGGAACGATTCGGCGCCCAGGGTCCGGTGCAGACCGTCTCCACCGGCTGCACGTCGGGCCTGGACGCCGTCGGCTACGCCTTCCACACCGTCCAGGAGGGACGGGCCGACATCTGCATAGCCGGTGCGTCGGACTCGCCCATATCCCCCATCACCATGGCGTGCTTCGACGCGATCAAGGCCACGTCACCGAACAACGACGACCCCGCGCACGCCTCCAAGCCCTTCGACAACAACCGTGACGGCTTCGTCATGGGCGAGGGCGGCGCGGTGCTCGTCCTGGAGGAGCTGGAGCACGCACGGGCCCGCGGGGCGCACGTCTACTGCGAGTTCGGCGGCTACGCGACCTTCGGCAACGCCTACCACATGACCGGTCTGACCAAGGAGGGCCTGGAGATGGCGCGGGCCATCTCGACCGCCCTCGACCAGGCCCGGCTCGACCCCACGGCGATCGACTACGTCAACGCGCACGGCTCCGGCACCCGGCAGAACGACCGCCACGAGACGGCGGCCGTCAAGCGGGCGCTCGGGCAGCACGCCTACGACACCCCGATGAGCTCCATCAAGTCCATGGTGGGCCACTCCCTCGGGGCGATCGGCGCCATCGAACTGGTCGCCTGCGTGCTGGCCCTGGCCAAGCAGGCCGTACCGCCGACCGCGAACTACGAGACCCCCGACCCCGAGTGCGACCTCGACTACGTGCCGCGTACGGCTCGCGAGCGGAAGCTGACCAGCGTGCTCTCCGTGGGCAGCGGGTTCGGCGGCTTCCAGTCCGCGGTGATCCTGACCCGGCCGAGGGAGTGAGGACGAGATGAGCGAACCCCAGGACCGGCGTGCGGCCGTCACCGGCATCGGCGTGGTCGCGCCCAACGGCATCAGCACCGACACCTTCTGGAAGGCCACCCACGAGGGACTGAGCGTCCTGGACCGGGTGACCCGCGAGGGCTGTGAGCGCCTGCCGCTGAAGGTGGCCGGCGAGGTCCGCGCCTTCGACGCGGCGGACACCATCGAGGAGCGCTTCCTCGTCCAGACCGACCGCTTCACCCACTACGCCATGGCCGCGGCCGACTTCGCCCTCAGCGACGCCCGGCTCGGCCAGGCCGACACCGACCAGTCGCCGTACTCCATCGGGGTGGTCACCGCGGCGGGCTCCGGCGGCGGCGAGTTCGGCCAGCGCGAGCTGCAGCGGCTGTGGGGCAAGGGCAGCCGGTTCGTGGGGCCGTACCAGTCCATCGCCTGGTTCTACGCCGCGAGCACCGGCCAGGTCTCCATCCGCCGTGGCTTCAAGGGCCCCTGCTCGGTCGTCGCCTCCGACGAGGCCGGCGGTCTGGACGCCCTCGCGCACGCGGCCCGTGCGGTGCGGCGCGGCACCGACGCGATCGTGGCCGGCTCCACCGAGGCCCCGCTCGCGCCGTACTCGATGGTCTGCCAGCTGGGCTACGCGGAGCTGAGCCGGTCGAGCGAACCGGAGCGCGCCTACCGGCCGTTCACGAAGGACGCGTGCGGATTCGTGCCCGCCGAGGGCGGCGCGATGCTCGTGGTGGAGGCCGCCGGTGCCGCCCGCGCCCGCGGCGCCGACATCCGGGCCTTCGTCGCCGGGCACGCGGCCACCTTCACCGGCGCCTCCCGCTGGGAGGAGTCCCGCGCGGGCCTCGCCCAGGCCATCCGGCAGGCGCTGGCGGAGGCCGAGTGCGCGCCCGAGGAGGTCGACGTCGTCTTCGCCGACGCCCTCGGGGTGCCGGCGGCCGACCGGGCCGAGGCGCTGGCCATCGCCGACGCCCTCGGCGCGCACGGCGGCCGGGTGCCGGTCACCGCGCCCAAGACCGGCACCGGGCGCGGCTACTGCGCGGCCCCCGTCCTGGACACCGCCGCGGCCGTCCTCGCGATGGAGCACGGCCTGATCCCGCCGACCCCGAACGTCCACGACGTCTGCCACGACCTCGACCTCGTCACCGGCCGCGCCCGCGTCGCCCAGCCGCGTACCGCGCTGGTCCTCAGCCGCGGCCTCATGGGGTCGAACTCGGCGCTGGTGCTGCGGCACCCCAGCGCGCGGTGAACAGCAAAGGAGGAGAGCAATGTCCAAGATCACCGTCGAAGAACTCGCAGCCCTCATGAAGAAGGCGGCCGGGGTCACGGTCAGCCCGGAGCAGCTCAACGAGAGGCCGGACACCGGCTTCGACGTCCTCGGCGTCGACTCGCTCGGCCTGCTCGGCATCGTCGGCGAGCTGGAGAACGAGCACGGCACCCCGATGCCGGTGGACGCCGAGCGCTGCAAGACCCCCCAGCAGTTCCTCAACCTCGTCAACAACACGCTGATGGCAGGAGCCTGACATGGCAGGACACACCCAGAACGAGATCACCATCGCGGCCCCGCTCGACCTGGTCTGGGACATGACCAACGACCTGGAGCGCTGGCCCCAGCTGTTCAGCGAGTACGCGGCCGTCGAGGTGCTCAAGCGGGAGGGCGAGAAGACCACCTTCCGGCTCACCATGCACCCGGACGAGAACGGCACCGTCTGGAGCTGGGTCTCCGAGCGCGAGCCCGACCGCGCCACCCGCACCGTCCGGGCCCGCCGGGTGGAGACCGGTCCCTTCGCCCACATGGACATCCACTGGGCCTACGAGGAGGTCCCGGCCGGCACCCGCATGGTGTGGACGCAGGACTTCGCGATGAAGCCGGAGGCCCCGGTCGACGACGACTGGATGACCGACAACATCAACAAGAACTCGAAGGTCCAGATGGCCCTGATCCGCGACAAGATCGAGAAGGCCGCCGCCGGACACCGGCCCGCCCCGGCGCTCGCCGACTGAGCGCCATCGCACCCGAAGGGAAGCACCGTGCACCAGGCCCTGATCGTCGCCCGGATGGCTCCGGGCTCCGCCCCCGACATCGCGAAGATCTTCGAGGAGTCCGACCGGGGGGAGCTGCCCCAGCTGGTGGGCGTCACCCGGCGCAGTCTCTTCCAGTTCGGCGATGTGTACATGCACCTCATCGAGTCCGAGCGCGAACCGGGCCCGGCCATCGCCAAGGTCACCGAACACCCCGAGTTCCGGGACGTCAGCGAACGGCTGACGGCATACGTCAGCGCGTACGACCCGGAGACCTGGCGCTCTCCCAAGGACGCGATGGCGCGCCGCTTCTACGTCTGGGAGCGCTCCTGATACGCGCGTTCGATCCGGACGGACATCGGTCGCCGGGCCCGTGGTGCGACGGGCCCGGCGACCGACGGTTCGGGTACGGCTCCGCGGTCACGCCCTCACACGGCACTCGAACGCGTGCAGGTACGGGTTCACCGGCCGGGCGCCGTCCACGTCGAGCCCCGCTGCGGTGAGCCGGCTCACCATGCTGTCGGTGGTGTGCTTGGCCCCGCCGACGTTGAGGAGCAGCAGCAGGTCCATCGCCGTGCTGAACCGCATCGACGGGGTGTCGTCGACCAGGTTCTCGATGACGATCACGCGGGTGCCGGGGCCGCCCGCCTGGACGACGTTGCGCAGCAGCCGGGCCGTGCTCTCGTCGTCCCACTCCAGGATGTTCTTGATGACGTAGACGTCCGCCTTGACCGGGATGGCCTCGCGGATGTCGCCCGGCACGATCTGCGCGCGGCCGGCCAGGTCGCCGCCCTCGCGCAGCCGCGGCAGCGCGTTCTCCACCACGCGCGGCAGGTCCAGCAGACTGCCGTGCAGCTGTGGGTACTTGTCGAGCAGGCAGGCCACCACATGGCCCTGGCCGCCGCCGAGGTCGGCGACGGACGCGGCGCCCGACAGGTCGAGCAGGGCCGCGACCTCCCGTGCCGACTGCTCGCTGGAACGGGTCATCGCCCGGTTGAAGACGTCCGCGGATTCCGGCGCGTCCTCGTTCAGGTAGGTGAAGAACTCCTTGCCGAACAGGCCCTCCACCACGTTGCGGCCGCTGCGCACCGCCTCGTCCAGCTTGGGCCAGGCGGCCCAGGTCCACGGTTCGGTGCACCACAGCGCGATGGCGCGCAGGCTGTTCGGGTCGTCCTCGCGCAGCAGCCGGGACATGTCGGTGTGCGCGAAGGTGCCGTCGGGCCGCTCGGCGAAGACGCCGTAGCAGGCCAGGGCCCGCAGCATGCGGCGCAGCGGGCCGGGTTCGGCCCCCACCGCGGCCGCGAGGGCCTCGGCGCTCAGCGGGGTGTCCCCGAGGGCGTCGGGTACGCCGAGGCGGGCGGCGGCCCGTACGGCGGCGGACAGGGCCGCCCCGAAGGCGAGTTCGCGCAGCCGCATCGGCGGGGGCGGGGCGGTCGGGGCCTCGGCGGTGGCCCGGTTCGGCGGTGCCGTCTCAGCGGTGGTCATCTGCCGCCTTCCTTCGTTCTCGGCGTGCGTCGGTCCAGCGGGGGCGGGGTCGGGCGGTCAGCACAGGCCGGCGGGCTTGGAGACCCGGCAGGCGTTGTGGTCGAAGCTGTTGCCGATGCCCTTGGTCTCGGTGTTCACCAGGTCCGCGGGGGCGTTGCCGGCCAGCGCGTTGCCGCTGACGCGGTTGTGGTCGTTGGTGACGCCGACGAAGCTCTTGAACAGCACGATGCCGCCGGACAGCGGGGACTTGCCCGAGTTGCCGGTGACCCGGTTGCCGTCCACCGCGGTCTTCTCGGCGCCGGTCAGCACGATGCCGGAGCCCTGGATGGCGGGCAGCCGGTCGGTCTTGGCGCAGAACTTGTTGTTCTCGGTGACGTCGTTGTAGGCGACCTCCAGGTCACCGGCCTTGGGCTTGTTCTCGTCGCCCACGACGAAGACGCCGGCGCAGTTGCCCTCGATGTGGTTCTCGGCCACCGAGAGGTTGCGCAGCCGCCGCACCGTGACGCCGATCCGGTTGTCCTCCAGCCGGTTGTGGTCGATCACCGTCTGCCGGGTGTCGAGGGCGCCGGCCTCCTCGGTGATGGTGTTGGCGAGGAAGACGCCCGCGTCTCCGTTGCCCTGCGCGTAGTTGCCGGTGATCCTCCCGTGCACGGACCGCTCCTGGGCGATGCCCCATACGGCGTTCCCTACGGCCTGGACGCCGTGCACGGTCATGGTGTCGGTCGCCATGCCGAACACCCCGGCGCGGGCGAAGCCGGTCACCTTCAGGTCGGCGACGGTGACGCCCTCGACGTTCGTCGTCTTGGTGCCGATCACGCAGATGCCGTTGCCGCCCTCGGCACAGCTCTTGGTGGCCTTGGTGTCCTTGCCCGCCGCCGGGCCGGCCGTCGTCTTCGCGGCGGGCTCGATCACGGTGTGCGCGCCCGTCCCGCGCAGGGTGACGCGGGGCGTGCTGATGGTGACGCTCTCCTTGTAGGTGCCGGGGAGCACGAGCACGGTGTCGCCGGGCCGCGCGTGGTTCACGGCCCGCTGGATCGATTCACCCTGGTGGACCACGAGGGTCTGGTGGAGGGCTGCCGCGGGGGCGGCGCCCGGTCCGATTCCCGTACCGACGAGGGCCGCGACGGCACTAGCGGCGTAAGCGAGGTGACATCTCTTCATACTGGGTACGTTATGACCGAATAATCCGTAGATGTGTGGATAGGCCAATCGGCGGCGTGTCCGCGCGAGTCGACGCATACTGGCGGCGTGACCCGAGCCGGCCCCTTCCGCCGTGGACTCGGGGCGGTCGCGGGCTACGTCCGCAGCGCCCCGGGCACCTACGTCTGGCTCGCGGTCCTGTTCGTCACCACCGTCGCGGTGCACCACATGTCGCCCGGCTTCGAGCAGCACTTCCTGCGCCGCAGGTCCACCAACATCCACGAGCTGTCCCGCACCCCGCTGCGGGTGCTGGTCACCAGCGCGATGTGGATCGACGGCGGACACTGGCTGCCGTACGCGTTCCTGTACACCGTCTTCCACGCCCCGGCCGAACGCTGGCTCGGCACCGCCCGCTGGCTCCTGGTGTGCGCGGCCTCCCATGTGCTCGCCTCCCTGGTCAGCGAGGGCCTGCTGCTGAAGGCGATCCGGGACGGCATCGCGCCCCACTCGGCGGTCAACACCCTGGACATCGGGGTCAGTTACGCCCTGGCCGGCGTCGTCGCCGTGCTCACCTACCGCATCGCGCCCCCCTGGCGCTACGCCTACCTCGCCGTCGTCCTCGCCGTCTTCGCGCTGCCCGTGGCCGGTTCGCCCACCTTCACCGACATCGGGCATTTCCTCGCCATGCTGATCGGCCTGGCCTGCTATCCGCTGACCAGAGGCCGCGGAAAAGCATGGAATCCGAAGGAGACACTGACCGTGCTCAGGGGTTAGGTTCCCGGCCATGAGCAGCTCGGCGAGCAGTGTCGTGAACGGTGGCATCTCCTTCTGGTACGCGGACGACGGCCTCCCGGCGGTGCGGGAGCCGCTGCCCGGTGACGCCACGGCCGACGTGGTGATCGTCGGCGGCGGTTACACCGGCCTGTGGACCGCGTACTACCTGAAGAAGGCCGCGCCCTTTCTGCGGATCACCGTCCTGGAGCAGAAGTTCTGCGGCTACGGCGCCTCCGGCCGCAACGGCGGCTGGCTGTACAACGGCATCGCGGGCCGCGACCGCTACGCGAAGCTGCACGGCCGCGAGGCGGCGGTACGGCTCCAGCAGGCGATGAACGACACCGTGGACGAGGTGATCGCGGTCGCCGAGGCCGAGGGCATCGACGCCGACGTGCACAAGGGCGGTGTCCTGGAGGTGGCCACGACGCCCGCGCAACTGGCCCGCCTGAAGGCGTTCCACGAGCACGAGCTGTCGTACGGGGAGAAGGACCGTGAGCTGTACGGCGCCCGGCAGACGGCCGAGCGGATCCGGGTCGCGGACGCCGTCGGCTCCGCCTGGACCCCGCACGGCGCCCGGCTGAACCCGGCGAAGCTGGTCAAGGGACTGGCGGCGGCGGTCGAGGCGCTGGGCGTGGTGATCCACGAGATGACCCCGGTGACCGAGATCCGCCCCAAGCACGCCGTCACCCCCTACGGCACCGTCCGCGCCCCCTACGTGCTGCGCTGCACCGAGGGCTTCACCGCCTCGCTCAAGGGCCAGAAGCGGACCTGGCTGCCGATGAACTCCTCGATGATCGCCACCGAGCCGCTGACCGAGGAGCAGTGGGCGGCGATCGGCTGGGCGGGCCGGGAGACGCTGGGCGACATGGCGCACGCCTACATGTACGCGCAGCGCACCGCCGACGGCCGGATCGCGCTGGGCGGGCGCGGGGTGCCGTACCGCTTCGGCTCCCGCACGGACAACGACGGCCGCACCCAGCGGGCGACGGTCGAGGCGCTGCGGGACATCCTGGTGCGCTTCTTCCCGTCCCTGGCCGGGGTCGCCGTCACCCACGCCTGGTCCGGTGTCCTCGGTGTGCCGCGCGACTGGTGCGCCACCGTCACCCTCGACCGCGCCACCGGGCTCGGCTGGGCCGGCGGCTACGTCGGCTCCGGGGTGGCCACCACCAACCTCGCCGCCCGCACCCTGCGCGACCTCGTCCAGCAGGACTCCGGGCAGGCCGGCCGCACCGGACTCACCGAGCTGCCCTGGGTCGGCCACAAGGTCCGCAAGTGGGAGCCCGAGCCGCTGCGCTGGCTCGGCGTCCACGGCATGTACGCCACCTACCACACCGCCGATCAGCGCGAACGCCGCCGCCCGGCGACGGAGTCCTCGCGGCTCGCGAAGGCGGCGGACCGGGTGGCGGGACGGCACTGAGGGGCCGGCCGACCAGATGAACGACCGCGTCCGCCTCGCCATGGCGACGTCGCCGCGACAGCCGCCTGCGGCCTGCCGCTCACCGGGTGCGACGACGGTTCCGGCTCGGGGCGCCGGCTCCGCGCCCTCGTCCGCGCCGGTGAACAGGACGATCGACGAGATCGGGGCGCGTCCCGTTCTCAGCCCACCGGCTCCCGCACCGGGCGGCCGGCCCGCATGCCGTGTTTCGGTGCCGGGGCGGTCACCATGAGGCCCGCGGTCAGGGCGGAGACGAGCATGATCAGGGCGGCGCAGCCGATGGCGACGGCGTAGCCGTGCACGGTGCCGGCCGGGACCGCGCCGGGCCGGTGCGGTCGGGCGGCGACATAGGACGCGGCACTGGTGGTGGCGATCGTGTTCAGCAGCGCCGTACCGATCGAACCGCCGGCCTGCTGGGCGGTGTTGACGGTCGCGGAGGTGATCCCCGCGTCCCGCGGCGCGACCCCCGCCGTCGCGGTGGCGAACACCGGCATGAAGGTCAGCCCCATGCCGAGCCCGAGCAGCAGCAGGGCGGGCAGGATCTCCGCGGCGTAGGAGGAGCGCACGGTCAGCCGGGTGAGCAGCAGCAGCCCGCTCGCCGCCAGCAGCATCCCCGGCACCAGCAGCCGCCGCGGCGGCACATGGGGCAGCAGCCGCGCCGAGATCTGGGTGGCCCCGGCAAGGATCATGGCGGTCATCGGCAGGAAGGCGAGCCCGGTCCGGAACGGCGAGTAGCCGAGGACGACCTGGAGGTAGTAGGTCATGAACAGGAACACCCCGAACATGCCGATCACCGCGAACGCCATCGTCAGCAGGCATCCCGCCCGGTCCCGGCTGCGCAGGATGCGCAGCGGCAGCAGCGGGTCCGGCGCGCGTGCCTGCCACCACACGAACGCCGCGAGCAGCGCCACCCCGGCCGCCAGCGTCGCGAGCACCAGCGGTGCGGTCCAGCCGCGCGGCTGGGCCTCACCGACGCCGTAGACGATCGCGGCCAGACCTCCGCAGCCCAGCAGGGCGCCGGGCACGTCGAGCCGGACGTCGCCGTGCCCCGGCCGGTCGCGCAGCAGCGTGAACGCGCCGAAGACCGCGAGCGCCGCGATGGGCACGTTGACGTACAGGCACCACCGCCAGGTCAGGTACTCGGTGAGCACCCCGCCGACGATCAGCCCGATCGCCGAACCGCTGCCCGCCAGCGCGCTGAAGACGCCGAACGCCCTGCCGCGCTCGCGCGGGTCGGTGAACATCGTGGTCAGCAGGGACAGCGCGGAGGGCGCGAGCACGGCGGCGAAGGCCCCTTGCAGCGCACGGGCGCCGAACAGCATCCCGGAGCCGGTCGCTGCCCCGCCGAGCGCGGAGGCGAGCGCGAAGCCGGTCAGACCGGTCACGAAGGCGCGTTTTCGCCCTACGAGATCGGCGATCCGGCCGCCCAGCAGGAGCAGCCCGCCGAAGGCGAGGGTGTACGCGGTGATCACCCACTGCCGGTTGCCGTCGGACATGTGCAGGGCGCGCTGCGCGGAGGGGAGCGCGATGTTCACGATCGTGGCGTCCAGGACCACCATCAGCTGGGCCAGGGCGATGACGACCAGCCCCCACCAGCGGTGCGGATCCGTACCCTCCGCGGCGGCCCGGAACTCACCCGTTCGGCCGATGCTCATCTGGCCAGAACAGCATGGATCGGGACGTATCGCATCTGGGTGCCGCGACCCGGACGGCTTCGGGTGAGGACGATTGTCAGTGGCGGGGTGCAGCATGGGACCCATGGCGAGGGGAACGACCGGCGGGAGCCGGGTGGGACGGAGCGCACGGCGGCCGGAGCTGCGGCTGCCGCCGCTGCGGCCGTGGACCGGCGACGGGCTCGACCCGGACGGGGACTACGACGGGCTGGAGTTCCGCGACGCGGACCTGACGGGCCAGGACGCGGCGGGCGCCCGGTTCATGGACTGCGCCCTGCGCGGCTGCGCGGCCGACGGGACCCGGCTGCGCCACGCCCGCGTGCTGGACTGCGCGCTCACCGGCCTGCGCGGGGTCGGCACCGACCTGTCCGAGGCCACCCTGCGCGATGTCGAGCTGACCGACCCGCGCCTCGGCGGCACCCAGCTGCACGGCGCGGTGCTGGAGCGGGTCGTGGTGCGCGGCGGCAAGATCGACTACTTGAATCTGCGCATGGCCCGGCTGCGGGACGTCGTCTTCGAGTCCTGTGTCCTGGTCGAACCGGACTTCGGCAGCGCCCGCCTGGAGCGGGTGGAGTTCGTGGACTGCGCGCTGAAGGGCGCGGACCTCACCGGGGCCACGCTGAAGGACGTCGATCTGCGCGGCGCCGCCCCGCTGGAGATCGCGCGGGGTCTGGACCGGCTGTCCGGCGCGGTGATCGACACCGGCCAGCTCCTCGACCTGGCACCGGCGCTGGCGGCGGCGCTCGGGATACGCGTGGAGTAGGAGGCGTACGGCGGGGGGCGGGGCCTTACGCGACGCGGGGGAAGCGGGCCTGGAGGGTCCAGATCGCCGGGTTCTCGCCCAGGTCCTCGTGCAGGTCGACGAGGTCGGCGACCAGGTCCTGGAGGAAGTCCCGTGCCTCGCGGCGCAGTTCGGCGTGGGCGAAGGAGAGGGGGGCCTCGTCCAGCGGCTGCCAGTCGGCCGCGATGTCGACCCAGCCGAAGCGGCGCTCGAACAGCATCCGGTCACTGGACTCGGTGAAGTCCAGCTCCGCCCGCTGCGGCCGGGCGGCGCGGGAGCCCATCGGATCCCGGTCGAGCCGTTCCACGATGTCGCACAGCGCCCAGGCGAAGTCCAGCACCGGCACCCATCCCCAGGCCGTGGACAGCTCCCGGTCCGTCTTGGTGTCCGCGAGGTACACGTCGCCGCAGAACAGATCGTGCCGCAGCGCGCGGACGTCCGCGCGGCGGTAGTCGGTCTGCGGGGGATCGGGGAAGCGGTTGGAGAGGGCGTAGCCGATATCGAGCACGGACCGATGGTGTCACGGCGGCGCGGGGACGCCGGGCGCGGTGCCGGTCCCGGACTCCGGCCCTTCCTGTGAGCCGGCTGTGTCCCGGAGGCGTTTCCGCAGGCGGGCGGCGTGCGAAGCGGTGCCTGACCCGCCCGCGGAGCCGACTCCCCCCGTGATCCGCTTCCGCCTAAGATCGCTGACATGTCCAGATCCGTACGCCTGGTACCGGCCGCCGTGGTCGCGCTGGTGCTCACCCTGGCCGGCACCGGGTGCGGGAGCGGGGTGCGCGGCACACCGGGTGGCGCGGGCGTGCGCGACCCGTACTTCCCGAAGGCGGGCAACGGTGGGTACGACGTCGGCCACTACGCCCTCACCCTGGACTACACCCCGGCCACCCGCCGCCTCACCGGTACGGCGGTCATCACGGCCCGCGCCACCAAGGACCTGTCCGCGTTCGACCTGGACCTCTCCGGGCTGCACGTGGACTCGGTCGGCGTCGACGGCCGGGACGCCCGCTACAACCGGGCGGGGCAGGAACTCACCGTCCGCCCGCACGACGATCTGCGCAAGGGCCGGACCTTCCGTACGACCGTCCGCTACTCCGGCGTCCCCGGCACCCTCACCGACCCCGACGGCTCCGCGGAGGGCTGGCTGCCCACGGCCGACGGCGCGCTCGGACTCGGCGAGCCGGTCGGATCCATGGCGTGGTTCCCCGGCAACGACCATCCCTCCGACAAGGCCACGTACGACATCACCGTGACCGTCCCCAAGGGCCTGCAGGCCGTGTCCAACGGCGAGTTGGCGGACCAGTCCACCCGCGGCGGCCGTACCAGCTACCACTGGCACACCGCGCAGCCCATGGCGAGCTACCTCGCCACCGTCGCGATCGGGCACTTCGGCATCGCCCGGTCCAAGGGCCCCGGCGGGCTGCCGGTGCTCACCGCGGTCGATCCGACCCAGGCCGGGCCGAGCGCGGGTGTCCTCGCGAAGCTTCCCGAGGTCGTCAAGTGGGAGGAGGACACGTTCGGGCCCTATCCCTTCTCCTCCGTCGGCGTCATCATCGACCGGCCGGACGACGCGGGGTACGCGCTGGAGACCCAGAACCGCCCGGTCTTCCCCGGCGCGCCGGAGCTGGGCACCCTCGTCCACGAGCTCGCGCACCAGTGGTACGGCGACTGCGTGACCCCCGCGTCCTGGCGGGACATGTGGCTCAACGAGGGGTTCGCCACCTACGCGCAGTGGCTGTGGGACGAGGACCACGGCGGGGACACGGCCGAGCAGACCTTCCAGTACTACTACCGGGCCCACGACAGCGCGCTCTGGGCGTTCCCGCCCGCGAACCCCTCCGGCGCCGCGCACATCTCCGGGTCGCCGGTGTACGAGCGCGGTGCGATGGTGCTCCACAAGATCCGGCAGAAGGTCGGCGACAAGGCCTTCTTCGCCCTGCTGCGCGCCTGGCCGGCCGCCCACCGCTACGGCAACGCGAGCACCGCGGACTTCACGGCGTTCGTCGGACACCGCTTCCCGGACGAGGACTTCGGTGGGATCTGGAAGGACTGGCTGTACGGCGACGGCAAACCGGCCCACCCGTGACCGGGGATGCCGGTACCGCTGCCGGTGCGGCGCCGCCGTGTTCGCGCTCGGCGCGCCGTCTGCCGCCCTTCCCCGGTACTCGGGCGGGGAAGGGCGCAGGCGCGGTACGTCAGACGTTGACGCCGAAGTCCTGGGCGATGCCGACCAGGCCCGAGGCGTAACCCTGGCCGACCGCGCGGAACTTCCACTCCGCGCCGTTGCGGTACAGCTCGCCGAAGACCATGGCCGTCTCGGTGGCGGCGTCCTCCGACAGGTCGTAGCGGGCGATCTCCGCGCCGCCGGCCTGGTTGACGATGCGGATGTAGGCGTTGCGCACCTGGCCGAAGTTCTGGCCGCGGTTCTCCGCGTCGTAGATGGAGACCGGGAAGACGATCTTGTCGATGTCGGCCGGGAGGCCGGCCAGGTTGACGTTGATCGACTCGTCGTCGCCGGCGCCCTCGCCGGTGCGGTTGTCGCCGGTGTGCACGATGGTGCTGTCCGGGGTCTGCTTGTTGTTGAAGAAGACGAAGTGGGCGTCCGAGTAGACCTTGCCCTGCGCGTTGACCGCGATGGCGGAGGCGTCCAGGTCGAAGTCCGTGCCCGTGGTGGTGCGGACGTCCCAGCCGAGCCCCACGGTGACGGACGTCAGGCCCGGAGCCTCCTTGGAAAGCGAGACGTTGCCACCCTTGGACAGGCTTACAGCCATGTTGGGAGTCCCTTCCTAGTTGTCCCTGTGCGTGCCGACGAAGCTACCGGCACCCGGAAGAACGTCCAGGGGGGTCCCGGTGGTTCCGCGCCCCTTTACCTTTTTTACCCGGACTTCTCCGCGGGATCCGGGAAATCCGGATGACGTGGACGGGCCCCGGCCGGGAACATGGAGGGCATGTCCGGTCCTTACGTCATCCGCGGCTCCGTCTCGCTCCCCGAGGCCGAGCTGATGTGGCGTTTCTCCAGGTCCTCGGGGCCCGGTGGGCAACACGTCAACACCAGCGACTCCCAGGTGGAGCTGCGCTTCGACCTCGCCGCCACCGAGGCGCTGCCGCCGGTGTGGAAGGAGCGCGCCCTGGAGCGGCTGGCCACCCGGCTCGTCGACGGGGTGGTGACCGTACGGTCGTCCGAGCACCGCTCCCAGTGGCGCAACCGCGAGACCGCCGCCGTCCGCCTCGCCGCGCTCCTCGCGGAGGCCAGCGCGCCCCCGCCCAAGCCCCGCAGGCCCACCCGGATACCGCGGGGCATCAACGAGCGCCGGCTGCGGGAGAAGAAGCAGCGCGCCGAGACCAAGCGCGGGCGCGCGGGGCGCGACTGGGGGTAGGACCCTTCCTCGCGCGTCGAGGGCTCAGCCCAACTGCCGGTAGCGGCCCCGGTAATACGTCAGCGGGCCGCCCTCCGCGCTCGGCACCCGCGCCGTCAGCACCCGCCCGATGACCAGGGTGTGGTCCCCCGCCGCCACCCGCTGCTCCGTGCGGCACTCCAGGGTCGCGAGCGCGCCGCCGACCAGCGGGGCGTGCGTGACCTCGCCTCGGGTGTACGCGATGTCCTCGAACAGGAGCCGGTCGCTGATGCGGCCCTTCATGGCGAAGCGGCCCGCGATGTGCCGCTGGCTCTCGGCCAGCACCGATACCGCCCACAGTGGCTGTTCGGCGAGCAGTTCGTCCATGCGCGAGCCCTCCCGCAGGCTGACCAGCACCAGCGGCGGATCGAGGGAGACCGACAGGAAGGCCGTCGCGGTCATGCCGACGTCCTCCACGCCCGGCGCGTCCGGGTCGTCGGGATCGAGCGGCGGTTCCTGCGCGGTCACCAGGACCACGCCCGCGGCCAGCCGGGACATCGCGGCCCGGAACTCGTCGTTGCTCACCCCCTCAGCATGCCCGGAAGCGGTGAGGGCGGCGGGAGAAGGCGTCTTCAGCACGCCGGAAACGCTAGTCTGCGCTCTGTGCCCGACGCATCGGGCCCGAGCCCGAGCCGGGTCCTAGGACCAGCGGCGGAGCGGGACCGGAAAGAGGCCATGCGGTGAACGCTCGGAAAACGCTGAAACCCCGCCCAGTTGTTCACGTTTTGCTGTGACTTGAGTCACAAGGGGCAGGAATTGTTGACCCTGTGTACCGGGTGAGCAGCGCGCTGTGATTCAGTGGCGGTGAAACTGCTGGAGCAACCACGAGGCGCCGAAGACGACGACCCTTGATTCGCTGCGAGGTCTCGGGGGGAGGGCGAGCATGGAGACCGAGTCGGAGCCGTACGTCCGTCTTGCGTCCCTGCGGCAGCTGCACCAGGTCATGGCGGACATGAACACGGCGCGCAGCCTGGCGGACACCTTGCAGACCGTCGCCGACGGCGTGGTCAACGCCCTCGGATACGAGATGGCGGGCGTGAACCTGGTACGCCCCGACGGCGATCTCGTCGTCGCCGCGTTCGCCGGCAACTCCGCCGCCGAAGCCCTGATCACCGGCCGGGTCGGCTCCCGCGAGGCATGGGACCGGCGCCTGGGCATGGGCGAGCGCTGGGGCGACCTCGTGTTCATACCGCACACCGAGGGCTGGGTGCTGGACGACGACGATGTGCCCCAGTGGTTCACCGACGGCCCGGCGCCCCGCTTCGAGGACGAGTGGCACCCCTCCGACCGCCTCTTCGCCCCCATGTACACGCCGGGCGGAGCGGGCGGCTCCAGCGGCGAACTGCTCGGCGTCATATCCGTCGACCGCCCGCGCAACGGCCGGCGGCCCGGCGCCTGGGGCCGCGAGGCCCTCCAGATGTACGCCTTCCAGGCCGCCATCGCGATCAGCAACGCCCGGCTGCGCTCCAACATGCAGCGCGCCCTGGTCCGCCTGGAGCGCGAGCAGCAGGCGCTGCGCGCCAGCGAGGAGAGCTTCCGGCAGGCGTTCGAGTACGCGCCGTCCGGCATGGCCATCGCCGAGATGGGCGGCGAACAGCACGGCCGCATCCTGCGCACCAACGACGCCCTGTGCCGGCTGCTCGGCCGCCCGGCCTCCGCGATGCGCCGCTACTCCTTCTCCGACCTGGTGCACCCCGAGGACATCGGCACCCTGCTGCGCACCTCGGCCGAGGGCGGCCGTGCCGAGCTGCGCCTCGGCCGCCGCGACGGCAGCTACGTCTGGGTGTCGCTGCGCAACAGCGTGGTCGCGGACGCCGCCGACGGCCCCCGCTTCCTGCTCACCCACGTCGAGGACATCGAGGAGCGCAAGCGGCGCGAGCTGCAGCTCGCCCACCGCGCCTCGCACGACTCGCTGACCGGCCTGCCGAACTCCGCCGAGCTGCGCTCACGGCTCGCCGCCCGGCTGTGCCGCCGCCCGCCGCACGCCCTGGAGTCCCTGGACGCGGCCTACGGCCACCCCGGCTTCGACGGCCCCACCGGGCACGGCTTCGACTTCGCGCCGGACACGGAGTCGTACGACGGCTACGACCACCATGTGCACACCGTCGCCCCCGAGGGCGAGCAGGACGACGGCACCAAGGGCCTCGCGGTGCTTTTCTGCGACCTGGACGGCTTCAAGTCGATCAACGACCGGTTCGGGCACAACGCGGGCGACGCCGTCCTGATCGAGGTCGCCCGGCGGCTGTCCCAGGGGGTGCGCGACGGCGACACGGTGGCCCGGCTCGGTGGCGACGAGTTCGTGATCCTCGCCGACGGGCTCGGCCGCGCCGACGCCGAGGACCTGGCGGTACGGCTGCGCAACGAGATCATCCAGCCGATCCGGGCCGAGGGCCGGGCGGTCCGGGTGGGGGCGAGCTTCGGCATCGGATGGGCACACTGCGGCATGACGGCCGACGAGGTGTTGAAGTCCGCCGACGAGCGGATGTACGTAGAGAAACGATCTCGTCCCAAACAACACCGCCGCGCGGGATGAGCCCCAGGTCAGCGAGTTGATGCGGTCTGCGTCACCCGTTTGGCTCAGGTGGAGCGGGTAGGCTCGCCTTTCCAGCCATGACCGTATCCGTTCGCACCTGTTGAGGAGTACCAAGGGATGACGCCCGGCGACAACGGCGCGAGCACGCCCGAGGAAGACGACCCGTTCGGCTATCTGTACGCAGACGGCCAGGCCAGGGGAGCCCAGCCGCCCTCCGGTGGTTACGGCTACCCGAACTCGGTCAGCAGAGTGCGCACGGTCGGCGAGCGTCAGTACGGCCAGCAGCAGCCTTACGTCCCGCAGCAGGGCGCCTACGGCCAGCCGAACGCGCACTACCAGGCCCCGGAGACCCTCCCCGGCGGAGCACCGCCCGCGGGCCGCGCCCCCGCCCCCCAGCCCGGCCCCGGCCGCCGCGGGCCCAACACCAAGGGCCTGCTGATCGGCGCGGTCGCGGTGGTCGCCGCGGTGGTCGTCGGCATCGGCGTCGCCATGATCCACGGCAACTCGGACGACAACTCCGGCAACCAGGCGGGCACGACCCCGGCCCAGACCCAGTCCACGGACCCGACCCCGACGAGCAGCAGCTCGGCCGGTTCGGGCCTGCCGAAGACCGATGCCGCGGCCGACTCGGTGCAGCGGTCGGGCGGTGCCACGCCGGCCGCCGACGTCAAGGGCTCGCGCGCCGCGGGCGGCAAGTACGTGGGCGGCCTGAACCAGGTCGGCGCCTCCGTCACCTGGAGCGTGGACGTCCCCTCGGACGGCGACTACACCCTGTTCACCGGGTACAGCGCCACCGGCGAGGACCAGTCGATGACCGTCACCGTCAACGGCAAGGAGTTCGGCAGCAAGCTCGGGCTGCGCAACTGGCGGCACGCCGCGGACAACGACTTCGCCCAGGGCTGGACCCGCTCCTACGTGTGGCCCACCCTCAAGAAGGGCAACAACACCATCTCCATCTCCTGCCAGCCCGGCGACAAGTGCAACGTCCTGCTGGACCAGCTGTGGCTGAAGGCGGGCCGGGTCACCAGCTGAGCCGTCCGCGGTTCACCGGCTCCGTCCCGGCGCTTCGAGCGCCGTGACCCGCCCCAGCAGCTCCTCGTACGTCGCCCGGTCGAACTCGCCTGCGGCGGGCGCCCGGACGGTGGCCGCCGCGAGGGCGACGGCGTGGGTGAGTCGGGCCGGCCAGGGCAGGCGGGTCACCAGGCCGGACAGCAGCGCGGCGACCGCCGAGTCGCCCGCACCGGTCGGATTGCCGTGCACCCGGCCCGGTGGGGTGGCGCGCCAGCGGCCCTCGGGGGTGGCGGCGAGGAGGCCGTTCGGGCCCAGGGAGGCGACGACCGTGTGGGCGCCCCGGCGGCGGGCGTCCTCGGTGGCGCGCAACGGGTCGTGGGAGCCGGTGAGTTCGGCCAGCTCGTCGGCGTTGGGCTTGATGATGTCGGGGCGGGCCGCCACCCCGCGGCGCAGCGGCTCGCCGCTGGTGTCCAGCAGCACCGGTACGCCCAGGGAGCGCGCCGTGCGTATCAGGCCCGCGTACGCCCCCACCGGCACCCCCGGCGGCAGGCTGCCGCACAGGGCCACCGCCGAGGCGCCGGGCAGGAGCCGCGCGTAGCGGTCCAGGAAGGCGGCCCACTCGGCGGGCGTGATCTGCGGGCCCGGTTCGTTCAACTGGGTCGTGTCGCCGGAGACTTCGTCCACCACCGCGATCGTGCGGCGACTCGCCTGCGCCACCGGCACCAGCGCGTCCGTCAGGCCCCCGGTCCCGGCGAGCCGGTCCCGTACCGCCCGGCCGGTGCCGCCGCCCGCGAATCCGGTGACCGTCACCTCGTGCCCGAGCGCGGCGAGCACCCGGCCCACGTTCACGCCCTTGCCGCCCGGACGCTCGATGACCTCCGAGACCCGGTGCGAGGCGTGCGGACGCAGTGACCGCACCCGATAGGTGATGTCGAGAGCGGTGTTCAGCGTGACCGTGAGGATCACCCGGTCTGTCTCCCTCGAAGCCGTCGTTCCGGGCCCCGATCATGCCAAAGAGACGGCGGCCGGCCCAGTCGTGGGGCGGCCGCCGCCGCAGGAGAAGCCGGGCGTATCAGCCCAGTCGGGGAGCGACCACCCACTCGCCGCGCCGCATCACGCCCCGCACCTCGAAGTCCGCGTCCAGCAGCACCAGGTCGGCGTCCTTGCCGGGCTCCAGGGAGCCGACGCGGTCCGCGAGGCCCAGCAGCCGGGCCGGGTTGGCGGACAGCGCCTTCACCGCGTCCTCCACCGGCAGCCGGTCCACGGTCACCGCCCGCTTGAACGCCCGGTCCAGGGTCAGTGTGGAGCCCGCGATCGAACCGCCCTCCACCAGCCGCGCCACCCCCTCGCTGACCTCGACCTCCAGCGGGCCCAGCAGGTAGCGGCCGTCACCGGCGCCGGCCGCGTCCATCGCGTCCGTGATGAACGCCACCCGGTCGGCGCCCGCGTGATGGAAGGCCAGCTCCAGGGCGGCCGGGTGCAGATGCGTGCCGTCGTTGATCAGCTCGACCGTCACCCGCTCGTCCTCCAGCAGGGCGGCGACCGGGCCCGGCGTCCGGTGGCCGAGGGCGGGCATCGCGTTGAAGAGGTGCGTGGCGACCGTGGCACCCGCCTCGATGGCGTCCACCGTCTGCTCGTACGTCGCGTCCGTGTGCCCGATCGCCGCGATCACCCCGTGCTCGGCGAGCAGCCGCACCGAGTCGATGCCGCCCGGCAGCTCGGCGGCGAGGGTGAGCATCCGGGCCTGCCCGCGCGCCGCGTCGATCAGCTTGCGCACCTCGGCCGGCTCCGGGTGGCGCAGCAGCGCCTCGGAGTGGGCGCCCTTGCGGCACGGCGAGATGAACGGCCCCTCGAAGTGGATGCCCGCGATGTCGCCCTGCTCGGCCAGCTCGCTGAGCAGCCCGGCGCGGTGGACCAGCAGGTCCATCTCGTCGGTGACGGTGGAGGCGACGAGGGTGGTGGTGCCGTGCTCGCGGTGGGTGCGGACGGCGGTGAGGATCTGCTCGGCGGTGCCGGCGAAGGAGGCCCCGCCGCCGCCGTGGTTGTGGAGGTCGACGAAGCCGGGGACGAGCCAGTGGCCGGTGACGTCGACGGTCCGGGCGCCGGCCGGGGTCTCGCCGGTGATGCGCCGGCCGTCGATGGCCACGGTGCCGTTCTTCACCGTGCCCGTGGGAAGTACCACGTTCGCGCCGGTGAGCACCTGCGGGTGCGTCGCGGCTCCTGTGGGGCTGGCCATCAGGTGTCTACCTCCGGAGTAGAAGTGGTCGTCAGCAGATCCCGCGCGAGCAGCCCCGCGCCCAGGCAGCCGGCGGTGTCGCCGAGGGCGGCGGGGACGATGGACGGCAGTCTCTGGAAGGTGACCCGGCGCCGGACGGCGTCCCGCAGGGGCTGGAACAACACTTCCCCCGCCTCCGCGAGACCGCCACCGATGATCAGCGTGCGCGGGTCCAGCAGGGTGAGCGCGGTGACCAGGCCGTCGGCGAGCGCGTCCACCGCCTCCTGCCAGACCCGCCGGGCGTCCGGGTCGCCCGCCGCGACCGCCCGCGCGCAGTCGGCGGCGTCCGCGTCCGGGCCCCCGCCGGCCGCCGCCCACGCCTCGCTGACGGCGGACGCGGAGGCGTACCGCTCCAGGCAGCCGCGCTGCCCGCACGGGCAGAGCGTGCCGCCGGGCCGTACGACGACATGGCCGATCTCGCCCGCGAAGCCGTGCGCCCCGGACTCCACCCGGCCGTCGATCCCGATCGCGCCCGCGATGCCGGTGCCGAGCGGCACGAACAGGAAGCGGTCGGCGCCCCGGCCGGCGCCGATCCGGCCCTCGGCGAGGCCGCCGGTGCGCACGTCGTGGCCGAGCGCGACGGGCACCCCGAGCCGCTCGGTGAGCAGCTCGCGCAGCGGTACGTCCTTCCAGCCGAGGTTGGCGGCGTAGACGGCTGTGCCCTGCGCCTCGTCGACGATGCCGGGGACCGCGATGCCGGCGGCGGCCGGCGGGCCGTGGTGCTCGGTGCCGTACGCGAACAGGTCGGCGGCGAAGTCGAGGATGCCCGCGATCACCGCGTCGGGGCCGCGCTCGCGGCCGGTGGCGCGGCGGGCACGGTGCAGCAGCGCGCCGTCGTCCCCGACGAGGGCGGCCTTCATCCCGGTACCGCCCACGTCCAGGGCGATGACATGTCTCACGGGGACAGTGTGGCCCGCTGACCCGCGAGAGGTCTAGTCCATTCACGTGGTGTAGACCTTAGTCGTTCATCTCATGAATCGTTCGAACAGCAGGGTTGGGATTTTGACGGTGCGTCGGCGTACAGCAGGAATGATCGCGATGGTGTCCGCGATGGGCATGACCGCGCTCCTCGGCGGCTGCGGGAGCACGGGCTCCTCCGATGTGACCCTCAGACTCGTGGCCGCGGACTACGGCGACTCGGCGGCGAACAGTTCGCAGAAGTACTGGGACTCGCTGGTCAAGGAGTACGAGACGACGCATCCGGGCGTGAAGGTCCAGGTCAGCGTCTACTCCTGGAACGACGTCGACCGCAAGGTCAAGGAGATGGTCGACGCGGGCCACGCGCCGGACATGGCGCAGATCGGCGCCTACGCCGACTACGCGGCCGCCGGGAAGCTCTACGCCGCCTCCGACCTGCTCTCCATCCGCACCCAGGCGGACTTCCTCTCCCAGCTGGCCGACGCCGGGCAGTGGAGCCACACGCAGTACGGCATACCCTTCGCCGCGTCCACGCGCGTGCTGTTCTACAACAAGACCCTCTTCACGAGCGCCGGGATCACCCCGCCGACCAGCTGGGACGAGCTGGCCGCGGACGCCAAGGCGCTCAAGGCGAAGGGCGTGAAGTACCCCTTCGCGCTGCCGCTCGGGCCCGAGGAGGCGCAGGCCGAGACGATGCAGTGGCTGCTCAGCGGCGGCGACGGCGGCACCGGGGGCACGGGCTACACCGACGACATCGGCACCTACACCATCGACTCCGAGCAGAACGTGCGGACCTTCGCCTGGCTCAAGGACGACCTGGTCGCCAAGGGGCTGACCGGGCCGGTGCCGCCGGGGAAGCTGAACCGGGCGCAGGCGTTCGCGGCGTTCGCCGACGGGCAGGTCGGCATGGTCGACGGGCACCCCACGCTGATCCAGCAGGCCGAGGCGAAGGGCGTGCACTTCGGCATGGTGCCGACGCCGAGCCGGACCGGGCGGGCGCGGGCGTCGATGGGGGTGACCGACTGGATGATGGCGTTCAAGCAGAACGGCCACGCCGACCAGATCGGCGACTTCCTGAACTACGTCTACAGCGAGAAGAACGTCCTCGACTTCTCCCGCAACTACGGGCTCCTGCCGGTCACCACCTCCGCCTCCAACGCCATGAGCGAGTCGGACGCGGCCCCCGACAAGGCGCTGCACCCCTTCCTCGACCAGCTCCCCACGAGCGAGCTGTACCCGGTGGGCAAGACGTCCTGGGCGTCGGTGAGCGCGGCCGTGAAGCAGAACATCGGCCAGGCCGTCGCGCCCGGCGGCGACCCCGCGGCCGTCCTCACCCGCCTCCAGGCCACGGCCACGGCGGCGGACAGCGCGGCCAGCGCCGGCTGAGCGCTACGGTTTCCCCATGGAACCGGGCGACACGGAACTGGGCGACCGCGAGAAGGCCATCCTCGCGCTGGAAGGCCGGGGCTTCTCCGGCCCCGGCGCGAAGGAACGCGCCATCCGCGAGGACCTGCACCTCTCCCCGGTCCGCTACTACCAGCTCCTCAACGCCCTCCTCGACGACGAGCGCGCCCTCGCCCACGACCCCCTCACGGTGAACCGCCTGCGCCGGGTCCGCGAGACACGGCGTGCGGAGCGCTGAGTCCCCGACGGGGGCCGGGGCGGAGCCCCCGGGGCACGTGTCCGGGCGTCCAGGCGTGACAACCGGCTCCACTGGATAGTGTCGGTACATGGACCCTCTGCCGACCCCCGCCACCCCGGCCGGCCGGGACGGACTCGCCGCGCTGCTCGCGAACCCCGCCACCGCGGTGATCGGCCTGGACTTCGACGGCACCCTCGCCCCGATCGTCGCCGACCCCGAACAGGCCCGCGCCCACCCCGCCGCCGTCGCCGCCCTGGCCGCCCTCGCCCCCAAGGTCGCCCACATCGCCGTGATCACCGGCCGCCCCGCCGGCGTCGCGGTCCGCTACGGCGGCTTCGCGGGCGTCCCCGGCCTCGACCACCTCACCGTCCTCGGCCACTACGGCGCCGAACGCTGGGACGCCGCCACCGGCACCGTCACCGCCCCCGCCCCGCACCCCGGCGTCGCCGCCGTCCGCGCCGAGCTGCCCGGCCTGCTGGACCGGGTCGGCGCCTGGCGGGGCACCTGGATCGAGGAGAAGGGCCGTGCCGTCGCCGTGCACACGCGCCGCGCGCAGGACCCGCAGGCCGCGTACGAGGCCCTGCGCGCCCCGCTCGCCGACCTCGCCACCCGGCACGGCCTGATCGTCGAGCCCGGCCGCATGGTCCTCGAACTGCGCCCGCCCGGCATGGACAAGGGCGTCGCCCTCGGCGAGTACCTCCGCGAGACCGGCGCCGGCTCCGTCCTCTACGCCGGCGACGACCTCGGCGACCTCCCCGCCTACGCCGCCGTCGACAAGCTCCGCGCCGAGGGCACACCGGGGCTGCTCGTGTGCAGCGGCAGCACGGAGGTCGCCGAACTGGCCGAGCGGGCCGACCTGGTGGTCGACGGTCCCGAGGGCGTCGTGCGGCTCCTCACCGCGCTGGCGGCTCAGCTGGACTGATCGTCCAGGGCGTGCAGCTGGTCCAGGAACCACCGGGCCGGCGGCAGCGCCGTGCCCGCCGCGGCCAGCCGCTTCGTGCGCTCGGCTCGCTCCGCCGCCGGCATGGTCAGCGCCGTGTGCAGGGTCTCGGCCGTACCCGTGACGTCGTACGGGTTGACCGTGAGCGCGTCCTCGCCCATTTCCTCGTGCGCCCCCGCCTCCCGCGAGAGCACCAGCACGCAGCCCTCGTCGGAGACGACCGGCACCTCCTTGGCGACCAGGTTCATGCCGTCCCGGATCGGGTTGACCAGCGCCACGTCGGCGAGCCGGTACGCGGCCAGGGAGCGCGCGAAGTCGTCCTTCACATGCAGCACCACCGGGGTCCAACCGGGCGTCCCGTACACGGAGTTGATCTCCTCCGCGACCCGCTGCACCTCGGCCGTGTAGTCCCGGTAGACGGCGAGGTCCTGCCGGGAGGGGTACGCGAACGCGACGTGCACGACCTTCTCCCGCCACTCGGGGTGGTCGTCCAGCAGCTGCCGGTACGCCAGCAGCCCGCGCACGATGTTCTTGGACAGCTCGGTGCGGTCCACCCGGACGATCGTCCGCCGGCCCTCCCCGATCTCCGCGCGCAGCGCCGCCATCCGCTCGTCCACGTCCGGCCGGTGGGAGCGCTCGCGCAGGAAGTCGGCGTCCGCGCCCAGGCCGTGCACCCCGATCCGGGTGCCCGCGGGGATGCCGGGCCCCAGTACCGCGTGGCAGCACCCGGTGAACGCGTCCGCCCAGCGCCGGGTGAGGAACGCCGCCCGGTCCGCGCCGAGGATCCCGGTCAGCAGCTCCGCCGCGATGTCGTCGGGCAGCAGCCGGAAGTACTCCGCCGGAGCCCAGGGCGTGTGCGAGAAGTGGCCGATGCGCAGATCGGGCCGCAGCCTGCGGAGCATCCGCGGGGCGAGCGCCAGGTGGTAGTCCTGGATCAGCACCGCCGCGCCCTCGCCCGCCTCCTCGGCCAGCGCCTCGGCGAACGCCTGGTTGTACGCCTGGTACGCCGCCCACTGCCGCCGGAAGTCCGCGCCGAAGACGGGCTCCAGCGGTGTCTGGTACAGCATGTGGTGCACGAACCAGAGCACCGAGTTGGCGATCCCGTTGTACGCGTCGGCGAAGACGTCCGGGTCGATGCCGAGCATCCGCACCCGCTGCCCGCCGGTGTCACCCTCCGGCAGCAGACCGCCCCCGGCGCGGCGCACCGCCTCGCGGTCGCCGTCGCCCAGCGCGGCGCACACCCAGACCGCGTCGGTCTCCGGACCGATCGCCGACAGGCCCGAGACCAGCCCGCCGCCGCCCCGCTTGGCGCGCAGCGAGCCGTCCTCGCCCGCCTCGTACGAAACCGGGCCGCGATTGGACGCGACCAGCACCTCAGCACCGTGCGTGGAAGCCATGGTCCACAACCTAGCCCGACCCGGGAACACTCAAACCCGCGGACCCCGCCCGAACCAGGTCGTATACGGCCGCCCGCGCGCCGTCACGCCACCCGGCGCCGGGCGTACTCCGCGATCTCCGTCATCGGCGGCCGCTCCTCGGTGTCCACCGCGTACGTGCGCGGCTCGAAACCGGAGACACCCCGCTCGAACTGGGTGAGCGCGGGGCGCACGAGGTGGCCGCGGGCCAGCCGCAGCTGGGCCGTGCGGTAGATGGCCGCCGCCATCCGGCCGAGCGCCTGCCCGTCCTGGTGCCGGTGCTTGCGCACCCCTACGTCCACCTGGGCCAGCGCGTCGAGCCCCACCAGGTGCAGGGCGTCCACCAGCATGCCCAGCTCGACCCCGTAGCCGACCGGGAACGGCAGCCGTTCGAGCAGGGAGCGCCGGGCCGCGTACTCCCCGCCCAGCGGCTGCACGAAGCCCGCGAGCTGCGGCCAGTGCATGTTCAGCAGCGGGCGCGCCATCAGCTCGGTGACCCGGCCGCCCTGTCCCGACGTACCGGCGAGCGGACGGTCGTACATCGCCTTGACCAGCTGGACGTCCGGCTCGGTGAGCAGCGGGCCGACGATGCCGAGGACGAAGTCGGAGGAGAACTCCCGCAGGTCCGCGTCGACGAAGCAGATGATGTCCCCGGTGGCGACGAGCAGCGAGCGCCACAGCACCTCGCCCTTGCCCGGCACGGCCGGCATCCGGGGCAGGATCGCGTCCCGGTGCACCACCCGCGCGCCCGCCGCGGCGGCGACCTCGGAGGTGCGGTCGGCGGAGCCCGAGTCGATCACGAGGACCTCGTCGACGAGCGGCACCCGCTCCATCAGATCGCGCCGGATCACCGCGACGATCTCGCCGACCGTCTCCTCCTCGTCGAGGGCGGGCAGCACCACGCTGATGGTCTGGCCGGTGCGCTGCTTCGCCGCGAGGACCTGGTGCGGGGGACGGTCGCGCACGGACCAGGAGCGGTTGCCCATCCAGCGCTCGACTTCTTCCAGCACGGTCCCCGGCTCCTCACGCTCGCCTCGCGGTCTCGTCTCGCGGTACGGACGACTATCTCAACTCTCCAGGCCTTCGGTTACAGTCTTGAGCAACGCCGATGACCATCGCATGTCGGGGGTCGCGCGCGGACATGCCGCAGCAGTGCGGACACAATCGAATACCGCTCATCCAGAGGGGCAGAGGGACACGGCCCGATGAAGCCCCGGCAACCCTCCAGCCGGTTCTCGTTCCCATAGCAGCGAGGCTCCCGGCTAGGGAAGGTGCCAAATCCGTCTCACGGCGAAGTGCGTCGTGAGGAAGATGAGGAGAAAGGGCCTCGCCTCCCATGGCTGTGCAGACAGTTGCCACCTCCGGTACCTCCACCGTCGACCTCGGTCCCGCCGCCGCCCTCAGCTGCCGCGAATGCGGCCACCGCGTCCCGCTCGGCCCGGTCTTCGCCTGCGAGGAATGCTTCGGCCCGCTGGAGATCGCCTACGACTTCTCCGGGTACGACACCGAGGAACTCCGCAAGCGGATCGAGGACGGCCCCACCAGCATCTGGCGCTACGCCCCGCTGCTGCCGGTCCCGGCCGACGTGGCCGGCAAGCCGAACATCAACCCCGGCTGGACCAAGCTGGTCAAGGCCGACAACCTGGCCCGCGAACTCGGCGTCACCGGCGGTCTGTACGTCAAGGACGACTCCGGCAACCCGACCCACTCCTTCAAGGACCGGGTGGTCGCCCAGGCCCTGGAGGCCGCCCGCGCCTTCGGCTTCACCACCCTGTCCTGCTCCTCCACCGGCAACCTCGCGGGCGCCGTCGGCGCCGCCGCCGCCCGCGCGGGCCTGCGCTCCTGCGTGTTCATCCCGCACGACCTGGAGCAGGGCAAAGTCGTCATGGCCGCGGTCTACGGCGGTGAACTCGTCGGCATCGAGGGCAACTACGACGACGTGAACCGCTTCTGCTCCGAGCTGATCGGCGACCCGGCCGGCGAGGGCTGGGGCTTCGTCAACGTGAATCTGCGGCCGTACTACGCCGAGGGCTCCAAGACCCTGGCGTACGAGATCTGCGAGCAGCTCGGCTGGCGGCTGCCCGACCAGATCGTGGTCCCGATCGCCTCCGGCTCCCAGCTCACCAAGATCGACAAGGGGCTGCGGGAGCTGATCGAGCTCGGGCTGGTCGAGGACCGGCCGTACAAGATCTTCGGCGCCCAGGCGGAGGGCTGCTCGCCGGTGTCCACGGCCTTCAAGGCGGGCCACGACGTGGTCCGGCCCCAGAAGCCGGACACCATCGCCAAGTCCCTCGCGATCGGCAACCCGGCCGACGGCCCCTATGTCCTGGACATCGCCCGGCGCACCGGCGGCGCGGTGGAGGACGTGACGGACGAGCAGATCGTGGCGTCGATCAAGCTGCTGGCCCGCACCGAGGGCATCTTCGCCGAGACGGCGGGCGGCGTGACCGTCGGCGTCACGAAGAAGTTGATCGAGAGCGGGGTGCTCGACCCGGCGAAGACCACCGTCGTCCTCAACACCGGCGACGGTCTGAAGACCCTCGACGCGGTGGCCGGCACCGGCCTGACCGCCACCATCCGCCCGACCCTGGACTCCTTCCGAGAGGCTGGCCTCGCATGAGCGTGACCGTTCGCATCCCCACCATCCTGCGCACCTACACCGGCGGGCGGTCCGAGGTGGCCGCCGAGGGCGCGACCCTCGCCGAGGTCATCGAGGACCTGGAGAAGAACCACACCGGCATCGCCGCCCGCGTCCTGGACGACCAGGGCAGGCTGCGCCGGTTCGTGAACGTGTACGTCAACGACGACGACGTGCGTTTCGAGCAGGGCCTGCAGACCTCCACCCCGGACGGCGCGGGCGTCTCCATCATCCCGGCGGTGGCCGGCGGCTGCTGACCCGACGGACCGGACGTTACCTTCGGTAATGACGGTCACCCAAGGTGCATCGGATTGCCCTCTCCGTGAGAGAAGCGGAGGGGGCAATTCTGCGTGATTGAGCGCGGTACAGTTGGGGAAGGCGCCCTGAGTTGATCGAGGGTTAGCCCTCGATTCTCCTCCGCGGGCCCGATAAGAAGCAGCCAAAATGCACGGGCTTTCCGCGGCTTTTGTGTCTTTTACGGGGCCCGACTTGCCCTGAATTCTGATGAATTCTCCCTACATTCCGGATCGTTCTCGTCCAGATTTCTCGTCCAATTGACCTGTTGCAGAGGGCAGTTGGACAGATACATTCAGCCGCGGTCGACGCGTTCCGGCGCACGCCCCCGACGCATTGGGGGGCGAGGTCTGACCCGGATCCGCGAAGTGCGGATCTGCGCAAGGGCCAGTAATAGGGGAGTTAGGCATGGCTCAGGGCACCGTCAAGTGGTTCAACGCGGAGAAGGGGTACGGCTTCATCGCGGTCGACGGTGGTGCGGACGTCTTCGTCCATTACAGCGCCATTCAGATGGACGGCTACCGCACCCTGGAGGAGGGCCAGCGAGTCGAGTTCGAGATCTCGCAGGGCCAGAAGGGTCCGCAGGCCGACATGGTTCGCGTCGCCGTCTGAACGTTTCTCCACCGAAGGGCCCGCACCTCGCACAGGGTGCGGGCCCTTCGGCGTGCCCGGCTCCGGGCGGTGTTCGCCCCCGGCTGACCCACCCGCCGTCGCGCCCGAGGCGCTTGCACTCGGGCATGCCGAGTGCTAATCATTGGCGTTAGCACTCTGAAGGTGAGAGTGACAACGAAGGACCGGGTCGGTGAGGTCCGCGGGCCACGTGGGGCAAGGAACCACAGGCCGGCGAGCCGTCCGTCGCGGGCGCGGGCGCGGTCCGAAGGAATCACCCCCAGTCCTGGAGGGACCACTTCACATGGCCAAGATCATCGCGTTCGACGAGGAGGCGCGGCGCGGCCTCGAGCGCGGCATGAACCAGCTCGCGGACGCCGTCAAGGTGACGCTCGGCCCCAAGGGTCGCAACGTCGTCCTCGAGAAGAAGTGGGGCGCCCCCACGATCACCAACGATGGTGTCTCCATCGCCAAGGAGATCGAGCTCGAGGACCCGTACGAGAAGATCGGCGCCGAGCTGGTCAAGGAAGTCGCCAAGAAGACGGACGACGTCGCCGGTGACGGTACGACCACCGCGACCGTGCTCGCCCAGGCCCTGGTCAAGGAAGGCCTGCGCAACGTCGCCGCCGGTGCCAACCCGATGGCTCTGAAGCGCGGTATCGAGAAGGCCGTCGAGGCCGTCTCCGCCGCCCTGCTCGAGCAGGCGAAGGACGTCGAGACCAAGGAGCAGATCGCCTCCACCGCGTCCATCTCCGCCGCCGACACCCAGATCGGCGAGCTGATCGCCGAGGCGATGGACAAGGTCGGCAAGGAAGGCGTCATCACCGTCGAGGAGAGCAACACCTTCGGTCTGGAGCTCGAGCTCACCGAGGGCATGCGCTTCGACAAGGGCTACATCTCCGCCTACTTCGCCACCGACATGGAGCGCATGGAGGCGTCGCTCGAGGACCCGTACATCCTCATCGCGAACTCCAAGATCAGCTCCGTCAAGGACCTGCTCCCGCTCCTGGAGAAGGTCATGCAGTCGGGCAAGCCGCTGCTGATCATCGCCGAGGACGTCGAGGGCGAGGCCCTGTCGACCCTGGTCGTCAACAAGATCCGCGGCACCTTCAAGTCCGTCGCCGTCAAGGCTCCGGGCTTCGGCGACCGTCGCAAGGCCATGCTCGGCGACATCGCCATCCTCACGGGCGGCGAGGTCATCTCCGAGGAGGTCGGCCTCAAGCTGGAGAACGCGACCCTGGACCTCCTGGGCCGCGCCCGCAAGGTCGTCATCACCAAGGACGAGACCACCATCGTCGACGGTGCCGGCTCCTCGGAGCAGGTCAACGGCCGGGTGAACCAGATCCGCGCCGAGATCGAGAACAGCGACTCGGACTACGACCGCGAGAAGCTCCAGGAGCGCCTGGCCAAGCTCGCGGGCGGCGTCGCGGTCATCAAGGCCGGTGCCGCCACCGAGGTGGAGCTCAAGGAGCGCAAGCACCGCATCGAGGACGCCGTGCGCAACGCCAAGGCGGCCGTCGAGGAGGGCATCGTCGCCGGTGGTGGCGTGGCCCTGCTCCAGGCCTCCCAGGTCTTCGAGAAGCTGGAGCTGGAGGGTGACGAGGCGACCGGTGCCAACGCCGTGCGCATCGCCCTTGAGGCCCCGCTGAAGCAGATCGCCGTCAACGCCGGCCTGGAGGGCGGTGTCGTGGTGGAGAAGGTGCGCAACCTGACTCCGGGCCACGGCCTGAACGCCGCCACCGGCGAGTACGTCGACCTGGTCGGCGAAGGCATCATCGACCCGGCGAAGGTGACCCGTTCCGCGCTGCAGAACGCCGCCTCCATCGCCGCGCTGTTCCTCACCACCGAGGCCGTCATCGCCGACAAGCCGGAGAAGGCCGCCGCGGCCGCTCCGGGCGGCATGCCGGGCGGTGACATGGACTTCTGATCGACCTCCGGTTGATCAACGTCCTTACCGAGGGCGGCACTTCCTGTCAGGGACGGGGGGTGCCGCCCTCGGGCGTGTCCGGGGTCACATACGACGGTTTCCGGGGGCGGGAATGCCGGCCGGCGCCGAACGGGTTACTTAAGTGTCTGCAACAATGCGCATTCACATACCGCCCGGTTAGCAGCCTTCCGAGGAGCCCTCACGTGACCGTCGACACGCAGCCCGCCTCCCGCGCGGCCCAGGTACTCTCCCGCCCCATCACCCTGGGCGGCCTCACCGTCCCCAACCGGATCGTGATGGCCCCGATGACCCGGATGTTCTCGCCGGGCGGCATCCCCGGCGAGGACGTGCGCTCGTACTACTCCCGGCGCGCCGCCGCGGGCGTCGGCCTGATCGTCACCGAGGGCACCTACGTCGGCCACGAGTCGGCCGGCCAGAGCGACCGGGTGCCGCGGTTCCACGGCGAGGAGCAGCTGGCGGGCTGGGCGAAGGTCGCCGAGGACGTGCACGCGGCGGGCGGCACCATCGTCCCGCAGCTGTGGCACATCGGCATGGTCCGCAAGGACGGCGACGCCCCCTTCCCGGCCGCCCCCGCGATGGGCCCCTCCGGTCTGGTCACCGCGGGCGCCGAGCCCACCGGCAAGGCCATGACCCAGCAGGACCTGGACGACGTCATCGCCGCGTTCGCCCAGGCCGCCGCGGACGCCGAGCGCATCGGCTTCGACGGCGTGGAACTGCACGGCGCCCACGGCTACCTCCTCGACCAGTTCCTGTGGGAGGGCACCAACCGCCGCACCGACGCGTACGGCGGCGACCCGGTGGCCCGCACCAAGTTCGCCGCGGAGATCGTCGCCGCGGTCCGCGAGCGGGTCTCGGCCGGCTTCCCGATCCTCTTCCGCTACTCGCAGTGGAAGCAGCAGGACTACACCGCCCGGCTCGCCGAGACCCCGCAGGAGCTGGAGGCGATCCTCGCCCCGCTCGCCGCGGCCGGCGTCGACGTCTTCCACGCCTCCACCCGCCGCTACTGGCAGCCCGAGTTCGACGGCTCCGACCTCAACCTCGCGGGCTGGACGAAGAAGCTCACCGGCAAGCAGACCATCACCGTCGGCTCGGTCGGCCTCGACGGCGACTTCACCGGCGCGTTCGCCGGCCAGGGCTCCCCGGTGCAGGGCATCGACGGCCTGCTCGACCGGCTGGAGGCCGAGGAGTTCGACATGGTCGCGGTCGGGCGCGCGCTGCTCCAGGACCCCGAGTGGGCGGCGAAGGTGCTGGCCGGCCGGGTGTCGGAGCTGGCGCCGTACGACGCGGCGTCGCTGAAGACCCTCAGCTGAGGATTCAGATCCCGCCGATGTTGCCGTTCAGCGGCTCGATGTCGACGCGTACCGGGGTGCCCCACACGCGGAGCACCTCGTAGTCGGTGAACTCGTGCACCAGCCGGTACGCCATCGCGGGCCGCGCCCCGCGCCGCTGGGCGGCGAGGTACGCCTCGGCCTCCCGGCGGTCCCGGCGGGGGGTCCCGCACAACTGCCACTCCTGGCCGTTCCACAGCTCCGGCAGCCAGCGCTGCTGGGGCTGCGGGCGGTCGCCCCGGACGCCGTAGCGCGAGGGCGCGGTGGCCGCCGGCCCGGCCGGGCTCGGCCGGCCCCCGTACTCCGAGCGGCGGGCGGCCCGGCGCCGCGTCTCGCACAGCAGGCACAGATCGGGGGCGCTCTCGTCCACCGGGCCGTGCGGATGCTCGGCGCACCGGGTGGCGGGCGCGTTCGTCCCGACGCTCTCCTCCAGCAGGTCCAGCGCCCTGCGCAGATCCGTCCTGACCTCCTGGAGCCGCCCGTCCGGGGTGTCGGCGGTCAACGCCTCCCCGTGCTCCCCGAGCAGCCGGAGTGCTCGGCCTAGGGCGGTCAGCTGGGCGTGATTCATGGTGGATTCCGGTCCGTAGACGAGTTCCTGGCGCGTTCTCGCCCCCCAGTGTCCAGGATGCCGCCGGGCGACCGGGCAGGCTGTGGCGGGGTGGGGCCACGGCGACTTCACCGGACCGGCCGACCGAGCGGCTCCGCCGCTTCGACGACGCCCACCGCGGCGCCGGAGAACTCTCCGTGCCGCGCAACGTGCCGGTCGGCTGGGTGAAGCACCGGAGGCGGGCCGCGGCGGCCGGAGGTGGGGTTCTCAGAGGTTGCCGGGCAGGCCCGTCGGTTGCTGACCGGTGTCCGGCCGCGCCGGGGATTCCTCGGGCGGTGCAGCCTGGTGTGGCGCGCGCCGTGAGAGGGCGAGCCAGGTGGCCAGGAAGCCGACGGTGTAGCCGGTGAGGAGGCCGCCCGCGTAGACCGCCGCGGTGGCCGCGAGGCCCCGGTTGCCGGACAGCAGCGGGAACAGGGCCCAGCCCGAGGGGCCGATCGCCGTCGCGCCGACCTTCGTGCCGAGCATCGCGAAGGCACCGATGAAGGCGCCGCCCGCCGCGCCGCCCGCGCAGGCGGTCAGGAAGGGGCGGCCGAGGGGGAGGGAGACGCCGTAGATCAGCGGCTCGCCGACGCCGAGCAGCCCGGCGGGCAGGGCCGAGCGGATCGTCGTACGCAGGCCGGTGTCGTGGCGCAGCCGGACGTACACCGCGAGGGCCGCGCCCACCTGGCCCGCGCCCGCCATGGACAGCAGCGGGAGCAGCACGGTGTAGCCCTGCTGCTGGATCAGCGTGGCGTGGATGGGGATCAGGGCCTGGTGCAGGCCCAGCATGACCAGCGGGAGGAAGAGGCCGCCCAGCAGGAGGCCGGCCAGCGCGCCCGTCGTGGTCAGCAGCCAGTTGGCCGCCGTGCCGATCGCGGTGGCGACCGTACCGGCCGCGTACATCAGGCCGTACAGCGTGATCAGTCCGGGGACGAGGACCGTCACCGTCGGGGTGAGCAGGACGTCCAGGGTCTCGGGGACGCGGCCCCGGCAGAACCGTTCCACCCGTGTGGCCAGGAAGGCCGCGGCCAGCGCGCCGAGGACCCCGCCCTGGCCGGGGGCGAGCTGTGTGCCGAACACGGTCACCTTCGCCACGCCCGGATACACGACCACCGCCGCCACGGCGGCCCCCAGTACCGGTGTGCCGCCGAACTCCCGGGCCGTGTAGTAGCCGACGAACACCGCGAGCAGCGCCATGAACGCCGAGGCCACCGCGGTGAGCGCGGGGGTGAGGCCGGGCAGCCAGCCGGCGTTCTGGAGCACCCCGTTGACGCCGGCGAGGATGCCGCAGCCGATCAGGGCGGGGATGAGCGGCACGAAGACGGCCGCGACGCGGCGCAGGGCGGCCTTGACGGGAGTGGGGGCGTGGCGCCGCGGACCCCGTTGCAGGGCGGTCACGAAGGGGGCCGGGACGGGCGTGACCGCTGCGCCGGGGGCGGGGCCGGCCGCGGCCGCCCGGCGGGGGACCGGACCGGGCGGAGCGGTTCCGGGGGAGGCCGTGCCGGGGTGCGGGCGCTCTCCGCCCCGCCGGCGTTCGTCACCAGGGCGCGGCTCCGGGCTCAGCGGCAGTCGCGCCCGCACCTGGTCCGTCACCGCCTCCACCACTCCCGGCCCCAGCACGATCTGCCACGCGGCCCCGTCCTCCACCACCCCCAGCACCCCCGGCACCGCCCGCAGCCCCGGCCCGTCCGCCGCGTCCGCGTCCGCGAGGGTGAGCCGGAGCCGGGTCATGCAGTGGGTCACGGCGGTGACGTTGGCGGGGCCGCCGACGTGGGTCAGGACGGCGGTCGCGGTGGAGGCGGGGTCCGTGTGCACCCCCTGAGCGTGCGGGTCAGCCGCTCGCTCGGGCCAGCGCGGCGCGCAGATGGCCGCCGGAGTCCTCCAGAAGGCGGTCGGCCGCCGGGCCGTCGACACCGGCGAGCAGGACGAGGATCGCGGTCTTCACCTCGCCGCCGGACTCGGTCAGCGCCCGCTCGATCTCCGCGTCCTGCGCCCCCGTGGCCAGCGCGACGATCCGGCGCGAGCGCGCCCGCAGCTTGGCGTTGGAGGCGCGCACGTCCACCATCAGGTTCCCGTACGTCTTGCCGAGCCGGATCATCGTGATGGTCGACAGCATGTTGAGGACGAGTTTCTGGGCGGTGCCCGCCTTGAGCCGGGTCGAGCCGGTGATCAGCTCGGGCCCGACCACGATCTCGATGCCGTGCTCGGCGGCGGCCGCCAGCGCGCTGCGCTCGTTGCAGGCGAGCCCGATGGTCAGGGCGCCCTGGGCGCGGGCGTGCTCGACCGCGCCGACGGCGTACGGGGTGCGGCCGGAGGCGGAGACGCCGACCACGCTGTCCTCGGGGGTGAGCTTGAGCGCGTCGAGGTCGGTGCGGGCCAGCTCGTCCGAGTCCTCCGCGCCCTCCACGGAGGAGACCATCGCCTGCGGACCGCCCGCGATCAGGCCGACGACCTGGGCGGGATCGGTGTTGAAGGTGGGCGGGCACTCGGAGGCGTCCAGGACGCCGAGGCGCCCCGCGGTCCCGGCACCGGCGTAGATCAGGCGCCCGCCCCGGCTCATCCGCGCGGCCACCGCGTCGATGGCGGCACAGATGCGGGGGAGCTGGCCGGCGACGGCGGCGGGCACGCCCGCGTCCTCGCCGTTCATCAGCCGGGCGATGTCGAGGGTGGGCAGTCGGTCGATGTCGGCGAGTTCGGGTCGGAAGGCCTCGGTGGTCAGCGAGGCCAGCTGGCTGCGCAGGTCATGGGCGGTCATGCAAGCGGCTCTCTCGGTCTCGGATGCCGGTCGGTGTTCCCCCGGTGCCGGTGCTCACCCGCGGTCGGTGCGGGCGCTCACCGGGTGCTGCTGCGGTGCCGGTGCGCCAGCGCCTCGTACGATGCGGCGAGCGAGGGTGCCGCCGTCTCGTACGTGCGCTGGGCCACTCCCACGAACAGGCAGTCCACCACGAGCAGTTGGCTCGTCCGCGAGGACATCGCGGCCGGGCGCAGCTCGGTCTCCCGTGAGGTGGACGTGGTCAGCACGTGGTCGGCGTACTGGGTGACCGGTGAGTCGGGGCGGCCGGTGATGGCCACGGTGGTCGCCCCGCGCTCGAAGGCGGCCCGCAGCGGCTCGATGACGTCCCCCGTCGAGCCGGAGTGGGTGATCGCGATCGCCACGTCGCCCGAGCGGAGCTGGACGGCGTTGGTCACGGCGAGATGCGGATCGCTGTGCGCGTGCGCTATGAGCCCTATGCGCAGCAGCTTCTGGGTGAGGTCCTGGGCCACGAGCCCGGACGCCCCGATGCCGTACACATCGGTGCGGCGGGCGCCGGCGAGCGCGGTGACGGCCGCGCCGAGCTGGCCGGTGTCGAGCCCGGCGGCGGTGTCGGCGAGGGTCTGCTGCTCCTCGTAGGCCAGTTTGGCGACGACGTCGGCGATCGGGTCGTCCACGGCGATGTCGGTGGTGATGGCGGGCGCCCGCCCGGACTGCTGCTGGGCGGCCAGCCCCGCGAGGGCGAGCCGCAGGTCCCGGTAGCCGGGGTAGCCGAGCAGCCGCGCGGTGCGGACGACGGTGGCCTCGCTGGTGCCGGTCAGTTCGGCGAGGCCGGTGACCGTGAGGGCGGCGCAGCCGGCCGGGTCGCCCGCGACGGCCTCGGCGACGCGCTGCATGGACCGGGTCATCGACGGCGCGAGGGTGCGCACCTTGGCGGCGAGCGAGCCCACCGGACTGCCGAAACTTTCCTTCACGTCCTGGGTCACCTCTGAAAGATATTTTCGGTTCGGTGTCCGGGTCAAGAGTGCGCACAATGGCTGGTATGGAGCCCATCAGTCCCCTTGAACAGACCCTGCACGCGGCCCGCGCCCTGGTCCTCGCCGATCTCGTGGCGGGCCGGGTCGCGGAGGCGGACGTGGTCTCGCTGGTCGAGGACTCCGTGGCGCAGCGGCGCTGGTGGGTCGAGCAGTGGCCGGACGGCATGCACTACGTGGCCGGTCTGGTGGCCCAGGACGTGCAGGACGCGCTGCTGGAGCGGTACGGCCGCTGGCCGCTGTGCCCGGTCTGCGGCACGGGCGACCCGCACGCGCTGGAGGTGGAGCCGGAGCTGGGCCCCGACCCGCACTGGGTGTGCCACCAGGCGGGCGTGAAGGTCGCGGCGGTCGGCCGGCTGGGTTCGGCCCTCGGCGGGACGCCGGCCTCGTGAGGCGCCCGTGACGGTGTACATCGACCCGCCCACCTGGCCGGGCCACGGGCGCCTGTGGTCGCATCTGGTGAGCGATGTGTCGTACGACGAACTGCGGCTGTTCGCGGACGGGCTGGGGGTGCCCCGGCGGGCCTTCGACCGCGATCACTACGACCTCCCGGCGCGCCGGTACGCCGACGCGGTGGCGGCCGGCGCGGTGGAGGTCGGCAGCCGGGAACTGGTGCGGCTGCTGCGGGAATCGGGGCTGCGGCGGCCCAAGGGGCTGGTGCGCCGCGGGCTTTCGTAGCCGCCCCGCGCGACCACCCGACCGCGCTCACGCGCGCAGCTCGTAGGCCAGGAGCCGGTCGTCGAGCGCGCCGGCCGGCCGGAACCCGGTGCGGGTGAGGACCGCCTGGGAGGCGGTGTTGGTCCGCTGCGCCCTCGCGTACAGCGTCCGTACGTCGTCACGGGCCAGCGCCCACCGGGACAGCGCGTGCAGCGCCTCCGTGGCGTACCCCCGGCCGCGGGCGCTCTCGACCAGGTTGTAGCCGATCTCCGCCCGCCCCTCCTCGTCCGGGGCGCCGTGGAAGCCCAGGGCGCCGACCGCGCGCCCGTCCTCGGCGCGGACGAGGGTGAAGACGGTGAACTCGGGCCGGTGGACGCCCGCCTCGTACGCCTTCACCAGCATCCGGGCGGCTTCCCGCGTGCCCTCCTCCGGTTCGCCGCCGGCCCAGTCGAAGCCGCCGTCGCCACCGAGGGCGAGATCGCGGGCGGCGGCCGGGCGGACGCCGGTGAGGGTGAGGCGCTCGGTGGCCAGGACGAGGTTGTTGTGCCAGCGCCACCCGGTGACCGGGGCCCGGCCGGGCAGCTCGCCGCGTCCGGTCGCCCACAGCAGGGTCGGCCAGGGCTCCGGGCCGGGCTGGACGTGCGGGAAGATCGTGGCCAGGACGGACTCGGCGAGCCCGGCGGAGGGCTCGTAGGACAGGCCGAGGCCCTCGGCCATGTCGTGGGTGTGCAGCAGGACTTCGGCGACGCCCATCGCGGCGAAGCCCACCCGGTCGGCGCTGCGGAACGGGTAGGGGTGGAAGGCGCGGACGTCCGGCGGCGCGGTGGTCACGGCGGCGGCGAGCAGCGCGCCGGTGGTCTCCACGACCTGGAGCAGCCCCGCGTTGCCGGTGCCCTCGTCCAGCCTCAGTTCGAAGGGCACGTAGGCGTCCCGCGCGCGCCCGGCCAGATTGGCGGCGTACGCCACCAGGTCGTCCGCCACGTGCACGGCCGTGGTGTGGCAGTCCCACTCGACCCGCCCGGCGCGCACGTCCCGCCAGTCCCGGTCCACCGCCGTGCGCAGGACGGCCAGGCAGCCGGCCACGGCATCGGTCACATGTTCCCCGCTCATCGCTCGCATGGGCGCACCCTAGGCGGGGGCCGCCGTCACGGCGACAGCATTTCCAGCTCGGCGGCGAGGTTGTGGCGGGCGCTGGCCTCCCAGTGCTCCTGGCCGTAGGCGGTACGGAACAGACTCGGCAGCGCGAGGAGTTGGCGCAATACCGCGGAACGCCCTTGCCGGAAGGCGTCGTTGGGGACGAAGTGGTACTCCTCGCGGACCTCGGCGGTGTAGGCGGCGTACGCGGACGGGGGCGCGGCCAGGATCGCGAGGTCGGCGTCGCACAGCACCTGGCCGTCGCGGTCGTCCGCGGCCGGGTCGTGGGTGACGGTCAGCCGGACCAGCCGGGCCACCTCCGCGGCCTTCGCCTCCGGCACCCCGGCCTCGGGCAGCGCGCGCTCCGCCAGCCGCGCCGAACGCTCCTCGTTCTCGGACCGCTCCGGCAGGTACACGGCGTCGTGGAACCAGGCGGCCAGGCGTACGACGCCGGGGTCGGCCGCGTACGGCTCCAGTACGTCGACGCGGTCGAGGACGGCGGTGAGGTGGGCCAGGGTGTGGTAGCGGCGCTGGGGCTCCTGCCAGCGGGCGAGCAGGTTGTCCGCGTAGGGGCCGGGATCGGGACCGCCCTCGGGCGCGCGGACGGCGTCCAGGGCACGGGCGAAACGGAGGCGGAGGGCGTCGAGGTCGGCCATGGGCTCATTCTCGCGTGGCGGCGCGCGGACGGAGCGGCGGCTGGGCGGCTGGGCGGCGGGGCGGCGGGGCGCGGCGGGGTGGGGGCGGCGGGCGGTGCTGCGGGCGGGCGGAATGGTGGTGCGGTGGCGCGGGGCGTGGTGGCGTACTGGCGCGCGCCCGGCCGCGTACCCTTAAATTGGACTAGACCTCTATTGGATCTTTGGCCGCGACGAATGGGGTGCCATGAGCAAGCGTGCAGTCCTGGAGGTGATCGCCCTCGACATCGAGGACGCGGTCGCCGCCCAGGCCGGAGGCGCGGACCGGCTGGAGCTGGTCACCGAGATGGCCGCCGACGGGCTCACCCCGTCCGCCGCCACCGTCGCCGGTATCCGTGCCGCCGTCGACATCGACCTGCGCGTGATGCTCCGCCTGGCGGACGGGTTCGCGGCCGGTGACGTGGCGCGGCTGCTGGGCGTGGTGGAGGAGATGCGGGCGGCCGGCGCGGACCAGTTCGTGCTGGGGTTCCTCGACGCGGACGGGGGAGTGGACCTGGCCGCCGTGGAGCGGGTGGCCGGGGCGCTGGCGGGCTGCCGGTGGACCTTCCACCGGGCGATCGACCGCGCCGCCGACCGCGAGGCCCTGCGCAAGCAGCTCGCCGACTTGCCCGGCCTCGACACCTACCTCACCGCGGGCGCCGCCACCGGTGTGGACGACGGCCTGCCGACCCTGCTGGCCGAGTACGGTCGCCGCGGCGAGCCGGGCTACGGCCAGACCCTCCTCGTCGGCGGGGGCCTGCGCCTGGACCACGTCCCGCCGCTGCTCGCCGCGGGCCTCGACGCCTTCCACATCGGCGGCGCGGCCCGCCCCCAGGGCTGGCACGGCCCGGTCTCGGAAGGCGCGGTCAAGGAGTGGCGCAGGGTATTGGACGGTGCGGTCGGCCGGGACTGAGGTGGCGCGGCCGGGCGGTGTGAGGTCGCGTGGCCGGGCGGGGCGAGGTCGCGTGGCCCGGTCGGGTCGGGGGCGGCGTGCCCGGTCGGGTCAGGGTGGCGCGGCCGGCCGAGGTGAGGTGGCCTGGCGCACCGGGGCTGGGGTGGTGTGGCCTGCCGAGGCGGGATGGCGCGGCCGATCGGGACTGAGGCGGCGCGGCCGGGCGGGGGTGAGGCCGCGTGGCCGGTCGGGGTTGAGGTGGCGTGGCACGCCGGGGCTGGGGGTGGTGTGGCCTGCCGAGGGCGGGACGGCGCGGCCGGGCGGGGGTGAGGCCGCGTGGCCGGGCGGGGCGAGGTCGCCTGGCCGGTCGGGTCGGGGGCGGCGTGCCCGGCCGAGCTGGGGTGGCGGCCCAGGTCCGGGGCGGCGTGCCCGGCCGGGACCGGGGTGGCGTGGCCGGTCGGGTCGGGGTGGCGCGGCCGGTCAGGGCGGGACAGCGCTACCGGCCGGGACTGAAGCGGCGCGGCCTGCCGGGACTGAGGTGGCGCGGTCGGCCGGGGTGAGGCCGCGTGGTCGGCCCAGGGCCGGGCGGGGGGCTTTCCCCGGTTTCCGGGTGATGCCGTCAGGCCGGCTGCTCGTGGCCGCGCTCCGCCGCCAGCCGGGTGAAGGTCTTCGCCAGCGGAGGCTTCTGGATCTGGCGGATCAGCCACGCGACGGTACGGATGCCGAACTCGGTGCGGGGCGCCGCCTGCCGCACCCGCCCCGGAAACAGCCGCTGCGCGTCCTGGACCCGCGGACGCATCGCGGTCTCGTACGCGGTGAGCGCGTCCGAGAGGCGGTGCGGCAGCCGCAGGGCGTCGGCCGCCTCGACGGCGTCGGCCAGCGCCGCCGCGCCGCGCAGCGCCAGTGCGGTGCCGAGACCGCTGAGGGGGCTCGCGCACCAGGCGCTGTCCCCGAGCAGGACCACCCGGCCGTCGGACCACTTCGGCACGTCGATCTGGTCGAACGTGTCGAGGGCGAAGTCGGGCGCGAGCCGCGCGGCGGCGAGCAGTTCCCGCGTGCGCCAGCCCACGTCCGCGAACACCCGGTCCAGCAGGGCGAACTGGGCCTCCCGGTCGTGCCGCGGCGGCAGCGTCGACGCGGCGAAGGTGAACCCGATCTCCTGCTGGCCCGGATGCCCCGGCCGTGCCTCGACGGAGCGGCTGCCCGGCGCGTTGTGGGTGATGAACCAGCCGTCGACCGAAGGGGTCCGGGGCGTCTCGTCCATGGTGAACCAGGCGTGCGCGAGGCCCAGCCGGCGGCGGAAGACCTCCTCGGGCCCGAAGCGCAGCCGCCGTACCCGCGAGTGCGCCCCGTCCGCGCCGATCACCAGGTCGAACTCGGCGGGCGGCGCGTTGCGGAACCGTACGGACACGCCGTTCGGGGCGTCCTCCAGCGCCTCCACGGTCTCCCCGAAGAGATGCGTGACCCGAGCGCCGGCCGCGTCGTGCAGGACGCGGGCGAGGTCCGAGCGGAGCAACTCCTCCTTGGAGACGTAGCCGTTGCCGCCGAACGCCTCGACGGGCATCACGGCCAGCCGGCGCCCCTCGCCGTCCACCCAGGCCGCGCCGCGCTGGTCCACCAGCCGGGCGAGGACCTCGTCGAGCAGCCCGAGGCGGGCGAGCACCTCGCGGCAGTCGCCGCGCAGATCGACGGACTGGCCGCCGCCGCGCAGCGCCGGGGCGATCTCCGCGACGGTGACCTCCCAGCCGGCCCGACCGAGCATGAGCGCGACGGTGTCCCCCGCGATCCCCGCACCCACCACAAGAACCCGAGGCATGAGCCCCCACCTTTCTAACGCGAATCCGTCGCGTTTGAGCGTACGCCGAAAGGGCCTCTAACGCGAGTGGGTCGCGTTAGAGGGGCCGGATCCAGCCACTAACGCGAGTGTGTCGCGGTAGCATGGAGGGATGACGCAGGCAGCAGGGACGGTCCGTCCGGGAGGCAGATCCGCCAGGACGCGGGAAGCGGTGCACGCGGCGGTCCGGGAACTGCTCGACGCCTCCCCGGACGGCACGGTCACGGTCGCCGAGGTGGCCGAGCGCTCCGGGGTGCACCCCGCGACCATCTACCGGCGCTGGCGCACCCCCGAAGGGCTCGTCCTCGACACCCTCTTCGAGGAGCTGAGCCGGCGCTCACCGCTCCCCGTCACCGGGGACCTGCGCGCCGACGCGCTGGTCTACACCCGCCAGTTGCTGGCGGACCTGCGCGCGGACCGGAACCTGACGCTGGCCAGGACCGTCGCCGCGGCCACCCGCTCGGGGGTGTTCGGGGCCGACGCGCTGAACCGGTTCGTCGAACCCCGCACCCGGCAGATCGAGGCGATGCTCACCGCCGCCGGCATCGGCGAGCTGGACGTCCAGGACGTGCTGGAGCTGGTCCTCGCCCCCGCCTACACGCACGCCCTGCTGGGCGTCCCGCTGCACACCGACGCCGACGCCGAACGGCTGGTCGACAACCTCCTCGCCGTCCTCGCCCGGCGCAGAGTGCGCGCGGGAGCCTCCTCGGAGGACGGCGCCTGAGCCGCCGTACGCGTCGTCGCGCGCTTCGCCGCAGACGCGAACCGCCCCGCCCCCGCCGAGAGATCGGCCGGGACGGGGCGGTCGCGGAGAGGTGCCGGGTGACCGCTAGGGCCTTTCTTCCGGATCTCGCCGGGGTCGCGGGGGCTGGCACGCACATCTGCGGCGTTGTCGTCGGTCGTCGACGCTCCGCGTCGACTCCCTCCTCCGCCTTGCATCTGCACGCACCAGCCCCCGCTCGGCTCGGCCGTAAGGTACCGCCAACCCGAGCCGACCTGATCCGGAAGAAAGGCCCTAGTCGACGTCCACCGGGCCGTCGTCCGACTTCTTCTCGCGGCGGGCGCTGAGCTGGAGCAGGCCGTTGTCCCGCGGCTGTTCGGAGCGGTTGCCGTCGGACTCCTGGCCGCCGAGGTTCTGGCGGACCGAGTCCAGGATGGTCAGACCCTGGGAGACCAGGCCGGCCGCGATCTCGCCGAGGCCGTCCGCGCCGTTCAGGACGTTGACGTTGGCGCCCGCCAGACCGCCGGCCGCCTCCTTCACGATCTGCGGCAGCTGGTCGATCAGCATCCGGTCCAGCGCGACCCGGTCGTACGACGCCGCCGCCTCGGCCTGGATCTTCATCCGCTGGGCCTCGGCCGCCGCGAGGATCCTGACCCGCTCGGCCTCCGCCTCCGCGGGCTTGACGACCTCGGACACCAGCTGCTTCTGCCGCAGCAGGGCCTGGCGCTCGGCCAACTCCGTCTGCGCGTCCAGCACTTCCTGCTGCGCGTGGGCCTGCGCCAGCGGACCGGCCTGCGCCGCCTGGGCCTGCGCCCGGTCCACCTCGGCCGAGTACTCGGCCTTGACGACGGCGGTCTTCCGGGCGTACTCCGCCTGCCGGCGCGCCGCCTCCTGCTCCGCCTCCACCGCGGCCTGCGTGGCCTGCGCCTGGGCGATCTGCGCCTGGCGCTGGATGGCCGCCTTGTGCGGGGCGGACATCGCGTCGATGTAACCGGTGTCGCCGTCGTCGATCGACTGGATCTGGAGCGAGTCCACGATCAGACCGATCTTGGCCATCTCCGTCTTGGAGGTGTCCAGCACCTCGGCGGCCAGCTTCTGCCGCTCGGTGACGATCTCCTCGACGGTCATCGAGCCGATGATGGCGCGCAGATGGCCGGCGAAGATCCGGCCGGTGAGCACCGACATCTGGTCCTGGTCGGAGAGGAAGCGCTGACCGGCGTTGATGATGCTTTCGTGGTCGTTGCCGACCTTGAAGGCGATGACGGCACGCACGTGCAGTGCGATGCCCTGCTTGGTCACACAGGTCTCGGTGACCTCCGACTCGCACATCGCCAGCGAGAGGAAGCGGGTCTTGCGGAAGAACGGGACCACGAACTTTCCGTGGCCCGTCACCACTCGGAACGGCGCGCCCCCCAGTCCCCGTCGTCCGCCCGAGATCAACATCGCCTCGTCCGGCGCGGGTACGCGGTATCCGAACATTTTCTCGTACTCCTCAGCAGGCGCCGACGGCGTCGCCGCCGAGCGCGTCCAATGGGTCGGCCCATTCGATGACACCGACCTCGCGGCATCCCCGCGATTCGATCACGAGGACCGTCGCTCCCGGTGGCAGGGGATCCTCCGACCAGGCGAGAAACGTCTCGGAGCCGCCCCGGACCCGCACCAGCACCTCGCCGGGTCCCGCGGATCCACGCGTTCCGATGAGGACCTTCCCCGTGCAGCCGATCACGGCGTCGTCCTGCGTCATCACCGGCCGTCCTCCTCGTGCTGGCCCCAGTATTCCGACGATAGTCCCCCTCGGCCCGCGCACCAACGGGCAGGAGGTCACAGCACGTGCACGGACTCCGCCAGCTGCTGAGGCAGGGGCGCCGTGTGGGTCACCACGAGGCCGGAGACCGCTCGGGTGAGGGCCACGTACAGCCGCCGCAGGCCGGTGCGCTCGTCCGGTTCGCCGTCGACCACCGCCCGCGGCTCGTCCAGGACCACGTAGTCGTACTCCAGGCCCTTGGCGAGCGAGGCCGGTACCAGGGTCAGCCGCTTCTCGCGGGTCGTCTCCTCGCCCGGCGCGAGGTATCCGATCCCGGCCGCCGTCAGCGCCTCGGCCAGCGCGGGGATCCGGGCGTCGGCGGCGATCAGGCCGGTCGAGCCCTCGTTGCCGAGCAACTCCTCGCAGGCGGCGACGACTTCGTCCGTGCCGTCGATCGCGCGGACCTCGAAGAAGCCCGGATTCTCCCGGACGGAGGCGACCGGGGTCAGGCCCGGCGCGATGTGCGGGAGCAGCCGGGAGGCGTAGGCGATGACGTCGGTCGGCACCCGGAAGCCCGCCGTCAACTCCTCGATCACACCGTCCTGTTTGCCGAGGTGGGCCAGCGCCTCCTGCCAACTCCGGGTCGCCCAGGGCGTCGTACCCTGCGCCAGGTCGCCCAGGACGGTCGCGCTGCCCGTGGTGCAGCGGCGGCCCACCGCCCGGTACTGCATGGGGGAGAGATCCTGCGCCTCGTCCAGGACCACATGGCCGAGCGAGTGCGTGCGCTGGATCAGATCGGCCGCCTCGTCGATCAACACCGCGTCCGCGGCGGACCACTTGGCCGACTTCACGCTGCGGACCGGCTTGGCCCACAGGATCGTCTTCTGCTCGTCCTCGTCCAGCAGCCCGGCCGCGTGCTCGGCGAGGAACTCCGGCTCGGTGAGCAGCCGCAGCACCAGTTTCGCTGGATCGACCACGGGCCAGATCGCCTTGACCGCCGCCTTCACCGCGCTGTTGCGCGCCACCGCGTCCTGCACCCGGTCGTCCGGCGCCTCCCCGGCCTGCTCCATCCGCACCAGCACCGCGTGCGCGATCCGCTGCGGCAGGGCCTCGCGCGCGGCGCCGTACCGGATCTCCCGGTCCAGCAACTGCCGTACCAGCTCCTCCAGTTCGGACGCCGGAACCCGCCAGCGCCGGGAGCCGCGCACGACCACCACGGCTTCCGCCGGCAGCGTCACGTGGGAGTACAGGGCCCGGCGCAGCACCTCGGCCATCCGGGCGTCGCCCTTGATCACCGCGGCGGGCGCGTCGTCCGTGCCGCGCACCTCCACCCGCGCCACCAGGTCGTCCACGGTGGCCTGCTGCACGGACAGCTCGCCCAGCGCGGGCAGCACCTGCTCGATGTAGTGCAGGAAGGACTTGTTCGGGCCGATGACCAGCGTGCCGGTGCGGGCGAGGCGCTCGCGGTGCGCGTACAGCAGGTACGCCACCCGGTGCAGGCCGACGGCGGTCTTCCCGGTGCCGGGGCCGCCCTGGACGCAGACGGTGCCGCCGAGGCCGCTGCGGACGATCTCGTCCTGCTCCGGCTGGATGGTGGCGACGATGTCCCGCATCGGACCGACGCGCGGCCGCTCGATCTCCTGCTGGAGCAGCCTGCTGGTGGTGGCCGCCTCCGCGGGGTCGGACAGCCGCTCGTCCTCGTACGCGGTCAGCTCGCCGCCGGTGTAGCCGAAGCGGCGGCGCAGCCCGATGTCCATCGGGTCCTTCTTGGACGCCCGGTAGAACGGCTGGGAGACCGGCGCGCGCCAGTCGATGACCATGGGGTCGCCGTCGGCGTCGTGCACATGCCGGCGCCCGATGTAGAACTGCTCGCCCGACGCGCCCTCCGCCTGGTCCTCGCCCGGAGCGTGCAGGTAGTCGAGGCGGCCGAAGAACAGCGGGGTGTCGCTGAGGTCGGCCAGCGCCTTGATGCGGTCGTCGATCTGGCGGCCGAGCACCGCGGCGTTGACCCAGTTCGCGGTGACGTCGCGGATGTCCAGCGCCTCCACGTCCTCGCGCATGGCACGCAGCGCGGCCCGCGAGTCGGCGAGGTGCGCGCGCTCGCGGGAGAGCGGGTCCCCGGTGGGATCGATGGCCTGTGCGTGAGCGGACGTGGACAAGGGGGTGCCTCCGGTGGGCCTGCTGCGGGCGGTACGACGGTGACGGTGCCGTGCGCGACGGCGTGGCCGTCCGGTTTCCGGCCGGGCGGCGGCACTCCCGGAGGGGAGGCGGGCAAGAGAGGGGATTTTAGTGAGGGGGGCCGATGAAGCGCCAATGGATATTCACCATGGCGGCAAGGTCATGCGAAGGGCCCCGGTGCTCGGCGCGGCCCCTAGGGGGCGGGTGGGGGTCGGGTCCACCCGCGGGTGCAGGCGGGGGCATCCGGAATTGGACCCGTGGACCGATACCGCGAAGCGGTCCGGAGTTCCACCATGGAGTCATGAGCGCAGCAACCGTTTCCCCCTCCACTCCCCGCCCCCCGACCGGAGCCACGGCGGTGGACGGCGCCCCGCGCCACCTCCTGGGCAGCGCCCTGCGCGCGCTGAAGGTGTTCGCACAGGCGGCGTTCGGCGTCGTCATCCTCGGTGAGTACGGCGAGGAAGCCGGCATACGCCGGGCGTGACGGCGGCACCCGTCACCCCCGGCCCTCCGCCTCCGAGAGGATCTCGTCCGCGTCCATGATCCGGTAGGCGTAGCCCTGCTCGGCCAGGAAGCGCTGGCGGTGGGCGGCGAAGTCCTGGTCGATGGTGTCGCGGGCCACGACCGAGTAGAAGTGGGCCTGGTGGCCGTCGGCCTTGGGCCGCAGCACCCGGCCGAGCCGCTGGGCCTCCTCCTGGCGGGAGCCGAAGGTGCCGGACACCTGGATGGCGACCGTGGCCTCGGGCAGGTCGATGGAGAAGTTCGCCACCTTGGACACCACCAGCACGTTGATCTCGCCCTCACGGAAGGCGTCGAAAAGCTTCTCGCGCTGGGCGTTGGAGGTCTCGCCCTTGATCACCGGGGCGTTCAAGTGCTCGCCCAGCTCGTCGAGTTGGTCGATGTACTGACCGATCACGAGGATCTGCTGGCCCGCGAACCGGCGGACGATCGCCTCCGTGACCTTCCGCTTGGTGTCCGTGGTGGCACAGAAGCGGTACTTCTCCTCCGTCTCGGCCGTCGCGTACGCCAGCCGCTCGGACTCCGTCAGGTTCACCCGGACCTCGACGCAGTCGGCGGGTGCGATGTACCCCTGCGCCTCGATCTCCTTCCAGGGCGCGTCGAACCGCTTGGGCCCGATCAGGGAGAACACATCCGACTCACGGCCGTCCTCGCGCACCAGCGTGGCGGTCAGCCCCAGCCGCCGCCGTGCCTGGAGATCGGCGGTGAACTTGAAGACGGGAGCCGGCAGCAGATGCACCTCGTCGTAGACGATCAGTCCCCAGTCACGGGAGTCGAACAGTTCCAGGTGCGGATAGACGCCCTTCCGCTTGGTCGTCAGCACCTGGTAGGTGGCGATGGTGACCGGGCGGATCTCCTTGCGGGTCCCGCTGTACTCGCCGATCTCGTCCTCGGTCAGCGAGGTCCGCTTCACCAGCTCGTGCTTCCACTGCCGGGCGGAGACGGTGTTGGTCACGAGGATCAGCGTGGTCGACTTCGCCTCCGCCATGGAGGCCGCGCCCACCAGCGTCTTGCCCGCACCGCAGGGCAGCACGACGACACCGCTGCCGCCGTGCCAGAAGTTCTCCACGGCCTGCTTCTGGTACGGCCGCAGGGCCCAGCCGTCCTCGCGCAGGTCGATGGGGTGCGCCTCGCCGTCCACGTAGCCCGCGAGGTCCTCGGCCGGCCAGCCGAGCTTGAGCAGCGTCTGCTTGATCTGCCCGCGCTCGGAGGGGTGCACCACCACGGTGTCCGGGTCGATCCGCGCGCCGACCAGCGGGGTGATCCGCTTGGACTTCAGGACCTCCTCCAGGACCGGCCGGTCGGTGGTGGTCAGGACCAGTCCGTGCGCGGGATGCTTGGAGAGGGTGAGGCGGCCGTAGCGGTCCATCGTCTCGGCGATGTCCACGAGCAGCGCGTGCGGCACGGGGTACCTGCTGTACTCCACCAGCGCGTCCACGACCTGCTCCGCGTCGTGCCCCGCGGCCCGCGCGTTCCACAGCCCGAGCGGCGTCACCCGGTAGGTGTGGATGTGCTCGGGCGCCCGCTCCAGCTCGGCGAACGGCGCGATGGCGCGCCGGCAGTCGTCGGCCCGCTCGTGGTCGACCTCCAGGAGCAGGGTCTTGTCGGACTGGACGATCAGTGGACCATTCACGCGCGGCACACCCTTTCCACCACGGCCTTCACGGGGACGACGGCCTTCACCGGGACCAAACCTCCAGTGTGCCCCATCCGGTGGCGATCACGGCGGGCCGCGGGCCGCCGCGGCCGTCTCCGCTCACTCCCCGGCCAGCTCGGCCACCCCGGTGATGCGGTGCAGCGGGTAGGTCCGGACCTCGTCCGCCGTGTGGTCGTACGCCGTCACGAAGCCGCCCTCCACCCGGACCGGGGCGATGACGCGCTGGCTGGCGGCGCCCTCGGCGTTGACGTAGCCGATCCACAGGGAGTCGCCGGTGAGCACGGCTGCCTGCATGGTGGCCAGGGTCTCGGCGGCGGAGGTGCGGGGCAGCTCACCGGCCGCCGGATCGGTGCCGGTGGGCTTGCGGGGCGCGGTGGCGGCCAGGTCACCGGCCCGGATGGCGCGGATCGCGGCGGACAGGAGCGTGGCGTCGGGCGGCGGCGGACCGTCCGGCACCGGCTCGGGCGCGGTCCGGGGCGGGGTGCGGTGGGCGTGGGCGCGGGTGATCAGCACATCGCCTTCGGCGGACTCGGCGGCGGGCGCGAAGCCCATCGCGCGCAGGCCCTCCAACAGGGCGGCCGGATCGGTCTGGGCGGCCAGCACGGTCGGGGCGAGGCGGCGCAGGCGCAGGGCGGTGGCGCGCTTGTCGGCGAGGATCTCGTTCAGCAGGGCGTCGTCGTCGCAGCGGACGTAGGCGGAGGCGGCGCCGATCCGCAGATGCCCGTGTCTGCGGGCCACGTCGTCGATCAGGTAGGCGAGCGGCTGCGGGACCGGGGTGCGCGAGTGCCGGGCGAGGAAGTCGTGCAGATCGGCGGCGGTCCGCCCGGCGTCCAGGGCCCGGCGCACCGATCCCGGAGTGAACCGGTACACCGTCGCGCCGCCCTTCGACTCCACGTCCGCGAGCACCCCGAGCATCTCCGCGAGCGGCCGCTTAAGCGGTCCCGGCGCGACCGCCGTCAGATCGGCCTGGAGGAGGACGTGATCGAGGGGCTCGGGCAGGAGCGGGGCGAGCAGCCGGGCGGCGGTGGCGGTGGCGGCGGCTTGTTCGGCGGGGGAGAGAGGGGCCGGGGGCAGGAGGGTGGCCGGGGCGGTGGCGGGCGGGGCTGTGGCCGGGGCGGGTGTGCGGTGGTGATGGACGGGGAGCTTGTCGCCGGGGCCACCGGGTTCACCCCTGCCGGCCGGGCCGTCCGCACCGGTCGCGCCGACCGCGCCGGCTGGGGCTTTGGTGCCGGCCACCCCGGACGCGCCGCTCGGACCAGCCGTGCCGGACGCGCCGGCCGGACCAGCCGTGCCGGACACGCCAGTCGGGCCAGGCGCGCCGGCCGAGTCGCCCCCCTCGTCCGCCCCGCCCGAGCGGGCCGCCGGTGCCCCCAGCAGTGCCCTGCCGTGGGTGGACAGCGCGCCGCGCCCCGTCACGCCCAGGAGTTCCGCCTCCGTCAGGGTCCAGCGGGCCAGACGGGTGCGCAGGTCCTCGGCGGGGGCCGCGGGGGTGTCCTTGCCGGGGCGGGGGGTGGCCGCGGTGCCGCGCAGGGGGCGTTCCCAGTGCAGGCGGGACAGGATCGACTCCGGGACCGGAGCGGTGCCCGCCGGGAGACCGGCCAGCAGGGTCAGTACCCGGTGCCGTACCTCGGGCGCGGCCGAGCGGTCCAGACCGGGGCCGAGCGCGGAGAGGGTGCGGTCCTTGGCGTCCCGGCCGCCGACCAGGCCCGGCGCGCGGGTCGCCGTCAGCCAGGTCCCGGCGAGCAGCGCCCAGCGCTCGGCCGGGGGACGCTCCAGCCACTCGTCGTAGAAGGGGGTGGCGGCGTACCGTTCGTCGGCCTCGCCGTCGGAGGCCAACAGGCCCGCCGCGTAAGCCAGTTCGACCCAGAACGCGGCGAGCGGCTCGGGCGCGTCCAGGGCGACGGCGGTCCGCTTGAGATCGCGCACGCTCAGCCCGCCGGCCCGCAGCACCGCGGGGCCGCCCTCGTCCCAGTCCTTCAGCAGCTCCTCGACGGTGGCGAGCGCGGTGTGCGCCTGGCCGGCCGCCGTCGCGTCCACAACCTGTGGACGGTGGGTCGCGGCCGGCTCCACCGCGGGCGGCAGCGGCTCGGGCTCCCGGTGGGCGCGGCCCGCGCGCAGATGCAGGGCCACCTCGCGGGGGAGTACGACGGTGCCGGGCGCCGTCGGCAGCAGCAGGCCCCGGTCCAGCAGCCAGCGCAGATGGGCGGCCGGTTCCGGGGTGACCTGGCCGTACGGCGGCCCCCACACCAGCCGCGACAGCACCTCAAGGGAGCCCTCCGGCGCCTTGGAGAGCAGCCGGGCCATCTTCTTCCGGTTGGTGAACAGGGCGGTCAGCGCGCTCAGCGCCGACACCGAGTCATGGGTCGAGGCCAGCCCCGCCGTGGTCACGATCTCCTGGATCCGCCCCAAGGACATGCCCGAGGCGGCCTCGTGCACGGTGGGTCCGAGCCCGGTCGGCGAGGGATGCTGCGGGGACGGGGCGAGCAGCTCGCGGGCGGTGCGCACCAGCCGCAGCCGCTCGTCGTCGCCCCACACCAGCGCCTGTTCGCGCAGGGTGGCGAGGGCGCGGGGGAGCGCGGCGGCCACCGTCTCGTCCCCGGCGTCCCCGGCCATCAGCCCGAGCAGCGCCCGGTACGACGCCGGGTCCGGGGCCACGGCCAGCGCCTCGGCGGTCTGCAGCGCGAAGCGGTCCAGCCGTTCCAGGGCCCGCAGGACCGAGGACCGGGTGCCGGCGCGGGTGGCCAGCTGGGTCAGATCGGTGGGGACGGGCGTGATGAGGTCCGGGCGGCTGCGCAGCAGCGCGGCCAGGGAGGCGTCGTCCCTGGCGCGGAGCGCCTCCGCGAGGGACCGAGGGGCTGGGTTGGCCTCTTGGCTCATCCGGCCAACGGTAGCGGGTCACCCCCGGCCCTTCAGCCGTGGCGGGCGGCGCCCCGCTCTGCGCTACCGTCCTCACGGGGTTTCAGTCGGCGTCTCCCCGGAGGGATTCCGTGGGCATCGAAAGCGACAAGGTCGTCTACGAGTACCTGAGCCGCGTCGGGGACATCGCTCAGCAGCGGCAGCTGCCGTCCTCCGCGCGCATGCGGCTGGTCTCGGAGCTGCGCAACGAGATCGACCGCGACCGGGCCAGGGCGACGGTGGACAGTCCCGCCGCGGTCCGCCGCATCCTGGACCGCCTGGGCACCCCCGACGAGGTGGTCGAGGCCGCGGCCGGCACCGGGCCCGCCGGGGGCGCGGGCCGTCCGCCCGCGGCCGTACCGGCGCAGCCCGCGCCGCGGGAGCGCGAGCGCGAGCCGGAGCGTGCGGCGCCGGCCGGGGAGCGTCCGCGGGGTCTGCGCCGGGTCGTGCCCCGGCCGCGTCCCGCCGGGTCCCGGCCCGAGCCGTCCGTGCCCGAGGACGCGTCGGCCGCCGCCGCGCACGAGCTGTGGCAGGCCGAGCCGGTGCGCGACTGGTGGCGCACGTCCGGCAGTGCCTCCGGCGGTGCCTTCGGCGGCGCCGGGCACAGCCCCTTCCTGGACACCGACCCGGTGCCGGGCTTCGTCGGCGGGGTGGAGATCCCGGACCTGCTGCGCCGCCCGCCGCACGAGCTGGAGAAGGAGCGGCTGGAGCGGGAGGAACGGGAGGAGCGGGAGAAGGCGGCGCAGGCTCCCCCTCCGGTCCCCACCCGGCGCTTCGGGCTGTTCCCGCGCCGGGCCACGGCCGCCGCCCCGGCCCCGGACAAGGTGCCGGACACGGCGCCCGGCATCACCTCCGACCTGGCGCCGGACGCCGGGGCCGCCCCCGCCCGCCGCCTCCTGCCCGGTCCCGCGGCCGGCTGGTCCAACCCGATCCTGCTGCTGGCCGCCGCCGCGCTGGTCGCCGGGGCGGTGCTCGGCAACTGGTTCGCGCTGCTCGCGGGCTGGGCGATCGTCTACGCCTCCCGGCGGCTGAGCCCGTCCGAGAGCAAGTGGGCCGTGCTCGTGCTGCCCGGCAGCGCGGTCGCGGCGGGCCTGGTGTGGCTGTGGGGACGGCAGAGCGGCCGCTGGGGCGACCCGATCGCGCAGGGGCAGATGGGCGACGCCGTCGCCCAGACCTGGCCCTGGGTGGTGCGGGGCGCGGCCGTCGCCTCGGCGCTGTACGTGGTGTGGCGCTCGCAGCGCAGAGGCTGACACCGGCGGCGCGGGAACCGGCGGACCGCCGGGACAAGGGCCGACGCCCCGGCGTGCACACCGATGTCCGCGGCGCGCACACCGATGCCCGCCGGACGGCGGCCGGTGCCCGCGGTCGGGGAGGCCGGGCGGCGGGCGGTGGACCGCCCTGCCCACCTGGCACCATGTCCCCCATGGCCTCCCTCACCGTCGGCTTCGACCTCGACATGACCCTCATCGACTCCCGGCCCGGCATCCGCGCGTGCTACGTGGCGCTGGCGGAGCGTACGGGGACGTACATCGACGCCGATCTGGCGGTCACCCGGCTCGGCCCGCCGCTGGCGGACGAGCTGGCGAACTGGTTCCCGGCCGAGCGGCTGCCCGCGGTGGCCGGCCTGTACCGGGAGATGTACCCGTCCATAGCCATCGCCGCGACCCCGGCCATGGCGGGCGCCCGCGAGGCCCTGGCGGCCGTGCGCGCGGCCGGCGGCCGGACCATGGTGGTCACCGCCAAGTACGAGCCGAACGCGAAGCTGCACCTCTCCCACCTGGGCATCGAGCCGGACGTGGTCGTGGGCGACCTGTGGGCCGAGCAGAAGGCGCAGGCGCTGCGCGAGTACGGCGCGGGGGTGTACGTCGGCGACCACACCGGCGATGTGCGCGGGGCGCGTACGGCGGGCGCGCTGTCGGTCGCCGTGGCGACCGGGCCCTGCCCCGCGGACGAGCTGCGCGCCGCCGGGGCGGACGTCGTCCTGGACGACCTGTCCGCCTTCCCCGCGTGGCTGGCCGATTACCGCCCCTGACGGCTCCGGCTCCGACGGCCCCCCGGCGCTGCCGCGGCCCGCTCGCTACCGGGACGCCGCGGCGCTCCTCGCCTGCCGCCGGCCGGCCGCGATCGACCGCAGCACCCCCGCGCCGGCGACGAGGAAGCCGACACCCATGAGCATGCACAGTCCGTACATGTAGGTGGGAAACGGCTTGGTTCCGAGGAACAACGGGACCATCGTGACCAGGGTGGCCAGGGCCCCGACGAAGAACACGATGGCGCCGGCACGGATCAGTCCGTCGCCGGGCCCGGCGGAATTCGCTTGGGTTTTGTCACGCACCGGACCAGGGTAGTTCCTGCGCGAGAGAACGACCGGGCGACGTCTTGTCACCGGGTCCAAGACCATTAGCCTTGATGACGGCGGGTCACGGTCGACCCGCTCTAGTGCTATCAAGAGCCGTTTCCGAAGAAGTTTTCCCGACGAGTACGAGGACGAGGACAGACGTGCCTACCGGCAAGGTCAAGTGGTTCAACAGCGAGAAGGGCTTCGGCTTTCTCTCCCGCGACGACGGCGGTGACGTCTTCGTCCATTCCTCGGTTCTCCCCGCCGGAGTCGATGTGCTCAAGCCGGGACAGCGCGTGGAATTCGGCGTGGTCGCCGGCCAGCGCGGCGACCAGGCGCTTTCGGTGATCGTGCTCGACCCGACGCCCTCCGTGGCCGCCGCCCAGCGCAAGAAGCCCGACGAGCTGGCCTCGATCGTGCAGGACCTGACGACCGTCCTCGAGAACATCACCCCGATGCTGGAGAAGGGCCGCTACCCCGAGAAGGCCTCCGGCAAGAAGATCGCCGGGCTGCTCCGCGCGGTCGCCGACCAGCTGGACGTCTGACCGCGCCCGCCCTCCGGCAGACCCCTGACGGGCAGGTCCCCGTCAGGGAAACGCGAGCGCGTCCGGGCCGAGGGGCGGCACCAGTCCCTCGGCCGCGGCGCGGGTGAGCAGCCCGCGGATCGCCGCGTAGCCGTCCTCGCCGAGGTCGGCGGTGAACTCGTTGACGTACAGCCCGATGTGCTGGTCGGCCACCGCCGGGTCCATCTCCTGGGCGTGCGCCATGACGTAGGGCCGGGAGACCTCGGGCGCGTCCCACGCGGCCCGCACGGACGCGCGCACCGCCTCGGCGAGTCCCTTCAGCACCTCGGCGCCCAGCGACCGCTTGGCCACGATCGCGCCCAGCGGGATCGGCAGCCCGGTCGTGCGCTCCCAGTGCTCGCCCATGTCGGCGAGCTTGTGCAGCCCGTAGGTGCGGTACGTGAAGCGGGCCTCGTGGATCACCAGGCCCGCGTCCACCCTGCCGTCCCGTACGGCCGGCATGATCTCGTGGAACGGCATGACCACGATCTCGCCGACCCCGCCGGGCACGGTGTCCGCCGCCCACAGCCGGAACAGCAGATACGCGGTCGACTTCTCGCTGGGCACGGCGACCGTACGGCCCGTCAGGTCGACCCCGTCCTCCCGCGTGAGCACCAGCGGCCCGCAGCCCCGGCCGAGCGCGCCGCCGCAGGGCAGCAGCGCGTACTCGTCGAGGACGTACGGCAGCACGGCGTACGACACCTTCAGCACGTCGTACTCGCCGCGCTCGGCCATGCCGTTGGTGATGTCGATGTCGGCGAAGGTCACGTCCAGCGCGGGGGCGCCGGGGACGCGGCCGTGGGCGAGGGCGTCGAAGACGAAGGTGTCGTTGGGGCAGGGCGAGTACGCGATCTGCAAGGGCTCACTGGTCATACGGGTTCCAACTCTCCAATGCGGGCGCGAACTTCCCGAAGGCCGCGGTGAGGGCGGCGAGGGCGTCGCCGATGCGCCAGGCGGCGCGGTCGCGCGGGCCGACCGGGTTGGAGATCGCGCGGATCTCCAGCGCCGGCACGCCCTGGGCGTCGGCGGCCTCGGCGACCCCGAAGCCCTCCATGCCCTCGGCGAGCGCGCGGGGGTGCCGGGCGCGCAGCGCGGCGGCGCGGGCGGCGGTGCCGGTCACGGTGGACACGGTCAGGACGGTGCCGGTGCGGGCGCCGGTGGCCTCCGCCACGGCCCGTACGAGTGATTCCGGCGGGCGGTGGGTGACGGTCCCGAAGCCCAGCTCGGTGACCGGGAGAAAGCCGTCCGGGGTCTCGGCGCCCAGATCGGCGACGGTGATCGCGTCGGCCACGACGAGCGAGCCGAGCGGGGCACCGGGCGCGAAGCCGCCGCCGATCCCGGCCGAGACGACCAGGTCGTAGGGGGCGCCGGCGAGCGCGGCCGCGGTGAGCGCGGCGGCGGTGGCGGCGGCGGCCCGCGCGGGCCCGACCCCGGCGGCGAGCAGATCGGTCACGGCCCCACCGGCGGCCGTACGAGCCGGACCGGCGCCGGCCGTCGTACGGACCACCATCGCGCCCGGCAGCCGTACCTCGTCCCCGGACTCGGGGAACGCACGTGCCACCGCGTCCCGTTCGGCCGGGACCGCGGTGGCCACGAGGATGCGTGCGGACGTCGTGATCAGGCCTTCTTCAGCTTGAAGGACCACACGCCCTTGGTCGGGCTGGACCCCATCTGGATCACCAGCGTGTTGGTGTCGCCGCCCGTGCCGTACTGCTCGTTGAAGAACGCGTTGCTGGGCAGGGTGCGGTACGTCTCCTTGCTGAGGCTGGTGAAGGGGCGGCCGTTGACCAGCACGGCCCAGCCGGCGTCCGCGATCTTCGGGTCGACGCCGATGCGGACCGTCGAGTCCTCGCCGACCGAGATGCTCTTCGCGTCGGCGGACTTCTTGGCGCAGTCGGTCAGGGCCTTGGCGTCGATGGCCTTGCCGTCGTTGTAGCAGACCGCCTCGGAGTGCACCGAGTCCCGGCCGACGGTGATCGTCGCGTTGGGCGTCGGCTTGTCGCAGGCCGACAGGACGAGCAGTCCGGCGGCAACGGCGCCGGCGGCGGCGACGGCGCGGCGGCGCCGCACAACGCGGTGTACTTCAGCGGCTTCGCCGCGGGGCAGCGTGGTCATGGCCGAAAGATTATCGGGCGCCCGGAGCCGCCCGCCCACGCGGGGTGCGGCGTGCCCGGTTCGTTACGCCAGTCGTGTCCGCGACAACCCGGGCGCGCCCGGTTCGTCACCCGGCCTGCCCCTTTGCGGCACCGCCCGCTCACTCCCGGCCCCCGGTCACGCCATCCGTGCGCGGGGCCGGCCGCCGTACCGGGCGGAGGCGATCAGACCGCGCAGGGTGCCCAGCCAGCCCACGGCCACGAACGCGGCGCCGGCCAGCAGTCCGAGCGTGCCGTTGAGCGGCATCACGATGCCGACGGCGCCGCCGAACACCCACGCCATCTGGAGCAGCGTCTCGGAGCGGGCGAAGGCCGAGCTGCGCACCAGCTCCGGCACGTCCCGCTGGATCAGCGCGTCCAGCGCCAGCTTGGCCAGCGCCTGCGCGCACCCGGCGACCGCCGCGAGACAGGTCACCAGGACGGTCCCGAAGAACACCGCGGCCACGAGCGCCATGCCCAGCGCCGCCGCGACCACGGTCACGATGATGATCTCCGGCGCCCGTGATCTCAGCCACGCCCCCACCGCCGTGCCCAGCGCGTTGCCCGTGCCGGCCGCGGCGCCCACCAGGCCCAGGGAGACCACCGCGCTCTGGCCGCCGAGCGGGTGCTCGCGCAGCAGGAAGGCGAGGAAGAAGATCAGGAAGCCGGACAGGCAGCGCAGGGCCGCGTTGGCGCCGAGGGCGTGGGTCACGGCGGGCCCGACCGTGCGCAGTCCGGGCCGCTTCACCCTGGTCCGCGGCAGCCGCTTCTCGTCGGCGGCGAGCAGCGCCACCACCTCGCCGCGGGCCGAGTCCACCTTGGGCGGCAGCGAGAAGGACAGCGCCGTGCCCCCCACGAAGATCACGGAGGCGCCGTAGAGCGGCCAGGGATCGCCGAGCCGGTGCAGCGCGGCCGCGATCGGCGCGGCCACCCCGGTGGCCAGCAGCCCGGCCAGGGTGACTCTGGAGTTGGCCTTCACCAGCGAGAACAGGGGCGGCAGCAGCCGCGGTACGACGGCGCTGCGCACCACGCCGTACGCCTTGGACGCCACCAGCACGCCCAGCGCCGCGGGATACAGCTCCAGGCTCCCGGTCGCCACCGCGCCCGAGATCAGCAGGGCGAGCAGCGCCCGCGCCAGCATGGCCGCAGCCATCGCGGCCCGCCGCCCGTGCGGCAGCCGGTCGAGCAGCGGGCCGATCACGGGGGCGAGGACGGTGAACGGCGCCATCGTGATCGCCAGGTACAGCGCGACCCGCCCGCGCGCCTCGTCGGTCGGCACGGAGAAGAACACGGTGGAAGCCAGCGCCACGGTGATCATGACGTCCCCGGCGCCGTTCACCGCGTGCAGCTCGATCAGCTTGCCGAGCCCCGACTCACCCGCGCCGTGCGCGTGGGTCGCCCGGCGGATGCCGCGCGCGGCGCCGGTGACCGGGGAGTGCAGGGCACGCCCGACGGACCGGGCGGCACCGCCCACCCGGCGCGCACCGCCACCCCGAACCCCACGCCTGTCCGCGGTTGCCACGAGGTTCATAGTGCCCCGAGATGCCGCGGGATAGTGCCGATACGGCACGTATGGCGGCGAACCGCGCCCCCGAGGTGGGGGAGAATGCCGCCGAGCGGCAATGAATCCTGTTCGGTGTAGCGTGCGTATCTCAGCCATAACGCAGAATGGATGGCAGAGGTGCGCCCGAGCGCGCGGATGATGCAGACGTCGATGCGGTCCTGAGGTCCGCTCCGTCGGCCAACCCGCCTAAGGCAGCCGCCTTGACGAGACGGCGTAGGAGAGAAGCGATACCTGTGAGCGCAGCGACAACGCGAAGCCGCACCCCCGACCGCCTGTGCGCCGAGGCGGTCGACCTCGCCCGTGCCGCCGCGGAGGAGGCGGCCGCACCCGGCGTGGTCGGCGAGCACTCCGGGCTGGTCTCCGAGGGCGACCGTGTTGTCACGCACTTCTTCGAATGCAAGGAACCGGGCTACCGGGGCTGGCGCTGGGCCGCCACCGTGGCCCGCGCCTCCCGCGCCAAGATCGTCACGCTGGACGAGGTGGTCCTGCTCCCCGGTCCCGACGCCCTCCTCGCCCCCGAATGGGTGCCGTGGAGCGAGCGGCTGCGCCCCGGCGACCTCGGCCCCGGCGATCTGCTCCCCACCGACCAGGACGACCCGCGCCTGGAGCCGGGCTACATCGGCGACGACCAGCCGCCGGTCGACTCCGCGGTGTCGGAGGAGATGGCGGAACTGGCGGAGGCCGAGGACGCGGACGTCGCGCCGGGCGCGCCGGCCGTCCAGCCGACGGTGCCCTCGCGGGGCACCATCGCCGCGGTGGCCGAGGAACTGGGCATGCGCAGAGCGCGCGTTCTGTCCCGTTACGGCCTGCACCGCGCGGCCGACCGGTGGGAGGAGGCGTTCGGACCGAACACGCCGATGGCCCAGGCGGCGCCGGCCACGTGTCTGAGCTGCGGGTTCCTCGTGCCCATCGGCGGCTCGCTGGGCCAGGCGTTCGGTGTGTGCGCCAACGAGTTCGCCCCGGCGGACGGCCGGGTGGTCTCCCTCGCGTACGGCTGCGGCGGCCACTCCGAGGCGGCGGTCATGCCCAAGCCGCCGCAGCCGGCCGCGCCGGTCGTCGACGAGACCCGCGTCGAGCCCTTCCCGCTGCATCCCGCCCGCGACTCGGGCTCGGTCCCGGCGACGACGGACGAGGAGACGGCGGAGCTGGGCCACTCGTGACCCTGGTCCGCCCCGCCCGCGAGACGGACCTGAGCGGTTTCCTCTCCCTGGCGGCCGAGGTGGAGCACTGGTTCGGCCCGATGACGGGCGACCCCGGTTTCACCGAGGCGGTGCGGCGGGGCATCGGCCGCGGCACGGCGCTGGTCGCTCGGGCCGAGTCCGGGGATCTGCTGGGCGCCCTCCTCTTCGGCGGCAAGCCCCCCGCCCACAAGGTGCACTGGCTGGTCGTCACGGAACGGGCCCGGTGCGGGGGCGTGGGCCGCGCGCTGCTCGCCGACGCGATCGACCGCTTCGTCCGGCCTCCCGCGACGGTCGAGGTGGTCACCTTCGGCCCGGACCACCCCGGCGCGGTCCTGAGCGGTGCCCGCGCCTTCTACGAGTCCCTCGCCTTCACCCCGGCCGAACCGGCCCCCGACGGTCCGGAGGGCGGCTCCCGCCAGGTCTACCGCAAAGCGCTGGTCTGACAGCCGCCGTCCGCCCCGGTCCTTCGGCCGGCCGGGTCGGGTGGGTGGGCGAGGAGCCGGGAGGCAAGCCCCGCGCTGTACCTTCTTCCTCACGTCGACGAGGAGTGTGAACGTGAGCAGCAAGTACGTGCGGCCCGCGGCCGAGGGTGCCGATCCCTTCGGGACGGCCCGGCTGCGTCGCGGTGTCATCGACGCCTGGGCCACCAGCCCCGCCCGCTTCCGCGAGGACGCCAACGCCGAGGAAGACCTCGTACTGGGCGGCTACCGGGACCGCCTGGTGATCGAGCTGGCGCAGAACGCCGCCGACGCCGCCGCCCGCGCCCATGTGCCCGGCCGCCTCCGCCTCACCCTCCGCGACGGCGTCCTGATCGCGGCCAACACCGGCGCCCCTCTGGACGCCACCGGCGTCGAGTCGCTGTCCACCCTGCGCGCCTCCGCCAAGCGCGACGCCGACTCCCCGCACGCCGCCGTCGGCCGCTTCGGCGTCGGATTCGCCGCCGTCCTCTCGGTCACCGACGAACCCGCCCTCGTCGGCCGGCACGGCGGCGTCCGCTGGTCCCTCGCCGAGGCGCGCGAACTGGCCGCCGACGCCGCCCGGCACAGCCCCGGACTCGGTGACGAGGTCCGCCGCCGCGCCGGCCATGTCCCGCTGCTCCGGCTGCCCTTCGCCGCCGAGGGCACCGCCCCCGACCCGTACGACACCGCGGTCATCCTGCCGCTGCGGGACGCTGCCGCCGCCGACCTCGCCGAGCGGCTGCTCGACGCCGTGGACGACGCGCTCCTGCTCACCCTGCCGGGCCTGGCGGAGGTCGTCATCGAGGTCGGCGACGACGCGCCGCGCACCCTGCGCCGGCACACCGAGGGCGCCGTCACCGTCGTCGCGGACTCACGGGAGGGCACGACCCGCTGGCGTACCGCCTCCGCGCACGGCCCGCTCGACGCGCACCTGCTCGCCGACCGCCCGGTGGAGGAGCGGCTGCGGCCCCACTGGTCGGTGACCTGGGCGGTGCCCACCGACGACCAGGGCCGCCCGGCGCGCCCCCGCACGTCCCCCGTCGTGCACGCCCCCACCCCCAGCGACGAACCCCTCGGCGTCCCCGCCCTGCTCATCGCCTCCTTCCCCCTCGACACCACCCGCCGGCACACCGCGCCCGGCCCGCTCACCGACTTCCTGGTGCAGCGCGCGGCCGACGTGTACACCGAACTGCTCGCCGGATGGCGCCCGGTGACGGAGGCCGCCGTCGACCTCGTGCCCGGCCCGCTGGGCAAGGGCGAGCTGGACGGCGCGCTGCGCCAGGCCCTGTTGGAGCGGCTGCCGCGCACCGCGTTCCTGCCGCCCGCGCTGCCCGGCGAGGGCGGCGAGGACGAACTGCCGCAGGCCCTGCGGCCGCGGGACGCGGAGCTTGTGGAGGGTGCCGGCGCCGAGACCGTGCGGGTGCTCGCCGAGGTGCTGCCCACCCTGCTGCCCGCGGGGCTGGAGCGCCGCGCCGAGCTGCGCACCCTCGGCGTCGCCCGGCTCCCGCTCGCCGACGCCGTCGACCGGCTCGCGGGCCTGGAGAAGGACCCGGACTGGTGGTGGCGGCTCTACGACAGCCTCGCGGGCGTGGACGTGGAGCGGCTGTCGGGGCTGCCGGTGCCGCTCGCCGGGGGCGCTTCCGGCTCCGGGGGACCCCGCACGGCCATCGGGCCGCGCCAGGTGCTGCTGCCCACCCCCGGCGGCGCCCGCATCGACGCGGACGTGCTCGCCCGGCTCGGTCTGAAGGTCGCCCACGAGGACGCCGCCCACCCGCTGCTGGAGAAGCTGGGCGCGCTGCCCGCCACCGCGCGCGCGGTGCTCACCACCCCCCAGGTGCGGGCCGCCGTCGCCGCCTCCCTGGACGACGAGGGCGCCCTCGGCTGGGAGGAGGACGCCCCCGACGCGGAGGAACTCGCCGACACCGTCCTCGGATTGGTGCGGGACGCGGGCCTGGAGCCCGGTGAGGAGCCCTGGCTGGGCGCCCTCGCGCTGCCCGACGAGGACGGCGAACTCGCCCCCGCGGGCGAGCTGGTGCTCCCCGGCAGCCCGTTCGCCCGCGTGATCCGTGAGGGCGAACTGGCTTCCGTGGACCAGGAGTTGGCGGACAAGTGGGGCGAACAGCCGCTCACTGCCTGCGGGGTGCTCGCCACCTTCGCGCTGGTGCGCGCCACCGACGTCGTCCTCGACCCGGACGAACTGGAGCCCTGCGACGGCGACTTCGCGGAACCGGACGACGCCGGGCTGCTGGACGCCGTGGACGTGTGGTGCGAGGACATCCTCGACCGCTTCCCGGACAGCCCCGTCCCGCCGGTCGCCACCGAACTCGTCGCCGTCCGCGACCTCGACCTGGTGGACGACGACCACTGGCCCGAGGCCCTCACCCTGCTCGCCCGCCCGCCGCTGCGCGACGCCCTCACCCAGCCGGTGCGCGTCCTGCTGCCCGACGGCACCCATGAGGTGGTGCGGCCGTACACCGCCTGGTGGCTGCGCGGGCACCCGGTGCTGGACGGCCGGCGCCCCGCGGGCCTGCTCGCCGCCGGCGGCGACCCGCTGCTGCGCGGCCTGTACGACGAGGCCGACGCCACCGGTTTCGAGGACGGCCAGGTGCTGCGCGCCCTGGGCGTACGCACCTCGGTCGCCGCCCTGCTGGACGAGCCCGGCGGCGCCGCCGAACTCCTGGACCGGCTCGCCGACCCGGACCGCCCGGTCACCGCCGCCCAACTGCACGGCTTGTACGGCGCGTTGGCGGAGATCGATCCGGAACAGGTCACCCTGCCGGACGAGTTGCGGGCGGTGGTCGACGGACGGGTGCGGGTGGTGGACGCCGCCGACGCCGTGGTCGTCGACTCCCCGGACCTGCTGCCCTTCACCTCGGGCGTGCCCCTGCTGCCCGTACGCCCCTCCCGCGCCGCCGAACTGGCCGAGCTGTTCCAGGTGCGGCGGCTCAGCGAGTCCGTCACCGGCGAGGTGCACTCCGAGGGCACCGAGCACGACGTACCGGAACCGGTGCGCGTCCTCCTCGGCCCGCGCACGCCCGAGACGTATGTCGAGCACGACGAACTGGTCGTCGACGGCGTGGAGATCGACTGGCGGCTCACCGACGACGGGGTGCTGCACGCGGCCACCCTGGAGGGTGTCGCCGCCGGACTCGCCTGGGCGGCACGGCAGTGGCCGCGCCGCTTCGAGGTCGCCGCCCTGCTGGAGGACCCGTCCCGGACGGAGGAACTGGCGCGGGACCGCTGGTTCGACTGACCTCCAGAGGTTTCTTACGAAACCCACAAGTTCCGTACAACCGTTCCCCCGTGTGCGCTGTCTGATCTTCCGGAGTCGTCCGACTCCCCATCTACTTCGTACGCAGGGGAACCGCACATGCGTCTTCGTGCCACCGTGGCCGCCGTCTCCGGCGCCCTGGCCCTCTCCGCCCTCGCCCTGCCCGCGGCCCACGCCGCCGGGCAGGAGCGGGTGCCCGCGGAGAACTCCGCGAGCAAGGTCGCGCACGCCGCCCAGCACCCGCAGGGCCGCTCGGCCTTCGCCGTCGCCGCCTCGGGCACGCCCTACAAGCTGAACGCCGGCTTCTCCGCCGTGAAGGTGAACAACGGCAAGAACATCGCGGCCGGCACCACCAACGTCGTCAAGGTGCCCGTCTCCTTCACGCTGACCCACGGCACCGAGGTCAACATCCACGCCAAGGACTTCGTCGCGGCCGTCGAGCTGTACCGCGGCACCTCCTTCGACGACTCGATCTACTACTTCGACAGCGCGGTCTCCACCTGCACGGACACCTCCAAGACGGTGGCCTCCTGCAAGACCACCGTGGCCGTCGACCCGAGCGAGCTGCTCAGCGAGGACGCCGGCGCCTGGAAGGCCGCCGCCTACGCCGTCGCCTTCAACGGCCAGAACCCCACCAAGCCGGCCGACATGTCCAAGGTGGGCGTGGCCGTCAAGGACCCGACCAACTCCTTCAACCTCCAGCGCTGGGCGACGCTGAACACCGACGCCGCCCCGGAGCCGGTGAAGAAGGGCAAGACCCTCACCGTCACCGGCAAGCTGGCCCGCGCCGACTGGGAGGACGGCAAGTACCACGGCTACGCCAACCAGCCGGTCAAGCTCCAGTTCCGCAAGAGCGGCTCCAGCACCTACACCACGCTGAAGACCGTCAAGACGAGCTCCACCGGCACCCTGAAGACCACGACCACCGCCACGGTCGACGGCTACTTCCGCTACGCCTTCGCGGGCACCACGACCACCCCGGCCACCACCGCCGCGGGTGACTACGTCGACGTGAAGTAGGCAGTCGGGTGAGTGAGCCCCGCTAGCCGGGGAAGCGGCGGTCGACCCATTTCCACAGGAACTCCAGGGCGGCCGCCGCCACCACCGCCACTGCCACCGCAGTCCACGGCATGGCGAGTCCCACCAGCCGGACCGCGAAGAAGTCCGAGAGCGCGGGCACCGCGAGCACCACCAGGAACGCCACCGCCATCGAGGCCACCAGCGCCACCCGCCACCACGTGTAGGGGCGGGCGATGATCGCCAGCACCCACATGGAGACCAGGAACAGCGTCAGCGTGGCCGCACTGGTCTCCGCCGCCAGCCGGCCGGGCCCCGTGTAGGAGTGCCGCGCGATCAGATACGTCACGAAGGTCGCCACCCCGGCCACCACGCCGCCCGGTATCGAGTACCGCATCACCTGGCGCACGAAGTGCGGTCGGGCCCGCTCGTTGTTGGGCGCCAGTGCCAGGAAGAAGGCCGGCACGCCGATGGTGAGCGTGGACAGCAGGGTCAGATGGCGGGGCAGGAACGGGTACTCCACCTGCCAGCACACCACCAGCACCGCCAGCAGCACCGAGTAGACCGTCTTCACCAGGAACAGCGTCGCCACCCGCGTGATGTTGCCGATCACCCGGCGGCCCTCGCCGACCACCGACGGCAGGCTCGCGAAGCTGTTGTCCAGCAGCACGATCTGCGCCACCGCACGGGTCGCCTCCGAGCCCGAGCCCATGGCCACGCCGATGTCGGCGTCCTTCAGGGCGAGCACGTCGTTCACGCCGTCGCCGGTCATCGCCACCGTGTGCCCGCGCGACTGGAGTGCGCCCACCATGTCCCGCTTCTGCTGCGGGGTGACCCGCCCGAAGACGGCGCCCCCCTCCAGCATCCGCCCCATCTCCGTCTTGTCCTCGGGCAGCCGCCGCGCGTCCGTCGCCGTCCCGTCGAGGCCCAGCTTGGCCGCGACCGCGCCGACCGAGACCGCGTTGTCACCGGAGATGACCTTGGCCGCCACCCGCTGCTCCGCGAAGTAGCGCAGGGTGTCGGCCGCGTCCGGGCGCAGCCTCTGTTCGAGGACGACCAGGGCGGTGGGGCGGGCGCCCTCGGCCGGCGCCGGATCGTCCAGGTCCCGCCGTGTCCGCGCCAGCAGCAGCACCCGCAGCCCCTGCTCGTTGAGCCGCTCGGTCTCCGCGAGCGCCGGGTCGCCGGCGCCGAGCAGCACGTCCGGCGCGCCCAGCAGCCAGGTGCTGGTCTCCCCGTCGCCCTCGCTGAACGCGGCCCCGCTGTACTTGCGCGCCGAGGAGAAGGGAAGCGACTCCACGCAGCGCCACTCCTCGCTGTCCGGGTAGGCGTCGATGATCGCCTGGAGCGAGGCGTTGGGCCGGGGATCGGACTCGCCGAGCGCGCCGAGGACCTTGCGCACGTACGACTCCTCCGCGCCGTTCAGGGTGCGCAGCTCGGTGACGTCCATGCCGCCCTCGGTGAGCGTGCCGGTCTTGTCCAGGCAGACGGTGTCCACGCGGGCGAGCCCCTCGATGGCGGGCAGCTCCTGCACCAGGCACTGCTTGCGGCCGAGCCGGATCACGCCGATCGCGAAGGCCACGGAGGTGAGCAGCACCAGGCCCTCCGGGACCATCGGCACGATGCCGCCGACAGTGCGGGCGACCGCGCCCTTGAGGTCGTCGTTCTTCACCACGAGCTGGGTGACGACCAGGCCGATCGCGGCCGGGACCATCATCCAGGTGACGTACTTGAGGATCGTGGAGATGCCGGTGCGCAGTTCGGAGTGGACGAGGGTGAAGCGCGACGCCTCCTCGGCGAGCCGCACGGCATAGGCCTCCCGGCCCACCTTGGTCGCGGCGAAGGCGCCGCCGCCCGCGACCACGAAGCTGCCCGACATCACCGGATCGCCCGGCCGCTTCACCACCGGATCGGCCTCGCCGGTGAGCAGCGACTCGTCGATCTCCAGCCCGTCGGCCTCCGCGCACACCCCGTCCACGACGACCTTGTCACCGGGACCGATCTCGATCAGGTCGTCCAGCACGATCTCGTCGGTGCCGATCTCCACGGCCTCGCCGTCCCGGCGCACCGTCGGCCGGGCCTCCCCGATCACCGCGAGCGAGTCCAGGGTCTGCTTGGCCCGCCACTCCTGGACGATGCCGATGCCGGTGTTGGCGAGGATCACGAACCCGAACAGGCCGTCCTGGATCGGCGCGACGCACAGGGTGATCACCCAGAGCACGCCGATGATCGCGTTGAACCGGGTGAACACGTTCGCCCGGACGATCTCCCCGAGCGAGCGGCTGCTGCGCACGGGTACGTCGTTGACCTGGCCACGCGCCCGGCGCTCCGCGACCTCCGCGCCGGTCAGCCCCGTCGCCCGGACCGCGGGCAGGGACACCGGGTGCACCGGATCGAGTTCGGCGCCGGCGTCTATATGGCTCATGTATCCGACGGTACGTGGCCTTTGCCCGGCCGCCCACCCGGCCTTCCGGGGAGGGCCCGGAGGCTACTCCACGGGGGTGGATTCCGGCCGCTCCCGCGCCGCCCGCTTGATCGCCGCGTCCCGCCTGCGGACGTACCAGACGCCGATCAGCCCGAGCCCGCCCCCGGCCAGGCAGGTCCACAGCCACCACAGATGGCCGTGGTCGTGGAACCAGCCGTAGAAGGGGAGCTGCACGAGGAACAGGACGAACCAGACGATCGTGCCGCCGGTGATGGTGGCGACCACGGGCCCCTCAAGGGGCTCGGGCGCCTCGTGCTGGGGGATCCACTTGGCCATGCCGGACAGCTTACGAGGCGATCGGAACCCGGCCGGTTCCGCGCAGGGTCTACGCGCGGAGATAGCGATCTAGTGGTCATACCTTCATACTGAAACCGTTTGTCTTTGACCGCTTCTAGTCGTAGGAAACTCCAAGAGGGCTCGGGGGAACCCTCTGGTGATGAGGTCCCGCATGTCCACCTCGGCTCCTGCCAAGGTCCCCACCCCCGAGAAGCCCGGCGGCGCGTCCGCCGGCGGCCCCCTCGACCGCTACTTCAAGATCTCCGAGCGCGGCAGCAGCATCGCGCGGGAGATCCGGGGCGGTTTCGCCACCTTCTTCGCGATGGCGTACATCATCGTGCTGAACCCGATCATCCTGGGCAGCGCGAAGGACATGTACGGGCACCACCTGGACAACGCCCAGCTGGTGACGGCGACCGCGCTGTCGGCCGCCTTCAGCACGCTGCTGATGGGCGTCATCGGCAATGTGCCGATCGCCCTGGCCGCCGGCCTCGGCGTGAACTCGGTCGTCGCCCTCCAGCTCGCGCCCCGGATGACCTGGCCGGACGCGATGGGCATGGTCGTCCTCGCCGGTTTCGTGGTCATGCTGCTGGTCGCCACGGGGCTGCGGGAGCGCGTGATGAACGCGGTGCCGTTCGGGCTGCGCAAGGCGATCGCGATCGGTATCGGCCTGTTCATCATGCTGATCGGCCTGGTGGACTCCGGCTTCGTCAGCCGCATCCCGGACGTCGCGCAGACCACCGTCCCGCTCCAGCTGGGCACCGGCGGTCACCTCACCGGCTGGCCGGTGCTGATCTTCATCCTGGGCGTGCTGCTCACCTTCGCCCTGATCGTGCGCAAGGTGCCGGGCGCCATCCTGATCTCCATCGTGGGCATGACCGTCCTCGCGATGATCATCAACGCGGTCGCCAAGATCCCCTCCTGGGGCCTGACGGTCCCGAAGTGGCCCGGCAACCCGGTCTCCACCCCGGACTTCGGCCTGGTCGGCCAGGTCAGCCTGTTCGGCGGCTTCTCCAAGGTCGGCGTGCTGACCGGCATCCTCTTCGTCTTCACGGTCCTGCTGTCGTGCTTCTTCGACGCGATGGGCACGATCATGGGCATCAGCGACGAGGCCAAGCTGACCGACGCCCAGGGCTACATGCCGGGCATCAACCGGGTGCTGTTCGTGGACGGCCTCTCGGTCGCGGCCGGCGGTGCCAGCTCCGCCTCGGCCACCACCGCCTTCGTGGAGTCCACGGCCGGCGTCGGCGAGGGCGCCCGCACGGGCCTGGCGAACGTGGTCACGGGCGGCCTGTTCGCGGTGTCGCTGCTCCTCACCCCGATCGCCACCATGGTGCCGTCCCAGGCGGCCACCCCGGCGCTGATCGCGGTCGGCTTCCTGATCCTGTCGAACTCCGTCAAGGAGATCGACTGGGCCGACTACACGATCGCGATCCCGGCGTTCGTGACCATGCTGATGATGCCGTTCACCTACTCGATCACCAACGGCATCGGCATGGGCTTCATCACCTTCACCGTGCTGCGCCTGGCCGCGGGCCGGTTCCGCGAGATCCCGGTGGCGATGTACATCGTCTCGGCGGTCTTCGCCTTCTACTACCTGATGCCGGCCCTGGGCCTGACCTGAGCCGATCCGTTCCACGGCGTCCTCGGGCGGCGCGCGCCCTCGGGGGCCCCGACTCCTCGGGTGTCGCGCCTCCTCGGGTGACGCGCCTCCTCAGGTGTCGCGCCTCCTCAGGTGACGCCGTAGAACCTCTCCGTCTCCTCGACCGCGGTCCGGAACCGCTGGTCGAAGTCGTCCCGGATGAGCGTGCGGACCACATAGTCCTGCACGCTCATTCCTCTTTTCGCCGCGTGCTGCCGGAGCCGGTCGAGCAGCTCCCCGTCTATCCGCAGGCTGAGCACAGTGGTCCCCATGGCTACGAGGGTCGCCACTGCCGCCCCGCGGATGCGTCTCTTTCCGGCGGTGACTCACCCATATGGGTGATGGAAAGCCCCGGAGGGCTTCAGTGGCGGGCATCACGGGCACACCGGCGCGCCACGGTGGTCTTTAGCTAGAGTAATGAGTTACGCTAAGGACATGCCGGACCTCAACCATGGCGACGATGCTGCCGCCGTGAACTCCCTTCGCTCCGCCGTGATGCGGCTGTCCCGTCGGCTCAAGCACCAGCGGGTGGACGAGTCGCTGAGCCCCACCGAGATGTCGGTGCTCGGCACCCTGTCCCGCTGCGGCTCGGCCACGCCGGGCGAGCTGGCCCGCAAGGAGCATGTCCAGCCGCCCTCGATGACCCGCATCGTCGCGCTGCTCGAAGCCAAGGGACTGGTCCGTCTCGAACCGCACCCGGAGGACCGGCGCCAGAAGGTCGTCACCCAGACCGAGCAGGCCGAGACGATGCTCGAGGAGAGCCGCCGCAAGCGCAACGCGTTCCTGGCGAATCTCGCCGACGGCCTCGACGAGGACGAGTGGGCCAAGCTGCGCGCCGCCGCCCCCGTGCTGGAAAAACTCGCACACCTGTAAAGCAGCAGCCTGAGGAGGCGAATCCGTTTGAGTACGGGATCCGGAACACCTTCCGCCCCCGCACCGACCGCCCCTACTACCCCCGCCCGCAAGTCCTCGATGTTCAGCTCGCTGAAGGTCAGGAACTACCGCCTCTTCTTCACCGGCCAGGTCGTCTCCAACACGGGCACCTGGATGCAGCGCATCGCCCAGGACTGGCTCGTCCTGAGCCTCACCGGATCCTCCGCGGCCGTCGGCATCACGACGGCCCTCCAGTTCCTGCCGATGCTCCTGTTCGGCCTCTACGGCGGTGTCCTCGTCGACCGGCTGCCCAAGCGCCCCGCGCTCCTGGTCACCCAGTCCGCGATGGCGCTCAGCGGTCTCGCGCTCGCCGCGCTGACCCTCACCGGCCAGGTCCAGGTCTGGCACGTCTATCTCGCCGCGTTCTTCGTCGGACTCGCCACGGTGGTCGACAACCCCGCCCGGCAGTCCTTCGTCTCCGAGATGGTCGGCCCCGACCAGCTGCACAACGCGGTCAGCCTGAACTCCGCGAACTTCCAGTCCGCGCGCCTCGTCGGCCCCGCCGTCGCCGGCCTCATGATCACCTCGGTGGGCACCGGCTGGGCGTTCCTCGCCAACGGCCTGTCCTTCGCCGCGCCGATCACCAGCCTGCTCCTGATGCGCGCCCGCGAGCTGTACCCGGTCAAGCGGACCCCGCGCGGCAAGGGCCAGCTGCGGGAGGGCCTCCAGTACGTCGCCGGGCGCCCGGAGCTGATCTGGTCCGTCGTCCTCGTCGGCTTCATCGGAACCTTCGGCTTCAACTTCCCGGTGTGGCTGTCCGCCTTCGCCGACAACGTCTTCCACGTCGGAGCCGGCGGCTACAGCCTCCTCAACACCCTGATGGCCGCGGGCTCCCTCGGCGGCGCCCTGCTGGCCGCCCGCCGCGGCTCGGCCCGGATGCGGCTGCTGATCCTCGCCGCGCTCACCTTCGGGGCGCTGGAGATCGTGGCCTCGCTGGCACCCTCGTACTGGCTGTTCGCGGTGCTCATGGTGCCGATCGGGATCTGCGGCCTCACGGTCAACGTGACCGCGAACACCACCGTGCAGATGGCCACCGACCCGGCCATGCGCGGCCGGGTGATGTCCCTGTTCATGATGGTCTTCATGGGCGGCACCCCGCTCGGCGCCCCGGTCATCGGCTGGATCACCGACACCTACGGCGCCCGCGTCGGCTTCGCCCTCGGCGGCGTCGTCTCCGCGCTCGCGGCCGGTGTCATCGGCCTGGTCCTCGCCCGCGTCGGCGGCCTGCGCCTGTCGGTGGGCTGGGAGCGGGGCACACCGCGGCTGCGGTTCGTGCCGCGGCGGCAGGAGGAACTCGCCGCGGCGGCGTGACCGCCTCCGCGGCCGTCCGGAGGGCGCCGGTGCCTGGTGGTGCCGGCCCTCCGGTGCGGCTACGTGGTGGTGCCGCGCCGTGCCGGTGCGGGGTGGTGTCGCGCGGTGCCGGTGCCGGGTGGTGTCGCGCGGTGCCGGTGTGACTATCGCACCCGCTGGGCCAGGACCTGCCCCGGCCACTCGTCCGGACCGTGGCGGAACGCCTCGGTCCGGACGAAGCCGTTCTTCTCGTAGAAGGCGACCAGCTTGCCGTCGTCGCCCGCGTAGCAGTCCACCCGCAGCAGCGAGACCCCGGCCCGCCGGGTCACCTCGGCCGCGTGGGCGAGCAGCGCGGCACCGGCGCCCCGCCCCTTGAACCGGCGGTCCGAGGCGAGCAGATGGATGTACCGCTCGGGCTCGCCGGCGGGCTCCAGATAGGCGCCGGGCGCGTCGCTGAGGGTGAGGGTGGCGGCCGGTACGCCGTCCACCTCGGCGAAGTACGGCGTGCCCGCGGCGGCGTACCGCCGGACCGTCTCCACCGCCCCGGGATTGGCCGACCAGGGCTCGGTGCCCCACTGCCGGGTGCGCCCCTGCGCCGCCAGCCACCGCACCGAACTGTCCAGCATGGCCAGGATCAGCGGCACGTCGTCGGGGCCGCCCGCGCGGATGGTGATCGTCATGGCGGCCATCATGCCCGCGCGCCTCTGGGATCGTGAAGGCATGAGACTCTTCGCCGCTGTGCTGCCGCCGGAGGACGTCACCGCCGAACTCGCCCTGGTAGTCGACCGGTTGAAGCAGCTGCCGGGCGCCGACGGGCTGCGTTGGACCGGCCGCCCCGGCTGGCACCTCACCCTCGCCTTCTACGGCGAGGTCGCCGAGGACCTCGTACCCGACCTGTCCGCCCGCCTGGCCCGCGCGGCCCGGCACACCGCCCCCTTCGAGCTGGCCCTGCGCGGCGGCGGCCGGTTCGGCCACGGCCGGGCGCTGTGGACCGGGGCCGCGGGCGACGTGGACGCCCTGCGCCTGCTGGCCGGCCGGGCGGAGGCTGCGGGCCGCAAGGCGGGGCTGCGGCTGGAGGAGCACCGCCGCTACCAGCCTCACCTCACGCTGGCCCGCGGCCGGGGCGCGGTGGACGTACGGCCGCACGTGGAACTGCTGCGCGAGTTCACGGGCCGCAGCTGGCGGGTGGCCGAGCTGGCGCTGGTGCGCAGCGACCTGCCGAGGTCGGGGGTGCCGGGGGAGCAGCCGCGGTACGAGGCGGTCGGGCGATGGGTGTGCGGGGCGTCCGGTTAGGCTCGATGCGTGGACCCGAAAACCCGGAACCGGATCATGGCCGGTGCGCTTGTTCTCATGTTGGTGGTCGTCGCGGTGGCGGCGGCTGTCAGGTAGCAGTTGGCCGGTGCGCCTGAGGGGCGCGGGACGCGGGTTCGGCGGCGGCTGCGAGCCGTCGTGGGCTGCTCGCGCCCGCGCGGCGGAGCCGCCTGCCGGACGCCGCCCGCGCCCCTCAGGAGCACCTGGACCCAGGGGTGTCTGGCCCCTCGGGGCGGCTACCAGGCGAAGGCCTCCGGGGAGGGGCCCGGACCGGGGAAGATCTCGTCCAGGCCGGCCAGCAGTTCCTCGCTCAGCTCCAGCTCCACCGCCCGCAGCGCCGACTGGAGCTGCTCCGCCGTACGCGGGCCGACGATCGGACCGGTGACGCCGGGGCGGGTGAGCAGCCAGGCCAGGGCGGTCTCACCGGGTTCCAGGCCGTGCTTGTCGAGCAGGTCCTCGTACGACTGGATGCGCGCGCGGGCGGCCGGGTCGGCGAGGGTGTCGGCGGCGCGCCCGGAGGCACGGCGTCCGCCCTTCGCCTCCTTCTTGAGCACACCGCCGAGCAGCCCGCCGTGCAGCGGGGACCAGGGGATGACCCCGAGGCCGTACTCCTGCGCGGCCGGGATGACCTCCATCTCGGCGCGGCGCTCCGCGAGGTTGTACAGGCACTGCTCGCTGACGAGGCCGATGGTGCCGCCGCGGCGGGCGGCGGTCTCGTTGGCCTGGGCGATCTTGTAGCCGGGGAAGTTGGAGGAGCCGGCGTAGAGGATCTTGCCCTGCCGGACGAGGGTGTCGATCGCCTGCCAGATCTCCTCGAAGGGGGTGTTCCGGTCGATGTGGTGGAACTGGTAGAGGTCGATGTGATCGGTCTGGAGCCGCTTGAGGCTGGCGTCCACCGCGCGCCGGATGTTCAGCGCGGAGAGCTTGTCGTGGTTCGGCCAGGCGTCGCCGTCGGCGGCCATGTTGCCGTAGACCTTGGTGGCGAGGACGACCTTGTCCCGGCGGTCACCGCCCTTGGCGAACCAGTTCCCGATGATGCGCTCGGTGCGGCCCTTGTTCTCGCCCCACCCGTACACATTGGCGGTGTCGAAGAAGTTGATGCCCGCGTCCAGCGCCGCGTCCATGATCGCGTGGCTGCCGGCTTCGTCCGTCTGCGGCCCGAAGTTCATCGTCCCGAGCACCAGCCGGCTGACCTTGAGCCCTGTGCGTCCAAGCTGCGTGTACTTCATGGTCACCAGCCAACGGCTTGGAGTGGGCTCAAGGCAAGGGCGGGTCAGTCGCGGGGAAAATGGGTCGTCTTGATGAGAAGGCCGAGGGCGGTGGTGGTCATGTCGACGTCCGTCCCGTAGTTCACGCGCAATTCGCAGGCGTACGAGTCCTCCTTGGGTTCCGTGTAGACGTGGCACCTTGCCTGATACGGGTTGGCGATGAGGTACACGGGGACACCGGCGAGCGCGTAGGCGGCCTTCTTGGGGCCGTAGTCGTTGTGGGCGGTCCCTTTGGAGATGACCTCGGCGACGAAGTCGACGTCCTCGTGACGCCAGCGGCCTCTCTCGTCCTTCGCCGCGCCCTCGCGCAACTTGGCCACATCGGGGCAGAAGCCGTTCTGGAATCCGGGGAAATCGATCCGGACGCCGGTGAAAACCCGCGTACGGCGCCTGCCGAAGTGGTCTTCGAGCGCCCAGAGGATCTCGCGGATGGTTTCCCAGTGGATGTCCCGCTGCGGCGTCATGAAGACACTGCCCCCAACGATCTCTACCTTGTAACCCTCGGGGACGGGCATCCGCTCAAGACGCTCGAACCACTGGTCCAGGCTCTCGGCGTTCTCGTCGGCCATCTTGATCTCGATCCTGTCTTCCAGGATGGTCATTGTGGCGCTCCTCCCCGGCCGCCTCACGGACGAGGGCGACCGCGCGGTACAACGATACGCACCGTGACGAAGAGACGCCGGAATCCGGCCAAACCGCTCAAGCTGTTCTAGCCGCGTACGCTTGCCCGATTCCCCACGCCTCCCGCATCGCCCCCGCGAACGCCTCCGCGATCCGCCGCTCGCCGCTCGCGTTCGGATGGGTGCCGTCGTACGTGTCGGCGTGGATGTCGTACGACGTCGGCGGCGATGCCAGCAGGATCGGCGACCGGGGCTCGTCCAGGTCGGCGACCGCCTTGGCGAGGAGCACGTTGAAGAGGGCGACCTGGTCGGCGAAGGGGGCGTCGGACTCGGCGCGGACGTTGGGGATCACCGGCAGCAGGACCATGCGGATGCGCGGGTCGGCGGCGCGGGCGGCGCCGATGAAGGCGCGGACGTTCCCGGCGGTCTGCTCGGCGTTCGTGTAGAAGCCGAGGTCGATGAGGCCGAGGGAGACGAGCAGTACGTCCGGCCGGCAGTCGCGTATCGCGTCGCCGATCAGCGGGGCCATGTGCAGCCAGCCCTCGCCCCAGCCCGCGAGGTGGGCGCGGGGGAAGTCGGGGTCGGCGTAGGCGAGGGACGTCGCGGTGCCGGTCTGCTTGTCGTACAGCGTCTCGCGCGGTCCGACGAGCGTGACGGCGGGGTCGTACGTACCGCGCAGCAGCTGCCACAGCCGGTGACGCCATGTGTGTTCGCCCGCGCTCCCGATCGTCATGGAGTCGCCCACGGGCATGAACCTGAGCATCCGATCATCATGGACGATCGGTACGGCGGGTGGGGTGTGAGGCCCGCCACGTGGGGCGTCCGGGTGGTGGCCGCAGGGGTGAACGCCCGGCGGTGATGGCAGGCTTGGGGGATGCGCCGACCGTTCGCCGTCCTCGCCGCCGTCCTGCTCGCCGGCGCCTGCGCGCTGCCCGCGTCCGCCGCGGAGGGCACTCCTGGCGCCGCGGGCACCGGGAGTGCCGTGAGCACCGGGGACAAGGGGTTCACCATGTCGGACCCGCGGATCACGGAGTCCAGTGGCCTGGCCGCCTCCCCTCTGCATCCCGGCATCTACTGGACGCACAACGACAGCGGCGACGGCCCGTACATCTACGCCGTGGACGGCGCGACCGGGAAGACGGTGGCGCGGGTGACCCTGCGGGGCGTCGGCACCCCGCGCGACGTCGAGGCGATCTCGATCGGTCCGCACGACGAGATCTACGTCGGCGACATCGGCGACAACTTCGACGGCCGCTGGCCCTACGTGTGGATCTACCGCCTCCCGGAGCCGAAGGTCCTGAAGGACCAGACGATCACCGCGACGCAGTACGTGGTGAAGTACTCCAACGGGCCGCGCAACGCCGAGTCGATGATGGTCCACCCCAGGACGGGCCGGGTCTACATCATCGACAAGAAGGAGGACGGCGGCCACCTCTACGAGGGCCCCGCCACCCTCTCCACCACCGGCGCCAACATCTTCAAGCCGATCGCCCCCATCGACCTCTGGGCGACGGACGCCACCTTCTCGCCCGACGGCACCCACTTCGCCGTGCGCGGCTACCTGGGCGGCATCTACTACTCCTGGAACGACGGCCACCCCAAGCGCAGCGAAACGCTCGACGTCCCCCTCCAGGGCCAGGGCGAGGGCATCACCTACTCGGCCGACGGCACGAAACTCCTCTACAGCAGCGAGGGCGCCGACAGCACGGTCGTCGCCAAGGACGCCCCCGACGCCCCGAAGTCCTCCCCGGACCGGGAGGGCGGCTCACCGGGCAAGTCGGTGACCGGCGGCTCCGGCGCCAAGCTGGGCGCGGTGGGTGTCGTGGTCGTGCTGCTGGGCCTGTTCGCCCTGGGGCGCCGCCGCCGCAACCGGTGACGTGCCCAGCGGACAGGGGAGTCCGGGCCGCGCGCGGTTCGGCGAGCAGGTGACGAGGGAGAGGGACAGGAAGGCGGGCCGTTCGAGATAGAACCCGAGCGCCACGTCGCCGCCTGCCGCGAGCCGCTCGGCAGCGGAACCGGCGACGCCGTCCGGGCATCCCCCGGCGAACCGACCCGCGAACAGGCCCAGTTGCCCGTGCAGCCACGCCGCGGCCTCCCGCGCCGTCCGCCAGGTGCCGCGTACCAGTGAGCCCGGCTTGAGCAGCCAATAGGCGGTCTCCAGCGGGGGCAGATCCGACACCGGGAACTCGGCGGACACCTCGCGGTACCGCGCGATCACCTCGGGCCGGCTGCCGGGCGGCGGCGGCTCGGGATACGGCGGCCGCCGCAACGCCTCCTGATCGAACCGCGCCTTGGACCCGGTCCACAGGTAGCCGTGGTGGTGCATGGGGGCTCCTGGATCGTGGGAACTCGGTCGGTCCTGGCGGACGCGATTCGCCGTCAGGACCGAAGGGAGCTGCGGAGGAGATCCAGTCGGCGAGCCCGAACCGCGCCGGGTCGATCCCGGCAGCGCTCAGCTCCGCGGTGGTGAACCGCAGCGGCGCCACGTCGGGCCGCTTGCTGTCCCCGAGCGCCCAGGCGCCCGCGCCGATGCGGGCGAGGGTGACGCACCATGCTGGACGAGCGCCCCGTCGTGGTCGAGGACTGGCACGCCGAACTCTGGCTGGACGACGCCGAAACGGTTGCCCTCTACCGCCGCGTCTGGGACACCTTCGCCGAATCAGCCGTCTACGGCACCGAGGCCCAACAGGTGATCGCCCGCGTCCGCCGGAGCATCAGGGGCTGAGCATGTAGGGCGCACCAACGGTAAGCGGCGTATTCCAAGGGCATATTCACTCATCTGGTTGACCGCACTGCCCTATGCCCGTGCGGCCAGCGCCGGCATGGCTACCTTCCGGCTCATGGTCAGTTCACCGCACGACACGATGCACCAGATCTTCCGCAAGGAGCCGGATCTGTTCGCCCGTCTCCTGCCGCGGGCGGGCATCGCGTTTCCCGAGTACGACTCGATCGAGGCACTGGACACCGACCTCACCGAGATCAGGCCGTTGGAACGGAGAGTGGACAGCCTCTTCCGGGTGCGCACGGTCGGAGACGCGGGCGGCTTTCTGCTCGCGGTCGAGTCGCAGGGCAGGCCGGACCCGGACAAGCACAACAGCTGGACGTACTACTTGGCCTACATGTACGCCAAATATCGTCTCCCGCCGGTCCTCTTGGTGGTGTGCCAGGACAAGACGACGGCGTCCTGGGCGGCGGAGCCCATCAGCGTGGGCAGCGGCTTCCACACCAGCATGCAGGTCTTCCCGCTGGTGCTGGGGCCAAAGAGCCTGCCCGTGATCACCGATCCGGAGGAGGCGGCGAAGGACGTCGCCGCCACCGCGTTCTCGGTGCTCGCTCACGCCAAAGAGCCGGGTCTGCTTGCGATACTGGACGAGGTCGGGCCGGCGGTGGGGCCCCACAAGGACTGGGCGGAAATCATCGAGGTGGGACTGGGCGAGGGCCCGGCCCGTGACTACTGGAGGAAGCTGATGGCGACGTACACCCCGGTCTTCCCCGGCAACAACACCGTGATGGAGGAGGCGTGGCGCAAGGTCCACGCCGATGGCGAGGCCAAAGGCGAGGCCAAGGCCGTTCTCCGGGTCCTCGCCGCGCGGGGTGTCGAGGTTTCCGATTCCGTTCGGGAGCGGGTCATGGCCTGTGCCGAGTTGGAGCTGCTGGAGACCTGGCTCGACCGCTCCCTGACCGTGGCCAGCGCCGAGGAGCTGTTCGCCGAGGGCGGGGGAGGAAGCAGCCGGGCCGGATGACGGCGAGGGGCGCCCGGCACTGTCGCCGGGCGCCCCTCGTCGTCGTAGTCGAGAGGTCAGAGCTTCTCGATGACGTAGTCGATGCACTTGGTCAGCGCCTCGACGTCCGCCGGGTCGATCGCCGGGAACATGGCGACGCGCAGCTGGTTGCGGCCGAGCTTGCGGTAGGGCTCGGTGTCGACGATGCCGTTGGCGCGCAGCACCTTGGCGATGGCGGCGGCGTCGATGTCGTCGGAGAAGTCGATGGTGCCGATGACCGCGGAACGCTTAGCCGGGTCGGTGACGAAGGGGCTGGCGAACTTGACGTCCTCGGCCCAGTTGTACAGCGCCCGCGCCGAGGTGGCGGTGCGGCGGACCGCGAAGTCCAGGCCGCCCTGGCCGTTGAGCCAGTCCAGCTGCTGGCCGAGCAGGAAGAGGGTGGCGAGAGCCGGGGTGTTGTACGTCTGGTTCTTGCGGGAGTTGTCGATCGCCGTGGGCAGCGAGAAGAACTCCGGGATGTGCCGGCCGGACGCGTGGATCCGCTCCGCGCGCTCGATCGCGGCGGGGGAGAACACGCCGATCCACAGGCCGCCGTCGGAGGCGAAGGACTTCTGCGGGGCGAAGTAGTAGACGTCGGTCTCGGCGATGTCGACCGGCAGGCCACCCGCGCCGGAGGTCGCGTCCACCAGGACGAGGGAACCCTCGTCGGCGCCGGCCACCCGCTGGATGGGCATGGCGACACCGGTGGACGTCTCGTTGTGGGTGAAGGCGTACACGTCGACGCCCGCCTCGGCCCGCGCCTCGGGGTGGGTGCCCGGATCGGTGGCGATCACCGTCGGCTCGGCCAGCCAGGGCGCGAGCTTCGCGGCCTTGGCGAACTTGGAGGAGAACTCGCCGAAGTTGAGGTGCTGGGACTTGTTCTCGATCAGCCCGTGGGTGGCGATGTCCCAGAAGGCGGTGGAGCCGCCGTTGCCGAGGACGACCTCGTAGCCCTCGGGGAGGGAGAACAGCTCGGAGATCCCCTCGCGGACCTTACCGACCAGGTTCTTGACGGGCGCCTGGCGGTGGGAGGTACCGAGCAGGGAGCTTCCGGTGGCGGCGAGGGCGTCGAGCGCCTCGGTCCGCACCTTGGAGGGGCCCGCGCCGAAACGTCCGTCGGCGGGCTTGATGTCAGCGGGAATCTGGATGTCGGCCACGACTCGGAGCGTATCGGGTGGGCGAAACGGGACGGAACCGTGTCCGTCGGATGAGACAAGCATGGCAGGAGAATTGGCTTGTCATGTCGTACGACGATCAGGTGTGGGCTTGTACGACGATCGAGGCGGGGCTGTGGATAACTTTCGGTGACGGTCGGTGATCGGATGCATTCTGAACGCATGACGGATCACACGGAGGGGACGAACCCCTCGGCCCCCACGGACTCCCCGGCTCCCTCGGACCCCCCGACCCCTCAAGCATCCTCGGCACCCTTGTCCCCCTCGGCCCTCTCCGCTCTCGAAGCCGACCTGCGCGCACGCCTCCGCGGTGAGGTCCGCTTCGACGCCACCGCCCGCGCGCTCATGACCATGGACGCCTCCAACTACCGGCGCGTCCCCGCGGGAGTCGTCGCCCCGCGGGACGCCGAGGACGTGGCGGCGGCGCTGGAGGTGTGCCGGGCACGCGGCGTGCCGGTGGTCGCCCGCGGCGGTGGTACGTCGATCGCCGGGCAGGCCACAGGGACAGGGGTCGTACTGGATTTCACCCGTCACATGGACCGCCTGGTGGAGCTGGACCCCGGCACGCGCACGGCCGTCGTGCAGCCCGGCCTGGTCCTCGACACCCTCCAGCGCGCCGCCGCCCCGCACGGCCTGCGCTTCGGCCCCGACCCGTCCACGCACAGCCGCTGCACCCTGGGCGGGATGATCGGCAACAACTCCTGCGGCGCCCACTCGGTGGCCTGGGGGACGACCGCCGACAACACCGCGGAGCTGGAGGTGCTCACCGCGCGCGGCCGGCGGCTGCGGCTCGGGCCGGGGTGGGCCGGCGCGCCCGAGGGGCTGCGGGAACTGGCGGAGAGCGAGACCGCCCGGCTGCGCACCGGCTTCCCGGACCTGCCCCGCCGCATCTCCGGATACGCGCTGGACGCGCTGCTGCCGGAGCGGGGCGCCGACGTGGCCCGCTCCTTCTGCGGCTCCGAGGGCACCCTCGGCATCCTCACCGAGGCGGTGGTGCGCCTGGTCGAGGCCCCACCCGCCCGCGCGCTGGCGGTGCTGGGGTACGGCGACGAGAGCGCCGCCGCCGAGGCCGCCGCCGGCCTCCTGCCGTACGGCCCGCTGACGGTGGAGGGCATGGCCGCCGACCTGGTGCCCGCGGGGACCGGACTGCCCGAGGGCGGCGCCTGGCTGTTCGTGGAGACGGGCGGCGGGTCGCGGGCAGAGGCCCGTGCGCGCGCGGAGGAGATCGTCCGGGCCGCCGATGTCGTGGACGCCCTCGTGGTGACCGAGCCCGCCGCCCAGCGGACCCTGTGGCGCATCCGCGAGGACGCGAGCGGTACGGCGACACGGATGCCGGACGGCTCCGAGGCATGGCCCGGCTGGGAGGACTGCGCGGTGCCGCCCGCCCGGCTCGGTGCCTATCTGCGCGACTTCCGCGCCCTGCTCTCCTCCCACGGCCTGCGTGGCGCTCCGTACGGCCACTTCGGCGACGGCTGCATTCACGTCCGCATCGACTTCGACCTGCTCACCGGGCCCGGCATCGGCCGCTTCCGGCGCTTCTCGGAGGAACTGGCCGACCTCGTGGTGGCCCACGGCGGCTCGCTGTCCGGGGAGCACGGTGACGGGCAGGCCCGCGCGGAACTGCTGCCCCGGATGTACGGCGCCGAGACGGTCCGGCTGTTCGAGCGCGCCAAGGCCCTGTGGGACCCGGACGACCTGCTCAACCCCGGCATGCTGGTCCGCCCCGCCCCGCTCGACGGCAACCTCCGCTTCTCCGTGCTGCCCGCCGGGCCGGTGGACGTGGCCTTCGGCTACCCGGCCGACGGCGGCGACTTCCGCGCGGCCGTCCGCCGCTGCGTCGGCGTGGCCAAGTGCCGTACGGCCTCGGCGGCCGGCCCCGCCGTGATGTGCCCGTCCTTCCGGGCGACCGGCGAGGAGGAGCACTCCACCCGCGGCCGGGCCCGGCTGCTGCACGAGATGCTGGCGGGGGAGCTGATCACCGACGGCTGGCGCTCCACCGAGGTCCGTGACGCCCTCGACCTCTGCCTCGCCTGCAAGGGCTGCCGCACCGACTGCCCGGTCGGCGTCGACATGGCCACCTACAAGGCGGAGTTCCTGCACCACCACTACGCGGACCGCCGCCGCCCCGCCGCCCACCGCAGCATGGGCCGCCTGCCCGAGTGGCTGCGCTGGACCGCCCGTACCCGTACGGCTCCGCTGCTCAACATGCTCGCCGCCGTCCCGCCCCTGGCCGCCGTGGCGAAACGCCTGGCCGGGATCGCGCCGGAGCGGCGGCTGCCCCGGCTCGCCCCGAGGACCTTCACCGGCTGGTGGCGGCGCAGGGGGCCCGCGCGGGCGCGGGGCGCCGGGGACCTGGTCGTCCTCTGGCCGGACACCTTCACCGAGCACCTGTCCCCCTCGGTCGGCCGTGCGGCCGTCCGCGTCCTGGAGGCCGCCGGACTCCGGGTGACCCTCCCGCCGACCCGGCTGCCGCGCCGGCCCCCGGCCCCCGACCCCCTGGCCCCGGCCGCCAACCCCCCGGCTCCGGCCCCCAACACCCCGGCCCCCAACCCCCCGGTCCCGGCCGCTCTTTCCCTCCTCCCGGCTCGCCGTGCCCGTGTCTGCTGCGGCCTGACCTACGTCTCCACGGGCCAGCTCGACCGCGCCCGTGCGGTGCTGCGCCGCACGCTCGACCTGATGGAGCCGGTGCTGCGCGCGGGCGTCCCGGTCGTCGTGCTGGAACCGAGCTGCGCGGCCGCCCTCCGCACCGACCTGCCGGAACTCCTGCACGACGACCCGCGCGCGGCCCGGCTCGCCGCCGCCGTGCTCACCTTCGCCGAGGCCCTGGATCGGCACGCCCCGCGGTGGACCCCGCCCGCCGTGGACCGGCCGGTCGCCGGTCAGACCCACTGCCATCAGCACGCGGTCCTCGGCGACGCCCCGGACCGCCGGCTGCGCGAGTCGGCCGGCCTCACCGGGGAACTCTCCGGCGGCTGCTGCGGCCTGGCCGGCAACTTCGGCTTCGAGAAAGGCCACTTCGAGGTGTCCAGGGCCTGTGCGGAGGAGCGGTTGCTGCCCTCGATACGCGAGGCGGCCCCGGACACCGTGATCCTGGCCGACGGCTACTCCTGCCGCACCCAGCTGGAGCAACTGGGCGCAGTGCGGGGACGGCACCTGGCGGAGGTGCTGGCCGAGGCGCTGGACAGGGACACGAGCAGGGGCGCCGGACCGGGACACGAGCAGGAGGGAGGGCATTGACGGGCCGACCGCGCAGGGCGCTGCTTCCATGGGGTGAGTGATCAGCGAGCCGTGAAGGAGCCACGCGTATGAGCCTCGCCGTCCGTCCGGTCAGCCGGGCCGAACACCTCGCCTTCGTGGCGGGCCGTCCCTCGGTCAGCCACCTCCAGCTGCCGTCCTGGGGGGATGTGAAGCCGGACTGGCGGGCGCAGAGCCTGGGGTGGTTCGAGGCGGACGGGCGGCTCGTCGGGGCCGGGCTGGTGCTGCTGCGGCCGCTGCCCAGGGTGAAGCGGTACCTGGCGTACCTGCCGGAGGGCCCGGTCATCGACTGGGGCGCGCCCGACCTGGAGCGCTGGCTGGACCCGATGCTGGCCCACCTCAAGCGGCTGGGTGCCTTCTCGGTGAGGATGGGGCCGCCCGTGGTGGTGCGGCGGTGGAGCCCCGAGGCGGTCAAGGCCGCCATCGCCGATCCGGACGCGCACCGGCTGCGGGACGCGCCGCCGACCTCCGAGGAGCCGGGGGCGCTCGCCCTCGCCGAGCGGCTGCGCCGCATGGGCTGGCGGCAGGCCGAGCCCGGCGGCGAGGACGGCTTCGCCGCGGGGCAGCCCCGGTACGTCTGCCAGGTGCCGTATGCCGGGCGGTCGTTGGAGGACATCCAGCGCGGGCTCAACCAGCAGTGGCGGCGCAACATCAAGAAGGCCGAGAAGGCGGGGGTGAAGGTCGTACGGGGGGACTACGAGGATCTGCCGGCCTTCTACGAGCTGTACGCGGAGACGGCGGAGCGGGACCGTTTCATCCCGCGCCCGCTGCCGTACTTCCAGCGGATGTGGACGGCGCTGACCGCCGAGGACCCGGACCGGATGCGGCTGTACCTCGCCCAGCACGACGGCGAGGTGCTCGCCGCGGCCACGATGCTGATCGTCGGTAGCCATGTCTGGTACTCGTACGGCGCCTCCACCAGCCGCAGACGGGAGGTGCAGCCCAACAACGCGATGCAGTGGCGGATGATGTGCGACGCCCATGAGCTGGGCGCCCATGTCTACGACTTCCGGGGCATCACCGACACCCTGGAGGAGTCCGACCACCTCCTCGGCCTGCTGCGCTTCAAGGTGGGTGCGGGCGGCGGGGCGGTGGAGTACGCGGGCGAGTGGGACTTCCCGCTGAACCGCCTGCTGCACAAGGCGTTCGACCTGTACATGGCGCGCCGCTGAGGGAGGCGGCGGCTGCGGCGCCCGCGATGCGGAAGGGGTGCATCTCAGCATCCAGGACAGTGCCATAAGAGGTTCACACTCCTGACGTGGTCTATTACCCTGGACCGGGTAGTACAGGCAGCTGTACATGACCTGAGCCGAGCACCGGGACCGCCGTGAGTACCGTCAACACCGTCAGCGCCACCTCCGGGCCGTCCGCGACGACGCCCGGTCCGCCGGGCACCGCGGGCCGCCGTCCCGGCTCGCTCGGACCGGTGGGGCTGGTGCTGGCCGGCGGGGTGTCGGTGCAGTTCGGCGGGGCCCTCGCGGTGACGCTGATGCCGAGGGCGGGCGCGCTGGGCGTGGTGACGCTCCGGCTCGTCGCGGCCGCGGTGGTGCTGCTGCTGTTCTGCCGGCCCCGGCTGCGCGGCCACTCGCGCGCCGACTGGGGCACGGTGATCGCCTTCGGTCTCGCCCTGGGCGCCATGAACAGCCTGTTCTACGAGGCGGTGGCCCGTATCCCGCTCGGCCCCGCCGTCACCCTGGAGGTGCTCGGACCGCTCGCCCTCTCGGTCGTCTCCTCCCGCCGTCTGGTCAACGTCGTGTGGGCGGCGCTCGCGCTGGGCGGCGTGTTCCTGCTCGGCGGCGGGGGCTTCAGCGGGGTGGACCCGGCGGGGGTGGGCTTCGCGCTGGGCGCGGGCGCGATGTGGGCGGCGTACATCGTCTTCAGTGCGCGCACCGGCCGGCGCTTCCCGCAGGCGGACGGGCTGGCGCTGGCCATGGCGGTCGCGGCGCTGCTCGTGCTGCCGCTCGGCATCGCCGCCTCCGGCGACCGTCTCCTCGTCCCCACCACGCTCGGCCTGGGCGCGGCGGTGGCCGTGCTCTCCTCGGTGCTGCCCTACACCCTCGAACTCCTGGCCCTGCGCAAGCTGCCCGCCGCCACCTTCGCCATCCTGATGAGCCTGGAACCGGCCCTCGCCGCCACCGCCGGCTTGTTCATCCTCGGCCAGTCCCTCTCCGCCCCGGAGGTCGTCGCGATCGCCCTGGTCATCGCGGCGAGCATCGGCGCGGTGCGCTCGCAGGTGGGCCGGGCCGGAAAGCCGGTGCTGGACGCGTAGGGCCCCCCGGGGCGCGCGGCGCCCGGATGCCCCGGTGGCGGGCTGGCCGAATGGGCGGGGGTGGACCGGGCCGCGGGCGGTGGCGCTGTGTACGTTGACGGGAAGGGGTCCATGGCGCCGGACGAGGCGTCGGCAACAGGCAGGGGATCAGGAACGCATGGCACGTGTCGCCGTCATCACCGCGCCCAACATCGGCTACCGCAACACCGGGATGCTGACCGTCGACCTGGCCTTCGAGGCGATGCGGCGGCGGATGGGGGGCGGCTTCGAGGCGAGCTGGTACACGCTGCACCTGCCGCAGACCGTGCCGCTGCGGGGTCTGCGGGAGGGCGTGCGCGGGGCGGAACTGCCCTTCCGGTTCCGGTCGTTGATCGACGAGGCGGACAGCCTGCGCGAGTACGACGCCGTCGTCTTCTGGGGCGACTTCCTGCACGCCCGGCACTACCTCACCCAGGACGCCTCCAACCGGCTCCTCGACTACGGGCTCGTGAAGGACCGGGGCGCCGCCCGTGCCCTGCTCAACCGGACCCTGCTGCTCGCCGACCAGCCCGACGACCTGCTCGACCGCACCCTCGGCTACGGCGGCACGATCCTGCACAACACGCAGTCGGACTACGACGACAAGGAGTACGGGCCCCTGTTCACGCGGCTGATGACGCGCAGCCGCCGGATCTGGGTGCGCGATCCGCTGTCGGCGGCCAAGCTCGGGCATCTGCGCGGGGACCGTACGACCGACCACTTCGGTTCCGACGCGGCCCTGCTGAACCGCCCCGGCGACCTCGACTTCCTCCCGGTCACCCCCTGGTCCCAGGACCTCCCGGAGGGCGGCGCGATCGGGGTGTTCCTCGGCGCCCGGACGAAGATCCCCGACTGGCTGCCCGGTTACTGCCAGGGGCTCGCGGAGCGGCTGGGGGCGCCCCTGGAGTGGCTCCCCTGGTTCGAGGGGGACGTCCCGCAGCGGGTCGGCCACCTCCCGGTCCGCCCCGGCGCCCCCACCGTCGGCGATCTGCTCGGCGTCCTGCCCCGCTACCGCCTCGTCATCACCGACACCTACCACCTGTGCGTCAACGCCTGGGGCGCCGGCACCCCGGTGGTCTGCGTCGGCAGGCCCGAACCGGTGCCGACGACCGACCGTGACTACCTGACCCTCGCCGACGTGAAGAAGCACGTGCTGCACATGGCGTACGACGCGGCCGACTTCTACCTCCCGGCCGTCGCCGACAGCCCCGAGGGGCACGAGCGGCGGACCGAGCGGATCGTCCGGCTGGTGGAGGGCGGGGGAGCGGCCGCCGTGGCCGACCGGATCCGCGCGCACGCCGAGTACTCGGCGGACTCCTTCACCGGGACGCTCGCCTCACTCCTGGGCTGAACCCGGACGCGTGAACCCGGACGCGCCCCCGACCCGCGCACCCTCGGCCCACCCCGAAAACCCCGGCCACCCCCGCCCCCGACCCTGTCCGCGAGCCTGGCTCCGGCCGGGCAAGGTCGGCGCAATAAATCATGCAAGCACGCTTGATTGTTTCCGGCCCCGCTGCCATGCTCCCCCCATGGCCGACCCGACGCCCGTCATCGACGACCTGCGTGCCGAGAGCGACGAACTGGACCGGCTCGTCGCCCGGTTGACGCCCGATCAGTGGGCGCTCGCCACCCCCGCGCCCGGCTGGACCGTCGCCCACCAGATCGCCCACCTCGCCTGGACCGACCGCGCGGCGCTGGCCGCCGCCACCGATCCGGACGCGTTCCGCGCGCTGGTCGGCAAGGCCCGCGCTCAGGGCGACTCCTTCGTGGACGAGGGCGCCGGGGAGGGCGCCGGGCTGCCGCCCGCGGAACTCCTCGCGGCCTGGCGGTCCGGGCGCGACGCCCTCGACCTGGCCCTGCGCGCGGCCGGACCCGGCGCCCGTTTCCCCTGGTTCGGGCCGCCCATGGCCGTCGCCTCCATGGCCACCGCCCGCCTGATGGAGACGTGGGCGCACGGCCTGGACGTCGCCGACGCGCTCGGCGTCACCCCCGCCCCGACGGACCGCCTCGCCCACATCGCCCGACTCGGCCTCCGCACACGGGACTTCGCCTACACGGTCCACGGACTGACCCCGCCCGCCCAGCAGTTCCGCGTCCTGCTCACCGCCCCCGGCGGCACGGTGTGGGACTACGGCCCCGAAGACGCCCCGCAACGCGTCACCGGACCGGCCCTGGACTTCTGCCTCCTCGTCACCCAGCGCGCCCACCGCGACGACCTCGCTCTGACCGCCGAGGGCCCGGACGCGGACCGCTGGCTGGACATCGCCCAGGCGTTCGCGGGCCCACCGGGAAGCGGCCGGAAGCCGAAGCCCGCGGCCGGCCCGGCGGAGGGGATGGCCGGTCCGGCGGAGGGGATGGCCGGTCCGGCGGAGGGGTCCGACCGGTGACCCCCCTGCGCATAGGCAACTTCTCCGGCTTCTACGGCGACCGCTTCGACGCCCTGCGCGAGATGCTCACCGGCGGCGAACTCGACGTCCTCACCGGCGACTACCTCGCCGAACTCACCATGCTGATCCTCGCCCGCGACCGGCTGAAGGACCCCGGCGCCGGATACGCCCGCACCTTCCCGCGCCAGCTGGAGGAGTGCCTCGGACTGGTCCGGGAGCGCGGGGTGCGGATCGTCACCAACGCGGGCGGACTCGACCCCGCCGGACTGGCCGCGCACATAACCGAGTTGGGCCGCCGGCTCGGCATACCCCTGCGCGTCGCCCATGTCGAGGGCGACGACCTGACCGCCGACCACCCCGGCACCCTCGCCGCCCACGCCTACCTCGGCGGGTTCGGCATCGCCGCGTGCCTGCGGGCCGGCGCGGACATCGTCGTCACCGGGCGGGTGACCGACGCGGCCCTCGTCACCGGGCCCGCGGCCGCCCATTTCGGCTGGACGCAGGGGGAGTTCGACAAGCTCGCCGGGGCCGTCGTCGCCGGGCACGTGCTGGAGTGCGGGACGCAGGCCACCGGCGGGAACTACGCGTTCTTCCGGGAGGGCGACGTACGGCGGCCCGGTTTCCCGCTCGCCGAGATCCACGCCGACGGCAGCAGCGTCATCACCAAGCACCCCGGCACCGGCGGGTTCGTGGACGTCGGCACCGTCACCGCGCAGCTGCTGTACGAGACCGGGGGCGCCCGGTACGCCGGGCCCGATGTCACCGCCCGGCTCGACAGCGCCCGGCTCAGCCAGGACGGCCCCGACCGGGTGCGGATCGAAGGGGTGCGCGGGGAGGCGCCCCCGCCGGCCCTGAAGGTGGGGCTCAGCAAGCTCGGGGGCTTCCGCAACGAGGTCGTCTTCGTGCTCACCGGGCTCGATGTCGAGGAAAAGGCGGCACTCGTCAAGGAGCAGTTGGCGCCGGAACTGGCGAAGGCGCCCCCTGCCCACGTCGGTTGGGAGCTCGTCCGCACCGACCGTCCGGACGCCGCCACCGAGGAGACCGCCAGCGCCCTGCTGCGTCTCGTCGTACGGGACCCGGACCAGCGGGTGGTGGGGCGGGCGCTCAGCGGGGCGGCCATCGAGCTGGCGCTCGCCAGCTACCCCGGCTTCCATGTGCTCGCCCCGCCCGGCAGGGGCGAACCCTACGGGATCTTCGAGGACGCGTACGTGCCCCAGGAGGGCGTGGCCCACACGGCCGTACTCCCCGACGGGAGCCCCGTACGGGTGCCCCCGCCCCCGCAGACCCGGCCCCTGGCGAAGGCACCACCCTCCGACCTGCCCGAACCGCTCCCGCCGGGGGCCACCCGCCGCGCCCCCCTCGGCCTGGTCGCCGGAGCCCGCAGCGGGGACAAGGGCTGGAACGCCAACGTGGGGGTGTGGGCCCGTACCGACGAGGCGTGGCGGTGGCTCGCGCACGAGCTGACCGCCGACCGGTTCCGGGAGCTGATCCCCGAGAGCCGCGACCTGCCCGTCACCCGCCACGTCCTGCCCGCACTGCGCGCCCTGAACTTCGTCGTCACCGGCATCCTCGGCGCCGGCGTCGCCTCCCGGCACCGCTTCGATCCGCAGGCCAAGGCCCTCGGCGAATGGCTGCGCTCCCGCCACCTGGACATCCCGGAGGCCCTGCTGTGACCGTCCTCGACACGGCCCTGGACACCCACCACCCCGACTACACCGCCCACCGCGAGGCCATGCTCGGCAAACTCGCGGAACTGGCGGACGAGCACGCCAAGGCGCTCGCGGGCGGTGGCGAGAAGTACGTCCAACGGCACCGCGAGCGCGGCAAGTTGCTCGCCCGCGAGCGCATCGAGCTGCTTCTCGACCCGGACACCCCGTTCCTGGAGCTGTCCCCGCTGGCCGCCTGGGGCAGCGAGTACGCCGTCGGCGCCTCGCTCGTCACCGGCATCGGCGTGGTCGCGGGCGTGGAGTGCCTGATCACCGCCAACGACCCGACCGTGCGCGGCGGTGCCAGCAATCCCTGGAGCCTGAAGAAGGCCCTGCGCGCCAACGACATCGCGCTCGCCAACCGGCTGCCCTGCATCAGCCTGGTGGAGTCGGGCGGCGCCGATCTGCCCTCGCAGAAGGAGATCTTCATCCCCGGCGGCGCCATCTTCCGTGATCTCACCCGGCTTTCGGCCGCCGGCATTCCGACCGTGGCCGTCGTCTTCGGCAACTCCACGGCCGGCGGCGCCTACATACCCGGCATGTCCGACCACGTGATCATGGTCAAGGAGCGGGCGAAGGTGTTCCTCGGCGGCCCGCCGCTGGTGAAGATGGCCACCGGTGAGGAGAGCGACGACGAGTCCCTGGGCGGTGCCGAGATGCACGCCCGCGTCTCCGGGCTCGCCGACTACTTCGCCGTGGACGAGCGGGACGCCCTGCGGCAGGCGCGGCGCGTGGTCGCGCGGCTCAACCACCGCAAGGCGCACCCCGATCCGGGACCGGCGAAGCCGCCCGAGCACGACCCGGAGGAGCTGCTCGGCATCGTTCCCGGCGACCTCAAGATCCCTTTCGATCCGCGCGAGGTCGTCGCCCGGATCGTGGACGGCTCCGACTTCGACGAGTTCAAACCGATGTACGGCACCAGCCTGGTGACCGGCTGGGCGGCGCTGCACGGCTACCCCGTCGGCATCCTCGCCAACGCGCAGGGCGTGCTGTTCAGCGCCGAGTCGCAGAAGGCCGCCCAGTTCATCCAGCTCGCCAACCAGCGCGACATCCCGCTGGTCTTCCTGCACAACACCACCGGCTACATGGTCGGCCGGGAGTACGAGCAGGGCGGGATCATCAAACACGGCGCGATGATGATCAATGCGGTGTCCAACTCCCGCGTGCCGCACCTGTCCGTCCTCATGGGCGCCTCCTACGGGGCCGGCCACTACGGGATGTGCGGCCGCGCCTACGACCCGCGCTTCCTGTTCGCCTGGCCCAGCGCGAAATCCGCGGTCATGGGCCCGCAGCAGCTCGCGGGCGTGCTGTCGATCGTCGCCCGGCAGTCGGCGGCGGCCAAGGGACAGCCCTACGACGAGGACGCGGACGCCGCCCTGCGCGCCATGGTGGAGCAGCAGATCGAGTCCGAGTCGCTGCCGATGTTCCTGTCCGGGCGGCTGTACGACGACGGCGTCATCGACCCGCGCGACACCCGCACCGTCCTCGGCCTGTGCCTCTCCGCGATCCACACCGCCCCCTACGAGGGCGCGCGCGGCGGCTTCGGCGTCTTCCGGATGTGAGGTCCATGATCCAGACACTGCTGGTCGCCAACCGCGGCGAGATCGCCTGCCGCATCTTCCGCACCTGCGCCGACCTGGGCATTCGTACGGTCGCCGTGTACTCGGACGCCGACGCGCAGGCGCTGCACACCCGCCGGGCGGACGCGGCGGTACGACTGCCGGGCGCGGCGCCCGCCGACACCTATCTGCGCGGCGACCTGATCGTGCGGGCCGCCCTCGCCGCCGGCGCGGACGCCGTGCACCCCGGTTACGGCTTCCTCTCCGAGAACCCGGACTTCGCCCGCGCGGTCGTGGACGCCGGGCTGACCTGGATCGGGCCGTCCCCCGAGGCCATCGAGGCCATGGCCTCCAAGACGCGCGCCAAGCGGCTGCTGGGCCTGGAACCCCTGGAGGAGGTCACCGAGGGGGACCTGCCGGTGCTGGTGAAGGCGGCGGCGGGCGGCGGAGGGCGCGGGATGCGGATCGTACGCCGCCTGGACGAGCTCCGGGACGCCCTGGAAGGGGCGCGCGCCGAGGCCGCGAGCGCCTTCGGGGACGGCGAGGTGTTCGTGGAGCCGTATATCGAGAACGGCCGCCACGTCGAAGTGCAGATCCTCGCCGACACCCACGGCACCGTCTGGCCGCTCGGCACCCGCGACTGCTCCCTCCAGCGCCGCCACCAGAAGGTGATCGAGGAGGCCCCGGCGCCCGGCCTGCCCGAGCGCCTGGCACGGGAGCTGCGGACGCTGGCGGTACGGGCCGCGCGGGCCGTCTCCTACGTCGGCGCGGGCACCGTCGAGTTCCTGGTCGCCGGGGGCCGCGCGCACTTCCTGGAGATGAACACCCGCCTCCAGGTCGAACACCCTGTGACGGAAGCAGTGTTCGGGCTCGACCTCGTCGCCGAGCAGATCCGCGTCGCCGAGGGCCACGCCCTGGAGCCGGACCCGCCGGCCCCGCGCGGCCACGCGGTCGAGGTCCGCCTGTACGCCGAGGACCCCGCCCGCGACTGGGCCCCGCAGACCGGCACCCTGCACCGGCTCGCCGTCCCGCCCGGCGTCCGCCTCGACACCGGGTACACCGACGGCGACCCCATCGGCGTCCACTACGACCCGATGCTCGCCAAGCTCGTCGCCCACGCCCCGACCCGGACGGAGGCGATCCGCCGGCTCGCGGGCGCCCTGGAATCGGCGGTGATCCACGGCCCCGCCACCAACCGCGACCTGCTCGTCCGCTCCCTGCGCCACGAGGAGTTCACCTCCGCCCGCATGGACACCGGGTTCTACGACCGCCACCTCCCGGCCCTCACGGCACCCGCCGCCGACCCCCTCGCCCCGCTCGCCGCCGCCCTCGCCGACTCCCACGGCCGCTCCCGCTTCGGCGGCTGGCGCAACGTGCCGTCGCAGGACCAGGTCAAGCGGTACGCGGTGGCGGGGGAGGAGGCCGAGGCGCGGTACCGGCACACGCGGCGGGGCCCCGACGCCGACGGGGTGCGGGTCGTACGCGCCGACGCGGACACGATCGTCCTCGAAGTGGACGGCGTACGGCGTTCGTTCGCGGTGGCGCGGTACGGCGACGAGGTGTATGTCAACGCCGAGCGGCTCGTCGCGCTGCCCCGCTTTCCCGATCCCGCCGCCCAGCTCGCTGAGGGCTCCCTGGTGGCGCCGATGCCCGGCACGGTCGTACGGGTCGCCGAGGGCCTGGCAGAGGGCGCGGCGGTCACCGCCGGGCAGCCCCTGATCTGGCTGGAGGCGATGAAGATGCAGCACCGGATCTCGGCCCCCGCCGCGGGAACCCTGACCGCGCTGCACGCCAAGCCGGGACAACAGGTGGAGCCCGGCCTGCTGCTGGCAGTGGTGCGGCCGGACTGAGGGGCGGGGGGCCGTATCGAAGGGCGGCGGCCACCGCCGCGTGAGCGCGAGCAACCACACACAACCCGCACCCGGAGGAATCGCATGACCACCCTCGTCGAATCCGAAGAACACAAGGCCCTGCGCTCGGCCGTCGGCGCCCTCGGAGCCCGCTACGGCCGCGACTACCTCACCCGCACCCTCGCCGAGGGCAAACCCCTCACCGAACTCTGGTCGGAGGCCGGGAAGCTGGGCTATCTCGGCGTCAACCTGCCGGAGGCATACGGCGGCGGAGGCGGCGGCATCAGCGAACTGTCCATCGTCCTGGAGGAGTTGGGAGCCGCCGGCTCCCCGCTCCTGATGCTCGTCGTGTCCCCCGCCATCTGCGGCACCGTGATCGCTCGCTTCGGCACCGACGCGCAGAAACGGGCCTGGCTCCCCGGCCTCGCCGACGGCACCAGGCTCATGGCCTTCGGCATCACCGAACCCGACGCCGGCTCCAACAGCCACCGCATCACCACCACCGCCCGCCGCGACGGCGCCGACTGGCTGCTCACCGGCCGCAAGGTGTTCATCTCCGGCGTGGACATGGCCGACGCGGTGCTGATCGTCGGCCGCACCGAGGACGCCCGCACCGGCCGCCTCAAGCCCTGCCTCTTCATCGTGCCGACGGACGCGCCCGGCTTCCAGAAGCGGCCGATCGACATGGAACTCAAGGCCGCCGAGAAGCAGTTCGAGCTGGTCCTGGACGACGTACGGCTGCCCGCCGACGCACTCGTCGGCGACGAGGACGCCGGGCTGCTCCAACTGTTCGCGGGCCTCAACCCGGAGCGCGTCATGACGGCCGCGTTCGCCATCGGGATGGGCCGGTACGCGCTCGGCCGGGCCATCGAGTACGCCCGCGACCGCACGGTCTGGAAGACACCCATCGGCGCCCACCAGGCGATAGCCCACCCCCTCGCACAGGCCCACATCGACCTGGAGCTGGCCCGGCTGATGATGCAGAAGGCGGCCCACCTCTACGACGCGGGCGACGACATCGGCGCGGGCGAGGCCGCCAACATGGCCAAGTACGCGGCCGGGGAGGCCTGCGTGAGGGCCGTCGACCAGGCCGTGCACACCCTCGGCGGCAACGGCCTCACCCGCGAGTACGGGCTCGCCTCGCTGATCACGGCCGCGCGCGTGGCCCGTATCGCCCCGGTGAGCCGGGAGATGATCCTCAACTACGTCTCCCACCAGAGCCTGGGCCTGCCCAAGTCGTACTGAGCCGCGCCGCTTGGAGCAACCGTGTTCCGCAGTGAGTACGCACGTGTCCCGCCCGTCGAGACCGCCCGTCCGCGCAGCCGTGCCGGGCCACGCCCCGCCGCCGGGACGATCCCGCGGCGCCACCAGTCCAGGGAGCGCATATGACCACGACCATCGGGCGCGCGCGCACTCGCGGCGTCGAGACCCTCAGCCTGGACGCCACCGGCACCCGCAACGCGCTGTCCGCGAGCCTGGTCGCCGCCCTCGCCGACGCGCTGGCCGAGTGCGGCGCGGACCCGGACGTACGGGCCGTCGTCCTCACCCACACCGGCACCACCTTCTCGGCCGGCGCGGACCTGCGCGAACCGCCGCACCCGGACGCGCTGGTCGCCCTGCTGCGCCGACTCGTCGAGCTGCCCAAGCCGGTGCTGGGCCGGGTCACCGGGCACGTCCGCGCGGGCGGCCTCGGCCTGCTCGCCGCCTGCGACCTGGCCTTCTCCGGCGCGGCGGCCACCTTCGCCTTCACCGAGGTGCGCATCGGGGTGGCCCCCGCGGTGATCTCGCTGCCGCTGCTGCCGCGCACCGACCCGCGCGCCCTGGCCCGCTACTACCTCACCGGCGAGCGGTTCGGCCCCGCCGAGGCCGTGCGCACCGGGCTGCTCACGGCCGCCGCCGAGGACGTGGACGAGGCCCTCGCGCCCGTCCTCGACGGGCTGCGCCGCTCCGCTCCCGAGGCCCTGGCGGAGACGAAACGGCTGCTCACGGCTAGGGTGCTGGAAACATTCGACCGGGACGCGGCCGCCCTGACCGCGCTCTCGGCCCGCCTGTTCGCCTCCGACCAGGCACGGGAGGGGATGACGGCCTTCCTGGAGAAACGGGATCCGGCATGGACGGTGTGACCAGATGAGTACGACGGCGGACCGCGCCCGCGGGCCACGGGCGGACCGCGACCGGCGGCCCAAGCAGGACCGCAGCCGGGCCACCCGGCAGCGGCTGCTGGAGGCCGCCGTCTTCTGTCTCGCCGAACACGGCTGGGCGGGCTCCACGGTGGCCGTCGTCGCCGAACGCGCCGGCGTCTCGCGGGGCGCCGCCCAGCACCACTTCCCGACCCGCGAGGACCTGTTCACCGCGGCCGTCGAGTACGTCGCCGAGGAGCGCTCCAGCGCGCTGCGCGAGCTGTTCCCGCACGGCGCGCAGGGCGATCGCCGGGCCGTCGTCACCGCCCTGGTCGACCTCTACACCGGTCCCCTCTTCCGGGCCGCCCTCCAGCTGTGGGTGGCCGCCTCCAACGAGGAGCAACTGCGCGGCCGGGTCACCGAGTTGGAGGCCCGCGTCGGCCGCGAGACGCATCACATCGCCGTCGACCTGCTGCGCGCCGACGAGTCCCGGCCCGGCGTCCGCGAGACCGTCCAGGGCCTCCTCGACATGGCCCGCGGCCTCGGCCTCGCCAACGTCCTCACCGACGACACGGCCCGCCGCGAACGCGTCGTGGCCCAGTGGGCGGCCCTGGTGGAGACCGCGCTCGGCTGAGCCGCCCGGCCCGGCCGCGCGGGCCGCGCACCCGCCGGCGGCCCGGCCGCGGTGGCGGAGTGAGCCGCGCCACATCCCTATCGCGGTACGCGCAGTACTCTGGGCGCATGCTTCCGATGCTCGTCCGACGCCGCCACGTGGACTACGTGCGCGTCACGAGCATGGGCTGTCGGCGCCACGCCGCCTGATCCAGCCCCCGGCGCGCTCCGCGTCCCGCGTTCTCTCACTTTTCCGGCATCCAGGGGGCCGCGTACCCCTGCGGCCGCCCGTGCCCCGTACACCCTGCGGACACACCATGACCTCGCACACCGCGACGACCGCGTCGTACGACCAGCTGCCCGTCATCGACCTCTCCGCCGCCGACCGCGGCCCCCGCAGCCGGGCCCTGCTCCACGCCCAGTTGCACGGCGCCGCGCACGACGTCGGCTTCTTCCAACTGGTCGGGCACGGCGTGACCAGGGCCGAGACCGACGCGCTGATCAGCGCCATGCGCGCCTTCTTCGAGCTCCCGGAGGCCGACCGGCTGGCGCTGGACAACGTCAACTCCCCGCATTTCCGCGGCTACACACGCACCGGCGACGAGCGCACCGGCGGCGCCCGCGACTGGCGCGACCAGCTCGACATCGGCGCCGAGCGCCCCGCGCGGGTGCCCGGCCCCGGCGAACCGCCGTACTGGTGGCTCCAGGGCCCCAACCAGTGGCCGGCCGCCCTGCCCGAGCTGCGCACCGCGGCCCTCGCCTGGATCGACCGGCTCAGCGCGGTCGCCCAGCGCCTGCTGCACGAGCTGCTGACCGCCATCGGCGCTCCCGCCGACTTCTACGACCCGATCTTCGGCGACCAGGCCCATCCGCACCTCAAGCTGGTCCGCTACCCCGGCAGCGCGGGCGACGGCGCGGACCAGGGCGTCGGCGCGCACAAGGACTACGGCTTCCTCACCCTGCTCCTCCAGGACTCCGTGGGCGGCCTCCAGGTCCAGCGCGAGGACGGCCGCTTCCACGACGTGCCGCCGCTCGAGGACGCCTTCGTCGTCAACCTCGGCGAACTCCTGGAGGTCGCCACCAACGGCTACCTCCTCGCCACCAACCACCGCGTGGTCAGCCCGCCCGGAGCGACGGAACGCTTCTCGATCCCGTTCTTCTACAACCCCCGCCTGGACGGAAAGGTCGCCCCGCTCCCCTTCCCGCACGCCACCCGGGCCCCCGGCGTCACCACCGATCCGACCAACCCCCTGTTCGCCGAGTACGGCTACAACGAGCTGAAGGGCAAGCTGCGGGCCCACCCGCTGGTGGCGGAGCGCCATCACGGGAGTCTCCTGACCCCGGCCTAGACGGCATCCCCCACGGGGCGGGGGGGGGGGGGGGGGTGTGGGTCCTTCCCCCCCCCCCCCCCCCCCTTTCCCCCCCCCCCCCCCCCCCCCTCCCCCCCCCCCCCCCCCCCCCCCCCCCCCCCCCCCCCCCCCCCCCCGGCACGGCGGTCCCGCGGCCGCCCGCGCGGCCGGGCCGCTCCGCCCCCGCTACCGGGCGATGTCCGCGTACCCCTCGATGTCCTGCGGCCGCCGCGGCCCCGGCCCCACGTACCGCGCACTCGGCCGCACCAAGCGCCCCGTCCGCTTCTGTTCGAGGATGTGCGCCGACCAGCCCGCCGTACGCGCGCACGTGAACATGGACGTGAACATGTGCGCCGGCACCTCCGCGAAGTCCAGCATGATCGCCGCCCAGAACTCCACGTTCGTGGCCAGCACCCGGTCCGGCCTGCGGTTGTGCAGCTCCTCCAGCGCCGCCTTCTCCAGCGCCTCCGCCACCTCGAACCTCGGCGCCGCCAACTCCCGCGCCGTGCGCCGCAGCACCCGCGCCCGCGGGTCCTCGGCCCGGTACACCCGGTGCCCGAACCCCATGAGCCGCTCGCCCCGGTCCAGGGCCCGCTTCACATATCCCTCCGCGTCCCCGGTGCGCTCGATCTCCTCGATCATCCCGAGCACCCGCGAGGGCGCGCCCCCGTGCAGCGGGCCGGACATCGCGCCGACGGCGCCGGAGAGGGCGGCGGCGACATCCGCGCCGGTGGAGGCGATGACCCGCGCGGTGAACGTGGACGCGTTCATGCCGTGCTCCGCGGCCGACGTCCAGTACGCGTCGACCGCGGCGACATGCCGGGGGTCCGGCTCCCCGCGCCAGCGGATCATGAACCGCTCCACGACCGACCCGGCCTTGTCGATCTCCCGCTGCGGCACCATCGCCAGGCCCTGCCCGCGCGCGGACTGGGCGACGTACGACAGGGCCATGACGGCGGCCCGCGCCAGGTCCTCGCGCGCCTGCCGCACATCGATGTCGAGCAGCGGCTTCAGTCCCCAGACGGGGGCGAGCATCGCGAGCGCGGACTGCACGTCCACGCGGATGTCGCCGGAGTGGACCGGGATGGGGAAGGGCTCGGCGGGCGGCAGGCCGGGGTTGAAGGAGCCGTCGACCAGCAGGCCCCACACATTGCCGAAGGAGACATGGCCGACCAGGTCCTCGATGTCGACGCCCCGGTAGCGCAGGGCACCGCCCTCCTTGTCCGGTTCGGCGATCTCCGTCTCGAACGCTACGACTCCCTCGAGTCCGGGTACGAAGTCGGACATCAGGCGGCTCCTCGGCTGGGCGGCGCGGGTTTCGAACGGGCCTGGCACCAGCACGATAACCCCGTATCTCGCGCGGGGAGAGACTTGACGACAGAGGGGGCCAGGCCCATTAGATACGGCAAGATGACCGCGTGACCGACCGCGAACCACTCCTGGATCCCGTCCTCGACCCCGCCGCGATGCGCAAGCAGTACCGGGCCGACGGACTCGCCGAACAGGACCTCGCCACGCACCCCATGGACCAGTTCGCACGCTGGTTCGAGGATGCGGCCCGAGCGGCCCTCCACGGCACGCTCTACGAGCCGAACGCCATGGTCGTCGCCACGGCGGACGCCGAGGGGCGGCCCAGCTCACGCACCGTGCTGATGAAGCAGTTCGACACCGAGGGCTTCGTCTTCTACACGAACTACGACTCCCGCAAGGGCCGGGACCTGACGGTGAACCCGCACGTCTCGCTCCTCTTCCCCTGGCATCCGCTGGCCCGGCAGGTCATCGTCACGGGCGGGGTCCGGCGCACCGGGCGGGACGAGACCGCGGCCTACTTCCGCACCCGGCCGCACGGCTCCCAGCTGGGCGCCTGGGCCAGCGCCCAGTCCACGGTGATCGCCTCGCGCGCCGAACTGGACGCCGCGTACGCCGCGTTGGCGGCCCGCTATCCCGAGGGCGAACGGGTGCCGGTGCCGCCGCACTGGGGCGGCTTCCGCGTCGTACCGCAGACCGTCGAGTTCTGGCAGGGCCGGGAGAACCGCCTGCACGACCGACTGCGCTACACCGCGCGCCCGGACGGCGGCTGGCAGGTCGAGCGCCTCAGCCCCTGAGGCCCTCCGGGAGAACGCAGACGACCCGCGGGCTGGGTTCCTCCGGGGAGGAGCCGGCCGGACGTACCGGCAGCCCGCGGGTCGGGTGACTGCTTGGGATTGGGCCGGCTGCACGTATCTTTCACGTGCCGGTCCGGCACCGCACTGAGCGTGGTGACGAGCCGCTAGCCCGCAGCCACCTCACGCGTCCGGTATGCATACATTCGCCGAACCACCTCCCTTCCGTGTGCCTACAGCGTAGGAACCGGCCGGGGCGGGCTCAACTGTTTTTTCCGCGTCTTCGGCCGGAGCGCCCGGAACGCCCCCGGACCGCCGCCGGCTCGCCCGAATGGACGAGCCGCATCGGTGGTAGGACTGGTCGCTGTGACTCCTCTTCCCGATCTTCCTGACCTGCCCGGCCTCCCCGGTGCGCCCGCACTCCGGACGGCCCCGGTCGTAAGCGACGCCATGCTGGAGCAGTGGCGGCTCGTGCACAACGCCGTGGTGCCGCCCGCCGCGATGTCACCGGCGCAGGCGCGGGTGCGCAGAGAGCGGTACCTGCTGGACAACGCGTACGCCGGTGACGTCCTCGTGGGCTGCTCGACCGTGCGGCCGCCGGTGGGCGAGGAGGGGGTGGCGACCGTGATCGCGCGGGTGCTGCCCGAGTTCCGGCGCCGGGGGTTCGGGACGGTGATCTACGGGAACGCGCTGGACCGGGCCCGCTCGCTGGGGGCGGGCGTCGTGGAGACCTGTGTGCTGGCGGCGAACGAGGACGGACTGCGGTTCGCCCTGCGGCGGGGCTTCGCGGAGGTCGAGCGCTACGTGCTGGACGGAGAGCGGGACGAATGGGTCGACCTGCGACTTCTGGTCACGGAACGCGGGGATTGAATCCCTCCATCTTGACGGAACAGGATGTGGGCTGCGTCACGTTCGAGTTGAATGAGGGCAGTGAGCGGAACGGGCGCCTTACGTGCGCCGACGCAGCGTGCAGGGGGTCCAGGTGAGTGCTTCCCGGCGGAGTGGGACCACCGATGAGCTGGGGCCCGACGAGCCCGGCGCATCGGGGGAGTGCGGCGGCGCGGATCTGCTGGCCGCGCTGCTCGACGGCATGGACGCGGCGCTGTGCGCCCTCGACGCGGACGGCGTCGTCACCCACTGGAACCGCGAGGCCGAGCGGATCCTCGGCTGGAGCGCGGCGGAGGCGGTCGGGCGGCGCGGGTTCGCCGGCTGGGCCGTGCGCACCGCCGACGCCGACGAGGTGCAGGCCCGGCTGCTCTCGGCGATGCGCGCCCACGGACGGCAGGTGCACGAGTTCGCGCTGCTCACCAAGGACGGCGGCCGGGTCCTCGTGCGTACCCAGTCCGCCGCCGTACGGGGGCCCGGCGGGGAGCCCGCCGGGGTCTACTGCGCCTTCAGCGAGGTGCACGCGCAGATCGACCTGGAGCGGTCCATCGCGCTGAGCGAGGCGCTGTTCCAGGACGCCGACTGGGGCGTCGTCCTCGTCGACGCCGACCTGCGCCCCGCCGTCGTCAACACGCACGCCGCGAAGGCCCTCGGCGCCGGGCGCGCGTCCGCGCTGGGGCGTCCGCTCGGCGACCTGCTCGCGCAGGGCGTGGAGGAGCTGGAGGCCGCGCTGACCCATGTGCTCGCCGAGGGCGCGCCGCCCGCGCCCGCCGAGGTGTGGGTGACGCTGCGCACCGCCGCCGAGGGCGAGCGGCGCCGCTGCTGGCGCAACGCCTTCCTGCCGCTTTCCTCGCCGCTCGCCGAGGAGCCCGTGCCGCTCGGGGTCGGCTGGCTGTTCACGGACGTCACCGAGGCCAAGCGGGGTGAGCAGGAGGCCGCGCTGCTGCGCTTCCGCACCAAGCAGCTGCACCGCGCGGCACGCGCCGCCGCCGAGTGCGAGGACCCGCTGGAGGCGGCCACCGTCCACCTCGACTACGCCCTCGCCGGCTTCGCCGACCACGCCCTGATCGACCGGCTCGCGAGCGCCCCGCGCGATCCGGGCGCGGGACCGGCGGGTGCGGTACGGCTGGTACGGCTCGCCGCCACGCCCGCCGGAGCGCCGGGTCCGAGCGTGCTCACCGGGGCCGCCGGGCTGCCCGTGCGCTACGAGCCGGGGCATCCGGCGCTGAGCTGCGTGGAGCGCACCGGATGCGTGCGCGCGGAGGCCGGGTCGGTGCCGCCCGAGCTGGCCCGTGAGTGGGCGCTGCGCCGGCAGTGGCCCGGCGACGCGGTGCACGCCCTGTGCGCGGTGCTGCGCAGCCGGGGCCGCACCCTCGGCGTGGTGACCTTCCTGCGCGGCGCCGCCCGCACCCCCTTCGAGCGCTCCGACGCGTCGTACGCCGAGGACGTGGCGCTGCGGATAGCGGCGGCGCTGGACCTCGGCGGGGCGGCCCCGGCCGGGGACGCTCAGCGGCGGTAGAAGATCCGGTCGCCGTACTCGTCCATCACGCGGGTGTTCCAGTCGTGGCCGCCGTCCACGTTGCCCGAGCGCAGCAGCGGGGGCTCGATGCCGCGGTCGGCGAGGGCGGCGGCGGTGGTGGCCAGGACGGCCTGCATCAGCGCCGTGGTGACCACGGTGGAGGCGGGGGCGAAGGGCGCCGGGATGGTGTCGAGGGTGAGCTCCGCGTCGCCGACCGCGATCTTCGAGTCGAGGACCAGGTCGCAGTGGTCCTTCAGGAAGGTGCCGGAGGAGTGCCGGGACGTGGTCTGCGCCGCGTACGCCACCGAGGTCACGCCGATCACCGTGATGCCGAGGGCGCGGGCGCGCTGGGCCATCTCCACGGGCAGCGCGTTGCGCCCCGACAGGGAGATGATCACCAGGGCGTCGCCGGAGCGCAGCGGCGAGGTGCCGAGGACGGCGCTCGCCAGCCCGTCGACGCGTTCGAGCGCGGAGCCGAGGGTGGCGGGGATGACGTCCACGCCCACCACGCCGGGGACGGCGAGCAGGTTCATCAGGGCGAGGCCGCCGGCCCGGTAGACGACGTCCTGGGCGGCGAGCGAGGAGTGACCGGCGCCGAAGGCGAACAGGCGGCCGCCTCTTTCGACGGTGTCGGCGAGGAGGGTGCCGGCGGACTCGATCGCCTCCGCCTCCTCCTCCCCGAGCCGTCGCAGCAGGTTGATGGCGGCGTCGAAGAACAGGTCGGCAGGCGTGCCGTCGCTCATGCGGTGCCCCTTCGCAGCGTCTGTGTCGCGGATCACGGTGCGGTCCGGACCAGTGCGGTGTCAATACGGCCGCCGCCCGTTCCGGCGCCCGGACCCGCCCGCGCTTGTGGAACCCGCCCCGTTCCCCCCGCTGACGCCCGGTTGTCGGTGGCATCCGGCAGAATTGAGTGGAGGCCGGCGCAGGCGCCGGGTGCCGGCAGAGGTAATCGAGGGGCACGTATGTCCGGACTGATCGACACCACGGAGATGTATCTCCGCACCATCCTCGAACTGGAGGAGGAAGGCGTCGTCCCCATGCGCGCCCGGATCGCGGAGCGGCTGGACCAGAGCGGGCCGACGGTGAGCCAGACGGTGGCGCGGATGGAGCGCGACGGACTGGTCTCGGTGGCCAGTGACCGCCATCTGGAGCTGACCGACGAGGGTCGCAGGCTCGCCACCCGTGTGATGCGCAAGCACCGCCTCGCCGAGTGCCTGCTGGTCGACGTGATCGGCCTGGAGTGGGAGCAGGTGCACGCGGAGGCCTGCCGCTGGGAGCACGTGATGAGCGAGGCCGTCGAGCGCCGCGTCCTGGAGCTGCTGCGGCACCCGACCGAATCGCCGTACGGCAATCCGATCCCCGGCCTGGAGGAACTGGGCGAGAAGGACGGCGCCGATCCGTTCCTGGACGAGGGCATGGTCTCGCTCGCCGACCTGGACGCGGGCAGCGACGGCAAGACGGTCGTCGTACGCCGCATCGGCGAGCCCATCCAGATGGACGCGCAGCTGATGTACACCCTGCGCCGGGCCGGTGTGCAGCCCGGATCCGTGGTGAGCGTGACCGAGTCGCCGGGTGGGGTGCTGGTCGGCAGCGGCGGCGAGGCGGCCGAGCTGGCGGCCGACGTCGCCTCCCATGTGTTCGTCGCCAAGCGCTGAGCGCCGGATGGCGCCGGGCCCCGGAAGGACAGCGGGCCCCTGAGACGGCGGAGGGCCCCGGCGCCATGCGGCGCCGGGGCCTGTCCTCCCCTGTGCTGACCCGGAGCCCCGAGCTCTCAGGGTCAGTTCCCCTCGGACCGTTTTTCCCCGAGCGGTCCGCCTCCTGCCAGAAAGATCCCCTCCGGGACGGCGATCATTCCTGACGCGGTGTCACTCGAATGAGGGGTGTTGTCCGCAGGGGCAGTATTTTCGAACCCCTGTTCGCAGTGAGGGGGTCGTCCTCACGCGTACATCCGCAGCTCACCCCTTGCTGACCGCCGCCAGGATCTCCGGCAGCCGTCCCGCCGCCCGCGGGGCCGCGAGGCGCAGCCCGAGCAGCGCGAGCCCGGCGCCGTACCCGGCCCCGACGGGCAGCAGCAGCCAGGCGGCGCCGGTGCCGCCCGCGCCCCGGCCCACCCAGACGGTGAGCGCGATGAAGGGGGCGCACAGGACGGCGGCGGCGAGCATCCCGCCGAAGAGGCCGGCCCAGGCGAGGCCGGCCTGTCCGGGGCTGACGTTCTTCATGGCCTCCTGCGGGACGGAGTACGGGTACCGCGCCGACGCCCACGCCCCGGCCGCCAGCATCGCCCCGAGCAGCGCCAGGGACAGCCCGAGGACCTGCGGCAGCCTGGTCCAGGCGTCCATCAGGGCGACGGTCAGCACCGTGACGAGCGTGGCGTAGGGGAGGGTGATCAGCAGCAGCGCGAGGACCCGGCCGCGCAGCTCCTCGTATGCGTCGCGCGGCGAGGAGATGGTCAGGGCCACCATCCAGAACGCGGAGGTGTCCTGCCCGAACTGGTTGTACATCTGGAGGCCGAGCAGCCCGGCGGCGAAGCACCCGAAGTACACCGACCCGATGTGCTGGAGCGCGTAGAACACCGGGATGAGCAGCCCGACCGCCAGCGAGGTCACCCAGCCGGCCTTGGTCTTCGGATCCCGCCACATGTAGCGCAGGGTGCGCTCCATGACCGCGCCGGTGCGCCCGGCCGGCAGCAGCCGCGCGAGCCCGCCCGTGCGCCGGCGCTCCGCGCGTCCGGTACCGGCCGCCTGGAGCGTGGACCCGTCCGGCATGGTCATCAGCTTGGTCATGCTCCGCGCCCAGACGACGAGCAGCGCCGCCAAGGCGGCCGCCGTGAGGGCGAGCCGGGCGAGCGCGCTGCCGTACGCCCCCTCGCTCGCCGAGTGCACCGCCGCCACCGCCGACGCGGGCGGGACCCAGGACAGCACGTCCGCGACCGGCCGCAGCTGCCCGAGCCCGCCCGAACTGAGGCGCCGCACACCGAAGTTGAACAGCTGGGTGCCGATCGCGATCACCAGTCCGCTGAGCACGGCCAGATCGCGGCCCTTGCGGCTGGTGAGCAGCCGTACGTTGGCGGCGGCCACCGTCCGTGCGAGCGCCACGCACACCAGCAGCGCGAGCGCGAGGGCGACGACCGCGGTGAGCCAGCCCGCCGCGCCCCGCGCCGGCACCAGCACGCAGCCCAGCAGCAACAGCAGGGTGACCAGCGGCCCGACGCCGACCAGGGAGGACACCAGCAGCGCGCGCATCAGCGGCAGGGGCCGCAACGGCAGCATCACCAGGCGGGTCGGATCAAGCGTCTCGTCGCCGGTCGGGAAGAACAGCGGCAGGAAGGCCCAGCCCAGCGCCAGAAGGGCCGTGGCGGTCACGGAGACCACCTCGCCGTGCGGCTGCCGGCTGAGCAGCACCATGCCCGGCAGCTGCGCGAGCGCGAACAGCAGCGCGAGGACGCTGGAGACGATGAACGCGTCCCGCCGCCCCCGCGACTGCCGCAGCCCGCCCCGCAGCAGCGACAGCTTCAGACGGACGACGGTGCCGGTGAGATTCGTCATCGGGCCGCCCCGCCGCCCAGCCAGTCCAGATCGGAGCCGGCGTCGCGGCCGTTCGCCCCCACCAGCTCCAGGAACGCGTCCTGGAGCGTGGGATGTCCGCCGCGCACCTCGGCGAGCGGTCCCGCGGCCCGGATGCGGCCGGCGGCCATCACCGCGACCCAGTCGCACAGCGACTCGACCAGCTCCATGACATGGGAGGAGAAGACGACCGTCGCCCCGGACGCCGTGTACCGCTCCAGGACGCCCCGGATGGTCTGCGCGGACACCGGGTCCACACCCTCGAACGGCTCGTCCAGGAACAGCACTTCGGGGTTGTGCAGCAGGGCCGCGGCGAGCCCGATCTTCTTGCGCATGCCGGTCGAGTAGTCGACGACCAGCTTGTGCTGGGAGCCGGCCAGGTCGAGCACGTCCAGCAGCTGGGTGGCCCGCTTGTCCACCTCGTCCCCCGGCAGCCCGCGCAACCGCCCGCTGTAGCCGAGGAGTTCCCGCCCCGACAGCCGTTCGAACAGCCGCAGTCCCTCGGGCAGCACCCCGATCCGCGTCTTCACGGCCACCGGGTCCCGCCACACGTCGTGCCCGACGACCTCCACGGTGCCCTCGTCCGGCCGCAGCAGCCCGGTCACCATGGACAGGGTCGTCGTCTTCCCCGCCCCGTTCGGCCCCACCAGCCCGATGAACTTCCCCGCGGGCAGCTCCAGGTCGATCCCTCCGACGGCCACCTGCTCCCCGAACCGCTTCCAGAGCCCCCGTATACACACTGCGGTATTGGTCATGCGAGGAAGCCTACGGCGGCATCGACGCGCTCCCGAAGGGGCGCGGGGAACCGCGCGGACAACCACGACGCACCCGCGTCCGCGACCGGTCCGCGACCCGGCGGACGAGGAGGCGAGCCGCTACCGATCCCTGCCGCAGGCATACGCGAGGGCCGAGATCAACTCCTCCACATCCGGCAGCCACCGGTTCGCCGGCGTCGGCCGCCGCGCCCACTGCACCGCCCCCCGCCCCCCGAACCGCGTGGGCGGCGCCGCCACGTACGCCCCCTCGCCCAGCGCCACCAGGTCCAGCGACGCCGGCACCCAGCCCAGTTTCCGCACCAGCTCCGGCACCTTGAGCGAACCCCCCGGCAGCACGAAGAACTGCATGCGCCGGTCGGGAGAGAGCGCGACCGGCCCGAGCGTGAGCGTCATCCGCTCCAGGCGGGCCAGCGCCAGGAACCCCGCGGTCTCCGGGACGGACAGCGCGTCGAACGTGCGCCCCGTCGGCAGCAGCACCGCCGCCGTCGGCTGCTTCTGCCACAGCCGCCGTACCACCGTCGCGCTCCCCGTCGCCTGGGTCGCCCAGTCGGGGCGCGCGGGATGCGCACCCGGCGCGGGGCAGGAGCCCTCGCCGCACGAGCAGCGCGGCATGCCGCGGACGGTTTCCAGCCAGGTCCCCGGAAACACGTCCCAGTGCCGCTCCTCGGCGTAGCGCACGGCGGTTTCCTGCGGTGATTCCCCGCGCTGCTGCGGAATCTGCCCGGCAATCTGACTGTCTTCGGTGGCCGCGATCGTCTCTTCCACGCTCCACTCAACTCCCGCACCCACCGGGAGTTACGGCCCTTGCCCCGCCGGGGGAGGAGCATCGACGGCCCGCGTGGGGCGCATGGGCGCACCGGTGGGGGCGCGCGGGAGGAGGCGGGGAGTGAGTTGGGTAACCAGGAGGGGGGTTGGCATCCGCCGGTACCCGGCAAACCGCACATGTCACGCATTGACGGTATGTCAGCTGGGCACTGATCTTCCCGAAAGGTCACGCTCCAGGGGTTCGCAGGGGGTAGGTACATGGCCGCACGGCCGCTCGTCGCGAGGCAGCCGAACGAAAGGCTGCAGGCACTCATCCAGGAAGCGGGGTGCTCCAACGCCGGCCTTGCCCGGCGGGTCAACATGTGCGGCGCCGAACACGGCCTCGATCTGCGCTACGACAAGACGTCCGTGGCCCGCTGGCTGCGCGGCCAGCAGCCGCGGGGCCGGGCCCCGGCGATCATCGCGGAGGCCCTCGGCCGCAAGCTGGGGCGCACGGTCACGATCGACGAGATCGGCATGGCCAACGGCAAGAACCTCGCCTCCGGGGTCGGTCTCCAGTTCTCGCCGACGGTACTGGGGGCCATCGAGCAGGTCTGCGAACTGTGGCGCAGCGACGTGGGGCGCCGGGACTTCCTCTCCGGCTCCTCGGTCGCCGCGTCCGCGCTGGTCGAGCCCAGCCGCGACTGGCTGATCTCCGCGCCCGACGCCCAGGTGGCCCGGCAGGCGGGCCCGCGCGTGGGCCAGTCCGACGTGGCGGCCGTGCGGTCCATGACCCAGGCGCTCACCGATCTGGACCACCAGTTCGGCAGCGGCCATGTGCGCCCGGTCCTGGTGCACTACCTCAACAGCGTCGTCTCCGGACTGCTCGCGGGCTCGTACCGCGAGTCGACCGGGCGGGAACTCTTCGCCGCCGTGGCCCGGTTGACGGAGCTGGCCGGATACATGGCCGTGGACACCGGCCAACCCGGTCTGGCCCAGCGCTACTACATCCAGTCGCTGCGCCTCGCCCAGGCCGCCGGGGACCGCGGCTACGGCGGATATGTCCTGGCCGCGTCCATGAGCCATCTCGCCGCACAGCTCGGGAACCCGCGCGAGATCGCGCAGTTGGCGCGCGCCGCGCAGGAGGGCGCACGCGGCCATGCGACCCCCCGCGTGGAGGCGATGTTCCACGCGGCCGAGGCGCGCGGGCACGCACTGCTCGGCGACGCGCGCGCGGCGGGCGCCGCGACCGCGCGGGCGGTCTCCGCGATGGAGCAGTGCGACGAGGACTCCGGGGACGACCCGGTGTGGATCCGGCACTTCGACGGGGCCTACCTGGCCGACGAGTTGGCGCACTGCCACCGCGATCTCGGCCAGCCCGAGCAGTCCGCGCGCTATGCCGAGCAGTCCCTCGCCGGGCACCCCGAGTCCCGCGCCCGGCGGCGCGCGATCGGCTATGTGCTGCTCGCCACCGCCCAGGTGCAGCAGCGCGAGGTCGAACAAGCCTGCGCCACCGGCATGAAGGCGGTGGAACTGCTGGAGACGCTGCGCTCCAACCGGGGCGCGGAGTATCTGGAGGACCTCCAGCAACGGCTCGAACCGTTCCGGGACGAGGCGGTGGTACGGGAGTTCGGGGCGCGTCTGGATCTCCAGCAGGCCGCGTGAACACCGGCCCCGCGCACACGTGAACATGTGGCGAACACCACCCGGTGGGGCGATCGGTGCCATGTACAGCGTTGCGCGGGGCCGTTGTGTTACTGCCGCCGGGGGCGGGCGGGCCGCGGGCCGAGGTGCGTGGCAAGGGGCTCCGGGGACCCGGTAGCGTGGCCCGACGATTCACAAGGTCCCCCATTGGTAGGAGTCCCGGTGACGCAGAGTGGACAGGGCGAGGAGCACTCGGCGCAGCCCGCGCACGAAGGCATCGTGCTGCCCTCCGACGGAGGAGAGCCCCTGCTGCCGGGCATGACCGCCACGCCCGCCGGCGGCCAGGCCTGGGGCGGGTCCTGGGGGCCCGGACAGCAGGCGCCGCAGCACGGAGCGCAGGACCAGGGCTGGCCCCCGGCGCCCGCCCCGCAGTGGGGCGACCAGGGCGGCCACCAGCCCCCGGCCGGCGCCGGCCCGCTGCCCCCGGAGGGCGCCCCGGCCCCGTCGTACGGGGGACAGCAGCAGGCGTCGTACGGCGGTCAGCCGCAGGGCTACGGCGCACGGGACCCGTACCAGCAGCAGGGCCACCAGCCCCAGCAGCACCAGGGTCACCAGCCCCAGCAGCCGCAGTACCCGGCCCCCGGCCAGGCCGCCCCGCTGCCCCCGGCCGCGGACGACGCCACCCACTATCTGCCGCCGGTCTCCGCCGCCCCCGCCGACGAGGGCGCCACCCAGTACATACCGCCGGTGACCGCCGGGGCGCTGCCGCCCGAGTCGCCCGGCGAGGAGACCCGCTACCTCGGGGCCGACCGCCGGACCCCGCCCCCGCCCGCCTCGCCCGACACCGAGGCCACGCAGTACATCCCGCCGTACCAGGCCCAGAACCAGAACCCGGCGCAGGGGCAGGGCGGGGACCGGCAGCCGCCCGCCGAGTTCGACAACCTCTTCCGGGGCGGTCCGGCCGGCCCCGAGGCCCCGGCCGGCTCCACCGCGCAGTTCCCGCGCGTCGAGCAGCCGGGCGCCTACCAGCCCTCGTACGACGGCCCTCCGTCCCCGTACACCCGCCACGACGACGGCGAGGACGAGCGGCCCCGGCGCCGTCCGTCGAAGGTGCCCATGATCGCGGCCGTCGGCGTCGGCATCGTGGTGCTCGGCGTGGGCGCGGGCGCGCTGCTCAGCAAGAGCGGCGGCTCCTCGGGCAGCACGGACGGCAACAAGACGGTGGCCGCCACCTCCGCGGCCCCGCAGAGCTCCGGGCCCGCCGCCGATCCGGCGCGCGCCCAGGCGGTCGAGCTGGACAAGCTGCTCGCCGACAGCGGCAGCAGCCGCGCCACGGTGATCAAGTCGGTGGCCGACGTCAAGCAGTGCGCGAGCCTCGACGGCGCCGCCACCAATCTGCGCAGCGCGGCCGGGCAGCGCAGCCAGCTGGTCACCCGGCTCGGCAAGCTGAACGTGGGCAGGCTGCCGGACAACGCGGCTCTGACGGCCGCCCTGACCAAGGCGTGGCAGGCCTCGGCCGCGGCCGACAACCACTACGCGGCGTGGGCCGACCAGATCAAGGCCGGCGGCAGGAAGACCTGCCACAAGGGGCACGCCAAGGGCACCGGGGAGGCGCAGGCCGGCAACCGCGAGAGCGGCACCGCGAGCCAGCAGAAGGCCAAGGCGGCGGAGCTGTGGAACGCCATCGCCGCCAAGTACGGCCTGACCCAGCGCCAGCCCACCCAGCTCTGACGGTCCCGGCCCGTGAGGACGCGGACGCGGGGCCCTACTCCACGTCCGCGTTCTCCAGGGTGCCGGTCATGTCGGTGGTGCCGTCGATCCCGCCGATGCCCTCGCGGGGCGCGACCAGCTCGCCGTCCCGCACCACCTGGAGGGTGACGTCGGCGTTCACCATCCGCGGGAAGCCGACCGAGGCCAGCCTGCCCTCGTAGGGCCAGCGCAGCGTGGGGGTGAGACCCCCGGTGGAGACCGCGAGGCCGCCGTCCAGCGTCTTGCGCACGGAGTCGGCGCTCACCGTGCCGCCGCCGATCTTCTCCAGGACGGCCTTCAGCACGGTGTAGGCGATCCAGGTGGTCTGCACCCCGGCGTCCGCGGGGTCGATGCGGTTGTCGCCGAACGCCTCTTCGCTGATCACCTGCTTCATCCGCGTCCAGCGGGCGTCGCTCGCGGGCGGGTACCAGCCGGTGACGTAGGCCCCCTCGTACGGCCCGGACGCGCCGCCGGTCGCGTTGATCATCGTCTGGTCGACGCTGCCCAGCACCGTGCCGAGCCGCACCGCCGGGTAGTCCGCGCGCTCGCGCCGGAAGGAGTCCATGAAGGTGTCCGTGCGGTCGCCGAGCGCGGGCACCACGCACCCCTTCCTCGGCGCGTCGCCGGCCGCGTACCGCAGCGCCCTGCCGGACGGCGTGCCGTACTCGGTGAGGTCCTCCGCCACGAGCTGGTCCCGCGCCGCGGGGTGCCCGCCCGCCTTCAGCCCGGAGTCGAGCACGGCGGGCAGCTCGTCGCCCGCGATGCTGTCGGGGCGGACCAGCGAGACCGGGCCGCAGCTCGCCGCGAGCGCCCTGCCGAGACCGGCGAGCAGCGCGGGCTGGCCGCCGTTGACCGGGTAGGACATCATCCCGGTGAACTCGTCGGTGGTGACGCCGTAGCCCCCGATGTAGGGGATGCCGGCGCTCTCCAGCGGGGCGAGGAAGGAGTCGCCGAACTGGCTGTAGGAACCGACGACGGCGACCACGCCCTCGTCGGCCGCGCGCCGGGCGCAGCCGGCGGCGTCCACGCTGTCGTTGTGGTCGTTGCAGGTCAGGACCTGGAGCTTGTGGCCGCCGATGCCGCCTCGGGAGTTGATCCACTTGGCGTAGGCGAGGGCCATCGCGGGCATGCCCGGCTTGTTGGTGGCGTCGGTGTCCTGCGGGGCCCAGGTCATGACCTTGACGGTGTCCGCGGAGCCCGTGACGGACGGGAGGACCCCGCAGCCGGCGGTGAGCGCGGCGCACACGGCCAGCGCGCCCAGGGACAGGGCACGCGCCCTGCCGGGGCGGGCGGCGGAGGGAAGGGGGGACGTGCTGGTGGTGCGGGGCCTGCCGGTCATGGTCCCGCACGATTCCCTCACACCGCGAACCCGCGAGTGATCCACGGCCGACGGAAGGTGACGCATGGGTGAATTGCGGGGGCCGGTGCGGCGCGCGGACCGATGAACGTACGATCGGTGACCGTGCAAGGTTCGGAGAACTCTTCCCGTCGCGGCCGTCGCTCCTCCACCATGGGCGGCATGCCTCTGAACGACATGCCGTGGTGGCGCTGGCGCACACAGGTGCGGTCGGCTCTGCACATGCTTTCCGACCCCGTCTTCCAGCGGGACGTCTGGCTGGCCGGCGTCGACGGCTACGGCGACGTCACCGACGCCGTGTACCGGCTGGTGGAGGACACCTGGCTGGACAACTGGTCCGCGGAGAAATACGTCGGCACCATCTTCCGCGACTCGCAGGAGGCGGCGCTCGTCGACACCGCGGTGCTGCGGGTGCTGCGGATCATGCACCAGGTCGGTCCGGACGCTCCGGTCTCCGCCTACGTCGACCATCCGGGCTGGCCGGAGGCCGTGCGCGCGGCGCGGGACGCGCATGTGCGGATGGCGGCCAGCGACGGCGAGGAGCCGGACACGCCGCCCAGGAGCCTGGAAGTGCTGCGCATCCTGACCCGGTCCGCGTAGCGGACGGCGGCCCGTCACCGGGGCCGCGTATGGGACCCTGAGTTGCATGAACGAGCAGTCCACGCCCGCCGCCGCCCCGGCCGACCAGTACGTCCTCACCCTGTCCTGCCCGGACAAGAAGGGGATCGTGCACGCCGTGTCCAGTTACCTCTTCATGACCGGCTGCAACATCGAGGACAGCCAGCAGTTCGGCGACCACGACACGGGTCTGTTCTTCATGCGTGTCCACTTCACGGCGGAGGAGCCGGTCACCGTGGACAAGCTGCGCGCCAGCTTCGCCGCGATCGGCGATTCCTTCCGCATGGACTGGCAGATCAACCGGGCCGACGCGAAGATGCGCGTCCTGCTGATGGTCAGCAAGTTCGGGCACTGCCTGAACGACCTGCTGTTCCGGGCCCGGATCGGCGCGCTGCCGGTGGAGATCGCCGGCGTGGTGTCCAACCACACGGAGTTCGCTGAGCTGGTCGGCTCCTACAACGTCCCGTTCCACCACATTCCGGTCACCAAGGACACCAAGGCGGAGAGCGAGGGCAAGCTGCTCGACCTCGTCCGCGAGGAGCGGGTCGAGCTGGTGGTGCTCGCGCGCTACATGCAGGTGCTCTCGGACGACCTGTGCAAGCAGCTCAGCGGCCGGATCATCAACATCCACCACTCCTTCCTGCCGAGCTTCAAGGGCGCCAAGCCGTACCACCAGGCGCACGCCCGCGGCGTCAAGCTGATCGGCGCCACGGCGCACTACGTGACGGCCGACCTGGACGAGGGGCCGATCATCGAGCAGGAGGTCGAGCGGGTCGGGCACGACGTGACCCCGGACCAGCTGGTGGCGATCGGCCGGGACGTGGAGTGCCAGGCGCTCGCGCGCGCGGTGAAGTGGCACGCGGAGCGCCGGATCCTGCTGAACGGGCGCCGCACGGTGGTCTTCGCCTGACCGCTTGCCCTGGCCGCCCGGTGTCTCACCGCTCGGCGATGGTGAAGTAGCGCGCGAACGCGGGTACGACATCCCGCTCGTCGATCTCCCCGTCCCCGTCGGCGTCCAGGGCCGCGGCGACGGTCCCGGCGATCTCGCGGGGCACCTGGCACACCCGCAGCAGCCGCGTGGCGTCCCCGACGGTGACCCGGCCGTCGCCGTCGGCGTCCGCGACGGCCAGCGCCGCGTGCAGGAAGGGGCGGGCGATCTCGGCGAACCGGTCGGGGGTGTCGCGCAGCCGCTTGACCGCGCCGCCGACGAACTCCTCGCGGGTGATGCGCTGATCGCCGTCGCGGTCCGCGATCCCGGCCATGCCCTGCCAGAACGCCTCGGCGCCGGCGTACAGCGCCTGTCCCTTGTCGGAGCGCGCGGCCACGGCGAACTCGGCGAGCAGCGCCTTGGCCACCGAGTTGAAGTCCTCGCGGGCGATGAATCCGTTGCCGTCCTGGTCGAAGGTGGCGAACCGGGCGGCGATCCTGCGCTCGTACTCGGTGCTGACCATGTCTGTTCGGGCCGCCTTTACCTGTGCGTGGGGGGCGATCTCGCGGCTGCCGCGGATCTCGCGTTACTCGCACGGAGCGTACGGCCTGGGTGACGGCAAAGTGACGGAAAACCGATGGTTGTGCCAAGACCGGGGGAATTCCGCGACAAGAGTGTCGTCTTGTCGCAAAGTACGGCGCGTGCCCGGCTCAGGCCGACAGGGGGCCCGCTTCCTCTGTGGTGGCGGTGTCGAGATCCGGGTGGCAGTCGAAGAGGCGGCGCACGCCGAGCGCGCCCAGTACCCGGTTGACGTGCGAGCCGTCGTCGGCGCCCCGGTCGGGCAGGATCAGCCGCAGCTGCCCCTGGCAGGAGCGGATCAGCCGGCGGGCGGCGATGAGCACGCCGACGCCGCTGGAGTCGCAGAAGAAGACGTCGGAGAGGTCCACGACGAGGCTGTGGTGGCCCTCGGCCACGACGTCGTGCACGTGCTGGCGCAGGACCGGCGAGGTCATGAGGTCCAGCTCGCCGCGCACTTGGAGCACGGCCCAGTCGTTTCTTTCGACGCCGGTCACATTGAATGCCACGGCCCAGCCCCTCCGCTCGCGGGTTCTCCCGGAACCGCCCGGAACCGGAAGCCGTTCCTACGTTTCATTCCGCGCGGCTGCCCAGCCGCGTTTCCCTGAAACTCGATGCGGCAAACCGCACATGATCTTTTAGGGGCTTGTTTCAGTCACTATCGATCCGCTTCGATCAGATATACACGTAGCGTCTGTGGGGAAAGTGTGAAGAGGGCACTATCACCTGCGGCGCTGCCGCGTCGCGCTTTGACACAAAGAGAGGTGCCCTGTCGGCCCCGCCGACTACATTCGGGACAACGGTCGCACGGACACCGGCGGGCCGGACGACGGGCGAGGGGAGGGGACCCCATGGCCAAGCAGGACGCGCCACCGCGCTGGGACCGCAAGATGCAGCAGCGGCTCGCCCGCGGTGAGGCGGCCGCCCTGGGCGAGGCGTACGACCGGTTCGCCTCCCTGGTGCACAGCCTGGCCCACCGCGTCCTCGGCGAGGAGAAGGCCGCCGACGCCGTCACCCGCGAGGTCTTCGCGCACATCTGGGAGCACCCCGAGACGTACGACCCGAAGCAGGGCCCGCTGCGCACCTGGATCGCGGCGGTGACGCACCGGGTGGCCGTCCAGCGCCTGCGGGACCGGGAGGAGCGGGACCGGGACGGCATCGAGAGTGTGCTGTGCGGCGAGGAGGACCTGGAGAGCAAGGTGCGCCGCGCCTCCGTGGCCGCCCGCGCCGACTACATCGTGCACTCCATGCCGGTGCCGCTGCGCCGCGCGCTCGAACTGGCGTACTTCCAGCGCCGCGACTACCGCCAGACGGCCGCCGACCTGGGCGTCACCGAGGACGAGGCCCGCCGCCGGCTCCGGCTCGGCCTGCAACTGCTGTCCACCGCCCACGACGCCGGGACCCCGCCGGGCTACGGAGGCGCGGCATGAGCGGGGCGGAGGAGTTCCGGGCGGAGTACGGCGAACCCCGTGAGCGGCGGATACCGGCGCCCCGCGTCCCGGTGGAGGACGGCGGAGATCCGCTGCCCGAGCCGGCCGGCCGGGGCGAGGAGACGTCCGTGCCGCTCGACCTGCCGCACGACGTGCTGAAGTCGCTGCTCGGCGCGTGGGCGCTGGCCGCGTGTTCGGCGGCGGAGACGGAGGCGGTGGAGCACCACCTGGGCGGCTGCGGCGGCTGCGCCGACGAGGCCCGCCGGCTGCGCGAGGCGGTCGGCCTGCTGCACCAGCCCGAGACCCTCGACCTGGACCCGGCGCTGCGCACCCGCGTCCTCGACGCCTGCCTGGACCGCCGGCCGCCGCGCATCCCGGTCCCGGACTGGGCCGCGCCGTACGACGCGGAGACCGCCCGCCTGGACGCGCTGCTCCAGGACTTCGGGGACGCGGAGTGGCACGCCCCGGTGCGGCTGCGGTGGTTCGAGGGCGACGTCCAGACGAGCCGCCGTACGACCGTCGCCGGGGTGATCGCGCATCTGCTGGCCGTGGACGGCCTGATCGCGGCGGCGCTCGGCCTGGACGATCCGCTCGGGAACGCGACCGGGGCGATCGGCCCGGCGGCCCGCACGGAAGCCTGCTGGCGGTCCACCCCGTTCCCGCCGACCCGCGCGGTCCACGCGCCCTGGCGCGAGCAGACGCACGCCCTGGTGCGGACGGTGTCCTTCACCGGCGGCGCCGCGGACGGGTTCGCCGTCCCCTACGGCGGCTTCGAACTCCCGCTGCACGACGCGATGCTGGACCGCGCGTTCGGCTGCTGGGTGCACGCGGAGGACATCGCGGACGCGGTCGACTATCCCTACCGCCCACCGGCCTCGCGCCACCTCGACAAGATGATCGAGCTGGCCGTCCGCCTCCTTCCGGGCGCCCTGGCCGCCCGCCGCCGGTCCGGGCTGTCCACCCCGCCCCGCTCCGCCCGCCACCTGACCGCCGCCGGTTCTCCCGGCCGCACCCTCCGCCTGGAGATCGAGGGCCCCTCCGGCGGCAACTGGCTGATCCCCCTCGACTCCCCGTCCGCCACGACCTCCACCGAGCTGGAGGTCGCCCATGTCGCCCTGGACGCAACCGAGTTCTGCCACCTGGCCGCCGGTCACCTCCTTCCGGAGGAAGCGGCGGCGGGCCAACTCGGCGACCGGGAGGCGATCAGGGACGTGCTGTACGCGACGGCGTCGCTGAGCCGTATGTGACCGGGGCCGGCCACCGGTGCCGGTCGGAAGCCATGGCCCAAGATGTCGCGGATCGTGGCGTCCTGGAATCACAGAGCGTCGATATCGGGTTGTGTCCTTCGCGAGGCTCGTCACGGCTCGGAGTCGGGCGGCGCTCCGGTACCTTGTGTGGGATGCGAGTGGCTGCGAGCGCGGGCGGTGCCGGCGGTGCCCCTGGGGCGGCGCCGGGACATGCGGTGCGCGCCGCTGCTCGCCGGGCGGACCGGGCTGACGCCCCCGTCTGTTCGACTCCCCGGCGCAAGCGTCGCACAGTATGCCCTACGCGTACTCCTTCGCGAGGGAATATGCCCGAAGCGCTTGTTGGGGTGACTGTACGTCAACCATGCTGTGAGGCAAGGAGATCACGTTCCGTGACCCTTGCTCTGGCTGTTGTCCAGACCATGCAGGAAATGGCCACGATCGTGGCCCTCGTGATCGTCGCCACGGCTCGCGCCGGGGCGGTTCGGTGGCGCGGGGTCGCGGTTCTGCCGGTTCGGATGGTGTGAGCGGTGCAGGTGCTTCAAGTGCAGCTGGAGATCCGGCCCGACCCCGCGGAGGTGGGGCGCGCGAGGAAGTGGGCCCGTTCGCGGCTCGACGGGCTGGGTATAGCGGCCGACGAGCCGGTGGCCGAGACGCTGGTCCTGCTCGTCTCCGAACTGGTGACCAACGCCGTGGTGCACACCGGCCGCCCTGCGGTCCTGCGGCTCTCCCTGCCGGGCACGCGGGCCGCGGCCGCCCCCTCGCCCACGGTGCGGGTGGAGGTGACCGACACCTGCTCCCGCGCCCCCGTGCCGCGCTGCGTCGGCAGTGACGCCACCGGTGGCCGGGGCCTGGCCCTGGTCGACTGCCTCGCCGACCGCTGGGGCTGGAGTCGCGAGGGCGCCGGCAAGAGCATCTGGTGTGAGGTGGACGGCGGCGCGCGCCGCGAGGGGAACGCGGCGGTGGCGTACGGCGGTGGTCCGTCCACGTACGAGGATTTCGCCTTCGAAGCGGTCTGACTCGGGGTGTCGCGGTGCGCCGGGGGATGCCTCCGTGCGCGGGCGTCGTGAATCGGCCGCGTGTCCTGAACCAGCGCCCCGGCATTGACGATCCGTGCCCGGCTGAACACGCTGGTGTGCGTCGATCCGCCGCGAGGGGACGGCGAGGGCCGGGCGGCGGCCAAGGGTCCTCACCGGAAGCGGATCGCACCGGAGGGCGGCGCGGGCATGCGGCGCAGGGGGTGCCCGCGCCGCCAACCGGGCTGTGTGCGCGATGCGTTGAACCAGAGAACCGCCACTCTCTCCACAGCCTGTGGACAACTTTCCCGGATTCCGGTCCCGCCCGCACACGCGGTAACCGGTGATCGGATCAAGTGCGCGCGGTGGTGGAATCATTCACCGTCGACGGCGATCTTCACCAAGGGTTCGTGGGCGAGATCGGTCTCCGGCGGCGTAGTCGGCCCGGTCGATGGCGGTCGACCGCTCGACCATCGACTCGGTGGAGGCAGGCGCGCTCACGCGGGCGCGGAAAGGGACCGGAATGTCCGGCGGTAGGCCGTCGGGGTCACCCCCAGTGCCTGTTGCATGTGCTGGCGCATCGACTGGGCCGTGCCGAAGCCGGAGGATTGGGCCACCTGGTCCACGGAGAGGTCGGTGGTCTCCAGCAGCTGGCGGGCACGGTCGATGCGTTGGCGGGTGAGCCACTGGCCGGGGCTGACGCCGGCCTCCTCGCGGAAGCGGCGGGTGAAGGTGCGTACGGACATGGCCTCCTGCTCGGCCAGGTCGCGCAGCTGGATCGGCTCGTGCAGCCGCTCCAGCGCCCACGCGCGGGCGCCGCTGGTGGTGGCGAGCTGTGGGTCGGGCACCGGGCGCTCTATGTACTGGGCCTGTCCGCCGTCGCGGTGCGGCGGGACGACCATCCGCCGGGCCACGTCGTTGGCGACCGCCGTGCCGAAGTCGCGGCGGACCATGTGCAGGCACAGGTCGATCCCGGCGGCCACCCCGGCGGAGGTCAGCACGTCCCCGTCGTCGATGAACAGCACGTCCGCGTCCACCTCGACCTGCGGGAACAGCCGCTGGAAGTGGTCCGCCTCGGCCCAGTGCGTGGTCGCCGGGCGGCCGTCCAGGCGTCCGGCGGCGGCGAGGACGTACACGCCGGTGCAGATGGAGGCGAGCCGGGTGCCGGGCCGGACCAGGGCCAGTGCGGCGGCCAGTTCCCCGGTCAGCCGGCCCTCCTCGAAGACCGGGCCCAGCTCGTACGACGCCGGGACGATCACCGTGTCGGCGCTGGCCAGCGCCTCCGGGCCGTGCGGTACGTGGATGGCGAAGTCGGCGTCCGTCTCCACCGGGCCCGGCGGCCGCACCGAGCAGGTGAGGACCTCGTACAGGGGGCGGCCGTGCGCGTCCTTCGGGCGGCCGAACACACGGTGCGGGATGCCCAGTTCGAAGGGGAGCAGCCCGTCGAGGGCGAGGACGGCGACCCGGTGCGGGCGGAACTCCCCCGCGGTGTCCGCCACCCCGTCGGCACGATCGATACGCATGGCCCGATCCTAGCGAATGCTGTCCTTCGGGCCACTCGATGCACGGGAAAGAAACCCGGACGCTGGACGACGTGACTCAGACAAACCCCGCCCCCGCCCGGACCGCCGCCCCGCCCGGCCCGCGCCCCCGTATCCGCCCGCACCGCGCCTGGTTCGTCGCGGCCGTCACCTTCGTCACGATCACCGGCGCGGCCGCCTTCCGTTCCCTGCCCGGCCTGCTGATCGACCCGCTGCACCAGGAGTTCGGCTGGTCGCACGGGACGATCGGCGCGGCCGTCTCCCTCAACCTCGCGCTCTACGGCGTGACCGCGCCGTTCGCCGCCGCGCTGATGGACCGCTTCGGCATCCGGCGGGTGGTCGCGGTGGCGCTGGCCGTGATCGCGGCCGGCTCCGGGCTGACCGTGTGGATGACGGCGGCGTGGCAACTGTGGCTGTGCTGGGGGCTGATGGTCGGGCTCGGCAGCGGCGCGATGGCGCTGGCCTTCGCGGCGACGGTCACCAACCGCTGGTTCACCGCCCGGCGCGGTCTGGTCACCGGCATCCTGACCGCCGCGTCCGCCTCCGGCCAGCTGGTCTTCCTGCCGCTGCTGTCCTGGATGGTCGAACACCACGGCTGGCGGCCCGCCGCCGTGACCGTCGCCCTCGCCGCCCTGGCCGTGGTCCCCTTCGTCTGGCTGCTCCTGCACGACCACCCGGCGGACGTAGGGCAGAACCCGTACGGGTCCGCGGAGTTCCTGCCGAAGCCGCCCCCGGCGACGGGCGCCGCCCGGCGCACCCTCGCGGTCCTGGCCACCGCCGTGCGCACCGGCACCTTCTGGCTCCTCGCCGGCACCTTCGCGATCTGCGGCGCCACCACCAACGGCCTGGTCCAGACCCACTTCGTGCCCGCCGAGCACGACCACGGCATGCCGGTGACGACCGCGGCCTCGCTGCTCGCGGTGGTCGGGGTGTTCGACGTCGTCGGCACGATCGCCTCCGGCTGGTTCACCGACCGCTTCGAATCCCGCCGCCTGCTGGCGCTCTACTACGCACTGCGCGGCCTGTCCCTGATCTTCCTGCCGATGCTGCTGGCGCCCTCGGTCCACCCGCCGATGCTGTTCTTCATCGTCTTCTACGGCCTCGACTGGGTGGCCACCGTCCCGCCCACCCTCGCCCTGTGCCGTGAGCAGTTCGGCGAGGACAGCGCGATCGTCTTCGGCTGGGTGCTCGCCTCCCACCAGATCGGCGCCGCCCTCATCGCCTACCTCGCCGGCCTCGCCCGCGACGTCTTCGGCTCCTACGACCTCGTCTGGTACGCCTCGGGCACGCTGTGCGCGGCGGCGGCGCTGATGTCCCTGGTGATCCGCAGGGTGCGCGCACCCGAGCCGGTCCTCACCACCGGCTGATCCGCCGGGGCCGCGCGGTGCTACCGGCGGTGCCCTACACGGGCCGACACCGCCTTCGCGATCCGCCCCGCGTCCCGTGCCAGTTCCCGCAGCATCCCGCTGATCGGGTTGGTGTACCCGGTGAAGTAGAGGCCGGGAGCCGACTTCGGGGTCCGGCCGCCCCGTACGACGGGTTTTCCGTCCGCGCCGAGGACGTCCAGGTGCCCGACCAGCCCTTCGAGTCCCCGCGCGTATCCCGTCGCCGCGATCACCGCGTCCGGTTCGATCCGGGAGCCGTCCGCCAGGACCACCTTCCCCGCCTCGAACGACTCCACGGCCGCCACGACCTCCACCTTCCCGCGCCGCACCGCGTCCAGCAGACCCACGTCCTGCACCGGGATCGCACCCTGCCTCACCCTGCTGTACAGGCCGGTGCGGGGCCGGGGGAGCCCCTGGGCGGACAGGTCGGGCAGGAACAGCCTGGCCTGCTGCCGGGAGAGCAGGTCCACGAGGCGCACCGGCAGCCGCCGTACCAGCACGCCCGTGTACTGCGCGGGCCAGCCCAGGGTGGAGCGGCGCACGATGTGCGGGACGGTGCGCACCGCGAGGCGGATCCGCGCGGCCCCGCCCTCCACCAGGTCCACGGCTATCTCGGCACCGGTGTTGCCGGCCCCCACCACCAGCACGTCCCGTCCGGCGTACGGCCCGGCGTCGCGGTACGCGCCGGCGTGCAGCAACTCGCCGTCGTACGACTCCCGCCCCGGCCAGTCGGGGATGCGCGGGGTGTGGTTGTAGCCGGTGGCGACGACCACGGCGCTGCCGGTCAGCTCACGGCCGCCGGACGCGCGCAGCAGCCAGCCGGCGCCGTCCGGGGCGGGCTCGACGCGGTGCACCTCGACGCCGGTGACGATCTCCAGCCCGTGGTGTTCGGCGTACTTCTCCAGGTAGCGCACCAGGTCGTCGCGCGCGACCCAGCGGCCGAACCGGCGCGGGATCTTCAGGCCGGGCAGGGCGGACAGCCGGCGGGTGGTGTGCAGACGGAGCCGGTCGTAGTGGCGCCGCCAGGACGCGCCGACCGCGTCGGACTTCTCCAGCACCACCGCCCGTATGCCGCGCGCCCGCAGCGCGTACGCGGCGGCGAGGCCGCCCGGACCTGCGCCGATGATGTACACCGGGTGCTCGGCGGGGGTCGGCGAGATGGGCGCGGGGGCGGGGCGGGAGACGGCCATGAGCGGGAGCGTAATCATCCACCCGCTTGATGGGTCTCGGTCAAGACCGGAATTGGTTCCGGATTGATCACGGATGTGCCGGGTGTGTACGCGGATGGTGAGCCGAGGGGGCGGCAGTGACCCCCCGGCGGGAGCGCGGGCGGCGGTGGCGGGCGGTAAACCGGTTTCGCCGAGCGTGAGTCGGGCCCGACCATGAGCCCATGAGCCCCGAGTCCTGGCAGTTGACCGACGACCTCGACGACTTCCTCGCCCGCGCGGGCGGCTTCCTGCGGTCCCGCCCGGCGGCGCACACCGTGCCGCTGACGGTGACCGACACCCTCCGCGGGCACGGGCTGCACTACTACGGCCCCGACGTGCCCCTGTTCGGCACCCTCGCGGCGGCCGACGGCCGTGTCACCGCGGCCATGCTCCACACACCGCCGTTCGGCCTCTCCCTCACGGCCGTCACGGCACCGGGGGCCGAGGCGCTCGCCGGTCAACTGGCGGCGCGGGGACGGGGGTTGACGGATGTGGCCGCCGAGCAGGAGACGGCGGCGCTGTTCGCGGCGGCCTGGCGGCGGCGGACCGGCCGGGAGGCGACCGTGCGCCGCCGCCAACGCCTCTACCGCCTCGGCCGGTTGACGCCGCCGCGGCCCGCTCCGGACGGCCGCGCGAGGGTCGCCGGACCGGCCGACCGGGCGCTGCTGGCTTGCTGGTTCGGGGAGTTCGGCCAGGCGGTGGGCGAAGGCGCCGTGCGGGACGCGGAGGCGTGGGCGGACGCCCGTATCTCCTACGGCGGCGTCACCCTGTGGGAAGCCGCCGACGGCACGCCCCTCGCCATGGCCGGGTCGACCAAGGAGATCGCGGGGCAGGTGCGGATCGCGCCGGTGTACACCCCGGCGCGATGGCGGGGACGCGGATACGCCGGAGCGGTCACCGCCGAGGTGAGCCGGGCCGCGCGGGCCGCCGGGGCGGACGAGGTGCTCCTCTTCGCGGACCTGGCGAACCCCACCAGCAACGCCCTTTACCAGCGGCTCGGTTACCGGGAGGTCGCGGACTTCGCGGTGTGGGCCTTCGGGGACTGATGCCCCGCACGCCTCACGGCCACAGCAGCCCCCTGCTCCACCCGAACCCCGTGCTGCGGTACTCCAGCCGGACGTGGGCGCGGTCGGGGGCGCCCTGGAAGAACTCGACCGTGTCGGGGCGCAGCCGGTAGAGGGTCCAGGTGGGGGCGGGCAGGGAGGGGTTCTCGCGGGCCTCGGCCCAGGCGGCTTCCGAGGCCCGGCGCAGCTCGTCCAGCGCGGCCAGCTCCTCGCTCTGGTGCCCGGTCAGCGCCGCCGCGAGGGCACCCGTGGAGCGCGCGTGCAGATCCGCCTGGCTCTCCTCCGGCGGCGCCGCCGCGACCGGCCCGCGCACCCGCACCTGGCGGCCCAGCACCGGCCAGTAGAAGGTCAGGGCGGCGTACGGATGGGCGTCGAGCGCCCGGCCCTTGCGGCTCGTGGCGTGGGTGGCGAAGGACCAGCCGCCGGGGTCGGCGCCGTGCAGCATCACGATCCGGGCGTCCGGCCGCCCCTCCTCGTCCACCGTGGCCAGCGTCATCGTGTGCGGCTCCGGCTGGCCGGCGTCCACCACCTCCCCGAACCAGCTCGTGAACAGCGGCAACGGGGTCGGCGGGGCCGTCTCGGGGTCGAACGGCGGCAGCCGGGTCACCTCGGGAGACCAGACGCGCTGGGTCCGGAGCAGGGCGTGGAGATCGTTCTGTGCCATGGGGCCGAGTATCCAGGCCCGCGCCGGCCGGTCCGCCCCCGCCCCGCCACCCCCTCTCACCCGTTCGGGCCGCCCGGTGGCGCACGAGAGGGCATCCGGATGCGCGGGTGCCGGGATCCGCCCAGGCTGGGAGCGCGGGCTGACCGGAGCGGGGACTGACGGGAGCGAGGGCGAGGGCGATGATCGTCACGGTGGTGGCCATGCCGCAGGGCACCACCGTGCGCACCGACCTGGCGGAGGCCCGCCGCAGGCTCGCCGCCACCCGCTACCTCCTGGTGGACGTGGAGCTGCCGGAGACGGGGGAAGAAGGTGAAGGGGAGGAGGGCGTGGGGGAGGAGGGCGCGGGTGAGGAGGGCGAGCCGCTGGCCCGGCTGCTCGGGCTCGGTGACGCGGACCTGGACTGGTTCGGACGCTCCGGCGAGCCCGCCCGCGCCGACTTCCTCGGCGACATGGTCGGCCTGGTCGTCCCCGTCGTCCAGGGCGAGCGCATCGTCCACGCCCACGCCGTGGCCGGCGACCGCTACCTGGTCACCGCGCACCGGGGCCCCGCGTTCCTCGCGCCGGAGATCACCGCGCACGCACGGCGGGAACGGCCCGCCGACGCCGTGGCCCTCCTCTTCCTGGTGCTCCACTCCGCCCTGGCCACCTTCCGCCGGGCCGCGGTGGCCGCGCTGCTGGAGGTGGAGGAGCTGGAGGACGACATGTTCCAGCAGCGGCGCCCCGAGCAGGTCTACCGGCTGTCCCGGCTGCGCCGCCGCTCCGCCCTGCTGCACCACACGCTGCTGCCCTACCTCCAGGTGGTGGACGAGGTGATCACCCGCCGGATGATGAGCCCGGACTTCCCGGAGGAACGGCAGCGGCTCGCCCGCGAGTACCAGCATGTGGCCCGCACCGTCCTGACCGACATCGAGACCCTCCAGGAAGCCACGCGCCGGGCCTTCGGCAGCTACTCCTCCCTCGTCGCCGGCGAGCAGAACAACGTGATCAACCGGCTGGCCATCGTGTCCGTGATCTTCCTGCCGCTGTCCTTCCTGACCGGCTTCTTCGGCATGAACTTCGCCTTCCTGACGGACGAGCTGGAGAGCCGCGCGGTCTTCTGGCTGCTCGCGATCGGCCTCCAGGTGTGCGTGCTCGCCGGCGCGTTCTACGTCCTGCACCGCACCCGGATCTGGCGGCGGCTGCGGGACGAGGAATGAGGCGGGGCGCGGGCGTGCCCCTAGAGGGTCGCCAGCCGCTCCACCAGCAGGAACGCGCCGATGCCGAGCATGGCCGCGCCCGAGGTGCGGGTCACCGCGCGGGCGGCGGCCGGGCGGGCGGCGAGCAGGGCGCGGGCGAGGACGCCCACGGTGAGGTAGACGGCCGCGCAGCACGCCATGTGGAGCAGGCCGAGGGCCGCGGTCTGCGCGGGCACGGGCAGATGGGCACCGCGCAGGGTGAGGAACTGGGGGAGGACGGAGAGGTAGAGCAGCAGACCCTTGGGGTTCAGGCCGCTGATCGTGGCTCCGCGCAGGAAGGGACGCCCCCCGGCCGCCGCGGCGGTCCCCGCACCGACCTCGCCGGCTGCCGGGGTGGCCGGGCGGCGCAGGACGCCCCAGCCCAGCCGGAGCAGATAGCCGGCGCCCACCACGGTCAGCGCCGTCAGCAGCCGGGGCGAGCCCGCGACCAGCACCGCGAGGCCGGCCGTCGCCAGGGCCGTGTGCAGGGCGTATCCGCAGACCAGGCCCGCCACCGCGCGCGGGACCCGGTCGCCGCGCAGTGCCGTCGCGATGACGTACGCCCAGTCGGCGCCCGGCACACACACCAGCAGCAGGTCGACGACGAGGAAGGAAAAGAGCAGTCCCGAGTCCATGAAGGGGACATTAGGCGCGATCAGCCCGAAGGTGTTCCCGAAGTTTGCGCATGATCCGTGGTCCTGCGCAAAGATCTACTCCATGGATGACGTGGACCGGAAAATCCTTGCCGAGCTCCAGCAGGACGGGCGGCTGACCGTGACCGAGCTGGCCGCGCGGGTGCGGCTCAGCGTCTCGCCGTGCCACCGGCGGCTGCGCGAGCTGGAGCGCTCCGGGGCGATCCAGGGCTACCGGGCGGTGGTGGACGCGACGGCGCTCGGGCTGAACTTCGAGGCGCTGGTCTTCGTGTCCATGCGGCAGGAGGACCGGGACACGGTGGCCGAGTTCGAGCGGGCGGTCGGCGAGCTGGACCATGTGCTGGACGCGCAGCGGCTGTTCGGGGAGCCGGACTACCTCCTGCGGGTGGCCACGGCCGACCTCGCGGCGTTCCAGCGGCTCTACGACGAGCGGCTCGCGACGCTGCCGGGGGTGCAGCGGCTGACGTCGACGCTGGTGATGAAGCACGTCGTACGGGACCGGCCGCTTCCGGCGTGAGTGGCCTGATGCCCCCGGCAGCGCGGCAGGCGGCGGCTCACCTCGGTGAACCACCGCCTGCCAGACAGGACTTGGCTGCTTCGGGGGACCCGGCGATCCCTGTGCGCGCTACTTCGACGGTTTGCGCCCCGTGACGCCCAGGTGGATCAACAGGGCCAGGTTGGGCTTGATTTCGGCCTGTTTGACGCCCCAGGAGGAGAAGCCCTTCTGATGGGCGGCGACCGCGGCGAGCATGGCGACGAGGGAGCCGGCCACAGCGGCGGGGTTCACGTCCTTGTCCACCCGGCCCTTGGACTGGAGTTCCGCGATCGAGTCGGCGAGGGAGCTGTTCACCGAGTTCAGGATCTTCATGCGGATCTTGTAGAACCGTTTGTCCCCTTCGGCGGCACCGAGATCGACCACGCGCAGGATCGCGTCGTGCTTCTTCCAGAAGTCCAGGAAGCCGTCGACGAGTTCCTGCGAGGTCTGCCAGCCGGACTTGCCGGCCCAGGAGCGCCCTTCGAGCAGCTCGGTCAACCCGGCGCCCTCGGCCGCCATTTGCTCGGCGATCTCCAGGACGGCGCCCTCGACGTCCGGGAAGTACTGGTAGAAGGTCGCGGGCGAAGTGCCCGCCTTCCGGGCGACATCGATGACCTTGACGTCCCGGTACGGGGAGGAGCTGAGCATCTCGCTGAGGCAGTCGAGCAGCTTCTGCCGGGTCGCCTGCCCACGCCGGCCGGCCACGCGGCCGTCGACGGTACGCACTTGTCCTGTCATGCCGTCAGCTTACCGAGGGGGGGTGGGAGCGCGATTCGGCCGACTGCAAATGGGGTGCGCGGGCTCATCGAGCCTGCTGTGCCTGGTCTGCGGGCTGCGCGCCGCGCGGTTACTTTGGCGACATGGCCGAAAACAGGGCATCCACGAACGAAGACCCGCACGGGGGTCGCAGCGGCGTCCCCGCGGCGGACGGAGAGGATGTCTCCTGGGCACGGGAAGGCTCCGGCGCCCGGCCCGGCGGCGAAGAGACAGCCACGCCAGCTCCCGCTCCCTACCCCGAAGGCACCCCCTGCTGGCTGGACGCGCAGCTGCCCGATCTCGAAGGGGGGAGGCGGTTCTACGGGGAGCTTTTCGGGTGGAGCTTCCAGGAGGGGGAGGCGGGATCGGTGTGGGCCCGGCTGGACGGGCGGCCGGTGGCGCAGCTCGGACGGAAGGCGGACGGACGGATGCCCACCGTCTGGACCGTGTACTTCGCGACGCCGGACATCCAGGCGCTCGGCCGGAGGATCACCGCGGCCGGCGGACAGCTGATCCTGCCGCCGTACCCGGTCGCGGAACTCGGCCGGGCCGCCCTCGCCGCCGACCCCGAGGGCGCCGTGTTCGGGCTCTGGCAGGCGCGCCGGCACCCCGGTTTCGGGCGGCGGCACGAACCCGGCACCTTCGCCTGGGCCGAGCTGTACACCCGCGACACCACCGGCGCGAACACCTTCTACGGCGGCCTGTTCCACCACGCCCTGTTCGCCCCCGGCGCCGACCCCGACTTCGGCCGCGCCGACGTCACCGACGTCTTCCCCGCCGAGATGCCCCCGCACATCCTCGCCCACTTCCGCGTCGCCGCCCTCGACGAGGCGCTCGGCACCGTGCAGCGGCTCGGCGGGCGTGTGCAGGCGACCCCGTTCGAGGCGTCGTACGGACGGGTGGCCGTCGTCACCGACAATCAAGGGGCGTCGTTCGCCCTACTGGAGCGGTAGGACATCCCGATTTGTCCTCGGGTTCGCAACCGGCCGCCCGGCCAGGAAGAATCGGGGTGCGTGCCGCCATGGCGGTGCGGTGGTGAGACGCTGCACTTCGGTCGCGTACACAAGGGCTGGCGCGGCCAGCACGGGGAGGTGGCAGGCAAGTGGATCAGCTGACACAGCACGATCCGCGGCGGATCGGGCCGTTCGAGGTGCTGGGCCGGCTGGGCGCCGGCGGCATGGGGCTGGTCTATCTCGCGCGCTCGGCGTCCGGCCGGCGCGTGGCGATCAAGACGGTGCGCACGGAACTGGCCGAGGACCAACTCTTCCGCGTCCGCTTCACCCGCGAGGTGGAGGCGGCCCGCGCGGTCTCCGGCTTCTACACGGCCGCCGTGGTCGACGCCGACCCGCGGGCCGCCGTGCCGTGGCTGGCCACCGCCTACGTGCCCGCGCCCTCCCTGGAGGAGATAGTGAACGAGTGCGGGCCGCTGCCCGCGCAGGCCGTGCGCTGGCTCGCCGCGGGCGTCGCCGAGGCCCTCCAGTCCATCCACGGCGCCGGCCTGGTCCACCGCGACCTCAAGCCGTCCAACGTGCTGGTGGTCGAGGACGGTCCGCGTGTGATCGACTTCGGCATCGCCTCCGGCGTCTCGAACACCCGTCTGACGATGACGAACGTCGCCGTCGGCACCCCCGCCTACATGTCCCCCGAGCAGGCCAAGGACTCCCGCAGCGTCACCGGCGCCAGCGATGTCTTCTCGCTCGGCTCCATGCTGGTCTTCGCGGCCACCGGGCACCCGCCCTTCCACGGCGCCAACCCCGTCGAGACCGTCTTCATGCTGCTGCGCGAGGGCCCCGACCTCACCGGCCTGCCGGACGAACTGCGCCCGCTCATCGAGCTCTGCATGCAGATGGAGGCCGCCGCCCGCCCGTCCCCGGCCGATCTCCAGGCCCAGCTCGCGCCGCACCTGTTCGGCTCCGGCTCCGACGACAGCGGCACCGCCTCCGCCTGGCTGCCCGAGAAGGCCGTCGCCCTGATCGAGGCCCGCCGCGGCGGGCGCCCCGCCCCCAGGCCCGCCCCGGCGGCGACCGGTCCGGGCCCGCGCCCCACCGGACCGGGGCCCCGCCCCACCGCGGGCCCGGCCATCCCGCCGCCCCCGGCCTACGACCCTCCGGTCCCGTCGGCCTCCTTCGCGGCCACCGCCGCCCCCGACACCGGACCCGTCCGCCTCGCCGGCGCCCCCGTCCCGATCGGCCCCGGACCCCGCGTCGCCGACGCCCGCGCCGCCGCCGTCAAGGCGCCTTCGCCGGAGGCCGGACTGGTCGCCAACTGGTCCCGCCCGCGCCCCGGAGTGGCCGGTCCCGACCCCGGCGTGGCCGCCGCGCCGCCCGGCCCCCCGGAGACGGCGAGCGGCTGGCGCCCCTGGCGTTTCCGCATGTCGAACGACGTCTGGGGCACCCCCTCGGTCGACGGCGACCTGGTCTACGTCACCTCCTTCGAGGTGCACGCCCTGGACGTGGGCACCGGCCGGCGCCGCTTCAAGACGCGGGACGTGGCCTGGTCCATGGCCGTCGCGGACGGGCGGGTGCACGCCTCCGACGGCCCCACCCTGTTCGCGCTGGACGCCCGCGAGGGCACCGATCTGTGGCGGCTGTCCACGGACGCCTGGGTGTACTCCCTCCAGGCCGACCGCGGCACCGTCGTCACCGGCACCCGCGGCGGCGGCGTCCAGGCGTGGGAGGCGTCGAACGGACAGCGGCTGTGGGAGATCAGCGGCTGCCAGACCGACTTCGAGACCCCCGAGGCGGGCCCGCTCGTCCACGAGGGCACGGTCTACGTCTGGCAGGACGCCCGGCTGCGCGCGCTGGACGCCCGCACCGGCGAGGAGCGCTGGGCGTACCCCATCGGCGACGCGGCCTCCTGCGGCGGCGTCCCGGTCCGGATCACCCCGGCCCCGGACGGCTACATCTACCTCTGCGCCGGCAGCCGGGTGCTCGCCGTCGAGGCGGTCAGCGGCATGGTGCGCTGGCACTTCGAGGCCCCGGCGGTCTTCCTGAGCCCGCCCGCCTTCGCGCCGGGCCCGGCCGTCACCGGCGGCGGTGTCTACCTCGCCGACTACCTCGGCACGGTCTACGCCCTCGACGCCACCGACGGCCGCGACCGCTGGCGCATCGCGACCGAGGCCAGGTCCTCCGTCGAGCCGGTCCTGGTGGCCGCCGGGCACGTCCACGTCGGCAGCGGCAAGGGCCTGTACACCCTGGACGCGGTCACCGGCACCCCGAAGTGGCGCTTCCAGGCCGGCGGGGACGTGGTGGGCGCCCCGGCGGTCGCGGAGGGCCGGATCCACTTCGGCTCCACCGACCACCTGCTCTACACCCTCAAGGCCGACGACGGCCGGCTGCGCTGGAAGCTGGCCACCGGCGGCGAGATCACCGGTTCCCCGGTGGTCAGGGACGGGGTGGTGTACGCGTGCAGCAAGGACCGCTGCGTCTACGCGCTGGACGCGGAGAAGGGCACGGGGACGGCTCGTACGGCCTGAACAGGTGTGGTGCGACGGCCGTCGTGCCGGTTCACGGAAGGGGTTCCGGACGGCGGCCGTCCCAGGGGCCGACGCTACCCGGAGCGCCGGACCCCCGCCACGCGGTGCGGCCCGCGGCCGGCGGCCATGATCAGGCGTGCCTGCCCGGACACACCGCGGCCGCGGCGGCTCCCCCTCCGCGCCGCCGCGGCCGATCCCCCGATGTGGTCCTGCGAACCGCTCCCCCCGTCACGGCCCCCGTCGAGCCGTACCCCCGTCGCGGTCCTCCGGACCATTCCCCCCGTGCGGTCCCCCCGTGCGGTCCCCCCGGACCGCCCCCCGTCGTACGGAAGTCCTTACGCCTTCTCGGAACCGGCGTGGTTCTCCAGCGGCTTCACGGCGTCCCCGGCCACCAGGCCCGCGTGGTTCTCCAGGGGCTTGATGGTCTCGGTGCCCGCCACGGCGCCGGCGTGGTTCTCCAGCGGCTTGACGATGGCCCCGGAGTCCGGGCTGCCGGCGTGGTTCTCCATGGTGCTGATCTTCTTCTTCGCGGTCTCGCTCATCGTCGGCAACTTCCTGTCGGCGTCCTGAAAGGGCGTTGGAACCGCCCGGCGACTCCCCCGGGGGCCGCCGGACGGATGTGGAGGCCGTCACCCTAACGGTGAGACCAGGCGCCGGTTCGTCTGGCCCCCCGCCGCGACGAACCGGCACTCATGAGGATGGCGCCCGGCGATAAACAAACAATGAACGCCGGACCCGCCGGCTCGTCAGGCCGCCGCGGTGGGCCGCAGGAAGGCCCGCACCTGCTCGGCCTCGGCCGCGCCGGTCCGCTCGTGCTCGGCCAGCGCCTCCTGCCAGCAGGCGCGCGCCCGGTCCCGCTGACCGAGGTGGTCGAGCGTCTGCCCCAGCATCGTCAGCACGTTGGCCCGCATCCAATCACCTCCGATGACGCGCAGCGCAAGAGCTTGCTCCGCGTGGCGCGCCGCGAGGGCGTACTGGCCGCGGGCGAAGTGCGCCTCCGCGATACGGAAGTTGGCCGTGCCCTCCCACAGGCGCTGCCGGTTCTCCTGGAACAGCCGCAGTGCCTCGCGCAGTTGGTCCAGCGCCTCGCCGGCCCGGTCCGCGGCGTTCAGCGCGATACCCAGGGCGAGCCGTGCGTTGGCCACCCGCAGCGTCATCCCGAGCTGGTCGTAGACGGCCAGGCCCTGCCGCGCCAGTTCGACCGCGCTGTCCAGCCGCCCGAGCTTGACGTGGATCCGGGAGAGGTTGCACAGGGCGCTGGCCTCGCCCGGCAGGTTGCCGTCGGCGCGGTAGTTGGCGATCGCCTCCCGCAGATGGCGCTCGCCGTCGTCGTTGCGGCCCTGGTAGAGGGCGATGATCCCGCGGTCGTTGGGAACCCAGCAGCACGGCGCGAGGTCGTTCGCCGCCTGGGCCAGCTGGATGGCCAGCCGGGCCTCCTCGTCGGCCTGGTGGAACCGGTCCGACACCAGCAGCGCGTTGGTCAGCGCGGTCCGCGCCCGGCCCTCGGCCCGCTGGTCGCCCGTGTCGCGCGCCATGTCCCGCACGGCGACGGCGGTCGTCTCGTACTGGTAGGCGTTGGCGCCGGACTCGGCCAGGTCCTTGGCCACCCACAGCAGGTCGACGGCCCGTCTGAGCATGCCCTGGACGGCGCTCTGCCGGACGCAGGCCAGCAGGCAGTCCCCCTCGGCGTGCAGCCAGTCGATGGCGGTCTTGGAATCGGTGAAGGACAGACCGGGGTGCCGCGTCGGCTCCAGGTGGTCCACCAGCCGGTCCCCCGGCCGTTCGATCGCGTACACCCCCGCCGCCGTCGCCAGATAGAAGTCCAGCAGCCGCGACATCGCCGCCGCCCTCTCGCTCGGCGGCTGTTCGTCGCGTTCGGCGCAGGCGCGGGAGTAGAGGCGGACCAGGTCGTGGAAGCGGTAGCGGCCGGGGGCGGCGGATTCCAGGAGGGAGGTGTCGACCAGGGATTCCAGGAGGTCTTCGGTCGCCTCCGGCGGCAGGTCCAGGACCGCGGCGGCCGCGGCCAGGGAGATGTCCGGGCCGTCGGCGAGGCCGAGGAGGCGGAACGCGCGGGCCTGGGCCCGGTCGAGCTGGCCGTAGCCGAGTTCGAAGGTGGCCTTGACCGCGAGGTCGCCCGCCTGGAGCTCGTCCAGGCGGCGGCGCTCGTCCGCGAGCTTCGCGGCGAGCACCGAGACCGTCCAGGTGCGCCGCGCCGCGAGGCGGGACGCGGCGATGCGGATGGCCAGGGGCAGGAAGCCGCACGCGGCGACGACGTCGAGCGCGGCGTCCCGCTCGGGGGTCACCCGCTCCGCGCCGACGATCCGGGTGAACAGCGCCAGCGCCTCGTCCGGGGACATCACGTCCAGGTCCACCAGGTGCGCCCCGGCCAGCCCCACCATCCGCACGCGGGAGGTCACCAGCGCCGCGCACCCCTCGGTGCCCGGCAGCAGCGGCCGTACCTGCGCCGCGTCCTTCGCGTTGTCCAGCAGGACGAGCACCCGGCGGCCGTCGAGGACGGAGCGGTACAGCGCCGCCCGCTCCTCCAGGGAGTCCGGGATCGCCGAGTCGGCCGTGCCGAGGGCGCGCAGGAAGGAGCCGAGGACCGTCTCCGGTTCGGCGGGGCGGGGGCCCGCGCCCTGGAGGTCGACGTAGAGCTGGCCGTCCGGGAAGGAGGCGCGCGCCCGGTGCGCCACATGCACCGCGAGCGTCGTCTTGCCGACGCCCCCGATCCCCGCCATCGCGGAGACCGCCATCACGCTGCCCTCCGTCTCGCCGGCCGAGGCCAGCACCGCGCTGAGCTCGTCCACGAAGGCGGCGCGGCCCGTGAAGTCCGGTACGGAAGCGGGAAGTTGGGCCGGGCGCACCGGCGCGGCGGGTGCCTCCGCGACCGGCGCCGAGGGCTCCGCGAGTGCCGGGTCGGCCTGGAGGATGCGCTGCTGGAGCTCGCGCAGTCCGGGGCGCGGGTCGACGCCCAGTTCCTCGGCGAGCAGGCGGCGGGTGTCGGCGTACACGGCCAGCGCCTCGGCCTGCCGCCCGCTGCGGTACAGCGCCAGCATCAGCAGCTCGCGCAGCCGCTCCCGCAGGGGGTGCGCGGCGGTGAGCGCGGTCAGCTCGGAGACCGCCTCCGCGTGACAGCCCTGTTCCAGGTCCATGTCCAGGCGGGACTCCAGCAGCCCGAGCCGCCACTCCTCCAGGCGCACCCGCTGCGTCTCCGCGTACGGTCCGGGCACACCGGCCAGGGGCTCGCCGTCCCACAGGTCCAGCGCCTCGTTGAGCAGCGCGCGGGCGCGGGTCAGATCCCCGGTGCCGCGCGCCTTCTCCGCCTCCGCGCCGAGGTCCTGCGCCCGTACGAGGTCCAGCGCGCCCTCGCCGAGCCCGCGCACCGCGTACCCGCCGGACTCGCTCACCAGCACACCGGGGTTCAGGACCTTGCGCAGCCGGGACGCGTACGTGCGGACCGCGGCCAGCGCCTGCGACGGCGGCTCGGGCCCCCACAGCGCGTCGATCAGCTCCGCCGCCGTGGCCGTACGGCCCTCGCGCAGCAGCAGGGCGGCCAGCAGGGCCCGTTGCTGGGGGGAGCCCGTGTTCAGGGCCTCCTCGCCGCGCCAGGCCCGCACCGGACCGAGCACGCCGAACCGCAGCGTCTCCGGCTCCGCGCTGCTCGCGGAGCCCGGACGCCGCTGCTCAGGCACTCGCGGCCGACCGTCCATGCGTTCGCCCCCTAGGCATCACTGACATCCCTGTCAGTTTGCCTTGTTCCGGCTGGTTGCGTCAGCCGTGCGAGACACCGATCACAGACCGCCGCTCGGCGGTCCACAAAGCCCTCACACCCTCTTCGCATATGCCGGGCACTCCCCGCAGTTGACCACCCGTCAAGTGTGCGCTGCCGGGGAGGTGCGGGCGGTCGTGGTCACCGGGTGAAGGGACCCGTCCGGCTGGTTCCTCAGTCCGTCAGGTCGACCCGGATGGTCAGCAGGTCCGTCCCCAGGGCCCGTACCGCCGTGCTGTTGAGGCGGGGCAGTCCCCGCAGCCGGGCCCGTGGATCGTCGTCCGGCAGCAGATGGGCGGTGCCGTGGTGCCACCGCCCCGCGATCCGCACCCGGACCCGCGGATCGGCCTCGATGTTGCGCACGTACTGCGACCGGTGCCCGAACTCCGACACCAGCCAGAACGCCCCGCCGACCCGCCGCCCGCCCACCGGCGTCCGCCGCGGCACCCCGGACACCCGCCCGGTCGTCTCCAGCACGGTCTGCAGCGGGAGCCGCCGGATCAGCGGATTGAGCCGGCGCTGCAATCCGGTCACGACGCGGTGCTTGCGCTGCTTGCGGTCTGCTCGGCCGGTCATGGCTCCTGAACCTCCTGCGGAATCGTGCGGGGCGGCGGCTGCCCGGCCCAGGATGCCGCAACCGCCCGCCCCGCCGGCGCCGGAACCGCCGGGTCAGGCCTCCCCGAGGAAGACGGGGTTGGTGAACGCCGCCAGCGCCCCCGGCACCGGGCCCGCCGCCGTCTCGTGCCGCACCTCGGCGCGGACGTACGCCGCGTACGAGGGCGTCGTACGCCATTCGACCGTGCCCGAGCCCGACACCGGCAGCGGGTCGCTGGTGACCAGGGTGCCCTCGTCGGTGACGAGGCGGAGGGTGCAGCGCGGGGCGCCGGACACGTCGAGGCGGACGGTCACCGGGGTGTCGGCGCCGACGGCCAGCCGTTCACCGATGCCGGCCTGCCGGCCCCGGCCGCCCGTGGCCGTGAGGGAGACGGTCACCTTCCCGGACTCGGCGACGTAGCAGCGGCCCGCCCGGATGCCCTCCTGGACGGCCTCGCGGGTCAGGTCGTCGGCGAGGACGACGGTCTGCGGGAGGCCGACCGCGTCGGGGTCGCGGTGGGCGTCGCTGCTGCCCATCGCCGGGAGCCAGCGGCGGCCCTGGCGCACCGAGGCGACCAGGAGGTTGTCCCACTCGGCCAGGGTCGCCTCGTCGTCGGGCGTGTAGGGGCCGTTCCACACCTCCACGGCGTCCGCCTCGGCGAAGCCGAACTTCCAGCCGCAGCCGACGCAGGTGGCGTGCGGATGGGCGGGGACGACCAGCCCCCCGGCGCGGCGGATGTCGCGGGCGAAGCGGGCCCAGCGGTTGTCACGGGCCCGGTAGCGCCAGTCCACGAAGGTGCCGGGCTCGGTGCCGAGCGCCACCACATGGCCGTTGCGGGTGGTGATCTCCTCACCGAGCATGATCAGCAGATCGTCGCCGGCCACGTCCGCCCAGTGCGGGTGGGACGCATGGGTGTTGTGGTCCGAGGAGTTGATGAAGTCCAGGCCCGCGGCCCGCGCGAGGGCCGCGATCTCGGCGGGGGTGCGGCGGCCGTCGGAGTACCAGGAGTGCAGATGGCAGTCGCCCCGGTACCAGGCCCGGCCGCGCCCCCTGGCACGGGAGGGCGGGTACACCGGGCGGGGGGTCTCGCCGGGTTCGCCATAGGTCAGGGTGATCGTCAGCTCGTACGACAGTCCTTGTGGCGCCACCGTGTAGGGGCCCAGCGCGATGTGCCAGGTGCCCGCGCGCACCGGTCCCGGCACATAGCCCGGTGTCGCGTCGTCGGCCCGTACGAAGAACTCCGTGCGGGCGCCGCCCGACCAGCCCCGGAAACCCCTGCCGCCCAATTCGGTGCCCCGCTGGTCGAAGAGGCCGATGTCGAGCGCGTTGCCCTGGGTGCCGGCCGGGACCGGGGGCCTGTCGTAGGTGTAGGAGACCTTCAACTCCCGTACCCCCGACGGCACGTCGACCGGGACGTACACGAAGTCGGGGGCGCCGGGCGGCAGGGTGCCGCGCACCGTCCGGGTCTCCTGGCGACGGCCGTCCGCCGCGGCGAAGCTCACGGTTCCCACGGTAAGGGCGGCGGCGGCGCCCGTCACGAACAGCGCGCGCCTGGCGATGCGCCGGGCGTGATCGTGCGTGTCGTCACACATGGGCCCCATTGTGCGGGCCGGACGTGAACTCCCCCGGACCAGAAGGAGACCAGGGCCGGAGCAACAGGGGGAGGCCCCCGCCCGCGCGCAGCCGTCCCTCGTCCCCCACCCGTCCTGATCACCTCGTACGTATCGTGGAACCATGACGACTCCCGCGACCCCCGGACCCGGCCGCCCCACCGAGAACTCCATGCGTCGCGCCCTCAAACGCGCCCGTGACGGCGTCGCCCTCGACGTCGCCGAGGCCGCGGTACTGCTCCAGGCGCGCGGCGAGGACCTGACCGCCCTCGCCGCCTCCGCCGCCCGTGTGCGCGACGCGGGCCTGGAACAGGCGGGCCGCCCCGGCGTCATCACCTACTCCAAGAGCGTCTTCATCCCGCTGACCCGGCTGTGCCGGGACAAGTGCCACTACTGCACCTTCGTCACCGTCCCCGGCAAGCTCCGCCGGGCCGGCCACGGCATGTTCATGTCCCCGGACGAGGTGCTCGACATCGCCCGCAAGGGCGCCGCGCTCGGCTGCAAGGAAGCCCTGATCACCCTCGGCGACAAGCCCGAGGACCGCTGGCCCGAGGCCCGCGAATGGCTCGACGCGCACGGCTACGACGACACCATCGCCTACGTCCGCGCCATCTCCATCCGCATCCTGGAGGAGACCGGACTGCTGCCCCACCTCAATCCGGGCGTCATGAGCTGGACCGACTTCCAGCGCCTGAAGCCGGTCGCGCCGAGCATGGGCATGATGCTGGAGACCACCGCCACCCGCCTGTGGTCCGAGCCCGGCGGCCCGCACCACGGCTCCCCGGACAAGGAACCGGCCGTACGGCTGCGGGTCCTGGAGGACGCCGGCCGCTCCTCCGTCCCCTTCACCTCCGGGCTGCTGATCGGCATCGGCGAGACGTACGAGGAGCGCGCCGAGTCGCTGTTCGCGCTGCGCAAGGTCTCCCGCGCCTACCACGGCATCCAGGAACTGATCATCCAGAACTTCCGGGCCAAGCCGGACACCGCGATGCGCGGCATGCCGGACGCCGAACTGGACGAACTGGTCGCCACCATCGCCGTCGCCCGGCACATCATGGGCCCCGCCGCCTGCCTCCAGGCCCCGCCGAACCTGGTGGACGCCGAGTACGAGCGGCTGATCGGCGCCGGCATCGACGACTGGGGCGGGGTGTCGCCCCTGACCATCGACCACGTCAACCCCGAACGCCCCTGGCCGCAGATCGAGGAGCTGGCCGAGCGCTCCCGCACCGCCGGCTTCGAACTGCGCGAGCGCCTCTGCGTCTACCCGGAGTTCGTGCGCCGCGGCGAGCCCTGGCTGGATCCCCGGTTGCGCCCGCACGTCGCCGCCCTCGCCGACCCGGAGACCGGCCTCGCCCGCCCCGGCGCGCTCCCCGCCGGCCTGCCCTGGCAGGAGCCCGAGGACACCTTCACCCCCACCGGCCGCACCGATCTGCACCGCACCATCGACACCGAGGGCCGTACGGCCGACCGCCGCGACGACTACGACGAGGTGTACGGCGACTGGGACGCGCTGCGCGAGGCGGCCGCCCCCGGCATGGCGCCGCAGCGCATCGACACCGACGTGCGCGAGGCCCTGCGCACGGCCGCCGACGACCCCACCCGGCTGACCGACGCCGAGGCCCTGGCCCTCCTGCACGCGGACGGCCCGGCGCTGGACGCGCTGTGCCGGATCGCCGACGACGTGCGCGCGTCGGTGGTCGGCGACGACGTGACGTACATCGTCACCCGCAACATCAACTTCACCAATGTCTGCTACACCGGCTGCCGCTTCTGCGCCTTCGCCCAGCGCCGCACCGACGCCGACGCCTACACCCTCTCCCTCGCCCAGGTCGCCGACCGCGCGCAGCAGGCGTGGGACGTCGGCGCGGTCGAGGTGTGCATGCAGGGCGGCATCCACCCCGACCTGCCCGGCACGGCGTACTTCGACATCGCGAAGGCGGTCAAGGAGCGCGTCCCCGGCATGCATGTGCACGCCTTCTCCCCGATGGAGGTGGTGAACGGCGCCACCCGCACCGGCATGTCCATCCGCGAATGGCTGACGGCCGCGAAGGAGGCGGGCCTCGACACCATCCCCGGCACGGCGGCGGAGATCCTGGACGACGAGGTCCGCTGGATCCTCACCAAGGGCAAGCTGCCCACGGCCACCTGGATCGAGGTCGTGAAGACGGCCCACGAGCTGGGCATCCGCTCCTCCTCCACGATGATGTACGGCCATGTCGACCAGCCCCGCCACTGGCTGGGCCATCTGCGCACGCTGGCCGGGATCCAGCGGGAGACCGGCGGCTTCACCGAGTTCGTCACCCTGCCCTTCATCCACACCAACGCGCCGGTCTACCTCGCCGGCATCGCCCGCCCCGGCCCGACCACCCGCGACAACCGCGCGGTGACGGCCATGGCCCGGCTCCTCCTCCACCCCTGGATCCCCAACATCCAGACGAGCTGGGTCAAGCTCGGCACGGAGGGCGCGGCGGAGATGCTCCGCTCCGGCGCGAACGACCTGGGCGGCACGCTGATGGAGGAGACGATCTCCCGGATGGCGGGCTCGTCGTACGGCTCGTACAAGTCCGTCCGCGACCTGGTGGCCGTCGCGGAGGCGGCCGGCCGCCCGGCGAAACCCCGCACGACGCTCTACGGAGAGGTCCCGCAGGAGCGGCGGCAGGCGGCCGCCGCCTCCGACGGCCACCTCCCCGAACTGCTCCCGGTGCTCGACTGAGCTCCCGGTACGTGGTGCGGGGGCGACTGAGTACGATGATCCGACCCCCGGACCGTGCGGGGGACCCATAGCGGAGGAGATGCGTACCCGTGGCTGCCCGACTGCCCTCCTGGGCCTGGGTCTCCGGCCTGACGGTGGGGGCGACCGTGGCCGTCGTCGCCCTCGCCGTGCAGGCGGACCACGGGCCGCATCCCACCGCCGCGAGCGTGAAGCCGGGCATATCGGCGTCGGCGGGCACCCATGGCCCGGCCAAGCCGAAGCCGCCGGCGGCGCCCGCGCTGCCGGCGGACTCGGGGGACGGCCGCCGGATCGTGTACTCGCTCGGGGCGAAGCGGCTGTGGCTGGTCGACGCGACCGGCAAGGAGATCAGGACGTTCGAGGTGTGGCCGGGCACGGTGACCCTGCCGCCCGGCCGCTACTCGATCATCAAGCGCACCCAGTCCATCACCGGCTCGGACGGCGTTCCGATCGAGCACATCATGTACGTCGCCATGGTCGACGGCGTGAACATCGCCTTCTCCAACGCCCTGGACGGCGCCTCGCCGCCCCCGGCTCAGGGCAAGAAACTGGGCGGCATCCGCATGCGCAAGCAGGACGGCGCCGCCCTGTGGGCCTTCGGTGATCAGGGCACGAGAGTGGTCGTGGTCAAGTAGTAGTGGGGGACCGCGGGGTCTCCTCGGCGCTGCCGGGCAGGTGGTTGACGACCAGCGCCACCCCGGCGAGCAGGAAGACGCGGGTCGCGGAGTCCTCCCCGTTCCACGCCTTCGCCTGCCACATCGCGAACCACTCGCCGCCGATCGCGATGAATCCGGCGCCGAACAGCAGCAGGAGCATCAGCAGCCCGTAGGTGGAAACGCGCCGCGCGAACGCGTCGTCGCGCCGCGCCGCCCACAGGTACGTGCCCCAGATCAGTACCAGCGCGGCCACCGTCTCCCACGCGATGATCAGGACGTAGGCGGTGTCCTGGAGGGCGGTGCTGGTGATCGCCCGCCACATCAGATCGTGGTCCTTGAAGGTGCTGTCCATCGCCAGTACATGCCGCACGAACTGCTGGTTCGTGCCGAAGTCCGTGATGTTGCCGAACGCGACGAGGGCGATGTACAGCGCGAGTATCCCGGTGAGCACACCGGCGGCCAGTCTGTGACTGGAGTGACGCCTGGGGTCGGTGGTGGTCATGGCTGAATTCTCCCCTGCCGTCAGACCCGTTGGCGCGTGCCCATTGCGCCATCATGGAGAAGGACTTCGGGGGGAAGGGCGGGCAGCGGGGATGGTGCGGGCACGGCCGTCGATGCAGGAGCTGATCGGACGGCGCAGACGGGCGGGCTTCATCGGCCGCGGCAGCGAACGGGCCGCGTTCCGCGAGAACCTCGACCTGCCGCCCGAGGACGAACGCCACCGCTTCCTCTTCCACATCCACGGCAACGCGGGCGTCGGAAAGACTTTCCTGGTCAGGGAGTTGGAGCAGACCGCGCGGGAACGCGGCGCGCTGACCGCCTGCGTGGACGAGGCCGTGGGCAGCGTCCCCGAAGCCCTGTCCGCACTGAGCCGCGAATTCGCCCGCCAGGACGTGGAGTTCAAGCGGCTCGACCGCGCGCTGACGTCGTACCGCGAACGCCGCCACGAGGCGCAGGCGGTGGCCGCCGCGCTGGACTCGGCGACCCCCGACGGCCCCTCCCCGGTGACGGCCACGGTGGTGCGGGCGGGGCTCGTGGGCCTGGGCCTGATACCGGGCGCGGGGCCCTTCGTGGGGGCGGTCGACTCGACCCAAGTGGCCCAGGCGGTCGATCGGTTGAGGCAGGGCCTGAGCGCGCGGTTCGGCAGTCAGGACGACGTCCAGCTGGTGCTGTCCCCGGAGCAGGCCCTGACGCCCAAGCTGCTGGAGGACCTGGAGTCCGCCGCGTCCGCGGTCCCCTGGATCGTGCTGTTCTTCGACACGTACGAACGGACGGGCCCCTTCCTCGGCAACTGGCTGCACGACCTGATGACCACCGACCGGTACGGCTGTCTGCCCGCCAACGTCATCGTGGTCACGGCGGGCCAGCAGCCGTTCGACCGGGCCCGCTGGGGCGGCTTCGCGGACTTCATGACGGACATCCCGCTGGGTCCCTTCACCGAGGCGGAGACACGGGGGCTGCTGGCGGACCGCGGCGTGGTGGCCGAGCCGGTGGTGGCGGAGGTGCTGCGGCTGACCGGCGGACTCCCGCTGCTGGTCTCGACGTTGGCGGAACAGCGGCCCGCCCACCTGGAGGACATCGGGGATCCGAGCGCGACGGCCGTCGAGCGGTTCCTGAAGTGGGAGCAGGACCCGGCGCGCCGGGCGGTGGCACTGGCGTGCGCGCTGCCGAGGAGCCTGGACCTGGACGTGTTCCGGGCGGCCGTGGACGACCCGGCGGCGGCGGACCTCTTCGGCTGGCTGAGCCGCCTGCCCTTCGTGGACGACCGCCGCGGCCGGCTGCGCTACCACGACCTGGTGCGGGAGACGATGCTGCGCCTGCTGCGCGGGCGCTCCCCGCAGGAGTGGCGCCGGCGCCACGAGGCACTGGCGGCGGTGTACGGCGACTGGTGCGAGACGGCGATCGAGGGCCTCCACCCCAGGGAGGTGTGGACCCGGAAACGCTGGCGCGAGCTGCGGCTGGAGCAGACGTACCACCTCCTGTGCGCCCGGCCGCACGCGGGACTTGCCGACGCGCTCAGGCACGTGGCGGAGACCTGTCTGGCGGAGGAGGCGGAGAGCCGCCACTGGGCCCGCATGCTGGAGGAGGCGGGGACGGCGGCGGACGACACGGAGCTGCGGGAGTGGGGGCGGCGGCTGCGGCAGGCCCTCGCGGACGACGAGCGGGGCACGCGGGCCGCCGTCGACCTGCTGCTGGCCCGCCCCGGTCTGGACACCCTCGGCCGCGCCGTGGCGCACGGGGTGCGCGCGACCCAGCTGACGGTCGACGGCGAGTACCGGCGGGCGCTGGCCGAGCACGACCAGTGCATGGCCCTCGCCGAACACCTGTCCGCGCCCGCTCCGGCCTGGTCCGGTCTGTACGTCGCCCGTGCCCGCGTCCACCGGCTGCTGGCGGACTACCCGGCCGCGCTCGCGGACCTGGACCGGGCGGACGCCCTGTCCCCCGACGACGCGTCGACTCTCCAGGCGCGCGGGGAGATCCGCCGGATGGCCGGCCGGCCACAGGAGGCCCTCGCCGACCTGGACCGCGCCGTCGCCCTGAACCCCGGCGACATCCTCGCCCGCGCGTCGAGAGCGGTCTGCCGGTACGAGCTGGGGCGTGCGGACGAGGCACTCGTCGACATCGAATACGTCCTCGCCCGTCAAGAGGACAGCGCCTGGGCCCTGTCGCAGCGGGCACGGATACACGCCGACCGGGAGGAGTGGGACCAGGCGCTCACGGACCTGGACCGGATCGCGTCCCGCGCGCCACGGGACGCGTGGCCGGCGGCGGAGCGCGGCGACGTCTACCGGCGGGCGGGCCGGTACGAGGACGCCGTCCGCGAGCTGAGCCGTGCGGTGGAGCTGAGTCCGGACTACGCCTGGCCCCTGGTGAGCCGTGGTGTGGCCTACCACCGACTGGGCCGGTACGAGGAGGCACTCGTCGATCTCGACCGCGCCGTGGAGCTGGCACCCGACGACGTCTGGCCGCTGATGCACCGGGCCCGGTGCTTGCTCGAACTCGGGCGCGCGGAGGAGGCGCTGCCAGGACTGCGGCTCGCCGTGGAGGCGGAACCGGAAGAGCCGTCGATCCGGGTGGCGCTGGGCTCGGCCTGCTGGCTGACCGGGCGGTACGACGAGGCCGCGCCGCATCTGCGCCGGGCGCTGGAGCCGTGTCCCGGCGACCCTTCGGCGCTGGCGCTCCTCGGAGCCATCCACAGCGCCCGGCAGGAGTACCCGCAAGCCTTCGAGCACCTGGACCGGGCGATCGCCGCCGACCCCGAATACGGCTGGGCGCTGAGCGAGCGCGCCCGCGCCGCCCTGGCGGTCGGCCGCACCGGGCAAGCCCTGGCCGACCTGGACCGATGCCTCGCGCTGGACGCGTCGGCCGACTGGGCCCGCATCCAGGCCATCGAGCTGCTGATGCGCTGCGACCGCTGGCGGGAGGCGTGCGAACGGCTCGCCGAGGCCGAGTACTCGGGCATCTCCGGGTTGGGGGCGCTGCGCGCGAACGTGTACCGGCACACGCGTCAGTGGGCGGTGGCCAGAGCGGAGGCCGAGCGCATCCGCCCGCGCAATCCGTTCGCGGGCGTGCTCTACCTCGCCCTGGCCGTCGGCGGCTCCGACGGCCACGAAGCGGCCCGCCCCTGGTGGCAGGAGCTACTGCGCCTGCTGCCGGAGACCGAATCGCACGGCCTGACCGGCGACTTCGCCCGCTGCGTGGCGGCCTGCGCCCTCGGCGACTGGCCCACCGCCGACGCGGCACTGGCCCGCGTCCTGAGCGCCGACGCGGGCTGGGACGCCCTCTCCTGGCCGGCCACGCTCCTCGCCGAACTCCTGCCCACCCCCGGAGCCGACCGCCTCCGTCTGGTACCCCGCCTCGCGGCAGTCGAGTCGGCTCGGGACGCGATCCAGTCGCGCTACGCGGAGTGAGCCGCGAACGCCACGAACTCCGTCCAGCTGGACTCGCGGACGGTGAGCCGGGCGCGGTCCTTGTCCTTGGAGTCACGGACGTGGACGGTGGCGGGGGCGACGGCCACCTCGACGCAGTCGGGGCCTTCGTTGCTGCTGTAGCTGCTCTTGAACCAGATCAACGCGCGGATGGTCACGTCTCTTCTCCCAGCACTTTTCCATCCCGGAGTTTCAGGCTGGGGAGAGACCGCATGCCGGATGGCCGGATCGGAGGAAATCACCTTCGGGAACTCATCCTGGACGGTGTCGAAACGGTCAGCGGTGGGCGTGAACGAGCCGTGAGGGTCGCCCTCGTCCACCGGGGGCCGCTCGCACGGTCGATTAGAGTGCGGACCGTCGTGCGGGCGGACGGTGCCTGAGGAGGGTCTGGGTGGCGACGACGACCGGTGCCGTCTGGGGCCGTGCCGAGCAGCAGGACTTTCGCAGCAGGGTGCGCGGCACCCTGCTGGGCGGCGCCCTGGGCGACGCGCTCGGCGGGCCCGCCGACACCCTCACGCTGGAGGAGATCCGCGCGGCCCACGGCCCCGAGGGGCTGCTCGACCTCGCCGCCGGGCACGGGCGGCGCGGCGCCATCACCCACCACACCCAGCTCACCCTGTTCAGCGTGGACGGGCTGATCCGCGCGCAGGTGCGCCGCGACACCGGCGCCTGGCATCCGCCGACCGACCTGCACCGGGCGTATCTGCGCTGGGCCGCCACCCAGCGGGACTGGGGGCCGGACGAACGGCGCGCGGAGGACGGCTGGCTCGCCCGCCAGGAGTGGCTGTACGCGCGCCGCGCGCCGAGCCGGGCGCTGCTCATCGGCTTCGGCGACGCGCACATGGGCACGCTGGACAAGCCCAAGAACCCGGCCGAACGGGGGCCGGAGGCGGTCGCCCGCTCGGCGCCCTTCGGGCTGCTGGTCGGCTGGGAGCCGCAGCTCGTCGTCCAGCTCGCGGTGGAGTGCGCGGCGCAGACCCACGGCCACCCGGTCGGATACCTCTCGGCGGGCGCGTACGCCGTGATCGTGCACGGACTCGCCCGCGGCGAGAGCCTGGACGGCGCCGTACAGCAGGCCCTCGCCCTGCTCGCCGTCCGCCCCGGCCACCAGCCGGTCTCCGACGCCCTCCAGCACGCGCTCGGCGCCGTACGGCAGGGCATGCCGAACCCCGCGCGGGTGGAGGAACTGACCGGCGACGGCACGGCCGACGGGCTGCTCGCGGCGGCCGTCTACTGCGCCCTGGTCGGCGAGGACGTACGGCACGGCCTGTGCCTCGCCGTCAACCAGAGCGGCCCCTCCGCCGCCGCCGGCGCCCTCACCGGCGCCCTGCTGGGCGCCCTGCACGGCGAGACCGCCCTCCCCCCGGCCTGGATCGCCGAACTGGAGGGCCGCCCCACCATCCTCGAACTGGCCGACGACTTCGCCATGGAGATGACCCAGGGCCCCGCACTGCACGGCCCGACCGGCTCGGCACCGGGCTGGCTGGCGCGGTATCCGAGGTAGCCGGCGCCCGAGGCAGGCCCCTACTTCAGGGCGTCGGGGCACGGTGTGCCCCGTGGGAGTTGGTAGGGCGCTGCCAGGCGGTACGTGCCCGCGCGGGGGGCGATCAGCATCGTCCACCGGTCGCCGTTCGCGTCCTGCGGGGTCTCCATCAGGCACCCGTTGACGTTGCGGTACTTCTGCTCCGTGCCCGGCGCCGAGGGGAGCGGCTGCGGCGCCTTCAGGCTCTTGCCGTGGGCGTCGACCACGCTGAGCCAGGGGGAGTAGGGGATCCGGATCAGGATGCGGCCGGCCTTGCGCACGTCCAGGGTCATCTCGCCCTGCTCGGCACGGTCCACCCGCGCGTTCGGCTCGGCCAGCGGGGTCGGGTCGGTCACCCGGAACAACTGCCAGTTGGCGTCGCCCCAGATCTGCGTCAGGTACGGCATCCCGCGCCGCAGCAGCTGCCGCTCGCGCTCGCCGCCGTCCCCGTCCGGGTTGTCCTTGGGCAGCACCACGAAGTGCACGGCCCAGCGCTGGAGCCACTCGTGGTAGTTCGCCGAGTTGAGCGTGTCGTCGTAGAACAGCGGGTTGCGTTCCATGTCGGCCTGACGGTTCCAGCCGCGCGCCAGGTTGACGTACGGCGCGAGCGCGGACGCCTCCCGGTGCGAACGCGCCGGTACGACCTCCACGCGCCCCCGCTCCGCGCCGACCTTCTGCAACTGGTTGACCAGCGGCGCCAGCTCGTGCGCCCAGGACGCGGCCGGGGTGGTGTGCACGATGTCGTCCACCGACTTGTAGCCGATCCACCCGACGAACCCCAGGAACGCCACCACGGTCGCGTACCACTTGCGCGACTTCGGGACCGTGAACGGCAGCGCCGCGATCAGCGTCGCGCCCGCGAACAGCATCGGCAGTCGCGAGATGTTCGAGCCGATCTGCGAGCTGACCACCCACACCGCCACGACCATGACGCTGTAGACGGCCGCCGTCAGCCGGACCGTGATCCACCGCTTCGGCACCAGGAACAGGCAGAGCAGCCCGTACAGCAGCGGCAGGCTCACCGAGCCGAGCGTCATCGGCTGGGTGCCGGAGAAGGGGAAGAGGAAGTACGACGCGGCCACCACCGCCGCCGGTGCCAGCCCGAGCGCCCACGCGCCCGGCCGGCGCTTCTGGAGGAACAGCGCGACCGCGACCAGGCCCACGAACAGCCCGGAGACCGGCGAGGCCATGGTGGAGAGCCCGGCCAGCGGGGCGGCCACCGCCGCCTTCGCCCAGCGTTTGTGCCGCCAGCGGTACGGCCAGCAGAACACCGCCGCCACCGCGCCGAGCGCGATCATCGTGCCGAGCCCGAAGGTCACCCGGCCCGACAGCGCGTTGCACAGCAGCGCGAAGACCCCGGCCATCGAGGCCCACAGGGGGTTCTTCACGGCCCGGCTGCGGATCAGGATCAGCGTCAGCAGGCCCGCCGAGACGGTCCCGGCGATCATCATCGTCGTACGGACGCCGAGGACGGCCATCAGATACGGCGACACCACGCTGTACGACACCGGGTGCATGCCCCCGTACCAGGCGAGGTTGTAGGCCGAGTCCGGGTGCCGGCCGACGAACTCCGCCCAGGCGTCCTGCGCCGCGAGATCGCCGCCGCTGTTCGCGAACGTGAAGAACCAGACGATGTGCAGCACACCGGCCAGCGCGGTGACCCACAGGACGGGGTGGCGCAGCATGCGGACGCGGAGCGGATCGAAGGGCGCGAGGAGGCGGGCGAGGCGGCCGCCGTCCTCGGGGGCGCGGGTGCCCGCACCCGGCGCATCCTCGGCTTCGTCCGTGCGACCGTCGTCCGTGCGACCGTCGTCCGTACGACCGTCGTCCGTACGACCGCTCGGACGGCGCGTACGACCCGCCACGCCGGTGTCCGCCTCAGGCGCGGACAGGCGTATTCGCGGGCCGTTTTCCGGGCCCGGTCCGGCGTCGTCGGCGCGTGTCGGCTCCGCAGTGGCCACCTGAAGGCACTCCCCGTGTCCCGTCTTCTGCTCCCGGCCGTTTCCTTCGGTGTTCCCGGCCGCTTTCCGTCCAGTTCGTGGCCGTGTCCCCTGGGAACCGGCGACCTGCCCCGATTCGTGACGCTAGCACGCACCCCGCCACGGGGCCCTCGGGTGGGGCGCCGTGACGGGGTGCGCGCGGGCGTGCGGGACGGGCGTCAGCCGATGCGGGTGAGCTTCGCGCCGAAGCCGGGCTTGGCCAGATCCTGCTGGAGGGCCACCGGGACCTTGACCCCGGCCGTGGTGCCGTCGCCGACCGTGAGGGTGCCGACACGGGTGCCGGCCTTCGCGGTGTGCGGGACGGCGTCGGAGGCGAAGGACAGCTTGACCTTCAGGCCCGACCAGCCGACCGCGGTGACGTCCTGGGTGACCACGATCGGGGTCTTGCCGCCGAGCTGGTCGTCCACGTAACCGACGACATCGCCCTTCTTCAGGATCTTCGCCGAGGTCAGCGCGTGCTCGGCGCCGAGCAGCGCGGTCTTGCTGACCTGGTTGACCGTGTCCAGGATCGACGGCTTGTGCTGGCCGAGGATCGCGCCGACGACGGTCACCGTCTGCCCGCCGACCTTCTTGCGGGCGGCGAACAGGAGGTTGCCGCCGGCCGCGGTGGTGGTGCCGGTCTTGATGCCGATCGCGCCGATCCAGTAGGGGAGCGAGTTGTAGTTCGGCCAGTTCTGGCCGGTGGGGTCGGTCCAGCTGGCGGCGCTGGTGATGGCGACCAGAGCGGGGATCTTCACCACCGCGCGGCCGAGCCTCACCTGGTCGTGCGCGGTGGAGACGGTGGTCTCCTTCAGGCCCGAGGGGTCGGTGTACGTCGTACCGGTCATCCCCAGCTGCTTGGCGGTGGCGTTCATCTTCTTCACGAACGCCGCCTCCGAGCCCGCGTCCCAGCGGGCCAGCAGCCGGGCGATGTTGTTGGCGGAGGGGATCATGACGGCCGACAGGGCCTGCTTCTCCGTGAGGGTGTCGCCGGCGTGGACGGTGTTGAGGGTGGACTCGCCGCTCTTGTTGTAGCCGCCCTCCTTCTCCGCCGTGGCGTCCACCTTGATCTTCTGGCCCTCCTGGCCCGGCTTCAGCGGGTGGTCGCGCAGGATGATGTACGCGGTCATCGTCTTGGCGACCGAGCCGATGGCGACGGGGGTCTGCTTGCCGAAGTTCCCCATCGTGCCGATGCCGTCGCCGTCCATCCAGCCCTGGCCCTCACCCGGCCACGGCAGGCTCACCGGACCGCCGCCGAAGGTGTAGCTGTCCTTCGCGGTCAGCGCGAGGGTGGGGGACGGGAGGGGGCGCAGGGTCTGTACGACCGCGAAGATGATCACCAGCAGGAGGACCAGCGGGGTCCAGATCTTGACCCGCCGCAGGGCCGTGCGGACCGGGGTCTCCGGGGGCGGAGGGGTGTTGGTCAGCTCGGCGAGGAGGTCGAGCGGGGGCTTCGGGGGCAGCGGCTGCTGGGTGGTGCGCTCGGGGCCGACCTGGGGGACGGCGGTGGTCTCCTCGGCGGGCGCCGGCTTGGGCTTGGACCGGACGTCGTCCTTGAGCGCGACGAACTTGCTGGTGCGCTCGGCGTCGGTCTCGTCCTGCTTGCCCTTGCCGACCTTGAGCATGGTGGTGGGCTGGTCGACCTTAGGGTCCTCGGAGCGTACGGCCTTGAAGACGGTGGTCGGCTGGTCGACGCCGTCGGCGTCCTTCCCGGCCTCGGTCTTCCCCGCCTCGGTCTTCCCGGTTTCGGACTCGGTCTTCGGCTTGGCGCCGGTCTTCGCGTCTGCGACGGCCGCGGTGCCGGCCGGGGTCTTCGGCTGAGCGTCTGCCTTCGTGCCCGCGCCCGCCTTCGCCGCCGCGTCGTCCGCCAGGGCCTCCGCCTCCGCCCCGGCGGTCTCGGCGTCGGCCTTGGCGCGGGCGGCCGCGGCGGCGGTGTCGTCCGCCGGGTCCTTCTCGTCGGCGTCGGTGTCCGCGTCGGCCTTCGAGGCCTCCGTCTGGGCACCGGCCTTCGCCTGGGCACCGGTCTTCGCCCCGGCGGCCTCGGCATCGGCCTTGGCGCGGGCGGCCGCGGCGGCGGTGTCGTCCGCCGGGTCCTTCTCGTCGGCGTCGGTGTCCGCGTCGGCCTTCGAGGCCTCCGCCTGCGCACCGGTCTTCACCCCGGCCCCGGTCTTCGCCCCGGCCCCGGTCTTCGCCCCGGCCGCCTCGGCGTCGGCCTTCGAAGCCTCCGCCCGGGCACCGGCCTTCGCCTGCGCACCGGTCTTCCCGGTGTCGGCCTTCCCGTCGGTGCCGTCGTCCGCGGCGGCGTCCGGCTCAGAGCCCCCGGCCGCGTCCGCCGTCGTCTTGGCTCCCGCCGGAGTCTTCGCGGGCGCGCTGCCGGCCGCCGGGGACTTGCGCTCGCCCCCGGTCTCCGTGTCGCCCGCCGAGTCCTTCGCTCCGGCACCGGACACGGAGCCGCTGTCGCCGGCGTCCGCCGCCTCCGCCTCGGCGCTGTCGACCTTCGGCCCCGAACCGCCCTCCGCGCCCGAACCCGCGCCCGCCTGCGCGCCGTTGCCGTCGGCGGTCGCCTCCGCGTCCGCACCGTCGCCTATCGCCGCACCCGCCGCGTCCGCGTCGTCCCCGGCGTCCGTACCGGCCCCGGCGCCCGTCTCCGCCGTAGCCCCCGAACCCTCAGCGTCCTTCGCGGGCGCGTCCGTTGACGCCTCCGGGGCGTCCGCGTCTCGTACCCACGCCGAGACCGCGTTGCGCAGGTCGGTGTCCTCCTCGACCGCGGGGGTCCGGAACACCTTCGTCGCGGTGTCCGTGCCGCCGTTCGAGGAATCCTTACGCCCGGCATCATCACCGGCGCCGGACCCCGTCCCCCGGCTCACCGCCACGCGGGGATCGGGGGCCTCGGGAACCGAATCCGCGTTCCCCGACGTCGCTCCTGCCGACGACTCGCGCTGCTTCGACCTGTCGGGGGACTCGCCCGCCACCGATGCCTCCTCATACCCCGCACGCCTGTGCGCGCGCCCTGTCCGAACCATGTACCAGTGTCCTGTGTGAGGGCTTGGCCCCTGCGGTAGACGAGAACGACATACCTGCCGGTTCCCTCACGAACCGGTCACGCGCCCTCGACAGACCAATGTGAGAGGGGTCACCCTGTCATTCATCCACGCGGGGAGGCATGGATGGGCAGGAGCCGCAGAACACTTCCGGAGGAGCTTCTGCTGCTGGCACTGGACCCGGCCACGGGTACCACTGCGCAGCCGCAGTCGCTCGACCTCGGTCTGGCCGGTGCACAGCTAGTGGAGCTGGCGCTGGCCGGACGGATAGCCCCAGACGGGGATCGTATCGCCGTGGTGGTGCCACGGCCGACAGGAGATCCGACTCTGGACTGCGCGTTGGAGTTGCTGCGAAGGCGTGGCGCTCCGGTTCGCGCCGTCCACTGGATCGGCGGGCCCCGGCTGGGGCTGCGCCAGACCTACCTCTCGCATCTGGAGCGGTGCGGCATGGTCGCCGCGGTGCCGGGCCAGATGTGCGGAGTGCTGCCGACGACGCGCTACCAGGCGACGGAGACGGCCATCAGCCGGGAGATCCGCGGCCGGCTGGACTCCGCGATCCGCACCGGCGTCCCGCCGGACCCGCGGACCGCGGCGCTCGCCGCCCTGGCGCACGCCGTCGGGCTCGGCAAGCACCTGTATCCGGGCAACGAGGGCAGATCGTCCCGCTCCCGGCTGCGGGACCTGATCCGGCACGATCCGATGGGCGGGCTCGTCGCGCACGCCGTGATGGACGTGCAGAACGGCGCGGCAGCACAGCCGCGCCGCGGTCCGGCCGCCACGGGCCGCGCCGCGGCGCCGGGGCCCCGGCCCGTGGCCGAGCCCGCGCACGGGGTGCCGATGCAGCCGCGCCACGGGTCCATGGCCCGCGCCGTGGCCCACTGAACCACCACCGCGCCGCGACGACCGTCCCCACAGGCCCGGTTCGGGAGCCGCAGGCCGAGCGGGGTGGCGAGACCTCCGGGTCCCGCCACCCCGCTCGGCCGTCTCCGCGTTCGCGCCCCGCCCCGGCGCGGCCCGCGTGAACCGGCGTCCGCACAGCCACCTGTGCGTGCCGCATATCGAGCGTTTCCCAGCGCTGGCAAGTGCCTTGGTGGCAATCTGCTCAGCAGCAGATACGGAAAGTGTCAGTACAGGCAGCAGCCGGAGGTGCGCGTCCCGTGGCGTCCAATGTCAATCCCACCGTAAGGCGGCGCCGGCTGGGCCAGGAGCTTCGAAAACTCCGCGAGCAGCGGAACATGACGGCCGAAGAGGTCGCCGAGCGCCTGCTCGTGTCCCAGTCGAAGATCAGCCGTCTGGAGAACGGCCGCCGCAGCATCAGCCAGCGCGATGTGCGCGATCTGTGCGGCGTCTACGAGGTCGAGGACCAGCGGGTCGTGGACTCGCTGATGGAGATGGCCCGCGACTCCCGGCAGCAGGGGTGGTGGCACACCTTCGGGGACATCCCCTACAGCGTGTACATCGGCCTGGAGACCGACGCCCAGTCGCTGCGGGTCTACGAACCCCAGATCGTCACCGGCCTGCTCCAGACCCCGGCGTACGCGGAGGCGCTGGTGCGGGGCGCGCTGCCCGAGACCTCGGCCGCGGAGATCGAGAAGCGTGTGGGCGTGCGCATGCGCCGCCAGGACCGGATCACCAACGAGAAGGACCCGCTGCGGCTCTGGGTCGTCCTGGACGAGGCCGCGCTGCACCGGGTCGTCGGCAGTGAAAGCGTGATGCGCGAGCAGCTGGAGCATCTGCTCAAGCTGTCCGAGCTGCCCCATGTCACCGTGCAGGTCATGCCGTTCGAGGTGGGCGCGCATCCGGGGCTCAACGGCCAGTACGCGATCCTGGAGTTCGCGGACGCGGCCGACTCCAGCGTGGTCTACCTGGAGGGCGTCACCAGCGACCTGTACCTGGAGAAGGCCCAGGACGTGCAGAAGTACGCCGTGATGTACGAGCACCTGCGGGCCCAGTCGCTCAGCGTGGACGCGTCCAGGCAGCTGATCGACGAGACGGCGAAAAGGTACACGAAGTAGGACCGGGCGCTGCGAGCGCGTGATCCTACAGGGTGGGCGCGCTCCCGTGGAAGTCACATTGGAATATGCCATCCGGTCGAGTGAACGCCCGCTCCGGCGGCGGCAGTTGCCCGGTAGCGTCGATCACGCCAATCGGTCATCGGGTTGGCGTGATCCGCACTACCGCAACTCGCACACAGGAGTGGACATGGCACTGATTCAGGGCGCTTCGGAGACGTGGCTGAAGTCCTCCTACTCCGCGGGCAACGGCGCCTGCGTGGAGGTCAAGTCGCCCGCCACCGCCGAACTGGCCGTCCGTGACTCCAAGGTCGCCGAGGGCCCGATCCTGGCCTTCCCCGCCGACGCGTGGAACGCCTTCGTGGACTCGGTCAAGGCCTAAGGGCAGACGTAAGGGGGGCGTCCCGGCCCTCCTCCCGACGTACACAACCGCACACGCACCACCCAAGAGCCCTCTCGACCAGTCGCCGTCCTTGCCGAGGGGGCTCGGTCGTGCCCGGCGGCCCCGGCGGTGCGGCCGCGTCCCTCCGACACGGCCGCACCGCCTCACCGGCCCCGCACCACCGGCTCCGGCGGGCGCCGCCCCTCAGCGGTCCCGCACCGGGAACGCCACATCGCACACCGGGTCCTCGGGCCCCGCCGCCGCCCAGTCGGCGAAGTAGATCTCCCGGCAGGGCCCGGCCGGCTCCAGACCCTCCCGGCCCAGCCATTGCTCCACCGCCTCGAACGCGGCGAGGATCTGCGGATGCGCCACCTGCGCCCTGGTGATCCGGACGTACGCCAGCCGGGCCGCGGGCTCCACCCGCACCCCGGTCGCCCGGCCCCGCCCCTGCCGCCCGGCCCACGCCCGCGCCGCCGCCTCGTCGGCCACCGGCACACACGCCTCCGCGGGCCCGTCGCTCTCCATCGACACCTCGGCGTGGTAGACGACGAACGGCGCCGCCGCCACACCCCCGCACTCCTGCGCCGCCGCCTCCAGCCGGCCCAGCGAGGCGCCGATCCAGGCCGGCAGTTCGTCCGCCAGGGTGTGCCGCGACTCGGTGATCACCACCCGCTCCGGCACGTCCACCGTCTCGACCGCGTACTTCCCGTACATCTCGTCACTCCTCCCGGACAGCCGTCCACGGAGGTACTCGGCGAGGGTCCGCTGCCCGGCGATCCGGGCCTCGACGTCCGCCCAGTAGGCGCCCAGCAGCCGGGCCGCCTCCCCGTCCCCGGACCCGACCACCTCGGCGATCCGGGCCAGCGGCATGTCCAGCTGCCGCAGCAGGGCCACCAGACGGGCGCGTTCCACCTGAGCGGCCCGGTAGTAGCGGTAGCCGCTCGACTCGTCGACGTACGCCGGGGCGAGCAGGCCGAGGCGGTCGTACAGCCGCAGGGCCTTGGCGGACAGCCGGGCCCGCGCGGCGAACGCCCCGATGGTGAGCAGGTCCTCGTGCACCGATGTCATCCTCCGTCGCCGGGCGGTTCCTTCCCGCCCGGCGACAAGGACGCTCCGCCCTGCCCCAGGGGCAAGGTCAAGCGGGGTCAGCCGAGCTGCGCCTCGATCGCCGCGACGACCTCCGCGGACTCCGGCTCGGTCTTCGGCGAGAACCGGGCGACGACGCTGCCGTCCCGGCCGATCAGGAACTTCTCGAAGTTCCAGCGGATGTCGCCGCTGTGGCCCTCCGCGTCCGCGAAGTCCACCAGGCGCTCGTACAGGGGGTGCCGGTCCGCGCCGTTCACCTCCACCTTCTCGGTCAGCGGGAAGGTCACGCCGTACGTCGCCGAGCAGAACTCGGCGATCTCCTCGGCGCTGCCCGGCTCCTGGCCGAGGAACTGGTTGCAGGGCACGCCCAGCACGGTGAAGCCGCGCTCGGCGTAGCGCTCCTGGAGCTTCTCCAGGCCCGCGTACTGCGGGGTGAGGCCGCACTTGGAGGCCACGTTCACGATGAGGACGGCCTTGCCGGCGTACTGCGGCAGGTTCGCGGCGCCGCCGGTGAGGGCGCCGATCTCGGTGTTCAGCACAGTGGTCATGGGCGCGATGGTATGCGGCGGGCCGGGGCCGGTGTCAGGCACCGGGCCGCCGGGCGCCGTCGCCGGGCGCGCACCGCCGCGGGCCGGCCGCACGGCTCCCCGCCTCCCTCCGCGGCGCCGCCGCGGCCGCCTCCACCACCGCGTCCCCGGCCGCCGTCCGCTCGTACAGCACCGACCGCCCGGTCCTGCGCCCCGCCACCAGCCCCGCCTCCCGCAGCACCTTCAGATGCCGGCCGACCGAGCCCAGGCCCTGCCCCGTGACCGCCGTCAGCTGGCTCGTGGTCATGGGGGCGCCGAGGAGGGTCAGGACGCCCGCGCGGGCCGGCCCGAGCAGGGCCCCGAGGGCGGCAGGGGCCGGGCGGGCCCCCGCGTCGGCGAGGACACCCGCGCAGGGGTAGACCAGGGCGTACCGCTCCCCGTCGTCCCAGGACACCCAGCCGTGCCGCTGCGGGGTGACCGGCACGAAGATCATCTCGGCGCCGGAGATCTCGCGCGGCGGGTACGCGTGGAGGTTGACCTGGAGCCGGTTCTGCCCGAGCCACCGGGTGCGGCCGGGCCGCAGCGAGTCCAGCACGCTCACCCAGCCGCCCCGCCCGGCCTGCGCGGTCCGGGCCACCACATCCGCCTCCAGCACCCGCCGCTGCCGCCCCCAGTACGGCCGTACGGCCTCCCGCCACACCCACTCCAGGAGCACGGCCGCCCGCTCGGGCAGGTCGGCGCGGTCCAGCACGGCGGGCAGCGGCCCGGCGAGGGCGGTGCGCAGATGCGCGCGGGCGAGGCCCGGCGCGACGCGGCGGACCCGCTCGACCTCCGCGGCGAACTCCTCCCCGTCGCGGGGCGTCGGGGTGAGGAAGTCCGCGATCCACTCCCGCCCGAGGCCCGCGCGCACCAGCCGCTCCGTCACCGGGTCGGCGGCCAGCAGCGCCTGGTAGGCGGGCAGATGGTCGCGCAGCCACGCCCGCTCACCGGGATGCGCCGCCTCGCCCGCGTGCAGCAGCTTCAGCCGCGCGAAGGTCTCCGCGAGCGGTGAGATCACGAACCGGCTGCGCGCGAGCGTGTCCGCGTTGAGCTCCCACCAGCCCACCGCCACCCCCCGAACCGGCTTGTGCCGTACGACCTTTCGCGCTGCCGCGAAACGATAACGCCCCGGCGTGCCCCGGCCGAGACTCCCCGGTGTGACCAGCTACCGATCCCTGTTCCGCACCCCCGAGTTCACCCCCCTCTTCCTCGGCTCCGCCGCGCAGACGGCGGCCGGCACCCTCGGCGCCCTCGCCCTCGGCACCCTCGTCTTCCGGGCCACCGGCTCCCCGCTGCTGTCGGCGGTCAGCATGTTCGGCACCTCCCTCGCCCAAGTCCTGGGCGCCACCGTGCTGTTGTCCGGAGCCGACCGGCTGCCGCCCCGTACCGCCCTGACGGTGATCGCCCTCGCCCTCGCGGCCGGTACGGCGTTCCAGGCGCTGCCCGGACTGCCGGTCGGCGCGATCCTCGGCGCGCTCCTCGCGATGGGCCTGGTGACCTCGCTCGGCGGCGGCGTCCGCTGGGGCCTGCTGAACGAGATCCTCGCCAAGGGCGGCTACCTGCCGGGGCGTTCGGTGTTCAACATGATGAGCGGGCTGACCCAGATCGCCGGTTTCGCCACCGGCGGCGCCCTGCTGGCCGCGCTGCCGCCCCGCTTCTGCCTGCTCCTGGCGGCGGTCCTGTACCTGGCGGCCGCCCTCGCGCTGCGCCTGGGCCTCACCGCCCGTCCGCCCCGCAGTGCGGGCCGCCCCTCCGCCACGGCCACCTGGCGCACCAACGCCGAGCTGTGGTCGCACCGTTCGCGCCGCCTCACCTATCTCGGCCTGTGGCTGCCCAACGGCATGGTCGTCGGCTGCGAGTCCCTGTACGTGTCGTACGCCCCGCACGCGGCCGGCACCCTCTTCGCCTGCGGGGCGCTCGGCATGTTCGCCGGGGACGTCACGGTGGGCCGGCTGCTGCCGCCCGGAGTGCGCCGGAGGCTGGCGACCTCCCTGCTGCTCCTGCTCGCCACGCCCTACCTGGTGTTCGCCGCGCACCCGCCGCTGCCGCTCGCCGCGCTCTGCGTCACGCTCGCCTCCACCGGCTTCGGCGCGAGCCTCGTCCAGCAGGAGCGGCTGATGGACCTCACTCCCGGCGAACTCGCGGGCCAGGCCCTCGGGTTGCACTCCTCCGGCATGCTGACCATGCAGGGCGTGAGCGCGGTGGCCGCGGGCGCGGTCGCCCAACTGACCACGCCGGCGACCGGGATGGCCCTGATGGCGGCCGGCTCGATCGCCGTGACCCTCGTCCTGGCCGCCGCGGGCCGCCGTACCCCCCACCCGCTGGTCACCCCTGACCCGATGGCGGCGGAAGGAGCTGCTCGGCCCAGATGACCTTGCCGGTGGGGGTGTAGCGGGTGCCCCAGCGGTGGGTCATCTGGGCGATGATGTACAGCCCCCGGCCGCCCTCGTCGTCGCTCGCCGCGTGCCGCAGATTCGGGGTGGTGTGTCCGGTGTCGGAGACCTCGCAGGTCAGGGTGCGGTCGCGGATCAGACGCACCTGGATGGGGCCGCCGACGTAGCGGATCGCGTTGGTGACGAGTTCGCTGACGATCACCTCGGTGGTGAAGGCCAGCTCGTCCAGGCCCCAGGCGTCCAGCTGCTTGCCGACGTCGCTGCGCAGGGCGGCGACCGCGGCCGGATCGGCGGCGGGCTCCCACTGGGCGAGCCGGCTCCGGTCGAGCAGCCGGGTGCGGGCCAGCAGCAGCGTCGCGTCCTCGTCCACCGCCCCGGACAGCATCGCGGTCACCGTCCGCTCGCACAGCCCGTTCAGCGAGCCGCGATGCCCGGTGAGGGAGTCGGCGAGCCGGCGCAGCCCCGCGTCCGGCCGCTCGGCCGCCTGGAGCAGACCGGCGGTGAACAGGGCGAGGACGCTGCCCGGCGCGAGCCGCAGCTCGGTGGTCTGGTACGGCAGGCCGCCGACCCCGAGCGGCGGCCCCGGCGGCACGTCGAGGCTCCGGGCGGTGCCCGTGTCCCCGGCCACCAGCACCGGTGGCGGCCCGCCCGCGCGCGCCATGCTGCACCACCCGGTGACGGGGTCGTACACCGCGTACAGGCAGGTCACCATCGCCTCGTCGGCGGGGGACGGCGCACCGCCCGGTGCGGGGGCGCGCTCCTCGGCGGTCTGCTCGGCGAGGTCGTCGAGCCGGGTGAGGACCTCGTCCGGGGCGAGGTCGAGCCGGGCGAGGACCCGCAGCCCGGTGCGCAGCCGGCCCATGGTCGCGGCGGCGGGCAGCCCGTGCCCCAGCACGTCCCCGACGACCAGGCCCACCCGCGTGCCGGACAGCGGGATCACGTCGTACCAGTCGCCGCCCACCCCGGATCCGTTGTCGGCCGGCAGATAGCGGCACGCCGTCTCGCACGCGGTCTGCGGGGGCAGCCGGCCCGGCAGCAGGCTGCGCTGGAGCTTGAGCGCCGTGCTGTGCCCGCGGGTGACGACCGGCAGCAGCAGGAAGCCGATCGCGAGCGCGCCGAGCCCCAGCACGGCCACCCCGCCGACCCGCCCCACCACCGGGAGGTCGACGGTACTGGCGCCGTACCCCGGTTCGGCGTAGACGACGAAGGCGGCGTACCCGAACAGCAGTGCCATCAGCAGGCCGCCGAGCCCCGGCATCACCCCCTTGCAGATCAGGTCGCGGGGGCTGCGGGTGAGGACCTTGCGGTGGTACCAGAGGCAGGCGAAGCCGGTCACGCCGTACTGGAAGGCGATCGCGAGGCCGACGGAGTCCACCGAGTCGGCCAGCACGTTGCGGCTGAACGACGACAGCAGGACCAGCAGCGCGACGGAGGCCGCGCCCATGCCGAGCGTGGCCCAGGTCGGGGTGAGGAACCTGCGGTGCACCCGTGCGAACCGGGCGGGCACCGCCTTGTGCACCGCCATCGAGAAGACGGTCCTGGCCAGCGGCAGGATGGTGGTCTGGGCGGAGGCCAGCGCCGAGGTCAGCACCATCAGGATCAGCAGCCGGGACAGGAGCAGCCCGGTGCCGCCGCTGCCGAACACCGCTTCCCCGAGGGCGGAGAACACGTCGTCGTGGTGCGCGGTGTTGCCGAGCCCGATGCCGCTGGTGCCGACGCCCGCGAAGGACTGCGCCGCGGTGGCGACCAGCCCGTACATGACCAGCAGCAGCACGGGGGAGAGCACGGCGGCCCGGCCGGGGGTGCGGGCGCTGTCCACCGTCTCCTCGTTGACGGACACCGCGGTGTCCCAGCCCCAGTAGATGAAGACGCCCGCGAGAAGGCCCGAGGTCAGGGCCCGTACGGAGGACACCTCGAAGGGGTTGAACCAGGACGCGGAGACGTGGATCGCGGTCGGGGGCGGGTCGGTGTAGACGCGGACCAGCGCGGCGGCGGCGAACAGCAGCAGGACGGTGACCTCCAGGCACAGCAGCCAGCGCTGTACGGCCGCGGAGACCGTGATGCCGACGTAGCAGACCGTGGTGAGCAGCCCGATCCAGACGATCCCGGCGACGGTCACCCAGAACCGGCTCTCGCCGAGCCCGTCCAGACCGACCAGCCGGAACCCGTAGCTGCCGGCGATGGTGGCGAGGTTCGCCATGACGATGATGTTGGCGACGATCAGCCCCCAGCCGCCCATCCACCCGGTCCGCGGCCCGAACGCCCGCGTCGCCCAGGTGAAGGTCGTCCCGCAGTCCGCGTCGCTCGCGTTCAGCTCCCGGAAGGCGTACGCGATCAGCAGCATCGGCACGAACGCCAGCATGGTCACGATCGGCGCCTGGAGCCCGACGCCCGCCACGATGATGCCCAGCGTGGCGGCCAGGCTGTAGGCCGGACCGGTCGACGCCAGCGCCACGACGACCGAGGAGAACAACCCCAGTGCGTCCCCGCGAAGCCCCTTCCGCCCCACCCCGGACCCCGGAGCGGGCCGCCCCGCGGACACACCCCCGCTCCCGAAAAGCGTCACATTCGATTCCAACGCGGGGGTGGCCGCCGTGCAAATACAGGACCGGCGTCCGGGTCGTGCCCCCCGGTCGCGGGCGCGTCCCCTGTGGGGCAGCATGAGCCCGTAACCGGGCGATCAAGGATCAACCGGACATCGACGGGTCGGCCGGAAGGGAACGGATGCCATGGCTAGCGGTGTGTCCAGGGGCGGACGACGGCTGCGGTACCGGAGCGCGAGCGTGGCCGCGGTGCTGGCCACCGCCGGCACCCTGACCCTCGCGGCCTGCGGCGGCGGCAACGGCGGCGGTACGACCGTCAGCCCGCGCCCCACACCCCCCGCCACGGAGTCCTTCACGGGCACCCCGCCCTCCCCTCTCTCCTCGGCCGCCTCCTCCGCCATCGCCTCGGCCCGCGCCTCCGCCTCCGCCGCGTCCGCCTCCGCATCGGCACGGGCCGACGAGTTCGAGGCCTCGGTCGCGGCGTCGGCCGAACAGGCGAACCAGGAGGCCCACAAGCGGCTGGCGAACGTGCGGGGCCGGGGCAACGCCGCCTCCGACGTCTCCCTCAGCGGCATCCCCCGCGCCCAGGTCAACGACCTCCAGGCCGCCCACGTCAACATCCACAACTCCTCGGACAAGACGGCCGACTTCGCGGTCCAGGTCGACTTCCGCGACCCGGACGGCAAGGTCGTCGAGACCCGCTACGTCGGCGCGCAGAACGTCCGCCCCGGCCAGACGGTCCACCCCTACGCCATCAGCCACCAGCCCCCGCAGCCGATCCTGAAGCCGGAGGTGGCGAAGGCGGAGCGGTACTGAGAGGCTCCTCCGCAGGGGGCAGGATCAGCACCATGGACTACCGACGTGCCGTCGCGGCCGACGCCCCCGCCATGGCCGAACTCTTCGCGGCCAACCACTACGACGCGCTCACGGAGCGGCAACGCGCGGAACAGGGCTTCGTCCAAGGCGCGTTCGACACGGACGCGCTGCGCTCGATGGCCGAGGACGGTGGCCTGCTCGTCGCGGACGACGACGGTCGCCTGGCCGGCCTGCTCGGCCTGGCCTCCCCGGCCAACCTCCCCAGCCCGCCCCCACCGGTCCAGGCCCTGCTCGCCGCCCAGGACTCCCTGTCCTGGCAAGGCCGCCCCCTGCGCGCCGTCCCCTTCCTCCTCTACGGCCCGGTGGTGGTCGCCCCCGCCTACCGGGGAAGGGGAGTCGCCCGAGCCCTGTTCACGACGGCCCTGCACATGGCGTCAGGGCAAGCGGAATTGCTGGTCGCCTTCATCGAACTGTCCAACCAGACTTCCTGGCGCGTCCACGTGCACGCTTTCGGCATGACCCCCCTGGGCGACTTCACCCTGGCCAACCGCGCTTACGGCGTCGTCGCCGCCCCCACCCGTCCGGCCCCGATCCCCGGCCCCTGAGCCGGCCGGTCACCCGCGCCGTGCGCCCCCGCGGCCCACCAGTCCGGCGCCGGCCCCGGTGAGCAGGGCGAGCCCCAGACCGGGAACGGCCATGCCGATGAACGAGGACCCCTGCACCCGGGCCCCCGCACAGCCGACCACGAAGCCCCCGACCACGGCACCCCGCCCGCCCACAACCAGAAACACCCGACCGGCCATGCGCCGCCGGTACTTCACCATGAGAACCACCGCGGCGACCAACAGCAGAATGCCCGGTCCGGCAAAGGTGTCCATGTCCTATGTATAGCCCTCCTGCCTCTCCGCGAGCGCGGCGGACCTCATGTGAGGCGGCTCTGTTCACGCCGTTCCCAACCGGCTGTCCTTCTCGGCCGGTCGAGGTAGCTCCTGAACGCGGCGGAGTGGGTTCGCGATCCTCGACGGAACCCTGCTGCCCATCGACCGCATCGCGGTCGACCGTCCCCTCGGCAAGCACCGCATGCACGGCATGAACGGCCAAGTTCTCACCAACCCGTTTCGAGAAGCTCATCTGGGCTTCGCCGGCCTCGGCGGGCGTGGTCCGCGACATCGGGGCAGCCCGCTTCCACAGCTGCTGGAACAAGCTCTGCGCCGGGAAGAAGGCCTCGACCGCGCCTACGCGAAGATCCGCGCACTCGGCGAACAGCCCATGGCCACCCCCAAGTCCTGGTGCCTGCCCTCACCCTGGAGCTGACCACCTCAGCCTGAGGAGGAAGCCGCGCTGCCTCCTAGACTCCTGGCGTGTTTGATACGTCGAACCTCCTCCACGTTTCGTCCGTGCTCAATCGGCAGTCGATCGCGCAGCATGGTCTGGACTGGACCCGGATGGGCGCCGCACCGGGAATCGCCGGCAGCTGCCGCCCTGAGGTGGAGGGGGTCTTCGTTTGCCGAGGTGAGGAGGAAGCAGAGTTCCTCCTTCGGATCAACAACACCGGTGGCCTGGTCGATCTCTGGTCCGTGGACGGCATCGACGAGGGATCGCTCCTCGACAACGGCAACGGGTTCGTCTACCTGCCCAGCCGTATACCAGCCGCGCGAGTCCGGCTCGTGCGATCAGACATTCCTCCGCAGCCTGGTTTTTGACTCCGCCCAGCGCTACGGCTGAGGGCAGGCCCGCGCTCGGCGTCCTGCTGCTGGGGCTCGCCCTCCGGGGCCGCGGCCGACACCGCCAGTGGAAGCTGCCGTACTCCCGTCCGTCGGCTGTATGAAGGATCGCATCCGCGCTCAGCTCCCGGTCCTCAGTGACAGCTCGCGTCGATGTCGGACCTGGATGCCAAAGAGCACCCACGGAGATCCGTAGGTGCTCTTTTCCCTTGTGCCCCCGGCAGGATTCGAACCTGCGACACCCGCTTTAGGAGTTTTCCCTGGGCGGGGCTGTGACCTGCGGAAATGATGACCACAGGGTGCCGACCTGGGAAATCGCTGCTCCGTAGTTCTCACGTGTTCACGGTGTTCCCCGGCCCCATGTGTGCTAGATGTGTTCCTCAGGCACCAATCTGGCGGCATGGAGGTTGAGCCTCGGTTTGGTGAGCGCGATGCAGACCCACTCTGTGGCCGTGAAGGGGCGGGCACAGTGTTCGGAATGCTGCACTCTTCCTGCGGTCGGCTTTCTCTCGAGAGTCGCCTGCTCTCATACGCATAACGCGGATCACTCGCGCAGTAGGCGCATAGCCAGCACGGAACCGTCGGGATGTATGGAGATGGGACCGTTCCAGCGCAGAGCCCAGGTGTCGCGTGGCCAGCTGGACCGGCGCGCGTAGATGTCCCGCCGGTACTGCTCCACCCTGCCCTCCTCAAGATGGCGGAAGAGGTCCTCCGCTACACCGGAGAACGCCTCGACACGCTTCCTATTAAGCCGAAATACGTGGTCTGTGCCGACGAAGTCGATGCCGAAGAAACGGTGCCGTGCGTCCTGGACGCTGTCTGTCGCTGCGTGCGTAATGCCAGCGAAGTGCCGCTGTCCTTGTCGTTTCGTCAGGTACGGGGCGGTGGCCCTTGCGTCCCCGGCGAAGGCGGTAAGACCGGCTGCGGCCGTACGCGCGAGTGTGTGTTGGAACCACCCGTAGAGGTCGGGACTCACGTGAAAACCGGGTTCCGGCTCAGCGCGCTTGTCGCCTTGCGCAGGCGGCTGGATGCCGGGATAGACGTTCTCATCCTCCAATGCGTGGTCAAGGACGCAAGACGGGGTGTCCAGCCAACCTCCTTCTCCGTCCGCCTCCAGGACGTGGACCCTCAGAGGGCCGTCGAGTGGGAGTTCTGTACTGAATACCAGGCACGGTGTCTCGTCCCACGCTCCGACGTGCACTGCCTCGACGTGGGCGGAGGCCGAGGCGAGCTGGGTGTGAGAGGCGGAGAGCCCGCTGTGGTTCCCCTTGCATGCAATCGGGAAGACGCGCGAGGGCTCGCCGGGCCTCCATACCTCGGCAAAGAACTGCGGGCGGTATCGGTACCCCGACTTCGGGCCGGAGTCCCTGCTGGTCAGGGCCCACCCTGCGCGCAGAGCTGTGTCAGCTGGCACGATCGAGACAAAGTGGTTGGGATAGCGCCTGCTCAGGAGTCGTGTAGCGAGAGCCAGCGCGAAACCGGTACCGAGTTCTCCAGATTGAAGCGCCTTGTAGTAGTCCGCGGTCTCCTTGCCCTCGGTGGACAGAGCCATGAAGGAGTCCGAGTCCCCGGTCAGAGCCTGGTTGTACTTCAGGGAACCCCAGTGCTCGGCGAGGCCACGTCCGGCTCCGCGCCGTGCCAGGGTGATGGCCCGTCCAAAGGAGTGCAGCACATCCCAAGGCGTCAGCTGCACGAGCCGGCCGAGATCGCTGGCCGGTATGGGGCGGAGTCCAGGCTTCCGGCGCAGCCGATCGAGTTCCTTCTCCTCTCTTTGCTTGTCGTCGTCCGCCGCTGCGGCGCTCACGTCACCGGCCAGCTCCTGGTTCGAGTGGACTGAGACGTTCGACGGCTCTGCAAGGTCTCGCAGTACTTCTGCCGCGATCTTCATCTGTTCCCCTTGTGTTCAGGCGTGTCTGGTCTGAGCACCGTGGCCCGGCAGGCACGCCTGCGGCTGCCGTACGTGCTGGCTCTAATCGCCGGCTTTGGGCTGGCTGGCCGAGAGGTCGTTGAGGGCACCGTTCACGACGTACCAGGACACGGTGAGGGTGTCGCGGTCGGGAGTGTGCGCCTCACGGAACTCACGCCGTGGATGGACAAAATTGCGGTACTCGCGAAGCGTCTGGCTGAAGCGTTCCATGTCGACGTCGATCCAACCCGCCCTGTGGCAGATGTGGATGAGGGCCTTAAGGCCGATAAAATTCGGATCCTTGTTGTTGAGCAGGGAGATGTCGCGCTCCTCGATCACCGTGAGCAGGACACCTTCGAGGAAGCTGCCCAACATGATGATGGCCGCCACGTGAGCGCCGTTGGAAAAACAGGTGCGGGCTTCGTCCAGGCGACGTTGAAGCAGCGCGGCCATCTGCGGTTCACGGATGATCTCGGCCATGGTGGCCTTGAGCTCTATCGGGGCCTGATGGCCCGGATGCGCCATGGCTGGGTCGCAGACGACGACCCTGGGCCGGCCGCCAGGGTTTTCCAGACGGAAGCCTTCGTGGACCAGGAAGCTGTTGACCGCGTTGATGACGGCAGGCAGCACCTCGGGTTCTCCGAGGTACTCGCGAGCATCCGCGAGTCTCAGAAGCACCTTCTCCAGTTCGGCGGGGTTCTCACGACGTTCCATCAGCAGTTGAAGTGTCCACTCGCCTCGGTACTCGCCGTCGTACTCCGGCACCTTGTGCCATCCGGCGTTCTCCAGGAAGTGGGCGATCTCGAACCCTCTGCGGTAGTAGAGGTGGTCGTCGCCGCAGATGACGCGGGCCAGTTCCTTCAAGGTGTTGCCGTCGAGCGGGCCCAGAACGGTCTCGTGCGTCATGCGGCGTACTCCGTGGTGTCGTCGTCGGTCTGTTCGTCCCCGGTGTCCTCGTCATCGGTGACTTCGTCGTCCGAGGAGAGGTCGAGCGGCTTCCACTCGGAGTGGGAGCCGGTCGGCCGGCTGGCTGTAGTGGGCTGTGTGTAGTTGGCGGGCCGGATCCCCTGGCGGTCCAGTTCCTGCCACAGGCCATCGAGCGCCGCATCGGGGTCGAAGCGGAATTCGCTCTCCTTCACCCGCCAGAACTCCCAGCCCACGCGCTTCAGTTCGCGGTCCCGCCGCTGGTCATTCTCGATCTGCCGTCGAGTGGCGTGGTGGAAGGCGTCACCGTCGCATTCGACGGCGAGACGGCCGCGAGCCCCGACGACCACCAGGTCGATGCGCTTGCTCCCGGCTGGGAACTGCGGGATCACGTGGTAGTCCCGCTCCTTGATCTTCAGATACACCTGCTGTTCGAAGAGCGAGTCGAAGGGGGCCCTGCGGACGTCCGGTAGCACCGGTCCGATGTCGTCGGCGGCCTCCAGTGCCGCGGGCGGGTTCTCCATGTACGTCAGAAGGTTGAGCCGCAGGTCGTGCGGCTTGAGACGGTCCGGCGGAACCGAGTAGAAGAGCCACATCTGATCCTGGGCCCGGCTGGCGGCGACGTTATAAGCCTGCTGTTCGCTCTTGTTCCCGCCTGCTGCCCGGGGCGGGTCGGTCACGACCATGGACAGCAGGATGACGTGGCGTTCGTCTCCCTGGAACGAGGCGGCGTTGCCTACGCGAATCCGGTGCTGCTCGCGCACGGTGGCAGGCAGCCGCTGCTCGATGAGGGCCTCCAGAAGCTTGATCTGTCCGAAGCTCTGGAGGACGATCACGCCCATGGTCTTGTCCTGGTAGGCGGGGTCCTCGGTCAGGCGGGCCAGGCAGTCGACGATCGCCTCGGCCTCCTTGGGGTTGCGCACACGGGTGTCGCGGCCCACGACCACGGCGCCCTCCACGAAATGGGTGCGCAACGGGTCCAGCCGTTCGGCGCCGTACTGCCGCAGGGGCAGGAGTTTGTTGTTGTAGAAGGTGCTGGAAGACCAGTTGATGATTTCGGGCACACAGCGGAAGTGCTCTTCGAGGCGGATCACCTGCGGGAAGAAGGTGGACAGCAGCTGGTACAGGTTGGTGTGCGGCGTGTAGAGCTGGCGCAGCCTGCTGGGCATGTCCGGCAGATGGGCGGCCAGCTTGTCCTGGATGGCCTGGTGGCGGCCGTTGCGCGTGAGGGCGGGCGCGCACTGTTTGTCGTCGCCGACGACGATCACGCGGGGAGCCAGCCACAGGAGGAACAGCGCGTCCATGCCCGCCTGGCTGGCCTCGTCCACGATGACGACGTCGAAGGCGTCCCGCCTGGCCTGCACCATCTCGGCGACCTGGGGGATGGGCATAACCCAGGCAGGCACCGCGTCCTGGGCCACAGACATCGCATCGCGTGCCGCGGCTCTGAAGAGGCCCGTGTTCTTGCCCTTCCCCTTGCCGAGGGACGCCATGTGCGTCCGGTACGCCTGGAGTGCCGAGCGTTGTTCCTGCGTCATCCGCACCAGGCAGTGCAACCGGCCCCAAGCCGCAGCCAGCTCACCAGTTACCTGCTCCAGCCGGTCTTCGTGCTCGCTCAGGTCACCTTCGAGCTTGCGCTCCAAACCGGGCGTGCGCTGCCTCTCCAGGAAGCGAGACGCCTTCGCCCACGCCCACGCCCGTTCCAGGGAGCCCAGCCGCTTCTCCCACAGGGGATCGTCGGCGCTGTCGACGAGGCGGGCTGCGAGCAGGGAGTGGCCAGCGCGCAGGGCACCCAGCAACTCGGTGCACCGATGTATGCGGTGCTCCCGGTGGTGCGCGGCGGCCAATGCCTCCAGAGACTCGGCATAAGCCTCCACGTCCTGATCACGGAGAGCCTGCACCAGGGCCATGGACTCCGCAGCCGGTTGCATGCCGTTGACGGGCGTACGCAGGAATTCGTCCAAGGCAGACAGCTGGGTCATCGCCTCGTCAGCGGCCCGTCGGCCACGGAGCGCGGCGGTCCCGGCGTTGAAATCCTGCCATGCCTGGCAGGAGGCGATCGTCAGCCGCACGCCGTGACGTACGAGAAGCGCGTCGGCGCTGTCCCGAGCTGAGCCGAATGCCTGTATGTGCTCAAGGCACGCTGCCCGTTCCGTCAGTTCGGCCAGCCGAACCTCCACGTCTCCCTGCGGGAGATCGGCGCTCACCTGTTGCCAGCGCGTGGCCGCACCGGCGAGCGCGGAATACGCCCGGAGGTGCGTCAGCACGGCGTCCAGATCCTCGGCCGTCCGCGGCGAACGGCCATCGACGGTGCAGGAGCTCAGCAGGTCCCGGGCGTTCTTCTGCGCCTTGCCCGGGAACCGGGACCGAAGGGCCTTGCCCGCGGCCAGGTGGTCCCGGAGCGCCGTGCCGGCGGTTGTCAGTCGGGCCGCATCCTGGGCGGTCAGGTCCCCCGGCACGGTGACCAGGCGCAGACCCAGCGCATCGACGTCCTGCGCGACCTTGTGGACGTCGTCGGTGACGGCTGACACACGCTGCCATAGCCCGAGGTCGGAGCGGGAGAGCCGGTCTGTCAGCGCCCGGGTTATCCAGGAACCGGGATTCCAGCGCGTGGCGTCGGCAGGCATCCCGAGGTGATGAAGGGCAGTCGCGCAGGTATCGAGTAGCGACGCCAGTTCGGAGGTCACGGACGCGTCGAGGTGGGCGAGTACGTTCCGGATCTCGACAACCTCTGTGGATAGGCCCTCGTCGCTGAGGTGGCTGGCCGCGAAGACGTCCGCAATGTGCCGGGCCGAAGGAAGCTCGTCAGGTAGAGGAAGGGCGCCGCTAGCACGCGGTTCACCAGCGCCGTCACGCAGCAGGACGAGCAGTTCGTGGGCCTGTTCGGAGGTCAGCGGAGGGGCCTCCTCGGCGGTGTCCGGGAGACGGCCGATCCAGCTGAACTCTTCGGCGCCGGCCTGGACCCGCTCCACGATCTCAGCGAGCGTTCCCGCGTATCCCGGTGCCACGCTCCGATGCCGGTACTCGGCCTCCCGCAGCGAGATCACCTGCTCCGTGAGCGTCTCGATGCGACCTCGCACCTCGTCCCGTTCGCCGGTGAGACGGCGGATCTCGGCGCGCAGTTCGTCGGGATCACTTGCGGCCACCTGGTCGGTGAGCGCGTTGATGGTTCGTTCCAGTTCGTCCTCGCCGTTGTGGCGAGTGGAGCTGAGCAGCAGAACGCACAGGTCACGCACGGATGAGGGAAGTTTGTCCCGCAACACGGTGAGCGGCTGGTCGCGGGCGCTGGTGACGAGTACCCGCTGACCCTGTGCGAGCAGCGCGGAGACAAGGTTGGCGATCGTGTGGGTCTTGCCCGTCCCCGGTGGCCCCTGCACTACAACACCGGTGTCCTGCTCTAGGCGCCCCAGCACACTGCGCTGCTGAGCGTTCGTCTTGCCCGGGAAGAGCGGATCGTCGCCGAAGAGCGGCACCCTCTGGTCCCCGTCCCAGGTGGAACGGTCGGCGGTCTCGATCGTCATGGCCATCTGGGCCAGGCCGAGCGGTGCCCGGCCTTCCGAGGCCACCGTCTCCGCGATCTGGTCATAGAACCGCAGGAGGGAGTTGAGGTTGCGTGGGCGCATGACCAGGGCAGGCGCGTAGGTGAGACGTGCCCCCGGTTCGGGCGCGCGGGGCGGCTCCCACGCCGCGCTGAAGCCTATGGGGCGGGTGGTCGCCCGTTCCTGCCACTGCGCCAACTGCTCCAGCGCCTCGGGCCCGAGCGGATCCATCCCCCGTGCGGCGCTCTCTTCCGAGAGAGCAGCCCCGCGCTCGCGTACCCATCCGTCGTCGCTGTCCAGGAAGTCCTGATCCTCGAGACGCAGGGCGCTCTCCGACGACAGCCTGACCGTCAGCCGCGCCGTGCGTCGGTCGATCGACGTCTCCACCCGCTGGGTGAACAGATGGCGGTGCACCACGTCCCCGTCCGGGCCGAGCCAGGTCAAGAGGCCAATGCCGAGGACGAGTTCCGTCTGGTCGTCCTCCCGAGCTAGTTTCTGGTGCCACGCATACATCCGGTCGTACAGCTCACGAAGCGGTCGTTCGCTGCGTTCCCGTGTCGCCCAGCGGCGCCAGCGATCCAGCCAGGCCCCGTAGGCCCGCAGGACGTCACCGGCCTCTTCACGGCGCACGGTGCCTTCCTCAGCCGGCCGCTCCTTCGCGTCTGCGACACGAACCAGCTCGGTCCCCGGCCCCTCCTCGGCAAGGGGCGGGTCACCTCCGTCGGGATCCAGGCAGTGGGTCGGCTCCACCCAGCCGTCGAGCGAGTCGGGCAGATCGGGCGGCGCACTTTGTGGCACGTGGTCGAGCGTCAGCAGTACGCCGTCAGGGCGCGGTGCCGGCCTGCGGACAGGATCCGGCAGCTTGGCAAGCCATAGGTGCTCACGGCTGCGGTCGTCACGCTGTCGCTGATGGCTGCTGTGGACCATGTCGCGCAGGAAGCTGATCAACCCTGCTGTTTGCCCGATGACGTCGGGGTCACTCGCGTGGCGTCGCGGGTCCTTCACCGTTCTCCTCTCGGCCGCTGACGAACGTTCCAGGATGAGGGTCGACCAGGGGCGCAACAACGAGCTCCGGGCAATATGACCGGATCTGTTTCACGCTCCGGCGCCATGCACGACCGAAAGGGCTGGTTGCTGAGGTGTCGAACGGTTTGGCGGCAGTACGCTCTGCGGCGCTCCGCCAGGAGCCTTTGCACAGGTTGGAAGGGATGAGGACGGACTGGTCGGGGATACCGGCACTTACTCGTCTGTGAAGTGCCAGGGCAGGCGAAGGGGACGGCAGCTCACAGCGGACGATGGCCGGTTATAGCGCAAACCGGACGTCCATCCTGACTATGGAGGTGTGGAACAGGGTGAGGACGCGGTGAGGGTCCGGGGCGCAGCAGAGGTCCCGTCACCCGTGACGTTGAGCCCGAGGTGGGCAGGCTTCGCTTGGTGTCGGTCTGAATCGGTCAGATCCGTTCACGGCACCAGCAGGCAATCTCCACAAGACATAAGATGATGCGCCTGGGTTGGCTGTTGCCCAGGTCAATGTCTGGGGCGAGGCGCCCCTGGTGGCTTGCGTCTGCCCCGAGGCGCTAGGGAACGGAGCGGCTGAGAACGGTGCACCTGCACAGCTTCACCGTGTGCGGATTCCGATCCCTCAAGGACGTCCGTGACATTCCGGTCAGTACACCTACCATCCTCGCGGGCCAGAACGACGGCGGTAAGAGCGCGGTGCTTGCCGCGCTGGCGTTCCTTGTGGGCAATGAGCAGTTGACCGAGGACGATCGTACGTACGAGCTCGGCGCTTCGAATGGCGTGGACGTCGATGACTCGGCGCCTCTCCTGCGGTGTTCGACCACATGGGTGGAGGGGCAGTTCACCCTCGACTCTTGGGAGTTGGAAACGTTCGGCTTCCCGAACGGGGAGTTGCGCGTACGGCGGCGCGCCGTCAACGGTGAGGACCCCGTCCTTGAGTGCTGGGCGCCGCTCGCGGACGACGAACAACTGCGTGACCCTTCCAAACTGTCCCTCAACGAGGTGAGAGCCCTCGCCAAGCAGTTGCTCCCTGAGCTGTCATCCATAAAACGCGGCGACATCGAGCCAGCCCTCTGCAGGTACGGCATGGCTCACGCCTCAACGTCGGGTTGGGTTCCTGCTCCGAAGGAGATGGAGCGCCGCATGCCCCGGCTGATGCCGTTCGACGGGAAGTCGGCCGATCCCGACGCTGCGGTGAAGACCGCGCTGATGGGCCGCTACCAGGCCCATATGGCGGACCCCACGCTTGAGGGCCAGTTGCAGTCGATCGAAGCCGGGATCAAAGAGCGACTTCAGGACGATGCCCGGTCTCTGTGCGAGCACATTCAGAGTCGTTGTGACGACCTCACAGACGTTGATGTCGAGCCTGTAGTCTCGTTCACTCACGGTTTCCGGGGTGCGCCGCTGCGAATCGCCCGTACGAAGGGTGAGACCGTTGGCCTGGATCGTTCCGGCCTAGGTAGTGCACGACGTATCTCCCTGGCGATCTGGGAGTGGAACAGCCAGCTGCTCACGCGCGAGGAGTTCGCCGACGTCGACTCCTCAGGTGCCCCTGAGGCCGCCGAAGATGTCCCGCCTCCGGTACAGACGATCGTGATCTACGACGAGCCGGACACGCACCTTGACTACGGGCACCAGCGCAAGATCATGCAGCTCATCCGTGACCAGAGCGCGCTGCCCCATGTGAACGTAATCGTCGCCACCCACTCCATGAACCTCATCGACGGTGTCGACATCGCCGACGTCGTGCATCTGCGACTGGAACGCGGACGGACGGTGATCGAGCGGCTGGGGGCAGACACCCACGACGGCATCGACATACACCTGGGGCGCATAGCCGCGGCGGTCGGTCTTCGAAACTCCGTTCTACTGCATGAGCGTTGTTTTCTGGCCGTCGAGGGCGACACCGAACAGCGGGTGATCCCCATGCTGTTCCGGCTGTCGGAGGGCCAGTCTCTCCAGTCGGCCGGCATCGCCTTGTGGGCGTGCTTCAACAATGAGGGGGCCCTGCACCTTGCTCACTATCTGGTCGCGCATGGTCGCTCCGTGATGCTCATGGTGGACGCCGATAGCCGCACCTTGCCCAAGGGGCTCTTCAAGGAAGGCCGACTTCAGCAGTTCTTCGGCAGTGCTTTCAGCGACGTTGTCCGTTTCGTGGGCGAGCCGGACGCCTTCAATGAGCTGGAGGAACTGTTCCCGGACGATCTGTGGGCCGCGACCGCCAACGAACTCTGGCCGAAGGGCGGCGAACCGTGGACCACGGACGATTTCACCGCTCAGCGCGGCAAGAAGTTCAGTAAGGAAGTGCTGAACATGCTCCGCAATGACAGCCCGAACGGGCCCAGCGGCAAACCCGACATGATGTTCGGGCTGGTGAGCACGCTCACCAGCCCTGATCAGGTACCCGCACAGCTGCGGGAGATCTTCGGCGAGATCAGAAAGCTGGCCGCAGGGTAAGAACGCGTAGCGCTGACCTGGTCTCACTCGTACCGCTGCGGCGCCGCCGCCGTGCGAGCATGCGTTCCTTGCGCTGTGCCAATGTCGGCGGTTCCCACTTGTGCCAGCCCACCGGAGGCTTCCAGCGCTGCGCATGCTCCCGCGCCTCAAGCCCACACCATCGGCAACCATTCGGAGCGGGTATGCGCTGGTCAGAGCCATTTTGCTGGTCAGTCATGAGTCTCCCTCCCCCACATCCAGAGTCTTCCCTATGGCACTGACATCACCCCTACCTGAAGAGAGGTACATTTCACGCTAAACCGGACGAAATGCGTAAGCTACCCGAGTCGATTCTGGCATCTCTGTCGCATTGGCAGCGCTCGTCGGCCTCAGCTGCATCGCACTGTGTGTCCGCTTACCTTCGTATACCGGCGGTGATCGCTGTCCGAATAAGGCCAGCCGTCTAGCGGGTGGGTGGGCAGCGTTGCGCTCAACACCGGGTGGTGGACGTTGGATGGGGCCTGGGGTCCTTCTTGACACATCAATTGAAGGCGAGTTCACGGAAGGTGTTGCGAACCTCGGTCAATGGCCCACGATCCCTTGTGTAGTAAAGCTTGTTGGTCAGGAGCACTGCCCAGCGGCCCCCGGTGGGGGAGATCCACATGCCTGTGCCGGTGAAGCCGTAGTGGACCCAGGTGTCCTCGTCGGTGGTGGTGCCGGGGGCGGGGTGCCAGAACAGGCCACGAGCAGGCTGCAGCTGTCCCGTCTGAATCGTCAGGGAGCGGGTGATCCACTCGGTCCCGAAGCCAGCGTGGAACTGGGAAGCGGCAGGGGCGAGCATGTACCGAAGGAAGGTCGCAAGGTCGTCGAGGACGGTGAAGACGCCCGCGATGCCGCAGACGCCTCCAAGGAGGCGGGCAGAGAAGTCGTGTGCGACTCCCTTGAGATGAGTGTCGGTGGCCTGTTCGAGTTCGGTGGGCGCGCAGCGGGCGGCGAGGTCGGCAGGCAGGGGGCCGAAGCGGGTGGAGGCCATGCCCAGTGGAATCCAAGTGCGGGTGGTGACCAGTTGGTGCAGGGGCTGTCCGGAGAGGTGTTCGGCGAGGTACCCCAGGATGAGGGCGGCCCGGTCGGTGTACTCGACGGCCTCTGCGGGTGCCCGATGGAGTTGTTCGTGGAGGACGCCTCGGCGGACCTCCTGGGGGTCGGTGCCGTAGAGGTTTTTGAGTTGGGCTCGCAGCGGGACACCGGCGGTGTGCGTCAGCAACTGTTGGGTGGTGACGGTGCCGAGTGGGTGGCCGGCGACTTCGGGCCAGAAGGTGCCGAGCGGCTGGTCGAGGTCGAGGGTTCCGTCCTCCCACAAGGCGCCGATGGAGGACCAGACGGCCAGGATCTTGGTGAGGCTGGCGGCGTCGAAGACGGTGTCGGTGCGCATCGGCACCTCCGGCTCGTTGGGGTCGAGGACGCCGGTGGTGCCCTGGGCGAGGATGCCGGTGGCGTCGCCGAGGGCCCACACGGCGCCCGGGTACACCTTGTCGCGGACTCCCTGGTCGAGCAGGGCTTCGATGCGGTCGCGGTCGTACGTCATGGTCTCCCTCTTCACCGGGGTGTCCCGTCGGCCAGCGTAGTGACGTTCGCGGAGCGGTTCAGGTGGTGACGTGTCGGGTCGTCTGGCGGTCGGTTCAAGTGAGCTGCTGGCCGAGGTCGGTCAGCAATCGTGCGGTCGCCGAGAGGGGATAGCGTGCCGCGTTTGCATAGCCCGTCTCTCGCAGGGCGCTCAGTAGCCCACGTGTCTTTCTTAGCCGATCGAGGTCCCGCGCGAGTGTGGCGGAGTGGGTGAAGTCGGTGGCCATGGCGGAAGCGGCGAGCGCTTCGCTGAGGCCAGGGACGGGCTGGTAGAGGACGGGTAGTCCGCATGTCTGGGCTTCCAACGCGACCAGCCCCATGGCCTCCAGGGTGGTGGACGGCATGACCAGTACATCGTGTTCGGTGAAGGCTTTCCACAGCTGTGGGCGGCGGAGCCAGCCGAGGTAGCGCACTCGTACGCCTGCCCGCTGCAGCAGCGGGGCCAGGGCATGGAACTGGGCTCTGGGCGCGGCGATGCTCAGCTCGACACCGGGCACCGGAGCCAGGCTCTTGATCAGGATTTCCGCGCCCTTTTCGGCGGTCAGGCGCCCTGCGCACAGGAGCCGCAGGTGGCTGGTGGAGGTGCCTGCCGGCCGGGCGGGCGGGTCGGTGAGCAGGTGGTCGGGGATGCCCCAGGCGATGTGGGTGATCTTGCGCCGTTCGATCTGGGGGGCGAGCTTGAGGAGGCGGTCGGCCATTGCGTTGGTGGGGACCACGATGGCGTCGGCGGTCCTGGCTGTCTCGCGCAGCACTTGGAGCTGGTCTCGGTGGGTCTCGGCGAAGAGCAGGTCCGTGCCGTGGACGAGGGCGATCCGGGGGTGTGCGGGTAGGGCGCGGATGAGGGCTGGGGTGGCGCCGAACGCGAGGTGCTGCAAGTGGAGTACGTCGATCCGTGTGGGATCGAGCGTGGCTGTAAGTGCTCTACGCAGGGTGGAGACGTAGCGGCTGAAGGCCGTTCCTTCCAGGCATTTGCCTGCCACGGGGAGCAGGTTGAGGCCGACGGGCGGTCGGGGACCGTGACCAGGTGGCGCGAGCATGAAGGCGCGGGCCGGGATGAGAGGCTGCTGGCCGGTGTAGAGGTCGAGGAAGAGCTCGACGCTGCCGCCGGGGCTTCCGACGGGGAGGTCCAGGAAGGTGGCGGCCATCGGGCCGGTGGCCGAGCGAGCGTTCACCGCACTCCTCCGTCGATCTCCTCGTAAAGGCGCGAGATATCGATGCCTTCCGTGGTCGCGTACTTTGCGGGCTGCTGCTGGTAGCTGGCCGGTGCGCCGAAGGTGGTGAGGAAGACAAGCTTGCCGAAGGTCATGCCCGGATACACGCGCACCGGTCGGGCGGCGCGGATCTCCAGCGTCCACCGGATCGCATGGCCCTGGTGTCCGAGCGGAGCCGACACGTGGACCCAGATGCCCAGGGATCCGGTGGTGCGGTCGCCGTTCAGCAACTGCGCGTATGTCTCCGAACCGGTCCGCTCCAGCGTGATGCCCAGGTACAGCAGGCCAGGGCGCAGCACTAGGCCGGCGTCGGGGATGGACTGCTCGGTGAAGGTGGTGGGCATCGCGGCGTCGAGGTCGCCGTCGCAGACGCGGATGGTGTTGCCGAGGCGCCAGTCGTAGGCGTTGGGGGAGACGCGGCTGGGCTCGTACGGCTCGATGGTGATCTCGCCGGCCTGGACGGCGGCGGCGATGGCGGGGCCGGTGAGGATCACGATGTCACCACCTGGAGCCGGGCGAGGTCTCGCCAGTAGGCGGAGGGCTGCGGTCCTGTCGCGGCCTGGTATTTGCCGCGGTAGGGGTCCACGGCGCCGGTGGAGACGAAGAACATGATCTGTCCGATCTTCATGCCGGCGTACACGCGCAGCGGTCGGATCGGGGTGAGCATGAGCGTCCACTGGCCGTGGAAGCCGATGTCGCCGATGGGGGCGGTGATCTCGACGAACAGGCCGAGACGTCCGACGGAGGAGCGGCCGAACAGCAGCGGCACGAAGGTGTCGGAGCCGACCTCTTCGAGGGTGTGGCCGAGGTAGAGCTCGCCCGGCTGGAGGATGTGCCCGTCCGGGCCGATGGTGGTTTCGCGGGTGGGGTTGGGCCAGTGGGCATCCAAGACTGGGCCCGTGTAGGTGATCAGGGTGGGGCCCAGACGCACGTTGTAGCTGTTGGGGTTGACCTGGTCGGTGGCGAACGGGGTGATACGGAGGCGGCCGTCGTGAGCGGCAGCGGTGATCTCCGGGCCGGTGAGGATCATTACCTGTCGCCTTCCGCGGTGTCGGGAGCGGTGAGGACGTGCTGGACGGCCTGGTCCAGGCGCAGGCCGGCCTCGTGCGTGCGCTCGCCGAGGTAGGTGTCGGCGAGGTAGTCGGTGGTCAGCACGGTGGTGATGGCGTCCGGCAAGGGGTCGGGGGCGGTGACGAGCGGTCCGGTCTGGGTGGTCAGATGTGACAGCCAGCTGGGGAGGTCGCTTCGTGCTGGATCCGGCACGTGGGCGTGCACCAGCTGGTTACCGAACGGCTCGATGGAGAGCATGTCGCCCTGGGTGAGGTTGCCGCCGAGGGGTACGGCGCGTAGCGCCGTCTCGTTGAGGATGACCGCGTCTGCGCCGAGCCCCGTACGCAGGCGGGCAGTGAGGTCCAGGAGCAGGCTGCGCTGATCGAGGGCCTGGTGACGGTAGGCGGGACTGATCGGGCCGAGGACGTCGGCCAGCTGTTGCTTGACGTCTTCGATGCGTGAGCGCAGCTTCGCAAGTTCCGTCGGAACGACGCTCGGGGCCCGATCCGGGAAGGATGTGGTGCCCGCACCCCACCCCGTACCCACGGGCATGGCGATGGCATAGCCGCCTGCGAGTTCCCGGCCCTTGACGACCAGGGCGCCGTCGACTCGGACCGGCCCGTACTGATTGCTGTGGCAGTGCCCTGCGAAGACCACGTCGAGAAAGGGGCAGGCCGCCGCGACTTCCCGGTCTTCGTCGAAGCCGGAGTGGCTGAGCAGGACCCAGCTGTCCACCTCGTGGTGGTGGGCGAGAATGACCTCGCGCAGGGCTTGGAGGGGATCGGTGACGCAGTGGCCAGCTCGCTGGGCGGCCGGGATCGCGTGGAAGGCTTGCCGACCGATCACAGCGGTTACGCCGACGCACCGTCCATCGATGTCGGCGATGTACAGGCGGCGGAACAGAGCGTCGCCGGTGTCGGCGTCGACGGCGTTGGCGCAGACAGTGCGCCGGTGAAGGTCGGGTTCGAAGTGGTGGGGCCAGCCGTGGTTGCCAGGGGCCAGCACGTCGTACAGCCCGAGCAGGATCTCCCGCTCGATCGTGCCGCCAGCGAGGCGGTAATACCCGCTGCCTTCGAAGAAGTCGCCGCAGTCCACGATGAGCGAGGTCGGGCGCAGCGCGTGGAGGTGGGTCAAGAACGGCGTGGCGTTGTGGAAGGAGGAGTGGACGTCCGTCGTGGCGACGATCTGGCGCAGGTTCCGGCTGTCGGTGGTCATGGGGTGACCTCGCAGATGTCGGCGCCCAGGGTGCGCAGCTTGCCGGACAGGTCTGCGTGGCCGCGGCGCAACTGGTCGAGGCCGCCGATGGTGGTGACGCCTCGGGCCGTGAGGCCGGCGACCATGAGGGCGGACCCGGTGCGGATGTCGGAGGCTTCGACGCCCGCGCCCGTCAGCTGCTGGGGTCCGGTCAGGCGGCATTCGGTGGGGGAGATCTCCTCGATCTCGGCGCCCAGGCGGGTCAGCTGCGGCAACAGGTTGCCGTGGCGGCCGGGATTGATGGCGTCGGCGAACAGATGTGTACCGGGCAGTCCGAGGGCCAGTGGCATGAGCGGTGGTTCAAAGTCGGCGTCCAAGCCGGCCGGGCTCAGGGATGCGATGGCCCGCAGGGGACGGCCAATGGGGGCTGCCTCCTGGGCGCGGACGGTAAGGCCATCCGGCTCCGCGTCCACGGGGATGCCGAGCTGATGAAGGGCAGCCACGAACGCGCCTACGTCCTTGCCCTGCACGCCATTGATACGGGCAGTACCGCGTGTCGCGGCGATCGCGCAGGCCAGCGTGGCTGCCTCGATCTTGTCTCCGGGCACCGTCCAGGCAGCGGGAGCAGTCGGCGACGAGGAGGGCGGTGAGACGGTGAGTACATGTTCGCCGGCGCGCGTCTCCCAGCCCACCGAACTCAGGGCGTCGAGCACGCTCAGGACTTCGGGCGAGAGGTTGGGCTGGCCCAGCCGTAAGGGGCGGCCGGTTGTGAGGGCGCGCAGTGTCGCGGCCACGGTCGCACCGCGAGAGCGGAACGGCAGTGCGATGGAGATGGTGCCGGTGTGAGAGGTTAGTGCCTCGATGCCGTAACCGGAGCTGTTCTGCCGACTCCGGTCGCCGAATGCCTCGTACACCTTGAAGTGCAGCTCCATCCCGCGCGCACCGATCCGGCAGCCACCCGGCCAGGGCAGCTGTGCCTGGCCGTAACGCGCCAGCAGAGCAGGGACGAGGTAGTACGAGGCTCGGATCTGGGCTGCCTGCGCCAGAACGGGCAACCCCCCAGATGCCTCCGTCGGCAGCACCACATACGTGGTCGGTTCTCCGACGGGCTGCGCGACATGCCAGCCCGCCTGTTGCAGCAGAACAAGCATGATTTGGACGTCCGTGCTGTCCGGCACGTTGCTCAATCGGACCGGGCGACCGAAGGCCGCCGCAGCGGCCAGAAGCGGCAGAGCGGCGTTCTTGGAGCCGTCGACGCTCACGGTGCCGGCAAGCGGCGGGCCAGGGCGTACGGCGATCACCTCGGCGGCAACGCTGGGGGCGTGGGTGGTCGTCATCATCAACTCCTCTGGAGGGGAAGGAAGCAGGCGACTTCCTGGCTGGGTTTGCTGGGCAGGTCGATCTCGGCCCAGCAGCGCTTGCCCTTCTCGGTCGGTTCGGCGTGGTACCGGTCGGCGAGAGCGGCGACGAGGAACAGGCCCCGGCCGCCCTCGCGCTCCGCGTCGGGCAGAGCCGGGTGGGGTAGCACCGGGCTCGTGTCGCAGACCTCGATCCGCAGGACGGCCTCGTCGAGACAGACCACGAGCGAGACGGATCCGGTGCCGGCGTACTGGACCGCGTTGGTGACGAGCTCGCTGACCAGCAGTTCGGCTGCGTGCACCACCTCAGCGCCCAGCCCCGAGCCCCAGCCCGCTATCGCGTCCACGGCCTGGTGTCGGGCCTCTCTTGCTGCGGCGGGCGTCGCGGGTAGGGAGAGAGCGAGCTGGTGCGCTTCCATGAGCGGCCTCCCGGTGTAGGTAGGGCCACAACAAGCAACCAGTCCGTCGCCGTGAGTGGGGAACCCTGACGCGGGCGCTGCATGACTTATGCAGGAGCTGCATCACCGTCAACTAGGTCTGATCTATGCTCGATTGATCAGGCAGGATCAGCGACGGCGGAGGGAGCCGTGGCAGATGGCCGATGCATATGGGGAAGCGAGACGGATCGCAGAACGGATCCGTCGGGCACGGGTGTTACAGCGGCGTTCACAGCACGACGTGGCCGCAGCGCTCGGGTATCACCAGTCCAAGGTGAGCCGTCTGGAGAGCGGTCGCGGCACGGAGGACATCCGCGTACTACGTGCCATTGCGCAGGAACTGAACATTCCACCTCATGAGGTGGGCCTTTCCCCATCTCAGGACGTCTCCGCCGCCGATCAAGAAGCTGACGACATGCATCGCCGCACCTTCCTCACCGCAAGCATCGCAGCGCTCGCGGCCCCGGCCGGCTCTTCGGCCTCGCACACCGCCCTCGTCCAGGCACTCCTGCCCGGGCCCGGTCCCGCGGGCACCGGTGGCCCACAGGACACGGCAGTCCTGTACGAACGCGTCGGATCAGCACTGAGGCTCTTCCACACCTGCCAATACACGGAGTTGGAGCGCACCCTCCCGAGCCTGATTGCCGACCTGCGACTGGCGGCCGGTGATGCGACGGACGGGGACACGGTGTCCCGGCTCCTGGCCACGGCGTACCAGACGACGACGAGCCTGCTGCTCAAGCAGCACGACCAAGGCAACGCATGGCTCGCCGTCGGCCGGGCGATGGCCGAGGCCGAATGCTCGGGCGATCCGGTGGTCCTCGCCTCCAGCGTCCGTGTCCAGGCCCACGTTCTGGTCCGTGAGAAGCACGCCACGGAGGCAGTCACGCTGGTCCGGCACACCGCTGACCAGCTCACCGGCTCCTACGACCGGCGTTCACCGAAGTACCTTGCCGCCGTGGGACTGCTGCTCCTGCGAGGTGTGACCGCGGCCAGCAGTCGTGGTGATCGTGCGGCCACGAAGGAATTCCTAACCGAGGCGAAAGAAGTCTCGCGTTATGTCACTCTCGACCGGCCCGACGCCTGGGCCACCTTTAGCCCGACCAATGTCGCCCTGCACGAGCTGAGCGCCCTGGTGGCCTTCGGCGACGCCGGCCTCGCCCTTCAGGCGGCCAGGCCCCTCATGCGCCGGCACATCCCGGTCCCCGAACGCCGGGCCGCACTATGGGTCGAAGCGGCCCGCGCCTACAGCCAGCAGGGCCGCCTGGCCGACGGCTACCAAGCCCTGAGGATCGCCGAGACCTGCGCCGCCCAGGACATCCGCCGCCCCGACGTCCGCAACCTGGTCGCCGATATGGCCGCCCGCGACCGCCGACGTACCCTGCCGGAACTGCACCACTTCAGCCGCCAACTTGGAGTCCCCGCGTGACCGAACCGACTGCCCCGGACAAGAACCCCTTCCTGTACGTCGTCGTGTGCGCGGCAGGCGTGGCCCGTGACGTCGGCAAGCTGATCACGGCCGCCCAGGAGGCGAACTGGGATGTCGGCGTCATCGCCACACCGCAGGGATTTGGCTTCATCGACGCTACGGCGATCGAGGCACAGACCGGCTACCCGATCCGCTCCGCCTGGCGTTCACCGGGAGACCCGCGCCCACTGCCCCCGGCGGACGCGATCGCCGTGGCTCCCGCCACCTTCAACACGATCAACAAGTGGGCCGCCGGGATCTCCGACACCCTCGCCCTGGGCATCCTGTGCGAGGCGTACGGCATGGGCATCCCGACCGTGGCACTGCCCTACCTGAACTCCGCCCAGGCCGCCCACCCCGCCTACCAGCAGAGTCTGGACCGGCTGAGGGGGATGGGTGTCCTGATCGGATCCTGCGAACCGCACCGGCCGAGGGCCGGCGGCGCGGCGGACCGCTTCCGCTGGCAGGAGGCGCTGGAGCTGCTGGAGCCTTTGGTCAATACGGTGCGGTGACGCTGTTCCCTCGGTGTGGGAAAGCTGAGGGTGGACGCGACAGGTACCTCCGCGCCCGCTGACGGCATCACCGGTGTCGAGCAGGTGCCGCCAGGCCAGGCTGTGACGGGCTCGATGGTGTCTGGCCAGGCTGCGCCGGTCGGGCTGCAACGCTGGTGCGGGCTTGGGCAGCCCGTGCTCGGGTGCTGGGAGCCTGCCGGGCGACGAGGCGTTGGACGCGCCAGGTGAGGGTCCTGGCGGTGGAGCGGGCGTCGTCGAGGGTGCGCTGGCGTGCGGCGTGCTGGAGGAGTTGCTCGAGGTCGTGGCCGGCGTTCTCGGCTTCGGTGAGGACCGCGGCCAGTGCGGGCCAGGCAGGGTCGTCGAGGACCTGTTGGGCGTGGTCGGGCAGGATTTCGAGGATCCGCTGGGCGTGCCGTTCCATGGCGCGTGCCGGTGGTTGGTGCTGAGCCAGAGCGGCCAGCGGCCCGGCAGCAGCCTGTCGGTAGGCAGTCTGGAGATGGGCCAGGGTCTGGTGGGCGGCGGCGACCTGCTGGTCGTGCCGGCGGGCTTGGTGCCAGCGGGCTGTGGCCATGACGATGAGGACGGCGATGTCGAGGAACATCGCCAGCCCGGTGCCGTCGCCGGTGACCGGCGCGGTGCGCAGGGCTCGGACGGCACCCCGCAGGGCGCGGGCCTGGTCCTGCTGGGCGCGGATGCGGGAGCGGGTGGCGCGCTCGAAGGCGATGGCGGCCTGCTGCAGATGTGGCCGCAGGTGGCTGGGGGCGAGCAGCGGCAGGACGTCGATGGCTTCGCCGAGGGCCGCGACGTGGGCCTGGGCGGCTTCGTCGTCGCCGTGGTCGAGGTGGTGGGGGATGCGCTCGGCTGCTGCCGTGGCCTGGTGCCACGGGTTGGGCCTGCGTCGGCGGCCCGGCTCCGCTGCAGGCGGGGCATCGATGGCGGTAAGGCGTTCGCGGATTTTGGGGAAGGACAGATCGGGGGCGAGTTTGGCGCCCGAGAACCAGATCGGCTCGCCGGCGGCGTTGGTGTCGCCTTCGATGGCGACCTTGTACCCGCGCACGTCACCGGAGGGAAAGTGCTGGACGTCGACAAGGACACCCTCAACGCCGTCGAGCAGGTGGAGGAACTCCTCTGGGCTGGTGGCGAGGGACACCAACTGGCGGACGGTGGTGCGCAGGCGTTCGCGGGAGGTCTGGGTCGTGCCGGCGCGGCGGGCCTTTTCCGCTTCGGTGCGGGTTGGGCGCTGGGCGGCGGTGCGGTCGCCGCGCACCACCCGCTTCAGGCCGTATTCCTTCTCGATGGCCGCGAGTTCCTTGTCCGCGGTCAGGTAGTCGTTCCAGTGGCGGGCGGTGCGCAGGTCGCCTCGGACCTTGGTGGCGGCGATGTGGATGTGGTCGTCGGCGTGGCGCACGGCGACCCAGCGGCACCCGTCCGGGTCGCCTTCGGGCGCGATGCCGGTGGCCGCCACAATGCGGCGTGCGATGTCCGCCCACTCGGCGTCGGTGAGGTGCCGGTCGCCGGGGGCGGCACGTATCGAGCAGTGCCACACGTGCCGCTCGGGTGCGCGGCCCAGGCGGCGGGCTTGCTTGACCCGCAGGTCGAGGTCGGCCACGAGGCGCTTCTTTGTGGCGTCGAAGTCGTCGGCGCGGCCTGGGTCGGGAGCGAAGCCATCCCAGGAGGCGACCAAGTGTGGGTCGGTGTGGTCCTTGGCCTTCTTCGTGTCGAACAGGTACCGGACCAGGCCGGCGGTGCTCTTGCCGTTGCCGATCTTGGCAATCACCGGGCCGCCTTCGCCGTGACAGCGTGGTTCATGGTCTGCGCGATATCGCTGATAGCGGCGCGGACGGCGTCCAGGGTGCGCTCGGTCTGGGCGAGGACAGCGGTGTCCCCAGTGTGTGGATCACCTCCAGCGTTGAGGCGGTGGGCGATCTGGTTGACGTTGTTGCCGATGCGGGCGACCTGGGCTCGCAGGGCGTCGAGCTTGTCGAGGCAGTCGTCGAGCTGGGTGCGCTGCCCGGCCAGGCCCACGGTGAGGTCACCGTCGAGGTAGGCCATGATCACGGCGCCGACGAGGTGGGCGGCGGCGATGCCCAGCTTGCGGGCGCGGGTGAGGATCCGGGTCTTCTCGTCGATGCTGTAGCGGACGTCGACACGCTCTTTGCGCTGGACGCTCTCGCGGGTACGACGGCGGGCTATACGACGCAGGGTGACTTCGTCGGCAGACGCGGCGGGGACTGCTCGGCTGCGCCGACGGGTGTCTCCTCCTCGGGCACCCCCTGGTGCCCGAGGTCCTCCGCCACCTCCGGGGCGGACGTGTCCGCGTTGGACCGGCCCTTGGACGGTCCAACGTCATACCTTGCTGCGCTGGTGGCGGTGGTGGTCGTCTGCTCCCGATCGATGGGCAGTTGGTGATGTGGGTTGTGCATTGGCGGTTCTCCATGCGGTGTTGGGAAAGAGGTCGCGTTGACTCCAACGTGGGCCGCTCGGCCCCATGCGAGGGACGAGCGGGAGGAATCAAGCGCGAAGGACGATGGTCGGCGGCGGGCTCAGTGGGCGCCGGCGGGTTCCTTGTCGGACTCGGCCTGCCGCTGAGGTGTGGCTTGGTCGAGTTCGGCCTGCACCTGGTCCTTGATCTGGGTCAGGCGGTCCTTGCCGATGCGATGCCCAGCGGCTCGGATGGCCGCCTCGATGTTGCGGCGTGAGGCACGGTCTCCGCGTCCCAGCGGTGCGGCGTGGGCGATGGCGAGGAGTTCGTCGAACGTGGCGTCCCGCGCGTGTCCTTCTTCTTTGGCGGGAGGTTTCGGGGCCTGCGGCATGTTGGCGGCTGCCTCCACCGCGCCTGGGGGCTGGGCCACGTCGGGCGCGCTCGGTGCCTGCTTCGGCAGGAAGCCGTCGTCTTGCGAAGGGGCAGGCGGCTTGCCGCTGTGCGTGCCGTTGTGGCTGTGGCCGGAGGTGTTGTGGCCCGGTGTGGCGGCGGCTTCTTGGCGCAGGCTCGTGGCGTGGCGGCGGATGACCAGGTCCAGGTGGACGGCGCCGGCCAGGGCGAGAGGAGCTATGGCGGACAGGGCGCCGACGGTGACGTCGTCCAGGTGGAACCCGGTCGTGTGGGCCTGCTGGTTGAGGCGGACGGCGTGCAGAGCGTTCGCCCAGATGCTGGTGACCGTGGCGAGGCCGACCAATGCCCAGACGTACAGGCGTGACCGCCAGGGTGAGGTGCGCAGGATGAGCAGGGCGGCGACACCGATCGCGATGAACCCGTCGATCACGAGGGGGAAGGCGTAGCTGAGGGCTCCACGCACGTGGATGGCGACGGCCATCTGCCGCAGGGCGTCGTAGGAGAGGGCGAAGCCGATCGTGCCGACCAGGGCGACCCCGAGGCGGATCGCGGCAGTCAGCGCCGACACGGGAGTTTGGGTGGTGCGTGAAGGCAAGCGTGGTTCTCCAGGGAGAGACGGCTGCCATAGCCACAGGGCAGGGCTGCCGGTGGGGAGGGGGTGGACTCGTCACACCCGTCGCATGCCTGGTCAGGGCAGGTACGGGAGTCTGGCGTGATACAGGAGGACCCGTCACAGGCATCGGACCCGTCACGGAGCTGACCTGCAATGCGACGTGTGCGACGGGTGTTTACGGGTGGACGGGCGACCCGTGGCCTGTCGTTCTACTGCTGCCGCCGGGTGGCTGCTCCTCGGGGCAGTAGCGGGCCCAGGCGTCGGTGAACTGCGTGCGGGCAAATCCCCGGGCCTGCCGTCCGCCCTCGAAGCGGAGGACGGCCGCCTGGATACCGAAGTCCTTCAGCAGGATCCCCAGGTAGCGCGGGGTCAGGCCGGCGTTGCGGTACTCCGCCCACGGAGCCTCCTGGTCCTTGAGTAGTTCCTCCAGCAGGTCCCGCGTGCGCACGGTGTCGGGATCGCCGTAGGACGTGAAGACGCGGCGGATGTCCTTCAGCAGGCGCGTCTTGACGTTGGACTCGTCGTCCTGGCCGACCTCGGCCGCGCACATCGCTGCGCAGGCTGCCCGCGCTCTCTCCGGCCAGGTGCCGCCTGCCAGTTCGGCGACGACCACCAGCGGCTCCCAGGTGTCCGCAGCCCGGTCCTGTACCGGCATGGGCGGCACCAGGTCGGCTGCGGTGTCCATCAGCGGGCGCAGCCAGGCGGTCAGCCGGTCACGCAGGGCGTGCAGCGTGGGGATGTCGCGGCGGGAGCGGAACTGCTCCACCCGCTCACCTGGCTTGCGCCGCTGCATGCGGATCACCACCGCCCGGTCCATGACCGTGTCCGGCAGGTCCCCGATGCCGGCGAGCGCGGCCATGGCGAAGGTGGGGAACGCCTGCGGCTTGTGCTCGGGGCCTGAGATGCGCAGGGCGGGTCGGTTGCGCTGGTGGCCGGCGTTGAGCAGGCCGCGCAGCTCCTCGTTCTTCTCGGCGGCCTTGATGCTGCCGAAGATGGTGTCGGCCTCGTCCACCAACAGGGTGGGCGGGTCGTCACCGATGGCGCGGAAGACGACCGCCGGACTGGTGTTGACCGTGATCAGCGGTTCGCGCACGGTCTCCGTGATCACGTCCAGCAGGCGGGACTTGCCGCACCGCTTCGCCGGGCCGACCACCGCCAGACGCGGTGCGTGCTGCAGCGCGGGCTGGATGTGCGTGGCCGCCACCCACAGCGTGACGGCAGTCAGTGCGTCACTGCTGGGCAGGATCACGTACCGCGCGATCGCTTGCCGCAGTTCGTCCAGCAACTGTGCGCCCTCGCCGACTTGCGGGGGCTCGTCGTCCTCGACGGTGGAGGAACCCGAGGCGGGGTCCTGGCCGGGGACGGCGACGGGCGGCCAGGTGGGTATCGAGGATGCGGAGGAGGAGGCGGGGGACGTAGTTTCGTCCATAGGCGTTCCTTCCCGGTGGGCCGGACGGGCAAGGTCCGGCCCACCGATTCGATCGTTCAAGGGCGATGACGGCAGGGACCCTGCGGCTCTCGGCGGTGGCTCGCCGAGAGCCGTTGCGCTCTCCTGGCGGGGCGGCTCAGGCCGTGAGGTCGTACGCGGTCTGGGCGTTCACCCAGGCGTCCACCTCGGTCCAGCGGTAGCGCAGGTGGCGGCCGACCTTGTGCACGTTGGGGCCGATGCCCCGGTACTTCCACTGGTAGAGGGTCTTCACCGGCACCCCGAGATACGAGGCGACCTCCGCAGGGGTGGCAAGCGGGCCACGGGCTGCAGCGGTGGCGGGGGCGTTGGTGCTACGGGGAGAAGGGTTAGGCACGAGGCTCCTTTTCGGTCTTGGACAATGGCCTGGACAACACAGCCACACCTCACGGAGAGAAGTCCAGAGTTGGTTCTGAAACTCTGTACTACTTCTCTCTGCGTGGCCGGGGAGATGGAAACAGTAAGGGGGGATGCGCGGTTGCCGAAATCGCTCCCGAGGAACTCGAAATTTTTTTGGGGTGAAGCCTTCTGTAGAGGTGCCGGAATCCGATACCCCCAGTTCGAGGATGTCCCGGACGTGGGCGGGTGCCATCCGGTGAACCCGGTGGACTGTTCGGCTTATACCTGCTCGAATCGCCCATCCTCGGAGCGCGAAGGGAAGGTAGCACGGCATTCCCGAGGGAACGGATCGTGATGTGCCGGAATTCGATGAGAGGAACGCCACTCAGCCCTGGGGTGACTTCTGTAGAGTTTAAGAACCAACTCTTGCCATAACGTCCGGCCGCAAGTTACAGCTAACTGTCATGGCAACCCGACCTGTCGAAATAGGCCCCGCCGGCCTCCACACCGCCCGCGCCATCGAGCACCTACGCCTCGTGCGTGGCCTGACCCAGTACCAGCTCGCCGCGCGCTGCACCGCGCTGGGCCGCCCGATGACCAACACCGCTCTCAGCCGAACCTAGCGCGCGCGCCGCCGCTGCGACATCGACGACCTCGTCGTGATCGCCACTGCGCTGGGCATCCCCGCCGCGACGCTGCTCCTGCCGCTCCCGCCGGTGCCCAGCGGAGACTGGGAGGGGTGCTAGTTGGCGCGGGTCTGGATCGAGGACCGCATAGGGCACGCGACGTACGCGCGTGCCGCAGCAGATGCCAAGCGGGCGGGCCGTACGCCACCCGGGCGCTACCGAGTCCGCTGGTACGACCCTGACGGCAAGCCGAAGATGAAGACCTTCGTCCGCAAGGTCGACGCCGAGGCGGAGCGGACGAGGATGGAGTCCCGTCTCAACGACGGCTCCTACCGTGATCCGGCCGCCGCCCGGGTGAAGTTCGCGGAGGTTGCGGAGTCCTGGCTGGCCGCCCAGATCCATCTCAAGCGTTCGACCCGGGGCCGCTATCGCGGCGTTCTCGACGTCCATGTGATCCCCAGGTGGGGCACCACTCCGCTGGACCGTATCCAGTTCGAGGACATCGCCGAGTGGCTCGCGGACCTACTGTCCGGCGAGGCGACCGGCGGCAGGAAGCTCAGCCCCCGGTCGGTCCGCAAGGCGTACGTCGTCCTCAGCCGCGTTCTCGGCTATGCGGTCAAGGCCCGTCGGCTGGCGGTCAACCCGGCTGTCGGCGTGCCGCTGCCGAAGGCTGCGCCGGCTGACCACGTGTACCTGGACGACATGCAGGTCGACGCGCTGGCCAACGCGTCGGGCGCATACCGGGTGTTCATCCTGCTGCTGGCCTACACCGGCCTGCGCTGGGGTGAGGCGTCCGCGCTGAAGGTGGGCCGCGTGGACCTGGCCTCCTGCCGAGCCCACATCGTCGAGGCGTACGCCGAGGACAACGGCAAGCTCTACCTCGACACTCCAAAGAACCATGAGCGTCGGTCCGTACCGATCCCGCGGTTCCTGGCAGAGGAGTTGAAGCCGCACGTCCAGGGGCGGGGAGATGAGGAATTGCTCTTCACCGCCCCTCAGGGCGGACCGCTGAGGGCGCGGAACTTCCGTCAGCGGTTCTTCGCACCGGCGGTCGTGAAGGCCGGGCTGGGCCACCTCAAGGTCACCCCGCACAAGTTGCGGCACACGGCGGCCTCGCTCGCAATCGCCAGCGGCGCGGACGTCAACGTCGTGCAGACGATGCTCGGCCACAAGTCCGCGACCCTGACGCTCGACACGTACGGGCACCTTTTCCCTGACCGCCTCGACGAGGTGTCGAAGAAGATGCACAAGCGCCGCGCCAAGCAACTGGCCAAGGCGAAGGCCAAGCTGGAGAAGGCGGAGAGGAGGGCCCGCAAGGCCGCCGAGGAGGTGGCCGCCCTGGAGGGCGATGCCGCGTGATATGTGCCTGATCAGTGCCGGGAAGCCGTAACCGAGGGAGGCCGCCGCGCCGCACCAGCGCGGCGCGGCGGCCCCTTGCGTCTGCCTCGGATCGGGTCAGCCGCGCGGTCGGAGGCTCTGCTGCCGGGCCCGGTCGATCGCAGCAGTGGCCGCATCGCCGGCTAGTCGCTCGATCTCCTCGGGCACCGCCCGCTCATCGAGCACGAAGAGCCGGTCACCCACGAGACGGGTGGTGGTCTTCCAGTCGAGACGACGACCCGCTTCCCGAGCGGCATGCCGGACGTCCTTGAGGTCGCCCAGCTCGGCAAGATCGTCGCCGCTCAGGATCAGCTGCCCGTAGTAACCCTGGTATTCGGGCTTGAGCGCGGCTCGCATCCTCGATTCAAGCCGGTCGATCAGCTTCTCGTACCGGCGCCGGGCCAGCTCGTCCTTGTCGGGCATCCTGCACAGCTCCCCGCCATCCGCGCGCACGGCATGTGTGCCATATGTGTGCTGCAAGCGCAGGAGCCCTCCCGTCCGCTGGACGGAAGGGCTCCTGACCTGGTGTTTCTCTGTGCCCCCGGCAGGATTCGAACCTGCGACACCCGCTTTAGGAGAGCGGTGCTCTATCCCCTGAGCTACGAAGGCGGGGCTCGACCCACAGGGTACCGGATCGATGGTCGGGCGGATGTCGGGATGGGGCGGTGGGAGGTAGCGGCGCGAGGAAGCCGTCCCGCCGCGGCGAGTCCGGTGGCTCAAAGGGTGCACCGGTTTTGACCGCGTCACTCGGTCTCGGGGGCCTGCGTTCCTCGGGGTCGCCCCACCACCTGGCCCGGAAGCGCGCGTCCCCCTCAGGGTCGTGTCACCACCCGGTCCCGGAGGCGCGCCCCCCTCCGGGTCGTGTCGTCCAGCCGTCCAGCCCCGCGTCCCCTCGGGACCGTCCCGCAGACCCGGCCCCCACGGCATCGCGCCCCCCGCCTCGAAGGCCCGCACGCTCGTGGCCGCCTGGTCGTGGGACCGTCTGCCGTCAGGGGCGTGTCACGATTCCGTTCAGCAGGAGTTCGGAGGCCTGGGTCAGTTCTTGTTCCAGGTGGCCGGCCGGCTCGTTTTCCGTTTCGCGGAACCAGCGGTACAGGGTGCCCAGGTAGATGTCCCGCAGGACGTTGCCCACCTGCTGGGGGATGACGTCCTCGCGGAGTTCGCCGGACTTCCGGCCGTCCTCGACGATCTCGGCGAAGAGTTCGGCGACGTAGGGCTCCTCCCGGAGGGGGCGGCCGGCCTTGACCCAGGCGACCAGCATCGCGGCCGTGCGGTCGTGTTCCTCCTCGTTGATGCGGCCCAGGACGGCCATGCAGCGGCGCAGCCGGTCCGCGGCGCCGGTCTGGTCGGGGAAGGCGTCCTGCATGATGCCGACCAGGCGTTCCCGGCGGCGTTCGCCCCAGGTGCCGATGAGGTCTTCCTTGCGCGGGAAGTGGTTGAAGAACGTCCCGCGGGCGACGTCGGCGCGTTCGGCGATCTCGTCGACGGACGTCTGGTCGTAGCCCTGCTCGGCGAAGAGTTCCAGCGCCGCCGTGTACAGGCGCTCCTTTATCTTGATCTTGTTCCGCCCGCGACGCCCCAGGGGCGGGGCCTCGCTCTCGGGTGGGGACGTGTTCATCTCTTCCTCCCGTACGCGCGATGTCGGTAACAGGACAGAGACATGCGCCGCAGCCGAGTGCGACGCCCGCTCGGGCGCCCCGCCCCCCACCCGTTCTTATACCACAGTACATGCTTGGTTCACAGTCGATGCATGGCGAGCCGCCGAAGTGGCGGGCGTGCGGGGCGAGTTCGGGGATGGGTTGTAGATGGACCACGGAGCAGAGATGTATCGTGGTCCAAAGTTGACTCAAGGTCGTCCTCGTGCCGAGTCGGATGGCAGGCAGCACGCCCTGCGAAAGCCGGGCCGGAAGGAGACTGCAAGGTGGATGTTCAAAGGCTCGAGACATTCGTGGCCGTGGCGCAGAGCAACACCCTCGCCGAGGCCGCGGAGCGGCTCGGATACGCGCGCTCGACGGTCACCAGCCACCTCCAGGCGCTCGAACGCGCTCTGGGGGCCTCCCTGTTGGAGCGTGGGGCGTCGGTGAACCGGCTCACCAGGGCCGGGACCCGCTTCCTCGAATACGCGACGGATATCCTCGACAAACTGGCCCAGGCGCAGGCCGCGGTGGCCGCCGCCGCGGAGGACCGGCCGAGCACCCTCAGCATCGGCGCGACGGCCTCCCTGTGCACCTACCGGCTGCCGGGCTTCTTGCGCACGCTCCGCCGGCTCATGCCGAACCTGGAGACCCAGATCTTCGTCGGCTCGGTCGCCCAGCTGCGCGACCAGGTCGGCCGCGGCGAGCTGGCCGCCGCGCTCGTCAACTCGTCCACCGTGTCCGCGGCGGCTCTCCGGCAGGCCGGGGGCGACGACCGCCGGCACCTGTGGACCGACCGGGCCGTCCTGGTGGGTGCGCCCGAGTCGGCGGCGCGCCCTCAGCGGCTCCTGGTCACCGCGCCGGGCTGCGTCTACCGGGACATCGCCGAGCGGGAGGTGCTGCCCCGCCTCGGGCAGGTACCGGTCCAGCAGGTGGGCAGCGTGGACGGCGTGAAGTCCTCCGTGCTGGGCGGCATGGGCGTGGGCGTGGTGCCGGCCATCGCGGTCGGACCCCAGCTGGAATCGGGGCAGTTGGTGGAGATGCAGCCCTCGGGGCTGTCCCCGGTGATGTCCGAACTCATCTGGAACGCCGGGGTCACCCCCGCCCATGTCGTCCCGCACTTCCAGCTCCTGCGCCCGCCGGGCAATCCCCAGCCCGCCCGGTCCGGCGCGTCGTGCGTCACGAGCGGCATAGCGAGTTGAGCCCGCCACCGCAACGGCGGGGTGCGGGGGCGTCCGGCTGCCTCATGGTCGTCGGCGCCTGCGCGCTGTTCGGGCTGAGCGGTACGGCCTCGCGCGTGCTCATCGATCACGGGACCAGCGCGCTGACGGTCACTCAGTTCCGCATGGCGGCAGGGTTCCTGAGCCTGTTCGGGATCCTGGCCCTCACCCGGCGTGAGCTGCTGCGGCTGCCGTGGCGGTGGCTGCCGCGGGTGGTTCTCTTCGGGCTGGCGCTCGCGGCGCTCATCTACTGCTACTCGATGGCGATAGCCCGGCTGCCGCTGGCCGTCGCGCTGGTGCTCCAGTACAGCGCCGCCGCCTGGCTGACCGCCGCCGACGCGGCCCGGCGGCGCCGGCGCCCGGCCGTGAGCGTCCTGGTGGCGCTGCCGCTCACGCTCGGCGGTGTCGTCCTGATGGTCGGCATCGGCGGTGCCCGCCTGGGCCGTCTCGACCCCGTCGGGCTCGTCTTCGGGCTGGCCACCGCCGCCGCGTACATCCTGTATCTCGTGTGCGGCCGGGGCATCGGGGGTGCCGTGCACAGTGCCACCTCCACCATGTACGGATCGCTGGTCGCGGCCGTCGCGTGGGCCTGTGTGCAGCCGCCGTGGCGCATCGGGAGCGGCGCGTGGGAGCCGCGCGCGCTCGTGCCGCTCGTGCTGATCGGGGTCCTCGGGATGGCCGCTCCGTTCGCGCTGGTGCTCGCCGCCGTACGTTCCCTCGGGCCGACGCGGGTGAGCATGCTGGGCACCTTCGAGATCGTCGCCACCAGTGTCATCGCCTATGTGTGGCTCGGTCAGGCGCTGACCCTCCTCCAGTGCTTCGGCGGACTGCTGGTGGTCGCCGGGGTGGTCGTCTGCGGACGTCAAGCCCCGGAGGAAATGCGGCAGTCCGGGCGGCGAGCCCCGGACGAGACGCCGGTCGTCGGTACCAACTGAACGTACTCACACAGTAGTTGCTCCTCGCGCCAGAGCTCCGCACCGTGCGGCATCCGTGAACAGCGGTTCAGGACCTCCGAATCGGCCTGGGCCGGGAACCCGGAAACCGGGATCTTCGATGTGTCGCGGCAGCCGCGGCACATCGACAGGAGGTCTCTCCCGTGTCACCCATCCAGTCCAGAGCCACCCGCGTACTGCTCTCGACGGTCTCCTCCGACTCCCACACCTGGAACCTGGTCTTCCTCCAGCTGCTGCTCGAGGAACGGGGCTACGAGGTGCACAACCTCGGCCCGTGCGTGCCCGACGCCGAGATCATCGAGGAGGTCCGCGCACAGCGTCCCGACGCCGTGGTCATCTCCTCGGTGAACGGCCACGGCCACATCGACGGCCGCCGGCTGATCAGGAAGCTGCGGGAAGACAGTGACGCGACCCTGTCCGCCGTCCCCGTCATGATCGGCGGAAAGCTCGGCATCCAGGGCGCCGACCAGCCGCACCTCGCCGACGAACTGGTCGCCGAGGGCTTCGACGCGGTGTTCACGGACGGCGCGGACCCGGCCGAGTTCGGCAGCGCGCTCCAGCGGATGACGGGGCACCGCTCCGAGATCGCGGGGGCGGCCGTATGAGCGGGATCCGCCGCCAGGGCAGCCCTGACATGCAGAGCTACGTGGAACGCGCCGCGCGCGCCGGGCAGTTGGTCGTACAGCCCCGCATGGGAATGTCGGACCCGCAGGCCATGGCCGAGGGCCTGGCGGCCGTCACCGCGGCCCGCGCCCGTACCCTCGCCACGCTCACCATCGACTCCTACACCCGCGTCGAGGACATGGCCGGCGCGCAGGCGGCCCTCGACGCGGGCCGCGCGCTGAACGGCTTCCCCCTCGTCAACCACGGGCCGGGCGTCACCGCGCGGGTCGCCCGTGCCGCCGACGGCATCCCCGTCCAGGTCCGGCACGGCTCGGCACGGCCCGCCCATATCTTCGAGGCGATGATCGGGGCGGGGCTCTCCGCCTCCGAGGGCGGCCCGGTCTCCTACTGCCTGCCCTACTCCCGGCTCCCGCTGGCCGAGGCGGTGCCCGCCTGGACCGACGCGACCCAGCAGCTCGCCGAGCAGGCGGACGAGCGGGGGCTGCGGGCCCACCTGGAGACGTTCGGCGGCTGCATGCTCGGGCAGATGTGCCCGCCGTCGCTGCTCGTGGCGATCAGCGTCCTGGAGGCGATGTTCTTCGCCCGCAACGGGGTGACCTCGGTGTCGCTGTCGTACGCCCAGCAGACCAACGCGGTGCAGGACATCGAGGCGCTGGCGGCCCTGCACCACCTCGCGGAACTCTTCCTGCCCGCCAGCGTCGCGCGGCACGTGGTGCTCTACACCTACATGGGCGTCTACCCCGCCACCGAAGCCGGTGCCGAGCTGCTGCTGGATTCGTCCGCGCAGATCGCCGTGCGCGGCGGCGCCCAGCGGCTGATCGTCAAGACCGTCGCGGAGGCGCACCGGATCCCCACCGTGCCCGAGAACATCGCGGCCCTGGAACGGGCGGCCCGCGTGTCCCGGCAGGCCCTCCAGGACGACTGCCCGCTGCCGTGGGCCCGCCAGGTGGACTACGAGACGGTCTACACCGAGGCGCTACGGCTGATCACCGCGGTCCTCGACCACGGCACCGACATCGGCGCGGGCCTGCGCGCCGCCTTCGCGGCCGGCGTCCTCGATGTGCCGTTCTGCCTGCACCGGGACAACGCGGGCGTGGCCCGTGGAGCGATCGGCGACGACGGCCGGCTGGTCTGGGCCGGTACGGGCGCCATGCCGCTGCCGGTCACCGGCGGTACCCGGCACGCCGTCACATCGAGCCGGCTCCTGGGCATGCTGCGCTACACCGCGGACGCCCACGACCGGGCGGCGGCCGCCCTGACCCGCAAGCGAGAGGAGGCCATCACCGCCCGCCGCGAGGAGACCATCACCGCCCGCCGCGAGGAAGCCGGAGCGGTCCGCCGTGCGGAAGCCGGAGCAATCCGCCGCGAGGAGGCCGCAGCGGGCCACCGCGAGGGGGCCGCCGGGGAAGCCGCCGTCCACCGCATCGCGGTCGTCGGCTCCGGTCCGCGCGGACTCGCCGTCGTCGAACGCCTCGTGGCCCGGCTGCGCGAACGGACGCCGGAGCGGGCCGTGGAGATCGTGCTGATCGACAAGGACCAGGTCGGCGCGGGCCGCATCTGGCGCACCGACCAGAACCCGGCCTTCCTGATGAACACCGCCTGCGGCGAGGTGACCATGTTCTCCGGCCCCTCCGACGGCGGCCCCGCCCGAGCGGGCGCGGGACCCTCGCTGGGCCAGTGGTGGGCCGGCGCCGAGGACCTCGTCTACCCCGGCCCCAACGCCTACGCGCCGCGCGCGCTGTACGGCCAGTACCTGAGGTTCTTCCTCCAGGCGGTGGAGGACTCCCTCCCGGCCCGCGCGACCCTGCGCCGCCACACCGGGCACGTCGTGGCGATGCAACGGGCGGACAGGGTATGGCACTTGCGCTGCGCGGACGGCGAACTGCTCGCCGCCGACCGGGTGGTCCTCGCCACCGGTCACCCCCTGACCGAACTCACCGCCGAGCAGGGCCGCTTCGCCGACTTCGCCGCCGCCCGCCCGGAACTGACGTACATCCGCGGCGACAGCGCGGCCGACATGCCGCTGGAGCACATCGCGCCGGGGGCCCGCGTCGCGGTCCTCGGGATGGGCCTGACGTTCTACGACATCGTCGCGGCGCTGACCACCAGCCGGGGCGGCCAGTTCAGCGAGGGCCCGGACCGGGTGCTGCGGTATCTGCCCTCCGGCCTGGAACCGGTCCTGGTGGCGGGCTCGCGGTCCGGGGTGCCGCTGCCGGCCCGCGGGCTCAACCAGAAGGGCCCGCTGTGGCGGTACACGGCCCGGCTGTTCACCCCCGAGCGGATCGCCGCCCTGCGCGCGAGCGGCGCCCCCCTCGACTTCCGGCTCCAGGTCTGGCCCTGGCTGCACGCGGAGATGCAGCTCGTCTACTACGCCACCGCGGTACGTGCCAGACATGGGGACGGCCGGGAGAGGGAGTTCCTGATACGCACGGCCGCCCTTGTCGAGGAGGCCGGAGCCGACGGAGCGGAGAAGATCATCCGCACCGCCGCCGCCGAACTCGGCATCGACGGCCTGGCACCCCTGGACATCGACGCCCTGGCGCGCCCCTTCGCCGGCCGGACCTTCGAGAGCCCCGCCGCGTTCTCCGCCGCCCTCACGGCGCTGATCGACGAGGACCTCGCGCACGCCGGACAGGGCAACCTGGAAGGCCCCCGCAAGGCGGCCCTGGACGTCCTGCGCGACGTACGCGGAACCATCCGCGGCGCGGTCGACTTCGACGGCCTGACCGCCGCCTCGCACCGCGACGACTTCCTGGGCCGGCTCGCCCCGCTCAGCTCCTTCCTGGCCGCGGGCCCGCCGGCGCAGCGGCTGCGGCAGACCAGGGCGCTGCTCGAAGCGGGCGTCCTGCGGGTGGCCGGGCCCTCGGTCGAGTTCGCCGCGGACGAGGCGAGCGGGCGCTTCACCGTCCGCTCCCCGCAGGTCGGGGGATCGCTGGAGCACTGCGAGGTGCTCGTGGACGCCCGCATCCCGGCCCCGGACCTCTGCCGGGACACCGCACCGCTCACCCGGCAGCTGCTCGACAGCGGCCTGTGGACGCCCTGGGCCAACGAGCGGGGCGACGGCGGCCGGGTCACCGGGGGAGTGGCGACGACGGCCGGCCCGTACCGGCCCGTGACCGCGACCGGCGCGGCGGCGGAGGGCGTGTACGTCCTCGGCATCCCCTCCGAGGGACAGCGCTGGTTCATGCAGGTCGGCTCCGCGCGGCCCGGTCCCTGGACCGACTTCACGCGGGACGCCGACGCCATCGCACAGGACGCGCTCGCGGCGCTGACGCGGCCGGCCGCCCACCGCACGCTGGAAGGAACCCGAGGATGACCGCCCGAGACGACCGCGCCGCGGCCCACTCCACGCTGCGCCACACGCCCGCCCACGCCGCGTTCAAGCGCGCCCGCGATCTGCTCCTGGAGCTGCGCGCCGACCACGAGGCCGCCCACCGGGCCTTCCGCTGGCCCCGCCTCACCCACTTCAACTGGGCGCTGGAGTGGTTCGACGTCATCGCCCGCGACAACCGGCGCACGGCCCTCGAACTGATCGGCCCCGACGGCCGGGACCAGCGGATCTCCTACCAGGACCTCGCCACCCGCTCCGACCAGCTCGCCAACTGGCTCGGCCACACCGGGATCCGGCGGGGCGACCGGGTGCTCATCGTCCTCGGCACGCAGGTGGAGCTGTGGGAGACCCTGCTCGCCTGCCTGAAGACCGGGGCGGTGGCCATCCCCACCTACACCTCCCTGACCCGCAAGGAGGCCGCCGACCGGGTCCGGCGCGGCCGGGTCCGCCATGTGATCTGCCGCAGCGAACTCGCCCCGCTGTTCGAGGGGGTGGACCCGGAGCCGGGCGCCGCCACGACGCGCATCGCGGTCGGCGCCCCGGTCCGGGGCTGGCGGTCGTACGACGACTCGTACCAGGCCGCCACCCGCTATCTGCCGGCCGGCCCGACCCCGGCCTCGGACACCGCCTTCGCCTACTTCACCTCCGGCACCACCTCGGCGCCGAAGCTCGTCGTGCACACCCACGCCTCCTACCCGGTGGGGCACCTGTCCTCCCTGTACTTCAACGGCCTGCTGCCCGGCGACCGGCACGTCAACATCTCCGAGCCCGGCTGGGCCAAGCACTCCTGGTCCAGCTTCTTCGTCCCCTTCACCGCGGAGGCGACCCTCGTCGTCCCGCCCGCCGAGGACGTCGAGTCCGGGCAGCTGCCGCTGCTGCTGGAGGAGCGCGGCATCACCAGCCTGTGCGCCCCGCCCGCCCAGTGGACCCGGCTCGCCGCCCACGCCTGGACCGCCCGGCCGCGGCTGCGCGAGGCCACCACCGCCGGCGAGCCGCTCGCCCTGCACGTGGCGGAGGCCATCGAGGCCGAATGGGGCGTGACCATCCGGGAGGGCTACGGCCAGACCGAGACGACCGCCCTGGTCGGCACCACGCCCGGACTGCCCCGCAAGCCCGGCTGGCTGGGCAAGCCGCTGCCCGGCTGGCAGCTGACCGTCCGCGACGAGCAGCTGTACGTGGAACTCGCCGACGCCCCGGTGGGCATGATGACCGGCTACGACGGCGACCCCGAGCGCACCGGGCAGGTCCTCACCGCCGAGCGGTACGCGACCGGCGACTCCGCGGTCCTCGCCGCCGACGGGTACGTACGGCTGCTGGGCCGCCGCGACGACGTCTTCAAGTCGGGCGGGCACCGCGTCTCCCCGTACGAACTGGAGGCGATCCTGCGCACCCACCCCGCCGTCCGCGCGGCCGCCGTGGTGCCGGTGCCCCACCCCACGCTGACGCTCGCCGCGCACGCCGTGATCGAACTCGAAGCCGCCGCCCACGCCACCGAGACCGAACTCCTCGCCCACGTCGACCTGCACGTCACCCGCGCCCTGCGCGTCCACAGCGCCTCCTTCACCGACGCGCTGCCCCGTACGACGTCCGGCAAGATCCGCCGCTCCGAGGTGGCCGCCCGCCTGCGGGCCACCGGCACCGCCACCGACCCCGCGCACGGCCCCGGCCCCGCCGACCCGAAAGGCAACCCCATGTCCGTGACCAGCCACGCGCCGCGGCGCCGCGACGTCCTCGTCATCCGCGAACTCCTCGACTCCGCACACCTCGACCGGCTGACCTGGCAGGCCTACGTCCAGCCCGGACGCGAGGCGGTCGACGTGCACTGGCTCTACACCGCCGAGGAGACCGGGCCCGACGGCGCGGAGGCCTACCTCGCCCGCTTCGGGGCCGGCGCGCACGGAGACCTCCACCGCCACCTCGGCTTCGAGCTGATCGTGGTGGTGGACGGCGAACTGCACAACGACAACGGCGACGTCTACGGCCCCGGCTGCCTGGTGCTGGAGAAGCCCGGCAGCGTGCACCGGGTCAGCAGCCCCGGCGGCTGCACCCTCCTGGTGATCCGGGAGAAGCGCACCGAGGCCCTGCTGCCCGGCGAACTCCCGGACACCGGCCTCGCCCTGGACGGCGCACCGGTCCCCGCCACCTGAGCACACCGGTCCCCGCCACCTGAGCACACCGGGCCCCGCCCACCTGAGCGCCCCGCTCCCCGAACCCGCTGCCCCCGCCACCCCCCGAGCAGAAAGCCACACAAGACCATGTCCCAGCAGCTCACCGCCTCACCCGCCGCCTCCGCGGCGACGCCCCTCCCGGTCGGCAGGTCGGGCAGGACCCACTCGCCCCGCTACAAATGGGGAATCCTCGGCATCGGCATCCTCGCGCAGGCGGCCTTCAGCGCGGCCTTCCAGGGCATCCCCATGGCCAGCGCGGTCCTGCAGAGCGACTACCACTACTCCACCGGCCAACTCGGCCTCGTGCTGGCCGCGCTGACCTGCGGCGCGGCCGTCACCGAGATCCTGTGGGGGCTGCTCACCGACCGCTTCGGCGAGCGGATGGTGCTGATCACCGGGCTGGCCGGCACCACCGCGTGCCTCGCGGCGGCCACCGCCTTCCTCGTGCCCAACGGCGGCTACACCCCGCCCTCCTGGCTGCTGTCCGCCGTCCTGCTGCTGGCCGGCGCGCTCGGCGGCTGCGTCAACAGCGCCTCGGGCCGGGCGGTGCTGGGCTGGTTCCCGCCCGGCAACCACGGCTTCGCCATCAGTCTGCGGGTGGCGGCCGTCCCGCTCGGCGGTGCCATCGGCGCGCTCGCGCTGCCCGCGCTCGCCATGAGCGTCGGCTTCCGGGGTGTCTACGGCTTCCTGACCGCCTTCGCGCTCGTCGCCACCGTCGTCATCGTCTGCTGGCTGGACGAGCCGCCGCTGCCCGCCGCCGGGCACCGGAGCACCGCCGTCAGCCCGCTGCGCCGCTGGAAGATCTGGCGGATCTCGCTCAGCGCCTTCCTGCTGGACTTCCCGCAGTTCACCGTCCTGTCGTTCGCCGCGATCTACCTGCACAAGGTGCACGGGGTCGGCATCACCGCCATCTCCGGTCTGCTGTTCGCCGTCCAGGCGCTGGGCGCGGTCTCCCGCGTGTGGAGCGGGCGCTGGACGGACAGCAGGGGCGGCCGGCACCGCCGCAGCCTCGTGATCGCCTACAGCTGGATCATCGCCGCCTGCTTCGTCGGGCTCGCGCTGTGCCAGTCCGGGCCCGCCTGGATCGCCGCCGCGCTGATGGTGGTGGCGGGCCTGCTGTCCTGCGGGTGGCACGGGGTGCACTACGCCGAGATCGCCATCATGGCGGGCAAGGAGCGCTCCGGGACCGCCCTCGGGCTGGAGAACACGATGGTGTTCGCGGGCGCCTTCCTCACCCCGCTGGTCATCCCCGGCATCCTCGCGGCCACCAACTGGCCCGTGGTCATGCTGCTGATCGGGGCGGTGCCCGCCGTGCTCTCCGCGGTGGTCATGCCCCGCGAAGGGAAGTAGCGGGCAGCCCGGCCCACTGAGCCACCGCCCCGCCGCGCACACCGCGGCGGGGCGGTGGCGCGGGTGGAGTGCGGGTTCAGCGCAGCCGGCGCAGGGCGTCGGGGGTGAGGTCGGCCAGGGTCGGGTAGCCGTCGACGGCCATGAGGAGGTCGGCCTCGGCGAGCAGGGCCCGCAGCACGTGCACGATGCCGTCGGTGCCGTCCAGGGCGAGGCCGTAGGCGTAGGGGCGGCCGACGCCTACGGCCCGCGCGCCCAGGGCGAGGGCCTTGACGATGTCGGAGCCGGAGCGGACGCCGGAGTCGAAGAGGACGGGCAGGTCACCGGCGGCCTCGACCACACCGGGCAGGCAGTGCAGCGCGGGCAGGCCGCCGTTGGCCTGGCGGCCGCCGTGGTTGGAGCAGTAGATGCCGTCCACCCCCGCGTCCCTGGCGCGGCGGGCGTCGTCCGGGTGGCAGATGCCCTTGAGGATCAGCGGCAGATCGGTGAGCGACCGCAGCCACGGCAGATCGGCCCAGGTGAGGGGGTTGCCGAAGGTCAGCGCCCAGTGCAGGACCGCGGCCGAGGGGTCCTGTTCCGGGGAGGTGGCGAGCCGGGAGCGGAACACCGGGTCGCCGGTGTAGTTGGCCAGGCAGTGCCCGCGCAGCTGGGGGAAGTTGCTCGCGGCCAGGTCGCGGGGGCGCCAGCCGGTGATCCAGGTGTCCAGGGTGACCACGATGCCCTGGAACCCGGCCGCCTCGGCGCGGTGCACCAGACTCTCCGCCAGCTCCCGGTCGGTGGGGGTGTAGAGCTGGAAGAAGCCGGGGGTGTCGCCGAACTCCGCGGCCACCTCCTCCATCGGGTCCACGGACAGGGTGGAGGCGACCATCGGCACGCCGGTACGGGCGGCGGCGCGGGCGGTGGCCAGATCGCCGTGCCCGTCCTGGGCGCACAGGCCGATCACCCCGACCGGGGCCATGAACAGCGGGGAGGGCAGGCGCATGCCGAACAGCTCCACCGACAGGTCGCGGTCCTTCGCCCCGACCAGCATGCGCGGGATCAGGCCCCACTCCTCGAACGCGGCGACGTTGGCCCGCTGGGTGTGCTCGTCGCCGGCGCCGCCCGCGACGTACGACCGCACCGAGGGCGGCAGCGCGGCCAGGGCCGGCGGTTCCAGCTCGGCGAAGGTCATCGGCAGCCGCGGTATCACTCCGCGCAGGCCGTCGAAGTAGATCTCGTTCTGGTAGTCGGCGAACGCCATGGATCCTCCTGCTCCGGCCCGCCGCGTGCGAGCCGCTGGACCCTACAGCGCCAAAGCGGCTCCGGGGAACCACGCGCACCCGGCCCCGGCGCACGGCTCACGCCCGTGCCTGCCGCGCCCTGGCCCCGGCGACAGGGTCAGGCCCGCGTCACCCGCACCCGGTACGTGCCGTCGTCCTCGCCCGTCACCCGCACCACGATCCCGTGCCGCGGGTCCTTGAAGGTCTGGCCCGGAGTGAAGGGGGCGTCGGAGAGTTCCGCCTGGACGTTGGGGCTGCGGGTGCAGCCGCCGCTGCCGCGGTGGGCGTCGTAGACGGTGATGGGGCCCCGGCCGGTGTCCACGCCCGCGTCCACCTTGTAGACGAGGACGCCGGGGCAGCAGACCGCCTCGTCGTTGCCGCCCTGCGCGCGGACCTCCAGGGCGTAGGCCGTGTGGCCGTCGACCGGGACGATCACCAGTTTGCCGCCGCCGGACTCGTACAGCGGCGTCAGGGAGTACTCCACGCTGCCCGGCCGCGCCGCGCAGCCCACCTGGGAGCCGTCCAGCCAGCCCAGCTTCCACTTGTCCCAGGCGAGCATGTCGTTGTTGGCGCCCCAGTCCTCGCTCATGATGTCCCAGTGCCCGACCGCGCCCCCGCCGTCCTGGGTGTACAGGTCGGGCAGGCCGAAGGTGTGGCCGTTCTCGTGTGGCAGGACGCGGTAGCCGGTGCGCGGGAAGGAGCCGGAGCCGTCGTCCTGGCGGGAGTAGATGAACGAGGCGTTGGCGACCGGCACCCCGTCGGCCACCGGCGCGTCCGCGTTCCCCGCGAAGGTCACCGACAGCACCGTGTCCAGCGCGGAGGGGCCGGCGTTCGGGGTGACCAGGATGTTCAGCAGGTCGTACGTGCGGAAGTCGACCTTCGGGTCGGCCGCGGCCACGATGTCCTGGACCAGTTGCCGGTAGCCGGGGTCGAAGGGCGCGCCGCGCTCCACGCCGTACGCCTTGAACGGCTTGGGCATCCGCAGCCAGTCGGTCACCGGTGTCTCGGCCCGGTAGTCCAGGCGGCCGTACGAGGAGGTGCGGAACCAGTCCTGCGTGCGCGGGAAGAACTCGTGGAAGCGGTCCATCGCGCTGCCCTGTCCGGGCGCGTCGGAGAAGTCGACCATCAGGGTCAGGGCGTGCACGGTGCCGGTGGAGCGGGCGTAGCCGTGCGGGGTGGGCACGCCCTCGGTCATCTGGACGTCGGGCCCACCGTGGATCATGCAGGGGGAGAGGGCGGCGGAGCGGGCCAGGCCGGCCGGCCCGGCGGTGGAGGGCGCCGTGAGGCGGGCGGTCCCGGCGGAGGTGCTGATCGCGAGGGTCAGCGCGGTCACCGCGGCGAGAGCGGCCAGCCGGCGCGAGGGTATGCGGCGGCCGGGTATGCCGCTGGGGTCCTGGTCGGGGGATATGCGGCGGGGCGACTGCGGCTGCGGCTGCATGCACGGACCCTTCGCTCCACGGCAGCCGCCCGGTCTCCGGCTGCGCCCTTGCGCTCACCCTGTGCCGGGGCCCCGGCGGGCGCGCGCTGGGTGAGACCGATCGTGGGAAGGGCGGTACCGATCGTGGGAAGTGCGCGCGCGGGAGGGTGAATCCGGCCCCCCGGCGGATGTGGCTCAGCTCACAGCGGCTCTTTCCCCGCACGGGAAATAAGTGGGGACCCTTTCCCCGTTTGGAGGAGTGTTCGCCTGAAACGGGGACCGACTCCCCGGATCGTCAGAGCGCACCCGCAGAGCACGCACCACACCGACCGAAAGGCACACCGTGACGACCGCGACCCACCCCGCACCGCGCAAGGTGACCCGGCCCCGCGCCGACGCCCTGCGCAACCGGGAGCGGATCGTCACCGCCGCCCGCGAGATGTTCACCGAGCACGGACCGGATGTGCCGCTGGACGAGATCGCCCGCCGGGCCGGCGTCGGCAATGCCACGCTGTACCGCAACTTCCCCGACCGCGAGGCCCTCGTCCGCGAGGTCGTCTGCTCCGTGATGGACCGGACGGCCGAGGCGGCCGAAGGGGCCCTCGCGGAGACCGGAGACGCCTTCGCCGCGCTGGAACACTTCGTGCACGCCTGCGCCGACGAGCGGATCAGCGCGCTGTGCCCGATGGTCACCAGCACCTTCGACCGCCACCACCCCGACCTGGAGGCCGCCCGCGAGCGCGTCGAGAGCCTCGTGGCCGAGGTCATGGGCCGGGCCGTGACGGCCGGTCAGCTGCGCTCCGACGTCGGGGTCGGCGACCTGATGATCGCCGTTGCCCAGTTGAGCCGGCCCCCGGCCGGCACCGGCTGTCCGCAGGGCGACCGGTTCGTCCACCGCCACCTCCAGCTTCTCCTCGACGGCCTGCGGGCCCCCGCGCGCTCCGTGCTGCCGGGCACCGCCGTCACTGTCGGGGACCTCCGTCAGTGCGGTACGGCCGCATAGTCCGCACCGCTCCCGCCCGCCCCGCCAGCCGCCTCCGTCGTTCCTCGTCGTTCTCGTTCTTCTCGTTCCTGTCGTTCTTGTCGTCCGATTTCCTGACGCGTCGCCTTTTTCCCGACGCGTTGCGTTCACCGTCGATTTCTCGTCATTTTTCCGTCACCTGGTCACGAAGCTCCGCACTCGTGAACTCCCGAAGTCCCGAAGTGGGTACCTCCATGTCCGAAGCCCTCAAGGCTCCCCGCGTCGCCGCGCCATCCGGCGACGCCAACCGCTGGAAAGCGCTCGTCTTCATCGCGCTCGCCCAGCTGATGGTCGTCCTCGACTCGACGATCGTGAACATCGCCCTGCCCTCGGCCCAGAAGGACCTCGGCATATCCGACGGCAACCGGCAGTGGGTCGTCACGGCCTACGCCCTCGCCTTCGGCGGCCTGCTGCTGTTCGGCGGCCGGATCGCCGACAAGTGGGGCCGCCGGCGCGCCTTCCTCACCGGTCTGACCGGCTTCGCGCTGGCCTCCGCGCTCGGCGGTCTCGCCGTCTCGGGCCCGATGATGTTCGGCGCCCGCGCCCTCCAGGGCGTCTTCGGCGCGCTGCTCGCGCCCGCCGCGCTGTCCCTGCTGGCCGTGATGTTCACGGACGCCAGGGAGCGCGCCAAGGCGTTCGGCATCTACGGCGCCATCGCGGGCGGCGGCGGCGCGGTCGGCCTGATCCTCGGCGGCTTCCTCACCGAGTACCTGGACTGGCGCTGGACGTTCTTCGTGAACGTGCCGTTCGCCGTCGTCGCCGCGCTCGGCGCCACCCTGGTCATCCGCGAGCCGGAGGGCGGCCGCAACCGCGCCCCGCTCGACATCCCCGGCGTGCTGCTCTCCACCCTCGGCCTGGTCGCGCTGGTCTACGGCTTCACGCGCGCCGAGTCCGACGGCTGGGGCGACGCCGTGACCGTCTCGATGTTCGTGGCGTCCGCGGTGCTGCTGCTGGCGTTCGTGCTGGTCGAGTCGCGGGTCAAGGCCCCGCTGCTGCCGCTGCGCGTGGTCCGCGACCGCAACCGGGGCGGCATCTACCTCTCCCTCGGCCTCGCCATCATCGGCATGTTCGGCCTGTTCCTCTTCCTGACCTACTACCTCCAGATCGTGCAGGGGTACTCCCCGGTCAAGACCGGCTTCGCGTTCCTGCCGATGGTCGCGGGCATGATCACCGGCTCCACCCAGATCGGCGCCCGGCTGATGACGCGGGTCCGCGCCCGTCTGCTGATGGGCCCCGGCTTCCTGGTCGCGGGTCTGGGCATGCTGCTGCTGACCCGGCTGGAGATCGGTTCGTCGTACACCACCCTGCTGCTGCCCGCGATGCTGCTGCTGGGCCTCGGCATGGGTACGGCGTTCATGCCGGCCATGTCCCTGGCCACCCAGGGCGTCGAGCCGCGGGACGCCGGTGTCGCCTCCGCGATGGTCAACACCTCGCAGCAGGTGGGCGGCGCGATCGGCACGGCGCTGCTGAACACCATCGCCGCGTCCGCGAAGACGTCGTACCTCAAGGACCACATCGCCGGAGCCACCACCAGGCCGCAGCAGCAGCTGGTGGCGCTCCAGAGCATGGTGCACGGCTACAGCACCGCGATCGCCTTCGCCGTCGGCATCCTGGCCGCCGCCGCGCTGATCGCCTTCACCTTCGTCAACGCCGGCCGTCCGGGCTCCGTCCCGGTGGCCTCCGGCACGGGCGCCGAGGACGAGGTGCCGGTGCCGGTGGTGGCCCACTGAGGCGCGGTGACCCGGTGAGTTAGCGGAGCCAGGGGAGGTCCGCGCCTTCCTCGTCCGGTTGCAGGCCCTCGGCGACGATCTGCATGATCTCGCCGAGGGCCTTCTGCTGTTCCGGGCTGAGCCGGTCGAACAGGGCCTGGCGTACGGCGGTCACATGGCCCGGCGCGGTACGGCCCAGCACGGCCGCGCCCTCGTCGGTGAGCACCGCGAACTGGCCGCGCTTGTCCGAGGGGCAGTTCTCCCGGCGCACCCAGCCGTTCTTCTCCAGCCGGGCGATGGCGTGCGAGAGGCGGGAGCGGGTGATCTTCGCCTTCATCGCCAGCTCGGTCATCCGCAGCCGCCGCTTCGGGGCCTCGGCGAGGGTGACGAGCAGGCCGTAGTAGATGTGCGGCATGCCCGCGTCGCGCTGCAGCTGCCGGTCGAGGTGATCCTCCAGCAGGGTGGTGGCGTGCAGGTAGGCGCGCCAGACGCGCTGTTCCTCGGGGGTGAGCCAGCGGGGCGGTGCGGCGGAGTCCGGTGCCGTGTTCATGTACCCACTTTACGAAAGGTCTTTTTGAAACTTGAACTAGTTAGGCGTACGGTGTTTCCATAAAGCTTGAGAGTTAAAGCATCTGGTCTCGCCAGGACGAGAGGGAGCCGCCGTCATGTCCGTCGCCGCCGCGGAGCACACCGCCGGGAAGCGCATGCCCGCCCTCTACCTCAGCCACGGCGCCCCACCGCTAGCCGACGACCCGGTATGGCCCGGCCAGCTCGCCGCCTGGGCCTCGGCGCTGCCCCGCCCGAAGGCCGTCCTCATGGTCTCCGCCCACTGGGAGGAGGCCCCGCTCGCCCTCGCCGCGACCGAGACCGTCCCGCTGGTCCACGACTTCTGGGGCTTCCCCGAGCACTACTACCGGGTCCGGTACGACGCCCCCGGCGCGCCGGAGCTGGCCGCCTCGGTCCGCAAGCTGCTGCGCGCCCCCGGCACCCCCGTCCAGGACATCCCGGACCGGGGGCTCGACCACGGCGCCTACGTCCCGCTCGTCGAGATGTACCCGGACGCCGGCATCCCCGTCCTCCAGGTCTCCCTGCCCACCCTCGACCCGGTGCGGCTGATGGAAATCGGCCGCAGGCTCGCCCCGCTGCGCGACGAGGGCGTGCTGATCATCGGCTCCGGCTTCTTCACCCACAACCTCGCCGCCCTGCGGCACCCCGGCGGGGGCGTGCCGAGCTGGTCCGCCGAGTTCGACGACTGGGGCCGGCGTGCCCTGGCGGGCCGCGACTGGGACGCCCTCCTCGACTTCCAGGACAAGGCCCCGGCCGGCCGCTACGCCCACCCGCGCACCGAGCACTTCGCCCCGCTGTTCGTCACCATGGGCGCGGCGGAGGCGGGCGGCGGGCTGGACGAGCACAAGTCGGTGATCGACGGGTTCTGGATGGGACTGGCGAAGCGGTCGGTGCAGTTCGGGTAGCCCCGAGGGGCCGGTTCCCAGGGGCTAGAGCTCCTTCGCGTACCAGGCCACGTCCCAGTAGCGGCCGAACTTGCGGCCCACCTCGCCGAACGTGCCCAGGTGCCGGAAGCCGAAGCGCGTGTGCAGGCGTACCGACGCCTCGTTCGGCTGGGTGATCCCGGCGTAGGCGCGGTGCAGGTCCTCGCCGGACAGGGCCCGGAAGAGGGCGTCGTAGAGCAGCGTGCCGAGGCCGCGCCGGCCGGCGTCGTGGGCGACGTACACCGAGGTCTCCACGGAGGTCGCGTACGCGGGCTTCGGCCGGTGCGGGCCGGAGGTGGCGTACCCGAGGACCCGCTCGGCGCCGGTGTCCGGATCGGTCCGCGCGGCAACCATCAGGCGGTGCGGGCCGTCTTCCGGGTGGGAGAGCAGCCAGGGCAGACGCTCACGCGGGGTGAGAGGGACGGTGTCGAACGTGATGGCCGTCCCGCGCACATAGTGGTTGTAGATCTCCGTGAGTGCATCGAGATCCCCCTCGACTCCTGGTCTGACCTGCACCTCTGCGGGTTCGGGCACCATCTCGCCTCCCATGCGGCGGAACAGGGTACTGCATGATCAGAAAATTTGAGGGGTGGGTTGGGAATTCTGTCCTGATTCCAGTCGTTGTTTCCTTCGGATGCAGGGCACTCAGAGGAGGGTCCCCAGGACCACCCTCCGGAGTACCGAGCGTTCAGCAGGACCACCCGCCAGCCCACCAACGCAAGGGAGCACGCATGGCAACCCGTGCCGTCGCCCGTCGTAAGTCCGCCTCCGGGGAGTCGGACGGCTCGGCGGCCAGTGTTCGCGCACATGGCGGCGAGATCGCGGACCGCGACCTGGTCGGCATGTACCTCGACGAGATAGCGCGCACGCCGCTGCTCGACGCCGCGAAGGAGGTCGAGCTGTCCCAGACCATCGAGGCGGGTGTGTTCGCGCGACAGGTTCTCGACGGGTTCGAGGAGACCGCCTCGGACGCCACCCGTGAGGAGCTGGAGGCCCTGTTCGCCGCGGGTGAGCGGGCCAAGGACGTCTTCATCCGCTCCAACCTCCGCCTGGTCGTCGCGGTGGCCCGGCGCTATCCGCGCAGCGGCCTGCCCCTGCTCGACCTGATCCAGGAGGGCAACGCGGGCCTGGTGCGCGCCGTCGAGAAGTTCGACTACCGCAAGGGCTTCAAGTTCTCCACGTACGCCACGTGGTGGATCCGCCAGGCCATCACCCGCTCCATCGCCGACCAGTCGCGCACCATCCGGCTCCCCGTCCACCTGGTGGAGGAGCTGGGCCGCATCCGCCGGGTGCAGCGCGAGTTCAACCGGGAGCACGGCCGCGAGCCGGAGCCCGCGGAGATCGCGGCGGAGCTGGGCTCCACGCCGGAGCGCGTCACCGACGTCCTCGACTGGGCCCGCGACCCGGTCTCGCTGAACATGTCGGTGGACGACCAGGGCGAGACCCAGTTCGGCGACCTGCTGGAGGACACCTCCGCGGTCAGCCCCGAGCAGTCCGTGATGACCCTGCTGCGCAGCGAGGAACTGGACGACCTGATCGGCCGCCTGGACCAGCGCACGGCCTCCATCATCAAGATGCGGTACGGCATCGAGGACGGCCGCGAGCGCACCCTGACCGAGGTCGGCAAGGAGCACGGTCTGACCCGCGAGCGCATCCGGCAGATCGAGAAGCACGCCCTGCTGGAGCTGAAGAAGCTGGCGCGGGACACCGGGTTCGACGCGGCGGCGTAAGCCCCGCGCGGACCGGGGGCGGACGGGGGTGCGAGGGCTCGGCGTCGGCGGAACACGGGGGCGGGGTCCGCGTACGCCGGGTGGCGAAAGACGGCGCAAACACGGCGCCCTATGGCCGCTTCAACCGCCGGGCCCGAGGGAACAACCTCTCCGGGCCCGCCGGCGGGGCCCCGCGAACGCCGCACTCCCCATCCCGCGTCACCCGCAGGACCAGCCGAACCACCTCGCCACACCGGACACACACCGACCCGCACCCGGCCGACCCCACGCACACGCGGCCGATCCACGCGAGCCAGGTCCCCGCGCACATCCCCCCGGCGCCGGGACTTCCCCGAGCCGGGCTTCGGCGCCCACCCCCCCCGGGCGCCGGAGCCCGGCTCCTTTTCTGCCACCACCGGCCGGTCGGCCACTCCCTGTCATCCGCCGCGTCATCCGCCGCGTCGTCCCCCGCGGGTACCTCGCCCACCGGTTCGCAACGGCATTTCCGCGCCATCCGGCAGGAGGTGGTGTCCGACTGGCGCAGGGGTGTGACGGCGAAGGCCCGCCGTTCGCCCGTTTCCCGGCCGCGCCGCTGCCGCCGCGGTGCGATGCTGGAAGCGGCACGGCGGAGGCGTGGAAGACGAGAGACGGCCCACCCCGTACCTGAACCACGGGGTGAGCCGCCGGATGGCAGATTCTGCCACACCGGCATAGCCTGCCGAGATGAGCACCACCCCCGGTCCCACCCCCCGTTCCACCCCCGGCGCCACCCCGCAGTCACCGCCCGGCGCCGCGCCGGCGCCCTCTCTCACCGAGCGCCGCAAGGCCGAGACGCGGATGGAGATCGCCCGCGCCGCGGCGGCCCTGTTCGTCCGCCAGGGACTGCGGGCCACCCGCGCCGAGGACATCGCCCAGCGGGCGGGCATCGCCCCGCGCACCTTCTACCGCTACTTCGCCACCAAGGAGGAGGCGGTCGCGCCCCTCTACGCCGCCGGTGCCCAGCGCTGGGCGGAGGCCGTGCGCACCGCCCCGGCCCGGTTCACCGTCCCGCAGGCCCTGGAACACGCCGTCGAGCACACCCTCACCCCGGGCGCCGGGGTCTCGGCGGCCTCCTGGGAATGGGTCCGCACCCTGATCCGCCTGACCGACACCAGTCCCGCCCTGCGCAAGGTCTGGGCCGAGGTGGGCCAGACCTCGGAGGAGGCGCTGGCGGAGATCCTGGCGAGCCGGCTGGCGACGCCCGGATGGGGAGTGGCGTGCGCGGAGGGAGCGAGCGGAGTGGCGCAGGGGACGGGCGAGGCCCCGGAGGGGGCGGGGCAGGCCCTGGAGGGGACGGGTGAGGGCCCGGAGGGAGCGGCCGTGGCGCTTCCGGGTGATCCGTCCGCGGGGGAGCCGGGGACCGCCGGGGCCGATGCGGCGACTGCGGCCGGAACATCGCGGCCCGACGCCCCCGATACCGCCCGCGCCGGGGGGCCGGGGGTCGCCCGTGCCTCGGATGCCGGGGGGACTGGAGGTGCCGGTGATCCGCTCGCCGGGATACGGGGAGCAGCCGTAGGCGCCGCCCGCGACCCCCTCGCAGGGGAAGCCGCCCCCGATCCGCTCACCCCGCCCGGCGTTCCCGTGATCACCCCCGACCTGCGCTTCGCCGCCGCCGTCGCCGGCACTGCCGTACGCGTCGCCGTACAGTCCTGGGCCGCCACCACCTCCCCGCCCGCGGGCCCGGACGGTCCCGCGGCCCTCGCCCTGCGCAACCTCAGGGCGCTGGGCGGCTTCGACTGGACGGCGCGTACCGAGGCCCCTCACCGCGGCTGAGCCCCCTCCCGTCGAGCGGCCTCCGCGCCCCCGGCCCGGCTGAGCCGTCCACCCAATTCCCTTACGCAGGCGACCAGTTCATCCGGCCCCCGGACGGTGAACTCGTACCCCGCCAGCGCCAGCCGGACCGTCAGCCACTCCACCGGATCGCCGGTGCTGCCCGTCAGGACGCAGCCGCCCTCGCCGTCGTCCGCGAGCGCGCCGAGCGCCGCCGGGAGCCGCTCGGCGACCCGAGCCGCCGGCGCGGCGAACCGCACCTCGAACGCGTAGGCCTCCTGCCACTGCCGGATCGACTGCCGCAGATACTCCGCCGCGCCGCCCGCCGGCAACTCCCGCTGTTCGAAACGGACTCCGGTGGCGAACGGCTCGCTCACCCGGTCCACCCGGAACGTGCGCCAGTCCGCGCGGTCGAGGTCGTACGCGACCAGGTACCAGCGCCGCCCCGTCGACACCAGCCGGTGCGGCTCGGTCAGCCGGCGGGAGGCGCCGCCCTCCTTGTCGCGGTAGGCGAACCGCAGCCGCTCCCGCCCCGCCACCGCGGCGGCCAGCAGGGTCAGCGTCCGTGCCGGGATGCTCGCGCCGTCTCCCACGGGCAGCGGGCTGGTCGCGGCCTGGAGGGTGGACACCCGGTGCCGCAGCCGGGTCGGCAGGACCTGCTCCAGCTTGGCGAGGGCCCGTACCGATGCCTCGTCCACCCCCGCCACCCCGTGCCCCGCGCCGGCCCGCAGCCCGACCGCGATGGCGACGGCCTCCTCGTCGTCCAGCACCAGCGGCGGCATCGCCTTGCCCGCGACCAGCCGGTACCCGCCGTCCGCGCCCCGCGTCGCCTCCACCGGATACCCCAGCTCGCGCAGCCGGTCGATGTCCCGCCGCACCGTACGGCGGGACACTCCGAGCCGCTCGGCCAGCTCACCGCCGGGCCACTCGCGGGGCGTCTGGAGGAGGGAGAGCAACTGGAGCAGCCGTGCCGGGGTGGCGGTCGTCATGCGTTCGAGGATGCCGCAGCACTAGGCCAACATCTGACCTACTGGGGCGGGGGTGTTCACCGCGCCACCGCCGTTCGTCCCATTGGTCCGGTTGGTGCGGTGTGTGTTGTTCACGGCACCTGCGAGATACGTCACGGTCCGGGTCCGAAGCGCCCCGCCGTGGTGTGTACTGGTGAATATGCCCGAGCATCTGTCGACTCTCCAGCTGGTCGCCGCGGTCTTCCTCACCCTGGCCGGCGTGGTCTGGGCGATCGGTGTGCTGCGACTGCTGCGCCGGTTCCGCGCACAGGCGCTCCGCGAACTCGCCGCCACCCGCCTGCCGTTCCTCCCGGCCCAGCGGACCGGCCCGCCGCGGGAGTCGGTGGAACTGACACCGGCCGAACAGGACGCCTTCGCCGGGCTGATGAGACAGCTCGGCCACCGCTGACCGACCCGGTCGGGCGTGCCGGGTTGGCGGTGGTCCCGCCGTCAGCCCTGTCGCGTCGCGCGCCGCTCCATCGCGGAACGGGCCGCGTCCTCCGACAGGTACACCTCGCACATATGGCGGCCGTCCGGCGTCGCCGTGTGCTCGACCTCCCACAGGGAGACCTCGCTGTCGTCCGGCAGCAGGAACGCGTGCTCGTACAGCGCATAGCTCAGCCCCGAGCGGCCCGCCCGGCCCGGACGGCCGAAGGCCTGGGTGATCTCGTGCGCCGTCGCCGTGGCCAGCAGTGCGGCCGTGCGGCCGTCGGGACGGTCCGCGTTCTCCGCGCGGCGCAGCAGCCGGCGGGCGTGGTCGGCGGAGTCGCCGCAGGCGAACACATGCCGGGGGGTGGGCACCGCCCACAGCCGGGTCGGCGGGGTCAGCTCCAGCTCGGGCGTGTCCGGGGGTAAGCCGAGCCGGGAGGTGGCCGTGCGCAGCTCCTCCTCGTCCGTGTACACCTCGTGTTCCGGGGCGCCGCCCGGAATGGTGTTGTACGCCAGCTCCCACAGCGTGACCGCCGAGCCGTCGTCGAGCAGCCAGGTGTGCCGGTACGTCTCCCGGTGCAGCCCGGCGCTGTGGTGCGCGGAGTGCAGCGAACTGTCGTACGCCAGCGCGCAGTCGAGCAGCCGGATCACCTCGTCGGGCAGCTCGAAGGAGTTCAGGGCGCGGCCGAGGAGTCGCGCGAGGTGGTCCTCGGGCGACTCGGGCGACTCGGCTGGTTCGGGCGCTGCCGTCTCGTACGGAACGCTCAAGGCATCTCCCGGCGTTGCTGCATGTCACCTTGTGGGTGCATACCGTAGCCCCTCGATCGGACGTCGTGTCCGGGAATGGGGAAAACGAACACCGGAAAAACGCGCGGGCCGCGCGAGATGTTCCCGCGCGGCCACAGAACCCGTCAAAACTCGTCGCTCAGACGGCACTTCCGGCGGTCCACGCACTCCAGGACAGGTTCCAGCCATTGAGGCCGTTGTCCGGGGCCACGGTGGAGTCGGGGGAGTTCTTCACGATCACCACGTCGCCGACGAGGGAGTTGTCGAAGAACCACTTCGCCGGGGTGTCGCCCTGCGCGCCCTGCACATCGGCGAGACCCACACAGCCGTGGCTGGTGCCCTGCCGGCCGAAGGGCGGGTTGCCGCGGCTGTACCAGTAGTTGCCGTGGATGAAGGTGCCCGAGGACGTCAGGCGCATCGCGTGCGGCACGTCCGGGATGTCGTATTCCCCGCCGAAGCCGACCGTCGAGCCGTTCATCCGGGTCTGGGTGAACTTCTCGGAGATCACCATCTGCCCGTTGTACGTGGTGTGCTGCGCGCTGCCCGCGGAGATCGGCACCGTCTTGAGCGTCCGGCCGTCGCGCACCACGGTCATCGTCTGCGCGCCGGCGTCGACCGTGGAGACCTGCGAGCGGCCGACGCTGAAGGTGACGGTCTTCTTCTGCACGCCGTACAGGCCCTGGGCGCCCTGCACGTGGTCCAGGTCGATCTTCATCGTGACCTTGGAGCCGGCCTTCCAGTAGTCCTTCGGCCGGAAGTCCAGGCGGCGGTCGCCGAACCAGTGCCCGACCACCTGCTGGCCACTGCTGGAGTCGACCGTGATGTGCGACTGCACGGCCTTCTTGTCGCTGATCGACTTGTTGAAGGTGAACGACACCGGCATGCCCACACCGACCGTGCTGCCGTTGTCCGGGGTGTAGGTGCCGATGAAGCTGTTGGCCGAACCGACCGTGCTGAAGATGGCGTTGGCCGCCGCCGGGCGGCCCGCGGAGTCCTTCGCCCGCGCGGCTATCTGGTACTTCGTGCCGAGTTCGAGCCGCTGCTCGGGCTTCCAGCTGTGACCGTCCGCGGATATCGCGCCCGGCACGGACTGCCCCGAACCCGACACGGTCATCTTCACCTCGGTCAGCGTGCCGTCGCTGACCTTCACCCCGGTCGCGTTGACGGACGCGTCCGTCGCGCCGTCCTTCGCCGAGATCGCTATCTTCGCCGTCGAGGTCTTCGTGGTGTCCTTGCCGCCGCCCTTGTTCGAGGCGTTGGCGTCGCCGCCGCAGGCGGTCAGGGTGAGGGCGCCGACCATCAGGGCGGCACAGGCCACCAGTGTGCGCCGCGCTGCAATGTCCGGCCTTGTCACGGGCTGCTCCAGGTTCGTGTGAGGTGCGCGGTCCGTTCCGCTGCGCCGAGAAAGAGTGCGCAAACAGTCCCCCAGGTTCCCCCCAAGCCCTGGTAAGGCCATGACGTGACAGAACCGCGACAATCGGCACCCGGCCCGGACGCCGCTCCCCTCACGGCCGCCCGTACAACTCCCCGTACGACGGCCAGGATCCGCCCGGTCCGTCGACCGGCTCGGCCGCGCGTACCGCCCGGACGATCGCCCGCATCACCATGTCCGCGCCCGCCGCCAGCAGCTCGTTGAGGGCGAGCGGGCCGGCGGCGAGCGGACGGGCGCCGGTGGCCAGGCTGAAGACCGTGTCGCCGTCGTGCAGCAGATGGACCGGGCGGACGGCGCGGGCGATGCCGTCGTGCGCGGTGCCGGCCAGCTTCTGCGCCTGGGCCTTGGTCAGGCCGGCGTCGGTGGCGACGACCGCCAGCGTCGTGTTCAGCGGCGGCGGTGTACGGCCCGCGTCGGTCTCCTCCAGGCGGCGCAGCGCGGCCTCGTGCACCCGCCTGTCCGGCTGGTCCACCGGGCCGTCGTACAACTCCCCGTACAGCACCCCCGTCCGCGGATCCAGCACCGAACCCGCCGCGTTCGCGACGACCAGGGCGGCCACCGTGATCCCCGAGGCGAGGACCGTGCTCGCGGAGCCCACGCCGCCTTTGAGCCGGCCGGTCGCCGCGCCGGTGCCGGCACCCACGCAGCCCTGCGGCACCGGGGCGCCCCCGGCGGTCGCGGCCGCCGCCTCCACCGCGGCGCGGCCCGTCGCGGCGTCCGGGCGGGCCCGGAAGTCGCCGCCGCGGCCCAGGTCGAAGACGCACGCCGCGGGCACCACCGGCACGACATGCGCCGGGTCGGGCCCCACCCGCACACCCCGCCCCCGCTCCTCCAGCCAGGCCATCACCCCGGACGCCGCGTCGAGCCCGTAGGCGCTGCCCCCGGTGAGCACGATCGCGTCGACCCGCTGGACCACATTGCGGGGATCGAGCGCGTCGGTCTCCTTGGTGCCGGGCCCGCCCCCGCGCACGTCCACCGCGGCCACGGCCCCGCCCTCGGGTGCCAGCACGACGGTGGTCCCGGTGAGCCGGCCCTCCCCGGTCAGGGTGGCGTGTCCGACCCGGATCCCGGCGACATCTGTCAGCGCGTCAACTGTCATGGCCGCCAGTCTGCCGGAGCCCCTTCCGCCGCCGGAGGGATCAGCCGACCCGTCGGAGGTCCAGCCGGGCGCCGGAGGGCTCAGCCGACCCGCCGGAAGCCGAGCGAGCCGCCGGAAGCTCAGTCGGCCGGTGCCGCGGCGCTCGCCGTGCGCTCCCTGCGGACCATGCGGGCCGTCAGGGCCACCCCGGTCGCCACCGCCGCCGCGCACACCAGGCCCGCCGCGAGCACCGACCAGCCGCCCAGGAAGGTGCAGCACAGCACCAGCAGGGCGGCGAGCGGCAGCACCAGCTGCTGGGCGATGCCGACCTTGAAGTGCCGTGCGTGCAGGACCCAGACGGACAGCAGATACAGCGCCGTCGGCAGGGTCACCGCCGCCGAGGCGGCCGCCGTGGAGATGTGCGCCGAGCCGACCGCCTCCTCCACGGCCACCTCCAGACCCGCGCCGATCGCCGCCGCCGAGGAGAAGATCAGATAGTGGCCGTACCCCCACTGGAACGCCTGTCCGTTGGAACGCAGATGGCCGTGGATGGGCACCACGAAGTAGATCCACCAGGCGGAGAAGACGATCAGGAGGCCGCCCGCCGCGATGGGCAGCAGCTCGCCCAGTGCGGAGTGCTCGTCCACGGCCGACTTCACGGCGACCGTGGCCGAGGCGATCGTCTCGCCGAGCACGATGATCGTGAACAGTCCGTACCGCTCGGCGATGTGGTGCGGATGCCACGAGGTCTCGTAGTCCCGCTCGGCGAACAGCGGCACGCACATCTCCGCGATCGCCATCACCAGGAACACCCAGGGCCGCGCCGCCTGCGGCAGCGCCACGAGACCGGCCCAGCCGACCTGGCACAGCAGCACCCCGCCCGCGTAGCGCAGCGCGGCTCTGCGTTCCGAGCCCTCGGCGGTGCGCGCGGCTCTCAGCCACTGGGTGGCCATGGCGACGCGCATGATCACATAGCCGAGCCAGACCAGCAGGAAGTCGTGCTGCTCGAAGGCGCGGGAGACACCGGCGGCCAGCACCAGGACACCGGCGATCTGCACCAGGGTGACGACCCGGTAGAGCACGTCGTCGTTGTCGTACGCCGAGGCGAACCAGGAGAAGTTCATCCAGGCCCACCAGATGGCGAAGAACACCATCGCGTAGTTGAGGACCCCGGTGCCGGGGTGGCCCGCGGAGACGGCGTGCACCAGTTGCACGCCCGCCTGGGAGACCGCCACGACGAAACACAGGTCGAAAAGGAGCTCCAGCGGGGAGGAGACCCGGTGGGCCTCGCCGCGCCCGCGCGCGGTGAGGCGTCGCACGGGGCGGGAGGGATGGGGTGCGCCCGGAGCAGCGGGCGCCGGGACGGAACTGGGCGTCATGCCTCTCAGCACAGCAGACAACCGGGCGGGAGGCTCCGGCGGGGGCTCACCGGCGGCCGGGGTTCCACCAGGATGGGGGCCGTACCCTGGACGCATGAGCGACGCCCCCGCACCCGAGCCGCGCGACCCGAAGCCCCGCCTGGTCTTCGACGATCCGCTGGACCAGCAGACCTCGGACGACACCGACCGCGGCTGGGGCGAGCGGCCGGACGGCGACAGCGCCGCCGACCTGAAGCGCTTCCTCGACGAGAAGCCGCCCCACCACCTCTGACGCGCTAGTGGTCGTCGTGTCCGGTGCCGCGCTGGGCGACCAGGGCGTCGCGGATCTCCTTGAGCACCTCCAGCTCGGACACCTCGACGACCTCCTTCGTGCCCTCCCGCGCCGCCTTGCGGGCCGCCTGCCGGGCCAGGTACCTGGACATCGGCAGGACCATCAGGAAGTACACCACCGTGGCGGTGATCAGGAAGGACAGCGCGGCGCCGAGGACGGAACCCCACATCAGCTGGATGCCGTGCGTCCCGTGGCACCGGGAGCTCAGGCAGGTGCTGTAGTTGTCGAGGTTCTGCGTACCGATCGCGCCGACCAGCGGATTGATGATCCCCTTCACCAGCGCGTTGACGATGTTCGTGAAGGCGGCGCCGATGACGACCGCCACTGCCAGGTCGATGACGTTGCCGCGCATCAGGAAGGCCTTGAAGCCTTGCAGGACGCTCGGTTCCTTCTTCGCGCTCACCTCGGGGACGCTCCTCGTATGCACAAGTCGTGGAACAAAACGCTCCGCAACCTACGGCACCGTGCGGCCATAGTGTCCCATCACGTCCCCCGAAGGAGGGACTTGACAGCGCGCCGCCGGTAAAAAGTCCGGCACGGTTCAGCACAGCGTCACCGCCAGCCGCGCCGTGGCGCTCGCGCCGACGAGTCCCGCTGCCAGGGCGCGCGGCACCGCCAGCACGACCAGCGCGCCGCTCTCGGTCCCGCCGTCGGCCGGCTCGGGCACCCGTGTCACCCGCACTCCGCGCGCGAGCACCCGGACGCCGCCCCCGGCCGACGGGTCCTGCGCGGCGACCACGTCGACCCGGTCGCCGGGGCGCAGCAGCCGGACCGTGGCCGCGTCGGCGATCCGCACCGGTGCCGCGACCAGGTCCGCGCCCGCCGGGCGGGGCGGGCGTGGGACAGCCGCCGGCGGGTGTCCCCGCGCGGACCGGGCGGGGAGCGGGGCCGCCTCGGTGCGGTGTGCGGGCGCCGAGGTCCCCGGACCCGCCGCCACCAGCGCGGCCGCGGTCACCGCGAGGCCGGCCGCCACCGCGCGCCCCCGGTGCCGTAGGAGCCGCTGCAGCCGGTACCGCCCGCCGCGCACCCGCACCGGAGGGAACGGCGGCACCTCGCAGGTCGCGGGCGCGTCCGTGCCCGGGGGGAGGGGCAGGCGCAGCGGAGGGGGGAAAGCGGGGCGAGGGGCGGACGCGGAGGGAGAGGGGCGGGAGGGGTGGGAGGGGAAAGAGGGGAGGGGGAGAGGCATCGGGGTCACCGCCTGTGACGAGGGCCGTCGGCTTGCGCTGCCCACGATGACGCCTCGCGCCGGATCCCGCCGGAACCGGTGGACCACCGCCCGGTTGTGGACAACTCGCCCACCCGAACGGGTAATTCCGCTCCGGTCACGGCGACTTGTCCACAGCCTCCCGCCGCTCCGTCGGCCTCCGCCGTCCCGTCGGCCTCGTGCTACCCCGTCTGCCGCACGCCTTCCGGCCGTCCGCTACGGCAGTTCGAACCCCGGATCCATTCCGCCGAGCGCGTTCACGCACAGGCAGTCCCGCTCCGCGGTGGCCGGCAGCGTGGCCACCGCGTCGAAGAGGACCCCGCGCAGCCGTTCCACATTGGCCGCGAACACCTGGAGGACCTCCTCGTGGGAGACGCCCTCGCCGGTCTCGGCGCCCGCGTCGAGGTCGGTGACCAGGGTCAGGGAGGTGTAGCAGAGCTCCAGTTCGCGGGCGAGCGCCGCTTCGGGGTGGCCGGTCATGCCCACGACCGACCAGCCCTGCGCCTGGTGCCACAGCGACTCGGCGCGCGTGGAGAAGCGCGGCCCCTCGACCACGACCAGCGTGCCGCCGTCCACCGGCTCCCAGTCCCGGCCGCGGGCTGCCTTCAGCGCGACCGCCCGTCCGGTGGGGCAGTAGGGGTCGGCCAGAGAGACGTGCACGACGTTCGGCACGGTGCCGTCGGGCAGCGGCAGCCCGTCGAAGTACGACTGGGCGCGGGACTTCGTACGGTCCACGAACTGGTCCGGTACCAGCAGCGTGCCGGGGCCGTACTCGGTGCGCAGGCCGCCCACCGCGGAGGGGCCGAGGACCTGCCGGACGCCGACGGAACGCAGCGCCCACAGATTGGCGCGGTAGTTGATGCGGTGCGGCGGCAGATGGTGGCCGCGGCCGTGCCGGGGCAGGAAGGCGACTCGCCGGCCGGCGATCTCGCCGAGGAACAGGGAGTCGCTGGGCGGCCCGTAGGGGGTGTCCACTTGTACCTCGGTCACATCGTCGAGGAACGAGTAGAAGCCCGAGCCGCCGATTACGCCGATCTCTGCGTTCGCCATGGCCAAGACATTAGCGGCCCGTGACGCCGCGCAGGAGACCTTGCCGGAGAACGCCCGAGGCCCCGCCGTCGCAGGACGGCAGGGCGGGCGTCAAAAAAGCGGGGCGTACGGCCTCAGGCGGCGGACGTGCCGGCCGAGCTCGACGTGGACGCCGAGGACGGCTTCGAGTCGGACGAGGCCGAGGACGGCTTCGCGTCGGACGTCGAGGAGCCGGACGACTTCGTCGCCGGGCTGCTGCTCGACGTGGAGCCGCGGGAATCGTTGCGGTAGAAGCCGGAGCCCTTGAAGACGATGCCGACCGCGGAGAACACCTTCTTCAGGCGCCCGTTGCAGCTGGGGCACTCGGTCAGGGCATCGTCGGTGAACTTCTGCACCGCCTCGAGGCCCTCGCCGCACTCGGTGCACTGGTACTGGTAGGTCGGCACTGTCTTCCTCCTGGCACTCTCACTCATTGAGTGCTAACGACGATCCATAGTGACGTATTCCGGGGAATCAGTCCACCGTCACCGGCTCGCGGTGACCGACGCCACGTGCCACGGTCTGCGTCTCCCGGCGCGCGACCAGCGCGGATCGCAGCGCCACCAGAGTCAGCAGGGCGAGCACCGTGCCGCCCATCGGCACCAGGAATCCGGAGCCGTCCCACAGCCGGTCCTCCAGCTGTCCGGCGATGGTGACCGCGGCCGCCTGGCCGAGCGCGACCGCGCCGGTCAGCCAGGTGAACGCCTCGGTGCGGGCATGGGCCGGGACCAGGGCCTCGACCAGCGTGTAGCCGGTGATCAGGGAGGGCGCGATGCACATGCCGACCAGCAGGCCGAGCGCGGCGAGCAGCAGCACCGAGTGCGCCGTCCAGAGCGCGGAGGCGGCCAGCGCGAGCGCCGTATAGCCGACGAGCAGGCGCCGCTGGGGCGCCGTCTTCCAGACGATCGCGCCGCAGACGATCCCGGACAGCATGTTGCCGGCGGCGAAAACGCCGTACAGGACGCCGTTCAGGCCGGGTTCGCCGATGGACTGGGTGAACGCGGCCAGGGAGACCTGCATGCCGCCGAAGACCGAGCCGATGCCGAGGAAGGTCACGATCAGCACCCGCACACCGGGGACCCGGAGCGCGGAGCCGTGCTCCGCGCGCGCGGACCCGCCGCCGGCCGTCACCGGCGGCTGCGTGCTTTTCTGCGCGGCGAACAGCAAACCACCCACGAGGGTGAGCCCCGCCTCCGTGAGCAGACCGGCCGCCGGGGTGACGGCGGTGCACAGGGCGGTCGCGAGCAGCGGGCCGAAGACGAAGGTCAGCTCGTCCGTGACCGACTCGAACGCGGCCGCGGTGCCCATCAGCGGCGTGCCCTGGAGCTTGACGCCCCAGCGCGCCCGCACCATGGGACCGACCTGCGGCACCGAGGCACCGGTCGGCACGGCCGCCACGAACAGCGCCCACAGCGGGGCGTGCGCCAGCGCGAGCGCCGTCAGGGACAGACCGGACAGGGTGTGCACCAGGACGCCGGGCAGCAGTACCGCGCGCTGGCCGTAGCGGTCGGCCAGCCGCCCGCTGTAGGGCGCGAACAGCGCCATGGAGACGCCGGTGACGGCCGCGGCGGCGCCGGCGGCGCCGTACGAGCCGGTGGTGTGCTGCACCAGCAGCACGATGGACAGGGTGAGCATCGCGAACGGCTGCCGTGCCGCGAAGCCGGGGAGCAGGAACGTCCAGGCGCCGCGGGTGCGCAGCAATGGTCCGTATCCCTGGCGGGAGGACGCCGTCGAGGTCTTCGCCGATTCGTCGCTGACCGTGGATCCCACGGCCCGTGCCTTTCTGCCGCCTGGTAGCGCGCGTCCCCTGTGGGGTCCGGGCGCCGAGAGCTGTCCTCTTGCGCGGACTGCGGTAGATACCGGCGCCCACGGCAAGGTGGGGGGCGTCACGGCCGCCATACGGTCGCGCCAGCTCTGCGTCAGGCAGAGTTGGTTCGATCAGGGTGCCCCTTCATCGTACAGGGGCCACCCCCGCGCGGGCTGTGAAAGCGAGCACCACCGGACCGGTCGCCTGGGATTCCGCGGCGCATGCGCCCGGTGTGAACCGCACGAACCGCGGGGACCCGCTCCCGGCGCGAGCCCCCCTGGCGCCGGGCTCCTCGACGCCGGGCCTCCCTAACGCGAGCTCCCTGAGCGCGCGCCGCCGTCGGACCGCGCACCCCCGGACCGCGCGCCACCGGATTTCGCGCCGCCCTCCGTGCCGTCCGTGCCCAGCCAGCTCGCCAGCTTGCCGCCGTGGGCGACCGCGCGCAGCCGCGCCTCCGCCGCGTCGCGGACCGGGTCGGTGGCGACCACCAGGAGTTCGTCGCCGCGCCGCAGCACCGTGCTGGGCATCGGCACGAACGACTTGCCCTCGCGCACGACGAGCGTCACGGCGGACCCGGACGGCAGCCGCAGCTCGGCGATCTCGACGCCGTGCATCCGCGACTCCTCCGGGATGGTCAGGGAGAGCAGGTGCCCGCGCAGCCGCTCCAGGGGCGCCGATTCGATGCCGAGGTCGGCCGCCTCGCCCTTCTCGCCCAGGCGCAGCGTGCGCGCCAGCCAGGGCAGCGTCGGCCCCTGGAGGAGGGTGTAGACGACGACCAGGACGAAGACGATGTTGAAGATCCGCCGGCTGGCGTCGACGCCGTTCACCATGGGGATCGTCGCCAGGATGATGGGGACGGCGCCGCGCAGCCCCGCCCAGGACATCAGGGTCTGCTCCTGCCAGGGCACCCGGAACGGCGTCAGGCTGCACACCACGCTGAGCGGACGGGCCACCATGGTCAGCACCAGGCCGATGACCAGGGCGGGCACGATGTCGTCGCCCAGTTCGTGCGGGGTCACCAGGAGGCCGAGCAGCACGAACATGCCGATCTGGGCGATCCAGCCGAGCCCCTCGGCGAAGCCGCGGGTGGCCGGCCAGTGCGGGAGCTTGGCGTTGCCGAGCACCATGGAGGCCAGATAGACGGCGAGGAATCCGCTGCCGTGGCCCAGGGCGCCGGCCGCGTACGACGAGATGGCGATGGCGAGGACGGCGATCGGGTAGAGGCCGGAGGCGGGCAGCGCGACGTGCTTGAGTCCCCAGGAGCCGACGAGGCCCACCGCGAGGCCCACGGCCGCGCCGATCGCCAGCTCCAGGGCTATCTCGCCGAGCAATATGTACCAGTGCTCGACCGGTCCCGCCGTGGAGAAGGCGACGACCAGGATGACGACCGGAGCGTCGTTGAACCCCGATTCCGCCTCCAGGGTGCCCGTCACCCGCGCGGGCAGGGGGATCCTGCGCAGCACGGAGAAGACCGCCGCCGCGTCCGTCGAGGACACCACCGCGCCGATGATGAGCGCCTGCCGCCACTCCAGCCCGACCAGGTAGTGCGCGCCCGCCGCGGTGACCCCGACGCTGACCGCGACGCCCGCGGTGGCGAGGACGGCGGCGGAGGACAGGACCGGCCGGACCTCTTTCCACTTGGTGCCGAGACCGCCCTCGGCGAGGATCACGACCAGGGCCGCGTAGCCCATGACCTGCGTCACGGCGGCGCTGTCGAAGTGGATGTGCCCCAGGCCGTCCTGGCCCATGACGACGCCGATGCCCAGGTAGACGAGCAGGCTGGGGAGCCCGCTGCGCGAGGAGATCCGCACGGCCGCCACGGCGACCAGCAGGACGAGGGAGCAGACGAGCAGAAGCTGGTTGAGGTGGTGAACAGTCAGCGGCGGTTCCCTTCCTTGGCCCGTGCGCGGGGCGCGCGGACGCGCGAACACAAGATCCGAGGCTGCGGCGCACCGCATCCAGTACTTCGTTACCTTACCTAATTCTTGACGCTTTCTTGACGTTAGAGGGAGAAGATCGAACGCTCGTGCGTGCTGGTTCCCGACTCCGCGTCAAGGCGCACAGGGTCCTGCGCCTATGGTTGCTCCAGCGCTCATTCAAAGTCATGGCCCGACCTGCCGCTCGCGTTAGGACAGCAAGGACAGCGATGCCCCCGAACACCACCGCCACAACGGGTGACACCGCCACCACCGGTGCCGCGCCCGCCAAGTCAGGCAGGAAGAAGGGGCGCAAAGCCCGACTGCTCGTGCTGCTGCTGGTCCTGGCCGTCATCGCGGGCATCGCCTACGGCGGGTACTGGTCGGTCAGCGCCGTGCGCGCCTCCCTCCCGCAGACCACGGGGTCGATCACGCTCGACGGACTGTCGGGGCCGGTCGACGTCAAGCGGGACGGCAACGGCATCCCGCAGATCTACGCGTCCTCCGACGAGGACCTGTTCATGGCGCAGGGCTACGTCCAGGCGCAGGACCGGTTCTACGAGATGGACGTGCGCCGGCACATGACGGCGGGGCGCCTGTCGGAGATGTTCGGCAAGAGCCAGGTCAAGAACGACGAGTTCCTGCGCACCCTCGGCTGGGACCGGGTCGCCAAGCAGGAGTACGACACCAAACTGTCGGCCGCCGCCAAGCGCTACCTGGACGCCTACTCCAAGGGCGTCAACGCCTACCTGAAGGGCAAGAGCGGCAAGGACATCTCCCTGGAGTACGCCGCCCTCAACCTGACCAACGACTACAAGCCCCAGCAGTGGACCCCGGTCGACTCGGTCTCCTGGCTGAAGGCGATGGCCTGGGACCTGCGCGGCAACATGCAGGACGAGATCGACCGCGCCCTGATGACGAGCCGGCTCGGCCCGCAGCAGATCAGGGACCTGTACCCGGAGTACCCGTACAGCCGTAACAAGCCGATCGTGCAGGAGGGTCAGTACGACGCGCTGACCAAGAGCTTCGAGCAGAGCGCCGCCGCGGGCACGCCCGTGGGCACGGGCGCGACCGGTACGGGCACGGGCACCGGCACGACGGGGACCGCGGGCGGCACCGGCACCACGGGCGGCACGGGCACGACCGGCACGACGGGCTCCACCGGCGGCGCCACGGGCTCGTCTGCGGGTGGGACGGGCGCCACCGGCTCCGGGACCTCGGGCACCTCCGGTTCGGGCCTCACGAGCCAACTGGGCGGCCTCTACAGCTCCCTGGACGACCTCCCGACCGCCGTCGGCGTGAACGGCCAGGGCATCGGCTCCAACTCCTGGGTGGTCGGCGGCCAGCACACCATCACCGGCAAGCCGCTGCTCGCCAACGACCCGCACCTGGAGGCGTCCCTGCCGGGCGTCTGGTACCAGATGGGCCTGCACTGCCGGACCGTCTCGGCCAAGTGCCAGTACGACGTCACGGGTTACACCTTTGCCGGGATGCCCGGTGTGATCATCGGCCACAACGCCGACATCGCCTGGGGCATGACCAACTCCGGGGTCGACGTCAGCGACCTCTACCTGGAGAAGGTCACCGCCGGCGGCTATCTGTACGGCGGCAAGGTGCGGCCCTTCAAGACCCGCCAGGAGACCATCAAGGTCGCCGGCGGCGCCGCCAAGACGATCGTCGTGCGCGAGACCCAGGACGGGATGCCGCTCCTGTCCGACCGCGACGACGAACTGGTCGAGGTCGGCAAGAAGGCCACGGTCAACGCCGCCGCCCCGGACCGCGGCGACGGCTACGGCATCGCCCTCAAGTGGACCGCGCTCGATCCGGGCACCTCCATGGACGCCGTCTTCGCGCTCGACAAGGCGGCCGGCTGGAAAAACTTCCGCGCCGCGGCCGCCAAGTTCGACGTGCCCTCGCAGAACCTGATCTACGCCGACACCCGTGGCAACATCGGCTACACCCTGCCGGGCAAGATCCCGACGCGCTCGGCCGCGGACGACGGCTCCATCCCGGCGCCCGGCTGGGACCCCGCGTACCGCTGGACCGGCTACATCCAGCAGGACGAGCTGCCGTACGAGTACAACCCCAAGCGCGGCTACATCGTCACCGCCAACCAGGCCGTGGTCGACAAGGACAAGTACCCGTACACCCTGACCACCGACTGGGGTTACGGCACCCGCAGCCAGCGCATCACCGACCTGATCGAGTCCAAGATCAAGGGCGGCGGCAAGATCTCCACCGACGACATGCGGCAGATGCAGCTGGACGACAGCAGCGAGATCGCCAAGCTCATGGTGCCGAAGCTGCTGAAGATCAACCTGTCCGACAAGAACGTGCGCGACGCGCAGAAGCTGCTGGAGGGCTGGGACTACACCCAGGACTCCGACTCGGCGGCCGCCGCGTACTTCAACGCCGTCTGGCGCAACGTCCTCAAGCTCGCCTTCGGCAACAAGCTCCCCAAGGAGCTGCGCGTCAAGGGCCAGTGCCTGTGGGTCGACAAGATCGACAGCACCGGGCCGGTGGACGACGACACCAAGGTGCGCGAGTGCGGCATGCGCGCCGCCGACCAGGCACAACCGGACGGCGGCGACCGCTGGTTCGAGGTCGTGCGCAATCTGATGAACAAGCCGGACAGCGACTGGTGGAAGACGCCCAAGCAGGGCACCCGCCCGGCGGCGAACAACATGGACCAGCTGTTCGCGCGCGCCATGATCGACGCCCGCTGGGAGCTGACCGCCAAGCTCGGCAAGGACATCGACACCTGGAGCTGGGGCCGGCTGCACCGTCTGTTCCTGAAGAACCAGACGCTCGGCACCGACGGCCCCAAGGCGCTCCAGTACCTGCTCAACCGCGGCCCCTGGAAGCTCAACGGCGGTGAGGCCGCCGTGGACGCGACCGGCTGGAACGCGGCGGGCGGCTACAACGTGGTGTGGGTGCCGTCGATGCGGATGGTCGTCAACCTCGCCGACCTCGACAAGTCCAAGTGGATCAACCTGACCGGCGCCTCCGGGCACGCGTTCAGCGCGCACTACACGGACCAGACGGACAAGTGGGCCAAGGGCGAGCTGCTGCCCTGGGCGTATTCGTCCAAGGCGGTCGACACGAGCACGAGCGACACGCTCGTCCTCAAGCCGTAGCCGCCGCACCCGCCGAAGAGAACGGCCCGACACGCGCGCGTGTCGGGCCGTTCCGCGTATCCGCCCGCCCAGGCACGCGCGCGTATCCGCACGTCTAGGCGAAGCGGCGCACCCCGGACGGCGTCACCACCGCGTGCACCGGCCGGTCGTGCTCCTCCACGGGGACCCGCGCGACGACCTCCGTGTCGTAGAGCAGCACCACCAGACGGGGCCGGACGCCCGCGCGCTCCAGGCGGGCCAGCACACGGTCGTACGAGCCGCCGCCGCGTCCCAGCCGCATCCCGCGCGCGTCCACCGCGAGACCGGGCAGCAGGACCACGTCCGCGCCCGTCACGGCGTCCGGGCCGAGCCGGGCGCCGGAGGGTTCGAGGAGGGCCATCCTGGAGCCGTGCCGGACCTCCGTCAGGGAGCCGGGCCCGGCGTACTCTCCCCAGTCCAGGTCGTTGTCGGGCAACAGCGCGGGGAGCAGGACACGGGTGCCCCGCGCGCACAGGGCGTCCAGGAGCGCGCCGGTGCCGGGTTCGGTACCGACGGAGACATAGGCCGCCACCGTGCGCGCCGCCGCCAGCTCGGGCAGCTCCAGGGCGCGCGCGGCGAGCGCCCGGCCCGCCGCCAGGACGTCGTCGTCCGGCAGCCCGTTCCTCGCCGCGAGGAGGCCCCGCCGCAACGTCCTCTTGTCCGGCTCGTCCACGCGTCCGTCCTGTTCCACGGGTCCCACCGCACCCTCTCCGTCTGCCGTTCACGGCGTCGATGCCGTCCGGGTCGCCGTCAAAGGGCCGGCCAAGCGCAGCCCCGGTTCACACCAAGGGACGCCGGTTAAGGTGTCGGACATGACACAGGCGCACCCCAGGATCAGCAAGGCTGTCATTCCGGCGGCGGGCCTTGGTACCCGGTTCCTGCCGGCGACCAAGGCGACTCCCAAGGAGATGCTTCCGGTCGTCGACAAGCCCGCGATCCAGTACGTGGTCGAGGAGGCCGTGTCCGCGGGGCTCGACGACGTCCTCATGGTCACCGGTCGGAACAAGCGTCCCCTGGAGGACCACTTCGACCGCAACTACGAGCTGGAATCCGCCCTCCAGAAGAAGGGCGACGCGGGCCGCCTGGCCAGGGTGCAGGAGTCCAGCGACCTGGCGACCATGCACTACGTCCGCCAGGGCGACCCCAGGGGCCTCGGCCACGCCGTGCTGTGCGCCGCCCCGCACGTCGGCCACGAGCCCTTCGCCGTCCTGCTCGGCGACGACCTGATCGACCCCCGCGACCCCCTGCTCCAGCGCATGATCGAGGTCCAGGAGCGGCACGGCGGCAGCGTGATCGCCCTCATGGAGGTCGCTCCCGAGCAGATCCACCTCTACGGCTGCGCCGCCGTGGACGCCACCGCCGAGGGCGACGTCGTCGGGATCACCGGCCTGGTCGAGAAGCCCGACCCGGCCGAGGCACCGTCGAACTACGCGATCATCGGCCGCTACGTGCTCGCGCCGGAGATCTTCGACGTCCTGCGCAAGACGGAGCCGGGCCGCGGCGGCGAGATCCAGCTGACCGACGCGCTCCAGCAGCTCGCCGCCGACGAGAAGCTCGGCGGCCCCGTGCACGGCGTCGTCTTCCGCGGGCGCCGCTACGACACCGGCGACCGCGGCGACTACCTGCGTGCCATCGTGCGGCTCGCATGCGAACGTGAAGACCTGGGCCCGGAGTTCCGGACCTGGCTCCGCAGTTACGTAGCCGAGGAGATGCAGCAGAGTTGAGCAGCGCCGCGCCCCGCCCGACCGGCGAAGACGACCTGTGGTCGGTGGACCAGCACCTGGAGGACATCCTCGCCACGGTCCAGCCCCTGGAGCCCATCGAACTCCAACTGCTCGACGCCCAGGGCTGCGTCCTGGTCGAGGACGTCACGGTTCCGGTGTCGCTGCCGCCCTTCGACAACAGCTCGATGGACGGGTACGCGGTGCGGGTCGCCGATGTCGAGGGCGCCAGCGAGGAGTTCCCGGCCGCCCTGGAAGTCGTCGGGGACGTCGCGGCCGGCGCGGCCGAGCCGGTGCGGGTCGGTCCGGGCCAGGCCGCCCGGATCATGACCGGCGCCCCGCTGCCGCCCGGCGCCGAGGCGGTCGTCCCGGTGGAGTGGACCGACGGCGGGCTCGGCGAGGGGCCGGCCGGCGGCATGCGGGCCCGCAGCCTCGCCCCCGAGGACGCCGAGGGCCAGGTGCGCGTGCACCGGCCCGTCGAGGCGCGCGCGCACGTCCGGGCCGAGGGCAGCGACGTGAAGGCGGGCGATCGCGCGCTGGAGGCCGGTACGATCCTCGGCCCGCCGCAGATCGCGCTGCTCGCCGCGATCGGCCGGGGCACGGTGAAGGTGCGCCCGCGCCCGCGCGTGGTCGTCGTCTCCACCGGCAGCGAACTCGTCCAGCCCGGCGAGCAGCTGGGCCGCGGCCGGATCTACGACTCCAACAGCTTCGCCCTCACCGCCGCCGCGCGGGACGCGGGCGCCATCGCCTACCGGGTGGGCGCCGTCGCCGACGACGCCGAGACCCTGCGCTCGACCATCGAGGACCAGCTGATCCGCGCCGATCTGCTGGTCACCACGGGCGGGGTGAGCGTCGGGGCGTACGACGTGGTCAAGGAGGCGCTGGCGGACATCGGTGACGAGGACGTGCCGGGCAGCGGCATCGAGTTCCGCAAGCTGGCCATGCAGCCGGGCAAGCCCCAGGGCTTCGGCTCCATCGGGCCCGATCACACACCGCTGCTCGCGCTGCCGGGCAACCCCGTGTCGTCGTACGTCTCCTTCGAGCTGTTCGTCCGCCCCGCGATCCGCGCCCTGATGGGCCTCACCGATCTGCACCGGCCGGTGGTGCGGGCCACGCTCACCGCGGACAAGGCGCTGCGCTCCCCGAAGGGCCGCCGGCAGTTCCTGCGGGGCCGGTACGCGGACGGCGAGGTCACCCCGGTGGGCGGCGCCGGCTCGCACCTGGTGGCGGCGCTGGCGCAGGCGGACGCGCTGATCGTGGTGCCCGAGGACATGGAGTCCGTCGAGCCCGGCTCCGAGGTGGAGGTCGTACCGCTCGGCTGAGGCACCTCCTGGGCGGCTGTGCGGCAGTGCTTGGCGGTACCGTGTCGCGCACAGCAGGCCCGCGCACCGCACGGCGCGGGCCCGGACCGGGAGCGCCGCACAGCATGACCGAACCGTCTTCGGGGCAGACCCCCGCAGCCCCTGCCCAGGACCACCTCACGCACCTCGACGCGGCCGGCGCGGCCCGCATGGTCGACGTCTCCGGCAAGGACGTCACCGCGCGCACCGCACGCGCCGCCGGCCGCGTCCTGGTCTCGCCCCGCGTGGTCGACCTGCTCCGCGGCGAGGGGGTGCCCAAGGGAGACGCGCTGGCCACCGCGCGGATCGCGGGCATCATGGGCGCCAAGCGCACCCCGGACCTGATCCCGCTCTGCCACCCGTTGTCGGTGTCGGGTGTGAAACTGGATCTGTCGGTCGCGGACGACGCCGTGGAGATCACGGCCACCGTGAAGACCACGGACCGCACGGGCGTCGAGATGGAGGCCCTCACCGCGGTGGCGGTCGCCGCGCTCACCGTGATCGACATGGTCAAGGCGGTCGACAAGGGAGCGGTCATCACGGACGTACGGGTGCTGGAGAAGACGGGCGGCAAGTCGGGCGACTGGAGCCGGGCATGAGCTATCGCGCCCTGGTGATCACCGCCTCCAACCGGGCCGCCGCGGGTGTCTACGAGGACCGGGGCGGACCGCTGATCGCCGACGGCCTCACGCGCCTCGGCTTCACCGTGGACGGCCCGCAGGTCGTGCCCGACGGGGAGCCGGTCGAGGCCGCCCTGCGCGCGGGCGCCGCCGCCGGGTACGACGCGATCGTCACCACCGGCGGCACCGGCCTCACCCCGGCCGACCGCACCCCCGAGGCGACCCGCGCCGTCATCGACCACGAGGTGCCGGGCATCGCCGAGGCCATCCGGGCCTTCGGCATGCGCAAGGTGCCGACCGCCGCGCTGTCCCGCGGCCTCGCCGGGGTCGCCGGCCGGACCCTGATCGTCAACCTGCCGGGGTCCACGGGCGGGGTGAAAGACGGACTGGCCGTCCTGGAGCCGCTGCTGGCGCACGCCGTCGACCAGCTCCGCGGCGGCGACCACGCCAGACCCAGTGCGGGGGGTGCGAGCTGAACGGATCGACCTGGCCGGTCGTGCTGGTGGACGGCGATGTCGTCCTGCGGCCGATAAAGCTGCGCGACCAGCGGGAGTGGCGCGAGGTGAACCGGCGCAACCGGGACTGGCTGCGCCCCTGGGAGGCCACGATCCCGCCGCCCACCCCGAGCGGACCGGTCACGCACCGGCCGACGTACCGGCAGATGGTCCGGCATCTGCGCCGGGAGGCGCACGCGGGCCGGATGCTGCCGTTCGTCATCGAGTACCAGGGGCGCCTGGTCGGGCAGTTGACGGTCGCCGGGATCACCTGGGGTTCGATGTGCTCCGGGCACATCGGTTACTGGGTGGACGAGTCGGTGGCCGGCCGCGGGGTGATGCCCACGGCCGTCGCGCTGGTGGTGGACCACTGTTTCCGCGCGGTCGGGCTGCACCGCATCGAGGTGTGCATCCGCCCCGAGAACCGGCCCAGCCGGCGGGTGGTGGAGAAGCTCGGCTTCCGCGAGGAGGGGCTGCGGCCGCGCTATCTGCACATCGACGGCGCCTGGCGCGACCATCTGGTCTTCGCGCTGACCGCCGAGGAGGTGCCGGACGGGCTGCTGGGACGGTGGCGGCGGGCGCGGTCGGCGGCACAAGGACCGAGAAATTGAATATGCGTTCGAAATTCTGATCGTATCGGCCGCAAAAAATGCTGGAAATATCAGCCAGATCGTGCGACACACCGGCTCAATTGGCCGATCCCTTCGGTCAAACCCCTCTACCGTGTGAGTCGTGAGCAGCAGCGGCCTCATCTACGCAGTCATTGTCGGGGCCTGGGCCGCCTACTTGGTGCCGATGTGGCTCCGTAGGCAGGACGAGCTGAACGAGGCCCGTCCGACGGAACGCTTCAGCACCGCCATCCGGCTGCTTTCCGGACGGGCGGGGATGGAGCGCCGATACGCCAAGGACCTGCGGGCGCGCTCCGCCGAGGAGGGGGAGCCGGACGCCGTCGATCCGGACGCCGTCACCGATTCGGTGGACGTCCGGGCCTTCGCCGTGCCTCCGACCCGCCGTCAGGTCACGGTGGAGAGCGAGCCCGAGGCGTCCCGCGGCCCGGAAGCCGACCGGGGCCACGCCCCCGCGATCCCGGCGCAGCAGCACGCACCGGCGGCCCGCCGGTCACCCTCGGCGCAGGCGGCCGCAGCGCGTGCCCGGCGCACGAAGGTGCTCGCGCGCCGTCGGCGCACCACCGTACTGCTGTTCCTCGCCTTCACCGTCGGCGCGATCGTCGCCGCCGTCGGGGGCCTCGCCTTCCTGTGGGCGCCCGCCGGGCCCGCCGTGCTCCTCAGCGCGTACATCGCCTATCTGCGCACCCAGGAACGCCGCCGCTTCGCCTACCAGATGGACCGCCGCCGCGCCGAGGCCGCCGCCCAGCGGCTGCGTGAGCGCCAGCCGCGCCGGCGCCCGGCCCCGGAGGCCGCCCGCGCCGCCGACGAACCGGAGGGGGCCACAGGGACCGACACGGACCCCGGCCTCCTGGCGCTCGCCGCCGACCGGCGCGCCCTCGTGGAGCAGACCGACCACGCCGAGTGGGTCGACCAGCAGCGCGAGCGGCAGCGGCGGCCCGGACACGGGGACAGCTGGGACCCGGTTCCGGTGCCCCTGCCCACGTACGTGACCGCGCCGGTCGCGCCGCGGGCCACCTCCGGCGTCGACCTCGGCGGGCCGGACACCTGGAGCTCGGCGCGGTCCAGCCCGGTCGTCCCGGAGCAGGAGACGGGCCAGGCGCCCGCGGCCGGGGAGGGCGAGCCGGCGCCGTCGGCGGACCGGCCGGCCGACGGCCGCGGCGGCGCGCGGCGTGCCGCCTCCGCCCGCCGCTCCCGCGAGCGCGGCCGCACCCCGCTGTTCGACCAGTACGAGGACGGGGACCGTCCGCGCGCCGCCAACGAGTGACGGCCGCCACATCCGGGAAGCCGCCGCTGACCAGTCCGGGAGCGGATTTCCAAGCACCCCGATCAGGGTGCTAGAGTTTCACTCGTTGCAAGGGCCTGTGGCGCAGTCCGGTAGCGCACCTCGTTCGCATCGAGGGGGCCAGGGGTTCAAATCCCCTCAGGTCCACGCAGCTCAAAGCCCCGGTCGGGAAACCGACCGGGGCTTTGACATGTGTCAGGACGGCATGGTGCGCGGTGGGTTCGCCCGGCCCTGTCCGGCGGCCGAGGCGGGGGCCTTCGCGTCCGTCGCTCCGGCCCCCGCGCGCCCATGGCTCCGGTCCCGGTCACAGGTCCTTCGCGAAGCAGCGGCTCTCCTGGTGGAAGCGGTAGAAACCGAACTTGGGGCAGAGCGTGTAGCCGCTGGAGGTGTACAGGGCGATGGCCTCCGGCTGCTTGGTGCCCGTCTCCAGGACCATCCGCCGCCGCCCGGCCGCGCGGGCGTCCTCCTCCAGGGCGGCCAGCATCCGGCGGGCCAGGCCCCGGCCGCGCATCTCCTCGATCACGTACATGCGCTTCAGCTCGGCGTCGCCGTCCGAGTAGCCCTCCTCGTTGTGCTCCTGGCTGCGCCAGCCGCCGGTGGCCACCGGGCGGTCGGACTCGTCGTACGCGACCAGGTAGACGCCCCGAGGCGGGAGGAAGTCCTCGGCGGTGAGGAAGGTTTCGTCGCCGTCGTCGCCGTAACGGAGGGCGTATTCGGCCTGCACCGCGTCGTTGAGCTTGACGGCGTCGGGGTGGTCGAAACGTATGCGGCGAATGTTCATCTGGGCATCGCGCTTCCATGCGGGAGGTACCCCTCGCTGGTGAGGGCTCCGTCCAGTGTGCCGGTATCGTGCTTCGGTGCTGACTGTGACCTCGGTGAACGTGAACGGGCTGCGGGCCGCCGCCAAGAAGGGCTTCGTGCCGTGGCTGGCCGCCACGGAGGCGGATGTCGTGTGCCTCCAGGAGGTGCGCGCCGAGCCGCACCAGCTGCCGGAGGAGGTGCGCGAGCCCGACGGCTGGCATGTCGTGCACGCCCCGGCGGCCGCCAAGGGGCGCGCGGGTGTCTCCCTGTACACCCGGCGCGAGCCCGACCGGGTCCGGATCGGCTTCGGGTCCGCGGAGTTCGACGGCAGCGGGCGCTATGCCGAGGCCGACCTGCCCGGTGTGACCGTCGCCTCCCTCTACCTCCCCTCCGGCGAGGTCGGCACCGAGCGGCAGGACGAGAAGGTCCGGTTCATGGCGGAGTTCCTCGACCACCTCGGGGCGCTGCGTGAACGCGCCGCCGCCGAGGGGCGCGAGGTGGTCGTGTGCGGCGACTGGAACATCGCCCACCGCGAGGCCGACCTCAAGAACTGGCGCGGCAACACCAGGAACTCCGGGTTCCTGCCCGAGGAGCGCGCCTGGCTCGACCGGGTCCTCGCCGCCGGGGAGGGCGGCTACGTCGACGTCGTACGGGCCCTGCACCCGGACGTCGACGGCCCCTACACGTGGTGGTCGTACCGGGGGCGGGCGTTCGACAACGACTCGGGATGGCGCATCGACTACCAGATGGCCACGCCGGGCCTCGCCGCGCGGGCGCTCAAGGCGCGCGTGGAGCGGGCGGCTTCGCACGCCGAGCGCTGGTCCGACCACGCGCCGGTGACCGTGGTCTACGGCGCCTAGGGTCTTCCGTTCGGATCAGGTCGGACCAGGGCGCGGTACCAGGCCCGCGCCGGCCGGTCAGGTCCCCTTGGTCAGCTGCCGGTCCATGGCCAGGGACAGCTCCGCCTCCACCACGCTGCGGGCGAGGGGGCGCAGGCGGTGGAGGTCCTCTTCCGGGGCGTGGCGCAGGATCAGGTCGGAGAAGAGGGTGGCCAGGGCCTCGGCGTGTTCGCGGACGCGGGCGCCGGCCGTGAGGACCTCGGCGAGCGGGATGCCCTCGCGGACGAGGGCGGAGGAGACGTCCAGCAGGCGCCGGCTGATGTGCACGATCGTGTCGCCGTCGGTGCCCAGGTAGCCCAGCTCCATGGCGGCGGCCAGGTTCTCCGGGGTGACCTCGCCCTCGAAGCGGGCGGCCAGTTCCTCCGGGGTGAGGCGGATCGGCTCCTCCTCGGTCGGGGTGCCGACGCCGAGCAGGTCGGCGACGTCCCGGCCCTGGTCCAGGGCCTCGGCCAGCTCCGCGATCCCGGTCAGCGTGTGGCCGCGCTCCAGCAGGGCGCCGATGGTGCGCAGCCGGGCCAGGTGGTGGTCGTCGTACCAGGCGATACGGCCCTCGCGGCGGGGCGGCGGCAGCAGTTTGCGTTCGCGGTAGAAGCGCAGGGTGCGCACGGTGATGCCGGCCAGGCGCGCCAGTTCCTGGGTGCGGTACTCGCGCGGGCCCCCACGGGGTGCCTCCGGGTGTTCGGTGTCTGCTGCCACGCCCGAAGCCTATGGTGTACCGCCGGTAACTTTCCTTCCCGCGCCCCCTACCGCTCGGTACGGAGCTGCTCTACAGTCCAATCGTGCCAGTGTTCACTGGCAGCATTGACGGACGGCATTTCAAGACGATGCGTGGAGGCTCCGGGATGGCCGAGCACGAGCATGTGAGGGTGGCGGTGATCGGGTCCGGCTTCGGCGGGCTCGGCGCCGCCGTGCGGCTGCGCCGCGAGGGGATCACCGATTTCGTCGTCCTGGAGCGCGCCGAGGACGTCGGCGGCACCTGGCGGGACAACAGTTATCCGGGCTGCGCCTGCGACGTGCCCTCGCACCTGTACTCCTTCTCCTTCGCGCCCAACCCCGAGTGGCCGCGCACCTTCTCCGGGCAGCGGCACATCCGCGCCTACCTGGAGCACGTCACCGACGTCTTCGGACTGCGCCCGCAGATCCGCTTCGGCGCCGAGGTCAAGCTGCTCGGCTGGGACCCGGAGAACCTGCGCTGGCGCATCGAGACCACGCGCGGAGCGCTGACCGCCGATGTCGTCGTCTCCGCCACCGGACCGCTGTCCGACCCCAAGGTGCCCGACATTCCGGGCCTGGACTCCTTCCCCGGCAAGGTGTTCCACTCCGCCCGCTGGGACCACGACTACGATCTGCGCGGCAAGCGCGTGGCCATGGTCGGCACCGGCGCCTCCGCCATCCAGATCGTGCCCGCCATCCAGTCGCAGGTCGGCCGGCTCACCCTCTTCCAGCGCACCCCGCCCTGGGTGATGCCCCGCGTGGACCGCGCGATCAGCCCCGCCGAACGCTGGCTGCACCGCTCCCTGCCGCTCACCACCCAGTTGCGGCGCGGCCTGCTGTGGGGCATCCGGGAGCTCCAGGTGCAGGCGTTCACCAAGCGCCCCGACGAACTCGGCCTGGTCGAGCAGCTCGCCAGGCGCAACATGGCCCGCGCGGTCAAGGACCCGGCCCTGCGCGCCAAGCTCACCCCCGACTACCGCATCGGCTGCAAGCGGATCCTGCTGTCCAACACCTACTATCCGGCGCTGACCAGGCCCAACGTGGACGTCGTCGCGAGCGGGCTCAGTGAGGTGCGGGGCTCGACCCTGGTGGCCGCCGACGGCACCGAGGCCGAGGTCGACGCGATCGTCTTCGGTACGGGCTTCCACGTCACGGACATGCCGATCGCCGAGCGCGTGGTCGGCGCGCAGGGCATCACCCTCGCCGAGGCGTGGAAGGACGGCATGCAGGCGCTGCGCGGCGCCACCGCCGCCGGGTTCCCGAACTTCATGACGGTCATCGGGCCCAACACCGGCCTCGGCAACTCCTCCATGATCCTGATGATCGAGTCCCAGCTGAACTACATGGCCGACTACCTGCGCCAGCTCGATGTCCTCGGCGGCCGCACCGCGCTCGACGCCCGCCCCGGCGCCGTCGCGGCCTGGAACCACAAGGTCCAGGAGCGCATGAAGCGGACCGTGTGGAACACCGGCGGCTGCACCAGTTGGTACCTCGACGCAGCCGGGCGCAACACCACCGTGTGGCCCGGTACGACCACCGAGTTCCGGCGCGCGACCCGGCGGGTGGACCTCGGGGAGTACGAGGTGATCCGGGCGGTGGCCGGGTCCCGTACCGACGCGACGGTCGCGCAGGCCGACGAGGTCGCCGCATGAGCCGTCCCCGCGCAACCCACATGACCTCCGGTGCCTACGCCCCGCCCGTCCCCGACCGCGTACTCGCCGTCCCCTCCACCGACGACGCCCGGCTGCACGTCGAGGTGCACGGACCCGAGGGCGCGCCCGCCGTCGTCCTCTCCCACGGCTGGACCTGCTCGACCGCCTTCTGGGCCGCGCAGATCCGGGACCTGGCCGGGGACCACCGGGTGATCGTCTACGACCAGCGGGGGCACGGGCGCAGCCCCGCGAGCCCCGTCTGCACCACCCGCGCGCTCGCGGACGACCTGGAGGCGGTGCTCGCCGCGACCCTCGCCGACGGCGAACAGGCCCTGGTCGCCGGGCACTCCATGGGCGGCATGGCGGTCATGGCGGCGGCCGGACGGCCCCGGTTCCGCGCCCACGCGGCCGCCGTCCTGCTGGCCAGCACCGGCGGGTCGCGGCTGGTCGCCGAGGCACGGGTGCTGCCGCTGCGCGAGGGGCCGCTGCGCACCCGGCTCAGCGCGGGCATCCTCGGCTCGCGCGCCCCGCTCGGACCGGTCACACCGCTCGCCAAGCGCATCCTCAAGTACGGCACGATGGGCGCCCGTTCGACGCCGGAGATGGTGGAGGCGTGCGCGCGGATCGTGCACGGCTGCCCGACCGGCGCCCGGCACGCCTGGTCCCGTGTGCTCGCGGCGCTCGATCTCGTCGGCGGCGTACGGCGGCTCGACATGCCCACCGCGGTCCTACACGGCACGGCCGACCGCCTCGTGCCCCCGGTGCACGCCCACGCCCTGGTCGCCGAACTCCCGCGGTGCGCCGGGCTCACCGAACTGCCGGGCGCCGGCCACATGACCCCGGTCGAGGAGCCCGAGCGGGTCACGGGCCGCATCCGGGACCTCGTCAGCACGTATGTCACGGGGGCCGGTGAACCCGCGCCCCAGCGGATCAAGGAGGGCGCATGAGCAGGGTCGGGCTCGAAGGACAGGTCGCGGTCGTCACCGGAGCGGCGCGCGGCGTCGGCGAGTTGCTCGCCCGCAAGCTCTCCGCGCGCGGCGCGAAGGTGGCGCTGGTCGGCCTGGAGGAGGAGGCCCTGAAGGAGGTCTCCGGGCGGCTGCACGGCGAGAGCGGCCACTGGTACGCCGACGTCACCGACCACGAGGCGATGAGCCGGGTGGCGCGGGAGGTGAAGGCACGCTTCGGCAAGGTGGACATCGTGGTCGCCAACGCCGGTGTGGCGACGGGCGGTCCGTTCATCGACTCCGATCCGGACGCCTGGCGGCGGGTGATCGAGGTCAACCTCATCGGCTCGGCGGTGACCGCCCGCGCGTTCCTGCCGGTGCTGGTGGAGAGCCGGGGCTATCTGCTCCAGATCGCCTCCCTGGCGGCGATCACCCCGGCGCCTATGATGACCGCGTACTGCGCCTCCAAGTCCGGTGTGGAGGCCTACGCGCACAGCCTGCGGGCCGAGGTCGGCTACCAGGGGGTGCGGGTCGGCGTCGGGTACCTGTCGTGGACCGACACCGACATGGTGCGCGGGGCCGATCAGGACGACGTCATGCGGGAGTTGCGGCAGCGGCTGCCGTGGCCGTCCAACAAGACGTATCCGCTCGGGCCGGCGGTGGACCGGATCGTCGCGGGGATCGAGCGGCGCTCCTCGCATGTGTACGCGCAGTGGTGGCTGCGGGGCATGCAGAGCGTGCGCGGGTATCTGCCGGGGCTCATCGGGTCGGTGGGGCAACGGGAGATGAAGCGGTTCGGGCCGCGGCTGGAAGGGATGCGGTCCGGGCTGGTCGGCGCGGGCGGCGCGGCGGACGAGGCGGCGCGGGTCACCCACCGTAACTGATCCACATGCGCAGGGTGGTGGGTCGTGTGAATCTGGTCCTGGCCCCGCCGAGGGGCCGATCCCCGCTCCCACTCATTACAGGAGTGAACCCACATGGGTATGAAGGACCAGCAGCGCCAGGGCCAGAACCAGGGCCGCCCGATGGGCAAGGACAAGCCGGGCCAGGCGCGTGAGCGTGCCGGCCAGCGCGGTCAGCAGGGCCAGCAGCCCGACCGGGGTCGTCAGAACATCGACGACACGGAGATGCAGGACCGGATGGACCACGACTACGACGCGTAGCCGCGGCGCTCGGTTTCGGCCGGGCAGGTGGGGCGCCCTCCGCTGCGGAGGGCGCCCCGCGCTCGCTTCCGGGAGCCGCCGTTCACGACGTCGCCCTCGGCGGCAGTTTCGGGCGGGAGCGGTCGGGGGTGTCGGAGTAGTCCGGGGGTACGGCGGCGGGGTGGGTTTCGAGGAGTTCCAGGGCCAGTCGGATCGCGTCGTCCATCTGGGCGTGGCGGCCCTCGGCCCAGTCCAGGGGGGTGCGCAGGATCTCCAGGTCCGGGGCGACGCCGTGGTTCTCGATGGACCAGCCGTAGGCGTCGAACCAGGCGGCGTTCATGGGCACGGTGATGACGGTGCCGTCGCCGAGGCGGTGCCGGCCGGTCATGCCGACGACTCCGCCCCAGGTCCGCTGCCCCACCACCGGGCCCAGCTCCAGGAGTTTGAACGCGGCCGTGATCATGTCGCCGTCGGAGGAGGTCGCCTCGTCGGCCAGCGCCACCACCGGTCCGCGGGGCGCGTTCGAGGTGTACGACACCGGCTGGGCGTTGCGCGTCAGGTCCCAGCCCAGGATCGTGCGGGTCAGCTTCTCGATGACCAGCTCGCTGATGTGGCCGCCCGCGTTGCCGCGCACGTCCACGAGGAGCGCGGGCCGCGAGACCTCCATGCGCAGATCGCGGTTGAACTGGGCCCAGCCGGAGCCCCCCATGTCGGGGATGTGCAGGTATCCGCATCGGCCGCCGCTCAACTCCCGCACCACGTCCCGGCGTTTGGCCACCCAGTCCTGGTAGCGCAGCGGCCGGTCGTCGATCAGCGGGACGACGGCGACCCGGCGGGGCCCGCCCGTGCCCTCGGCGGGGGCGAAGGTCAGCTCCACCGTCGTACCGCCCGAGCCGGCAAGAAGCGGGTAGGGGCCCGTGACGGGGTCGACCGGGCGGCCGTCGACATGGGTGAGGACCGCGCCCTCGCGGATGCCGGTGCCGGCCAGCGGTGAGCGGGCCTTGGAGTCCGAGGAGTCGCCGGGCAGGATCCGCCGGACCGTCCAGCCGGCCTCCCGGCGCACCAGGTTGGCGCCGAGCAGGCCCTGCCAGCGCTGGTAGTGCGGCGGGCCCTCGTTGCGGCGGGAGGCGGTGACGTAGGCGTGCGAGGTGCCGAGTTCGCCGAGGACCTCGCGCAGCAGATCCGCGAACTCGTCCGGGGAGGCGACCCGTTCGACCAGCGGGCGGTACTGGTCGAGCACCGCGTCCCAGTCGATGCCGCTCATGCCCGGATCCCAGAAGTAGGCGCGGATGAGCCGGCCCGCCTCGTCGTACGCCTGGCGCCACTCGGCGGGCGGGTCCACCTCGTGCAGGATGCGGCGCAGATCGATCCAGACGGTGCTGTCGGCGTCGCCGATCTCGGTGGAGGGCACCGCGCGCAGCTCGCCCTCGTCCACCACGACGAGCCGGGTGCCGTCCCCGCTCACCGCGAACCAGTCGAGATGGCCGACGAGTTCGGACTTCTTCCCCCTGGCGATGTTGAAGTACTCCAGCGTGGGCCGGCCGCTGGTGTCGGCCGGGTTGACGAAGGTCTCGCCGAGCGCGCCGGAGATCGGCCAGCGCAGCCAGACCAGGCCGCCGCCCGCGACCGGGTACAGCGACGAGTACTTGGAGGCGATCACCGGGAACGGGGTGACCCGGCTGGCCAGACCCTCCACCTCGACCGTCACCGCGCCCGCCTCGCCGCCCTCCTCGTCCTCCAGCGGGTCGAGCCCGCCGGCCGCCGGGCGCCCCTCGGGGTTCAGGGCGAACGGCGAGGGGGTCGCCGAGGACAGCGGCACCAGGTACGGGCGGCTGCCGAGCGGGAAGGACAGGTCGCCGGTGTGCACGTCGTACACCGGGTCGAAGCCGCGCCAGGACAGGAAGGCGAGGTAGCGGCCGTCGCGGGTGAAGACGGGGGTCTCGTCCTCGAAGCGGCCGTCGGTGACGTCCACGATCAGCCGGTCCTTGATCCGGGCCAGCTTGATCTGGCGCAGGGAGCGGCCGATGCCGGGGTGGGACCAGGTGAGCCAGCTGCCGTCGGGGGAGAAGGCGAGGTCGCGCACGGGCCCGTTGGCGGAGCGGATCAGCTCGGTGACCGCGCCCTCCTCGGCCTCGGCGCCGACCCCGGTGCCGGGCGCGTCCGGGACCCCGGCGCCGGGCTCCTCGGGGACGTCGATCAGGAGCAGGCGGCCGTCGTGGGAGGCGACGGCCAGGCGCTCGCCGTCCGGGTCCGAGACCATCTCCAGGACCCGGCCGAGGGCGCCCTGGGCGAGCCGGCGGGGCGGGCGGTCCCCGGTGGCGCGGGGCAGCTGGGCGATCTCCACCGCGTCCTCGCCCTCGGCGTCGGTCACATAGGCGACCTGTCCCATGGAGCCCAGCATCTCCGGCAGCCGGACCCGGACGCCGGGGGTGTCCGCGATGGTGCGGGCGGGGCCGTCGCGGTGGGTGAGCCAGTACAGGCTGCCGCGCACCACGACCGCGCTGGCCCGGCCGGTCTCGTCCACGGAGATGCCGTCCACGTTCTGCGCGGCCGGCACCTGGTAGCGGCGCCGGCCCGCGGCGGGCCCGGCGAGGCGGACGTCCAGCTTGCGCGGGATGCCGTGCGGGGAGAAGTCGTCCACGATCCACAGGTCGCCCGCGCACTGGTAGACCACCCGCGTGCCGTCGCTGGACGCGTGCCGGGCGTAGAAGGCGTCGTGGTCGGTGTGGCGGCGCAGGTCGGTGCCGTCGTAGGCGCAGGAGTAGAGGTTGCCGACGCCCTCGTGGTCGGAGAGGAAGGCGATCCGCCCGGCGACGTACACGGGGCTGGCCAGATGGCCGCCGAGGTCGGGCAGCAGGCGCTCGCCGTGCAGCCACAGGCGGCCCATGGCGCCGCCCCGGTAGCGCTTCCAGGAGGCCGGTTCGTGCGGTGGGGTGCCGGTGAGCAGCAGCGTCTTGCGCTCGCCCCCGAGGTCGGCGACCTGGATCTCGGTGACCGGGCCCCAGGGCAGCCGGCCGCCCGGATCGCCGTCGGTGGTCACCTTGTAGGCCCAGGTGAAGTAGGAGAACGGCTGCTGGTGCGAGGCCACCGCCAGGATGTCGCCGTCCGGGGACCAGCCGCACACCTGGGTGTCGGTACTGCCCCAGTACGTCAGCTGCCGCGCGGGGCCGCCGGTGACGTCCACGAGATGGATCTCCGGGACCAGGCTGCGCCAGTTCGTGTAGGCGATCCGGGTGCCGTCGGGGGAGAAGCGGGGATGCCCGGTCTTGGTGCGGTCCGCCGTGAGCCGCCAGGCGCGGCCGGGGGCGTCGAGAGGGGCCAGCCACAGGTCGTCCTCGGCCACGAAGCACAGCAGGTCGCCGCTGAGGTGGGGGAAGCGCAGATAGCTCACCCTCCCCATGCTTTTCCGCGCGCTGGGGGCGGGCAACTTGTGCGGCTTTCGTCCGTCCCGCGCGTCCGTGCTTTATGCGTTCCAGACATCCGTGACGGACCCCACGTACGAAACGGTTTCGTTTCGCTCTGGGGAGGGGGTATCTTCAGTGACGTACGGAGAACGACGTACACAGAGAAGTTTCCCCAGCGGAAGGGTGGGCGACATGACCGAGGCCGTCGCGGCTGCGCGTCGCAGTCGGATCACCCCCGAGCGCGAGGCCGAGCTGTACGAGGCCGTGCTCGACCTGCTCCGGGAGGTCGGCTACGACGCCCTGACCATGGACGCCGTCGCCGCCCGCACCCGGTCCAGCAAGGCCACGCTCTACCGCCAGTGGGGCGGCAAGGCCGAGCTGGTGGTCAAGGCGCTGCGGCACAACAAGCGCGGCCACATCGCGGACATCGACACCGGTTCGCTCCGCGGCGACCTGCACGCCCTCGTGGCGATGGAGGACGACTGCACCATGGAGCAGAACTCCGCCCTGATGCGGGGCATCGCCATGGCGATGCACCACAACGAGGACCTGCGCGAGGCGTTCCGCGCGCAGATCGTCGAGGCGGAGATCGTCAACGGCCGGCAGATGCTCCAGCGGGCCATCGACCGGGGCGAGGTCCGCCCGGACTGCCCGGCGATCGACTTCATGGTGCACATGATGGTCGGCGGCTTCGCCACCAGGACGCTCCTGGAGGACCAGCCGCCCACCCAGGAATTCCTCACCTCGTACATCGACGCCGTGGTCCTCCCCGCCCTCGGCGTCTGACCCTCCTCGTACAACCTCCCTATCAAGCCCACCATCTGACGTCACCGCTCACGTCGTCGGGCTGATCACCCCTGCCCTGATGAACCCCACGACCTGACCGGGAGTACGCCTCCGTGGCCACATTCCTGTACCGCATCGGCCGGCTCGCCTTCCGGCGACGGCACTTCGTCGCCCTGATATGGGTGGCGCTGCTCACCCTCGCCGGAGTGGGCGCCGCCTCCGCGCCGCCCGCCGGCAACTCCTCCTTCTCGATCCCCGGCACCGAGGCGCAGAAGGCCTTCGACCTGCTGGAGCAGCGCTTCCCCGGCATGAGCGCCGACGGCGCCACCGCACGAGTCGTCTTCAAGGCGCCGGCCGGCGAGAAGATGACCGACCAGGCCAACAAGGCCGCCGTCGACAAGACCGTGCGCGAGTTGGGCCACGGCTCCGAGGTCGCCTCCGTCGCCGACCCCTACACCGGGCACACGGTCAGCCGGGACGGCTCCATCGCCTACGCCTCGGTGAAGTACAAGGTCTCCGGCATGGAGCTGAAGGACTCCTCGCGCGACGCGCTGAAGGAGGCCGCGCAGCAGGCGCGGGACGCCGGGCTGACCGTCGAGGTCGGCGGCGACGCGCTCACCGCCATGCCCGAGGAGGGCGCCGGTGAGCTGATCGGCATCGGCATCGCCGCCGTCGTCCTCGTCATCACCTTCGGCTCCCTGCTCGCGGCCGGGCTGCCGCTGCTGACCGCGCTCATCGGCGTGGGCATCGGCGTCTCCTCCATCACCGCGCTCGCCACCGCCCTCGACCTGGGCTCCACCACCTCCACCCTGGCGATGATGATCGGCCTCGCGGTCGGCATCGACTACGCCCTGTTCATCGTCTCCCGCTACCGCGCCGAACTCGCCGAGGGCCGCGAGCGCGAGGAGGCGGCGGGCCGCGCCGTCGGCACGGCGGGCTCCGCGGTGGTCTTCGCGGGCCTGACCGTCGTCATCGCGCTGGTCGGCCTCTCCGTCGTCAACATCCCGATGCTGACCAAGATGGGCGTCGCGGCGGCGGGCACGGTCGCCATCGCCGTACTGATCGCGCTCACGATGATCCCCGCGCTGCTCGGCTACGCCGGCCGCAAGGTCAAGCCGGCCGGTGAGAAAAGCAAGCTGCTCGGCGGCGGCCGTCCGGCCGGGAAGCCGGGCCGCCCCAACATGGGCACCCGCTGGGCCAGTTTCGTCGTACGACGCCCCGTCGCGGTCCTCCTGCTCGGTGTGATCGGCCTCGGCGCCGCCGCGGTCCCGGTCTCCTCCCTGGAACTGGGCCTGCCCGACGACGGCTCGCAGCCCACCTCCACCACCCAGCGCCGCGCCTACGACCTGCTGTCCGAGGGCTTCGGCGCCGGCTTCAACGGCCCGCTGATGGTCGTCGTCGACGCCAAGGACAGCGTCCGCCCCAAGACGGCCTTCACCGAGGTCGGCAACGAGATCAAGGGCCTGAAGGACGTCGTCGCGGTCACCCCGGCCACGCCCAACAAGGCGGGCGACACGGCGATCATCACCGTCGTGCCCAAGTCCAAGCCCTCCTCGAAGTCCACCGAGGATCTGGTGCACACGATCCGCGGCAAGGGCGCGGACATCACCGCGAAGACGGACGCCAAGCTTCTGGTGACCGGCTCGACGGCGATGAACATCGACGTCTCCCAGCGCCTGAACGACGCGCTGCTGCCCTACCTCGCCCTGGTCGTGGGCCTGGCCTTCCTGCTCCTGATCGTGGTCTTCCGCTCGGTCCTCGTCCCGCTGAAGGCGGCCCTCGGCTTCCTGCTCAGCGTGCTCGCGGCACTCGGCGCGGTCGTCGCGGTCTTCCAGTGGGGCTGGCTGTCCGGCCTGATGAACGTCCAGCAGACCGGCCCGGTCATGTCGATGATGCCGATCTTCATGGTGGGCGTGGTGTTCGGTCTCGCGATGGACTACGAGGTCTTCCTCGTCACCCGGATGCGCGAGGCGTACGTCCACGGCGAGAAGCCGACCCAGGCCGTGGTGACGGGCTTCAAGCACGGCGCCCGCGTGGTCACCGCCGCCGCCGTCATCATGATCGCCGTCTTCTCCGGCTTCATCGGCTCCAGCGAGTCCATGGTCAAGATGATCGGCTTCGGTCTTGCCATCGCCGTCTTCTTCGACGCGTTCATCGTCCGCATGGCGATCGTCCCGGCCGTCCTGGCCCTGCTGGGCAAGCGCGCCTGGTGGATCCCGAAGTGGCTGGACCGGATCCTGCCCAATGTGGACGTCGAGGGCGAGGGCCTGCGCACGCCGTCCGCCGCGCGGGGCACGGAGGACGAGCGGGAGCTGGTACGCGTCTGACGTACGGCTTCCGCCTGTGAACGGCCGGTGAGGGTGCCCGTGGGGACGGGGCTGCACCCTCACCGGCTTTTGCTTGTCCGGGGGGTGTCCCGTGCGGTCCTGGCTGTCGCGTGCGTTGTACGGCTACGGCGAGGACCTGATCCGGAAGATCGAGCGGGGCCAGCGCATTCCACGCCCGGAGTTCCTGGACAAGGCCGACCATGTTCGACGGCGCCTACAACGGACGACCGGTCGAAAGCCCCCGAGACCTCCGGATCCTTGAGCTGCGCCATGGGATGATGCGGACGCAGGCGCTCCCGCCGAGGGAGTCACGGGCCTCATCGAGCAAGCGCTGGGGAGACTATGAGCGATCGCGGCGTGCCCCGTATGACGAAGACCGCCACCGACGCCGACGGATCAGGAGCGCACCCGCGTTTCGCGCAAGCGCTGAGGGAGCTTGGCCTGGAGGAGGTGCTCGGGCGGGCCCGGAGGTTTCCCGAGGGGACCCGGACCGCCGTGGAGGCCGCCGCGGCCGTCGGCTGTGAACTCGGCCAGATCTGCAAGTCGCTGGTGTTCGCCGCCGACGGGGTGCCCGTGCTCGTGCTCATGGGCGGGGCGTCGCGGGTGGACGTGGAGCGGGTCCGCGCGGTGCTCGGGGCGGGAAAGGTCGGGCGGGCCGACGCGCAGGCGGTGCGGGAGGTCACCGGCTACGCCATCGGGGGCGTGCCGCCCTTCGGGCACCGTACCCGGACACGGGTGCTCGCCGACCGGTCGCTGCTCGCGCACGACGTGGTGTGGGCCGCCGCCGGGACGCCGTACGCCGTCTTCCCGATCGAACCGGAGGAACTCGTCGCTCACGCACAAGCCACGCTCGTGGACGTGCGTGAGCAGACTGCATGACGCCCCGGTCAGGGCTGCGAACCGACCTTGTTGATCCGCCAGGCGACCATGCCCGCCGCGCCGGGTTTCCCCTGGACGTCGACCTTGACCGGGCCTTCGGCCGTCAAACGCTCGAAGACCACGGTCCCGTCACAGGGAACCGCCTTCTTCCCGCCCGCGCCGGACGGCGTCACGACGAGCTCCGCGACCCCCTTCCCAGCGCACACCACGGTCAGCTTGTAGGCCGCGCCGTGGGTCAGGCCGGGCCGCGTGTGCACCCCGTCCGAGACGCGCTCGACGCCTGACTCGATCATGGAACCACCCTTGTCACTCGCCGCGTCGAGCGCGGACTGCGCCTGCGCCGTGAGCTTTTCCTCGGCCGGCGCTCCGCCACTCCGGTGGGCGGCCGGGGACGAAGGGCTCCGGCTCGGAGCGGGGCCGTTGTGCGAGGTGCAGGCGGTGAGAACGAGTGCCGGAGCCAGGGCGCAGCCGAGGAGCCACAGGGGCCGGGGCCTCATGACGCGGTCTCCCAGTACTTCCAGCCGGTCTCCGATGTAGGCAGTGTCGCCGTACCGCTGTCGACCAGAGTCGCACCGTGGCATCCGTCCCCCTTGCGCCGGTACTCCGCCCAGGACACCTTGTAGCCCCAAGATCCGTACTGTAGATGTCCGTACTTGTTCTTGGCGATGTTGTGCGCATAGGTATGTCCGGTGGTGACGCTGACGCTGCCGCCGATCTTGGCGCTGACGGAAGCCTTGGCCGCCACGACGACCGAACTCGCGGATACTTCCGTACTACCCGAAACTTCGGCCGAGATGGTTCCGGACTTGGTTACGCTGACAGTCATGGATCCACCTGGGCCGTCTTTGTATTTGGTGCCATTCCACCAGGATGCGATGTGGTAATTCGTCTTTGACGTAATGTCGATCCATGTCTGCGGACCGGCGCAGTATTGCGGCTGCACTACAGCTGTGACTTCCTCGTCGTCCCAACCGGTGCGGTCATTGATATCGGTGGTGGCGTCCGCAGAAATGGAGTCTGTAGCCGCTGCCTGCTCGGTGTCGCCGGCACTCGGAATCGGCGGTTCCTGATCCGCGGTTGCTGTCCCGACTGCTGCGAAACAAAGCAGCAATGCCGTGCTGGACGTGATGGCGACTCGCCGCATGCCTATGCCCATGTTTCCCCCTGCTGTACAACCGCTGGTCCTGCGGTTCGATGCTCGGACACTATGCGATTAGTGATGGATGCTCAAAGTAGTCGCCCAGGTATCTGAGCATGTTCTGAGGTAAGGCGCGGCTGAAGAGTGCGGCGTACTTCTATTTGAGCCTGTATGGCTGAATTCCCTGCAGCCGTCACCTGTCGTCGGCCGGACTGCCTGTCGTCGTACCGGGCCGGTGTCGCACACCGACCCGGCCGAGCCGGTTCCTGCGTCGGTTGGCGGTGTGGGGGAAGGTGGAGGGGCACCGTGGCTTACTGCGACTTCAGGGAGCGTCAATGAGCGACAAGCCGATCGTCAGTGTCCTGGGCACCGGCATCATGGGCGCCGCCATGGCCCGCAATCTGTGCCGGGCCGGGCTGGAGGTGCGGGCCTGGAACCGCACCCGTGACAAGGCCGAGCCGCTGGCCGCCGACGGGGCGCGGATCGCCGGCACGCCCGCCGAGGCCGTCGAGGGCGCCGATGTCGTCCTGACGATGCTCTACGACGGCAACACCGTGCTGGAGGTCATGCGGGAGGCAGCGCCGGCATTGCGCCAGGGGGCCGCCTGGGCGCAGTCCACCACCGCCGGGACCGAGCTGATCGGCGACCTGGCCGGCTTCGCCCGCGAGCACGGACTCCTCTTCTACGACGCCCCCGTCCTCGGCACCAAGGAGCCCGCCGAGGCCGGACAGCTCACCGTGCTGGCGGCCGGGCCCGAGGAGGGGCGCGCGGCGGTCACGCCGGTGTTCGACGCGGTGGGCGCCAAGACCCTGTGGACCGGCACGGACGGGGCCGCGGGCAGCGCCAGCCGGCTGAAGCTGGTCGCCAACAGCTGGGTGCTCGCCGTCACCGCGGCCGCCGGCGAGACACTGGCCCTCGCCAAGGGCCTCGGCGTCGACCCGCAGAAGTTCTTCGAGCTGATCGGCGGCGGCCCGCTCGACATGGGCTACCTGCGGGCCAAGTCCCGGCTGCTGCTGGAGGACAGGCTGACCCCGGCGTCGTTCGCGGTGACCACCGCCGAGAAGGACGCCCGGCTGATCGTGGCCGCGGGCAAGGGCAGCGGCGTACGCCTCGACGTCGCCGAGGCCACCGCCGAGCGGCTCGCCCGTGCGGCCGCCCGTGGTCACGGCCAGGAGGACATGGCCGCCGCGTACTTCGCCAGTTTCGAGGAGGAGCAAGGAGACTGAGCCCGGCCGCCGAGATGACGCGGGGCGTGGTCGGGAGGACGCTGGAGACAGCCGGAATGTGTGTTTCCCGGAGGTGGCCGACATGACGCAGACCATGCAGCAGACGCGGACCACGATGCACACCGCTGTCGGATGGCATGTCGAGCTGGAGTTCGAGGAGGACGGTCAGCACACGCGCGCGGCGGCCCTGGTCCGGTTGCCCGACGGCAGCGAGATCCGGGGACACGGACACGCCAGCCGCCACCACATCGACAACGACCAGCCCAGGGTCGGCGAGGAGATCGCCGGGGCCCGCGCCCTCAACCAGATCGCCATCGAGCTGCTGAACAAGGCGCATGCGGAGATCGACGCGGACTCGGGGCGCACGTCGCACCCGATCCACGTCTGAGCCCCGAGGCACGAAAGGGCGCGCGCCGTCACGAGCCGGCGTGCGTCCTCGGCCGCCTCACGCCCCCAGCGCCACCTTCAGCGCCCGGACCAGCGCCTGCGCCCTCGGGTCCGCCGTCACGCTCTTGCGGAAGCCGTTGGTGACGTACCCGAACGCGATGCCCGACTCCGGGTCGGCGAAGGCGAGCGCGCCGCCGCGGCCCGGATGCCCGAAGGAGCCGGGGGCGAGGAGCGGGGACGCGCTGCCGTGCAGCATCCAGCCGAGACCGAAACGGGTGTTGACCACCAGCACCCGGTCCGGACCCGCCGACTGCTCGGCGCGGGCCAGTTCCAGCGTCTCGGGCGTGAACAGGCGGACCCCGCCGTCCACGTCGCCGATCAGCGAGGCGTAGACACGGGCCAGCCCGTCGGCCGTCGCGATGCCGTTGGAGGCGGGCAGGGCGGCGGCGCGGTAGGCGGGGTCGTTCTCGTCCGGGAGCGGGGTGATCGCGGCGAAGGCGCGCCGGGTGAGCGAGTCCGGGTCGGCGTAGGCCGCGGACACCGCACGCTTGGGCCGCAGCTTCAGGGCGCCCGCGGACTGCGGCGCGTCGATGTCCCCCACCCGCCCCACGCGGCCCTGTTCGGCCGCGGGCAGGCCGAGCCACAGATCGGCCCCGACCGGCCCGGCGATCTCGTCGGCCAGCCACGCGCCGACCGGGCGCCCGGTGACCCGCCGGACCAGTTCACCGGTCAGCCAGCTGTACGTCTGGGCGTGGTAGCCGTGGTCCGTGCCCGGCTCCCACACCGGGGCCTGCGCGGCGACGGCCGCCGCGCCGAGGTCCGGGTCGGCGGCCTCCGCCGGAGTCAGCGGGCGGTCCAGGACGGGCACGCCCGCGCGGTGCGCCAGCAGATGGCGGACGAGGGTGCGCTCCTTGCCCGCCGCCTTGTACTCGGGCCAGTACGCGCCCACCGGCGCGTCCAGGTCCAGCTCGCCGCGCTGGTGCAGCAGCAGAAGCCCGGCGGCGACGGCGCCCTTGGTGGCCGAGCGCACGATCTGGGCGGTGCCGGGCTCCCAGGGTGCCGTTCCGTCCACGTCCCTGGTGCCCGCCCACAGGTCGACCACCCGCCGTCCGCCGCGGTACACGGCGACCGCCGCGCCGCGCTCCCCGAGGTGGGCGAAGTTCGCCGCGAACGCCTCCCTGACCGGCTCGAAGCCCTCGGCCACCGTGCCGTGCACGACCACGTCCGCGCCTTCCGTGCCCTCCGCGCCTTTCACGTCCCCGCTTCCCTTCCACTCACCGCCTGCGACAGTGGGTGCAACAGCGGGTGCGGGCCTGCGATTCCTCGGTGAGATCAGCTGCCCGTTTTCATTGCCTTTGCCACCCGCGGGTCGAAGCCGAACGGCAGCTCCAGGCGGTGCGCCCGCATCAGCTCCTCGTCACCGAGCAGGTCCGCCGTCGGCCCGTCGGCCGCGATCACGCCGTCGCTGAGGATCAGCGAGCGCGGGCACAGCTCCAGGGCGTACGGCAGGTCGTGCGTGACCATCAGGACCGTGACGTCGAGCGAGCGCAGGATGTCGGCCAGCTCCCGCCGGGAGGCGGGGTCGAGATTGGAGGACGGCTCGTCCAGGACCAGGATCTCCGGCTCCATCGCCAGCACGGTCGCCACCGCCACGCGCCGCCGCTGCCCGAAGGAGAGATGGTGCGGCGGCCGGTCCGCGAACTCCGCCATGCCGACCCGGCCCAGGGCGTCCCGTACCCGCGCCTCCAGTTCCGCGCCCCTGATCCCGGCCGCCGCCGGGCCGAAGGCCACGTCCTCGCGCACCGTCGGCATGAACAACTGGTCGTCCGGGTCCTGGAAGACGATGCCGACCTTCTGCCTGATCGTCGCCATGTGCCGCTTGCCGACGGGCAGTCCGGCGACGGTGACCGTCCCGGCGCCGCCGTCGAGGATGCCGTTGAGGTGCAGTACCAGGGTGGTCTTGCCGGCGCCGTTCGGCCCCAGCAGCGCGACGCGTTCGCCGCGCCCGATGGTGAAGTCGACGCCGAACAGGGCCTGGTGGCCGTCCGGGTAGGCGAAGGCGAGGCCGGAGACCTCCAGCGAGGCAGTGGTCGTACCGGTCGTACTCACAGGGTCCATCCCGGATTCACAGGGTCCATCCCAACAGGCAGACGACGAGGGCGGAACAGGGGAGCGCGAGGGCGAGGCGCCACTGCGCCGGGGAGGCGGTGGCCTCCTCGACGACCGGCATCGAACCGGCATACCCCCGGCTCACCATGGCCAGATGCACGCGCTCCCCGCGCTCGTAGGAGCGGATGAACAGCGCGCCGGCGGACTTGGCGAGCACCCCCCAGTGCCGTACCCCCCGCGCCTCGAAGCCGCGGGAGGCGCGGGCGATCCGCATCCGGCGCATCTCGTCGGTGATGACGTCGCCGTAGCGGAGCATGAAGGAGGCGATCTGCACCAGCAGCGGCGGCAGCCTCAACCGTTCGAGGCCCAGCAGGAGCTGGCGAAGTTCGGTGGTGGCCGCGAGGAGCACGGAGGCGGCGACGCCGAGGGTGCCCTTGGCGAGCACGTTCCAGGCGCCCCACAGCCCGCCGACGCTCAGCGAGAGCCCGAGGACGTGCACCCGCTCGCCCCGCGCGACGAACGGCATCAGCACCGCGAACGCCACGAAGGGCACCTCGATCAGCAGCCGCCGCAGCAGGAACCCGGCCGGGACGCGGGCGAGCCGGGCGACGGCCGCGAGCAGCACGGCGTACACCGCGAACGCCCACATCGCCTCGCGCGGGGTGGAGACCACGACCAGCACGAAGAGGAAGGCGGCCGCGAGCTTGGTGTGCGGCGGAAGCGCGTGCACGGGCGAGGTGCCGTGCCGGTAGAGGCGGTGAGCGTGGCCCGCGCCCATCTCAGAGACCGGGGCCCGCGGGCGAGACGTCCGCGCCGCCGCGCCGCCTGCGCACGGCCCAGAACACCGCGCTGCCCGCGACCACCGTGACCCCGACCCCGATCACGCCCGCGAGTCCGCCGGACAGGCGCGCGTCGGAGACGTCCTTGACGCCGTAGTCCGCGAGCGGGGAACCGGCCGCCGCGTGCTCCTTCGCCTTGGTGTCGATCCCCTTGTCGTGCGCGACCTTCTCCAGGCCGTCGGGGTTCGCGGAGGCGTAGAAGCTGACGAAGCCGGCGAGGACGAGGGAGGCGACGAGCCCGGTCACCCACACCTTGCGCCGCGAGACGGGCGCCGCCGCGGGGGAGACGGGCACGGCGGGCGCGTCCACCAGTTCGCCGTCCACCCGCAGCCGGAGCCGCTGCCGCAGCCCGCGCGCGCCGTACACCAGGTCCGGGCGTACGGCGATCACCGCGCCGACCGTCAGCGCGGTGATGACCGCCTCGCCGACGCCGATCAGCACATGGACGCCGATCATCGCGGTGGCGACCTTGCCGATCGGGACGTCGGTGGTGCCGCCGACCGCGTAGATCAGGGTGAAGGCGCAGGCCGCGGCCGGCACCGAGACGAGCGCGGCGGCGAAGGAGGCGACGGTCACCGAGCGGCGGCCGCGCGGCAGCACGGCGAGCAGGCCCCGGAAGAGGGCGTACGACACCACGGTGGTGACCAGCGCCATGTCCGTGATGTTCACGCCGAGCGCGGTCAGGCCGCCGTCCGCGAACAGCACGCCCTGCATCAGCAGCACCACGGACACACAGAGCACACCGGTGTACGGGCCGACGAGTATCGCGGCCAGTGCCCCGCCCAGCAGATGGCCGCTGGTGCCGGCCGCGACGGGGAAGTTCAGCATCTGCACGGCGAAGATGAACGCGGCGACGAGCCCGGCCAGCGGGGCCGCTTTCTCTCCGCCGAGTTCCCGTCGGGCGCCGCGCAGGCTCACCGCGAGCGCGCCGGCGGCGATCACTCCGGTGACGGCGGAGGTGGGGGCGTCGATGAATCCGTCAGGTACATGCACCGTTTGATTTTAGACGTCTGTTGCAAACACTTTGCAAGTGCCAGGTACTCGCCTCCACGCTCCGGAAGCGCTTCGGAGGAAATGTGCGACATTGGGAGGAAGCGTATGAAGCCGGGCAAAACGGCTTTCGCATAGGTCACTGAGTGTGAAAGGGCGTTCTCATGTCTGTGATCGAGCAGTACGCGCGCGCCCATGTCGTCACGGATGACGAGGATCCGGGGGCCGTCCCGGTGCGGCTGCGGTACGACCCCGACGACGATCCGCGCTCGGTCCGGATCGATCTTCCGGGTACCCACGAGTGGAGCTTCTCCCGCGCCCTGCTGGAGCGCGGACTGCGGGCGCCGGCCGAGAGCGGCTCCGTACGGGTGTGGCCGTGCGGCCGGGTCCAGGCGGTCGTGGAGTTCCACTCCGACCAGGGCGTCGACGTGCTCCAGTTCGACTCCAAGGCGCTGATCCGCTTCCTGCGCCGGACCTACACGGCCGTGCCCGTGCACAACTGACCCGGCCGGTCAGCCGCCGCCCTTGCGGAGCAGGTCGGCCACGATCGGGCCCGCCGTGTCGCCGCCGTGCCCGCCGGCCTGCACCACGCCCGCGGCCACCAGGTCACCCCGGTAGGCGGTGAACCAGCCGTTCGGCTTCTTCTGCCCGTCGACCTCGGCCGAGCCGGTCTTCGCGCCGTAGTCCGGTCCGAGGCCGGCCATCGCCTTGGCGGCCGTGCCGTAGTCCGCCGTGAACTTCATGACCTCCTTGAGCTGGGCCTGCGTCTTCGCGGACATGGTGCGCGCGGCCGTCGCCAGGGTGCGGTGGTCCACCTCGGGGGAGACCAGGTACGGCTGGCGGAAGCGGCCCGACTGCACAGTGGCCGCGACGGAGGCCATGTTCAGCGGGTTCATCCGCACCCCGCCCTGCCCGATCAGCGAGGCGCCCATCTGCGCGCCGCTCTGCACCGGGACGGAGCCGTCGAAGGAGGGCACGCCGATGGCCCAGTCGTCCATGCCGAGGCCGTAGACCTGCTGGGCCTCCTTGGTCAGATCGCTGTCGGACAGCTTGGGCGCGAAATCGATGAAGGCGTTGTTGCAGGAGGCGCCGAAGGCGGTCTTGAAGGTGCCCTTCTTGATCTCGGAGTCGTCGTCGTTGTGGAACGTCCAGCCCGCCAGCTTGTACGTCTTGGGGCAGGGGTGCGAGGCGTCCGGGGTGATCAGTTTCTTCTCGAACAGCATGGTCGAGGTCACGATCTTCATCGTGGAGCCGGGCGCGAGGGAGCCCTGGAAGCCGACGTTGAAGCCGTGCTCGCTGTTGGCGACCGCGAGGATCTCGCCGGTGGAGGGCCGCAGGACGACCACGGAGGCGTGCTTCTGCTTGCCGACCTGCGCCTCGGCTTCCGCCTGGAGGGCCGGGCTCAGGGTGGTCTTCACCGTGCCCGGAGTGCCCCGGCTCAGCGTCACCAGCGTCTTGTCGGACAGCTTCGCCTTCCGCGACGCCTCGCCGCGCGCCACGCGCAGCTCAACGCCCGCCGTACCGCCCGCCTTCTTGCCGTACTTCTCGCGCAGCCCGTCCAGCACCGTCCCCAGGGACGGGTACTCGGCGGCCGTCAGCTTGCCGCCGTCGCGGTCCAGGGCCGTGACGGGCGGGGTGCCGGAGGCGCCGGTGACGAGCGTGTCGCCGTCGCGCAGATCCGGGTGGACGACCGAGGCGTGCCAGTCGACCAGGGGCTTGCCGTCGCTCGCCCGGCGTACGACGGTGAGCGAACTGCCGTACGCCAGCGGCTTCTCGACGCCCTTGTAGCGCACCGTCGCCTTGACGGAGAAGGGCACCTTGGCGCCCGTGGCGGTGCCCGGAGTGAGCGTGACGTCCGCGAGGTGTGTGTCCTTGGTGTAGCCGGTGAGCAGGGCGCCGGCCGCCGGGGCATCGTCGGTCGCGGCCGCCGCGTCGGCGACCCGGCCGTGCTGCCAGGAGGTGAGGAAGGCGGTGGCGGCGGTGCGCACCTCGGCCGCGCTGAGCGGGCCGGTCCTGACCTTCCGGTGGGACGCGGCGGCGCCCGTCTCGCCGGCCGCGGAACCGCCGTCGTACAGCGCGTAGGCGGTGAGTCCGGCGCCGCAGACGGCCAGGGCGATCACCGCGCCTATCACGCCGGGAGGGGTCGTGCGCCGTTCGGCGACCCGTCTTCTCTTGCCCACAGCCTGTTTTCCTCCACCCTCGCGGGGGGTCCCCCGGCCCCTCGACTCCCCAACGACGGCATTCACCCTAAAGTCCCGGCCGGGACGGGTGACGCGTCCGGTCATTCCGTAGCAGGGTTGCGACAATCGGACCGGGGGATTCAGCCCAGGAGGGCGCGGAACCGCTCGATGTTCCGGCGGCGCATGGTGAGGAAGGCGAGCCAGGAACCGTCGGCGTAGTGCAACCGGAAACGGGCCATCAACTGCAGCCGGGGCCGCCGTTCGACCCGCGCCACCCAGGTCCTGGGCACCTCCCACACCGGCGTGCCGTCCAGCGGCTTCACCAGCCCGACGCGCTGGTCCGTGACGCGCAGCAGCAGCGCCCCGGACGTCGGCGGCAGCTGCGACGCGATGCCGCCGGCCATTCCGCCCTGCGCGCCGACCTGGCTCATCAGATCGTTCGCGAGTACTCCGCCGAGGTTCACGCTCACTCCCTTGGCACTGGCCGCGGGGACGACGGAGGCGTACGCCAGGAGCTGCTCGCCGGGCGCCAGCCGCCGGCGCGCGGCACGCTCACGCAGTTCGGACATGCCCATGATCATAAGTGGGCCGGCCGGCCGGGGGTTGTCTCAGGGGTTGTAGAGGCCGCCGTCCTCGCCCGGATCGCCCTGGTAGTTGTGGTTCGGGGGCCGGCCCTGGTTGCGGGTGCCGGGCCGGTTGGTCTCCACGAAGCGGCACGCGGCGAAGTGCACATCGCCCATGCCGCGGGTCAGGATGTCGCTGAGCAGCACATCCCCGTCGAACACGATGGAGTGACCGGCGAGTTGCGGGTCGGTCAGCGTGGCGACGTGGATGACGGCGGCGTTCTGCGAGCCGGGGCTGAGTTCGACGTCGTAGCCACCGGCCGCCGCCGGAGTGGCGATCGCGGGATCGCCCCGGATGGTGAGCCCGCTGGGGTAGGAGATCGTGTAGTTCTGGAGGCTCCGCCCGCCCACCACGGTGCGCGAGGCGCCCCGGTGCGCGCCCTGCTCCACGTTGCCGCGCCGCTCCCGGCCGCCCTCCACGTCCCCGCCCAGATCGTCGGGGAGCACCATGCCGTGCTGCGTGTAGAAGTGCACCCGCGTGCCCGCGGGCACCCGGAAGTAGTCGTCACGGGCGTGCCAGGCGCCGTGACCGCTGAGCACGAGCCCGTCCGCGCGTGCCGGTGTGGCGTCGTCGGCCGTCCAGTCGTCGTCCGGGTTCTGGTGGGTGATCAGGGGCCGGTTCTGCTCGACCGCGCGCTGCACGTCCCGTGCGCCCTTGTCCGCGCCCAGCATCCGCACGACCGCCGCGTTCCCGTGGGAGCGCTGGAGGGCGAGCAACGGCGTCCCGGCGTCCGCCGGCTTCCGGGTCGTGGCGCGGGCCTTCCCGGAGCCGGTCTGTCTGGCGTTGTCCTGAGCGTGCATCGTCCCTCTTCCGGTGCGAGGCATGGCCGCTCCTTGGTACCGGCTCCCCGCACGGCGGCGCCAGGCACCGGCGGGCACCGTCGCTGCCCGAAAGCGCACGACACGGTGCCTCGCCACGGGCTCGGAGCTACACCCACGTATCCAGCCACATCCGCGCCCGCCACGAGTCGATCGGGATCGCCGTGCCGGTGAACAGGGGCCAGAAGTAGATGAAGTTCCAGGTGATCAGCAGGACCAGGACGCCCGCCGAGGTGGCGCCGATCACGCGGCGGGTGTCGCCGGAGCCCGGTGGGCCGATGATCGCGCCGATCATCATGGCCACGGCCAGGCACAGGAACGGCACGAAGACGACCGCGTAGAAGAAGAAGATCGTCCGCTCCTGGTAGAGGAACCAGGGCAGATAGCCGGCCGCGATGCCGCAGGCGATGGCGCCGGCCCGCCAGTCGCGGCGGAACGCCCAGCGCCACAGGATGTACACGATCGCGAAGCAGGCCGCCCACCACAGCAGCGGCGTGCCGAGCGCCAGCACCTCGCGGGCGCACTTCTGGCCCGCGTCCGCCGGACAGCCGTCGGTGCCGGGGGAGGGCGACTCGTAGAAGTACGACACCGGGCGGCCCAGCACCAGCCAGCTCCACGGATTGGACTGGTAGGTGTGCGGGGAGTCCAGATGCAGATGGAACTCGTACACCTCGTGCTCGTAGTGCCACAGGCTGCGCAGCCAGTCCGGCAGGAAGGTCCAGGTGCCGCCCCGGCCGTCGGTGAGGGCCCAGTTGCGGAAGTATCCGCCGGTGCCGTTGGTGGGGGAGAGGATCCAGCCCAGCCAGGACAGCAGGTAGACGGCGACGGCCACCGGGACCGTCGCCAGGAAGGTGATCCCCGTGTCGTGCTTCAGGACCGCGCGGTAGGGGCGCGCCGCGCCGGCCACCTTGCGGGCGCCGACGTCCCACAGCACCGCCATCACGCAGAACGCGACCAGGATGTACAGGCCGTTCCACTTGGTGCCGATGGCCAGGCCCAGCATCAGGCCGGCCGCCCAGCGCCAGGGGCGGGCGCCGAGCCGGGCGGAGTCCGCGACGCGCGCGTCCGGGCGCACCAGGCCGTCCGGCCCCACGGGCAGCGCGGCGGCCAGTCTCGCCCGTGACGTGTCCCGGTCGATCAGCAGACAGCCGAACGCGGCCACCACGAAGAACATCAGCACACCGTCGAGCAGCGAGGTGCGGCTCATCACGAAGTGCAGCCCGTCCACCGCGAGCAGCCCGCCCGCCAGGCAGCCCAGAAACGTCGAACGGAACATCCGGCGCCCGATCCGGCAGATCATCAGCACGCTCAGCGTGCCCAGCAGCGCGGTCATGAACCGCCAGCCGAACGGGTTGAACCCGAACACCAGCTCGCCGAGCCCGATCACGTACTTCCCGACCGGCGGGTGCACCACGTACGCCGCGTCCGCCGGGATCGCCAGATGCCCGTGCGTCTGGAGGACCACGTCGTTGGCGTTCTTGTCCCAGTTGACCTCGAAGCCCCGGTGGACCAGCGCCCACGCGTCCTTCGCGTAGTACGTCTCGTCGAATATCACCGCCCGCGGGCTGCCCAGGTTCCAGAACCGCAGCACGCCCGCCACCAGCGTCACCAGCAGCGGTCCCAGCCAGCCGGACCAGCGGGTGATCCGGTCGGCGAGGACGGGCGGCACGCCGAGCGCCCGCCACAGCCGGGGAGCGGGCTGCGGGTACGGCGGCACCAGCCGGCCGCGCACGTCGCCCTCGGGCACGTCCTTCGCCGGCGCGTACCCGAACCGGCGCAGCCGCTGCTGCCACGCCGGCCGCTGCTCGTGCGGCGCCTGGCCCTGCCTCAGATCCATGGAGGACGCGGTACTGGTCACCGCGCCATCGTAGGGAACGGTGCTGTGCGAGTCCCGTGCACGCGGCGGCGCGGGCCGCGAAGCGGTCGTTTTCCTCAGGCTCGGGGACCCCTGCGAGGATGGGGGCGTGACTGGAACCCTTGTCCTCGCAGGTACCCCCATCGGCGACATCGCGGACGCGCCGCCCCGGCTGGTGCGCGAGCTGGAGACCGCGGACGTCATCGCCGCCGAGGACACCCGGCGGCTGCGCCGGCTCACCCAGGCGCTCGGCGTCGCACCGGGCGGCCGGGTGGTGTCGTACTTCGAGGGCAACGAGTCCGCGCGCACGCCCGAGCTGGTCCAGGAGCTGGCCGGCGGGGCGCGGGTGCTGCTCGTCACGGACGCCGGCATGCCCTCGGTGTCCGACCCCGGCTACCGGCTGGTCGCGGCGGCCGTCGAGCAGGACATCCGGGTCACCGCCGTGCCCGGCCCGTCCGCCGTGCTCACCGCGCTCGCCCTGTCCGGGCTGCCCGTCGACCGGTTCTGCTTCGAGGGCTTCCTGCCGCGCAAGGCGGGCGAACGGCTCTCCCGGCTGCGCGAGGTCGCGGCCGAGCGGCGCACGCTGGTCTACTTCGAGGCCCCGCACCGCCTCGACGACACCCTCGCCGCGATGGCGGAGGTCTTCGGCGCCGAGCGGCGGGCCGCGGTTTGCCGGGAGCTGACCAAGACGTACGAGGAGGTGCGCCGGGGCCCGCTGGCCGAGCTGGCGAGCTGGGCTGCGGAGGGGGTGCGCGGGGAGATCACGGTCGTGGTCGAGGGCGCGCCCGAGACCGGCCCGGAGGAACTCGACGCGGCGGAACTGGTGCGCCGGGTGCGGGTGCGCGAGGAGGCCGGGGAGCGGCGCAAGGAGGCGATCGCGGCGGTGGCGGTGGAGGCGGGGTTGCCGAAGAGGGTGGTGTTCGACGCCGTTGTGGCAGCGAAGCAAGCCGCTCGCTGAGGGGGCTGACCGGGCGGGTGGCCTGAGTAAAAAACGCCCTCTGAGCAGCGATCTCCTCGGATGAGCGACTCGGCCAATGGGCGGCAAAAGGCTGTCGCCGTTGGCAAAGCGCCAGGGCGGCCCACGGGGGCGTTTCGGCAAGGAAGACTCAAATCGCCTCCAACACTCGACAGCCCTGCTGCGTTCGCGCCGGCGAAGGCGTCCACTGGTCGAAGGGACCCCGCTCAGGGGTGCCGGTCCAGCGGAAACGAGGAGCTGGCATGAGTGAGATCGCAGGGCAGACCGGCCTCCGCGGTACGGCCACAGCCGTCGTTCACGAGTCGTATTCATTCGCCTGCATGCGCTGCGGGCACGGCTGGGAGCAGTCGTACGAGATAGAGCACCACACGGACGCCGACGGGCAGCAGTTCGTGCTGTACGTGGCCGACGGGCGCATAGTGCCGTCGCCGCTGCGCAGCCCCCGCTGCCAGAACTGCGATGGTCACGTGCTGCGCATCATGCGTGCCGGACAGGTGTCGTCGGTCCGGCAGGCGGGCGCGCGCCATCAGCACAGCGCGCCGCTGGCCGGGCCGGTGGAGGTGCCGCGGGTGCCGGCTGCCGAGGGGGCGGCCGGGGGCAGCGGGACGCAGCACCACTGGCACCTGTCGGACCTGCTGCACCCGTTCCACCGCAAGGCGGGCTGAGCCCGCGGGGGGAGCCCCGGCCGCCGGGGGCCGGGGCCCTGCGCCTTTCGTAGGATCGGGGCATGCCTTCGAACGCCGGCCCGAGCGGCTCCCCGGACGACAAGAACACGGCCCCGCCGCTGCCCGCACCCCTGCGGGTGCCCGTCGCCGACTCCCACACCCACCTCGACATGCAGTCCGGCACCGTCGAGGAGGGCCTGGCGAAGGCCGCGTCGGTCGGCGTCACCAGGGTCGTCCAGGTCGGCTGCGACATCGACGGCTCCCGGTGGGCGGCCCAGACCGCGCAGACGTACGAGAACGTGCACGCCGCCGTCGCGCTGCACCCGAACGAGGCGCCGCGCATCGTCCACGGCGACCCCGACGGGTGGTCCCGCAAGGGGGCCAGGGAGCCGGGCGGGCAGGCCGCGCTGGACGAGGCGCTCGCCGAGATCGACCGGCTCGCCGCGCTGCCCCACGTCCGGGGCGTCGGCGAGACCGGCCTCGACTACTTCCGCACGGGCCCCGAGGGCAAGGAGGCCCAGGAGCGGTCCTTCCGCGCGCACATCGAGATCGCCAAGCGGCACGGCAAGGCGCTCGTCATCCACGACCGCGAGGCCCACGCCGACGTGCTGCGCGTGCTCGAGGAGGAGGGCGCCCCCGAGCGCACCGTCTTCCACTGCTACTCCGGCGACGCCGAGATGGCGCGGATCTGCGCCCGCGAGGGCTACTTCATGTCCTTCGCCGGGAACGTCACCTTCAAGAACGCCCAGAACCTGCGCGACGCCCTCGCCGTCGCCCCGCTGGAACTGGTCCTCGTGGAGACCGACGCGCCCTTCCTCACCCCGTCGCCGTACCGCGGACGGCCCAACGCGCCGTACCTCGTTCCGGTCACCGTGCGCGCGATGGCCGCCGTACGCGGCATCGGGGAAGACGCGCTGGCGACGGCCCTGAACGCGAACACCGCGCGCGCCTTCGACTACTCGGCCTGACCCCGCTTTCGTAACGCTGAGTAGCCGCGCCGCTTTGGAGAGTGACGAAGGCTCCGCTAGGTTCTGCCCCCGATCCGGACCTTTCGGCCTCTCTGGAGCGTGTCGGCGTGAGCAGCAAACGGCGGTTGGAGACGGGTGCGTCGCCGGAGCGGCGCGGTGGCCGGCGTGCGCGCCGGCGCGGGGCGCGGGCGGCCGAGCGGCCGGACTCCGTGGTGCGCCGGCTGCTGCCGCAGGCGCTGGTGGTGGCCTTCCTGGCCGGCGGCACCACCGCCTTCGTCGCCCAGGACCGCGCGATCCGGCTCGACATCGACGGCCGGCCGCGGGCGCTGCACACCTTCGCCGACGACGTGGACACGCTCCTCGCCGAGGAGGGTGTACGGGTGGGCGAGCACGACCTGGTCGCGCCCGCCCCCGGCACCCCGCTCGCCGCCGGCGACGCGATCGCGGTGCGCTACGGCCGTCCCGTGCGGCTCACCCTGGACGGCCGGCGGCACCAGGTGTGGACGACGGCGCGCACGGTGGACGGGGCGCTGCGGGAGCTGGGGGTGCGCGCCGAGGGCGCGTATCTGTCGGCCTCGCGCTCCCAGAGCATCGGCCGCGCCGGGCTCGCGCTCGATGTGCGCACCGAGCGGGCGGTCACCGTCATGGCCGACGGCCGGGCCCGCACCCTCCGCACCAACGCGGCGACGGTCGGGGAGGCGGTCGAGGAAGCCGGGGTCGCCCTGGGCCCCGAGGACACGCTCTCCGCCCCGGCCGGCAGCTTCCCGCGCGACGGGCAGACCGTCACGGTGCTGCGGGTGACCGGGGGGCGGGAGGTCCGCGAGGAGGAGATCCCCTTCCGGGTCGAGCGGCGGTACGACCCCTCGCTGCTCCGGGGCACCGAGGTCGTCGCCCGCCCCGGCCGCCCCGGACTGCGGCGGATCACCTACCTGCTGCGCACGGTCAACGGGGTGCGTCAGGCGCCGCGCCGGGAGGGGACGGAGGTGGTGCGGCGGCCGACTCGGCAGGTGGTGAAGGTCGGCACCAAGGCGCTGCCGCGCTCGGCCGCGGGGGTGGACGCGCTGAACTGGCACGGGCTCGCGGTGTGCGAGTCCGGGGGCGACCCGCACGCGGTGGACGCTTCGGGGACGTACGGGGGGCTGTACCAGTTCGACGCGCACACGTGGCACACGCTGGGGGGTACCGGGCTGCCCCAGGACGCGCCGGAGTCGGAGCAGACGTACCGGGCGAAGAAGCTGTACGCGCGGCGGGGGGAGAGCCCCTGGCCGCACTGCGGGGAGCGGTTGCACGGCTGAGACCGGGCGGCGACGCCCGAGACGGTGCGGGAGCGCCGGGGCGAGCGGGGGCGTCGGAGACTTGCCGGACCTGCGGGGGTGCGCGGGGCGGGGCGCTTGTCAGGGGCGGCTCCCACCGCCCCGTACCCTTGTCCCGTGAGTAGCCCCGCCCCTGATTCCCTCCTCGGCCCCGCCGACATCCGCGAGCTCGCGGCCGCGCTCGGTGTCCGCCCCACCAAGCAGCGCGGCCAGAACTTCGTGATCGACGCGAACACGGTCCGCCGGATCGTCCGCACCGCCGAGGTCCGCCCCGACGACACCGTCGTGGAGGTCGGCCCCGGACTGGGCTCGCTCACCCTCGCGCTGCTGGAGGTGGCCGACCGCGTCACCGCCGTGGAGATCGACGACGTGCTCGCCGCCGCCCTCCCCGCGACCGTCGCCGCCCGCATGCCCGCCCGCGCCGACCGCTTCGCGCTGGTCCACTCCGACGCGATGCACGTCACCGAACTGCCGGGCCCCGCCCCGACCGCACTCGTCGCGAACCTGCCGTACAACGTCGCCGTCCCGGTGCTGCTGCACATGCTCGACACCTTCCCGAGCATCGAGCGCACCCTGGTGATGGTGCAGTCCGAGGTCGCCGACCGGCTCGCCGCCGCCCCCGGCTCGAAGGTGTACGGCGTCCCGTCCGTGAAGGCCAACTGGTACGCCGAGGTCAAGCGGGCCGGCGCCATCGGCCGCAACGTCTTCTGGCCCGCGCCGAACGTCGACAGCGGGCTCGTCTCCCTGGTGCGCCGCACCGAGCCGATCGCGACGACGGCCACCAGGCGGCAGGTCTTCGCGGTGGTCGACGCGGCCTTCGCGCAGCGCCGCAAGACCCTGCGGGCCGCGCTCGCCGGCTGGGCCGGTTCCGCGGCCGCCGCCGAGGCCGCCCTGGTCGCCGCCGGGATCTCGCCGCAGGCCCGCGGCGAGTCGCTGACGGTCGAGGAGTTCGCCCGTATCGCCGAGCACGCCGCGACCGGCGCCTGACGCCGGCCGCCCGCACAGCCGCACAGTCCAAGGAGCGCAGTGAGCGTCACGGTCCGCGTCCCCGCCAAGGTCAACGTCCAGCTCGCGGTGGGCGCCGCCCGCCCCGACGGGTTCCACGACCTCGCCAACGTCTTCCTCGCCGTCGGCCTGTACGACGAGGTCACGGTCGCCCCCGCCGAGGAGCTGCGCGTCACCTGCGCGGGCCCGGACGCCGCCCAGGTCCCGCTGGACCGCACCAACCTCGCCGCCCGCGCCGCCCTCGCGCTCGCCGCGCGCCGGGGCATCGAGCCGAAGGTGCACATCCACATCGACAAGGACATCCCCGTCGCCGGCGGCATGGCGGGCGGCAGCGCGGACGGCGCGGGCGCGCTGCTCGCGTGCGACGCGCTGTGGGGTACGGGTGCCTCGCGGGCCGAACTCCTCGCGATCTGCGCCGAGTTGGGCAGTGACGTGCCGTTCGCTCTGGTGGGCGGGGCCGCGCTGGGCGTCGGCCGTGGCGAGCGGCTGACCGGCCTCGACGTCGGCGGCACCTTCCACTGGGTGTTCGCGATGGCCGGGCGGGGGCTGTCCACCCCGGCGGTCTTCCGCGAGTTCGACCGGCTGGCCGGGGGCCGGGAGATCCCGGAGCCGGTGGCCGCGCGGGAGCTGCTGGACGCGCTGGCCAAGGGCGACGCCGACGCGCTGGCCGCGACCGTCGCCAACGACCTCCAGCCGGCCGCGCTGTCCCTCTTCCCGGAACTCGCGACCACCCTGTCGGTGGGCCGCGCGGCGGGCGCCCTCGCCTGCCTGGTCTCCGGCTCGGGCCCGACGACCGCGTTCCTCACGCGGGACGCCGCCGCGGCCGAGAAGGTCGCGGGGGCCCTCTCCGCCTCCGGCACCTGCCGCACGGCACGGACGGCGGCGGGCCCGGTACCGGGGGCGACGGTCCTTTAGGGCGTCAGAGGGCGTCGATCGCGGTCAGGTCGATGTCGTACGGCACGCTGATCTTGACGTGGTCGTGGTAGATGCCGGTCAGGGCGTACGTGCCGGTGGCCTTGCCGAGTTCGTAGACCTGGACGACGGGGTGGTCGTCCTCGCCCGCCATGTCGACCAGCCAGAAGTGGGGGATGCCTGCCGCGGCGTACTTGCTCGGCTTGGCGTCGCGGTCGCGGGCCTCGGAGTCAGGTGACACCACTTCGACGGCGAGCAGTACATCGGCCGCCTCGAAGCGAGTCTGACGCCGGCCGGTGAGGGCCTCGGCCCGGACCACGGAGATATCCGGCTCGGGACCGTTGCGCCGGTCCAGCACGACGGTCATCTCGCGCGCGACCTTCATGCTGGACGGCAGAGTGCGGCGCAGACCGCTGACCAGCAGGTCGATCGCGGCGAAGTGAAAGTAGCGCTGCGGACTCACGAAAACCAGGCTCCCGTCGATCAACTCGGTGTGCGGCGGGAGATCCGGCAGTGTGAACAGGTCGTCCACGGTGTAGCCGTCCTGCGGCGGCACGGGCCACCGGCCTCGGTGCTCTACGGACTCGGCGGTCATGGTTCCTCCCATGGACGGGATCCTGCTGCCTGCCCTCCACGGTAGCGGCCCATTCCCGATCACGTCATCACAAAGGGTGACCATCCCCTCGCGCGCCGACGCCGGCTCCGGAGGCCCTACGCTAGAAGGCTGACCCACGCGGCGGAGCCGCACGTCGATACCGCCCCGCGAGCAGGAGTGAAATGGCCGTCAACCTGGTCAATGTCGAGAACGTCAGCAAGGTGTACGGCACCCGTGCCCTGCTGGACGGCGTCTCGCTCGGTGTGTCGGAGGGGGACCGGATCGGGGTCGTCGGCCGCAACGGTGACGGGAAGACCACGCTGATCCGGATGCTCGCCAAGCTGGAGGACGCCGACACCGGCCGCGTCACCCACTCCGGCGGACTGCGCCTCGGCGTCCTCACCCAGCACGACTCGCTCGACCCCGCCGCCACCGTCCGCCATGAGGTGATCGGCGACCTCGCCGACCACGAGTGGGCCGGGAACGCGAAGGTCAGGGACGTACTGACCGGGCTGTTCGGCGGCCTGGACCTGCCGGGCTTCCCCAAGGGCCTGGACACGGTCATCGGCCCGCTGTCCGGTGGCGAGCGCCGCCGCATCGCGCTGGCCAAGCTGCTGATCGAGGAGCAGGACCTGCTCGTCCTGGACGAGCCCACCAACCACCTCGACGTCGAGGGCATCTCCTGGCTCGCCCGGCACCTCCAGAACCGCCGCTCGGCGCTCGTCTGCGTGACCCACGACCGCTGGTTCCTCGACCAGGTCTGCACCCGCATGTGGGACGTGCAGCGCGGCGATGTGTACGAGTACGAGGGCGGCTACTCCGACTACGTCTTCGCGCGCGCCGAACGCGAGCGCATCGCCGCCACCGAAGAGGCCAAGCGGCAGAACCTGATCCGCAAGGAGCTGGCCTGGCTGCGCCGCGGCGCGCCCGCCCGCACCTCCAAGCCCCGCTTCCGGGTGGAGGCCGCCAACGAGCTGATCGCCGACGTGCCGCCGCCCCGCGACAGCAGCGAGCTGATGAAGTTCGCCTCCTCCCGGCTCGGCAAGACGGTCTTCGACCTGGAGGACGTCACCGTCCAGGCCGGCCCCAAGGTGCTGCTCAAGCACGTCACCTGGCAGCTCGGCCCCGGCGACCGCATCGGTCTGGTCGGGGTGAACGGCGCCGGCAAGACCTCGCTGCTGCGCGCCATGGCCGAGGCCGCCCGCACCGGGGGCGAGACGCAGCCGGTCGGCGGCCGGGTCAACGTCGGCCGGACGGTCAAGCTGGCCTACCTCTCCCAGGAGGTCGCCGAACTCGACCCCACCTGGCGGGTCCTGGAGGCCGTGCAGCGGGTGCGCGAGCGCGTCGATCTCGGCAAGGGGCGCGAGATGACCGCCGGTCAGCTCTGCGAGACCTTCGGGTTCACCAAGGAGAAGCAGTGGACGCCGGTCGGCGACCTCTCCGGCGGTGAGCGGCGCCGCCTCCAGCTGCTGCGGCTGCTGATGGACGAGCCCAACGTCCTCTTCCTGGACGAGCCCACCAACGACCTCGACATCGAGACCCTCACCCAGCTCGAGGACGTCCTCGACGGCTGGCCCGGCTCGATGGTCGTCATCTCCCACGACCGGTTCTTCGTGGAGCGCACCACGGACCGGGTGTTCGCGCTGCTCGGCGACGGCGCGCTGCGGATGCTGCCGCGCGGCATCGACGAATACCTGGAGCGGCGGCAGCGGATGGAGGAGGCGGTCGCCGAGCGCACCGCCGCCGCGGCGCCCAAGCCGGCCACCCAGGAGCGCAGCGCCGCCGACCAGCGCGCCGCCAAGAAGGAACTCCAGAAGATCGAGCGGCAGTTGGACAAGGTCTCCGAGAAGGAGGCCACGCTGCACGCCCGGATCGCGGACAACGCGACGGACTTCGCGAAGGTGGCCGAACTGGACGCCCAGCTGCGGGAACTCGCCGGTGAGCGCGAGGAACTGGAGCTGCGCTGGCTGGAGCTGGCCGAGGACGCGTAGCGGTTCGCCCGCCGTGAATCAGCCAGGGCGGCGGGCGGTCCGCCCCCGGCGCCCGACGGGCCGCGCGTGCGCCGCGTGAAGGGGGCGTGAAGGCGCGTAACGGAGGCATCACGGGCCGGTTCTCCCTTGGGAACAGGGCGGATCCGGCCCGTAGTGCTGTCCGTGCCGAGTGATAGAAAGAGCGTTCTGAGAACCGTCTGCACAACGGCCTTGGGTCCGTAGAGAACCTCAGGGCGTGGCTAAAAATCAGTGAACGAGGGGGAGAGCGCTGATGACTCAGCCGCCCGACCAGTCGCCCAGCGGCGGCTTCGGAGCACCGCAGGATCCGAGAGATCCCAGAGACCCGAGAGACCCGAGGGAGCGGGAGGGCTCGGCGGACCCGCGGGATCCGGGGAACGAGCCGCCGCGAAACGGCGGCTTCGGCGCCCCGCCGCCGACCGCCCCCTCCCCGCCCCCCGCACCCCCGGCCCCGCCCGGTTACGGCTACCCGCAGCAGCCCGGCCCCTACGGAGCCCCTGCGGCACCCGCTGCCCCCGGCCCCTACGGCACCGCCGCTGCCCCCGGCCCCTACGGCTACCCGCAGCAGCCCCCGCAGCCGGGCCCCTACGGGCAGCAGGCCCCGCCCGGTTACGGCTTCCCGCCGCAGCCGCCGTACCCCGGCGTCCCCGGCACCGCGCCCGGCGCCCCCTTCCCGCCCCCCGGCGGCGGCAGCAAGAAGAAGACGGCGCTGATCGTGGGCGCCGCGGCGGCCGCGCTGCTCGTCATAGCCGGCACCGTCTACGCCGTCACCAGCGGCGGCGACGGCAAGAAGAAGCCCGTGGCCGAGCAGAGCGGCAGCGGCGCGCCGACCTCGTACGGCACTCCTTCGGCCTCCTCCTCGTCCACCGGCGGCGACGACCCCGAGGACCTCAACAAGGGCCGCGCGCCCGGCGAGGCGAAGGTCCTCTGGTACAAGTCCGCCCCGGACGCGCCGGGCGAGGGCGCCGACGCCCCCGGCATGTGGATCGCCGGGAACACCGTGGTGAAGGCGGCGTACAAGCAGGTCTTCGCCTACGACACCGGCAACGGCTCCTCTCCCTGGGGCCCCGTCACCTTCCCGCAGAAGATCTGCGCGGTCACCCCGCAGAAGTCGGACGACGGCAAGGTCGTCGTGGCGTACATGAACGGCACCAGCGACAACGCCAAGTGCAACCAGCTCGTCCAGCTCGACCTCGCCACCGGCAAGAAGGGCTGGAGCGCCCAGGTCGCCGACGGCGGGCTGTTCGACAGCGCGCTCAACGTCGAACTCAGCATGGCGGGCAGCACGTTGATGGTGGGCCGCTCCGAGTCGGGCACCGCCTACGACATCGACAGCGGCAAGAAGCTGTACGACAAGAAGCGCTACGGCGACGCCTGCTTCCCCGCCGGGTACGCGGGCGGCGCCGGCAGGCTCGTCCAGGTGGCGTCCTGCGGGGCCTCGACCAGCGGTGAGCACGACGAGCTCCAGGAACTCGACCCGGCCACCGGCAAGGTGCGGTGGACCCAGCCCCTGAAGAAGGGCTGGCAGGTCAGCCGGGTGTACTCGATGAACCCGCTCGTGGTCTATCTGACCAACGGCGACAAGAAGGTGTGGAACATCTCCACCTTCACCGCGGACGGGAAATTCCGCTCGCAGGTCAAGGTCGACGAGAAGTTCTCCCCGAGCTGCGGCTGGGCGATCCTGGAGCGCGACCTCCAGGGCTGCCAGGGCGTCGCGGCCGACGCCGACACGCTCTACCTGCCCACGGACACCACGTCCACCGCCAACGAGATCGTCGCGATCAGCCTCTCCACCGGCACCGCGAAGTGGCGGGTCAAGTCCCCGGCGGACGAGCCGATGGCCCCGGTGAAGACCGAGGGCGGCAAGCTCATCGCGTATGTGCAGCCGTCGTACGACGCGGGCGGCCAGGTGGTCTCGATCCCGACCGGCGGCTCCGCCCACACCACCACGAAGCTGCTGCAGAATCCGAAGGGCACCGCGGAGATCGAGGACACCTTCTACAACGGCGTCGTGGACTGGGCCGACGGTCGTTTCATCATCTCGTCCGGCCGGCTGAACGGCAGCGACGAGGCGAAGGAGAAGCTGATCATGGCCTTCGGCAACTGAGCCCGGCCCGTTTCCCGGCTCTCCTCCCTTCCGTCCGCCGTCCGGCCTTTCCGAGTGTCACCGAGGTACCCCAGCCATGACCCAGCCGCCCCCGCCCCCGCCGAACCAGCCCCCGCAGCAGGGGGGTTTCGGCCCGCCGCCCCCGTCGTCCCCGCCCACCCCGCCCACCCCGCCGCCCCCGCCGGACAAGCAGCCCCCGCCGCAGGACCAGCCGGCCCCGCCGGCCGGCCCCCCGCAGCCGGCCCCCGGCTACGGCTATCCGCAGCAGCCGCCCCCCGGCTACGGCTACCCCCAGCCGGCCCCGCCGGCCGGTTACGGCTACCCCGCCGCGCCCCCGAACCCGTACGGCGCTCAGCCCGCCGCCCCCTACGGGGCGCCGCAGCAGAACCCGTACGCCATGCCCACCCAGCCCATGCAGCAGTCCGGGCAGCCGGGCTACGGCTATCCGGGCCAGCCCCCGACCATGCCGATGCAGCAGCAGGGCGGTGGCGGCGGGCGCAACAACAGCGCGCTGTACATCGTCATCGCGGCGGCCGTCGTCATCGCGCTGATCGTCGTCGGCGGCATCTGGTACGCGGGCTCCGGTGACGGCGGCACCAAGCAGGACACCGCCTCCTCCGGCGGCGCCGGCGGTGGCGGCCAGGACAAGGGCTCCGGCGGTTCGACCGGCGGCAAGGAGAAGGCACCGGCGAACCCGGCCGCCAAGGTCCTCTTCCAGGTCCCCTCGCCCTCCGTGCAGGACACGGTGAGCACCTCCGGCTCCTGGCTGACCGGCAAGGTGTACGCCAAGACCGGCGTGGACGAGATCGTCGGCTACGACCCCGCCAAGGGCACCAGGCTGTGGACGGTCAAGCTGCCCGGCCCGGTCTGCGCGGCCAGCCGGCACATGACCGCCGACGACAGGACCGCGATCACCTACCAGCCGACGAACAAGAAGTACGACGGCTGCTCCGACATCGCGGCGATCGACCTCGACGCGGGCAAGAAGCTGTGGACGAAGACCGTCAAGGTCGGTGACTACCCGATCAACTACCAGAACGTGACGGTCTCCCAGCACACCGTCGCGCTCGGCGACAGCAACGGCGGCGCGGCCTTCGACATCGACTCCGGCAAGCCGCTGTGGCAGCCGAAGCAGGGCGAGGACTGCTACGACGCGGGATACGGCGGCGGCGCCAAGCTGGTCGCGGTGCGCAGCTGCGGCGAGTCGGACAACACCCGGCTGTCCATCCAGACCATCGACCCGCGGTCGGGCAAGGTCCTCTCCGAGTACAAGATGGATCCGGGCATCGAGTACGCCTCGGTCGTCTCCACCGACCCGCTGGTGGTGGCCGCCGACGTCGGCGACAGCGCGGGCGACGGCAGCGGCATCTCCGACTACTTCTCCATCGACGGCAAGACCGGCAAGCTGCTCGCCCGGATCTCCGCGCCCGGCAAGACCTACGGCGGCCGCTGCGACGGCATCACCCGCATCGAGGACTGCCACGAGGTCGTCGTCGGCGGCGGCAAGCTGTTCGTGCCCACGGAGGAGCACGACGGCAGCGGTACCTCCTCCAGCACCACCAACGAGGTCGTCGCCTTCGACCTGGCCACCGGCAAGCCCACCGGCCAGCGTGCCGAGGCGGGGGACGGCTATCTGCTGTCGCCGCTGCGCATGGACGGCGCCAACCTGATCGCCTACAAGAAGCCGCCGTACGACAAGGGCGGACAGATCGTCAGCATCGACGGCTCCACCTTCCAGCAGACCAAGCTCCTGGAGAACCCGGCCACGGAGAGCTCACGGCGCGCGGAGGACAGCATGCTGCCGGACTACGCGGAGATCCTCTTCGGGAACGGCCGGCTGTACATGTCCGACGTCTTCGTCGACAAGGCGGCTGCGGGCGACGACGCGTCGTACCTGGTGCTGGCCTTCGGCACGGACGGCTGACCGCCCCCACCAGATCACCCGGACGGGTGATGTCGTCAGCGGTGCCCCGGATGTCATCGGTCCGGGGCACTTCTGCTGTCCAGGGGCGCCATGGCGTCGAACAAGCGTGTAGCTTCCGGGGGCATGCACAGGGGCGGGGTGCCGGGGGGCCCTCTGTCCTTCGGGCCGGTGGACGTCCATAGTGGGGCATCCATGGGCGGGACTGGGGGGTTTCTCTATGGGAGTACGGCTCATGGTCGTGGACGACCATCGCCTGCTCGCGGAGGCGCTGGCATCGGCGCTGAAACTGCGCGGGCACCGGGTGCTCGCCTCGGCCGCGCCCGCCGCGGGCGCCGCGGATCTGGTGATCGCGCGGGCGCCGGAGGTGTGCCTGCTGGGCACGGGCGCCCCGGCCGAGCCGGGGGCCTTCGACCCGGTGGCGAAGATCAAGCGGGAGCGGCCGCAGGTGGCGGTGGTGGTGCTCGGTCCGGTGCCCTCGCCGCGCGGGATCGCCGCGGCGTTCGCGGCCGGCGCGTCGGGGTACGTACGGCACGACGAGCGCATCGAGGGGGTCGAGCGCGCGCTCCTGAAGGCGCGGGCGGGCGAGTCGGCGGTGGCCCCGGCGCTCCTCAAGGAGGCGTTCGGGGAACTGCTGAACCCCGCCGCTCAGCCGGACGACGAGGCCCAGCGACTGCTGAGCGTGCTGACGCCGCGTGAGGTCGAGGTCCTCGTGCGGGTCGCCGACGGCGAGGACACCCGCGTGATCGCCTCCGGCATGCGGATAGCACCGAGCACGGCGCGGACGCATGTGCAGCGGGTGCTGATGAAACTGGGTGTCGGGTCGCGCCTGGAGGCGGCGGCGCTGGCCGCGCGCACGGGGCTGCTGGACCGTGCGGGGCCGCTGAACCACCAGGCGGGGCCGGGGTCGTAGTCCCCGGCCCCGCTGCGGCCCGCGCCGCCGAGGGGGCTCAATCCTCCTGCTGCGGCACCACGGGCCTGAGCTTGAGCCACACCAGGAAGAAGACGCCCAGCACCAGCATCCCGATCCCGGTCCACAGGTTGATGTTGACCCCCTGGGCCTTGTCGATCGCGGACCGCGAATCGGTGATCCCGGCGATCGTGACGATCACGCCGTAGACCACGAAAAGCCCGCCGATGATCCGGCGCAGATCGAAGATGCTGGACGCCGTCGCCGACTTGGTCTCCAGCTCGGTGACCTCGCGCGCGATGTCGCCCTCGGTGTAATGGTGTTCGGAGTTCTCGGACATGTTCCCTCGATCCTCCCGCGTCAGAACGAGAACGGGATGTAGCAGACGGCGGCCAGCACGACCGCACCCCAGCCCAGCAGCGCCGGCCTGCGGTACCACGCGTCGTCACCGGGCGCCGGCGGCTCGGACATCCCCGGCGACCGGGTGCCGTAGACCAGGCCCTGGAGTTCCTGCGCGGGCTTCGGCTTGGTGAACAGCGACACCAGGACCATCACCACCGCGCCGGCGACGAACCCGGCGATCGCCGAGACGAAGTTGGCGCCCTGGTCGGAGGGGATGGAGATGATCCCCTTCTTGTAGAGGACGAAGTAGTTGACCATCGCGGTGATGGTGCCCGCGAGCAGCCCCCAGAAGCCGGACTTGACCGACGCCCGCTTCCAGAACATGCCGATGATGAAGACGACGAACATCGGCACGTTGAAGAAGGAGAACAGGGTCTGGAGGTAGGACATGATGTTCGAGAACGACGACGCGAGGAACGCCGTGCCCACCGACGCGCAGACGCCGATCACGGTGATCCACCGGCCGAACCGCACGTAGTACGCGTCCTCCCGCCCGCGCACCACGTACTTCGCCCAGATGTCCGTGGTGAACACGGTGTTGAAGGACGACACGTTGGCCGCCATGCCGGCCATGAACGCGGCGAGCAGACCGGTGACCGCGATGCCGAGCACACCGTTGGGCAGCAGCTCCTGCATCAGGTACGGAATGGCGTCGTTGTACTGGAGCCCGGAGCCGCTGGTGCCGATACCGGGCACCAGCGCGGCCGCGACCAGGCCCGGAATCATCACGAGGAAGACGATGAAGATCTTCGGGTACGCGGCGATCAGCGGCGTGCGGCGCCCCGCCGAGAGGTTCTTCGCGGACAGGGCCCGCTGCACCTCGGCGAAGTTGGTGGTCCAGTAGCCGAAGGAGAGCACGAAGCCGAGGCCGAGCACGATCGTCAGCCAGTTCGCGCCGAGCGGGTTGCTGCTGCCGATCCCGGTGCCGCCCCACGCGGTGGTGAAGTTGTGCCCGTGGGTCTCGGCGAGCTTGTGGGTCAGCCCGCCCCAGCCGCCGACCTTGCGCAGCCCGAGGATGGTGATCGGGATGAGCGCGGCCAGGATCACGAAGAACTGGAGCACCTCGTTGTAGATCGCCGAGGACAGGCCGCCCAGCGTGATGTACGCGAGCACGAAGGCGCCGGCGACCACGATGGCCACCCACTGCGGCCAGCCGAGCAGCGCCTCGACCACGATCGCGAGGGCGTACAGGTTGACGCCGGCGATCAGGATCGCGGCGAAGGCGAACAGGATCGAACTGAGCAGATGGGCTGCCTTGTCGAAGCGCAGCAGCAGGAACTCGGGGACCGAGCGGACCTTGCTGCCGTAGTAGAACGGCATCATCACCAGGCCGAGGAAGACCATGGCGGGGATGGCGCCGATCCAGTACCAGTGCACGGTGTAGGCACCGTACTGGGCGCTGTTGGCCGCCATGCCGAGGATCTCGGTGGCCGCCAGGTTCGCCGAGATGAAGGCGAGGCCGGTGATCCAGGCGGGCAGCGAGCGTCCGGAGAGGAAGAAGTCGAGGCTGGTCTTGACCGACCGGCGGGCGGCGAAGCCGATGCCGAGCACGACGACGAAGTAGATCGCCAGGATCGTGTAGTCCAGCCAGTTGGTCGGGAGCCGTAGCTCGGCCGCCGCCAGATACGTATGCGCGTATGTGGACGTTTGCATAAGAACTCGCTTCGTTGCGCGAACTGATCAGAGCGGAACCTACGCCTGTGTATTTAGAAAATGAACAGTTGTGATGGTGATCTTTGTTCGATTGTGATGATCTGATTCTGTGTCGGGTTGTGGTCTGTTATGTTTGATTCTGTTGAGAGGAGTCCGGCGTGAAGAAGACCCCGACCTCGCTGGCCGACGGTCGCGAGCTGATCTACTACGACCTGCGGGACGACACCGTGCGCGACGCCGTCGACCGCCGCCCGCTGGACCGCACGGCCACCACCTCCGAGATCCGCCGCGATCCGCTGCTCGGCGACCGGGTCGCCGTCGCCTCCCACCGGCAGGGCCGCACCTACCACCCGCCGGCCGACCAGTGCCCGCTGTGCCCGACCGAGGGCGAGCGGCTCAGCGAGATCCCGGACTCCTCGTACGACGTCGTCGTCTTCGAGAACCGCTTCCCCTCGCTCGCCGGCGACTCCGGGCGCTGCGAGGTCGTCTGCTTCACCTCCGACCACGACGCCTCCTTCGCCGACCTCACCCCCGAGCAGGGGCGCCTGGTGCTGGACGCGTGGACCGACCGCACGGCGGAGCTGTCGCAGCTGCCCTGTGTCGAGCAGGTGTTCTGCTTCGAGAACCGCGGCGCCGAGATCGGTGTGACCCTCGGTCACCCGCACGGACAGATCTACGCCTACCCCTTCACCACCCCGCGCACCGCGCAGATGCTCCGCTCGCTCGCCGAGCACCGGGCGGCCCACGGCGGGGAGAACCTGTTCGACGCCGTCCTGGAGAGCGAACGCGCCGGTGAGCGGGTCGTCCTGGAGGGTGAACACTGGGTGGCCTTCGTGCCGTACGCGGCGCACTGGCCGTACGAGGTCCACCTGTACCCCAAGCGCCGCGTCCCCGATCTGCTCGCGCTGGACGAGGCGGCGCGCGCCGAGTTCCCCGGCCTGTATCTGGAGCTCCTGAGGCGTTTCGACCGGATCTTCGGGCCCGGCGAGCCGCCGACGCCGTACATCGCCGCCTGGCACCAGGCGCCGTTCGGCCCGCTCGCCGGTCTCGGCGGGGTGACGCGGGAGGACTTCGCGCTCCATCTGGAGCTTTTCACCATCCGCCGCACTTCCGGCAAGCTGAAGTTTCTCGCGGGTTCCGAGTCCGGCATGAGCGTGTTCATCAACGACGTGCCGCCGGAACGCGCGGCCGAGCGACTGCGAGAGGTAGCGACTTCATGAAGTACCTGGTGACGGGTGGCGCGGGTTACGTCGGCAGCGTGGTGGCCCAGCATCTGCTGGAGGCCGGACACGAGGTCACCGTCCTCGACAACCTCTCCACCGGCTTCCGCGAGGGCGTCCCGGCCGGCGCCGCCTTCGTCGAGGGCGACATCCGCGACGCCGCCAAGTGGCTCGACGCCTCCTACCACGGCGTGCTGCACTTCGCCGCGTTCTCGCAGGTCGGCGAGTCCGTGGTGCGGCCCGAGAAGTACTGGGACAACAACGTCGCCGGCACCCTCGCGCTGCTCGGCGCGATGCGCGAGGCGGGCGTGCGCACCCTCGTCTTCTCCTCCACCGCCGCCACCTACGGCGAGCCCGAGCAGGTCCCGATCACCGAGTCCGCCCCGACCCGCCCGACCAGCCCCTACGGGGCGTCCAAGCTCGCCGTCGACCACATGATCACCGGCGAGGCACACGCCCACGGCCTCGCGGCGGTCTCGCTGCGCTACTTCAACGTGGCGGGCGCGTACGGCGCGTACGGCGAGCGCCACGACCCCGAGTCGCACCTCATCCCGCTCGTCCTCCAGGTCGCGCAGGGCCGCCGCGAGGCCATCTCCGTCTACGGCGACGACTACCCGACCCCCGACGGCACCTGCGTGCGCGACTACATCCACGTCGCCGACCTCGCCGACGCGCACCTGCTGGCGCTGACGGCCGCGCGCCCCGGCGAGCACCTGATCTGCAACCTCGGCAACGGCAACGGCTTCTCCGTGCGCGAGGTCATCGAGACCGTCCGCGAGGTCACCGGGCACCCGGTCCCCGAGGTCGCCGCCCCGCGCCGGGGCGGCGATCCGGCGGTCCTGGTCGCCGCCGCGGACACCGCCCGCGAGAAACTGGGCTGGAACCCGACCCGCGCGGATCTCGCGGGCATCGTCGCGGACGCCTGGGAGTTCGCGCAGAACCTGGCCGAGGAGGACTAGTGGGGGCACAGCAGGTCGCCGAGCGCTTCACCGAGCTGTACGGAGCGCGCCCGGAGGGCGTGTGGGCGGCGCCGGGACGGGTCAACCTGATCGGCGAGCACACCGACTACAACGACGGCTTCGTCATGCCGTTCGCGCTGCCCCACCAGGCACTCGCGGCGGTCTCCCGCCGCGCCGACGGCCTGCTGCGCCTGCACTCGGCGGACATGGCCGGGGGCGTCGTCGAGCTGCGCCTCGACGCGCTCGCGCCGGGCAGCGACCCGCACTGGACGGCGTACCCGGCGGGCGTCGTCTGGGCCCTGCGCGAGGCGGGCCACGCCGTCACCGGCGCGGACATCCACCTCTCCTCGACCGTGCCCACCGGCGCCGGCCTGTCCTCCTCCGCCGCCCTGGAGGTCGTGATCGCCCTCGCCCTCGGCGAGCTGTACGGCCTCGGCCTCGCCCGCTGGCAGCTCGCCCGGCTGTGCCAGCGCGCCGAGAACGTCTACGTCGGCGCGCCGACCGGCATCATGGACCAGACAGCCGCCGCGTGCTGCGAGCCGGGCCACGCCCTCTTCCTCGACACCCGCGACCTGTCCCAGCGGCAGATCCCCTTCGACCTCGCGGCCGAGGGCCTGCGCCTCCTGGTGGTCGACACGCAGGTCAAGCACGCCCACAGCGGCGGCGAGTACGGCAAGCGCCGGGCCGGCTGCGAGAAGGGCGCGGCCCTGCTCGGCGTCGACGCCCTGCGCGACATCGCCTACGCCGACCTGGACGCGGCACTGGCCCAGCTGGGCGAGGAGGAGGAGATCCGCCGTCTGGTCCGCCACGTCGTGACCGAGGACGAGCGCGTCGAGCGCACGGTCGCCCTGCTGCGCGCCGGCACCCCCCGCGCCATCGGCCCGGTCCTCACCGAGGGCCACGCCTCGCTGCGCGACGACTTCCGCATCTCCTGCCCGGAACTGGACCTGGTCGTCGACACCGCCCTCGCGCACGGCGCCCTCGGCGCCCGTATGACCGGCGGCGGCTTCGGCGGCTCGGCCATCGTCCTCACGGAGTCCACCGAGGTCCCCACCCTCACCAAAGCCCTGGAAGAGGCCTTCACGGCAGCGGCGTTCACGACCCCCCGGATCTTCGAGGCGGTGCCGTCGGCGGGGGCGCGCCGGGTGGTCTGACGCGGCGGCCCCCGGCGTGATCCCCCGTCAGACGAGCCGTTTCACCAGGGTGTACTCCGTGATTCCCGGCGGATAGTCGGGGATCTCGCAGACCACGTCGTAGCCCTGGCGGCGGTAGAAGGCCGGGGCCTGGAAGTCCCAGGTCTCCAGGCGGGCGGCGGTGCAGCCGCGGTCGGCGGCGAGGCGTTCGGCGCGGGCCAGGAGGTGGGTGCCGAGGCCCGTGCCGCGGTGCGGGGCGTCCACCCACAGGTAGGTGACGTGCAGCCAGGCGGTCCAGGTGTGACCCACCAGGCCGCCCGCGAGGGCGCCGGCCGGATCGAGGGCCCAGACGTGCAGCGGGACTTCGCGCTCGGCGGGGGTGCCGCGCAGGGCGGCGAGGACCGGCGAGGCCGCCGTGTTGGTGTCCAGCAGCCGGGTGCGCAGCAAGTCCTGTCGTGCCTTGTCGACTTCCGCCTCGATACGAAACATGCGGCACACCATAAACGCGCCGGACGGCCAGTTCTGTAAATCTCCTTCCGCTGCGTGCCGGTATCCGTACGCTGAGATCCAGCGACCGGTGGGGACTGGTGCCGTTCAGGGGGTTCTGTGGTTCGTATCCGAGTCCTGGTCGTGGACGACCACCGCATCTTCGCCGAGTCGCTCGCCGCCGCCCTGGCCGCCGAGCCCGATGTCGAGGTCGCCGCCGCGGGCAGCGGCCCGGCCGCGCTGCGCTGCCTGGAGCGGGCCGCCGCCGAGGGCCGCCGCTACGACGTCCTGCTGGTGGACGCCGACCTGGGCGGCAGGCCCACCGGCGGCCGCTCCCCGGTGCCCGTGCGGGACGCGGACGAAGAGGGCCTGGTCGACGGGCTCTCGCTGGTCGCGGGGGTGCGCGCCGTCCAGCCCGCGGTACGCACCGTGGTCCTCGCCGGGAAGGACGATCCGCGCCGCGCCGCCCTCGCGCTCGGCGCCGGCGCCAGCGGCTGGGTCGCCAAGGACTGCTCCCTGTCGCGGCTGCTCGCGGTGATCCGGGGCGTGCTGCGCGACGAGACGCACCTGCCGCCCGCCCTGCTGACCGGCGTGCTCAAGGAGCTGACCGCCGCCCGCAGGCACCGCAGCGAGAGCGAACGCCTGGTGGAGTCCCTCACCCCGAGGGAGCGGGAGGTGCTGCGCTGCATGGTCGCGGGCCTGGGCCGCAAGGCCGTCGCCGAACGGCTGTTCCTGTCCCCGCACACCGTCCGCACCCATATGCAGAACGTCCTCGGCAAACTCGGCGTCCACTCCACCCTGGCCGCCGTCGCCCTCGCCCGCAGGGCCGGAGTGGGCCCGGTGGACCTAGCCGGGGATGTTGTCGAACGGGGCGGTCAACTGGCGTAGCAGACCCGCCAGTTCCGCCCGCTGCGCGCGGGACAGCTCGCCGAGGATGGCCCGCTCCTGGGCCAGCAGTCCCGCGAGGGACTCGTCGGCGCGGTCCCGGCCGGTGTCGGTCAGCCGCACCAGCACACCGCGGCGGTCACTGGGGTCGGGGAGGCGTTCGACCAGGCCCTTCTTCGCCAGCCGGTCGATCCGGTTGGTCATCGTGCCCGAGGTGACCAGGGTCTGGGTCAGCAGCTGTCCGGGGGAGAGCTGGTACGGCGTGCCCGCGCGCCGCAGCGCGGTCAGCACGTCGAACTCCCAGGGCTCCAGATGGTGCTCGGCGAACGCGAGCCGGCGGGCGCGGTCCAGATGCCGGGCGAGCCGGCTCACCCGGCTGAGCACTTCCAGCGGCTCCACATCGAGGTCCGGACGCTCCCGGCGCCACGCTGCGACCAGCCGATCGACCTCGTCCTCCATGAGATCAGTGTAGTGGTTGTGTCGACATGAAGTCTCTTGGAATCGAGTATCTCCAGCGCGAGTATCTTGACATCGAGAGACCTGGAGCGGGAAAGTGGTCACCATGACGACACCGACCTGGGACCCCGGCCAGTACCTCCGGCACGCCGGCCACCGCGCCCGCCCCTTCGCCGACCTCCTCGCCCGCGTCCCCGCCCTGCCCGGCGCCCGGCCCCGCATCGCCGACCTCGGCTGCGGCCCCGGCAACGTCACCGCCACCCTCGCCGAGCGCTGGCCCACCGCGCACATCACCGGGTACGACAACTCGCCCGAGATGCTGGACACCGCCCACACCCGGCACGAGGGCCCCACCCCCGGCGGCGGACGGCTGGACTTCGCACACGCCGACGCCCGCACCTGGACACCCGAGGAGCCGTACGACCTGATCGTGTCCAACGCCGCCTTCCAGTGGGTGCCCGGCCACCTCGACCGGTTCGCCGACTGGATCGCGGCCCTCGCCCCCGGCGGGACCTTCGCCTTCCAGGTGCCGGCCAACACCGACGCCCGGCAGCACGTCCTGCTGCGCGAACTGGCCGCCGACCCGCGCTGGCGCGACCGGCTCGCCGGGGTGCCGCGCCGCACCGACTCCGTGCACACCCCCGCCGCCTACCTGGACCGCCTCGCCCGCCTCGGCTGCGCCGCCGACGTCTGGGAGACCACGTACCTGCACGTCCTGCACGGCGAAGACCCGGTTCTCGACTGGATGAAGGGCACCGGCCTGCGGCCCGTCCTCACCGCGCTCGCCGACGACCCCGAGGCGCGGGAGGCGTTCCTCACCGCCTACCGCGACCTGCTGCGCGCGGCCTACCCGAGGGAGCCCTACGGCACCGTCCTGCCCTTTCGCCGCCTGTTCGCCGTCGCCGTGAAGGAGGACTGACCATGCTGGTGGCCGTCGACCATGTACAGCTCGCGGCGCCGCCCGGATCGGAGGAGGCGCTGCGCTCGTACTACGCCGGTGTCCTCGGTATGACCGAGGTCCCCAAACCGCCGGTGCTCGCGGCCCGCGGCGGCTGCTGGTTCGAGGCCGGCCCCGTCCGCCTCCACCTCGGCATCGAAGAAGACTTCCGCCCCGCCGAGAAGGCCCATCCGGGTCTCGAAGTGCGGGACATCGAGGCGTACGCCGCCCGCCTCGCCGCCCATGGCGCGCCTGTGACCTGGGACGACAACCTCCCCGGCCATCTGCGTTTCTACTCGCGGGACCCGGTCGGCAACCGCCTGGAATTCCTTCAGCCGCGCTAGGGTCTTTCGTTCGGATCACGCCGGGCTCGCCTGATCCGGACGAAGGACCCTGGCCCCGGCCGCGCCGCCTATGCCTTGCGGTGGCCTATCAGTCGCGGCCGCTGCTCCAGCCCGTCGAGGCCGTGCCACGCCAGGTTCACCAGATGCGCCGCCACCTCCGCCTTCTTCGGGCGGCGCACGTCCAGCCACCACTGGCCGGTCAGCGCGACCATGCCGACCAGGGCCTGGGCGTACAGCGGGGCGAGCTTGGGATCGAAGCCGCGGGACTTGAACTCGCGGCCCAGGATGTCCTCCACCTGCGTGGCGATGTCGGAGATCAGCGACGCGAAGGAGCCCGTCGACTGCGGGATCGGCGAATCGCGGACGAGGATGCGGAAACCGTCCGTGCACTCCTCGATGTAGTCGAGCAGCGCGAACGCCGCCTGCTCGCACAGCTCGCGCGGATGACCGGCCGTCAGCGAACCGGTCACCATGTCCAGCAGCCGCCGCATCTCGCGGTCGACCACCACCGCGTACAGCCCCTCCTTGCCGCCGAAGTGCTCGTACACCACCGGCTTGGAAACCCCGGCCTTGGCCGCGATCTCCTCCACCGAGGTGCCCTCGAACCCCTTCGCCGCGAAGAGGGTGCGACCGATCTCCAGCAACTGCTGGCGGCGCTCGGCACCGGTCATACGGGTCCGGCGGGTCCGCCGCTGCTTGTCAGTGCCTGGATTGCTGCTGGAATCGGTCGCCACGGCCTCCATCATGCCGCCTCGGCGGTGTCCTTCCGGCGCCGGGAGCGGCCATCCGCGTCGCTGCGGCGCGAATCGATACGCGAGCGTGACGGCCAGCGCACGTCGTACGCCCATCCCAGCTGCTCGAAGATCCGGATGAACCGGGCCGAGGAGTCGAGCTGCCCGCGCATCACTCCGTGCCGCGCCGAGGTCGGGTCGGCGTGGTGCAGGTTGTGCCAGGACTCCCCGCAGGACAGCACCGCCAGCCACCACACATTGCCCGAACGGTCCCGCGACTTGAACGGCCGCTTGCCCACCGCGTGGCAGATCGAGTTGATCGACCACGTCACGTGGTGCAGTAGCGCCACCCGCACGAGTGAACCCCAGAAGAATCCGGTGAACGCTCCCCACCAGGACATCGTCGCCAGACCGCCGATCAGCGCGGGCAGCAGCAGGGACAGCGCCGTCCACAGCACGAACAGCCGGGAGATCGTCCGCAGCGCGGGGTCCTTGACCAGATCCGGCGCGTACTTCTCCTGCGAGGTCTGCTCCTCGTCGAACATCCAGGCGATATGCGCCCACCACAGGCCCTTGAGCAGCGCCGGAACCGTCTCGCCGTACTTCCACGGAGAGTGCGGATCACCCTCCGCGTCGGAGAACTTGTGGTGCTTGCGGTGATCGGCCACCCAGCGCACCAGCGGCCCCTCCACGGCCAGCGACCCCATGATCGCCAGCGCGATCCGCAGCGGCCGCTTCGCCTTGAACGAACCGTGGGTGAAGTAGCGGTGGAAACCGATCGTGATGCCGTGGCAGCCGAGGTAGTAGAAGAACACCAGCAGGCCCAGATCGAGCCAGCTCACCCCCCAGCCCCAGGCCAGCGGCACCGCGGCCACCAGTGCCAGGAACGGAACGGTGATGAACAGCAGCAGCGTGATCTGCTCGATCGACCGCTTCTTCTCACCGCCCAGCGTGGCCGGCGGAAGGGAAGTGGCGTCGGCCTTGCGGGCTTCTTCGATCACATCGGGATGTGAGGTCATACGCGTCCCCTGGGGGGTCGAGGGTCGGGGGTGGGTGTGCCGGGCAGCCGGAACCGGACGCGGGGAGTCCACACATCCCTACGGTCCCGTAACCTACGGCATCGTAAGTATGGCAGCGTGCCGAGCGGCGGCAAGTGCCCTGAGATCCTGCGCGTCCCCATCGACACCTATCCTTGGAATCGGTCGGACAGCGCGGTCCGCTGAAGTTTCCTTCCCGGACGCTCCGGCCCGTATGCGGCACAGACCGCGCGGCAGACGGCCGGGTACCTCCCCGTGACGCTTCAACACTGCAAGGAGCCGCACCTGTGAGCAGTGCCGACGACCAGACCACCACGACGAACACCGAGCTGCGCGCCGACATCCGCCGCCTGGGTGACCTCCTTGGAGAAACCCTCGTCCGGCAGGAAGGCCCCGAACTCCTGGAACTGGTCGAGAAGGTCCGCCGCCTCACCCGCGAGGACGGCGAGGCCGCCGCCGAGCTGCTGCGCGGCACCGAACTGGAGACCGCCGCCAAGCTCGTACGCGCCTTCTCCACCTACTTCCACCTCGCCAACATCACCGAACAGGTGCACCGGGGCCGCGAACTGCGCGCCCGGCGCGCCGCCGAGGGCGGCCTCATCGCCCGGACGGCCGACCGCCTCAAGGACGCCGACCCCGAACACCTGCGGGCCACCGTCCACCACCTCAACGTCCGGCCCGTCTTCACCGCCCACCCCACCGAAGCCGCCCGCCGCTCCGTCCTCAACAAGCTCCGGCGCATCGCGGCCCTCCTGGACACCCCCGTCCTGGACTCCGACCGCCGCCGCCACGACACCCGCCTCGCCGAGAACATCGACCTGGTCTGGCAGACCGACGAACTGCGTGTCGTCCGCCCCGAACCCGCCGACGAGGCCCGCAACGCCATCTACTACCTGGACGAGCTCCACGCCGACGCCGTCGGCGACGTCCTGGAGGACCTCACCGCCGAACTCGAACGCGTCGGCGTCCGCCTGCCCGACGACACCCGCCCCCTGACCTTCGGCACCTGGATCGGCGGCGACCGCGACGGCAACCCCAACGTCACCCCCCAGGTCACCTGGGACGTCCTCATCCTCCAGCACGAACACGGCATCAACGACGCCCTGGAGATGATCGACGAACTGCGCGGACTCCTCTCCAACTCCATCCGCTACACCGGAGCCACCGAGGAACTCCTCGACTCCCTTCGCGCCGACCTCGACCGGCTGCCCGAGATCAGCCCCCGCTACAAGCGCCTCAACGCCGAGGAGCCCTACCGCCTCAAGGCCACCTGCATCCGGCAGAAGCTGGAGAACACCAAGCAGCGCCTCGCCAAGGGCACCCCCCACGAGGACGGCCGCGACTACCTCGGCACCGCCGAACTCCTCGCCGACCTGCGCCTCGTCCAGGACTCCCTGCGCCAGCACCGCGGCGCCCTCTTCGCCGACGGCCGGCTGGCCCGCACCATCCGCACCCTCGCCGCCTTCGGCCTCCAGCTCGCCACCATGGACGTCCGCGAACACGCCGACGCCCACCACCACGCCCTCGGCCAGCTGTTCGACCGGCTCGGCGAGGAATCCTGGCGCTACGCCGACATGCCCCGCGAGTACCGCGCCAAGCTCCTCGCCAGGGAACTGCGCTCCCGCCGGCCCCTCGCCCCCACCCCGGCCCCCGTCGACGCCGCCGGCGCCAAGACCCTCGGCGTCTTCACCACGGTCAAGAAGGCCCTCGACGTCTTCGGGCCCGAGGTCATCGAGTCCTACATCATCTCCATGTGCCAGGGCGCCGACGACGTCTTCGCCGCCACCATCCTCGCCCGCGAGGCCGGACTGATCGACCTGCACGCCGGCTGGGCCGAGATCGGCATCGTCCCGCTCCTGGAGACCACCGACGAGCTGCGCGCCGCCGACACCATCCTGGAGGACATGCTCTCCGACCCGTCCTACCGGCGCCTGGTCGCGCTGCGCGGCGACGTCCAGGAGGTCATGCTCGGCTACTCCGACTCCTCCAAGTTCGGCGGCATCACCACCAGCCAGTGGGAGATCCACCGCGCCCAGCGCCGGCTGCGCGACGTCGCCCACCGCTACGGCGTACGCCTGCGCCTCTTCCACGGCCGCGGCGGCACCGTCGGCCGCGGCGGCGGCCCCTCCCACGACGCCATCCTCGCCCAGCCCTGGGGCACCCTCGAAGGCGAGATCAAGGTCACCGAACAGGGCGAGGTCATCTCCGACAAGTACCTCATCCCCTCCCTCGCACGGGAGAACCTCGAACTCACCGTCGCCGCCACCCTCCAGGCATCCGCCCTGCACACCGCGCCCCGCCAGTCCGACGAGGCCCTCGCCCGCTGGGACGCCGCCATGGACGTCGTCTCCGACGCCGCCCACGCCGCCTACCGCCGCCTGGTCGAGGACCCCGACCTGCCGACGTACTTCCTCGCCTCCACGCCGGTCGACCAGCTCGCCGACCTGCACCTGGGCTCACGGCCCTCCCGCCGCCCCGGCTCGGGCGTCTCCCTCGACGGACTGCGCGCCATCCCCTGGGTCTTCGGCTGGACCCAGTCCCGGCAGATCGTCCCCGGCTGGTTCGGCGTCGGCTCCGGACTCAAGGCCCTGCGCGAGGCCGGCCTCGACGGCGTCCTCGACGAGATGCACGAACAGTGGCACTTCTTCCGCAACTTCGTCTCCAACGTCGAGATGACCCTCGCCAAGACCGACCTGCGGATCGCCCGGCACTACGTCGACACCCTCGTCCCCGACGACCTCAAGCACGTCTTCGACACCATCGAGGCCGAGCACGAACTCACCGTCCGCGAGGTCCTGCGCATCACCGGCGAGAACGAACTCCTCGACGCCCAGCCCGTCCTCAAGCAGACCTTCGCCATCCGCGACGCCTACCTGGACCCCATCTCCTACCTCCAGGTCGCCCTGCTCAAGCGCCAGCGCGACGAAGCCGCCGCCGGCCGCGAACCCGACCCGCTGCTCGCCCGCGCCCTGCTCCTCACCGTGAACGGCGTCGCGGCGGGCCTGCGCAACACCGGCTGACCCACCACCGCGAAAGGGTGCCCCCGAGGCCGTACGACCTCGGGGGCACCCTCGATTCCCGCACCCTCACTGCACCGCGACGAACGCCGCCGTCAGCAGCCCCACACCCGCGAGACCCAGCCCCCACGCCAGCCGCGACAGCCGCATCCCGCCCGCCACCACCACCGAGGCCAGCAGCAGCGCGCCGCCCAGCGGCACCCAGGCGTACAGGATCCCGGCCGGCCCCGAACGCACCGCGTCCGAACCGCCCGGCTTCAGCACCACGGCGTACACCCGCCCCTTGCGCACCGCGACCGGCTCCGCGATCTCCACCCGCGCACGGGCCCGCGCCCCCGCCGACGTCGGCGTGAACGCCCCGCTGCACCTGCCGCCCGCACACGCGGTCACCTTCACCGTGCCCTGCTCGCGCCCCTTGGGCAGCAGCACATGCTGCGCGTTCCCCCAGGAACCCCACACCCCCGCGAACACGATCAGCGCGGCGACCGCGCCCATCACCGCGACCCGCCCGAACCGCAAGGCGGACACGGACACCCGGGCGGCGGAACGACTGGCGGTGGCAGGCATGGCCGGGATCATTGGCCATCCCGCCACGGCCGGTCAACTCCGCCCCGCGGCATAGCCGTACAAGTCAGGAGTTGTACGTGCTCTGCGCCCGCTCCAGGCCCTCGATCACCAGAGCCTCCACCGCGTCCGCCGCACGGTCCACGAAGTAGTCCAGCTCCTTGCGCTCCGCGCCGGAGAAGTCCTTCAGCACGAAGTCCGCCACCTGCATACGACCCGGAGGACGGCCGATCCCGAACCGCACCCGGTGATAATCCGGACCCATCGCCTTCGTCATGGACTTCAGACCGTTGTGCCCGTTGTCCCCGCCGCCCAGCTTCAGCCGCAGCGTGCCGTAGTCGATGTCCAGCTCGTCGTGCACGGCCACGACATTCGCCACCGGCACCTTGTAGAAGTCCTTCAGCGCGTTCACCGGGCCACCGGACAGGTTCATGTACGACATCGGCTTCGCCAGGATCACCCGGCGGTTCGCGGGACCCGCGGGACCGATCCGGCCCTCCAGCACCTGCGCCTGCGCCTTCCCCGCCCGCTTGAACTTCCCCCCGATCCGCTGCGCGAGCAGGTCCACCACCATGAAGCCGACATTGTGCCGGTTCATCGCGTACTCCGAGCCGGGATTCCCGAGCCCGACAACCAACCAGGGATCACTGGCGGGGATGGTCACGTCCATCTCTCCTCGATACACGCCAGCCGCCGCTCCCCGCGAGGGGAAGCGACGGCTGAACACCTGACGGCCGAGCCGGGGCTCAGGCCTCCGCGGACTCTTCGCCCTCGGTGGCCTCCTCGCCCGCGGCCTCCTCGGCCTGGGCCTGGAGGACCTGGAGGACGACGGCGTCCTCCTCGACGGCCAGCGAGACACCGCTGGGCAGCTTGATGTCCTTGGCGTGGACGGAGGCACCGGCCTCCAGGCCCTCCACGGAGACGGTGACCGACTCCGGGATGTGCGTGGCCTCGGCCTCGACCGGCAGCGCGGCCAGGACGTGCTCCAGCAGGTTGCCACCCGGAGCCAGCTCGCCCTCGGTGTGCACCGGGATCTCGACCGTGACCTTCTCGCCGCGCTTGACCAGCAGCAGGTCGACGTGCTCCAGGAAGCCCTTCAGCGGGTCACGCTGCACCGACTTCGGGATCGCCAGCTCGTTGGTCTTGCCGTCGATGTCCAGGGAGATCAGGACGTTCGGCGTACGCAGCGCCAGCAGCAGCTCGTGGCCCGGCAGGGTCAGGTGCAGCGGGTCGGAACCGTGGCCGTACAGCACACCCGGAACCTTGTTCTCACGGCGGATGCGGCGCGCCGCACCCTTGCCGAACTCGCTGCGGGACTCAGCGGCGATCTTCACCTCGGACATGTGAATCACTCCTCGTAGTAACTAGGGAACGGACGTGGTCACCCGGCCACGAACGGCCTGCTACGAAGAGCGCGTCGATAACGGACCGCCGTACGCACGCGTACGGCCTCCCTCGCCGAGCAACGCCAGAAGCTTACCCGGACCCGGAGGCCGCACCAAAAGGATCTTCAGCTAGCCGCGACGGCCCGCCTGCAGAAACCTCACTGCTCGTCGAAGAGGCTCGTCACCGAACCGTCCTCGAACACCTCACGCACCGCACGCGCGATCGTCGGAGCGATCGACAGCACCGTGATCTTGTCCTGCTCCCGGCCCAGCTCCGCCGGCGTCGGCAGCGTGTTCGTGAACACGAACTCACTCACCCGCGAGTTCTTCAGCCGGTCCGCCGCCGGACCCGACAGCACACCGTGCGTCGCCGTCACGATGACATCCTCCGCACCATGGGCGAACAGCGCGTCCGCCGCCGCGCAGATCGTGCCACCGGTGTCGATCATGTCGTCCACCAGCACGCACACCCGGCCCTCGACCTCACCCACGACCTCGTGGACGGTCACCTGGTTCGCCACGTCCTTGTCCCGGCGCTTGTGCACGATCGCCAGCGGCGCACCCAGCCGGTCGCACCAGCGGTCCGCCACCCGCACCCGGCCGGCGTCCGGCGACACCACCGTCAGCTTGTTCCGGTCCACCTGCTCACCCACGTAGTCCGCCAGCAGCGGCAGCGCGAACAGATGGTCCACCGGCCCGTCGAAGAAGCCCTGGATCTGATCCGTGTGCAGATCCACGGTCAGAATCCGGTCGGCACCCGCCGTCTTCATCAGGTCCGCGATCAGACGCGCCGAGATCGGTTCACGACCCCGGTGCTTCTTGTCCTGACGGGCGTAACCGTAGAACGGCACGATCACCGTGATGGAGCGGGCCGACGCACGCTTCAGCGCGTCGATCATGATCAGCTGCTCCATGATCCACTTGTTGATCGGAGCCGTGTGGCTCTGGATCAGGAAGCAGTCCGCACCACGCGCCGACTCCTGGTAACGAACGTAGATCTCACCGTTGGCGAAATCGAAGGCCTTCGTCGGGACGACCCCGACACCCAGCTGCTGGGCGACCTCCTCGGCAAGCTCGGGGTGGGCGCGGCCGGAGAAGAACATCATCTTCTTCTCGCCGGTCGTCTTGATCCCGGTCACAGCACAGTCTCCTCAGAGGTTGTCTCAACCCAGCCGACCGCTCGACGGCCTCCCGTCCGAGCGTGAGAGGCCGAATCAACTGGTAAGGGTGCGGGTGCACACGTGCGGATGTGCACTTATCACGGTACGCCGACTTTGACGCACCCGTTTCCGGTCAGTCCTCGCCACCGCCCGGCCGGGAAGCCTCCTCGGCAGCCCTCGCCGCCGCACTCCCCGGCCGCTTCCGAGCCACCCAACCCTCGATATTCCGCTGCTGACCACGGGCCACGGCCAGCGAACCGGGCGGCACGTCCTTCGTGATCACGGACCCGGCGGCGGTGTACGCCCCGTCCCCGACCGTGACCGGTGCCACAAACATGTTGTCCGAACCCGTACGGCAATGCGACCCGATCGTGGTGTGATGCTTGTCCTGCCCGTCGTAGTTCACGAACACACTCGCCGCGCCGATGTTCGTGTGCTCACCGATCGTCGCATCGCCCACGTACGACAGATGCGGCACCTTCGTGCCCTCGCCGATCCGCGCGTTCTTCGTCTCGACGTACGTCCCGATCTTGCCCTTCGCACCGAGCCGCGTCCCCGGACGCAGATACGCGTACGGCCCCACGCTCGCCTCCGCGCCCACCACCGCGCCGTCCGACACCGTGTTGTCCACCCGCGCCCCCGCGCCCACCTTGGTGTCCTTCAGCCGGCTGTTCGGACCGACCTCCGCACCGCGGGCGAGATGCGTGGCACCGGTCAGCTGCGTGCCCGGATGCACCACCGCGTCCTGCTCGAACGTCACGGTCACGTCCACCCACGTGGTCGCCGGGTCCACCACGGTCACGCCGTCCAGCATCGCCCGCGTCAGCAGCCGGTCGTTCAGGATCCGGCGCGCCTCGGCCAGCTGGACCCGGTTGTTGATCCCCGCGATCTCCCGGTGATCGGCCGCCACCGACGCCCCGACCCGGTGCCCCGCCTCGCGCAGGATCCCCAGCACGTCGGTCAGGTACTCCTCGCCCTGGCTGTTGTTCTTGCGCACCTTCGTCAGCGCGTCCGCCAGCAGCGGGCCGTCGAACGCGAACACCCCGCTGTTGATCTCCCGGATCGCCCGCTGGGCCGCGCTCGCGTCCTTGTGTTCCACGATCGCGGTCACCGCGCCCGTCGCCTCGTCCCGCACGATCCGCCCGTACCCGGTGGCGTCCGGGACCTCGGCGGTCAGCACGGTCACGGCGTTGCCGTCGGCGCGATGGGTCTCGGCGAGCCGCTGGAGGGTCTCGGCGGTGAGCAGCGGGGTGTCCCCGCAGACCACGACGACGGTCCCGGTCACGGCCCCGCCCAGTTCCTCCAGACCCATCCGCACGGCGTGTCCGGTGCCGTTCTGCCGCTCCTGCACGGCGGTGCGCGCGGCCGGGTCGGTCTCCGCGAGGTGCGCGGTGACCTGCTCGCGGGCGTGGCCGACGACGACGACCAGGTTCTCGGGCTTCAACTCGCGTGCGGCGGCGAGCACATGGCCCACGAGGGAGCGGCCGCAGATCTGGTGCAGCACCTTGGGTGTGGCCGACTTCATACGGGTGCCCTCACCCGCTGCGAGAACGACGACGGCTGCCGGGCGGATGGCACTCACGGTTTGCCCTTCGGCTCTGAGGGTGGGAACAGCCGCAGGATACCGGGGCAGGGTTTGGGGGATATGGGGGCGGGGCCTGAGGGGGCGTCGGCCGGTCAGGACCCAAACTTGGCAGTTGCTCCCCCGCCAGGACTCGAACCCGGACAGATGGCACCAAAAGCCACAGTGCTGCCAATTACACCACGGGGGAACATATTCGACTAAACCGGACATTTAGTCCGGCTGCCGAACGGCGCCTCCTACTATGCCGTACCAAGCGCCTTCCATGCGACGGTACAAGGCGGCGCTCTGCCTGACATGGATCGCGAGGCAACCGCGGTAGCTGTCACCCGTGTTCTTCCGGACGGTTCGCGGGTTGTGCTTCTTCAGCGTGGCCCTGCTGAATGCGGACACGTCGATGCCGACGATGTCTGCCCAGTACTTCTCGGCGGCTTCGACGGCCGCGGTTTCGTGGATGCGGACGCGAAGGGTGAGACGGTCCCGCGTCACCCCCAGTAGGTCCAGCCAGCGCAGAAAGAGCTTGATCACATCTGGGTCGCTGTTGATGAACTGAAGGACCTCGGCGCGGCGGTGGGGCTTGGACTTGGCGCCCTCCGCCCAATAGAGAGCGACGCCCGCGATGAACAGCTCCCGGTCCGACAGGTCGCCGATCGCGGCCGCCGCCGCTTGCCTCGTCGCCGCCCTCTTTTCTTCCTGGGACGCCCGCAGTCTCGCCAGCCCCGCGTTCATCCGGGCCCGCTGTTCTTCCGGCGTGCACCTCGGCTCGGGATGCGGCAGGTCTCGTACCCACAGGGAGACCGAACTCTTGGAGCAGCCGAGCTCGGCTTGGATCTCGTTGTAGGTCCAGCCCTGGAGTCGAAGCTCCCTGGCCCGTTCGCGGAGGTCGTCCTTGGCGTTCGGGCGTTGGGTCCAGGCGGGTGGGGGTTCGTCTTTGACCAGTTGGCTGAGGAGGTCGCTGTTGAAGATCTTCAGCCGGTCGCGGATCTGGCGGAGGCTGTGGCCCGCTCGCCGCAGCGCCACCGCCTGTTTCCGTAGGTCCTCGAAGTCGGCGTATTTGCCGTGGGTGTGTGCCATGGGCATACCGTCCGGGCGGAATGAGAGATTCCGGGACCGAACGCGGAGGGTTCACCAGTTCGAGGGAAAGGGGGAGGTTTCGATGCCGATCGATTACGCAGCGTGGTGTGTGGAGGTAGGCGAAAGTCACCGGAAAAGCCGCACCTGCCGCCCGTAGGCTGGACGCATGACCATGACGGGGGAAGAGCACGCCAGGGCGCTGACCGGCCCTTGGTGGTGGCCGCGCCGGCGCAGCGCGGTGTTCGACGGCGCGCTGGCGCTGGCGTCCGCGCTGGAGTGCGGCGCGGAGGGGATCGGTTTCGCCCGCGACGCGGGGATCCCGGTCTGGGCGGGTGTCCTGTTCGGTGTGGTGGCCGGCGTGGTGCTGCTGGTGCGGCGCAAGTGGCCGGTCGCCGTCGTGCTGGTGGCGATCGCGGTGACCCCGGCGCAGATGGGTTTCCTGCTGGGCATCGTCGGCCTGTACACGCTGGCCGCGGCGGAGGTGCCGCGGCGGGTGATCGGCGCGCTGGCGGGGATGTCGCTGGCGGGTACGGCGGTGGTGACGTTCGTGCGGGTCCGGCAGGACATGGCGCGGGGCGATCTCACGCTCGGTGACTGGTTCGTGCCGTTCGCCGCGGTGGCGACGGCGCTGGGACTGACGGCTCCGCCGGTGCTGCTGGGGCTGTATGTGGGGGCGCGGCGACGGTTGATGGAGAGCCTGCGGGAGCGGGCGGACAGTCTGGAGCGGGAGCTTCAGCTGCTCGCGGAGCGGGCGGAGGAGCGGGCCGAGTGGGCGCGCAGCGAGGAGCGGACGCGGATCGCGCGGGAGATGCATGACGTGGTCGCGCACCGGGTGAGTCTGATGGTGGTGCACGCGGCGGCGGTGCAGGCGGTGGCGCGGAAGGATCCGGAGAAGGCGGTGCGCAATGCCGCGCTGGTGGGGGACATGGGCCGGCAGGCGTTGACGGAGTTGCGGGAGATGCTCGGGGTGCTGCGGGCGGGCGAGGCGGACCAGGGCGCGGGCCGTGCGGCGGCGGGGGTGCCGTTGGCGGCGGTGGGCGAGGCGGCCGCGGCTGCCGCGGCGGCGGCTTCGCGGGTGGCCGAGGAGTCCGCTGAGGGGCCGTGTCTGTCGGAGCTGGAGGAGTTGGTGGGGCAGTCGGCGGCCGCGGGGATGGTGGTGGAGCTGTCGGTTCAGGGGGAGGCGCGGTCGTACCCGGCGGAGGTGGAGCAGACGGCGTACCGGGTGGTGCAGGAGGCGCTGACGAACGTGCACAAGCATGCGGCGGGGGCGAAGACGCATGTGCGGTTGGCGCACCGGGTGTCGGAGATCGCGATGCAGGTGGAGAACGAGCCGCCGGGGGAGCCGGGTTCGGCGTCGGCGGCGGGGTTGCCGTCGGGTGGCAATGGTCTGGTGGGGATGCGGGAGCGGGTGCTGGCGCTGGGCGGGGTGTTCGTGTCGGGTCCGACGGAGGAGGGGGGCTTCCGGGTGTCGGCGGTGATTCCGGCGGCGTAGGGGTAGGTCGTGGGGGAGGAGGCGTAAGGGGGGCGGGCGGGCCGGGGGTTTCCTCTGCCCGTCCCGCGGGCCCCGCCCCTCCCCGGCCCCCCCCTGATCCTTCCCGGTCTTTCCCGTGTCAGCCTGCAGTGAGCCGTACCGGTTCTATTCCGGTGACGAGGGTGGCCAGGGCGTGGTCGATGTCGGGGCCGAGGTACCAGTCGCCGGTGTGGTCGAGGGCGTAGACGCGGCCTTCGGTGTCGATGGCGAGGGCGGCGGCGGTGTCGGTCTCGATGCCCAGGGGGCAGAGTTCGGTGCCGAGGGCGCGGCCGAGGTCGCCGAGGGTGCGGGCGAGGTGGCGGCCGTGCAGGGGGTCGAGGTGGAGGGTGGCGGGGGCGATCTGGCGTCCGCTGCCGCCGGGGGCGATGTGCAGGCCGCCGAATTCGGCCCAGGCTTCGACGGCGGCGGGGAAGACGGTGTGCCGGTGGCCGGCCGGTGAGGTGTGTTCGCGCAGGGTGTCGGCCCAGATCTCGGCCTGCTTTATGTCCCAGCGTCCGGGTTGCCAGCCGGCGGCGCGCAGGGCGGCGTCGACGGGGACGGAAAAGCGCGTGGTGGAGGTGCGGTCGGGGTGCATCTGCCCTTTGTTCGTCGTGTCGTTCGTCGTGTTGACGGGTGGTGCGGGGTGGCCCGCGGCGGCCGGGTGGTCAGTCCTTGGTGGTGGGGTCGACGACGCGGACGCCGAAGTGGGAGGTGAGGGCGGTGCACGCGCGGCAGGGGGTGGCGAAGCTGCCGTGCAGGGGGTCGCCGTCCTCGCGTATGCGGCGGGCGGTGAGCTTGGCGTGTTTGAGGGCCTTGCGGGCTTCGCCGTTGGTCATGGGCCTGCGGGAGGCGCGTTTGCTGCGGGTGGCGTCGGCGGCGGCGAGGTGCCGGGAGATGAGGATGGTTTCGGCGCAGCGTCCGGTGAAGCGGTCGCGCTGGGCGCTGGGGAGGGTGTCGAGGAAGTCCTGGACGAGGGGGTGCAGGGTGGGGGGTTCCTCGCCGCGGGCGGCGGTGCCGGTGAGGGTGGTGCCGTGGACGGAGAGGGCGGCGGCGACGGTGGGCAGGATGCCGTCGCGGCGTTGCCGGAGGGTGGGTGCGGGGGGTGTGTCGGTGCCGCTCCAGTCGATGCGCGGGTCGCCGGCGCGCACGTCGGTACCTCCGGTCTGCAAGGTGTTCATATCGGTTTTCCCTCCCCGTGCTGTCCCCCGAAGGACACAGGGTGCCAAATGCCGTGGGTGGTGCGGAAGCTGGGGCGGTGCGACACGCCCGTGATGGGTGGGGTCGGTCACGGTGGGGTGACGGCTGGTCACGGAGGTGGGGGTGGGGGCGGCGGGCGCGGGCCGCGGGGGGTGCGGTGGGCCGGTGACCGGGGTGCGGGTACCGCTTAGGCTGTCGGCATCCGCGATCGACATCGCCGTTCAGGCCCAAGAGAACGCCCAGGGGGCAACCGCCATGACGACAGGTCGGCTCGGGCTGGGGGCTCCTCCCGGCCGCCAGGGGGGACAGGCCGTACCGCCGAACGCGGCGTACGCGGGGCAGGTCGTGCATTTCCCGGATCCGGTGCGGGCGGCGCGGCATCCCGGCGGGGTGCGGGTCGACGAGCGTGGTTTCCCGGATTTCTCGCCGTACGCGCGGGTGGCGGTGGAGATCGCGGAGCCGCCGGAGGGTTTCGGCGTCGACGAGTTGCGGCTGACGGACTACGTGTCGGCGAACGCGGCGCTGGCGGCGGCGGGGCACGAGTGGTGGGACACGGTGCCGGATGTGGCGACGCCGCATGGCTGGACGTGGCATCACGTGGCGGGCACGCGGCGTCTCGAACTGGTGCCGGTCGATGTGAAGGCGCTGCTGCGGCATCACGGCGGGGTGGCGACGGCTCCGGTGGACCACGGAAAGCGGGGGACGCGCCCGTTGCAGGAGACGCGGCCCGCGCATTTCGGTCTGCCGAAGTCGGGGGTGGCGGTGACCGAGGCGCAGGTGCAGGGGGTCGAGGAGGATCTGGGGTACCGGCTGCCGGGTGCCTACCGTGACTTCCTGAAGGCGGCGGGCGGTTGTGCTCCGGTGGGTACGGCGCTCCTCGCCGAGCTGGGGCTGCTGCTGGACCAGCCGTTCTTCACGGTGCGGGACGAGGCCGCGGTCAACGACCTGGTCTATGTGAACAAGTGCCTGCGTGACCATCTGACGAAGGACTATCTCGGGGTGTCGTTCGTGCAGGGCGGGTTGCTCGCGGTGAAGGTGCGCGGCGAGCGGCTCGGTTCGGTGTGGTTCTGCGCGTACGACGATGTGCGGGACGCGGATCCCTCGTGGCCGCCGGCGGAGCGGGTGGAGCGTCTGCTGCTGCCGTGCGGTGACGACTTCGACGCGTTCCTGTCCCGTCTGGCGGGCAATCCGCCGGAGTTGGAGACGGTGGCGAATCTGATGGTGGACGGCGGTTTCGCGCGTGTCGTCCCGGTGTCCGGTCCGGTGGGGGAGTGAGCTGACGGCGATGGTGACGTACGCGCAGGCGCAGGAGCGCGCCGAGGAGTGGATCAACGGCGATGTGCCCGCGTACCAGCACCGTGAGGTGCGGGTGCGGGAGTTCGAGCTGGGGTTCGTGGTGTGGGGCGAGGACCGGGCGGAGGGGCCGCGGTCGGACGCGGGCGCGCAGCGGCTGGTGATCGCGCGGGACAGCGGTGAGGCCACGTTGTGGCCGGCGCTGCCGGTGGGTGAGGTGATCCGCCGGTACGAGGAGGAGTACGGCGGTTCCGACGGTCCCGTGGACGCGGCGCCGGCGCCGGCGGCGCGGTTGGATCTGAATCAGACGTCGTTCCTGCTGACTCCGCCGGAGTGGTTGCAGGAGGCGGCGGACAAGCTGGGGATAGGGGAGCGGCGGCAGGCGTCGGCGGATTCCGGTGCGTCGGACGGTTCCGGTGCGTCGGAGGGTGCCGGGGTGCCGGTGGCGGCTTCCGCGGACTCTTCGGTGACTTCGGCTCCTTCGGCTCCTTCGGTGGGTGCTCCCACTCCTCCTCCCGCTCCGGTTCCCGCTCCCGCGGACGTGCCGGCGGGGGCGACCCCGTGGGCGGGTACGGACACGAACGGGGGCGCGGGCGAGGACGACGACCGTTCGGTGCCGTTGCCCGCCACGGTGTTCGCGCCGCCGCTGAGCGGTTCCGGCGAGGACGCGCCGCCGGTCTCCGTACCGGACGCGAAGACGGCGCTGATGTCGGGCGGCAGTCAGTTGCCGCGCACGGCGGTCGCACCGGCGCTGGACCTGCCGAACGAGCCGGGCGCGCCGGGTGGTGCGCCGGGCGCGCCGCTGGGCAGTACGCCGCCCCCGCCGCCTTCTCCGGGCGCCGGGGCCTACGGCTATCCGCAGGCCCCGGCAGGCCCCGAGGCCCCGGTGCCGGGCGGCATCCCGCATCCGGGTGCGCCGAACGCCGGGGACATCGCGGACGCCGCGACGAGCAAGGCCGCGCCGCCGAAGAGGGCGCGCGGCGAGGTGGGCGCGCCGCCTCCGCCGCCGGGTGCGCCGGGTGCGTCGCCGGGCGGCGGTTACGTGCCGACGCGTCTCGTGTCCGCGGTCGTCCCGGAGAGCGCGGAGAACGCTGAGAACGCGGAGCGGGCGGAGGGGCAGGACGGTACGGCGGGTGCGCCCAGGCCGCCCGCGCCCCCCGCGGGCGGCGTGCACCACGCGGCCACGATGCTGGCCGCCCCCGGTCCGGTGGGCCCCGGTGCTCCGCAGCCTCCGGCGGCTCCGGGGATGCCGGGTGCGCCGGGTGTTCCGCACGCGCCGGGTATGCCCGGTGCTCCGGGTGCGCAGGGCGGTCCGGGTGCCCCCGGCATGCCCCCCGTCCCCGGCGCGCCCCAGCCACCCGCGGCCCCCGGCATGCCCCCGGTTCCCGGCGCCCCGCAGCCTCCCGGCGCTCCCGGTATGCCCGGTGCCCCCGCGGCGCCGGGTGCGCGTGGTGCCGTACACCAGGCGGAGACCATGCTGGCGGCGCCTCCCGTGGGCGGCCCCGGTGTGCCCCCGCCCCCGCCGCCGGCCGCGCCCGGTGTTCCGGGCATGCCCGCGGGGGTGCCCGGTGGCCCGCCGCCGATGGCCCCGCCGCAGATGGGCGCCCCCGTGCCGGGGCAGCCCGCGGCGTACGGGTATCCGCAGGCCGGGCAGCCGACGGTGGGCCCCGGTTACCAGGCCGTGCTGCGGTATCGGGCGCAGGACGGTTCGGAGCAGCAGCTGATCCGGCGTTCGGCGCCGGGTACGCCGCATCCGGAGTGGCAGATCTTCCATGAGCTGCGGTCGATGAACGTGCCGCCGGGCCAGGTGCTGGAGCTGCACACGGAGCTGGAGTCGTGCGAGCTGCCGGGTGCCTACTGTGCGCGGATGATCCGGGAGCAGTGGCCGCAGGCGCGGATCACGAGCATCGCGCCGTACGGCACCGACCATGCGAGCCGGCAGCAGGGGATGGCGCAACTTCTGGCGCATCAGGGCGAGTTGCACCAGGTGGCGGACGGTCCCGCGCGGCCCGCGCCGGTGCGTGCGCCGTTGCCGCCGGTGCAGGCCGCGCCGCCGGTGCCGCCGGAGGCCGCCGGGCAGGAGCTGGCGGCGGCGTTCGGGCCGGGGGTCTTCCGGTTCGAGCAGCAGGCGGTGTCCCGGCAGGGGGTGCCGCCGATCGTGGCGCACACCCTGGTGGTGGCCGGGCTGCCGGTGGACATGGGCCCGTTCTTCTGGGCGCAGGCGCAGCCGGGCCGTCCGGTGCCGACGCTGGCGGAGCTGGCGGCGGAGCGCGGGGTGCAGCCGGCGGCGGACGCGGGGTCGTACCTGGTGATGGGCACGGACTTCGGCAAGGCGCTGTGTGTGCAGTACGGGACGGCGAACATCGTGGCCGTGCCGGTGGAGGCCGGTCCGGGTGGTGCGCCGGTGCCGCCGCAGTTCGTGAACACCGGGCTGCCGGAGTTCGTGCGCTGCCTTGCGCTGCTGGGCCGGATGTGGCGGCTGCGGTACGGGCTGAACCAGGAGCAGGCGGGCCGCTGGACCGTCGATTTCCAGGCGCAGCTGGCCGCGTTGGACCCGGCGGCGCTGGGTTCGCCGGAGAGCTGGTGGTCGGTGCTGCTGGAGCAGATGTGGGACGGGCTGCTGTAGCCGGGCCCGCGGGAACACTCCGGGGTGGCGGACCGCGGCACTCCGCCTGTGACACGGCGGCGGAGTGTCGCGTTATGAACAGGTGAGCCCGATCCGTCACGATGTGCGCGAACTCTGCTGTCGTACATGTCGGTCGGAGAGGGGTTCCCGAGGTGAGCTGCGCATGGATGCCGCCGAACGGCTTCACGACCGTCCGGGGGCGCGGTTACCGGCCCGAGCAGGTCCATGCGTACCTGGAGGCGCTGTCCGGGGAGCGGGACGCCGCGTGGGAGCGCGCGGCGCGGCTGACCGTGCTGGCCAAGGACATGGCGGCGGAGGCCGCGCGGCTGCGCGAGGTGGTCTCCGGGCTCGGGCCGCAGGAGTACGACTCGCTCGACGAGGGCGCGCGCAGGTTGTTCCAGCTCGCGCTGGAGGAGGCGCGGCAGCTGCGGGAGCGTGCGCGGTGCGAGGCGCGTGAGCTGGTCGCGCGGGCGGCGGCGGACGCGGAGGGCGTGCGCCTGGCCGCGCAGGAGGCGGCGGACGCGGTGCGCGCGGCGGCCGACGAAGACGCCTGCCGGGTCCTGCTCGCCGCCCGCGCGGAGGCCGACGAGCTGCGCGTCGGCGCGCGGCGGGCGGTGAAAGCGGCCCGCAAGGAGGCACTGGAGGAGCTGCGCACGGTACGCCGCCGCACCGGCGACCTGCTGGCCGGGCAGTCCCGCGATCAGGCCGAGCGCTTGGCCGCGGCGGAGCGCGCGGAGGCCGAGGCGGTGGCGGCCGCGGACGCGCACGAGGCCGGGCTTGTGGCCCTCGCGGAGGAGGAAGTGGCCGCCGCGAGGCGCGCGTTGGGGGAGGCGGAGGAGTACGGCCGCCGGTGCGAGGAGGAGGCGCACGCCCGCGCGGCCTCGATCGCCGCCGAGGCCCGTGCCCGCGCCGACCGGATCGCCCACGAGACCGAACGGGTCCTGCGCGAACACAGCGCGACCTGGGACGACGTGCAGGCCCACATGGACCATGTGCGCAGCAAGCTGACGGCGCTGACCGGTCAGGCGGTCGTGGAGTAGCGGCCGGGGTGGAGACGGGCCCGCCCGTGGGTGGAGGCGAACCCCGAGAAGGGGTCCGTCCGGGGGCGGGGATCCCCTAGGGGTATCTCCGTATCAGGGCTCGGGGAGGGCTCGTCCCGGCGGAGGACGAGCCGCGGCAGGAGACTTCCTTAAGCTGGCTTTACGCCGCTGGGGGGTGGCCGGCCCGAACGGAGGGGTGGGGTTTTCCCCCTGCCGAAGAGGGGGCTGTGCACCAGCGCGCCGCACCCTCGTCGGGCGCGAGACTCATGGACGTAGCCGCGACCACGCATGACGCGGACCGCACCGTGGAGGAGGCGGGGCAGCAGCCCGCCGATGACGCGGGCAGCACCGCTCGGCGCGTGGCCGGAACCGCACGCATCGGAACTCCGGGGCGTCGCACACGCACTTGCCGACCGATATAGGAGACATACCGTGACATCGGCTGTGACCATTCCCAGGCACGGGGGCACTGGAGGGCTGACGGCCGTTGCCGCGCGGGCGCGGCAGGTCGTGAAGGCGTACGGATCCGGGGAGACCCGTGTCGTCGCGCTGGACCACGTCGACGTGGACATCGCCGGCGGTCAGTTCACCGCGATCATGGGCCCCTCGGGGTCCGGCAAGTCCACGCTCATGCACTGCCTCGCGGGCCTCGACACGGTGACGAGCGGTCGGATCCATCTGGCCGACACCGAGATCACCGGCCTGAAGGACAAGAAGCTCACCCAGCTGCGCCGGGACCGGATCGGCTTCATCTTCCAGGCGTTCAACCTGCTGCCGACGCTGAACGCGCTGGAGAACATCACGCTGCCGATGGACATAGCCGGCCGCAAGCCCGACCGCGCGTGGCTGGACCGGGTCGTGGAGACCGTCGGCCTCGCCGGGCGGCTCAAGCACCGGCCGACGCAGCTGTCCGGCGGCCAGCAGCAGCGCGTCGCCGTGGCCCGCGCGCTCGCCGCCCGCCCGGAGATCATCTTCGGTGACGAACCGACCGGAAACCTGGACTCGCGCGCGGGCGCCGAGGTGCTGGGCTTCCTGCGCCGCTCGGTGGACGAACTCGGCCAGACCATCGTCATGGTGACCCACGACCCGGTGGCCGCCTCGTACGCGGACCGGGTGCTGTACCTGGCCGACGGCCGCATCGTGGACGAGATGCACCAGCCGACGGCCGATCAGGTCCTGGACCGCATGAAGGACTTCGACGCGCGGGGGCGCACGTCATGACCGTGCTGAGAACCTCGATGCGCAACTTCTTCGCGCACAAGGGCCGCATGGCGCTCTCGGCGGTCGCGGTCCTGCTGTCGGTCGCCTTCGTGTGCGGCACGCTGGTGTTCACCGACACCATGAACACCACCTTCGACAAGCTGTTCCAGGCGACCTCCTCGGATGTCACGGTCAGCGCTCAGGGCGCCTCCGACACCGGCCAGACCACCTCCCGCACCGGCAAGCCGCCGGTCATGCCGGCCTCCGTCGTCTCCACCGTCCAGGGGGCGCGCGGCGTGCGGTCGGCCGAGGGCACGGTCTTCTCCACCTCGGTGACCGTGATCGACGGCCGGAAGGACAAGCTGTCGCCGACCAGCGGCGGCCCGACCATCGTGGGCAGCTGGAACGGCAACGACGCCCGCACCATGGAGATCACCACGGGCGCGGCGCCCAAGGGCCCCGGCCAGGTGATGGTCGACAAGGACACCGCCGCCAAGCACCATCTGAGGCTGGGCGACGACATCGGCATGATCTCGGTCGTGGGCACGCACCACGCCCGCGTGTCCGGCATCGTCGCCTTCAAGGTGACCAATCCCGGCGCGGCCGTCTTCTACCTGGACACCAGGACCGCCCAGCGGACCCTGATCGGGCGCACCGGTGTCTACACGGACGTCAATGTCACCGCCGCCCGCGGCGTGACGAACGACCAGCTGAAGAAGAACGTGACGGCCGCCCTCGGCCACGGCTACAAGGTGCGTACCGCCAAGGAGGTCGCCGACGCCAACCAGAAGAGCGTCGAGAGCTTCCTGAACGTCATGAAGTACGCGATGCTCGGCTTCGCCGGAATCGCCTTCCTGGTCGGCATCTTCCTGATCATCAACACCTTCTCCATGCTGGTCGCCCAGCGCACCCGCGAGATCGGCCTGATGCGCGCCATCGGTTCCTCCCGCAAGCAGGTGAACCGCTCCGTGCTGGTCGAGGCGCTGCTGCTCGGTGTGATCGGCTCCGCGCTCGGCGTCGGCGCGGGCGTCGGGATCGCGGTCGGTCTGATGAAGCTCATGAGCGGCATGGGCATGGAGCTGTCCACCGACGACCTGACGGTCGCCTGGACCACGCCCGCGCTCGGCCTGCTGCTAGGTGTCGTGGTCACCGTTCTCGCGGCCTATCTGCCCGCCCGCCGAGCCGGGAAGGTCTCGCCGATGGCGGCCCTGCGCGACGCCGGCACCCCGGCCGACGGCAGGTCCGGTGCGGTGCGCGCCGTGCTCGGTCTGGTGCTCACCGGCGCCGGCGGCTGGAGCCTGTACGCCGCCGCGACCACCGACGAGGCCAAGCCCGGCTCGGGGCTGCTGGGCCTGGGTGTGCTGCTCACCCTGGTCGGCTTCGTGGTGATCGGCCCGCTGCTCGCCGGCGGTGTGGTCCGGGTCCTCGGCGCGATCATCCTGCGGGTCTTCGGTCCGGTCGGCCGGATGGCGGAGCGCAACGCGCTGCGCAACCCGCGCCGCACCGGTGCCACCGGCGCCGCCCTGATGATCGGCCTCGCCCTGGTGGCCTGCCTGTCCGTGGTGGGCTCCTCGATGGTGGCCTCGGCCACCGACCAGCTGGACAAGACCGTCGGCGCGGACTTCATCGTCCAGGGCGACCAGGAATTCAGCTTCGTCAAGCCGCAGATGGTGCGGCAGATCGAGGCGACGCCCGGCCTGGAGCGGGTCACCGAGTACAAGCTGCTCGACGCGACGCTGAGCACGCCGGACGGCAAGGTCTCCAAGGGGGAGACGATCAACGCGGCCGACGCCACCTACGCGAAGGACGTGCGCACCAAGACGGTCGCCGGTGATCTCGCCGATGCCTACCGGCCCGACTCCATGTCCGTCTTCGAGGGCTTCGCCAAGGCGCACGGGATCAGGGTGGGCTCCACGGTCACGGTCGGTTTCAAGGACGGCAGGGCCGCCAGGCTGACGGTCCGCGCCATCACCAGCGACGACGCGGTGATCGACAAGGGCGCGATGTACGCGTCCATCCCGACCGTCGCGAAGTACGTGCCGGCCGACCGGATGCCGCTGGACCAGCTCGTGTTCGCCACCGCCAAGGGCGGGCAGGAGGCGGCCGCCTACGCGTCGCTGAAGCGGACGGTGCACGCCGACCCGGCGCTGACCGTGCGTGACCAGACCGACTACAAGAAGGCGCTCAAGGACCAGATAGGCCAGCTGCTCAACATGATCTACGGCCTGCTGGCCCTGGCGATCATCGTCGCGGTCCTCGGCGTGGTGAACACCCTGGCCCTGTCGGTGGTGGAGCGGACACGGGAGATCGGCCTGATGCGGGCCATCGGTCTCTCCCGCCGCCAGCTGCGGCGCATGATCCGCCTGGAGTCCGTGGTGATCGCCGTCTTCGGCGCCCTGCTCGGCCTGGGCCTCGGCATGGGCTGGGGCGCGACCGCCCAGCAGCTCCTCGCCCTCCAGGGGCTCGACGTGCTGGACATCCCCTGGCCGACGATCATCGCCGTCTTCATCGGCTCCGCCTTCGTGGGCCTGTTCGCCGCCCTCGTCCCGGCCTTCCGCGCGGGCCGTATGAACGTGCTGAACGCCATCGCCACGGACTAGCCGCCACCGGCCGGTCCGACGACCACCGCATACGGGGGTTGCGGGGGAGCACCCGGTACCGAGGAGTCCTGAGGACTTCCCGGTACCGGGTGTCCGTCCGTCCGGGATGGTGGGGTTGTCCACAGGCACCGGCGCCGACCCCGGCGGCGTCGTACGCTGGACACCCCCGGCCGCGCCCCGCGCCGGGCTGCTTGCGTTGCCCACCCCGGACGGAAAGCCCCCATGAGCCTGCACGGTCTGCTCGACGCCGTCGTCAAGGACCCCGCCCTCGCCGAAGCGATCACGGCGGCCGCGGACGGCAACCGTACGCACGTCGACCTCGTCGGCCCCCCTGCGGCCCGCCCCTTCGCTCTCGCCGGCCTCGCCCGCGACAGCGGCCGTACGGTGCTCGCGGTCACGGCGACCGGCCGTGAGGCGGAGGACCTGGCGGCGGCGCTGCGCTCGCTGCTGCCCCCCGAGGGCGTCGTGGAGTACCCCTCCTGGGAGACGCTGCCGCACGAGCGCCTCAGCCCCCGCAGCGACACCGTCGGCCGGCGCCTCGCGGTGCTGCGCCGTCTCGCCCACCCCCGCCCGGACGACCCCGAGACCGGCCCGGTCTCCGTGGTCGTCGCGCCCGTGCGCTCCGTGCTCCAGCCGCAGGTCAAGGGCCTCGGCGACCTGGAGCCGGTGGCCCTGCGCACCGGTCAGAACGCCGATCTGAACGAGGTCGTCCAAGCTCTCGCGGCGGCGGCCTACGCGCGGGTGGAGCTGGTGGAGAAGCGCGGGGAGTTCGCGGTGCGCGGCGGCATCCTGGACGTGTTCCCGCCCACCGAGGAACACCCTCTGCGCATCGAGTTCTGGGGCGACGACGTCGAGGAGATCCGCTACTTCAAGGTCGCCGACCAGCGCTCCCTCGAAATCGCCGAGCACGGACTGTGGGCGCCGCCCTGCCGCGAGCTGCTGCTCACCGACGAGGTGCGCGAGCGGGCGCGGGTGCTCGCCGAGGAGCACCCGGAGCTGGGCGAACTGCTGAACAAGATCGCCGAAGGCATCGCGGTCGAGGGCATGGAGTCCCTCGCCCCGGTCCTGGTGGACGACATGGAGCTGCTCCTGGACGTGCTGCCCCAGGGGTCGATGGCCGTGGTCTGCGACCCGGAGCGGGTCCGCACCCGCGCCGCCGACCTGGTGGCCACCAGCCAGGAGTTCCTCCAGGCGTCCTGGGCGGCCACGGCGGGCGGCGGTGAAGCCCCGATCGACGTCGGCGCGGCCTCCCTGTGGTCCATCGCCGACGTCCGCGACCGGGCGCGCGAGCTGGACATGATGTGGTGGTCCGTCTCGCCCTTCGCCGCCGACGAGGAGCTCGACGCGGACACCCTCAAGCTGGGGATGCACGCGCCCGACGCCTACCGGGGCGACACCGCCAGGGCGCTCGCGGACACCAAGGGCTGGCTCGCCGACGGCTGGCGCATGGCGTTCCTCACCGAGGGCCACGGCCCGGCCTCCCGCACCGTCGAGGTGCTCGGCGGCGAGGGCATCGCGGCCCGCCTGGACACCGACCTCGGTGAGCTGAGTCCTTCCGTGGTGCACGTCTCCTGCGGCTCGATCGAGTACGGCCTGGTGGATCCGGGGCTCAAGCTCGCCGTGCTCACCGAGACCGACCTGTCCGGCCAGCGCACCGCGAGCCGCGACGGCGCCCGGATGCCCGCCCGGCGCCGCAAGACCATCGACCCGCTCACCCTGGAGCCGGGCGACTACATCGTCCACGAACAGCACGGCGTGGGCCGCTACATCGAGATGGTGCAGCGCACCGTGCAGGGCGCCACCCGCGAGTACCTCGTGGTGGAGTACGCCCCGGCCAAGCGCGGCCAGCCCGGCGACCGCCTCTACATCCCCACCGACCAGCTGGAGCAGATCACCAAGTACGTCGGCGGCGAGGCGCCCACCCTGCACCGCCTGGGCGGCGCCGACTGGACGAAGACCAAGGCGCGTGCCAAGAAGGCGGTCAAGGAGATCGCCGCCGACCTGATCAAGCTCTACAGCGCCCGCATGGCCGCCCCCGGCCACGCCTTCGGCGCCGACACGCCCTGGCAGCGCGAGCTGGAGGACGCCTTCCCCTACGCCGAGACCCCGGACCAGCTCACCACCATCGCCGAGGTCAAGGAGGACATGGAGAAGTCGATCCCCATGGACCGCCTCGTCTGCGGCGACGTCGGCTACGGCAAGACCGAGATCGCGGTGCGGGCCGCCTTCAAGGCCGTACAGGACGGCAAGCAGGTCGCGGTCCTGGTGCCGACGACGCTGCTGGTGCAGCAGCACTTCGGGACGTTCTCCGAGCGCTACGCGCAGTTCCCGGTCAATGTGCGGGCGCTGTCCCGGTTCCAGACCGACACCGAGGCCAAGGCCGTCCTGGAGGGGCTGCGCGAGGGCGCGGTGGACGTCGTCATCGGCACCCACCGGCTGTTCTCCTCCGAGACCAAGTTCAAGGACCTCGGCCTGGTCATCGTGGACGAGGAGCAGCGCTTCGGCGTCGAGCACAAGGAGCAGCTGAAGAAGCTGCGCGCCAACGTGGACGTGCTCACCATGTCCGCCACGCCCATCCCGCGCACCCTGGAGATGGCGGTCACCGGCATCCGCGAGATGTCGACCATCACCACCCCGCCCGAGGAGCGCCACCCGGTGCTCACCTTCGTGGGGCCGTACGAGGAGAAGCAGATCGGCGCCGCGATCCGCCGTGAACTGCTGCGCGAGGGCCAGGTCTTCTACATCCACAACCGGGTGGAGTCCATCGACCGGGCGGCGGCCCGGCTGCGCGACATCGTGCCCGAGGCCCGCATCGCCACCGCGCACGGGCAGATGTCGGAGGCGGCCCTGGAGCAGGTCGTGGTCGACTTCTGGGAGAAGAAGTTCGACGTGCTCGTCTCCACCACCATCGTGGAGTCCGGCATCGACATCTCCAACGCCAACACCCTGATCGTGGAGCGCGGCGACACCTTCGGCCTCTCCCAGCTGCACCAGCTGCGCGGCCGGGTCGGGCGCGGCCGCGAGCGCGGGTACGCGTACTTCCTGTACCCGCCGGAGAAGCCGCTCACCGAGACGGCTCACGAGCGGCTCGCGACCATCGCCCAGCACACCGAGATGGGCGCGGGCATGTACGTGGCCATGAAGGACCTGGAGATCCGCGGCGCGGGCAATCTGCTCGGCGGCGAGCAGTCCGGGCACATCGCGGGCGTCGGCTTCGACCTGTACGTGCGCATGGTCGGCGAGGCCGTCGCGGACTACCGGCGGCAGTTGGAGAGCGGGGAGCCTTCGGCGGGAGGTGCGGAGGAGGCCCCGCTGGAGGTCAAGATCGAGCTGCCCGTCGACGCGCACGTCCCGCACGAGTACGCGCCCGGCGAGCGGCTGCGCCTCCAGGCCTACCGCGCCATCGCCTCCGCCAACTCCGAGGAGGACATCGCGGCGGTCCGCGAGGAACTCACCGACCGCTACGGCAAGCTGCCCGAGCCGGTGGAGAACCTGCTGCTGGTGGCCGGGCTGCGGATGCTGGCGCGGGCCTGCGGTGTCGGCGAGATCGTCCTTCAGGGCACCAATATCCGCTTCGCCCCGGTCGAGCTGCGCGAGTCGCAGGAGCTGCGGCTGAAGCGGCTGTATCCCGGTTCGGTCGTCAAGGCGGCCGCGCACCAGGTGCTGGTGCCCCGCCCGAAGACCGCGAAGGTGGGCGGCAAGCCGCTGGTCGGCCGGGAACTGCTGGCGTGGGTGGGGGAGTTCCTGGCCTCGGTCCTGGGCTCCTGACCCCGCGCGACACCAGGGTGTGAGCCGGCGTACGGACGGACGGTCCGTACGCCGGTCTTCGGCCGCCGTGTGCCCCACCTCACGCCCTGCTTGCCCCTGAATCCTCTCTTTGGGACCCATCTGCCGCTCAGGAACGGGCAGTTACCGTAAGGGGCGGAACGATCCGCCCCGCTTCCGAGGGCGGACCCACAGGGCGAGCGAGGGGGGCGCAGCATGACGCGTCTGAAAAGCGGTGCGATCGGTGCGGTGGTGGTGCTGGCCGCGGTGGCCGGCTGCAAGTCGGGCCAGGACAAGGGGGCTTCGGGCCCCGAGGAGAGAAGCGGCGGCGGCGCCGCGCTGACCGCCGCCGAGGTGCTGCCCGTCAAGGGCCGCGCCCCGAAGACCGGTTACTCCCGTGAGCGGTTCGGCAGCGCGTGGGCGGACACGGACTCCAACTCCTGCGACACGCGGGACGACATCCTCAAACGCGACCTCAAGGACGTGAAGTTCACCGGCGGCACCTGCAAGGTCTCCTACGGGCTGCTGGACCCCGACCCGTACTCGGGCAAGGAGATCACCTACCGGCGCGGCGCCAGCAAGGTCGACATCGACCATGTCGTCGCCCTCTCGGACGCCTGGCAGAAGGGCGCCAAGTACTGGGACGCGAACAAGCGGATCGCGCTGGCCAACGACCCGCTCAACCTGATCGCGGTGGACGCGAGCGCCAACCGCGGCAAGGGCGACGGCGACGCGGCCACCTGGCTGCCGCCGGACAAGGACTACCGCTGCACCTACGTGGCGACGCAGGTGGCGGTGAAGAAGAAGTACGGCCTGTGGGTCACCTCCGGCGAGAAGGCGGCGATGGAGAAGGTCCTCACCGCCTGCCCGAACCAGAAGCTGCCCTCCGGCGGCAACCCGACCGAGGCCCCGGCCCGCTTCAAGGCGCGCTGAGGCCCTGGACCAGGACCGAGCTCCGCCGGGATCAGGGGCGTCCGTCAGCGCACACGCGCTGGCGGGGCCGGGCGGCCCGCCTTCTCCCAGCCGACGAAGGTGTTGGTACGGGCGTACACGAACGCCTTGACCGGATCACCGGAGTACGTCCACGGCACGCTGCCGGCGTACCCGCCGACCGCCCGGAACTGCTCCGCCGCCTCCGCGTACCGCTTCCTCTCGAACAGCAACTTGGCCAGCAGGTGCCGCACCAGCGGCAGCCGGTGGTGTCCGGCCGGGACCCGGTCCACGGCGTCCAGGGCGGCGTCGATGGCCGAGTCCACGAACGGCTGGTCGTACACGGGCCCCTTGGCCTCCCGGCAGGCGTGCTCGAACAGCGCGTACAGGCGCAGGACGGGCAGCAGGCTGCCGGGCGGGGCGGTGGCCGCGGCCTGCTCGGCGAACGCGTACATCAGCTCGTGCGAGCCGCGCCACTTGGCGCACCAGTACTGGAGCGCGCTGACATGGGCGCCGAAATGGTGCGGATCCCGTGCGGTGATCTCGGCCCACAGCGCCCGGAAGTCGTCGTGCGACCAGCCGAGTCCGAGGGCGATGGTGATCTGGGCGATCCACGGGCAGGGGTCCTCGGGAGCCATCCGCGCGGCCTCCCGGCAGGCGGGCAGCGCCTCGGCCAGCAGCCGGTGGAAGCCCTCGAACTGCTCGGCCGTGGTGTGCTTGGCGAGCTGTGCGCCGCGCACCTCGCCCGCGAGCTGGACGAGCGCGTCGGCGTGCACGAGCGCACCGGCCGGGTCGCCGGGGTACTCCGCGCGCCAGGCCCTGAGCCAGGCATCGTCCGTCACGGCGGCGTCCACCAGGATGCCGAGCCGGTACCAGCGCAGGTCCCAGTCGCGGCCCGCGCCGGCGAGGTAGTCGGCGGCCCGCCGCCAGTCGCCGGCGAGCGCGGCGGCGGCCACCGCGTCGGCCTCCGGGTCGGGGCCCGCGTGCTCCTTGTCGAGCTGTGCGGCGGGCACCAGGCCGTACGCGGCCGCGTCGATGGTGACCGGCGCCTTGGCCTTCTCCTCGGCCTTGCGGGCGCGCGCCTTGCGGGCGTTGCGCGGGATGGTGACGGCCGCGTAGGCGAGGACGCCGACGCCGGCTATGTCGATCAGGACGTTCATGGGCGGGTCTTCCGGGTGATCGGGGCTGCCTGGGGAGGTGGCCGGGGAGAGCGGGACGAGTGGCCGTCAGGCCGGGGTGTGGGGTGCCGGCCCGGTGCCGCCGGGCGGCGCGTGGCCGCTGCCGCGCAGCAGGAGGGTACGCAGGGGTGCGGTCAGGGGCGGTTCGGCGACCGCCCGGTCCAGCGCGTTCGGCAGGTCCTCGGTGAACCACGCGGGTGCCGACTGCCGCACCGGGGGCCCCGACCAGCACAGCTCCCACCGGCACAGCCCGGTCTCCAGCGCGGCGAGCAGGGCCAGCCGGCGCAGGGCCGAGCGGAAGGCCGTACGGGCGAACTCGCGTGCCGCGCGGCCACTGCTGCCGGCGGCCTGCCCGGACCGCGGCAGCCGGGCGGCCAGGTCGTGCAGCAGACCGTGGTCGAGCAGGTCCAGGAGGCGGTGCAGGGCGACGGCGCCGGGGGCGGTCGCGGCACCGGTCAGCTCGGCCATGGCGGTGAGCAGCGGCTCCACCTCACGCGCGTAGGTCTCCCGGTGGGCCTGGCGGGGCAGTTCGGCCCAGGGGACCCGGCGTCTGGCCAGTGCCCCGGTGCTGAGGGTGGCCTGCTCCAGGTCGGCCAGCAGCCGGTCCGGCGTGCACAGCAGGGCGGCGGCCGGACGTCGCCCGAGCGTGTGGGCCGCGTCGTCGCCGGGGATCGCCGCGAGCGCCCTGAGGCGGTCGGCCGTGGGCGGGTGGGAGGCGTACGGGGAGCGCTCCTCGGCGGCTCCCTCCGGCAGCGGTTCCCGTGCCGCTGCCGCCAGTCGCGCGCGCCGGGTGCCGTCCGCGAGCAGCAGGGCGAACCCGCCGTAGAACTGGCCCTCCGGGGGCAGCAGTCCGGCGTCCCAGCCCATCAGGGCGTAGTGCTTCAGGTAGAGCTCGTCGGCCGCTTCCAGCGCGGGTATGCGGCGCAGGGCAGCGGCGGTGGCGGCCGGTCCGGCGAGCCGGGCGGCGACCAGGTCGGCCGCGTGCTCCTGGCGTCGGCTGACGGCCTCGGTCAGGCGCAGGCACAGTCTCGTGTACGCGGTGAAGAGGAGGGCCAGGTAGTGGTCCGGGCCCCGTGTGCGGGCCCGCTTCAGCGGCGGCGGCCTGCCCTCCGCCCGGCGCCGGGCGGCCTTCGCGGCGAAGTCCGCCCGTTGGCCGGCCGCTTCGCGCGCGGCCCGCTCCTCCAGGGTGGCCACGGTGTGCGCCAGCCGGCCGCGCAGCGCCGCCACCAGGTTGCCCAGCCGGGTGTCGTGGTGGGCGTAATGGCCCAGCTCGTGTCCGAGTACGGCGTCCAGCTCGGCCTCGGGCAGTCCCAGCAGCAGGGCCACGCCGAGGAAAAGCCGCCGCTCGCCCGGAAACAGCCCGAGCCACCGGGCGTCCTCCCGCACCATGGCGACGGCGCCCGGCACGATCCGTATCTCCGCGGGCGGCCGGGTGGGCACCCGTCCGGCCAGCTCCCGCACGTGCCGCCACAGCTCCGGCTGCTCCCGCGGTGTCACCGAGAGGCCCGGCGGCCCCGCCCGCTCCTCGCCGGGCCGCCGGCTGAGCACGAGGACCCGCAGCACGCACCAGGCGACGGCCAGCGAGCCGAGCCAGCCCTCGACGGTGACGACGGTGAACGGGCCCCGCGCCAGGACGGCATCGAGGGCCGCCACGGCGACGAGGAGGAGCAGGGCCAGCAGGTAGAACCCGAGCAGCAGGCCGAGGGCGAGCGCGGCACGCGGGGCGGCACCCGGACCGGCGGGACGGGGAGGCATCGGGACTCGTCGCGCAGGACGGCGGGCGGTCCTACTTCGCCAGCCCGGCCAGCAGCGTCGTCGTCAGCTTCTGCGCGGAAGCGGCGCCGTTGTCGGTGCCCGCCGTGGACAGCACGGTGACCACGGAGCCGCCGGAGCGGGCCGCGATCAGGGTGGAGCCGTTCTGCCACTTGCCGCTGGTCAGCGTCATCGTGTACGCCTCGTCGCCGAGCCCGGTGGTGGCCTTGCCGGTGACCTTCACCTTGGCGCGCTCGCTGGTGTCCGTGTACGTCGCGCACTCGGCGGCGACGGCCGTGAGCTGCTTCATGACGGCCTTCCCGAGGGTGACGGGGAACTCGTCTATCTCCTGGGCGATTTCCTCGGTCTTCTGCGCGTTCACGTAGTCGTTCTGCGCGAACGCGGCGCTGTCCTCGTATCCGGTCACCTGGATCCAGGACGTGCCCTCCAGCTTGGTGCAGTCGGGCTTGGCGGTCTTCCGGGCGGACGGGGTGAGCAACTGGGCGCCGCTGTCGGCGGTGTTGTCGCCCTCGACGGCGTACCCGGCCGGGAAGGCGGAGGCGGGCGCCAGGAGCTTCTTCAGCTGCGTGCCGGTGCGCAGGCCGGCGTTCGGGTCCTTCGCCGCGGTGTGCTTCGCGCTCGGGGCGGAGGCGTCCGTGGAGCCGCTGGAGCAGGCGGTGAGGGCCAGGGGCAGGGCCGCGGTGACGGCGAGCAGCGTGGCGGCACGGGACGAGAGGCGCATGACAGTCCTTCAGGGCTGATGAACGGAGAAGTGCGTACGGCGCGGGGCGTGCCGTATCGCGTCCGGCACGGAGCCGGACGGCGTTCGCCTGGTCAATAACAGCAGAGCCTGTGAACCGAGTCAACACCGTTTCTGTGCTTGGGAAACGAACACGTCGTGAATGCAGGGATCTTGTGCACGCCGGTATGCTCGGCGCAAACGGGACGAGGGGAGTGGGGCCGGTGCAGGATCAGGCGACAGAGGTGACCGCGGCCGGCATCGCGCGGCTCGCCGGAGTGGGCCGGGCCGCCGTCAGCAACTGGCGCCGCCGGCACGCCGATTTCCCCAAGCCCGTCGGGGGGACGGAGACCAGTCCCTCCTTCGCGCTCGCCGAGGTCGAGGCATGGCTGCGCAAGCAGGGGAAACTCGCCGAAGTCCCGTTGCGTGAAAGGGTCTGGCAGCAGCTCGCGGGGCATCCCGAGGGGCCGCTCACCGCACTGGTGCACGCCGGTTGCGCGCTGCTGCTGATCCACGAGCGGCCCACCGTCTGGCTGGCGGCGAGCGCGGGCTCCGACGAGCGTCTGGCCCGGCTGCTGCCGGGGGCGCTGGCGCAGGCGCTGACCCCGCGGCTCGGTGAGCTGACGGGGGCGCTGCTGCCCGGCGTGGAGGCGCCGGATGATGTGAACACGCCGGACGACTCTCAGGCGGCGGACAGGGGGCCCACCGCCGCGGGTGTGAACACCGAGCCGGCGACGCCGGGTGTGAACACCACGCCAGGCGGCCCCGGCTCTGGGGCGAGTACCGGCGACACCGCCACGCACACCGACGACACCGCCACGCACACCGACGACACCGCCACGCACACCGACGACACCGCCACGCACACCGGCGCCCCGGCTGCGCACACCGGCACCCCCGCCGCCGACACCCCGCCCCCGCTCCTCCCCTCCGTCCCCCTCCTGCGCGGTGCCGCCGAACTCGCCGCCGAGGCGGGGGCGCGGCAGGCGTTCGAGTTCCTGCTGGGCCGGCACCTGGACGCCAACCCCCGCCAGTACACGCTCACCCCCTCCGGACTCGCCGCCCTCATGGCCGACCTGGCCGGTCCGGCCCGCACCGTCCTGGACCCGGCGTGCGGCACCGGCGCCCTGCTGCGGGCCGTGGACACCCGCCCCGAGCAGTGGCTGTACGCCCAGGACAGCGCCCCCGACCTCGCCGCGGTCACCGCGCTGCGGCTCGCGCTGCACTCGCGCGCCGGCGTGCGCGCCGCCGCCGGGGACACCCTGCGCGCCGACGCCTTCCCGGAACTGCGCGCCGACGCCGTGCTGTGCCACCCGCCGTTCAACGAGCGCAACTGGGGCCACGACGAACTCGCCTACGACCCCCGCTGGGAGTACGGCTTCCCGGCCCGCACCGAGTCCGAGCTGGCCTGGGTGCAGCACGCCCTGGCCCGGCTCACCGGGGGCGGCACCGCCGTCCTGCTGATGCCGCCGGCCGCGGCCTCCCGCCGCTCCGGCCGCCGGATCCGCGCCGACCTGCTGCGCCGGGGCGCGCTGCGGGCGGTGCTGGCGCTGCCGGTCGGGGCGGCACCGCCGTACAACATCCCCCTCCACCTCTGGGTGCTGCGCCGGCCCGAGCGGAATCCGGCCTCGCCCGAGGTGCTGCTCATGGACACCGGGCAGTTCGCCGGGGAGGGGCGCGGCGGGCCGGACTGGGCGGCGGTGCGCGATGCCGTCCTGGACGCCTGGCGCGCCTTCACACGCGCGGGACGGCTGGCGGAGCGGCCGGGCCTCGCCCGCTCGGTGCCGGTCATCGAACTCCTCGACGACGACGTGGACCTGGCGCCCGGCCGCCATCTGCCGCCGCCCGCCGTGGCCGACGGCGCCGAGCAGCTCGCCGCGGTGCGCGAACGCCTCGGCGAGACCCTGCGCCTGACCGCCGACCTCACCCCGCCGGCCGCCGCCCCGGCCCCGCCCGAGCGCTGGCCGCTCACCACCATCGGTGAACTGGCCCGCGCGGGCGCCCTGGTGATGCGCGCCGGCGGCAACGGCGGCCACGCGCGCCTGCCCGTGCTCACCGACACCGACGTCCTCGCCGCCACCGCACCCTCGGGCACGCTGCCGGAGAGCGACGAGGAGGCCGTGCTGACCGAGCCGGGCGACGTCGTCGTACCGGTGCTCGGCGGCGGCTCGGTGGCGCGCGTGATCGAGGAGGCCACCGCGGGCGCCGCCCTGGGGCGCAACCTCGTCCTGCTGCGCCCCGATCCGACGGCGCTCGACCCCTGGTTCCTCGCCGGATTCCTGCGCGGCACCGCCAACAACCGGCAGGCCAGCAGCTACGCCTCCACCGCCACCCGGCTCGATGTGCGCCGGCTCCAGCTGCCCCGGCTGCCGCTGGCCGAACAGCGGCGCTACGGCGCCCGGTTCCACGCCCTGGACGAGTTCGAGCGGGCACTGCGCCAGGCGAGCAGGCTCGGCGACCACCTGGTGCGCGGGATGTACGACGGCCTCACGGACGGCACCGTCGCCCCCGACTGAGCGCTGACAACGGTTTGATACATCCCAGATGTGTTGTCGGTGCCGGGCCATATGCTCGATCCACACGCCACCTCCGGCGACTTCGGGCAATCAGGAGCAGCCATGCAGGGCCACGGCCACGGACAGCCGGCCAAGAGGCCGCCGCATCCCGCGGTGCTGGTCCTGCTGCGCGTGCTGTTCGTGGCGATCGGCTTCCTCAGCGTCGGCTTCCTGTCCTGGGCGATGCTGCTGCGCCTGGCCGCCGTCACCCGCCGGGGCCTGGACTGGTGGCTGTTCGCGGCCGCGATGACCGCCGCTGTCGTCAGCTTCGCCCTGGTGGGCAGCGATCCGTCCGACGACGCGTCGGGCGCCCGCGGCACCGGGGGCATGTGCCTGGTGCTCGTCACGCTGGTCGCCGTGACCACGTACTACCTCATCGCGGAGATACGCCATTACGGGCGCCGCCGCGCGGAGTCCGAGGCCCGGCCGATACCGGCGTACGGCTATCCGGGCCCGGCGGCCCCGCCGTATCCCGCGCCCGTCGCCCCCGTCCTGTCCGGCCTGCCCACCCCGCCCCCGACGGCCCCGCACACTCCCCTCCCCGGCCCGCCGCCGGTCGTCCCGCCCCCGCACCGCCCGGCCCCCGCGCGCATCGACCAGGTGCGGGCCGAGCTGGACGAACTCAGCGACTACCTGCGCAAGCACGACGGACGACCGGACGAGCGGCACGCGGACGGAAGCGGAAGGTGACCGTGGCGACAGGACGCGTGGTCGCCGGCCGCTACGAACTGTCCACCCTGATCGGCCAGGGCGGCATGGGCCAGGTGTGGACGGCGTACGACCGGCGGCTCGACCGGCGCGTGGCCGTGAAGCTGCTGCGCCCCGACAAGGTGGCGGGCCAGGAGGCCGACGAGCTGCGCCGCCGCTTCGAGCGCGAGTGCCGGGTGACCGCACAGGTCGACCACCCCGGTCTGGTCACCGTGCACGACGCGGGCAGCGAGGGCGAGGAGCTGTTCCTCGTCATGCAGTACGTCGACGGCGCCGACCTCGCCGACCACCTCGCCGAGCACGACCCGTACCCCTGGCCGTGGGCGGTCGCGGTGGCCGCGCAGCTGTGCGCCGTGCTGAGTGCCGTACACGCCGTGCCGATCGTCCACCGCGACCTCAAGCCCCGCAATGTGATGGTCAAACAGGACGGCCTGGTCACCGTCCTGGACCTGGGCGTGGCCTCCGTCATGGACACCGACACCACCCGGCTCACCCACACCGGCTCCCCGATCGGCTCGCCCGCCTACATGGCGCCCGAGCAGGCGATGGGCGGCGCGGTCGGCCCGTACACCGACCTGTACGCGCTCGGGGTGCTGCTGCACGAACTGCTCAGCGGGGACGTGCCGTTCACCGGTGCCACCGCGCTCGGCGTGCTGCACCGCCATCTGTACGAGCCGCCGCTGCCCGTGCGCCGGATCCGCCCCGAGGTCCCGGAGGCGCTGGAGAGCCTGGTGCTGCGGCTGCTCGCCAAGGACCCGCAGCACCGGCCGGCCTCCGCGCAGGAGGTGTACGAGCACCTGGCGCCGCTGCTGCCCGCGCGCGGCACCCCCAGCGGTGCGCCCCTGGACCCCACACGCCCCTTCCTGCGCCCGCACGCCCCCTGGCCCGACCGCGCCCGCACCCCCGCGCCCCGGCCCGCCCCCGCCGCGCCGGCGGCTCCGGCGGCCGGAAAACCCGATGTCGCCGCCGCCGTGGACGAGGTCAAACGCCTGCTGGGAGAAGGCCGTATCACCCAGGCCGTCGACATCCTGGGCGCGATCCTGCCCGCCGCGGCCGAACAGCACGGCGAGCACTCCCCGGTGGTGCGCACCCTGCGCAAGCAGTACGCGGCGACCCTCATGGACGACGGCCAGTACCGGCGCGCGCTGCCCGAACTGCGCCGGCTCGCCGACGAACGCGCCGCCGAGGCCGGCCAGGCCGATCCGGCGTCCCTGCGCTTCCGCTACGAGGCCGCGCAATGCCTCGAACAGCTCGGCGAACCGGCGGCGGCGCTCGCCGAGTACCGCGCCCTGCTGCCGTACTACGAGAACCAGTACGTCTCCGGCGACCCGCGGCAGGCCCACGAGGTGCGCCGGCGCATCGGCCATCTGCTGCTCGCCCTCGGCGACCGGCCCGCCGCGCACGACACGCTCGCCCGCCTGGCGCTGGACGTGGAACGCCTCGGCGGCCCCGGTCATCCGATGGCCGTCGAGATCCGCCGCACCCTGCACTGGCTGGGCCAGGTGCGCGCCTAGGGCCTCTCGTTTGGATCATGCCGGGCTCGCGGGCCCTGGCACCGCGCCTCGCGGCGTTGTCGTCGGTTGCCATGGCTCCGCCATGTCGCCC
>NZ_JBVJUC010000007.1:0-378610 GCF_055605065.1 Streptomyces sp. NPDC037203
GGTGGCCTTCCCCCGTGTGCTACCCCTGGTCCGGCGGGTGGCGTTCTCCTCCCCCCCCCCCCCCCCCCCCCCCCCCCCCCCCCCCCCGCCCCCTGTGCCGGACGGCTCAGTCGAGCCCCGCGGACTTCAGCCACGCCTTCGCGACGTCCAGCGGGTCCTTGTGCTGGAGCTGCACCTGGGCGTCCAGGCCCAGCAGGGTCGCGGTGTCGAGCTTGGCGGAGACCGCGTTCAGGGCGGCGACGCCCTTCTTGGGCACGGCGGTCTTCGAGACGAGGGGCTGGACGTTCTGGAAGCCGAAGAGGTTCTCGGGGTCCCGGAGGACGACGAACTTCTCCTTGGTGATGGTGGGATCGGTGCTGAAGAGATCGGCGACCTGCACGTCGTTCTTCTTCAGCGCCGTCTGGGTGAGCGTGCCGCCCGCGTCCAGGGCCTTGAAGGACTTGAAGTCGAGCCCGTAGACGGACTTCAGGCCCGCCAGACCCTGCTGCCGGGTCTGGAACTCCGGCGAGCCCCCGATCACCAGGTCCTTGGCGACCGCCTTCAGGTCGGCGGCGCTGGAGCGGGTGGTGAGGTGGTACTTCCGCGCGGTCGCGGCGTTGACCACCAGGGTGTCCTTGTCCTGCGCCGCCGAGGCGTCCAGCAGGGTCAGCTTGGAGTCGAGCTTGGCCTTGATGGCCGCCGTGGTCGCCTCGGCGGTCTTCGGCGTCGCCTTGGGGTCGAGGTAGGCGAGCAGCGCGCCGTTGTACTCGGGCAGCACGGCGACGGAGCCGTTCTTCAGCAGACCGTACGTGGTCTCCCGGCTGCCGATGTTCGGCTTGTACGTGACATCGACCCCCTTGGCCTTGAGCGCCTCGCCGTAGATGTCGGCGAGCAGGTTGCTCTCGGGGAAGTTGTTGGAGCCGACGACGACGCCGCCGGACTTGGCGGAGCAGCCCGCGAGCAGGGCCGTGGCCGTCGCGAGCACGACCACCGCCGCCGCGCCCCGGTTCCTCCGTATGGACCTGCTGATCTGGGTTGTTGAAGTCACCACCTGATCCAATCCACGGGCTTGACACGGAGTCAACCGCGCGTCCCGCTCTTGTAACGCATTCTTGATGAAGTCGGCGGTCGATCGCTCAGACGCTTCTGCGTACGCCCCGTGACACCGTGATCCGGGCCACCGCCCAGAACAGCGCGAGGGTCAGCAGGGCGAGCCCGGCCACGAGCGCGGCGCCGCCGACGACCTTCTCGTAGTCGCGCTGGGCGAGGCCGCCGATGATGTACGGGCCGAGGCCGCCGAGGCCGACATACGCGGCGATGGTGGCCGTGGAGATGATCTGCACGGCCGCCGTGCGCAGCCCGGACAGGATCAGCGGCAGCGCGACCGGCACCTCGACCCGGAACAGCACGCGGGCCTCGGACATCCCCATGCCGCGGGCGGCGTCCACCGGGGCCGGATCGACGGCCCGCACCGCCTCGTAGGTGGTGACCAGGATCGGCGGTACGGCGAGCACCACCAGCGGGATCATCACCGGCACCAGGCCCAGCCCGAGCCACAGGACCATGAGCACCAGCAGCCCGAAGCTGGGCAGCGCCCGCCCCGCGGTGGCGATCAGCGCCAGCGCGTTGCCGCCCCGGCCGTAGTGCCCGGTGAGCAGGCCGACGGGCAGCCCGATCACGGCGGCGGCCAGCAGCGCCTCCAGCGAGTAGGTGACGTGTTCGGCGAGCCGGGCCGGTATGCCGTCGTAGCCGTGCCAGTGGGCGCCGTCGCCGAAGAAGGCGTGGACCAGGTTCAGTACGTTCACCGGGTGGCGCCCTTCCTCGGCGTCCAGGGGGTCAGCAGCCGGCGCACGAGCACCAGCAGGGCATCGGCGCAGATCGCCAGCACCGCCGTGGTCAGGACCGAGTTGGCGGCCAGGGCGGGCCGGTGGTAGGCGTTGGCGTCGTAGAGCATGTTGCCCAGGGCGCCCTGGTTGCCGATGAGCATGCCGACGCTGACCAGGGACAGGCTGGAGACGACCGCCACCCTGAGGCCGGCGATGATCGCCGGTGCGGCGATGGGGAGTTGGACCTGGAGATAGCGGCGCAGCGGGCCGAAGCCCATCGCCTCGGCGGCGGCCAGCGTCTCCTGCGGCACCGAGCGGACGCCGTCCACGATGCCGGGGACCAGCACCACCAGGCTGTAGACCGCGAGCGGGATCATCACCGTGGTCTCGCTCTGCCCGAAGTAGTCGATGAGGACGACGAAGAAGGCGAGCGAGGGGATGGAGTAGAGCACGGTGGTCAGGCCGAGCACGGGCGGGTAGACCCAGCGGAACCTGGCGCACAGCTGGGCGATGGGCAGTGCGACGAGCAGCCCGGCCAGCACCGGGATCAGCGCCTCGCGCAGATGCAGTCCGACCAGTCCGAGGTAGCTGTACTGGAGGTCGCTCGGCAGATCGAAGAAGCCGTTCATGAGGCGGCGGCCTTCGCCTCGGCGCCCGCCCGGCCGTGGGCGGCGCGGATCGCCTCCCCGATGGCCGTCTGCGATACGACGCCCACCGCGCGCCCCTCGCCGTCCACCGCGACCGCCCACCCGGTGGGCGACAGCACGGCCCCGTCGAGGGCGGTGCGCAGCGAGTCGGTGCCGGGCCGGAACGGCCGCCCGTGGTCCAGGAGCCGATCCCGGTCGAGGGGGCCGCCGGGCGCGGCCCAGCCGAGCGGGCGCCCGTCGGCGTCGGTGACCAGGAGGTAGGGGGCGCCGCCCGCTGCGGCGAGCCGTTCGGCGTCCGCGTCCAGCGGGACCAGCGGCGCGGCCGTCAACTCCAGGCCGCCGGCGGGGAAGAAGGACAGCCGCCGGATGCCCCGGTCGGCGCCGAGGAAGTCCTCCACGAAGGCGTCGGCCGGTGCGCTGAGCAGTTCGGCCGGCGGCGCGAACTGCGCCAGCCGGCCGCCCTCGCGCAGCACCGCGACCATGGTGCCCAGTTTGATCGCCTCGTCGATGTCGTGCGTGACGAAGACGATCGTCTTGCCCAACTCCGCCTGGATCCTCAGCAGTTCGTCCTGAAGCCCCTTGCGGACCACGGGGTCGACGGCGGAGAACGGCTCGTCCATCAGCAGCACCGGCGGATCGGCGGCGAGCGCGCGGGCCACCCCGACGCGCTGCTGCTGGCCGCCGGAGAGCTGGTACGGATAGCGCCGGGCGAGCGAGGCGTCGAGCCCGACCCGCTCCATCAGCTCCGCCGCCCGCCCGCGCGCCTTCTGCCTGCTCCAGCCGAGCAGCCGGGGCACGGTGGCGATGTTGTCGAGGATGGTGCGGTGCTGGAAGAGACCGGCGTTCTGGATGACGTAACCCATCGAGCGGCGCAGGGAGTTGACCGGCTGCTGCCGGATGTCCGCGCCGTCCAGGAGGATGCTGCCCTCGGTGGGCTCCACCATCCGGTTGATCATCCGCAGGGTCGTCGTCTTGCCGCAGCCGGAGGGCCCGACGAGGACGGTGATCGCGCGGTCCGGTATCTCCAGCGACAGCCGGTCGACCGCGACCGTGCCGTCGTCGTACCGCTTCGTGACTGCATCTATCCGTATCAAATCGCCGAACACCCTTCGGGTCTGACAGCTCTCCGCCCGCCCGCGGCCACGGCACGGCCTACGACGCGCGGGCCGCTGCCGCGAGAGTCTAGACGGCAACGGCCCTGTTCATTCGGTGCGTCCGAGGTGTGTCAGCTCTCCTCGGGCGCCAGGCGCAGCGAGATCGAGTTGATGCAGTACCGCTGGTCGGTGGGGGTCGCATACCCCTCCCCCGCGAAGACATGCCCGAGGTGCGAGCCGCAGCGGGCGCAGCGCACCTCGGTGCGGACCATTCCGTGGGAGCGGTCCTCGACCAGCTCCACGGCGTCGCTGTCCTTCGGGTCGAAGAAGGACGGCCAGCCGCAGTGCGAGGCGAACTTGGTCTCGGAGGTGAACAGCTCGGCCCCGCAGGCACGGCAGGAATAGACGCCCTTGGTGGTGGTGTCCGTGTACTCACCGGTGAACGCGGGCTCGGTCGCGGCCTGGCGCAGCACCGCGTACTCGCTCGGGCTCAGCTCCGCGCGCCACTGCTCGTCCGGCTTCTCGATGTCGTACGACATGGGTCTCAGCCCCTTACTGCTGCGACAGGCGGTCCAGGATCAGCGGGCCCAGGTCGGTCACGTCGCCCGCGCCCATGGTGAGAACGAGATCGCCGGGGCCGGCCATTCCCGCGATCACGGCCGGGATCTCCGCCTTGTCGTGCACCGCGGTGACCCGGGCGTCCGCGACCCGCGCGGACTCGATGACCAGCTCGCTGGTGACCCCCGCGATCGGGTCCTCGCGGGCCGGGTAGATGTCCAGGACCACGGAGGCGTCGGCGAGCGCGAGGGCCTGGCCCATCTCCTTGCCCAGCTCCTGGGTGCGGGAGAACAGATGCGGCTGGAAGACGACGAGGATCCGGGCGTCGCCGGCGGCGGCCCGCATCGCCTCCAGGTCCGCGGTCATCTCGGTGGGGTGGTGGGCGTAGGAGTCGATCACCTGCACCCCGGCGGCCTCGCCCTTGAGCTGGAGGCGCCGCTTGACCCCGGTGTAGGCGGCGATGGCGGGCGCCAGCTCCGCGGCCGGGATGCCGAGCGCGGCACCCGCGGTGAGCGCGGCGACGGCGTTGAGGGCGTAGTGCCGGCCGGGCACGGAGACCGCGAAGGTCAGTTCCTCGCCGTCGAGCACCGCGGTGACCAGGCTTTTCAGGCCCTGCGGGACGATGGCGGTGACCCGCACATCGGCGTCCGCGGCCTCGCCGTACGTCACCGTGCGCACCGATCCGGCCAGCCGCCGGGTCAGCTCGCGGGCGCCCTCGTGGTCGGCGGAGATCACCAGGGTGCCGCCGGGCACGATCTTCCCGGCGAAGGTCTCGAAGGACTCGTAGATCTCGTCCATCGAGGCGTAGTTGGCGTGGTGGTCCAGCTCCACGTTGAGGACGATGGCGACCTCGGGCGCGTACTTGTGGAAGCTGCGGTCCGATTCGTCCGCCTCGGCGACGAAGATGTCGCCCTCGCCGTGCAGCGCGTTGGAGCCGGGCGCGTCCAGGTCGCCGCCGATGGCGTACGACGGCTTGCGGCCCAGTTCGCCGAGCGAGACGGCCAGCATCGAGGTGGTGGTCGTCTTGCCGTGCGTCCCGGCCACGGCGATCGGACGCAGCCCCTCCATCAGCGCGGCCAGCGCGTCCGAGCGGTGCACCACCGGGATGCCCAGCTCGGCGGCGCGGGCCAGCTCCGGGTTGTCCGCGCGGATGGCGGACGAGACGACGACACAGCTGGCGTCGTCGGCGAGGTGCCCGGCGGCGTGCCCGAGGTGCACGGTGACCCCGAGCTCGCGCAGCGCCCGCGCGGTCGCCGAGTCCTTGGCGTCGCTGCCGGCGACCTCGGCCCCGCGCTGGGCGAGGATCTTGGCGATCCCCGACATCCCGGCGCCGCCGATGCCGATGAAGTGCGGTCGGTCCATGGCGGCAGGAAGGCCGGGTGCCATGCGTTTCTCCCCAGAGACGGTACGAGCTTGAGCGGGGCCTAGCCTATGCGCTCGGCCCCTGACTTCGGCGAAGCCCCTACGCCTTGCTGTGGGAGAACAGCTTCAGCACCGGCACCCCCACCTTGTGCCGGGCCCGCGAGGCCCAGTCCCGGTGGAAGAACTCCTCCACGTAGTGCGGATCGGTGAGGACGATCACCTCGTCCGCGCCCACCTCCGCCACCATCGCCTTCAGCGCGTCCAGCGGATGGTCCTCGACCAGCCGGCCGTCCGCCGCGCTGCCGGAGGCCCGCAGGGCTGCGACGGAGACGTCCAGGGCCTGCCGGCCGACGCTGCGCGCGTCCTCCCCCTCCGGGGTCTCGTGCTCGCGCACCGCCTCGTCCAGCTCGCCGAGCGCGATGTCGTCGATGGCGCGCAGCAGGCGGTCCGCCTGGTCGCCGCGCGGCTGGAGGAGCACATGGAAAGCGACCGGCTCGTCGCCGTGCAAGGTGGTGACGAACTCGACGTCCGCGGACGTCAGCGCCTTCTCGATCATCAGTACGCTTGTGAACACCAAACGCCTCTTCTCCTCCGTGGGCCACGGCAGCCCCCTGCGGAAACCATTTTTCCCCGCGCCTGCACGGGTACTGCGGGACTAAGTGTGCCCGCCGAAGGTCAAACGGAACGACAGATTCCGCTGATTTCAGGGCCTGCGGTAGCAACCGAACAGAAATCCGTCCTCTTCCAGCAGGGACGCCAGTTCGAACCGGCGCGGCACGGCGACCGACGGTCCCCCGGCGATGCGCTGCGCGTCCCCCGCGGTGAGCGTCGGCGAGAGGGTCAGGCACAGCTCGTCGAGCACCTCGGCGGCGATCAGCTGGCCGAGCAGCCGGGGCCCGCCCTCGGTGAGCAGCCGCCGGTGGCCGAGCCCGGCGAGGGCCCGTACCGCGCGCTCGGGGTCGACGCCCATGCCCTCGCCGGCGACGACCACCCGCGCACCGGCCTTCTCGGCGGCGGCGGCCTTCTCGGGCGCGGCCGCGGCGCCGGTCAGGATGAGCGTGGGCACCACGGGCGAGGTGAACAGCGGGAGCGAGAAGTCCAGCTCCAGGCTCGCCGTGACGACCGCGATCGCCGGTGCGGGGCCCTGCCCGGCCGCCTCGCGCGCCGCGGCGAACTCCGCCCGTGCGCGGGCCGGCCGGTACCCCTCCTGCCGTACCGTTTCCGCGCCGACGACCACGACATCCGCCAGCGCCCGCAGCGTGCCGAAGACCCGCATGTCGGTGGCGCTGGAGATGGGCTGGGAGTGACCGTCGTGCTGGGCGGCGCCGTCGAGCGAGGACACCATGTTGGCGCGCAGCCAGGGCCGCTGCGCCGGGTAGGCGTAGGCCGCGGCCAGCTCGGCGAGGCTCCACTCGCGGTCGGCGCCCGCGGCGCCCCTTTCACCCCCGCCGGTTTCGCCCCCGCCGGAAGCCCGGGCTGGTGTTTCGTCGGTCACAGGGAACAGGCGTCGCATGTCGTGCAGTGTGACACGGCGCTTAGCATGGGTAATCGTGTCGTCCTCCACCACCGCCCCCGGATCCAGCGCGCCGGCCGAAGCGGGCCCCCTCTCCCTGTGCGAGCGCGAGCCGCACGTCCCCGCGGACCGGCTGGTCGCCGAGATGGTGCCGCCGCCGCGCTTCGACGCGGTCCGCTTCTCGACGTACATACCGGACCCGAACCAGCCCAGCCAGACCGAGGCCGTCGGGGTCCTGGAGGGCTTCGCGGCCGGGCTCGGCGGGGCGCACGCCTCCGGCGCGGGGCGGCGCGGCTTCCTCGGCTTCGGCCGGGCCAAGGCGCCGAAGACCCCGGCGGGTCCCCGCGGCGTCTACCTCGACGGCGGCTACGGCGTCGGCAAGACCCATCTGCTCGCCTCCCTGTGGCACGCCACCCCCGCCGAGCCCTCCCGCAAGGCGTTCGGCACCTTCGTGGAGCTGACGAACCTGGTCGGCGCCCTCGGCTTCCAGCAGACCGTGCAGACCCTGTCCGGGCACCGGCTGCTGTGCATCGACGAGTTCGAGCTGGACGATCCGGGCGACACGGTGCTCGTCTCGACACTGCTCGGCAAGCTGGTCGAGGCCGGTGTCGCGCTCGCCGCCACCTCGAACACGCTGCCCGGCAAGCTGGGCGAGGGCCGGTTCGCCGCCGCGGACTTCCTGCGCGAGATCCAGGGCCTGTCCGCCCACTTCCGCGCCCTGCGCATCGACGGCGAGGACTACCGCCACCGGGGCCTGCCCGAGGCACCGGCGCCGTTCAGCGACGAGCAGGTGACCAAGGCGGCGTACGCCACCGAGGGCGCCTCCCTGGACGACTTCCCGCATCTGCTGGACCACCTGGCCAGGGTGCACCCGAGCCGGTACGGCGCGCTGACCGACGGCCTGACGGCGGTCTGCCTCACCGGTGTGCGCCCGGTGCCGGACCAGTCGACGGCGCTGCGCCTGGTGGTGCTCGCGGACCGGCTCTACGACCGCGAGGTCCCGGTCCTGGCGTCCGGGCTGCCGTTCGACAAGCTGTTCAGCGAGGAGATGCTGAACGGCGGGTACCGCAAGAAGTACTTCCGGGCGATATCCCGCCTCACGGCGCTCGCCCGCGATGCCAAGGGGCTCGTCCCGATCGGGTGAAATGCCGCCCACGGGCGGCTTTGCCACGCTAATGTCTTTCTTGACCTGCCGTTGACCAATGGTTGGCTCGCACGAGAGGCGTGGACCCTATGCAGCCCCTCATCGAGAATGCCCGTCACTTCGGACACCGCCCTGAGGAGTTCGCCCGGCTCGCCGAGGGCCAGTCTCCACAGGTCCTGTTCATCACCTGCTCCGACTCCCGCGTCGTCCCGGCCCTGATCACCGGCGCCCGCCCCGGCCAGCTGTTCGAGCTGCGTACGGCGGGCAACATCGTCCCGCCGTACGCCTCCGCCCACCCCACCAGCGAGGCGGCCACCATCGAGTACGCGGTGGAGGTGCTCGGCGTCCGCGACATCGTGGTCTGCGGCCACTCGCACTGCGGCGCGGTGGGCGCGCTGGTGCGGGGCGACGACCTCACCGCCGTACCGGCCGTGCGCGACTGGCTGGCGCATGCCGCGCCGCGCCCGTCGGGCAGACCCGAGGACCCGGAGGTCGCCGAGGCCGTGCAGTGCCATGTGCTGACACAGCTGCTGCGGCTGCGCTCGTACCCGTGCGTGGAGCGGGGACTCACCGAGGGCCGGCTGGGACTGCACGGCTGGTACTACGAGGTGCATACCGGCGCGGTGCGGGCCCACCGGGCGGAGACCGACACCTTCGAAGCTCTCTGATCCCCCGGCGATCCCCCTGGCGATCCCTCTGGTTCAAAAAAGGCATATCGTTACATCGACAGCCGAATCTGACCTCTGCGTGAGGAGGTCGTCATGGTCCAGGAGCTGGTGGGGGCGATCGTCGCGCTGCTCTGCGTCGCCCTGGTGTACACGGGCATGTCGGCCCGTGTGATCAAGCAGTACGAGCGCGGGGTGCTGTTCCGGCTCGGCCGGGTGGCCGGGGAGGCGCGACCGCCGGGGTTCACGCTGATCATCCCCTTCGTGGACCGGCTGGCGAAGGTCAACATGCAGATCGTCACGCTGCCGATCCCCGCCCAGGAGGGCATCACCCGCGACAACGTGACCGTGCGGGTGGACGCGGTCGTCTACTTCCGGGTGGTCGACGCGACCAGCGCGCTCATCAAGGTCGAGGACTACAAGTTCGCCGTCTCGCAGATGGCGCAGACCTCGCTGCGGTCCATCATCGGCAAGAGCGACCTGGACGATCTGCTCTCCAACCGCGAGCAGCTCAACCAGGGACTGGAGCTGATGATCGACAGTCCGGCCGTGGGCTGGGGCATCCAGGTGGACCGGGTCGAGATCAAGGACGTCTCGCTGCCCGACACGATGAAGCGGTCCATGGCCCGCCAGGCCGAAGCGGACCGGGAGCGCCGGGCCCGGATCATCAACGCCGACGCCGAGTTGCAGGCGTCCAAGAAGCTCGCCGAGGCCGCCCAGCAGATGTCCGGCACCCCGGCGGCGCTCCAACTGCGGCTGCTCCAGACGGTGATGGCGGTGTCGGCCGAGAAGAACTCCACCCTGGTCCTGCCGATCCCGGTGGAGCTGCTGCACTTCCTGGAGCGCGGCAACCGGGGGGACGCGCCGGCCGCCGAGGGGGCGTCGCGCCCGGACCCGGAGCGGGGCCCCGCGGAGATCACCCCGCAAGGCACCGCCGCCCCCGAGATCACTCCTCCGGAAGGCGCCGCCCCTCGGGAGACCGCCTCGAACGGCGACCGGGCACAGGCACCGGACCTCGACGGCGCACCGGGCCCCGATCCCGAGATCGACCGCCGCCGTCTCGCACCGCACCCCGGCGGAGGGCTTCGCGCAGACTAGGGTCTTCCGTCCGGATCAGGCCGGCTGATCCAGAGGAGAGGTCCTGGCCTGCCGGTATGTGCGCGAGCCTGGCACGGTCTCGGCCGCCGACCGCCGCCGCCCCTCTCCCCCGCGGCCTCTCCCGGCGACCCTCCGGCGCGCCCTGTTCCGGGCATACCCTCGCCACCGGTACCCCGACCGGCCGCTACGGCTGCTGAGCGGGCCGCGGGCTGGCGTGCCGGGCGTCGGGCGACGCACCATCGAAGGGCGCCGAGCCGAAGACGCAGGGAGGGACGCCCGTGGCGAAACGAGATCTGCGGCACCTGCTGCGCCTGCCGCCGGGCGAGCGCGTCGACCTGGCCGCCCGCGACCCGGCGGCCACCCCCGGCGCCCCCGGCGGCAAACGCGCCTCGCTCGCCGACGCCGAGCGCATGGGCAAGGAGCTGGCGGAACTCCAGGAGCGGCTGTGGGCGGCGGGCACCGCGGGCGACCGGCGCCGGGTGCTGCTGGTGCTCCAGGGGATGGACACCAGCGGCAAGGGCGGTACGGTCAAGCATGTGATCGGCCACCTCAACCCCTCGGGCTGCCGGATCCACGCTTTCAAGGCGCCCACCGCCGAGGAACTGCGGCACGACTTCCTGTGGCGGGTGCGCAAGGAGCTCCCGCGGCCCGGCGAGATCGGCATCTTCGACCGCTCGCACTACGAGGACGTCCTGGTCCCCCGCGTGCGGCACCTCGTCCCGCCCGCCGTGACCGGCAGCCGCTACGGCCAGATCAACGACTTCGAACGCACCCTCGCCGAGGACGGCGTGACCTTGGTCAAGTGCTACCTCCACCTGTCCTACGAGGAGCAGCGCCGCCGGCTGCTGCGCCGCCTCGACCGGCCGGACAAGCGCTGGAAGTTCGCCCCCTCCGACATCGCTGATCGCGCCCTGTGGCCCGCCTACCAGGAGGCGTACGAGCTGGCCCTCGCCCACTGCGCCGCCCCGCCCTGGTACGTGATCCCCGCCGACCGCAAGTGGTACCGGAACTGGGCCGTCGGACGTCTGCTCCTGGAGCACCTGCGGGAGCTGGACCCCAAGTACCCGCAGCCCCGCCTCGATCCTGCCGAGTGGCGTAGGCGGCTGCTGACGGAGACGTGAGCCGATCCCGGCCGGGGGTACCCGGCGGGCATGCGCACCGTCACCGAGTCGTACTGGCTGGGCACCGCCCCCGGCCCCGCCCACCCCGCCCTCGCCGGGGACACCGAGGCCGACGCGGCCGTGATCGGCGCCGGCATGGCCGGCCTGAGCACCGCGTACGAGCTGGCGAGGGCCGGGCTGCGGGTCGTCGTCCTGGAGGCCGGGCGGGTGGCGGGCGGGGTCACCGGCTACACCACGGCCAAGCTGACCGCCCAGCACACCCTGATCTACGACCGGCTGCGGCACACCCGCGGGCCCGAGGGGGCCCGGCTGTACGCCCGTTCGCAGTCGGAGGCGATCGAGCACGCGGCCGGCCTGGTGGCCGAGTTGGGCATCGCATGCGAGTGGGAGACACGGGACGCGTACACCTTCGTCCGGGACCCGGAGCGGGTGGACGAGGTGCGGGCGGAGGCGCGGGCCGCGCGGGAGGCCGGCCTGGACGCGTCGTTCACCACGGAGACCGGGCTGCCGTTCCCGGTGGCGGGCGCGGTTCGGGTGACCGGGCAGGCGCAGTACCACCCGGTGAAATACCTGCGGGCGCTCACCGAGGACCTGATCGCGCGCGGCGGCCGGGTGTACGAGGGGACACGGGTCGTCGGCCTGGACGAGGGCGGCTCCTCCGGCCCCTGCAAGCTGACGACCGAGACGGGCCATACCGTCACCGCGCGGGACGTCGTCGTCGCCACGCACTACCCGATCTTCGACCGCGCGCTGCTGTTCGCCCGGCTGCACCCGCGCCGCGAACTGGTCGTCGCGGGGCCGCTGGGCGACGGCCCCGACCCGGAGGGCATGTACATCACGCCCGAGGAGAACACCCGTTCCGTGCGGACCGCGCCGTACGACGGCGGGCGGCTGCTCGTGGTCACCGGGGAGCACTTCACACCCGGCACCGGCGATCCGGGCGCCGGTTTCGAGGCGCTCGCCGGGTGGGCGGAGCGGCACTTCCCCGGCGTGCGCCTCGACCACGCCTGGGCCACCCAGGACAACGACGCCACCGACACCGTGCCGCTGGTCGGCCCGCTGCACCCGGCCGCCCGGCACACGTACGTGGCCACCGGCTTCGGCGGCTGGGGTCTGAGCGGCGGCATCATGGCCGGGCTGCTGCTGAGCGCGCTGATCACCGGCCGGGACTGCCCCTGGCGGGAGCTGTACGACCCCCGGCGCCTGAAGTCGGTGGTGCGCGAGGCGCCCGCGCTGCTGAAGACGCAGGCGGAGGTCGCCCGGCACTTCGTCGGCGACCGGCTGAAGCCCGCGGTCGATCTCGACGACCTGGAACCGGGCGACGGCGCGCTGGTGCGGGCCGGTGAGCAGCGGCTCGCCGTGCACCGCGACGACGCGGGCGCGCTGCACGCCGTCTCGGCCCGCTGCACCCACCTGGGCTGCCTGGTCGCCTTCAACCGCGCCGAACGCGCCTGGGAGTGCCCCTGCCACGGCTCCCGCTTCGACGTCGACGGGCGGGTGCTCCAGGGGCCGGCGGTACGGCCGCTGGAGCAGCGGGACATCGAGGACGCCCCGAGCGGGACACCGGAGGACGCCGAGCGCGACGTCGAGTGAGCGACGGGTCCGAGCCGGCCGCCGCAGCCGCGACCGCCGGGGTTCCCCCGATGCGGTCGCCGCGGCGCCCCCCTGGGCCGACCGCCGCGCGGGTGACCGTACCGCCGTGCCGCGGAACATATCGCCATACAAACGGCCAATCAGTCCTACGTTCGTATGGTGATCCCACTAGCACGCCGTCTTTCCGCCGCCACCGCCGTCTGCGCCCTGGGCGCCGCCCTCGCCGCCTGCGGTACCGCGGGCCCCGCGGCCGGCACCCGCCCGGCCGCGGTGAAGTCCCCCGTCTCCGCCTCCCCGTCCGCCACCCGCCCGCCCGTGCTCACTCCGGGCCCCGGCGGCCTCACCCCGGTGTTCGAACACGGCCCGCGCGACAAGGGCAAGATCGTGGCGTTCACCTTCGACGCCGACATGACCGCCGACGAGGGACCGCGGGCCGCCGCCGGCGAGCGCTTCGACAACCCCGGTCTGATCGGCGCCCTGCACACGCTGAAGGTGCCCGCGACCATCTTCATGACCGGCCGGTGGGCCGAGCAGTACCCGGACGAGGCCCGCAGCCTCGGGAGCGACCCGCAGTTCGAGGTCGCCAACCACACCTACAGCCACTACGCGTTCACCCCCAGCTGCTACGGCCTGCCGACCATCGACGCGGACCACGCGCGCGCGGACGTCGAGCGGGCGTACACCGCCTTCCGCAAGGCGGGCCTGCGCAACGCGCTGCCGTACTTCCGTTTCCCCGGCGGCTGTTACGACCAGCCGTCGCTGCGCGCCCTCAGCGGGCTCGGGGTGACCGCGATCCAGTGGGACGTGGTGAGCGGGGACGCGTTCGCGACGGATGCCGACGCGGTGGCCAAGCAGGTGCTGGACGGGGTGCGGCCCGGCTCGGTGGTCATCATGCACTGCACCCGCAGCGCCGCCCCGACCACCGAGCGGGTCGTCCGCGCCGTCGTACCGGAGTTGCGCAAGCGCGGCTACACCTTCGTGAAGGTCTCCCAGATGATCGCCGCGAGCCAGGGCCACCGCTGACGCTCAGGGCGTCCTGCGGGCGGTGCAGGCACAGGCCACGGCGAAGGCCGCGCCCGCCAGCAGGGCCGCCCCGGCCAGCGGGAGCAGCGGCACCGGCACCCGCCCGGACTGCGACCCGGTGACCAGGCCGCTGACCGCGGCCTGCGCCGGGGAGCCGGCGAGCACCGTCGCCAGCAGCGCGCCCAGCAGCATCGCGGGCACCGCGCGTCCGGCGGAGCGCAGCAGCGGCCAGTGGGTGAGCGCGCCGACGGCCGCGCCGAGCAGGGCGCAGGCGTACCCGGCCGCCAGCCCGGCGGCACCGGCGCTCAGCCGGTCCACCCTGATCTGGGCGCCGTTGCTCGCCGGGTTGCTGATCAGGGTGACGACGAGCGCCGCCGCCGTACCGAGGACGGCAGCCGCGAGCAGCGCCGTCAGCAGACAGGCGAGGTGGGCCCGCGCGGGTCCGTGCGGCGCCGCCACGACGGCGCGGGCGGCGGGCGGTTCGCCGGTGACGCAGATCCGCACGAGCCAGGCGGCCACCGGCAGCAGCCCGGCGGCCGTGTACCCGAGCGAGTCCAGCACCGGCTGGCCGCCTCGCACACCGACCCCGAGGAACGCGGCGTACAGGATCGCCGGAGGCAGCCACCGCTGCGAGCGCAGCAGCAGTTCGACGTGGTACCGCAGGAGGGCGCTCATGCCCGGCTCCCGGAATCGAGGGGTGGCGTGACGCTGACGACGTGCCAGGGCGGGCGGGCCGCGAGCAGGGTGCGCAGCAGGACGTCGGAGCGGGAGGCGGGGACGGTCAGCCGATGCCGGCCGGGGCCGGTCTCCTCCGCGGTGGCGACGAGCCGTGCCGCGTCGGACGGCAGTTCGCCCCCGCCCTGTACGACGATGACGGCGAGCGCCCCGACGGCCGGTCCGCCGCCGCCCGTCCGGGCCTGGACCCCGCCGCCGGCCACGGTGTACGTCGCGTCCGGCGCCCCCGCCAGCCGTCGCGGGTCGTGGTCCACGAAGACGACGGCGCCGCCCGCGGCGGTCCGTTCGGCCACCGCCCGCTCCAGCTCGTCGCGCGCGGCCGCGTCGAGCCCGGTCCACGCCTCGTCCAGGACCAGCAGTTCGGGGTCGGCGAGCAGCGCCTGCGCGACGGCGACCTTCTGGCTGCTCCCCTTGGACAGCCGCGCCATCGGCGTGCCGGCGTACCCGGCCGCGCCGAACCGCTCCAGCCAGGTCGCGGCGGCGCGGGCGGCGGACGCGCGGGACAGGCCCTGGACGGTGCCGAGCCGGGTCAGGTATCCGGCGGCCGTGAAGGGCAGCGCGGACGGGAACCGCTCCGGCACATAGGCCGTGCGGGGGCGGCCGGTGATCCGGCCCTCGGTGGGCGCGTCGAGCCGGGCGAGCAGGCGCAGCAGGGTCGACTTCCCGGTGCCGTTCGCCCCCTCTATCCGGGTCAGGGTGCCGGGAGCGATCGTGAGGTCGACGCCTCGTAACACCCAGGGGCCGCGGACGCCGTAGCGGCGGCCCACGGCGGTCAGTCGCAGGTCACGGTGCATGGGCTCATTCTTCTTCAGCCGCCGGGCCGCCGGGCCGGTCCCCCGCCGCCCTGGGACGCCCGATCCGGGACGCGCGTTGATCGGGGCCCGCCCGGCTTCGTAGGGTGGCCCCTCGTGAACGATGTCCCGGTCCCCGAAAGCCCCCGTGACGAGGCCCCGCAGTACGTGCTGCCCCTCGTCGTCCGCATCGAACGCGACGCGCCGCCCGCCCGTACCGACGCCCTGGAGACGTCCGCGCGGGCGGTCCTGACGCTGCTCGGCGACGAACGGGCCCGCGGCGACGGCGAGTGGGCGCAGGCCGTACGGAACTGGGAGGACGCCCGGATCCGCAAGGTGGTCCGGCGGGCCCGCGGCGCCGAGTGGCGGCGCGCCGGGACGCTGCCCGGCATCACGGTGACCGGCGGGTCCGCGGAGGTACGGGTCTTCCCGCCGATCCCGCTGGACGGCTGGCCCAAGGACCTGGCCAAGCTCCAGGTGTCCGGCACCGAACTGGACGACCCCGAGCCGCCCGCGGAAGCCGATCGCACCGCCCCCGTCCTCTGGCTCAACCCCCACCTCGCGATGTCCGCCGGCAAGACCATGGCGCAGACCGGGCACGGCGCCCAACTCGCCTGGTGGGCCCTGCCCGACAGCGCCCGCACCGCCTGGCGGGCCGCCGGCTACCCGCTCTCCGTCCGCACGGCCACCCCCGCCGACTGGACCCGCCTCACGCACAGCGACCTGCCGCTGGTCCGGGACGCCGGATTCACGGAGATCGCCCCGGATTCGTGCACGGTGGTGGCGGACCACCCGGCGCTGCGCTGACGTGGGGACCGTGTACGAGCCGCCGGAGCCGGTCGGTACGCCCCTGCGGATCCCCGCCTTCCGGCGGTTCGTGGCGGCGAACCTCATCTCGGCGAGCGGGTCCGCGATGGCGCCGCTCGCGCTGGCCTACTCGGTCATCGAGGGCGGCGGAGGGGCCGGGTCGCTCGGGCTCGTGCTCGCCGTGAACACCGTGCCCACCATCCTGTTCCTGCTCATGGGCGGCCTGTTCGCGGACCGTCTGTCGCGCAGCCGGATCCTGTTCTCGGGCAATCTCGTGGCGGCGGCCGCGCAGGGTGCGCTGGCCCTCGCCGTGGCCACGGGACAGGCGACCACGGTGACCATCGCGGTGTGCGGCTTCGTGTCGGGGACGGCGGCGTCGTTCATCGTTCCGGCGACGCAGGGTGCCGTGGCACAGATCGTGCCCGAGGAGCACGTGCAGCAGGCCAACGTGCTGCTCAGGCTTCCCGGCAACACGGTCAAGGTGCTCGCTCCGGTCGCCGGCGGCTTCGTCGTCGCCTTCAGCGGCGCGGCATGGGCCCTGGCCTGGGACTCGCTGACCTTCGCCGCCGCGGCCGTGCTGCTGCTCGGCCTGCGCCTGGCGGCCCCGCCCGCCACCGCGGGCAGCGTGCTGGCCGACCTGCGGGCGGGGTGGGCCGGCTTCTGGTCCCGTACCTGGCTGTGGACGTACACGGCCGCCGGCACACTCCTCGTCGCCGCGTGGCTGGCGGGCTTCGAACTGCTCGGCCCCCTGGTCGCCGCCCGCCGGTACGCCGGGGCACGCGACTGGGGTCTGGTCCAGGCGGCCCTGTCCTGCGGACTGCTGGCCGGGACCCTGGTGTGCCTGCGGTGGAAGCCGTACCGGCTGCTCGCGGTCGCGGTCGCCGGGGGAGGCGGGCTCGCGCTGCCGCCGGCGGCCATGGCCTGGAGCATGCCGCTGCCGCTCGTCGTGCTGGCCGCCTTCCTGGCGGGCGTCGCGCTCGATGTCGCGGTCGTCGCCTGGAACACCGCGTTCCAGCAGCACGTGCCGACGGCGGAACAGGGCCGGATGAGCGCGTTCAACGGCGTCGGGGAACGGCTCGCCATCCCGCTCGGCTACCTCGTCACCGCGCTCGCCACCCGTGTGTGGAGCAGCCAGGGTGTCCTCCTGGCCTGCGCCGCGCTGATCGCCGCCGCGACCCTGCTCAACCTCTGCGTCCCGGATCTGTACCGCGTCAACCGGATCGTCCGGGACCTGCGGTCGGCCTGAACCTCAAATGTTGCTCTGAAGGCGGCCCGCGGAGGGTTCGGGGCCGGGCGGCCGGGTCATGTACGACGCGTGCGCCGGGGGGCGGAGAGGGGGGACGGTCGTGGGGAGACTGGGGACGGGGATCGGCTGGCGACCGGAGATCGCGGAGGCCGTGGAGCGGATGGCCGGGATCGACTGGGTGGAGGTCGTCGCGGAGAACGTCTGTCCGGGCCATCTCCCCGAGTCGCTGGTGCGGTTGCGGCAGCGCGGGGTGACCGTGGTGCCGCACGGGGTCTCCCTCGGGCTCGGCGGCGCGCAGCGGCCCGACGCCGGCCGGCTCGCGGCGCTCGCCGAGCGTGTGACGGCGCTCGGGTCGCCGCTGGTCACCGAGCACATCGCGTTCGTCCGGGCGGGCGGCGCGCTCACCGCCTCGCCCGACCTGGAGGCCGGCCATCTGCTGCCCGTGCCGCGGACCCGCGACGCGCTCGACGTGCTCTGCGAGAACGTGCGCATCGCCCAGGACGCGCTGCCGGTGCCGCTCGCCGTGGAGAACATCGCCGCGCTGTTCTCCTGGCCGGGCGAGGAGCTGACCGAGGGGCAGTTCCTGTACGAGCTGGCGGAGCGCACCGGCGTACGGCTGCTCGTCGACGTGGCCAACCTGCACACCAACCGCGTCAACCGCGGCGAGGACCCGGCCGAGGCGCTGGCCGCTCTGCCGCTGGAGGCGATCGCGTACGTCCATGTCGCGGGCGGCGTCGAGCGCGACGGCGTATGGCACGACAGCCACGCGCACCCGGTGCCGGACGCGGTGCTCGGCATCCTGGCCGACCTCGCCTCCCGTGCCGCCCCGCCCGGCGTGCTGCTGGAGCGCGACGAGAACTTCCCCGAACCGGCCGAGCTGGAGCGGGAGTTGGCGGCGATCCGGAAGGTGGTGGAGGGCGGCCGGCAGCGTGCCGAGGGGGTCGAGCGGTCCGCTCCGGCCGCGCGGACGGACGCCGGAGACGACATGGACGCCTCGGGCTCCGCGGACGCCGGGGACGCCCGGCAGCGGCTCGGGGTCGCCCAGGCCGCCGTGCTGTCCTCGCTGGTGGCCGGGACGCCCGTGCCCGAGGGGTTCGACCGGGTACGCCTCGGCGTGCAGGCGCGGGCGCTCGCGGCGAAGCGGGCGGACGTGGTGGCGAAGGTGGCGCCCGAACTGCCGGTACTGCTGGGGGCGTCGTACCGCGAGGCGTTCCTGGAGTACGCGCGGGAGCGGCCGATGCGCGGGGGGTACCGGTGGGACGCGCTGGACTTCGCCGCGTCCCTGCTGGCCGGGCAGCGGCCGGGGCTCCCGCGGCGGGAGCTGCGCCGGTGGTGGCTGGACCGGTCGGGCCCGGCACCGAGGGGGCGGGTGGCACGCGCGGCGCGGAGGCTGTCGCGGGGGCGGTCCTGAGACGACTGGAAGCGGGCTGGGCGGGACCGACGCGCGGGCGCGATCAGCCGCGACGCTTCCGTGCCCGGCGGCGGACAGCCAACCGGCACGCCCCCTTCCGTATGTGAAAATCACCTCGCGCACGCCCCCGTCCCTCGCATACAAAGCACCTCATGCTCTGGCTCCTCCTCCTGCTCCCCGCCTGGGCGCTCGCCGCTGCGGCCTGTGCCCGCCTCTGCCTGGCGGCGGTGCGCGCCGCGGACTCGGACCCCGGAGCGGTGGGCACGGACCACGAACTGACTCTCTACGAGGCGGCGTTCCTGTCCGGCGGACCCCAGCGGGTCGCCGACGTCACCCTCCTGTCCATGGCCCGCCAGCGCCGCCTGCACCTCGCCCACACCGGCTGGGCCACCGTCGTCGACCCGCACGGCCGGGACGACCTCGAACGGTCCGTCATAGGGGCGATCGGCCCCGACGGCCAGTCGCGCATCGCGCCGGTGCGCACCCGCACCGCCCGCGCCGACGCCGTACGACGCCTCGCCGACCGCCTCGTGCGCAGCGGTCTCGCCGTGCCCGACACCGGGGGCCTCACCATCGGCGCGGCGGTGCGCCAGGTGCGGGCCGCCGCGCTCGCCGTCGCGGTCCTCGGCGGCGCCGCGCTGCTGCTGCCCCTCCAGGCCGGCACCTCCCGCCTGCTGGTCGGCCTGTGGTTCCTGCCGCCCCTCATGCTGTCGCTGAGCTGCCTGGTCCTGGCCCGCTTCGAGGTGCACCCGTACTCGCCCTGGGCCTCCCCCGCCGGGCAGCGGCTGCTCGGCGCACTGCTGCGGCGGCGCGGCGGCACCGAGCGGCCGTTCCTCGTCCGGGTCGCGCTGCGCGGCATCCGCGCGATCGGCGAACCGGAGCTGCGCGCGGCCTTCGCCCACCGCGACGCGCCACACCGGGAGACACACCGGGAGTAGGGGGCGCACAGGCGCGTTGGCGGCCGACACCGCCCGTGCGGTGCTTGCCTTCCCCCGCGCTGGAACGAAACATCCGTGGTGTCCGCCGCCACGCCGCGTCCGAAGGGATGCCGGATGAAAGCCTTCGCCCGCTGCTCGGCCGCCGCGTCCTTGCTGCTCACCACCCTGACCGCCGCCCCGGCGAGTGCCGTGCCGGGCCCGGTGGGCGCCGCCGAGCTGCGCGGCACCATCGTCGCCGCCCTGCGCGCCCGCGCCGCCGGAATCCACTACGGCGACTGCGACCCCGCCGAGGTGCCGGCCGTCCCGCATCCCCCGGCCGGCCTGCGCTGCGGCAGCGTCTCCGTCCCCCTGGACTACGCCCACCCGGACGGCAAGCGGATCGAGCTGACCGTCAGCCGCACCCCGGCCACCGGCAAGGACGGCGGGCGCCAGGTCCCCCGGCAGGGCGCCCTCGTCTACGACCCCGGCGGCCCCGGCGCCTCCGGTATGTACTTCGCGCTGGCCGGCACGCTCCCCGTGTGGAAACGGATCGCGGCCGCGTACGACCTCGTCGGCTACGCCCCGCGCGGAGTGGGCCGCTCCGCGCCGCTGTCCTGCGAGGACCCGAGCCGGTACGGCAAGGCGCCCACCCTGGCGCCGACGCGGCCCGCTCCGTCGTACAAGCGCCGGCGCGTCGCGGAGGCGAAGGCATACGCCCGCGGCTGCGCCCAGCGCTCGGGCTCCGGGCTGCGCTTCTTCAACTCGCTGAACAACGCGCGGGACCTGGACGTGCTGCGGGCCGCGCTGGGCGAGGACCGGCTGACGTTCATGGGCGCCTCGTACGGCACCTACTACGGCTCCCTGTACGCGGCGATGTTCCCCTCCCATGTGCGCCGGATGGTGCTGGACGCCCCGGTGGACCCGGATCCGGCGAAGATCTGGTACCGGGGCAACCTCGACCAGTCGGCCGCGTTCGAGCGGCGCTGGGCGGATGTGCGGGGCTGGATCGCCCGGCACCACGGCGTCTACCGGCTCGGCGACACGCCGCGGAAGGTGCAGGCGAGCTACGACACCGCCGCCGCACGGCTCGCCCGGAGACCGGCGGGCGGGAAGGTCGGGCCGGGCCAGTTGCAGAACGCGTTCCTGACGGCCGCGTACTACGACAGCTACTGGCCGGGCCGGGCCGCCGCCCTCTCCGCCTATCTGCACGGCGACCCGAAGCCGCTGGTCACGCTGGCCGCACCGGATCCCGGGGCAGCCGCGGCGGCGGAGAACGGCGGCGCCGTGTACACGGCCGTGGAGTGCAACGACGCGCCCTGGCCCACGAGTTGGGCGGTGTGGGACCGGGACAACACCCGGCTGGCGCGCCGCGCGCCCTTCGAGACCTGGGACAACGCGTGGATGAATCTGCCCTGCGCGTACTGGCCCGAGCCCCGGCAGCGGCCCCTGGACGTGCGCACCTGGCCCGGCGCGCTGCCCCCGGTGCTGCTCCTGGCGGCCGAACGGGACGCGGCCGCGCCGTACGCGGGGGCGCTGGACATGAACCGGCGGCTGGCCGGCTCCCGGCTGGTGACCGAGCGGGGCGCGGGCACCCACGGCATCGGCGGCGGCCCCAACACGTGCGTCGACGGCTATCTGGACGACTACCTGCTGACGGGCCGCCTCCCGGCGCGGAACGCGTCCTGCGCGCCCCGCGCCGAACCCGTCCCCGGCCGAAAGCGGGCGGCGGGCTGAGCGGGTCGGGCCTTACGCCAGCCCGGCCACCAGCTCCGCCACGTCCTTGCGGCGGCCCGTGAAGAACGGGATCTCCTCGCGGACGTGCATCCGCGCCTCGGAGGCACGCAGGTGGCGCATGAGGTCGACGATGCGGAACAGCTCGTTCGCCTCGAAGGCGAGGATCCACTCGTAGTCGCCCAGCGAGAACGAGGCGACCGTGTTGGCGCGCACGTCGGGGAAGCCGCGGGCCATCTTGCCGTGGTCGGCGAGCATGCGGCGGCGGTCCTCGTCGGGCAGCAGGTACCAGTCGTACGAGCGCACGAAGGGGTAGACGCTCACATAGTCGCGGGGCGTCTCGTCGGCGAGGAACGCCGGGATGTGCGAGCGGTTGAACTCGGCCGGGCGGTGCAGCGCCATGTTGGACCACACCGGCTCCAGCGCCCGCCCCAGCCTGGTGCGGCGGAAGAGGCTGTACGCCTCCTGGAGCTGGTCGCTGGTCTCCGCGTGCCACCAGATCATCAGGTCGGCGTCGGCCCGCATACCGGACAGGTCGTACGTGCCGCGGATCGTCACGTCCTTGGCGGCGAGCTGGTCGAACAGCTCCTGGACCTCGTCGGCGTAGCCCGCGCGGTCGGCCGGGAGCACGTCCTTCAGCTTGAAGACCGACCACAGGGTGTAGCGGATGACATCGTTCAGGTCCTTGGCCAGCTTGCCCTTGTTGGGGATCCTGCCGGACTCGGTGGTGGGGGCGTCGTCACTCATGGCTCCTATTCTCCCGCTCCGCCGTGCAGGCTCTGCACCGGGTTGGCGGTCAGCTCCTCGACGCCGCGCAGATCACCGGACAACTGGTCGACGGCCGCGTCGGCACTCGCGATGCACGCGGGGATGCCCACGCCGTCGTACTGCGCGCCGCAGACCGCGAGGCCCGGAAGCCTGGCGATGTGCTCGCGGATCCGGGCCACCCGCGCGTGGTGCCCTACCGGGTACTGGGGCAGCCCGTCGATCCAGCGGGTGACCCGGCTCTCGACCGGCGCGGCCCCGATGCCGGCGGCCTCGCGGAGGTCGTGCCGGGACACCTCGACCAGGTCGGTGTCGTCCCGGTCGAGGACCGCCGTCTCGCCGTACCGCCCGACCGAGGTGCGCAGCACGACCGTGTCCGGGTCCTCCTCGGCGATCCAGCCCCACTTCTGGGAGGCGAACGTGGCGGCCTTGATGGTGCGTCCGTCGACGGGCGGCACCAGGAAGCCGCTGCCTTCGGGCAGGGACAGGTCGGCACGCCGGTAGGCGAGGGTGATCAGGGCCATGGAGGCGTACTCGACGGCGGCCAGCTCGGCGGCGGCGGCCGGGGACTCGGGGCGCAGCAGCCGGGCGGCGGCCGGGGCGGGTACGGCGAGCACCACGGCGTCGGCGCGCAGCCGCTCCCCGGCCGCGGTGATCCGCCAGCCGCCCGCGGGGTCCCGGCGCAGTTCGGTGACGGGCGTCCCGGTGCGGATCTCGCCGCCGCGCGCCCGGACGGACTCGGCGACCGCGAGCGGCAGGGTGCCCACGCCGCCCTCGATGCCCATGAACACGGGACCGCTCTGCCCGGCCGCGGCGACCCTGGCCTGGATCTCGCGGACGCCCTCGGTCAGGGAGGCGTGCGCGCGGGCGGCCTGAAAGAGCTGGGGGACGGCGGAGCGCATGGAGATGCGGTACGCGTCGCCCGCGTACACCCCGCCGAGCAGGGGTTCGACCAGGCGGTCCACCACCTCGCGGCCGAGCCGGGCCGCCACGTACTCCCCCACCGCCACGTCGTCGCCGACTTCGGTGCGGGGCAGGACGGTGTCCTGTTCGATGCGGGCCAGACCGGCCTCGGACAGGACACCGGCGAGCGCGGCGGCGGTGCCGGGCACGCCCATCACATGGCCCTTGGGCATGGGACGCAGGGTGCCGCGGGTCCACAGGGCGGCGCTCGCCACGGCCGGGGGCCGGAGCCGGTCCGCGAGGCCGGTCTCGCGGGCGAGGGCGACGGCCTCGGGGCGGCGGGCGAGCATCGACTCGGCCCCGAGGTCGACCCGCACGCCCGCGATCTCGCCGGGCAGCAGCTTGCCGCCGACCCGCTCGGACGCCTCCAGGACCGTCACCCGCGCGCCGCGCGCCAGCAGCCGGTGGGCGGCGGCCAGACCGGCGACACCGGCTCCGATGACGACGGTGTGCCCCGAACTCGTACCCGTTGCGCTCATGGTCCCCACTCTCTCAGACCCCCCTTGGGGGTCCGGACGGGACCATGGGTCCGCTGTCCGGTGGCGTCCCGGACCCTCTAGCGTGTCCCCATGAGCACGCATCAGGGGCGGGAGCGGCTGGTCGTCGTCGGCGGGGACGCCGCGGGCATGTCCGCGGCGTCGCAGGCGCGGCGCCTGAAGGGGCCGGAGGACCTGGAGATCGTGGCGTTCGAGCGGGGGCACTTCACCTCCTTCTCGGCGTGCGGGATCCCCTACTGGGTGGGCGGCACCGTCTCCGGGCGGGACGAGCTGATCGCCCGCACCCCCGAGCAGCACCGCGCACGGGACATCGACCTGCGGCTGCGCACCGAGGTCACGGAGATCGACGTGGCGGGGCAGCGGGTGCGCGCGCGGGACGTGGATTCCGGCGCCGAGACCTGGACGTCGTACGACAAGCTGGTGATCGCCACCGGGGCCCGCCCGGTCCGCCCGGAGCTGCCGGGCGCGGACGCCACCGGGGTGCACGGCGTGCAGACCCTGGACGACGGGCAGGCGCTGATCGACACGCTGGCCGGCGCCGAGGGGCGGCGCGCGGTGGTCGTGGGCGCCGGGTACATCGGCGTGGAGATGGCCGAGGCGCTGATCGACCGGGGCTTCGAGGTGACGGTCGTCAACCGCGGCGCGGAGCCGATGTCCACCCTCGATCCGGACATGGGCCGCCTGGTGCACCGCGCCATGGAGGGGCTCGGCATCACCATGGTGAACGGCGCCGAGGTCACCAAGATCCTCACCGGCGAGGACGGCCGGGTCCGCGCGGTGGCCACCCAGCACGCCGAGTACCCGGCCGACGTGGTGGTCCTCGGCATCGGCGTACGCCCCGAGACCGGCCTCGCGCGCGCCGCCGGGCTGCCGCTCGGCGCGCACGGCGGGCTGCTCACCGACCTGGCCATGCGGGTGCGCGGCCAGGAGAACATCTGGGCGGGCGGCGACTGCGTGGAGGTGCTGAACCTGGTCTCCGGTCAGGAGCAGTACGTCCCGCTGGGCACTCACGCCAACAAGCACGGCCAGGTCATCGGCACCAACGCGGGCGGCGGCTACGCGACCTTCCCCGGCGTGGTCGGCACGGCGGTCAGCAAGGTCTGCGACCTGGAGATCGCCCGCACCGGCCTGCGCGAGAAGGACGCGCACCGGGTGGGCCTGGAGTTCGAGGCGGTCACCATCGAGTCGACCAGCCGGGCCGGCTACTACCCCGGAGCTTCTCCGATGACGGTCAAGATGCTCGCCGAGCGCCGCACCGGGCGGCTGCTCGGAGTGCAGATCGTGGGGCGCGAGGGCGCGGCCAAGCGGGTGGACATCGCGGCGGTGGCGCTGACCGCGCGGCTGACGGTGGAGCAGATGACCGCCCTGGACCTCGGCTACGCGCCGCCGTTCTCGCCGGTGTGGGATCCGGTCCTGGTGGCCGCGCGCAAGGCGGCGCAGCGGGTCCGCGGGGGCTGAGCGGCGCGGGGGCCTGCGGTCGCGGGCGTTCGGCGCGATCATTCGATTGGCCGCGGGCTCGCGGGGCACTACTCCTTCGTGGTCATCCCCGTCCATGACATCAACCCGGTGCGCCGCACCCCCTGGGTGACGTACGCCCTGATCCTCGCGAACGTCCTCGTGTTCCTGTCGACGCCCGGCATGCCCGGCTCGCTGACCGGTGCGGAGAATCTGGCGCAGCTGTGCCACCTGGAGGCCTTCATGGACCGCTTCGCGGCGGTCCCGAGGGAGCTGATCCACGGCCAGGTTCCCCAGCTCGTGCCGACGGGGCAGGTGGGCGTGGGCCCGCACGGCCCCGGCTGCGTGGTGGCCCCCCGCGGCTTCCACAAGTCGCCGCCGCTGTCGGTGTTCACGGCGATGTTCGTGCACGGCAGCTGGCTGCACCTGCTGGGCAACATGCTGTTCCTGCTGATCTTCGGCAACAACGTCGAGGACCGGATGGGCCACATCCGCTTCTTCGTCTTCTACGTCGTCTGCGGCTACGCGGCCGGATACGGCTTCGCGCTGCTCAACGCCGGTTCGGGCACCCCGCTGATCGGTGCGTCGGGCGCGATCGCCGGGGTGCTCGGCGCCTACCTCGTGCTGTGGCCCGGAGCGCGGGTATGGGTGCTGGTGCCGTTCCTGGTGTTCCTGCCGCTGCGGCTGCCCGCCTGGCTGGTGCTGGGCTTCTGGTTCGTGCTCCAGGCCGTGTACTCGTCCGGGCAGGGGGTGTCCGGCGCGGGCACGGTGGCGTACGTGGCGCACGTGATCGGCTTCCTGGTGGGCCTGCTCATCGCCCTGCCGCTCAGGCCGGGCACCCCGCCCCCGCCGGAGCCGCCCGGCCTGCTGTTCGGCAGGCGCGCGCGGCCCTCCTACCCGACCTGGTGAATCAGCGGGCGCTCGCGGAGTGCACGTACTCCACGAGCCGGGTCAGCGCGTCGGGGTCGGTGCTGGGCTGCACGCCGTGGCCGAGGTTGAAGACATGGCCCTCCAGGCCCGCGGCGGCGTCCAGCACCTCCTGCGCCTTGGCCTCGACGACGTCCTTGCCCGCGAACAGCACGGTCGGGTCCAGGTTGCCCTGGAGCGCCTTGCCGGGGCCGACCCGGCGGGCGGCCTCGTCCAGCGGGACGCGCCAGTCGACGCCGACGACGTCCGCGCCGGCCTCGCCCATCAGGCCCAGCAGCTCGCCGGTGCCCACGCCGAAGTGGAGGCGCGGGACGCCGTACCCGGCGACCGCGTCGAACACCTTCGCCGAGGCGGGCAGCACCGAGCGGCGGTAGTCGGCGGGGGCGAGCGCCCCGGCCCAGGAGTCGAACAGCTGCACGGCGGAGGCGCCGGCCTCGATCTGGACCTTGAGGAAGGCGGCCGTGATGTCGGCGAGCCGGTCGAGCAGGTCGGCCCAGAGTCCGGGGTCGCCGTACATCATCGCCTTGGCGTTCTCGTACGTGCGCGACGGGCCGCCCTCGACCAGGTAGCTGGCCAGCGTGAAGGGGGCGCCGGCGAAGCCGATCAGCGGGGTGGCGCCCAGCTCGCCGGTGAGCATCCCGACGGCCTCGGTGACGTACGAGACGTCCTCGGGGGTGAGGTCGCGCAGCCGGGCCAGGTCGGCACGGGTGCGGATGGGCTGCTCGACGACCGGGCCGACGCCGGGCTTGATGTCCAGGTCGAGGCCGATGGCCTTGAGGGGGACCACGATGTCGCTGTAGTAGATCGCCGCGTCCACGCCGTGCCGGCGCACCGGCTGGAGGGTGATCTCGGTGACCAGCTCGGGCCGCCTGCACGACTCCAGCATCGGAATGCCCTCGCGCACCTTGAGGTACTCGGGCAGGGAGCGGCCGGCCTGGCGCATGAACCACACGGGGGTGTGCGGGACGGGTTCGCGCCTGCACGCCTTGAGGAAGGCGCTGTCGTACGTCGCGGTCGGCTGCTTGCCCCGGAGGGCCTCGTTGGCGGTCACGGGGAAAGTCTCGCATGCCGGTGTGGAGGGGCCGTGCACAGGCGGCGAGCACGCGCACGTCGCGGGGTGTCTTGCCTGCGCAGGGGCACGGTTCCCCTTACTCTTCCCCGCATGGCTGCGGCTCACGGACACAGGTCGGAAGGCGCTGACGGATTGGGCGACGTGAAGGACACCGAGGAGGCGGACCGGCACTCGGGTGCCGCGGGTCCGCCGGCGTTCCGGGCCGCGGTCGAAGCCCTGCGCGGCTGCCGGCTGCGCCCGCAGATCGAGGTGGAGCCGACCCCCGCACCGCAGCGGCTCGCGCCGTACGCGTACGCGCTGGAGGCGGTGGTGGTCGACGGCGAGCAGGAGCTGGCCGACGGGCGCCTGGTGCTGCTGCACGACCCGGCCGGGCACGACGCCTGGCGGGGCACGTTCCGGCTGGTGACGCTGGTGCGGGCGGAGCTGGAGCCGGAGATGGCGGCCGATCCGCTGCTGCCGGAGGTGTGCTGGTCCTGGCTGACCGGCGCGCTGGGGGCGCGCGGCCTCGGCTACGGCGAGCCGAGCGGCACCGTCACGCGCGCCAGTTCGCACTACTTCGGCGGTCTCGCCGACCGGCCGGCCGCCTCGCAGATCGAGATCCGGGCGTCCTGGACGCCGCGCGAGGGCCTGGGCGGGGTGCCGGACACGGCCGCCCACCTGGCCTCCTGGTGCGATCTGCTGGCCCAGGTCGGCGGGTTGCCGCCGACCGGTCCGGGCGACGCCTCGGTGGTGACGCTGCCGCAGCGCAGGGGCCCGCAGTCCCGGTGACGTGACGGCGGGTGACGACCGCCGTCCCCCTCCAGGGGGCCTTATTGACCATCTCTTTGTCGATACGGCCACATTGCGAACTCGAATCGCATCCACTCGAACCGATTCGATCTTCGGGTGATCGACCACGTGTCCGAATTGCACGGATTGTTACTCACTAGATCGTGATCACTCTCTAAAGGCGGACACGTTTGCTGCCGAAGACGACTGTGACCTTGAAAGCACGGTTCGTCCCGGCTTCTTCCCCACAAGCCGGCCCCGTCCCCCCACCCAGGAGGCCTGGTGTCCGTTCTCCTTGAGCAACCCGCAAGCCTGGTCGCCTACCGCCCGAACAAGCCGACCGCCATGGTGGTCGTGGCCGACCCGCGTGTGCGTTCCACCGTCACCCGTCATCTGTGGGCGCTCGGTGTGCGCGATGTGATCGAGGCCTCGTCCATCGCGGAGGCTCGTCCCCGCATCGGCAACCCCCGCGACATCTGCGTCGCCGACGTCCACCTGCCCGACGGCTCCGGCCTGACCCTGCTCTCCGAGACCCGCGCCGCGGGCTGGCCCAACGGGCTCGCCCTCTCCGCCGCCGACGACATCGGCGCGGTCCGCAACGCCCTGGCGGGCGGGGTCAAGGGCTACGTCGTCACCGGCACCCGCACCAACATCGGGCTCCCCACCCGCCCCGGCGCCGCCCCCCTCGGCACCGCCGCCCGCATGCACCGCCGCCCTCCGGGTGCCCCGAGCCATCCGGGCGGCTACCGCGAACTGTCCGGACGCGAGGTCGAGGTGCTGCGGCTGGTCGCGGAGGGCCAGTCGAACAAGGCCATCGGCGTCTCCATGGGCCTGTCCGCCCTCACCGTGAAAAGCCACCTCGCACGCATCGCCCGCAAGCTGGGCACCGGCGACCGGGCCGGCATGGTCGCCGTGGCCCTGCGCACCGGGATCATCCACTGACCCCTCCCCCGCTCCCCACCCTTTGAGCCCTTTGACCTCCTGCCCCACACTCCTCCCCTCCCCACCGACCACCTCCGGAAAACGGCCGTTTCACTCCCATGAACCGGCGAATTCACCGGGCTGACTGGTTTACGACCCCCCGGCGCCCGTCGACGGAACGTTCCGGCGACGGGTGCTGTCCACGCATGGATACCCTTGACAGGTGACCGACGCCCAAGACACCGCAGCAGACAGCACCCGGCGCAGCAAGGGGCACACCCCTCCCGACGACGCCGGATCTTCTGTGACGGAGGCGCCGACACCCCTTCTCGAGCCCCGCGAGGGCGTTCCGCCCGTCGTCGCCGACGAGGCCGCGCTCGCCGAAGTGGTCGCCGCGTTCGCCGCCGGCTCCGGGCCGGTCGCCGTGGACGCCGAGCGCGCCTCCGGGTACCGCTACGGCCAGCGCGCGTACCTGGTGCAGCTGCGCCGCGAGGGCGCCGGCACCGCACTGATCGACCCCGTCGCCTGCCCCGACCTGTCCGCGCTCGGCGAAGCGCTGTCCGGCGTCGAATGGGTGCTCCACGCGGCCACCCAGGACCTGCCGTGCCTGCGCGAGATAGGCATGCTCCCCACCCGGCTGTTCGACACCGAGCTGGCCGGGCGGCTCGCCGGGTTCCCGCGCGTCGGCCTCGGCGCCATGGTGGAGAACGTCCTCGGCTTCGTCCTGGAGAAGGGCCACTCCGCCGTCGACTGGTCCACGCGCCCGCTGCCCGAGCCGTGGCTGCGCTATGCCGCGCTGGACGTCGAACTCCTCGTGGACCTGCGCGACGCCCTGGAGAAGGAGCTGGACCGCCAGGGCAAGCTGGAGTGGGCCCTCCAGGAGTTCGACGCGATCGCGAGCGCCCCGCCGGCCGAGCCCCGCAAGGAACCGTGGCGCCGTACGTCCGGGATGCACAAGGTACGGCGGCGCCGGCAGCTGGCGGTCGTGCGGGAGCTGTGGGAGACGCGGGACCGCATGGCCCAGCGGCGTGACGTCTCGCCGGGCAAGGTACTGCCGGACGCGGCGATCGTGGAGGCGGCGCTGGCCCTGCCGGGCCATGTGCACGCGCTGGCCGCGCTGAACGGGTTCGGGCACCGCACCGGGCGCCGGCAGCTGGAGCAGTGGCAGGCGGCGGTGGACCGGGCGAAGGCGCTGCCCGAGTCGGAGCTGCCGCAGCCGGGACAGCCGGTGACGGGTCCGCCCCCGCCGCGGGCGTGGGCCGACAAGGACCCCTCGGCGGCGGCGCGGCTGTCCGCGGCGCGGGCCGCGGTGACGGCGCTCGCCGAGCGGCTGTCCATGCCCCAGGAGAACCTGATCTCCCCGGACACGGTCCGCCGGCTGTGCTGGCAGCCGCCCGCCGTGATCGACGCCGGGTCCGTCTCGGCGGCGCTCGCCGGGTACGGCGCTCGGCCGTGGCAGGTGGAGCTGGTGACGCCGGTACTGGTGGCCGCGCTGCCGGGAAAGGGTGCCTGAGCGCGGACGGGGGCGCGGACGGGGCGTCGTATTCGCGCCAAGATGGCGGCCACCGGTGTGACCTTCACCGCTACCCGCCGGTGGACTGGGCAGCTACATTACTCACAAGTAGCATGGGCTTAAGCAAGCGCTCAGCGTCCCGCACCATGGAGGAGAGCCATCGTGCCTCGTACCGTCAGGGACGTCGTCTTCGTCGACGGCGTCCGCACCCCGTTCGGCAAAGCGGGCCCGAAGGGCATCTACCACGAGACTCGTGCCGACGACCTCGTCGTCAAGGCGATCCGGGAGCTGCTGCGCCGCAACCCCGGACTGGACCCGAAGCAGATCGACGAGGTCGCCATCGCCGCGACCACGCAGATCGGCGACCAGGGCCTGACCCTCGGCCGCACCGCTGGCATCCTCGCGGGGCTGCCGCAGTCCGTGCCCGGTTACTCCATCGACCGCATGTGCGCCGGCGCGCTGACCGCCGTGACGAGCACCGCCGGCTCGATCGCCTTCGGTGCCTATGACGCCGTCATCGCCGGCGGTGTCGAGCACATGGGCCGCCACCCGATGGGCGAGGGCGTGGACCCGAACCCGCGGTTCGTCAGCGAGAAGCTGGTGGACGAGTCGGCCCTGTTCATGGGCATGACCGCGGAGAACCTGCACGACCGCTACCCGAGCATCACCAAGCAGCGCGCCGACGAGTACGCGGTGCGCTCGCAGGAGAAGGCCGCCAAGGCGTACGCCGACGGCAAGATCCAGCAGGACCTGGTGCCGATCTCGGTGCGCCGCACCACCCCCGAGACCGGCGAGACCGGCTGGGGCCTGGTGACCGCCGACGAGCCGATGCGTCCGGGCACCACCCTGGAGAACCTCGCGGGCCTCAAGACGCCGTTCCGCGTGCACGGCCGGGTCACCGCGGGCAACGCGGCCGGTCTGAACGACGGTGCCACCGCGTCGATCATCGCGTCCGAGGACTTCGCCCGCGAGCACGGCCTCCCGGTCAAGATGCGTCTGGTCTCCTACGCGTTCGCCGGTGTGGAGCCCGAGGTCATGGGCTACGGCCCGATCCCGGCCACCGAGAAGGCGCTCGCCAAGGCGGGCCTGTCCATCTCCGACATCGGCCTGTTCGAGATCAACGAGGCCTTCGCCGTCCAGGTCCTGGCCTTCCTCGAGCACTACGGCATCGCCGACGACGACGCGCGCGTCAACCAGTACGGCGGCGCCATCGCCTTCGGTCACCCGCTCGCCTCCTCCGGCGTCCGCCTGATGACGCAGCTGGCCCGCCAGTTCGAGGAGCAGCCGCACGTCCGCTACGGCCTGACCACCATGTGCGTCGGCTTCGGCATGGGCGCGACGGTCATCTGGGAGAACCCGCACTTCGAGGGGGACAAGTGAGCACCACCGAGCTTCTTGAGCAGGCCGCGAGCCTGTTCCCCGACGAGGTCGTCACCAGTGCGCACGTCCGCCACTTCGACCTCCCCTGCGGCGCCGGCCGCTTCGCGCTGATCACGCTGGACAACGGCCTGGACCACACCAAGCCGACCACCTTCGGGCCCGCCTCGCTCGCCAACCTGAACGCGGCGATCGACCAGGTGGAGAAGGAGGCGGCCGAGGGCGCGATCGCCGGTATCGGCATCACCGGCAAGCCGTTCATCTTCGCGGTCGGCGCCGACCTCAAGGGCGTGGAGCTGCTGAAGGAGCACGAGCACGCGCTCGCCATCGGCAAGGGCGGCCACGAGGTCTTCAAGCGCCTCTCGGGCCTCGCCGTGCCGACCTTCGCCTACTACAACGGCGCGGCCATGGGCGGCGGCGTCGAGGTCGGTCTGCACTGCACCTACCGGACCGTCTCGCAGGCGATCCCGGCGTTCTCGCTGCCCGAGGTCTTCCTCGGCCTGGTCCCCGGCTGGGGCGGCTGCACCCTGCTGCCGAACCTGATCGGCGCCGACAAGGCCGTCTCGGTCATCATCGAGAACTCGCTGAACCAGAACAAGCAGCTCAAGGGCAAGCAGGTCTTCGAACTCGGCATCGCCGACGCCCTGTTCGAAGGTGCCGACTTCCTGGAGCAGTCGCTGCTGTGGACGGCGAAGGTCCTCAAGGGCGACATCACGGTCGAGCGCCCGGAGATCGACCGCGGCGAGGCCTGGGACCAGGCCGTCGCCAAGGGCCGCTTCATCGCCGACTCCAAGGTGCACGGCGCCGCCCCGGCCGCCTACCGCGCCCTGGACATCATCGAGGCCGCCAGGAACGGTGACCTCCAGCAGGGTTACGACGCCGAGGACCAGGCGCTCGCCGACCTGATCATGGGCGGCGAACTGCGCGCCGGCATCTACTCGTTCAACCTGGTGCAGAAGCGCGGCAAGCGTCCCGCGGGCGCCCCGGACAAGAGCCTGGCCCGCCCGGTCACCAAGGTCGGCGTGGTCGGCGCCGGTCTGATGGCCAGCCAGCTCGCGCTGCTGTTCCTGCGCCGCCTGGAGGTGCCGGTCGTCCTGACCGACATCGACCAGGAGCGCGTCGACAAGGGTGTGGGCTACGTCCACGCCGAGATCGACAAGCTGCTCGGCAAGGGCCGTATCAACCAGGACAAGGCCAACCGCCTCAAGGCGCTGGTCACCGGTGTCCTGGACAAGGCCGAGGGCTTCGCGGACGCGGACTTCGTCATCGAGGCCGTGTTCGAGGAGATGAGCGTCAAGCAGAAGGTGTTCGCGGAGGTCGAGGCGGTCGCCCCGGCGCACGCGATCCTCGCGACCAACACCTCCTCGCTGTCGGTGTCGGAGATGGCCGCCAAGCTCCAGCACCCCGAGCGGGTCGTGGGCTTCCACTTCTTCAACCCGGTCGCGATCCTGCCGCTGCTGGAGATCGTCCGCGGCGAACAGACCGACGACGCCTCCCTGGCCACCGCCTTCGCGGTCGCCAAGAAGCTGAAGAAGACCGCGGTGCTGGTCAAGGACGCCCCGGCGTTCGTCGTCAACCGCATCCTGACCCGCTTCATGGGCGAGATCCAGAACGTCATCGACGAGGGCACCCCGGTCGAGGTCGCCGAGAAGGCGGTCGAGCCGCTGGGCCTGCCGATGTCCCCGCTGGTCCTGCTCGAACTGGTCGGCCCGGCGATCGGCCTGCACGTCTCGGAGACCCTGAACCGGGCCTTCCCGGACCGTTTCACGGTGTCCCCGAACCTCAAGGCCGTGGTCGAGGCCGGCAAGCGCGGCTTCTACGTCTACGACAGCGGCAAGCCCGAGCTGGACCCCGAGGTCGCCGCGCTCCTCAAGCAGGGCGATGTCGCCCTGACCGAGGAGCAGGTGCGCGACCGTGTCCTGGACGCGGTGGCGCAGGAGATCGGGCTCATGCTGGACGAGGGTGTCGTGGCCGAGGCCCAGGACATCGACCTGTGCCTGATCACGGGCGCCGGCTGGCCCTTCCACCTGGGCGGCATCACGCCGTACCTGGACCGCGAGGGCGTCTCGCAGCGGGTGAACGGCAAGCCGTTCCTGGCTCCGGGCGTGGCGAGCGTCCCGGCGTAACACCGGCGGCACCGACGTGAAGGGCCCCCGCCCCGGCGGGGGCCCTTCCGTGCGTGCGTCCGGCGAGGTGCGACCCGGTCGCCGCGGCCGGGTCGGCACCCGTGGCGGCCGGGGCGCGCCGGTCCGGGCGCGGGCTCACACGGTCCGCCAGGCCTCCAGCGCGAGCCCCGGCTCGTCCTTGCGGCGGGTCAGCAGCAGCCGGCCGGTCGACGGGGAGAGCGTCGCGGCGACCACCCGGCCGTCCTCGTCCGTCGCGAGGGACACCCGCGCGTCCACGGTGAGCGGCGGGCCCGACTCGGTCCACCAGGCGCCCGCGGACTCCAGTTCCGTCGGGTAGGCGGCGAAGGCCACACGGCCGGTGGCCGAGCGCTGGGCCAGCAGGGTGCAGTCGTGGCCGTCGAGGTCGCAGCGGACGGCGCTGACCGGGCCGTGGCCCGCGGCGGGCAGCAGGGCGGCCGGCTTGCCGCCGGACCGCCAGGCGCACAGTCCGCCGTCGGTGCCGGTGTAGTAGAGCGTCGTGCTGTCGGCGGACGTGGCGAGGGCGTACAGGCTCCCCGGACGCACCGGCGCCTTCAGGGACTCCTGGAGGACCGGCTCGGCGCCGGGGGCCTCCTGACGCCAGTACAGGACGCCCTCGGGGCCCGCCGCGTACAACTCGACCCGCCCGGACTCCCCCGTCACGGCGGCGAGTCCGTCCTGGACGCCCTGGCCGCCGAGGTTCCGCCAGGGCTCCCAGCCGCCCTTCTCCTTCTGCGCGAGCATGCTGACGCCGCCGCCCTTGTTGCGCACGAAGACATGGGCGCGGCCCTCGGCGTCCACGGCGACGGCGGGCTGTCCGGTGCGGTCGCCCTTCTTGTCGGGGTGGCCGACCGGGCTCCAGTCCAGGGCGGCGAGGTGGACGCGGAAGTGGGTGGAGTGCACGAGGCCCGACTCGCCGTTGCCGGTGGGCCGCCAGGACACCAGGTGGGCATAGCCGTCCGCGCCCTGGCCGAGGGCCTGGACGGGATGCAGTTTCTGTTCGCCGCCGACCTTGCGCGGACCGGTCCAGGGGCCGCCGGGAGCGCTTTCCGCCCGGCACAGGAGGGCGTCGCCCGACGACTGGTAGACACTGAGCCGGCCGTCTCGGCCGCGAAGGAGCCAGTCTCCGTTCACCCGGTCACTTTAAGCCGGGGCCCTGAGTGCCCGGCGGACGGGGCACCATGGCGGGTATGACGAACACCCCGGACACCACCGCCGGACCGGACGCGGACCTGCCCCTGCTCGTCGTGGACGGCGCCAACGTCGTCGGCTCCGTGCCCGACGGCTGGTGGCGGGACCGGCGCGGCGCCGCCGAACGGCTGCGCGACCGCCTGGTGGCGTACGCCGGCTCGGGTACGGCGGAGCTGCCCGGCCCGCTCGAGTTGGTGCTGGTAGTCGAGGGCGCCGCGCGCGGGGTGGCGTCGGTGCCGGGGGTGCGGGTGGTGGAGGCGTCCGGGAGCGGGGACGACCGGATCGTGGAACTGGTGGGCGAGGCGGCGGGCCGGGTCTGTCTGGTGGTCACCGCGGACCGTGGACTGCGGCGGCGGGTGGCGGAGCTGGGCGCGCGGGTGACCGGGCCGCGCGCGGTGCTCGGCTGACGCCCGGCGGGGTACGACGACGGCGGCGCGGGTCACGACATCGGCGGCGCGGGCTCCGGTTCGGGCTGCTCGGGGTGGGCGAGGCGGCTGTGCGAGCGGCCGTAGAGGAAGTAGACGACGAAGCCGATCAGCATCCAGATGGCGAACCGCAGCCAGGTCTCGGCGGGCAGGTTGAGCATCAGCCAGAGCGTGGCGCACACGGACAGGACCGGGATGAACGGAACCCAGGGGGTGCGGAAGGCGCGGGGCAGGTCCGGTCGCGTCCTGCGCAGGATGATCACACTGATCGCGACGACCACGAAGGCGAACAAGGTGCCGATGTTGACCAGTTCGGCAAGCTCGCTGAGGCTGGTGAAACCGGCGACGATCGCGATGATCACACCGAGCAGGATGGTCGGCCGGTGCGGGGTCCGGAACCTGGGGTGGACCCGCGAGAAGAACCTCGGCAGCAGCCCGTCCCGGCTCATCGCGAAGAACACCCGCGTCTGGCCGAGCAGCAGGATCAGGCAGACGGTGGTCAGTCCGACCGCGGCGCCGAAGCTGATCACACCCGCGTACCAGGGGTGCCCGATGGCCTTGAAGGCGTCGGCGAGCGGGGCGTCCACGGACAGCCGGGTGTAGTTCTGCATGCCGGTGACGACGACCGAGACGGCCACGTAGAGCACGGTGCAGATGATCAGCGAGCCGAGGATGCCGCGCGGCACGTCCCGCTGCGGGTTGCGGGTCTCCTCGGCGGCGGTGGCCACGATGTCGAAGCCGATGAAGGCGAAGAACACCACCGAGGCGGCGGTGAAGATGCCCATCACGCCGAAGTTGGCGGGCGCCCAGCCGAACATCAGCTGCACCAGCGGCGCCTTGAGGCTCCCGCCGGCCGGGACCGGCTGGGCCGGCGGGATGAAGGGGTGGTAGTTGCCGGTGCGGACGAAGAAGGCACCGGCGATGATCACGATGAGCACGACGGCCACCTTGATCGCGACGACCAGCGAGGTGATCCGGGCCGACAGTTTCATGCCGAGGACGAGGATCGCGGTCAGCACGAGCACGAGGAGCGCGGCGAGGATGTCGAAGCCGAAGCCGTGGGCGCCGTCGCGGCCCGAGAGGTAGCCGGGGAGGCGCCAGCCCGCGTTGTCCAGCAGTGAGCGGACGTAGCCGGACCAGCCGACCGCGACCACCGCGGTGCCGAGCGCGAACTCCAGCACCAGGTCCCAGCCGATGATCCAGGCGGGCAGCTCGCCCAGGGAGGCGTAGCTGAAGGTGTAGGCCGAGCCGGCCACCGGGACCGTGGAGGCGAACTCGGCGTAGCACAGGGCGGCAAGGGCGCAGACCACACCGGCGGCGACGAAGGCCAGGGCGACCGCGGGACCGGCGTTGTTCTTGGCGACCTGTCCGGTCAGCACGAAGATACCGGTACCGATGATCACACCAACGCCGAAAACGGTCAGATCGAGCGCGGAGAGCGACTTCTTGAGCGCATGCTCCGGTTCCTCGGTGTCCCGGATCGACTGCTCGACGTTCTTCGTCCGGAAGAGCGAGCTGCTCACGTTGCTGCCTCCCACGCTTGTCGTCCTCGACCTGGCCGACTTGATCGAGAGGACCGGGACGAGTACCCCGTGACAGGCAGGCTTGCGCAAGCGGGCCGGTTCCGCCACCGCAAGGAGGGGCGGAACCGGCCCGGTTGGGAGCGCTGGTCCTAGTCGCGCGCGGATTCCACGGAGTCCACCGGGTCCGCCGTACGGTCGAACCGGCCGTCCAGCTTGGCGACCAGCCCGGTGACCTGGCGGGCGATGTCGGGTGCGGTGAGCCCGATCTCGGCCAGCACCTCGGCGCGCGAGGCGTGGTCGAGGAAGCGCGGCGGGATGCCGAAGTCGCGCAGCGGCACGTCGACGCCCGCGTCGCGCAGCGCCTGCGCGACGGCAGAGCCGACACCGCCGACCCGGCTGTTGTCCTCGACGGTGACGACGACCCGGTGCCGCTCGGCCAGCGGGGCCATCGCCTCGTCCACGGGCTTGACCCAGCGCGGGTCGACCACGGTGGTGGAGATGCCCTGCTTGTCGAGCAGGCCGGCGATCTCCAGGCACATCGGGGCGAGCGCGCCGACGGAGACGAGGAGCACGTCGGGGCGCTCGGTGCCCGCCTCGCGCAGTACGTCCATACCGCCGACCCGGCCGACGGCGGGGACCGCGGGGCCGACGGCGCCCTTCGAGAAGCGCACCACGGTCGGCGCGTCCTCGACGGCGACGGCCTCGCGCAGCTGGGCGCGCACCTGGTCGGCGTCGCGCGGCGCGGCCATCCTGAGGCCGGGGACGACCTGGAGGATCGACATGTCCCACATGCCGTTGTGGGAGGCGCCGTCGGTGCCGGTGACGCCGGCCCGGTCGAGCACGAAGGTGACGCCGCACCGGTGCAGGGCCACGTCCATCAGGACCTGGTCGAAGGCGCGGTTGAGGAAGGTGGCGTAGACGGCGAAGACCGGGTGGACGCCGGCGTGGGCGAGGCCCGCGGCGGAGACGGCGCCGTGCTGCTCCGCGATCCCGACGTCGTACACCCGTTCGGGAAAACGTTTGGCGAACTTGTCGAGGCCCACCGGCTGGAGCATGGCCGCGGTGATGGCGACGAGGTCCTCGCGCTCCTCGCCGAGCTTGACCATCTCCTCGCCGAACACGGAGGTCCAGTCGGCGCCGGACGCGGCGATCGGCAGGCCGGTGTCCGGGTGGATCTTGCCGACGGCGTGGAAGCGGTCGGCCTCGTCCTGGAGGGCCGGCTGGTAGCCGCGGCCCTTCTCGGTGAGGCAGTGCACGATGACCGGGCCGCCGAACCGCTTGGCGCGCGACAGCGCCGACTCCAGCGCCTCGATGTCGTGGCCGTCGATCGGGCCGACGTACTTCAGACCCAGGTCCTCGAACATGCCCTGCGGGGCGATGAAGTCCTTCAGGCCCTTCTTGGCGCCGTGCAGGGTCTCGTAGAGCTGCCGGCCGACGACCGGGGTCTTCTCCAGCACCTCGCGGGTGCGGGCGAGGAAGCGCTCGTAGCCGTCGGTGGTGCGCAGGGTGGCCAGGTGGTTGGCGAGGCCGCCGATGGTGGGGGCGTACGACCGCTCGTTGTCGTTGACGACGATGACGAGGGGGCGGTCCTTGGCGGCGGCGATGTTGTTGAGCGCCTCCCAGGCCATGCCGCCGGTCAGCGCGCCGTCGCCGATGACGGCGGCGACATGGCTGTCCCGCTTCATGAGCTGGTTGGCCTTGGCGATGCCGTCGGCCCAGCCGAGCACCGTGGAGGCGTGGCTGTTCTCGATGACGTCGTGCTCGGACTCGGCCCGCGCGGGGTAGCCGGAGAGGCCGCCCTTCATCTTCAGCCGGGAGAAGTCCTGCCGGCCGGTGAGGAGCTTGTGCACATAGGACTGGTGGCCGGTGTCGAACAGCACCTTGTCCTTGGGGGACTCGAACACCCGGTGCAGGGCGATCGTGAGCTCCACCACGCCGAGGTTGGGGCCGAGGTGTCCGCCGGTCTTGGAGACGGCCTCCACCAGGAAGGTCCGGATCTCCCCAGCCAGCTGGTCCAGCTCCTCCGGGCTGAGCCGGTCCAGATCGCGCGGTCCCGTGATGCGGGTCAGCAGCGGCACCCGTGCCTCCTTGCAGTAGAGCTGATCGAGCTTGCCGGGCTCGCCAGAGTCTAACTTTCCGGCGACGCCCGGCATGAACGTGCCCGGCACCTTTGCGGCGCCGGGCACGTGGAGTTCACCGAAGCGGGGTGTGTTATGCCCGTCCGGCCGTCTTCTGCGTCTTGCGGGTGACCGCGTCGATCACCACGGTCGCGAGCAGCACGCCACCGGTGATCATGTACTGCACGGGCGACGCGATGCCCTTGAGCGCGAGACCGTACTGGATCGAGACGATCACCAGCACACCGAGCAGCGCGTTCCAGGTGCGGCCGCGGCCGCCGAACAGCGAGGTGCCGCCGATGACCGCCGCCGCGATCGCGTTCATCAGCAGGTCACCGCCGCCCGCGCCCTGGTTGGCCGCGGCGATCTTGGAGGCCATCATCAGGCCGCCCATCGCGGCGAAGGTGCCGGAGATCGCGAAGACCGAGATGCGGACCAGGGCGACGTTGATGCCGGCGCGGCGGGCCGCCTCGACACTGCCGCCGAGCGCGAACACCTTGCGGCCGTACGCCGTGCGGCGCAGCACGAAGTCCGTGACGACGAGCATCACCAGGAAGATCACGACGGCCAGCGGCAGGCCCTTGTACTGGTTGTAGACGGCCGCGGCGGCGAACGAGACGACCGCGAGCAGCGCCGTACGGAGAATGGTCTCGCTCAGCGGCCGGGACGGCACTCCGGCGGCCTCGCGGCGCCGGTTGCCGAGGAAGGACGTGAGGAAGAACAGCACGGTGGCGGCGAGCGCGAGCCCGTAGGCGGCGGCCACGTCGGAGAAGTAGTAGCTGGTCAGCTTGGCGACCAGGCCCTGGTCGTCCAGGTTGATGGTGCCGCTGTCGCCGAGGATCTGGAGCATGAAGCCGTTCCAGAACAGCAGGCCGGCCAGGGTGACGGCGAACGCCGGGACGCCGATCTTCGCGAAGAAGAAGCCGTGCAGCGCGCCCGCGACGGTGCCCACCAGGATGGACAGCACCAGGGCGAGCCAGGCGGACATGCCGTGGGTGACGGTCAGCACCGCGTAGGAGGCGCCCGCGACGCCGGAGACCGAGCCGACCGACAGATCGATCTCGCCGAGCAGCAGCACGAAGACGATGCCGACGGCGATCAGGCCCGTGCCGACCATGGCGACGGAGATGTCGGAGAGGTTGCCCGCGGTGAGGAAGTTGGAGTTCAGGCTCTGGAAGATGATCCAGATGACGGCGAGACCGATGATGACCGGAACCGAGCCCAGGTCACCGGCCTTCATCTTCCGCTTGAACTCGGTGACGTAGCCCGCGAAGCCCTGCTCGCGCACGAGCAGGCGGGGGTCCACGGCGGTGACGGTGCCGGCCGCCGCCTCGGGGTTCTCCACGACGGCGTCCTGGGGAGTGTGGTCCTCGGGAGGCGTGGAGGTCTTGTCCAGACTCACTTCTGGACCTCCTTGGTGCTACGCGCCGCACGCCGGGTGACGGCGTTGTCGGTGGCGCCGGTGATGGCGGAGATGATCTCTTCCTGAGAGGTCGAGGCGACGTCGAACACGCCGTTGTTGCGGCCGAGCCGCAGCACCGCCACCTTGTCGGCGACAGCCTTGACGTCGGCCATGTTGTGGCTGATGAGGATGACGGCGTGGCCGCGCTCGCGCAGCCGCTCCACCAGGTCGAGCACCTGTGCGGTCTGCTCGACGCCGAGGGCCGCGGTGGGCTCGTCCAGGATGACCAGCTTGGGCTCGCCGAGCATGGAGCGGGCGATGGCCACCACCTGGCGCTGACCGCCGGAGAGGGAGGCGATCGGGATGCGGACGCTGGGGATGCGGATCGACAGCTGGTCGAGCAGGTCACGGGAGCGGCGCTCCATCTCGACCTCGTCCAGGATGCCGCGCTTGAGCAGCTCCCGGCCCAGGTAGAGGTTGCCGACCACGTCGATGTTGTCGCACAGCGCGAGGTCCTGGTAGACCGTCGCGATGCCCAGGGCCTGGGCGTCGTTGGGGCGGTTGACCTGGACGGGGCGGCCTTCCCATTCGATGGCGCCCTCGTCGATGGGATGCACGCCGGCGATCGTCTTGACCAGCGTGGACTTTCCGGCGCCGTTGTCGCCCACCAGGGCGACCACCTCACCGGCGTGGACCTCAAGCTCTACGTCGGTGAGCGCCTGGACGGCACCGAACCGCTTGGAGACCCCGCGCAACGCCAGCACGGGCGTAGCGGACACGTGAACCATCTCCTTCGCCGCCTGACCCGGCGGGAGGTTGTGCAGAAAGTTTGGGGGGTTCCGTCCGGCGCCCCGCGCCGAGCTTGCGGGGCTGTATGTGTCGCGGGACGCCGGAGGAGCAGGGGACGCCTTCACCCACGGAGGGGTCGCTCGGGGAGTCACGGGGGTGAACTCCCCGAGGATCGAGGCGTGTTGCGGAGACCTACTTCAGGCCGAGCTTGGCGCAGGCGGCCTTGTACTGCGCGGTGCAGATGTCGGCGACCGTGTAGACGCCGTCCTTGACGACGGTGTCCTTGATGTTGTCCTTGGTCAGCGCGGTGACCGGGAGGATGACGGTGGGGATCTGCTTGGTGGTCGGGCTGTCGACCTTGTCCTTGGCGATGGAGTCGAGCGACTTGCCCTGGGCGAGCGCGACGGCCATCTCGGCGGCCGCGTCGGCCTCCGGGGCGTACGGCTTGTAGACGCTCATGTACTGGTCGCCGGAGACGATGCGCTGCACACCCGCGAGCTCGGCGTCCTGGCCGGTGACCGGGACGGAGATGCCGGCCGCCTTGAGGGCGGTGACGATGCCGCCGGCCATGCCGTCGTTGGCGGAGTACACGCCGACGATGTTCTTCTTGCCCAGCGCCGAGATCGCGGCCTCCATGTTGGAGTTGGCGTTCTCCGGCTTCCAGTCCTTGGTGTCGTACTCCTTGCCGACGTTCACCTTGCCGTCGAGCACCTCGTGGGCGCCCTTCTTGAACTGCGCGGCGTTCGGGTCGGTGATGGAGCCGTTCATCATCACGATCTTGCCGGACTTGGCCTTGGAGCCCAGGGCCTTCAGCAGGGCCTCGCCCTGGGTCTTGCCGACGGTCTCGTTGTCGAACGAGGTGTAGGCGCTGATCGGGCCCTCGGCCAGCCGGTCGTACGCCACGACGGGGATGCCCTGGTCCTTGGCTTTCTGCACCGAGCCCTTGATCGCCGCGGTGTCCACGGCGTCCACGATGAGGACGTCCACCTTGTTGGTGATCATCGCGTCGACCTGCTGGTTCTGGGTGCTGGCGTCCTGCTTGGCATTGGCGTAGACGATCTGGCCCTTGCCGTTCGTCAGCTCCTTGACCTTCTTCTCGATCAAGGGGCGGTCGAACTTCTCGTAACGGGCCGTCTGGTTCTCCGGCAGGAGCAGACCGACCTTGATGGCATCGCCCTTCTTGGCGCTGCCGGAGGGCTTGCCTCCGTTGCCGGACTCCTTGGCACTGCCACAGGCGGCGAGCGAGACGGCCATGGCACCAGCGGCAACGGCGAAGGCCGCACGACGCATACGCGTGTTCACTTCTCAAACCTCCCTGACGAGGCCGCGTCGTTGCGGCCGAGGTGGCTGGAAGTCAACTCGGCCACACGTGCGACGTCAAGAAGTAAATCCTTAACGAGATGGCAACGGTGCCATTCCTTCTCTAAGTGAAGGCAGGGGCGGACACGGCCGGAGCGCTGGTGGCGGATCCGTCCAGAAGGGCCGAATCGCCCATCTCGCTCAGGGCGAGGGCGAGCGCGCCGAGCACCTCGGCACGGCCGCCAAGTGCCCCTGGGAGCACGGTGAGTTGGCGGGCGGCGCTGGGGATCGCGTAGCGGCTGACGGACTCCCTGATGGGTCCGAGGACCAGCTCGCCGGCCTCCGCGAGATCGCCGCCGAGGACCACCCGGCTGGGGTTGAGGAGGTTGCACAGGTTGGCCACGCCGCTGCCGATGTGGCGGCCGACGTCGGCGACCACCCGGCGGCATCCGGGGTCACCTTCCCTGGCGAGCCGTACGACGCCCTCCATGGTGAGGTCGGGGCCGTGGCTGGGCTGGAGCAGCGGCAGGACGTAGCGGGCGGCCGCGAAGGTCTCCAGGCAGCCCCGGTTGCCGCAGCGGCAGACCGGGCCCGACTCGTCCAGGGTGATGTGGCCGATCTCGCCCGCCGTACCGCCCGGACCGCGGTAGATGGTGCCGTCGATGACGAGGCCGGCGCCGACACCGCTGGCGACTTTGATGTAGGCGAGGTCGCGTACGCCCTTGCCGCTGCCCCAGACCAGTTCGCCGAGGGCGCCGAGGTTGGCGTCGTTGTCCACGTGCACCGGCACGCCGAGGCGTTCGCGCAGTTCCTCGGCGGGCTTGGTGCCGCCCCAGCCGGGCAGGATGGCGCTGTGTCCGAGGGTGCCGGACTCCAGGTCGATGGGGCCGGGCACGCCGAGACCGACGCCCGCGACCTTGGACCGGTCGACGCCGGTGGCCACGATCAGCCTGCTGACCAGTTCCTCGGCCCGGTCGAAGCCCTGGGCGGCGGAGGCGTCCACGTCCAGCGGTTCGGCCTCCTCGGCCAGCACCTGGTGGGCGAGGTTGCCGACCGCGACGCGCAGGTGCTGGTGCCCGAAGTCGACGCCGATCACGATGCCCGCGTCCCCGCTGAGGCTGACGCTGCGGGCCCGGCGCCCGCCCGCCGAGGTGGGCGTGACCTCGACCGTCCCGCCGTCCTTCAGTTCGCGCACGATGTTGGAGACCGTGGCGGCGGACAGGCCGGTCGTCCGCGCGATCTCCGCCTGCGTCAGCGAACCGGCCAGCCGGACGGCCCGTACCACCCGCTCCAGGTTGGCTCGGTGCAGTGACGACTGCGACCCTGGAGTCTCCACGACGACCTCCTGAGCGCGGGGCCGCTTCGGCGAGGCCCCGTGTATGTCCAACTAGTGAACTCTAAGCTGAGCCGTTCGGGGTGACTCACGTCAAGAGGTTGAGCCGGATAAGGGGCACGACACGGCGGTGCACGCCGCCCGGAGGCCCGGAACGGCGTGCACGCGGATGATCACGGAACGTATCCCCCAGCGGGGTGGGCGGTCTACTTGAGCGCCCCCGCGGTGAGCCCCTGCACCACCTGCCGCTGGAAGACGATGTACGCCCCGAGCACCGGCAGCATGGCCATCACCAGGCCGGCGAAGAGGCCCGACCAGTCGCCCTTGTAGCCCTGGCTGACCGCGAGCTGGACCAGGCCCTGGGTGAGCACCTTCTTGTCGGGGTCGGTGTTGAGGACCGTGGGCAGCATGTACTGGTTCCACTGGCCGAGGAAGTTGAAGATGCCCACGCTGATCAGGCCGGGCTTGGCCATGGGCAGCATGATCTGGAAGAACGTACGCGTGTGCGAAGCACCGTCCACGAACGCCGCCTCCGCCACCGAGGTCGGCAGGGTGCGGAAGAAGGCGGTGAGGAAGAAGACGGTGAACGGCAGCGAGTACGCGATGTAGACCAGGATCAGCCCGTGGATGGTGTTCAGCAGCCCCATGTTGTTCACGACGTAGAACAGCGGGACCAGCGCCAGCATGATCGGGAAGCTCATGCCGCCGATGAACAGGTAGTAGATGAAGCGGTTGCCCGGAAAGTCGAACCGGGCGAGCACGTAGGCGGCCATCGAGCCGAGCACCAGGGTCCCGATGAGCGAACCGCCCACCACCAGAACGGTGTTGAGGAAGTAGTCGCTCATGTTGGCGTCGGTCCAGGCCCGCGCCCAGTTCTCGAAGTGCAGCCGGTCGGGCAGCGCCCAGGGCGAGCCGAAGATGGAGCTGTCGTTCTTGAAGGACGTCATCACCGCCCACAGCAGCGGCATGACCACCATGATCGCCCAGATGATCAGCACGCCGTGCGAGAAGACGTTGAGGACGCCGCCCTCCCGCGCGCGGCGGCCCGGCTTCGGCACCGGCGCGTCCACCTTGGAGACGCTCGCACCGGGCTCGGCCGGCAGCGGGGCGGGGGTCTCGGTCGTCTTCATCGGTTCAGAACTCCAGCCGCTCGCGACGGCCCAGCCGCATCACGATCGCCGCGAACGCGAGCGTGACGACCAGCAGGGCGACGCCGATGGTGGTGGCGTAGGCGGCCTGACCGTCCCGGAACGCCTTCTGGTACACGTACAGGACCAGCACGGTGGTCGAGTAGTCGGGGCCGCCCGGACCGGTCGTCATGATCTGCACGACCGCGAACGACTCGGCGCCGAGCGCGAGGATGCCCATGTAGACCCAGCCGGACTGCACGGTGTCCCACAGCAGGGGCAGGGTGATGCGGAAGAAGGTGGTGGCGCGGCTCGCGCCGTCGATCAGCGCGGCCTCGTAGAGCTCGGCCGGGATCGAGGCCATGCCCGCGGAGAACAGGACCACGAAGAAGCCGGTCGTGGACCATACGAGGACGGCCATCACGCACCACAGGGCGAGGCCCGGATCGCCCAGCCACAGCGGCTGCACATGATCGAGCCCGATCCCGCGCAGGAGTGAGTTGATCGCTCCGCTGTCCGGGTTGTAGGCGAACTGGAAGAGGAGCGCGACGATCGCGATGGACAAGACCTGCGGAAAGAAATAAACGATCTTGTAGAAGGAGGAGCCCCGCACGCCCGTGATCGCGGGGCCGCCCCTTCTGCGCCGTCCACCCACATTGATCATGAAGGCGAAGAACAGCGCCAGACTGATCGTGACGACCGGCAGCACCAGAGCGAAGATCAGGCTGTGCTGCAACGACTTCCAGAACACGTCGTCGTGCAACATCCGCTTGTAATTGTCGAAGCCGACCATTTTGAATTCGGGGCTCAGGCCGGTCCAGTCCGTGAACGAGTAGTAGATGGACTGGATGAACGGCCACACCACGAACAGCGCGTACAGTCCCAGGGGTAGTACCAGGAACCCCACGATGAACCGGTACTTGCCGTGCTGCATCGTTACTCCGGTGCGCTCGGGGGTGCTGGTTACTGGTGCTTGTAGTGCTTGATGGTGGTGTCCTTGGCCGTCTCGTCGGCGAAGCCCTGGATCTTCTTTATGGCCTCGGCGGGGGTGAGCCGGCCCGCCATCATCTCGCCGAGGGCGCCGACGCCGATCTGCTCCTTCTGCAACTGGACGTACCAGTCCTGCAGACGCGGGTTCACCACGTTCGAGCCGGCCAGCTTCAGCGCCGCCACGCCCGACTTCAGGCCCGGCGTCAGCTCGATGCCCTCGGTGCCGCCGTTGTACGCGGTCAGCGACTTGACCTTGGCGGTGAAGTTCTTCGAGGAACCCTCGGAGAGCATGATGCGCAACTGCTCCATGCCGCCCTCGGGGTTCGCCGCTTTGGAGGGCACGATGAACGGCTCGCCGCCGGAGGCCCAGATGGTGCCGAAGGGCATCTTGTCGTGGCTGTCGATGCCGGAGGGCGCCGAGACCGCGAGGTCGAAGTCCTTGGGGATGACGTTCGCCGACTCGTTCTCCACCCAGGAGCCGTTCGGGATGAACAGGGCCTCGCCCTTGGCCCACGCGGTCTGCGACTGGATGTGGTCCAGGCCGGGCGTGCCCTTGAGGATGTAGCCCTTCTGGAACAGCTCGTAGTACGCCTCGAAACATGCCTTGACGGCCGGATGCTTCCAGGCGTTCGGCTCCAGGTTGTCGATGGCGTTCAGGACCTCGACACCGCCGACCTTGCCGATCATCGGGTAGAGCGAGAAGGGGATGTAGTACGGGTACTTGCCCGCGTACGTCCAGCCCGCCATGCCCTTCTTCTTGGCCTTCGCGCACACCTGGAGCATCTCGTCCCAGGTCTTCGGGTACTCGGCGTCCAGCGAGTCGAGGGCCTTCTGCGAGTACCAGACGCCGTAGACCGTGTAGGCGTAGTACATGATCCACACCGGGTCGCCGTCGAACTGGCCCATCTCCACGATGCCGGGGCGCAGCGTGTCGCGGACCTTCTTGCTCGGGTCGTCGTACGACGGCGCGTCGAGCAGCGGGGTGAGGTCGGCCAGCTGGTTCTTGCCGACCAGGACGCCCATGTCCATCTGCTCGGCGCCGGAGTTGTCGATCAGGTCCGGCGGGTCGCCCTGGTTGAAGCGGGGCTGGAGCGTGGACTGGATCTTCTGGGTGGCGGAGAACTTCACCTGGGCCTTGGGGAAGTCCTTCTGGTAGATCTTGACCGCGTCCTGCGCGTACTCCTTGCCGAAGCCGCCGTCGAAGATGACGAATTCCATCTTGGCGGTGTCGTTGACGCCGAGCGGGTTCTTGGCGGTCTTCTTGCCGGCTTTCGCCTTGCTCTGTCCGCCGCCGCCGCTGCTCGCGCAGGCGGACAGCAGGCCCATCCCCGGAACGGCGACCAGGCCGAGTGCGGCGGACCGCCTGATCAGCTCGCGGCGGCCGACACCCTCACGGTCGTGGTGCGCAGTGGATCCCATGCTCAAGTCCTCGCCTTCTCCAGGACTCAGGCGGTGAACCGGATCCTGCCCGGCACCGCGGTCGGGTCAAGCTGGTTGGTGCAGGAAGTTCTTCGTGCGTGCAGTGCGCGTACTGCCGGGATTGCTCTTGTACCGGGCGCCGACAGGTATAGTCCACTTCCCGCCAGCGGAGCAAGATCGAATACAGGGTTCGCGATGGGTCTTTTCCGAGTTGAGACCTCCCGGACATGGGAGTCCGCTGTGCGCAGCCCCCGGGAAATCGGCACGACATCGACGCCGGCTCCGGCCCTGGCGTGAACCCCCGAATGACACGCTCAACACCCTTGACATCGCCTGCCACTTCACCACCTACTTGGTTCCTGTGTTCCGCTTCTGACAACGTTGTCCACACGGCGCGGGAGGGAATTCCGTACATGCAGCGGAGAACTCGGCACAGATGGGGTCCGGCGGCCGTCCTGACGGCCGCCTTCGTCATGGCCGCGGGCGCGCAGGGCGCCGCGGTCGCACTGCCCGCCAAGGCCCCGGCGGCCGACCGGGAGTTCGCATCCTCGTTCGAGGCGGGGGATCCCGCCCCGGACTGGCTGAACACGGTCGACACCGGACCGGACGGCTCCCCGCGCGCCTCGGGCGTGGACGGCGGCTACAGCACCGGCATACCGGGCAATGTGAACGACCATGTCACCGAGGTCCGGGCGAGCGGAGAGAACGCCGGCGCGGGCGAGGTGAAGGAGAACCTGGCCGACGGCGAGTCCGGCACCAAGTGGCTGACCTTCCAGCCCACCGGCTGGGCGGAGTTCGACCTGGACAAGCCGGTCACGGTGAAGACGTACGCGCTGACCTCGGCCAACGACTACGCCGAACGCGATCCGCGGGACTGGACGCTGCTCGGCTCCACCGACGGCAAGGACTGGAAGTCCCTCGACACCCGCGCGGGCGAGACCTTCTCCGAGCGGTTCCAGACGAAGTCGTACGACCTTGGGCAGCCGGCCGAGTACCAGCACTTCCGACTGGAGGTGACCCGGAACAACGGCGCCCCGGACATACTCCAGCTCGCCGACGTGCAGTTCTCCACGGGCGGCAGCGGCGGCCCGGTGCCGCAGGACATGCTGACGCTGGTCGACAAGGGCCCGACCGCCTCTCCGACGGCGAAGGCGCGGGCCGGGTTCACCGGGACGCGGGCGCTGCGGTACGCCGGGCGGCACACGGCGAACGGGCGCGCGTACTCGTACAACAAGGTGTTCGACGTGAACGTGAAGGTCGGCGGCGACACGCAGTTGTCGTACCGGATCTTCCCCTCGATGGCCGACGGCGACCGGGACTACGACGCCACGAACGTCTCCCTGGACCTCGCCTTCACCGACGGCACCTACCTCAGCGACCTCGGCGCGCTGGACCAGCACGGGTTCCCGCTGTCCCCGCGCGGGCAGGGCGCCGCGAAGTCGCTGTACGTCAACCAGTGGAACAACGTCGTGGCGCGGATCGGCTCGGTGGCGGCGGGGAAGACGGTCGACCGGATCCTGGTCGGGTACGACTCCCCCGGCGGCCCGGCGAAGTTCCGCGGCTGGATCGACGACGTGTCGCTGAAGCCGGTCGCGCCCGAGAAGCCGAAGGCGCATCTGTCGGACTACGCGCTGACCACGCGCGGCACCAACTCCAGCGGCAGCTTCTCGCGCGGCAACGACTTCCCGGCGACGGCACTGCCGCACGGTTTCAACTTCTGGACGCCGGTGACCAACGCGTCCTCGCTGAGCTGGCTCTACGAGTACGCACACGCGAACAACGACGCCAATCTGCCGACGATCCAGGCGTTCAGCGCGAGCCATGAGCCGAGCCCGTGGATGGGCGACCGGCAGACCTTCCAGGTGATGCCGTCGGCCGCTTCCGGTACTCCGGACACCGGGCGGGAGGCGCGGGCGCTGGCGTTCCGGCACGAGAACGAGACGGCGCGGCCCTATTACTACGGCGTACGGTTCGAGAACGGGCTGAAGGCGGAGATGGCGCCGACCGACCACGCGGCGGTGATGCGCTTCACCTATCCCGGCTCCGACGCGAGCGTGGTCTTCGACAACGTCACCGAGCAGGCGGGGCTGACCCTGGACGCGGAGCACGGGACCGTCACCGGCTACTCGGACGTCAAGTCGGGCCTGTCCACGGGGGCGACGCGGCTGTTCGTGTACGGCGTGTTCGACAAGCCGGTGACGGACGGCTCCGCGAGCGGGGTGAAGGGCTATCTGCGGTTCGCGGCGGGCGCCGGCCACACGGTCACCCTGCGCCTGGCGACCTCGCTCATCAGCGTCGATCAGGCGAAGGACAACCTGCGGCAGGAGATCCCGGACGGCACCTCCTTCGACACGGTGAAGGCGCGGGCGCAGCGCACGTGGGACAGGCTGCTCGGCAAGGTGGAGGTGCAGGGCGCGACCCCGGACCAGCTGACCACGCTGTACTCCAGCATGTACCGGCTGTACCTGTACCCGAATTCGGGCTTCGAGCGGGTGGGCGGCAAGGACGAGTACGCCTCTCCGTTCTCGCCGATGCAGAGCCAGGACACGCCGACGCACACCGGCGCGAAGATCGTGGCGGGCAAGGTGTACGTCAACAACGGTTTCTGGGACACGTATCGGACGACATGGCCGGCGTACTCGTTCCTGACGCCCACTCAGGCGGGCGAGATGATCGACGGGTTCGTGCAGCAGTACAAGGACGGCGGCTGGACCTCGCGCTGGTCCTCGCCCGGTTACGCGGACCTGATGACCGGCACCTCCTCGGACGTGGCGTTCGCCGACGCCTATGTGAAGGGCGTGAAGTTCGACGCCGAGGCGGCGTACGAGGCGGCGCTGAAGAACGCGACGGTCGTGCCGCCGTCGTCCGGGGTGGGCCGCAAGGGCATGAGCACCTCGCCGTTCCTCGGCTACACCACTACCGACACCGCCGAGGGGCTGTCCTGGGCGATGGAGGGGTACGTCAACGACTACGGCATCGCGCGGATGGGCGCGGCGCTGTACAAGAAGACGGGCGAGAAGCACTACGCGGAGGAGTCGGAGTACTTCCTCAACCGTGCCCGCGACTACGTGCACCTCTTCGACCCGCGGGTCGGGTTCTTCCAGGGCAAGGACGCCAAGGGCGACTGGCGGATGAGCGCGTCGAGTTACGACCCGCGGGTGTGGGGTTACGACTACACGGAGACCAACGGGTGGGGTTACGCCTTCACCGTGCCGCAGGACACGCGGGGCCTTGCCGACCTGTACGGCGGGAGGCGCCAACTCGCGGACAAACTCGACCAGTTCTTCTCGACCCCGGAGACGGCTTCCCCCGAGTTCGTCGGCTCCTACGGCGGGGTCATCCACGAGATGACCGAGGCGCGGGACGTGCGGATGGGCATGCTCGGGCAGTCCAACCAGGTCGCGCACCATGTGTCGTACATGTACGACGCGGCAGGGCAGCCGTGGAAGACGCAGGCGGCGGTGCGGGAGATCCTGTCCCGGCTGTACCTCGGCAGTGAGATCGGGCAGGGCTATCACGGCGACGAGGACAACGGCGAGCAGTCGGGGTGGTTCCTGTTCTCCGCGCTCGGCTTCTACCCGCTGGTCATGGGCAGCGGCGACTACTCCATCGGTTCCCCGCTGTTCAAGAAGGTCACGGTGCACCTGGAGAACGGCCGCGATCTGGTGGTGAACGCGCCGGGGAACAGCGCGAAGAACGTGTACGTGCAGAGCGTCACCTTCAACGGCCGCCCCTGGACGTCCACTTCACTGCCGCAGTCGCTGCTCGCCAAGGGCGGGGAGCTGACGTTCTCGATGGGTCCCCGGCCCTCGGCGTGGGGCTCCGGGAAGGACGCCGGGCCGGTGTCGATCACTCAGGACGACAAGGTGCCCGCGCCCCGGACGGACATGCTGCGCGGTGACGGCGCCCTGTTCGACGACACCTCGGCGACGGAGGCGACGGTCGGCTCCGTCGAACTGCCGGTGAGCCGGTCGGCGAAGCCGGTGCAGTACACGCTCACCTCCCCGGCGGACCACACCAAGGCGCCGACGGGCTGGACCCTTCAGGGCTCCAGCGACGGCACGACCTGGCGGACGCTGGACCACCGCTCCGGGCAGACCTTCCCGTGGAACCGCCAGACCCGTGCCTTCACGATCGCGGCGCCGGGCGATTACGCCAAGTACCGCCTGGTACTGGACGGTTCGGCGACGCTGGCGGAGGTGGAGCTGCTGGGCTGAGGTGAGCGGCCGACAGGGCCACCCCACCTTGACCAGGTGATGTACACGCAGCTGTCAACCCAAGAACTGGTCAAGATTGAGTCATGTGTGCTTCTATTGCGCCGCTCAATCGATCATGTGCGGCTCACCGCGTCCGGGGCGTATGCCTCACCGGTACGCGGTGAGCCGCTGCTTTGGGAGTACACACGTGAAATCCACCTGGCATGCCGGCGGCATAGCCATGCTGACCGCGGGAGCGGTCCTGCTGTCCACGCCGAACGCCGCCGTGGCCGCGGACCGGCAGAGTTCCGCGGACGCCGACGCGGAACGGACCGTCTCCGGGCTGCTGGAGGCGGTGGACCAGCTCAAGGCGCATCCGATCGAGGAGGCCGAGACCGTCGAGGCGGCGCAGACGGCGGCGCGGATGCAGGACCGCCGGGTCGAGGTCCTCCAGATGCGCACGGAGACCGATACCGTCTTCGCCAACCCGGACGGCACCCTCACCCGCGAGAGCGCCGCGGCTCCCGTCAGGATGGTCAAGGACGGGCGCTGGGTGGACGTCGACGTCGACTTCGAGCACGCGGCCGACGGCGGTGTGGTCGCCAAGGCGCACCCGGAAGGGCTGCGGCTCGCCGGAGGGGGCGGCACGCCCGCCCGCGCGCTGAAGCGCGCGGCGGCCACGCCGCGGGACGAGGCACGCGATCTGATCACGCTGGGCAGCGGCGACGAGAAGATCGCCCTGCAGTGGAAGGGCGGCCTGCCCGCTCCCCGCCTCTCCTCGAACACCGCCACGTACGAGGACGCGGTTCCGGGCGGTGACCTGGTGGTCGAGGCCACCCGCACCGGCTTCGAGCAGTACCTCACGCTGCGCCGGGCCCCGCAGGACGGCGCTCCGCTGGTGCTCCCGATCGTGCTTCCCGAGGGCATGACCGCGAAGGCCGCTTCCGGTGGCGGTGTCGATTTCGTCGACGGCTCCGGCGAGACGGTGGCGGTGATGCCCGCCCCGATGATGTGGGACGACCAGGTCGACCAGCGGTCCAGGGAGCACGTCAACCGCAAGAAGGTCGCCATGGAGGTGACCCAGTCCGGCAACACCGCACAGCTCACCCTGCGCCCGGACGCCGAGTGGCTCGCCGATCCCCGGACCCGGTACCCGGTGACCGTCGACCCGGCCACGGACGCCCTCGACATCCTCTTCGACACCTTCGTCCAGGGCGGCGACACCACCGACCAGTCCGCGAACACCGATCTGAAGATCGGCTGGCCCGGAGACCAGGAGGGGAACACCAGGCGCGTCGCGCGTTCCTTCCTGACCTTCCGCACCGCGAACTTCGCCGACGCGCTGGTCTCCAAGGCCACCCTGAAGCTGTGGAACTACCACTCCTGGTCCTGCGAGAAGCGCGGGTGGGAGGTGTGGGCCGCGGGCGCCGCCGACAAGAACACCCGCTGGACCAAGCAGCCGCCGATGACGGAGAAGGCCGCGAGTTCCACCGAGACCAGGTCCGCCGGCTGCGGCAACGAGGGGTGGGTGACGGCCGACATCACGAAACTGGCGCAGACCTGGTCCTCCGCCAAGGCGGAGACCGGCTCCGTGGCGCTCAAGGCCGCCGACGAGTCGGACACCTACGGCTGGAAGCGCTTCCACTCCGCGAACGCCGCCGACGACAAGAAGATCCCCACCCTGGAGGTGACGTACAACTACCGTCCCTACAACGGGCTGAACCTCCAGGCCGGTGCGCCGTTCATCTCCTCGGGCGGCATCTTCAAGGTGAACACCACGACGCCGGTCCTGCGGTTCTCCACCGTGGACACCAACGGCGAGGACGAGGTCACCGGCACCTACGAGATCACCGACACCGCCACCGGCCAGGTCGTCACCACCGTCAACGCGGCGCCGGTCCCGGCCAACAGCACGTCGCAGGTGAAGGTGCCCGCGGGGAAACTCCTTCCGGGCAGGACCTACAGCTTCCGCACCACCGCCTTCGACGGCACCCATTACGCCAACGGCTGGTCCGACCCGGTCCGCTTCACCGTCGACACGGCCTGGAAGCCGACGGCGGCCGAGAACGCCCTCGGGCTGGCGAACACCTACTCCGACGCCGCCGACATCACCGCCGCCACGTCCTCGGACTCCTCCTACGCCTCGATCGCGGTCACCGAGGAGAACGTCGTCTCCGTCCCGTGGGACGGCAGGAACAACGCCATCGACGTGCGCAACGCGCTCATGCCCAACCGGCTCACGATCCCCGAGGCCGGCACCAAGGGCATCCAGGTCGGAGGAAACGTCGTCTACACGTCGTCCGGCCCGGTCGACACCGTCGTACAGCCCACCGTGGACGGCGGCTCGCGCACGCTGAACATCATCAAGGACGGCTCCGCGCCGCACGACTACACGACCGGCTTCGTCATCCCCGCCGGGATGAAGGCCGTGACCCACGACGACGGCTCGGTCTCGCTGTACGCGGAGGGCGACGAGAACGCGGAGAAGGCGCCCTCGTCGGACGCCGCCGCCTTCTTCGACGCCCCGTGGGCGAAGGACGCCCACGGCGACGACGTGCCCACCAGCTACAAGGTCGTGGGCAACACGCTCGTCCAGCACGTCGAATTCGGCGCGGACGGCAAGTTCCCCATCGTCATCGATCCTTCCTGGTGGTCCACCACCAAGAAGATCGTCATGTGCGCCGCGACGGTCGCGGGCTTCATCTTCACCTTCACCCCGGCGGGCAGCTCCGCGCGCGTCGCGACCGCCGTGAAGCTGGTCAAGCGGATCGGGGTCAAGAAGACCGCGAAGCTCATCCAGACCTACGCCAAGCGACGCAAGCTGACGTCGGCGCACCGCAAGGCGGTCACGGCGCTGCTGGGCATCGCCGCCATCAAGAAGTCCTGCACGTTCTGATCCGGAGCACCAGTTGATCGCCATAGCAGCAGCACTCGCAGAGATCGCGCTGATCCTCGTACAGCGTTGGCGCGCACCGTCCGGCGGCCCCGTGGCCACACCCTGGTCCCACGTGGCCGCAGCGCTGGGCGCGGGCGTGGTGGGGTGGCTGGTCATCGGCCGGCCCGATCCCGCATGGGACGAGGTGTCCCTGGCAGTGATCACCGGAGTGGTCCTCGGCTCCGAGGCCGCGCGGTCGGCGCGGGTCCTTGCCGGAAAGGAGTGGGCGGGCTGGGCGACGGCCTGCGGCAGCGGAGCGGCCTCGGCCACCTGGCTGCTGGCCACCCCGCTGCCCTTCATGTGACGGGCCGCCGCAGGCGTAGCACCGGCGGTCCCAGCTCCTAGAACATCTGTCCATTCCGTGGACGGAGCATGGCCACACAGCGGACTCCGGTGCTACAAATGCGGCATGTCGGACACCGTCGCTCGACTCAGACGCCTGCTGTGGCGTTCTGTGGTCGGCCGGAGGCAGTGGAGCGTCGCCAAGCAGGTCTTCCTGCTTCAGGTGGCCCTCGTCGTGCTGCTGGTGCTCAGCGGCGTCATCGCCCTCTACGTCCAGTCCGAGCGGGACACCCAGTCCGAGGCCAGGCGTCGTTCCATCGCCGTGGCGGAGACCTTCGCCCACTCCCCCGGCGTCCTCCAGGCGCTGGCCGCGCCCCAGCCCTCCAAGGTGCTCCAGCCGCTCACCGAGGCGGGGCGCAAGGCGGCGGGCGTCGACTTCATCGTCGTCATGGACACCCATGGCATCCGGTACACGCACCCGATACCGAGCAAGATCGGCAAGCGGTTCGTGGGCACCATAGGGCCCTCGCTCGCCGGGCGGACGTACACGGAGAGCGTGCACGGCCCGCTGGGGCGCGAGATGCAGGCCACCGTGCCCATCGAGGACTCGCACGGCAAGGTGACCGCGCTCGTCTCCGCGGGGCTCAAGGTCAAGAACGTCACCAACGAGGTGGACCGGCAGATCCCGATCATCCTGACCGCCGGGGCGGGCGCGCTGGTCGTGTCCACCGGTGGCACCGCGCTGGTCGGACGGCGGCTGCGGCGGCAGACCCACAGCCTCGCCCCCGACGAGATGACCCGGATGTACGAGCACCACGACACGGTGCTGCACTCGGTGCGCGAGGGCGTCCTCATCATCGGCACGGACGGCCGGCTGCTGCTCGCCAACGACGAGGGCCGGCGCCTGCTGCGGCTGCCGGCCGACGCCGAGGGCCGCCACCTGTCCGAGCTGCCCGGTCTCGACCCGGAGACGCTGGAACTGCTGGCCTCCGGGCGGGAGGCCACCGACGAGGTGCTGTTCGCCGGAGAGCGGCTGCTCGCGGTCAACCAGCGGCCCACGGACCACGGCGGAGGCCCCGGCAGCACCGTGGTGACCCTGCGGGACACCACCGAGCTCCAGGCGCTGTCCGGGCGCGCCGAGGTCGCCAGGGAGCGGCTGAAGCTCCTCTACGACGCGGGGCTCTGCGTCGGCACCAGCCTGGACGTGCGGCGCACGGCGCAGGAGCTGGCGCGGATCGCCGTACCGCGCTTCGCCGACTACGTGACCGTGGACCTGGACGACGGCATCCTGCACGGCGAGGAGCCCGCCCCCACCGCGGCCACCCTGCGCCGTCTCGCCGTGCACGGCATCCGGGGCGACCACCCGCTGTACGAGCGGGACCGGCTGATCGACTTCAAGCCGTTCACACCGCAGGCCCGCGGCTACGGCTCCGGCCACGCCGAGCTGGTGCCCGATCTGGTCGAAGCGGCGGACTGGCGGGCGCAGGACCCGCAGCGCACCGAGAACATCCTGGAGTACGGCATCCAGTCGCTGATCTCGGCCCCGATCCGGGCCCGCGGGGTGGTGCTGGGCATCGCCAACTTCTACCGGGCCAAGCGGGAGCCCTTCGACGAGGAGGACCTCTCGCTGGCGGAGGAGCTGGTGGCGCGGGCCGCGGTCAGCGTCGACAACGCCCGCCGCTACGCCCGCGAGCACACCCTTGCCGTCACCCTCCAGCGCAGCCTGCTGCCGCGCGCGCTGCCCGAGCAGAGCGCCCTCGATGTGGCGTACCGCTACCTGCCCGCCCAGTCGGGGGTGAGCGGGGACTGGTTCGACGTGATCCCGCTGCCGGGCAGCCGGGTGGCGCTGGTCGTCGGCGACGTCGTCGGGCACGGGCTGCACGCCGCGGCCACGATGGGCCGGCTGCGGACCGCCGTACACAACTTCTCGACCCTGGATCTGCCGCCGGACGAGCTGCTGAGCCATCTGGACGACCTGGTCGGGCGCATCGACCAGGACGAGGGGGGCACGGAGGACGCGGGCGAGATCGTCGGCGCGACATGTCTGTACGCGATCTACGATCCGGTGACGCGGCGGTGCGCCATGGCGCGTGCCGGGCATCTGGCGCCCGCGCTGGTGCATCCGGACGGCAGCGTCGACTATCCGGAGCTGCCCGCCGGGCCGCCGCTCGGCCTCGGGGGCATGCCGTTCCAGACGGCGGAGCTGGAGCTGGCCGAGGGGACGCAGCTGGTGCTGTACACCGACGGGCTGATCGAGGACCGTACGCGCGATCTGGACGAGGGCATGGAGCTGCTGCGGCAGGCGCTGGCCGGGCATCCGGACCGGTCCCCGGACGCGAGCTGCGGGGCGGTGCTGGAGGAGTTGCTGCCCGAGGGGCCGAAGGACGATGTCGCGCTGCTGGTGGCGCGCACGCGGGCGCTCACGTCCGAGCAGGTGGCGCAGTGGGACGTGCCCGCGGATCCGGCGGCCGTCGGGGAGCTGCGGCGGGCGGTGACGGAGCGGCTGGAGGAGTGGGGGCTGCAGGAGCAGGCGTTCGGCATGGAGCTGGTGCTCAGCGAGCTGGTGACGAACGCGATCCGGTACGGCTCCGAGCCCATCCGGCTGCGGCTGATCCGGGACCGGGCGCTGGTCTGCGAGGTGGCCGACGGGAGCAACACGTCGCCGCATCTGCGGTACGCGGCGACGACGGACGAGGGCGGCCGGGGATTGTTCCTGGTCCAGCAGATGACGGAGCGGTGGGGGACGCGGTATTCGCCGCAGGGGAAGGTGATCTGGGCGGAGATGGCGTTGCGGGGGGCGCCGCCGGGGCTGCCGGAGTTGTCGCTGGACGCGTTCGACGCGTTGTGAGGCGGGGGACGGCGCGCCGATCGGTGCGGACCGGGCGGGGGCGCGGTGCCGGTCACTGCGGGGCGCGGTGGCCGGCGGGGTGGGGCAAGGCAGAGGGCCGCACCCCCGTTGCCGGGGATGCGGCCCTGAACTACGCCGCTGTGCCGCTTACTTGCGGATCAGGCTGCGCAGGACGTACTGCATGATGCCGCCGTTGCGGTAGTAGTCGGCCTCGCCGGGGGTGTCGATGCGGACGACCGCGTCGAACTCGACGCCCGTGTCGGTGGTGACCTTGACCGTGCGCGGGGTGGTGCCGTTGTTCAGCTCGGTGACGCCGGTGAAGGAGAAGGTCTCCTCGCCGGTCAGGCCGAGGGACTCGGCCGAGGCGCCCTCGGGGAACTGGAGCGGCAGGACGCCCATGCCGATGAGGTTCGAGCGGTGGATGCGCTCGTACGACTCGGCGATGACGGCCTTGACGCCGAGGAGCGCGGTGCCCTTGGCCGCCCAGTCACGGGACGAACCGGAGCCGTACTCCTTGCCCGCCAGGACGACCAGCGGGGTACCGGCGGCCTGGTAGTTCTGCGAGGCGTCGTAGATGAAGGCGACCGGGCCGCCGTCCTGGGTGAAGTCGCGGGTGTAGCCGCCCTCGGTGCCCGGCGCGATCTGGTTGCGCAGGCGGATGTTGGCGAACGTACCGCGGATCATGACCTCGTGGTTGCCGCGGCGCGAGCCGTAGCTGTTGAAGTCGCGGCGCTCCACACCGTGCTCGGTGAGGTACTTGCCGGCCGGGGTGTCGGCCTTGATCGCACCGGCCGGGGAGATGTGGTCGGTGGTGACCGAGTCGCCCAGCTTGGCCAGCACACGGGCGCCGGTGATGTCCTCGACCGGGGCCGGCTCCATGCCCATGCCCTCGAAGTACGGGGGCTTGCGCACGTAGGTGGACTCGGCGTCCCACTCGAAGGTGTCGCCGGTCGGGACCGGGAGCGACTGCCACTGGGCGTCGCCCGCGAACACGTCCTGGTAGGACTTGTTGAACATGTCCTCGCCGATGGCGCTGGCGACGACCTCGTTCACCTCGGCCTCGGAGGGCCAGATGTCCTTCAGGTAGACCGGGTTGCCGTCCTGGTCGGTGCCCAGGGCGTCACGGGTGATGTCCACCTTCATGGAGCCCGCGATGGAGTACGCGACGACCAGCGGCGGGGACGCCAGGTAGTTCATCTTGACGTCGGGGTTGATCCGGCCCTCGAAGTTGCGGTTGCCGGACAGGACCGAGACGACGGCGAGGTCGTGCTCGTTGACCGCCTTGGAGACCTCCTCCGGCAGCGGGCCGGAGTTGCCGATGCAGGTGGTGCAGCCGTAACCGACCAGGTTGAAGCCCAGCTTGTCCAGGTACGGCGTGAGGCCGGCCTTCTCGAAGTAGTCGGTGACGACCTTCGAGCCCGGAGCGAGGGTGGACTTGACCCACGGCTTGCGGGACAGGCCCTTCTCGACCGCCTTCTTGGCGACCAGGGCGGCGCCGATCATGACGTACGGGTTGGACGTGTTGGTGCAGGAGGTGATCGCGGCGACGGTGACCGCGCCGTGGTCGATCGTGTAGGTCGTGCCGTCGGGGGCGGTGACCTGGACCGGGTTGGACGGGCCGCCGTTCGGGCGGACGGCCGGGGAGTCGGAGGCCGGGAAGGACTCCTGGCCCGCCTCGTCCACGACATCCACGTAGTTGAGGACGTCCTGCTTGAACTGCTCGGCGGCGTTGGCGAGGACGATGCGGTCCTGCGGGCGCTTCGGGCCGGCGATGGAGGGCACGACCGTGGAGAGGTCGAGCTCCAGCTTCTCGGAGAAGTCCGGCTCGGCCTTCGGGTCCAGCCACAGGCCCTGGGTCTTGGCGTACGCCTCGACCAGCGCGACCTGCTGCTCCGAACGGCCGGTCAGACGCAGGTAGTTGAGGGTCTCGTCGTCGATCGGGAAGATCGCGGCGGTGGAGCCGAACTCCGGCGACATGTTGCCGATGGTGGCGCGGTTGGCCAGGGAGGTCGCGGCCACGCCCTCGCCGTAGAACTCCACGAACTTGCCGACGACGCCGTGCTTGCGCAGCATCTCGGTGATCGTGAGCACGAGGTCGGTGGCGGTGGTGCCGGGCTGGAGCTCGCCGGTGAGCTTGAAGCCCACGACGCGCGGGATCAGCATGGAGACCGGCTGGCCGAGCATGGCGGCCTCGGCCTCGATGCCGCCGACGCCCCAGCCGAGGACGCCGAGGCCGTTGACCATGGTGGTGTGCGAGTCGGTGCCGACCAGGGTGTCCGGGTAGGCCTTGCCGTCGCGGACCATGACGACACGGGCCAGGTGCTCGATGTTCACCTGGTGCACGATGCCGGTGCCCGGCGGGACGACCTTGAACTCGTCGAACGCGGTCTGGCCCCAGCGCAGGAACTGGTAGCGCTCCTTGTTGCGGCCGTACTCCAGCTCCACGTTCTGCTTGAACGCGTCGTTGGTGCCGAACTTGTCGGCGATGACGGAGTGGTCGATGACCAGCTCGGCCGGCGCCAGCGGGTTGATCTTCGCCGGGTCGCCGCCCAGCTCCTTGACGGCCTCACGCATGGTGGCGAGGTCCACGACGCAGGGAACGCCGGTGAAGTCCTGCATGATCACGCGGGCCGGCGTGAACTGGATCTCCTGGCTGGGCTGGGCCTGCGAGTCCCAGCCGCCGAGGGCACGGATGTGGTCGGCGGTGATGTTCGCGCCGTCCTCCGTGCGGAGCAGGTTCTCCAGCAGGACCTTGAGGCTGTACGGCAGGCGGGCCGAGCCCTCCACCTTGTCCAGCCGGAAGATCTCGTACGACTCGTCGCCCACCTGCAGCTCGCTGCGGGCGTCGAAGCTGTTCGCCGACACGACAGTCTCCTTCATTGATGTGCGCGTACCACCGTCAATCCTGCCGCCACGCCGGTTCGACCGGTCCGGTAAGGTCAGGCTAAGTTAGGCTCGCCTTACCTGGTAAGCGGCTGCGGTGCGCCTCGGCAGATATCTCGATGTCGAGATAACTCTAGTACATGGGTGCCGGATGGTCATGCCGGGTCGGGCTTCGTTCTGCCCCGGCGCGGGTCACGGAGGCCCTCGGGGCCGGACGCGGGGGTCCTCGGGAGCGGATGCGGGGGTTCGCCGGGGGGCGGATGCGGAGGTTCGCCGGCGGAAGGGCTCCCGGCGGGGTGTCAGCAGCCGCAGGCGGCCGCGAGCGGGGCGGTGAGGGGGTCGGCGGTGCGGCGGGCGGGTCCCCGCGGGGTCTGGTGGGTGAAGCCCTCGCGCACCCAGTATTCGAATCCGCCGAGCATCTCCCGGACCCGGTAGCCGAGTTCGGCGAGGGCGAGGGCGGCGCGGGTGGCGCCGTTGCAGCCGGGACCCCAGCAGTAGGTGACGACGGGGGTGGACTTGTCGAGCAGGGCGGCGGCCCGTTCGGGGATGAGGGCGGTGGGGAGGTGGACGGCGCCGGGGATGTGGCCCTGGTGCCAGGACTCGGTGGAGCGGGTGTCGAGGAGGACGAAGCCGGGGCCGTCCGGAGTGGCGAGCGCGGCGGCCACGTCGGCGACGTCGGTGTGGAAGCGGAGGGAGGCGCGGAAGTGGGCGGCGGCCTCGGCGGGGGTGGCGGGGGCGGTCGTACGCATGGGGCGGGGCCTTCCTGATGCGGGGGCGGGCGGGGCGAGGCGGCCCGGCTGCTACCGTCCGGGCTTCGGGTTCCGGGATGGGAATCTACGGGCCGGAACCAGCGCCCTGAAGGGGCGATCCACGGCGACCTCACCCGTTCGGCCGGGGAATCCGTGCTATTTCTCGACGATGACCGCGATATCCCTGGACGCCATCGACTGGCGCATTCTCGACGTCCTCCAGCGGGACGGCCGGACCAGCTTCACCGACCTCGCACGGGCCGTCTCCATGTCGGCCAGCGCGGCCACCGAGCGCGTGCGCAGGCTGGAGGAGGCGGGGGTCATCAGCGGCTACGCGGCGGTCGTCGCCCCGGAGCGGGTCGGACTGGCGGTCATGGCGTTCATACGGCTGCGGTATCCGAACGGCAACTACAAGCCGTTCCACGACCTGGTCGAGGCGATGCCGGAGATCCTGGAGGCGCACCATGTGACGGGCGACGACTGCTTCGTCATCAAGGTGGCGGCACGCTCCATGCGCCACCTGGAGGAGATTTCGGGCCGGATCGGCGGTTTGGGGTCCGTGACGACCAGCGTCGTCTACTCGTCCCCGCTCCCCCGTCGCGCCGTGCGCGAGAGCCCGGCAAGCACCTGACAAACGGCTGGTCGACGCCCTGCGGGCGGCTCACAGGCGGCCCGCAGATGGCCGGTAAACGAGTAAATCCACAAGGGGCGGGCATACGGAATGAATCACCCGCCGATCGGACATCCCCTGGGAACCCGCAGGTCACTGACGCGCCATCACCCGAATGGACCCCCTGGCGAGCGCCATCTCATATCTGAGATAACCTCAACCTCATGGCAGACGACTACCTCGTACGCATCGGCAAGCTCATCCGTGACGCCCGGCAACACCGGGGCTGGACGCAGACGCAGCTCGCGGAGGCGCTCGGCACCAGCCAGAGCGCGGTCAACCGCATCGAGCGCGGCAACCAGAACATCAGCCTTGAGATGATCGCCCGAATCGGTGAGGCGCTGGACAGCGAGATCGTGTCGCTGGGCTACGCGGGCCCGATGCATCTGCGGGTCGTCGGCGGCCGCCGGCTGTCCGGCGCCATCGACGTCAAGACGAGCAAGAACGCCTGCGTCGCCCTCCTGTGCGCGTCCCTGCTGAACAAGGGCCGTACGGTGCTGCGCCGAGTCGCGCGCATCGAGGAGGTGTACCGCCTGCTGGAGGTGCTCAACTCCATCGGCGTACGCACCCGCTGGATCAACGACGGGGTCGACCTGGAGCTGGTCCCGCCGGCCGAGCTGGAGATGACGGCGATCGACGCCGAGGCGGCCGTACGCACCCGGTCCATCATCATGTTCCTCGGCCCGCTGCTGCACCGCATGGACCAGTTCAAGCTGCCGTACGCCGGCGGCTGCGACCTCGGCACCCGGACCATCGAGCCGCACATGATCGCGCTGCGCCGGTTCGGGCTCCAGATCGCGGCGACCGAGAACCAGTACCACGCGCAGGTGGACCGCACGGTCAGCCCCGACCGCCCGATCGTGCTGACCGAGCGGGGCGACACGGTGACCGAGAACGCGCTGCTGGCGGCGGCGCGGCACGACGGGGTGACCGTCATCCGCAACGCGTCCTCCAACTACATGGTCCAGGACCTGTGCTTCTTCCTGGAGGCGCTGGGCGTGAAGGTGGAGGGCATCGGCACCACCACCCTGACCGTGCACGGTGTGCCCAACATCGACGTCGACGTGGACTACTCGCCCTCCGAGGACCCGGTCGAGGCGATGAGCCTGGTGGCCGCCGCGGTGGTCACCGAGTCCGAACTCACCGTGCGCCGGGTGCCGATCGAGTTCCTGGAGATCGAGCTGGCGGTCCTGGAGGAGATGGGCCTGGACCACGACCGTTCGCCGGAGTACTTCGCGGACAACGGCCGTACCCGGCTGGTCGACCTCACGGTCCGGCCTTCCAAGCTGGAGGCGCCGATCGACAAGATCCACCCCATGCCGTTCCCTGGCCTGAACATCGACAACGTGCCCTTCTTCGCCGCGATCGCGGCGGTCGCCTCGGGGCAGACCCTGATCCACGACTGGGTCTACGACAACCGCGCGATCTACCTCACCGACCTCAACCGCCTCGGTGGCCGGCTCCAGCTCCTCGACCCGCACCGCGTCCTCGTCGAGGGCCCCACCCGCTGGCGCGCCGCCGAGATGATGTGCCCCCCTGCCCTGCGCCCCGCGGTCGTCGTCCTGCTGGCGATGATGGCGGCGGAGGGGACGTCGGTGCTGCGCAACGTGTACGTCATCAACCGGGGTTACGAGGACCTCGCGGAACGGCTGAACTCGATCGGCGCGCAGATCGAGATCTTCCGGGACATTTGATGGACGGATGCCGCCGTACCCCACCATGCCCTGCCGTTCAGCGGGTCAGGGAGTGGTACGGCGGCATCTCCGGGAGTTCTCCGGGACTTTGGGCCTGCGGCGGGCTACGAGCCGCGTTCCACAGGCTCTGACGAGGACCGCGGCTACGCGAAGATCGCGTCGATGGCGGCGCTGCCTCGTGCGCCGGCGAGGGCGCGCCGCTCACGGGCGGTATCGGTCGTGGGCCGAGCCGCGCGCATGGGCACGAGGGACGAATCCGCCTTCTGGCAGCGTGCCGTCAGAAGGCACGCATACGATGGGAACGGTGTGCGGCTGAGCGCGTTTCCCGGCGAGGCGGCGCGCGGCGTCATGAGGGGGGCTGTCCCGGCTACCACCCCGCAGGAGGTCCACCATGGCGACGCTGTTGTCCGTCAACGTAGGACTGCCCGAAGACGTGCCCTGGCAGGGAAGGACCGTGCACACCGGAGCCTGGAAGGCCCCTGTCCAGGGCTCCCGCATGGTCCGGCGGCTGAACGTCGACGGAGACGGTCAAGGAGACCTGGCCGGGCACGGCGGCGAGATGCGAGCCGTCCTCGTCTACCAGCTGCAGTCCTACCAGTACTGGCAGAAACAGCTCGGGCGCGACGACCTGACCTTCGGGATCTTCGGGGAGAACTTCACGGTCGACGGGCTGCCCGACGACGAAGTATGCATCGGTGACCGGTACCGCATCGGCGAAGCGGAATTCGAAGTCTCCCAGCCCCGCGTCACCTGCTACCGGGTCGGCATGCGCCTGGGCGAACCCACCATGGCCTCCCTGCTCGTCGCCCACCACCGGCCGGGCTTCTACCTCCGAGTGATCACCGAAGGCCGCGTCCAGGCCGGTGACGCCGTCACGCTCACCCGCAAGGGGCCGGAACAACTCAGCGTCGCCGACGCCGACGCACTGCTCTACCTCCCGGACCGCGACCCCGTAAAGCTGCGCAAAGCACTGAACATCCCCGCCCTGAGTCCCGGATGGCAGCAGTCCTTCCGCGAGCTCGCCGCGCCCGAGCAGCCCGCGCAGGAGCCGGGGCAGCCGGGCGAGAAGTCTGGCGAAGAACCCGGGTGGCCGGGCTTCAGGCCCCTGCGCGTCACCCGCATCGTCCCCGAGACCCCCACCATCTCGTCCCTCTACCTCGCCACCACCGACGGCACATCCCTGCCCGAGGCCCGCCCCGGCCAGTACCTCTCCATCCGCCTGGTCACCGACCATGCCGCCCCCGAAGTACGCAGCTACTCCCTGTCCTGCGCGTCCACAGCCGACACCTACCGCATCAGCGTCAAGCGCGAACCCCATGGGAAAGTCAGCGACTACATCCATGCGAGGCTCCGCCCCGGCGACCTCGTGGACATCGCCAGCCCCCGCGGAACGTTCGTACTGCAAGAACGCCCTGGCCCGACCGTACTGGTCTCCGCGGGGATCGGTGCCACACCCGTGCTCGCCATGCTCCACCGACTCGCCGCCACGCGAGACCCGCGCCCCCTCTGGTGGATCCACACCGCCCACGACCGCGCCCACCACGCCTTCGCGGACGAGACTCGTACCCTTCTGGCCCGACTTCCGGGCGCCGGCGAGTACATCTACTACACCGGCGAAGCCCCACGCCCCGACGAGCCCCACATCACTCACGGCCGTCCGACCGCTGCATCCCTCAGGGCCATGGGCATCCCCGCCGAGGCCGACGCCTACCTGTGCGGCCCAACCGCCTTCATGGACGACCTCGCCCGCTTCCTGCACGATCTGGGTCTGCGCCCACAGCAGATCCATACGGAACGGTTCACCGCTCTGCCCGCCATCACTCCGGGCGTGACCGCCACCGCCGCGATCCGGCCGCACCAGCCACCCGGTCCCACCGCGACCGGGCCCCTCGTCGCCTTCGCCCGCAGCGGCATCTCCACCCCGTGGTCACCCGCTCACGCGACCCTCCTCGATCTTGCCGAAGCCTGCGACATCCCCACCCGCTGGTCCTGCCGCACCGGCGTGTGCCACACCTGCGTCACCCACCTCGTCGCAGGCGACATCACCTACACCACGCCGCCCCTCGAACTCCCCGAGCCCGGAACCGTCCTGGTCTGCTGCAGCAAGCCGACCACCGAGGTCGTCCTCGATCTGTGAGCGAAGCAGTCCCACCATCACGACGGGCGTCGCCGATGTCGTTCCACGGGTCCTGATGCCCAGGCCGTGGTGTCCGCAGTGTGGCAGAACTCGGCCGCGGTGACGCCGGTGGGAACGCCGAGTTCCGCGGCGACCGCGGTGATCGCCTTGTCGCAGTCGGCGAGGTCGGCCTGGCCGCCGGTGGTGAAGTACGGGGCGATGAACGTCTCGTAGTGGGCTCGGACCTCTTCCGCGGTCTGTCCGCCGAGGAACGTCTGCATGTGTCGCACCGTGGTGTCGGGGTCGTCGTGGATCACCTGAAGGGCACGCCGGTGGGCTCGTACGACGGCCTGGACCGCGGGGTCGTCGGGCGCGACGTAGGTAGGGTCGACCGCCACGCCAACGGTGGGAATCCGGAAGTGGTCGCCGACCCAGGCCAGCACGTTCCAGCCGTGCTCGGCGGCCACCGCCTCCGGTGCCATGGTGCTGCCGACGTAGGCGGCGTCGATGCTGCCGTCGTTGAGCCGGCGCAGGTCCATGCCGTAGTCGCCGGGCGAGCGGACGATGGTCTGCACGTCGCGGTCCGGGTCGAGTCCGGCCTTCCGCAGCACGATCCGGGCGAATGCGCCGGGCGGGGTGTGCGGGGCGTGGACCGCCAGCCGCCGCCCGGCCAGGTCGGCCAGGGAGGTCAGGCCGGGGCGGCCGAGGAACCAGAACAGCGGGCGTTGGGTGTTGACACTGAGCGCGACCCACGGGGTGCCGTCGGTGAGTCGTGACAGCAGTGCCCGGCCGAGCCCGATGATGGCGCAGCGGCGCAGCCGTTCCACGTCCCAGGTGCAGCCGTCGCGCAGTGCGACGTGGACACCCTCCTCGGCGTAGTAGTCCTGCTGGTCGGCGACGTAGGCGGCGAGTTCTTCGTGCAGGCCCCGTCCGACGTAGGCCAGGTCGATCGTGTGCATGGACATCTCTCGTCGCTCGTTCAAGGGGGTGGTGTGGCCGCGTATGCGGGGGCCGGCGGGGTGTCAGTACATGACCATCCCGCCGTTGACCGCGGCCGTGGTACCGGTCATGAAGGAGTTGTCCTCGGCGGCGTAGAAGGCCACCGCCTGGGCGACATCGGCCGGGCGGGCCAGGCGGCCCAAGGGGGTGGCGGCCACCTGCCGCTGCCTCGTCGCGTCGTCGAGCACGGCATCGGCGGTACGGGACTCCACCGGGCCCGGCGAGACGATGTTGACCGTGATGCCCTGCGGGCCGAGTTCCTGGGCGAGATACCGGGCGAACTGTTCGAGGGCGGCCTTGGAAACGCCCAGCGCGATCATGCCCGCCCGAGGCCGGCGGCTGAGTCCGGTGCCGATGTAGACGAGGCGTCCCCACCCTCGTTCGGTCATCGTGGGCAGTACGGCTTTGGTGACCGCGAACGCCGCGTGCATCTCGGCGTCGATCTTGCCGCCCAGTTCTTCCCACGTCATGTCCTGGAACGGCTTGACCGCATACGGGATGAGCGCGTTGTGCACGAGGACGTCGACGCCGCCCCAAGCCGCCTGGACCTGTCCGACCATGCGTTCGACGGCTGCCTCCTCGCGCACATCGGCCTGCACGGCCATGGCCCGGCCGCCTGCGGCTTCGATGGCCGCCACGACCTCCTCGGCCGCCTTGGTGTTGCGGAGGTAGTTGACCACCACGCGCATGCCCCGTGCGGCCAGAAGCCGCGCCGTGGCCGCGCCGATTCCGCTGCTGGCCCCCGTCACCAACGCCACCCTGCCGGTCGTCCCGGTCATGGGCCCACCTCCTGCCCGTCGTCGCGGGCCGTCGGGATGACCGGCCGGGGTCGTCCGTCGCCGTTGCCCTGGACTGTCGGGCGGATCGCCCCGTACAGCACGGTGTCGACGGTCGCCCGCAGCAGATCGGCCGCGGTCCACGCCAGATCGCGCGGCAGCTCCGACACGAGCAGCCGCTCCAGCGCGCCGCGGGTGATCTCGCTCAGCAGCTCGGGCGGCGCCGGCAGCAAGCCCTGCCGGTGCCCCTCCTGGAACAGCTCGTCGAGCCGCCGGTAGACCACCGCGTCCACACGTTGTTCCACGTACTGGCGCAGCATCGTGTCGCCTCGCCCTGCCGCGAGCTGAGGCGCGCCGATCCGGTCGAGCTCACTGCCCGCCGCGATCAGGAACCGCTGCACCCGCACAGCGAACGGCTGCCCCGCCGCGTCCTCGGTCGCCGCCACCAGCGTGTGCTCCACCGAGGCGAACTGGCGGTCCAGCACCGCGGCCAGCAGGCTGCGCTTGTCCGGGAAATGACGGTAGATCGTCTTCTTGCTCATCCCGAGCTCGCGAGCGAGATCGTCCATGCTCACCCGCGCGAGACCCGACCCGAGGAACAGCCGGCCGGCCGCCTCCACGATCACGTCCGCACGCCGCTCGCCACCAAGGGAAACTGGAGAAACGGAATGAGTTTCCATGGTTTTCACCGTTGCTCTCGGTCCCTGCGCTGTCAAGGCATGCCGTGTGTCCGCTCGGGACCAGTCGTGCGGCCGAGACGTGCTGTCAGGCGGCCGGAGCCACGTAGGGGAAGGAGGACGTGGGCGGGGCGTCCACCGCCTCCTTGCCCAGTCCGACGCTCACGGCGCTGTCCGTGGCCAGGGAGAACATGACCTCCCCTGCATTGTCGGTGAGCGCCCGGCCGTTGAACTCCGCGAACCCGAAGACGGCGGGAGTGCCGACCGTGTACGGGAGGACGTCCGGGAGGAGCCGTTCGGCCACCTCTTGGCCGTAGACCAGGGGATCCGACGCGGTGCCGCGCGCGCCGACGACCGCGGCGACGCGGCCGGTGATCGCCTGGCTGAGGACGCGCGTGTCGTCGGCCGGTCGGGTCTGGTTCAGCAGTTCCGCGAGGTCGTCGTCGAACTGGGCGAAGATCGGCGACACCATGGGGAGTCCGCAGCGGTTGATGCGGTGCCATCCGCCGGCGTCGGTCGCCAGTGCCGTCACACCCCAAACGCCGATGTCCCTGCCGGCTGTGCAGGCGAGCAGTTCCGCGTCCGGCACCTCCAGCACGATGGAGCGCACCTTCATGCCGGAGAACAGGCTGGTGACCTCGGAGGAGCCCGGCTGGGGCAGTTCGACGTCGGTACCGTGCTGGAAGGCTTGTCCGACCGCCTCCACGACGGCCGGATTCATCCAGAACGGATCGCTGGCCCGACCGGTCCAGACCCGCAGACCCGTGTCGGTGCTCAGCTCCCGCCCCGTCCGGCCGGCGAGCAGTGGGGTGCCGGTCGCCGAATCATCGGCCGCCTCGGCTCCGGTGAGGCGGCTCAGCCCGACCGTCTGCGAGCCATCGGCATCGGGCTCGCCGAAGGCGAAGCGGAAGGCGAGGTCCTCGACAGCGTCGCCGGTGCTGTCGATCTTGAATTCGTATCGAGCCTCGGGGTGGAACCCTTTCGGCGCGTCGGGGCCCGCGGAGTCGGAGCAGACGTTCATCACCAGGACAGTTCCGCGTTCACCTCGGAACACGTACGTGTCGGAGATGTTGAGCCGGGCGTCGGCCCTGGCGGCGGGAGAATCGAGATGGTGGGACATGCCATGGCTCCAGACGCAATGCCGACGGCGCTCAACCGGCGTGACCGTGAGCCCTCCGCGATATGAGGCATCCGCGGTGTGGCCGACTGCGCCCGCCACGACTCGACTGCTCGCGAGCGGGCGGAGTGGACCGCGGTGAGTTCCCGAGGGGCGAAATGTCGCTTCGTCAAGATTACCGCTCCTGTCGGGGGGCGCATCGTGAAGTCGGCGGATGAGGCTCCATCCGAGTACCGGCGGACAGCCGGGGACCGGTCGGGGGTCGGTTGGGGTGCGTTCCGGAAACGGCAACAAAAATTGCCCGTGCCGAGCCTCCGCCGCACTCTTGCGGCGGAGGTGATCGCCATGACCGGCGCATTCAACGACACGACCAACCGGACCTCGTACGACGTCATCGTGATAGGCGGCGGGGCGGGTGGGCTGAACGCCGCGCTCGTGCTCGCGCGGGCCCGTCGCTCCGTCGCCGTCATCGACTCCGGGGAGCCCCGCAACGCTCCCTCGGCCCATATGCACAGCTTCCTCTCCCGTGACGGGGTCCCCCCGCTCAGCGTGCTGGAGACCGGCCGCGCCGAGATCGCGCGCTACGGAGCGGTCCTGCTGAAGGGTCAGGTGGACCAGGTGGAGGCCGGTGAGCCGGGCGGATACGTGGTCCGGCTGGCCGGCGGGGCGACGCTGGACGCCCGGCATGTCGTCCTGGCCTCGGGGCTGCGCGACGAACTGCCCGCCGTTCCGGGGCTGCGCGCGCTGTGGGGCAAGGACGTGATCTTCTGCCCTTACTGCCACGGCTACGAGGTCCGCGACCAGCCGCTGGTGGTGCTGGGCGTGCACCCGGCGTCCGCGGGGCAGGCGCTGCTCCTGCGCCAGTGGTCCCACGACGTCGTCTACGTCCCGCACAGCCAGCCGCTCACCGAGGAGGACCGGGAGCGGATGGACGCCCGCGGGGTGCGGGTGGCCGAGGGGCCGGTGTCCGGGCTGCTCACCGAGGACGGGCGGCTGCGTGCGGTGGAGCTCGCCGACGGGCGGACCCTGGAGTGCGCCGCGGTGTTCGTCTTCCCGAAGATGACCCCGAACGACGCGGCCTTCGACGGTCTCGGCTGTGCACGGGACGAGGCCGGCTGGCTGATCACCGACCGGGCCGGGCGGACCAGCCGACCGGGCCTGTGGGCGGTCGGCAATGTGGTGGACAGCCGCGCCCAGGCCGTCACCGCGGCCGGCATGGGGGCCGCCGCCGCCTTCGCGCTCAACCACGACCTGGTGGACGAGGAGATCGAGCAGGCCGTCGCCGCGCATCGCGCGGCGACGGCGGCCACGGCCACGGCCACGGCCCGCTGATCGGTGAGCGCCCGGCATCCCTTCAGCGCCGGGGGAACCCGCGGGTTCCCCCGGCGCCGCCCGGCCGTCGGCCGAAAGGGGTACGGCGCCGGGTCTCGGGCCGCGCGGTGTCCACCGTCAGGCCGTGCGGTGTGTCACGTTCCCGAGCCGTGGTTCGGGCGGGCCCGTACGTGCATCCGCTCGCCCTGGCGGCCGAAGAGGCTCAGCACCTCCACAGGGCCCTCGCCGGTGCTGCCGAACCAGTGCGGCAGCCGGGTCTCGAACTCGGCCACCTCGCCGGGGCCCAGCACCAGGTCGTGTTCGGCGAGGACGAGCCGCAGCCGGCCGGCGAGGACGTAGAGCCACTCGTATCCCTCGTGGGTGCACAGCTCGGGCTCGCGGCGGCCGGCCGGCAGGATCATCTTGTAGCTCTGGATCGAGCCGGGCTGGCGGGTCAGCGGCAGCACCGTGTTGCCGTTCACCCGGTGCGGCTTGAGCCGTACCCGCGGATCGCCCACCTCCGGGGCGCCGACCAGTTCGTCGAGCGGCACCTGGTGCGCCTGGGCGATGGGCAGCAGTATTTCCAGGCTGGGGCGGCGCTGGCCCGCCTCCAGCCGTGACAGCGTGCTCTTGGAGATGCCGGTGGCCTCGGCCAGCGCGGCGAGCGTCACACCGCGGAGGGTGCGCAGCCGCTTGAGCCGGGGGCCGACCTCGGCCAAGGCCTGGGCGATGGTCGGGGACTGGTCCACGGTGCCATTAGACCGACCGCGTCCCCGAACTCGCAACGCGCGCTGCCGTTTTCGGACTCCGGTCACGCGTTCGGGCCAGTCCGGCTCACAGCCCGAGGGACCGGCCGATCAGCTCCTTCATCACCTCCGTGGTGCCGCCGTAGATCGTCTGCACCCGCGCGTTGGCCCACTCCCTGGAGATCGGACTCTCCTTCAGATAGCCGTAGCCGCCGTGCAGTTGCAGACACCGGTTGGCGATGTCCATCTGCAGCTCGGTCGTCCACCACTTCGCCTTCGCGGCGTCCGTCACCGACAGCCGTCCCGCGTTGAGCTCGCCGATGCAGTGGTCCAAGTAGACCTGGGCCACGGTGAGTTCGGTGTCCATCGTGGCGAGCTGGAACCGGTTGTGCTGGAAGGTGCCGATGGCCTGGCCGAACGCCTCCCTGGTGCGCGCGTACTCCAGGGTGTCGGCGAGCATCCGCTCGGCCGCGCCCACCGCCACGGTGGCGATGCTCAGCCGCTCCCGCGGCAGCCCGGCCATCACATAGGCGAGCCCTGCGTTCTCCTTGCCGATCAGGTTCGCGGCCGGCACCCGGCAGTCGTCGAAGAACAGCTCGCAGGTGTCGCTGGCGTGCCAGCCGAGCTTCTCCATGCGCCGGCCACGGGTGAAGCCGGGGGCGCCGCGCTCCACGACCAGCAGGCTGATGCCCTGCGCGCCGCGCTCGGGCGCGGTCTTGGCGGCGACGAGGACGAGATCGGAGTTCTCCCCGTTGGTGATGAAGGTCTTCTGGCCGTTCAGGACATAGCCGTCCCCGTCGCGTACGGCGGTGGTGCGGATGTCGGCGACATTGGAGCCGGCGCCGGGCTCGCTCATCGCGATCGCCGCGATCAGTTCGCCGGAGCAGAGTCCGGGCAGCCAGCGGGCGCGCTGCTCCTCGGTGGTGCGCTCGGACAGGTATCCGGCGATGACGTCGTTGTGCGCGACGAACCCCGGTGCCGTGGCGCGGGCCCACATGATCTCCTGCGCGAAGACGGCCGGGTAGCGGAAGTCGCGCTCGCCGCCCCCGCCGTACTCGGGTGCCACGCCCATGCCGAGCAGGCCGGCCTTCCCCGCCTTGAGCCACACCTCCCGGTCGACGATGCCGTCCCGCTCCCAGCGGGCGTGGTGGGGCAGGACCTCCCGCGTCAGGAACTCCCGGCACGCGTCCCGGAACTGCTCGTGCTCCGTCTCGTACCGCCTGCGTGCCATGCGGTCACCTCTCCCCCGCGCCGGTGTGCTCGGCGATCGTCGTCAGGGTCTGCTTGGGGTTCTGTACGGCCGCGAAGTGGCCGCCGTCGATCTCCTCCCGGCGGACCGGGGCCGTGCTGTGCGCGGACCACGCCCAGACCTTCTCCGGCGGGGCGTACACGTCCTCGCGGGCGGCGATCAGGGTGAGCGGGAAGTCCACCCGCAGGCCGCCCGCCTCCCGCGCGAACTCGGCCCGTACGACGTCGTCCTCGCGCAGCATCCGCAGCAGGATGCGGCTCATCGTGGGGTCGGCCAGCACCGCGGGCGGGGTGCCTCCGTCGGCGGCGGTCCGGGCGAGGAGTTCCTCGTCGGTGACCCCGGCGAGGAGTTCTCCGGGCCGCTGGAGCGCGGGCGGTACCGCTCCTGACAGTACGGCGCGTTCCGGTGCGGCGCCCACCTGGCGGGCCACGGCGGCGGCGACCGCCAGGCTGGTCGTGGCGCCGAAGCTGTGCCCGAAGGTCGCCCAGCGCGTGCCGGGGGTGCGGGCCCGCTCGGCCAGCAGGTCGGCGACCACCTGCTCGGCCATGGCCCGGACCAGGGCGGCGAAGCCCTCGGCGCGGCGCTCGCGGCGGCGCGTCCCGCGGCCCGGAGCGTCCACGCCCCGGACGCACAGCCGCGAGCCGGCGTGCTGCCAGCCGCGGTAGACGAGCGAGGTCGCACCGGCGTGCGGAAAGCAGTAGAGCAGTAGCACGCTCACTCCTTCGTGCTCCGGGCCAGCTTCTCGGCCAGCATCAAGGTGGTCAGGTTGGTGGGCGCGCTGGGGATCACCGGGAAGAGGGAGGCGTCGGCGATGCGCAGGTGTTCGGTGCCGTGCACCCGGCCGTCCTGATCGGCGACGGCCCGGGGGTCGGTGGCGGGTCCCATCCGGCAGGAACCAGCCGCGTGCCAGCCGGGGTTCATGATGTGGCGCACGCCGCTGCGCACCACGCCGTCGGATGCGATCATCCGGTCGCTCCAGAACTGGGTCTGCACCAGCCGGCCGGACAGTCCGGGCGAGCGCAGGATGTCCCAGGCCCGGCGTACGCCGTGGCAGAGGCGGTCCACGTCCTCCGGGTCGCTGCCGAGGCCCAGTTCGATGACGGGCGCGGCCGCGGGGTCGGCGCTGTCGAGGAAGACCCGGCCGCGGGAACGCGGGCGCAGCAGCATCACCGAGGTGCCCACGACCAGCGGCCAGCCGAGGCGGTCCACGAAGCCGGGGATGGTGTGGCTCTCCACGTTGTTGAGCAGCCCCACCTGGATGTCGACATCGCCGTCGAAGCCGCTGCTCATCCGGGCCGCGACCTGCCGCCAGGGCAGGCCGGGCGTGCACACCCCGTCGGCCGGCCGGGACCAGATGACGACCGAGGGATGGTCCACGAGGCCGCGGCCCACGCCGGGCAGGTCGGCGACGGGGGTGATGCCGAGCGCGCGCAGCAGGGCCGCGGCGCCGACGCCGGAGCGCTGGAGGATGACCGGGGTGCCGATGGCGCCGGCGCTGAGCACGACGTGGCGGGCGCGGACGATGTCACGCCGCCCGCCGCTCTCCGTCTCGACGCCGACGGCCCGGTTCTTCTCGAACAGCACCCGGATGACCCGGACGCCGGTGCGCAGGCACAGGCCGGGCAGGTTGCGCGCGCCGGAGAGGAACGCGGTGGCGGCGTCCACGCGTTCGCCGTCGACGGTGTTGCCGGGGATCGCGCCGACCCCGGCCTCGGCGCCCGCGTTGAGGTCCGGCAGGGTGGCGACGCCCCGCCGGTTGCACTCCGCCCAGAACTCCGCGTCCAGTTCGTGCACCCGCTCGCGGGGGGTGCGGCGGACGGGCAGCGGGCCGCTGTCGCCGTGCAGCGGGCCGGGGAAGTCGGCGTCGTCCTCGATGTCCTTGTAGAACGGCAGCACCTGCTCCCAGGACCAGTCGGGGTTGCCGTGCGCGGCCCAGGCGGCGAAGTCGCGGGGCAGGCCGCGCAGGGCGATGGCGCCGTTGACGGCGGAGCCGCCGCCGACGACCTTGCCGAGCTGGTACGGGAAGCGTTCCCACAGGGCGCGGGCCCCGGACCGGCCGGCGCCGGGGGCGGCGGCCGGTCCGACCGCGCGGACCAGGTCCTCCAGACGGCTGCTGGTGCGCAGGTTGGCCCGGTAGTCCCAGTTGTAGCCGGCGAGCACGAGCCGGCCGGCGTCGGCCAGCGGATGGGCGCGGTCGCGGGGGCGCGGCTGATCGGGGCCCGCCTCCAGCAGCAGCACGCTCCCGGAGCCGCGGGCGGCGAGCCGGGCGGCGGTGACGGCGCCGGCCGAGCCCGCGCCGACGATCACGTACTCCCACACGCGGGGCCCCGCGGTATGCGCACGGGCGCCGTTCACGCGGTCACCTCCTCGTCGGAGGCGATCAGTTCGGCGAACGAGGCGATGGAGGCGTTCATGAACAATGCCTCGACCATCTCCTGCTCCGCCTCGGCGCCCATGCCGAACTCGGCGCGCAGCAGCGCGAGCAGACCGACGGCGTGCAGGGAGTCGCCGCCGATGTCGAAGAAGCCCTCTTCCACGCCGAAGTCGCCATGGCCGAGTTGCCGCGACCACAGGGCGAACAGCCGCTCCTCCCGCCGGCCGCGGGGCGCGGTGCGCCCGGCCCCGGTCTCGGCGTCGTCGTTCCACGGCATGGGCAGCGCCTTGTGGTCGATCTTGCCGTTGGCGGTCAGAGGCAGGGTGTCCAGGGTGAGGAAGCGGCTGGGCACCATGTAGCCGGGCAGCAGGGCGGTCAGCGCCTCGCGCAGCGCGGCCGGGTCCGGGTCGGCGCCGGTCTCGGGCACCACGTACGCGGCGATCTGCCGCTGGCCGGTGCGGGCGTGGGCGGGCGCGGTGACCAGCGCGGTGCGCACGCCCGGCTGGCGCAGGAGGGCGGCCTCGATCTCGCCCAGCTCGACCCGGTAGCCGTTGATCTTCACCTGGAAGTCCTCGCGGCCCAGGATCTCGATGTCGCCGCCGGGCAGGTAGCGGCCGAGGTCGCCGGTGCGGTAGAGGCGTTCCCCGGTGAGGGGGTGGACGCCGAAGCGTTCGGCGGTGCGCTCGGGGTCGCCCAGGTACCCCTGGGCGACCCCGGTGCCCCCGATGTAGATCTCGCCGGTGACGCCGACGGGCGAGGGCTCCAGCCACTGGTTGAGGACATGCATGGTCTGGTTGGCGAGCGGCTTGCCGTAGGGGATGCTCGACCACTCTGCCCGTACCGTCTCGACGGGGTGGTGGATCGACCAGATCGACCCCTCGGTCGCGCCGCCCAGGCTGATCACCCGCATCGCGGGGATCTTCTCCCGGATGCGGTCCGGCAGGTCGACGGGTATCCAGTCGCCGCTGAGCAGGGCGAGGCGCAGGCGGCAGCCGCGCGGGGCGCCGCCGTCGCCGAGCGAGTCGATCCACATGCGCATCGGGGCGGGCACGCTGTTCCAGATGGTCACGCCGTAGCGGCCGAGCAACTGGGTCCAGTGCGCGATGTCGTTCGCGCGGGCCGGGTCGGGGACGACGACGGTGCCGCCGGCGCCGAGGACGCCGAAGAGGTCGTACACCGACAGGTCGAAGCCGGTGGGGGCGAGGGCCAGCACCCGGTCGTCGGGGCCGACGCCGAAGCGGCGGTTGATGTCCTGCACGGTGTTGGCGGCGCTGCGGTGGCTGATCATCACGCCCTTGGGTTCGCCGGTGGAGCCCGAGGTGAAGATCACGTACGCCAGGTCGTCAGGGCTCCGGCGCCGCGCGGGCGGCTCCGTGGGGCACTCCTGGGTGGCCGCGTCCTGCGGGGTCAGCACCGTCACGCCCGCGGGCCAGCACAGCGCCTCGCGCAGGTCCGGCTCGGTGATCACGGCGCGCACCGAACATCGCTCCAGCAGCCGCAGCCGCCGTTCCTCGGGCAGTTCCGGGTCGATGGCCACGTAGGCGGCGCCGGCGTGCAGCACGCCGAGCAGCGCGGAGTACTGGGCGGCGCCCGGTCGCATGGAGACGGCGACGATCTCGCCGGGTGCGGTGGCGGGGCCGCTGAGCAGCCGGTGGGCGAGGCGGTGGGCGTCGTCGGTGAGCCGGCGGTACGTGGTCTCGGTGCCGGGGGTGAGGACCGCGATGGCGTCGGGGCTGCGCCGGGCCGCGTCGGCGACCAGTTCGTGCAGCAGGGCCGGCGGGATGTCCGCGGCGGTGGCGTTGGCCAGCCTGCGCTCCTCGGCCTGCGCGGCCGGCAGCGGTACGAGTCCCCGCGTGGTGTTCCAGGCGGACGGGTCGTCCGTGAGCCGGCGCAGCAGCGTCAGGTACGCCTCGAACATGTCCTCCAGGGTGCCGTCCGGGAACAGGCCCTCGACGGCGTTGAAGTTGACGCCGAGGCGGCCGTCGAGTTCCAGGATCTGGTTCTCCAGCCATACCTGCGGGGTGCGGCTGTGGTCGTGGACCAGTTCACCGAAGGACTCCAGGGCCCCGGCTCCGGGGGCCTTCCCGTCGCCGAGGGTGCTGGAGAAGACCACCGGCATGGAGGCGCGGCCGTCGTCCCGGCGCCGGGCCAGTTCGCGCAGCACCCGGATGCCGCCGTGCGTGGCGTGTGCGAGGTCGTCGAGGAGCCGCTCCTGGAGGTCGGCGGCCCGGCGCGCGAACGTCTCCTCGGGGCGTCCGCCGACGGCGAGCAGGCCCGGCGACAGGAAGTCGCCCAGGATCTCGTCGACCCGCGGGTGCACGGGCAGCCGGTGGAACTGGGTCACGGTCAGGGTGAATTCCTGCCGCCGCGACCAGGTGCGCAGCACCTCCGCGTACGCGGCGAGCAGTACGGCCGAGGGGGTGAGCCCGTGCTCGCCGGCCGCCGCCCGCAGCGCCGCCCAGCGCTCCGGGGCGAGCGTGGCGCGGTGCCGTACGAACCGGGGGGTGCCCAGTTGTTCGGGGGCGGTGGCCAGCGGCAGTTCGGGGGCCGGGGGGAGGGTGGCCAGGCGCTCGCTCCAGTACGCGGCGGCTGCCTGGCCGGTGCCCGACTCGCGCAGCTCCTCCTGGGCCAGCACGTAGTCGCGGAACGAGAGTTCCAGCGGCCGCGGGCACAGGCCGGGGTCGTCGTAGTGGCGGCGCCACTCCGCCATCAGCCGGAAGAGGCTGGGCATGTCGAGGAACAGCAGGTCGACGGCGAGGTGCAGCCGCACCCGGCCGCCGTCCAGGAGCGTGGCCCGGACGTCGAGCTGCGGCGCGCGGTCGGCGGGCACGACCTGGCCGGTCAACTCGGCCCGGACGCGCTCCAGTCCGGCGCGCTGTTCGCCTTCGGGGCGGCCGCGCAGGTCCGTGGTGCGCACGAGGTGCGGCGCCGGTTCGGATGCGGGGAGGATCCGCTGGGTCCGGTCGGGGCCGGCGACCGTGCGCAGCGCGTCGTGCCGGGCGACGACCTTGTGCAGGGCCTCGGCCAGCCGGTCCACGTCGAGACGGGGGCAGTCGAACTCCAGGTAGTACTGGCTGGAGATGCCGCCGAGTTCCAGGCCGCCCAGCCTGCCGATCAGATAAGCCTGCTGGATGTCGGTGAGCGGGAAGGGTTCGTGGCGCTGTTCCGGCCGCGGCTTGAGTTCCGGCGTGTCCGGGTCCGGGCCGCGGTGGCCGGTCCGGGTACGCAGTTCCGCGAAGAGATCCTCCATCGGTGTCCGCCCCTTTTCGTCGTTGCCTGATCGGCTTTCGAATGCGTGGCGAAGGGGACGTTAGGGAACGGCCGCATTCGGTCTCAATACGGTGCGACCGTAGGGACGGCCGAAGGATTTGGCCGGTGCTGGACCGCCGCTGGACCCCGGCCGGATTCTCCCCGGTATTTCCGCACACGCCGTTGACCGGGGACCGGACGGCGGCGACATCATCGGGGCATGGAAATCCAATACTCCCCGCCGGCCACCGGGAAACGCATACTCGTCGGGGCCACCGGCTCGATTGCGGTGACCGGGCTTCCCGCGTATATCCAGGCGATGCGCCGGCACATCGAGGGCAGTACGTTCACGGTGCTGCTGACCCACACCGCGGCCTCCTTCGTGTCCCCCGAGAGTCTCGCCCTGTTCGCCGAGCGGGTGGTGAGCGGGGAGTCCCCGGCGGACTGGCCGACGGACAAGCCGTCACGGCTCGCCGCGGAGCACGATGTGCTGGCCGTGCTGCCGGCCACCGCCCACACCCTGGCCTCGGCGGCGGCCGGCGCGGCACCGAACCGGCTGCTGACCGTGGCGCTCTCGGTGGACTGTCCGGTCGTCTACTTCCCGGTGATGGGCGCGAAGATGTGGCGCAAGCCGGCGGTGCGGCGCAACGTCGCGCAGCTGCGGGAGGACGGCGCGCTCGTCAACGAGCCGGAGTGGCACGACGGTTACGACCCGGCCACGGGAACCGCGAGCCACCATCCGGGGCTGCCGTCGCCGGAGTCGGTGGCGAAGGTGATCGGGGATCTTCTGCTGCCCGGCCAGCCCTGCTGATACGCGTGGTGCCCCGCCCCCCGTTTCCGGGGCGCGGGGCACCACGCATTTGGCAGGGCGGCCGGGCGGGACGGCCGGGTGGCCCCGGTGTCCCGCCCGGCGCCGGTCAGGAGGCTATGGCCGTGGCCTCGATCTCGATGAGGAAGTCGGGTTCGGCGAGGGTGGCGACGCCGACCAGGGTGGTGGGCCGGACGACGTCGACGCCCAGCCTGGCGGCGGCCCGCTCGGCGCCCGCGCTGACCTGCTCCCACTTGGGCAGCGACCAGTCCACGACGTACATGGTCAGGCGGAGCACGTCGTCGAAGGTGGCGCCGGCCGAGGCCAGCCCGGTGGCGATGTTGAGGTAGACCTGCTCGGTCTGGGCCGCGAGGTCGCCCATACCGACCGGCTTGCCGTCGGCGGTGCGCGGGGTCTGGCCGCTGAGGAACACCATCCGGCTGCCGGTGCCCACGGCCAGCTGCCGCCAGCCGTAGGGCTCGGGGAGGCCGGGCGGGTCGATCGCCTCGACTGCCATGGCGTTGTCCTTTCTCGACGGCCGTGCGGGCGGGCGGGTGGACCGGTCCGCCCGCACGGCGGTTCAGGGTTCGGGGTCAGGGGCACGGGTCTCGAAACTCAGGTTCGGGGGGCGCGGGATCAGGCGGCCAGGCCGCCGCCCGTGGTGGGTCAGCTGTACTCGCGGCAGGTGGCGTAGTACTTGCGCAGGACGCTGACCAGCTCCGGGTCGAAGCGGGAGGCGAAAAGCAGCTCGGCGGGCGGGGTGAACTCGGGGTCGAGCCCGTTCGCCCAGGCGAGGGTGCCGGGCCGCAGGTCCATCTCGATCCACTGGTGCCACTCGACGGGGATCGTCCAGTCCTGCTCGTAGCCGATGCCCATCTGGTGGTCGATGAGGACGTCCACGATCTCCTCGCGGGTCCCGGTCCGCAGCGGCTGCCGTACGGGGGCGAACCGCGCCACATCGGGCCGCGTCTCCTCGCCGAGGACGCGCGCCGCGAAGTCCTGGGCCAGCAGCGGGGACAGGTGCAGGCCGTCCCGGTAGGTGCCGGTCATGACCGACAGGCCGCGCATGCCGCCGTCGCCGAGCAGGGGGAAGCCGTCCATGGACACCGGGCGGTTGCCGACCTGCACCTTGGTGACATCGCTGTTCCACAGGTTGCGGCGGACCTGGCGGTGGGCGCACTGGAGGAGGAAGACCAGGTCGCGCATCTCGGGGGTGTCACGGGGGTCGGCCGAGATGACGTTGGTGGCGCCGACGTAGACATGCCCGTCGCCGCGCGGGACGACGTGCAGGCCGCAGGCGAAGGAGCGGTTCGGCGTGCGGACGACGCTGTCGGGAGTGCTGCCGTCCACGGTCCTGATCAGGGCGGACACCCCGTAGCCGCTGACCAGGCGGGGGATGCGGGGGCCGACGGGCAGGCTGTCCAGGAGTTCCTGGGTGCGGGCTCCGGCGGCCAGCGTGACATGGCCGGCCGCGATCCGCCGGCCGTCGGCCAGTACGACCCCGGTGACGCGGTCGCCCCGGTACTCGACGCGGGCGGCGAACTCGGGCACGAGGGTGCCGCCGGCCTGGACGACGGCCGCCTCCAGACGCTCCAGGAGGGCGGCGGAGTCGACCGCGTGCTCACCGGGTATGTGGAAGGCCTTCAGCGGGCGGGAGATCGGTTCGGCGTCCACCCAGTCGAGGTCGGCGGGCTCGACGTCCTCGAACGGCTCGGAGTAGCGGGTGAGTTCGTCCCGGATGGCGCGGTAGTTGGCGTCGTCGATCTCGGCGGTGCCGATGGTGTTGAGGACGACGGTGGTGCCCTGCGCGGTTTTGACGGGGGCGCCCTCGGTCCGCTCCTCCAGCTCCGCCAGCCACTGCGGCCACAGGGCGCGGGCCTCGATGCCGAGTTCCAGCTTGGCCCGGCCGTGCTCGCTGGCCAACAGGGAGGTGGTGACCTCGCCGAAACAGCCGAGCATGGCGCCGGCCGCGGTGGAGCCGGCCCAGGGGCGGCCCGGCCGGCCGAGCACGGCGACCCGCTGTCCGCGGCGGGCGAGGACCCAGGCGAGCGACAGGCCGAGGACCCCGTTGCCGGCGATGACCACGTCGAAACTGCCGCCGTCTGCCTTTCCGTTGGCGTTCATCACATTCCAATCTTCCAGGGCGCTGTCGTATCGCCCGGATCGAGACGAAGCGAATCGATTACGTCGGAACTGAGCTGATGGTGCGGTCGGTTTCGCGCCGGGATTTCCTCCCGGCTGGGCGGTGCGCGGTCAGCGGCGCAGGAATTCGTACATCGTGAAGTCCATGTCCACGTTTCCGCGTTCGTCGGTATGGGCCTTCACCGCCGGGGAATCAGGGAGATCCGCGGCCCGGAGTCCGACGGTCTCGCTGCGGTAGCGGTGGCCTTCGAAACCGGCGTCGGCGGCGGCCCGCAGCATTTTCCGGGGGTTGCCCATTGCCTCGCTGGTGCCGAGATAGACGCGCCCACCGGCGGAGAGATGGGGGACCACGTCCCGGAAGAACCGGCGCACCAGCTCGTAGCCGGGGTCGAAGACCGCCCGCTCGATCCGGCCGCCGTGGGCCCGGTCGCCGGGCGCCTCGATGAACGGGGTGTTCCAGAAGACGAGGTCCAGCACCTCGGCCGGGTCCAGGGCGTCGAACAGGTCGCTGTGCAGGGCTGTCACCCGGTCGGACACTCCGTGCCGCGCGGCGTTGCGGCGGGTGTTCTCCACCGCCGCCGGGTTGACGTCCAGCGCCAGTACCCGCTCGGCGCCCTGCTGCGCGGCGAGCACCGCGGCGACCCCGGCGCCGCAGCCCATCTCCAGGAAGCGGCCGCCCTTCTCGTACGGCACCCAGGAGGCGAACAGTCCGGGGCCCGGATCCGTGAAGGGCGGGAACACCTCGGGCAGCAGTTCCCAGTCCCGGTCCAGCAGCGAGAACTCCGTCCGCGCCGGGCGGTCCGGGTCCTGGATCTGCGACACGACCCAGGTGCCGAGTTCGTATCCGAGTTCGTTGTCCATGCGGACCTCCTTGGGAAAAGCAGTGGCGCAGCTCGTCGCGGACGTGCTGCGCCACTGCTCTCGACGGTGGGATGTACGGGACGGACGGGGGGCCGCCGGGCGGCGGGTCGGCTGCCGGGGTGGATCAGCCGTCGGCCGGCGGGGAGTCGCCGGTGCGGCCGCGCGCCATCGTCCGGTCGGCCAGGACGACCGGGACGGTGAGGACGGCCAGCCCGGCGCCGAGCCAGGGAATGGCCGTCAGGCCGGCGCCGGCGCCCAGGGCCACTCCGGCGAGGAGCGGCACCAGGCTGATGCCGAGCTGGAACATGGAGACGGCGGTGGCGCCGGCGAGGGTGGGCGCCCCGGCCGCGACCGTGAACACCCGCCCGTAGATGGCCGGGTTGAGCACGAACCCCGCGACGCCGAGGATCAGCACCAGCGGGACGACGGCCACCGTGTGGTGGGCGAACAGCGCGAGCAGCACGGAGGCGACCAGGATGCCCGCCGCGCCGATCAGCAGCGCGTGATGGGGGCGCCCGTCGGAGATCCGGCCGCCGATGGACAGCCCGACGAAGGCACCGACACCGAACAGGACGAGGACCGCGGGCACCCACACCGAGTGGATCCCGGTGATGTCGGTGAGGAAGGCCGCGAGGTAGTTGTACGAGATCATGTAGGCGGCGGTGCTCAGCAGGGTCGCGGCGTACACCACCCACAGCTGCGGCTGCTTCATGGTGCGCAGCTCCCGCGACACGCTGGGCTCCTGCGCGGCGCGGGTGGCGGGCACGGCGGCGACCGTGGAGAGCGCGCCGACCGCGGTGAGGGCGACGACCGCCCAGAAGCCGCCCTGCCAGGAGGTGAAGTGGCTCAGCAGCGCGCCGGCCGGGCCGCCGGCCACCATCGCCACGCTGAGCCCGCTGACCACCACGCCCGAGGCGCGGGCGGTGCGGTCGGGGGTGACGAGACTGATGGCGGTGACCGCGGCGACCGCCCAGAACCCCGCGTAGGCGAGACCGCACAGGAAGCGGGTGACCAGCAGCACCGTGAAGTTGTCGCTGACCAGGCCGATCGCCACCAGGACGGCGAAGAGTGCCTGCGAGACCACCAGGGTGGTGCGACGCGGCCAGCGCAGGGTCAGGACGGCCAGCGGCGGACCGCCGAGCACCACGCCGATGGCGAACGCCGAGATCAGCGCGCCCGCCTCGGACAGGGAGATGCCGAGGTCGTCGGCGATGTCCGGCAGCACTCCGGCGAGCAGGAACTCGGCGCTGCCCATGGCGAACAGGCTGAACGCGAGAAGGTAGACCCCGAGCGGAAGCCGGGCGGCGGCCTTGCCGTCGGCCGCCCGGAGCTGTTCGGTCTGGGCGCTCATCGGCGGCCACCCCCGGTCTGCTCGGGACCGGTCGGCGCGGTGTCGCGGCGCGCCGGCCCAGTGGTCATACGCATGGGCGAACTCCTTGTTCGGATTGTCCGGACAGGCGGACCGGGGCGCATGGCGCGGTGCCACGGGCGAGGGGGCCACGGCCGCGTGCTGAGCCGTGCCCCGGCGATCCGCGTGTTCGTGGTGATCACCACTGGTGCCCATGCTGGGACGGGGCGTGGCAGGCGGACAACATTTGTTGCCGATACCGGGACGCCGCCGGGCGGCCGGTCAGTCGTCGCCGGGTACGGCCTCGCCCCAGCCCCACGTCTTGATGGTCGTACGGCGGCCGGGGCCGGCATCCGGCTGGGAGTTGGCCATGGCGCGACGCGAGCCGAACTCGATGTAGCCGATGAACGCCGAGCGGAACTCCGCGTCCTGCGGCAGTCCCACCACGTCCATGGCCTGCCTCATCAGTTCCACCCAGCGCTCCCGCTGGGCGGGCTGGATGGCCCGGTTGCGGTGCCGGGACACCATGTGCCGGTAGCCGCCGTGGTGGCGGGTGTAGTCCGCCGGGCCGCCGAGCACCTCGCCGAGGAAGGTGGCGACGTGCTGGGGATGGTCGTCCGACATCCCGGCGAAGATCGGGGCGAGCAGTTCGTCCTTGCGGACGCGGGAGTAGAACTCCTCGGTGAGCCGGCTCAGCGCCTCGGCGCCGCCGATCCACTCGTAGAGGGTGGGGACCTGGTCGGTCACGATGCCGCCTTCCGCTGGTCGAGGTCTTCGGTGGGGTGGGTGGCGCGCTGGTCAGGCCGCGTACAGGTCGAAGGTCGGCGTCGGCCTGCCGCCCTGGGCGAGGACGTCCAGCCGGGGATCGACCGCGAGGATCGCCTCGTGCAACCGCTGGAGCTGCGGTGAGGGTTCCAGGCCCAGTTCGTCCACCAGCCGGCGGCGCAGAGCGCGGTAGAGCTCCAGCGCCGAGGACTGCCGTCCCGAGCGGTAGAACGCGACCATGGCCTGTGCGTGCAGTCGTTCGTTCTTTGGGTGACGGATCGTCAGTTCCACAAGTTCGGGGATGAGTTCGCTGTGCCGGCCGAGTCGGAGTCCGGCGTCGATGCAGCGTTCGGTCGCGAGCAGCCGGGCCTCTTCGAGGCGGGCCGCCTGCACGCGCAGCGCCCCACCGGTGGGCACGTCGACCAGGGCCGGTCCCCGCCAGAGTGCCAGCGCCTCGCGCAGTACCCGTGCGGTCCGCTCCCCCTCGCCGTCCGCGAAGGCGGCATGGCCCGCCCGCGCCGCCCGCTGGAAGGCGAAGGCGTCGACGTCCTCCTCCGCGATCCGCAGCAGGTAGCTCCCGTGCCCGGTGGCCAGCAGTTGCCGGGCGCGCTGCGGACCGTCCGGCCGGCCCGGTCCGCCGAGCGCGGCCGCCAGGGCGCGGCGCAGCCGCAGGATGTAGGTCTGGACGGTGCTGTGCGCGGTGCGCGGCGGCCGGGAGCCCCACAGCTCCTCGACGAGGCCGCTCACCGGCACGGGCCGCCCCGGATGGAGGGCGAGGAGCGCCAGGATCTGCCGCTCCTTTCCCGCCGCCGGAGTGACCGCGGTTCCGTCGGCCACTGCGTGCAGGGGGCCCAAAACCTGAATCTTCACGAGTCCTCCGTAACGTCACCGTGAAGTGCCCGGTTTCGGCAATTCCGTGTGGCGGTGGCCACGGAAGGAACCTAGGAGTGCGGGACCGGGGGCCTCAATACGGTGGAACCGTAGGGATGACCGAAGAATCTGGGCCGTACCGCAGGCGGGCATGCCGATGTCCCCTCGGGAGGCCGGGTGGGCCGCGCGGGCGTTTTCCGGAAAAGGGCGAGGGGCGCGCCGGGGAAGGTGTTACCGGAATCCGGGCATGCCGAAGGGCGCGTTCTCCTTCCGCGCGCAAGGGGGAAAGAGAACGCGCTCCGCGCCGAATATGGCACCTGGTGAATGACACCGGCTCATCCGGCGGTGGCGGGCGCGGCCGGGGCGGCGCCCGGTGGATCGTTCAGGTGCGGCGGCCCGTGCACAGGCGGGCGGTGTGCACGGTGACCGCCGCGAGGTAGAAGGCGTCGGGCCGCCACAGGACGCCGGTGCAGGCGTCGCCGTCCACGAGTTGTTCCACGGTCAGCCGGTCGGCGAGGTCCAGCCGGTCGCCGATCTCGGCGAGCAGCCGGGTCAGCCGGGCGCGCAGGTAGCTGCGTGCGGCCGGCCCCAGCGGGGCGGGGAAGTCGATCAGGAAGGTGCGGGTGCCGGCGGGCACCAGCCCGGCCGCGGCCAGCAGGCGCGGCCAGTCCTCGACCACGGACGTCGCGCCGGGCAGCCGGGCCCGCCGCTCGGCGAAACGGTCCTCCAGCGCCGCGTCCAGCCGCGCCTGCACACCGGGCCGGCCGATGCCTATGTCGCGGGGCAGGAAGCGGGGCGCGAGGCCGCTTTCGCAGATGGCGAGCAGCCCGCCGGGGCGCAGGGCGGACGCCAGGCTCGTCACCGCCGCCTGCTGGTCGCCCAGGTGGCGGCAGACGTTGCCGGTCCAGATCAGGTCGGCCGGGCCCAGTGCGCCGAACTCCTCGGCGCGTTCGGCCCGCCGGGTGGTCAGCCGGCCGGTCAGTCCGCGTTCCGCGGCCCTGGCCCTGGCCCGGACCAGCTGCGCCGGCGACCGGTCCACGGCGACGACCTGCGCCCGCGGGAAGACGCGGGCCAGTTCGCAGGAGGCGGCTCCGGGCCCGCTGCCCACGTCCAGCACCCGGCGGACCGCCGACACCCGGTCCGCGGGCACGAGCAGGTCCCGCAGCCAGCCGGCCGCCTCCGCCAGGAAGCCGGAGCGCAGTTCCGCCTCCAGCTCCGCCTCCGTCTCCGGTTCCGGCCTGGCGACGAGGGCATCGCCGCCGACATCCTCGGTGTGGTGCGTCGTCATACGGTCACCTCCGGCGGCCAGCATGAGCATGCCGGGCGCGCCGGACAAATGTTGTTGCCGTTTCCGGAATCGCGGGGGCGCCGGCCGGTCAGCGCAGTGCCGCGAGCCGGGCCCGGCGCACCGCCTGCGGCCGGAGCAGGTCGCGGGGGAAGGTGTCCAGCAGTTCCCAGCCGGCCGTGAGCGGGAAGTAGTGCCCGCCGGGGAAGGTGTGCGTGCGCAGCGAACCGCGGGTGCACCGGTGCCACCCGGCCGGGCCGGCGGCGACGCTGCGGTCGTCCCGCCCGGACATGACGGTGACGGGGCAGTGCACGACATGGCGCGGATCGCGCCGGTACGACTCCAGGACGGCACGGTCCGCGCGCAGCGCGGCGAGCACCCGGCCCGCCCGCCGGGGGTCGAGGGCGCCCGGCGGTATCCGGCCGCACTCGCCGAGCCGGCGCAGCATCTGCGCGTCCGGCAGGGCGCCGACCGGCCGCTCGGGCGCCCCGCGGTGCGGCAGCCCGGCGCCCGAGACGTAGAGCCGTTCGGCCACGGCGTCGTGGTCCCATTCCAGGCGGGCGGCGATCTCGTACGCGAGGAGCGCGCCGACGCCGTGCCCGTACAGCGCGAACGGCCGGTCCCGCATGCGGACCACGTACGGCAGGACCTCGGCCAGCAGCTGTTCCATCCGGGAGCAGGGGCGGGTGCGCGGATGGCGCCCGCGGCCGGGCAGTTCCACGGGTGTGACGACCACCGAGGGGCCGAGCGCCGCACGCCAGGGCAGGTAGACGCCCGCCGACCCGCCCTCGAAGGGCAGGCAGAACAGGCGCACCGAGCAGTCGCTCATCCGTCACTCACCGGCCCGCAGGTGCGCCGCGGGGGCCCGCGTCCCGAGCCGCGGCACGGAACGCGGGGTGCCGCCGCGCAGCAGTACGCCGTACTCGTCGGCGGCCTCGGCCAGCAGGCGCAGCGCGGTCCCGCGGTCCAGCAGCCCGCGGGCGTACCGCCAGGCGAAGGTCCAGGAAGCGTCGGAGCGCCGGATGAGGGTGGCGCGCATCGACGGCCCCGCGTCACGGGCGAGTCCGGTGGCGGCCTCCTCGGACAACTGCTCGGCGAGCCGTGCCTCCTGCACGGCGGGGCGGGTGGCCCGCCAGTCCACGACCCGGAGCGGGAACCGGGAGCCGGGCAGGGCCCCCCGCAGCACCGGCGAGGCCGCCAGCACGGACTGCCAGGCCTGCTCGTAGACGTACGGCAGGATGCCGGTCAGGGACAGGACGAACTGCTCGGTACGACCGCCGCCGAGCTGCTGACTGATCGCGGACACGTGGGCACCGCTCCTTCCACCGGGTTTCCGCCAACAGGACGGAGGAATGGGACGGGACGCGCGGTGGCCGCTTTCCGTCGGTGGATCACCGGTCACCGGCTCTGAGCCGTGCCGACCGTACTCGTGCGGTACCCGCGGACATCAATACGGTGAGACCGAAGCACTGGCCGAAGAAACACGCTCCGGAATCTGCCGGGCAACTGGCTGTACAAATGCGACGGGTACTCGTGCTAGCGTCGGAGGCATCAGCGGTGTACGCCGTTTCACCGGTGTCCAGGGGGAGCCGTGGGGGGATTATCGGACGCACTTCCCGTGCCCTTTGGCGAAATCCTTCCTACGATGGCCGGGACCGCTCCGTCGTGACCGGAAAAGGTGCCTGAAGGCGCCGATTCCGGCCCGCTTCACGAACTTCGGCTTTTTGAGCCCCCATTCCGTTTCCTCGTCACCCAGGTCATGCACTGTTCAGGCAGGAGGTGTGGGCCCGGTGCCCCGGGAACTGTTCGGCAGGAGCGAAGAAGCGAAGATCATCGTCGAGTTGCTCGACTCCGCCAGGACCGGCACGGGAGCGGCCGCGCTGGTGGAAGGGATCATAGGGACCGGCAAGACCACACTCCTGCGCTGGGCCGAGACGTGCGCCCGTGAGCAGGGCATGGCCATGCTGTCCGCCACCGCGTCCCCGGCCGAGCAGCGGTTTCCCCTGGGCGTCGTGCACCAGCTTCTCGGGGCGCTGCCCGAGACCTCGGGCATGTGGGAGCGGGCCTTCGCGCGGTGCGGCGCGTCCGACAGCGCCGCGGACCCGGCCGGCCCCGGCTACCCGCTGCTCGCGGAGCTGTGCGCGTGCCTGGGCCGGGCCGCCCGGCGCACCCCGATCCTGCTGACGGTCGACTGCGTCCAGCACGCCGACCTCCAGTCCCTGCTGTGGCTGGGGTTCCTGACCCGCCGTCTGGAGAACCTGCCGGTGGCCCTGCTCGCCACCAAGCGCTGCGGGGAACCGGCGTGCGACCAGCATCTCCTGGTCGAGTTCATGGAGGGGGTCCGTCCCGACCGCCATATCCATCTGCACGACCTCGGCCCCAGCGCCGCCTTCGATCTGGCCGCCGCGCTCTGCGGCCACGGCGAGGAATCCGTGGACGCCCTGATCGCGGAGAGCGGCGGCAACCCGTACCTGCTGACCGAGCAGATACGCACCGTTCCCGCGGTCGCCGCCGCCCCGCGCCGCTCCACCGCGGACCGGCACCCGGCCGGCCACCCGCCGGCCGACCCGCCGGAGCAGCGGACGCGGCTGGAGGCGGTGAAGGAGCGCATCCTGTGCCTGCTGCGGCGGGTCGACCCGCACGGCGTGCAGGTCGCCCGCGCGGCCAGCATCCTGGACGCCCCGCCGGACGCGGCCCTGCTCGGCGCCCTGTGCGGCATACCCACGGAACACGCCTGCCGATGTCTGGGCAGACTCACCGAGTCGGGGCTGCTGCACCCGCACGACCTGAGGTTCCGCCACCCCCTGCTCGCCCAACTGCTCTACCAGGACATCCCGTGTGCCGAGCGCGGCGAGCTGCACCGGCTCGCCGCGCATTGTCTTCGGCTGCGCGGCGCCCCCGGCGAGGACATCGCCACCCACCTGCTGCGCTCGCACCGCCTGGACGAGCCCTGGATGACCCGGCTGCTGCTGGACAGCGCCCGCGGCATGGCCGGGGCCGATCCGGCGGGGGCCCGGCGGCTGATCGAGAAGGCCGTCCTGCACGGCCTGCCGCCGGAACTGGCCGGCTCCGCGGAGGACTTGCGCGTCCGGGTGCTCACCCGGCTCGATCTGCCCGCGGCCGCGTGCGCGCTGGCAGCGCGCACTGTCGCCGGCCGACCCGCCGAGCGCGGCCGGCAGGCGCTGGAACTCGCCCACACCCTGCTGCGCCTCGACGAACTCCCGCGCGCCCGGCATGTGTTGGAGGACGCCGAACGGGAGATCGGCGGCGATCCGGCGGCCGGCGCGCGGCTGCGCCGGGGGCTCACCCATGTCCGGCTGCTCGACGGGAGCTACCGGCCCGGCGAGGGGGGCGAGAGCCGGCTGGAGCGGGTGCTGCTGCTCCGTACCGCGCGCGGCGACTCGGCGCCCGCGGTACGGCGGATCGCCCAGCGCGTCCTGTCCGTGCCGCGCGCCCCGTACGGCTCCCCCACCTGGTACCACGCGCTGCTCGCCCTGCTGTGGGCGGGCGAGGTGGACGACGTGCGGCAGGGCCTGGACACCGAGGTGCGGCTCGCGCGTGCCGAGGGCGATGTGCCCCGCGGCGCCGAGGCGCTGGCCGTGCGGGGGCTGGTCCAGCTGCACCGGGGGCATCTGGCCGAGGCGGGGGACGACTCCCGCGAGGCACTGGAGCTGCTGTCCCGGATCGGCGCCGACGCGTATCACACGGGGGCGCTCGCCCGCAGCGTGCTCATCGAGGTGGCCCTGGAGAAGGACGACATCGCCGGAGCCGGCGCCCTGCTCGACGGGGCTCCGCCGCTGCCCGAGGACCGGCCGGTGACCTGGTGGCGGCTGCACCTGCTGCACAGCTCCGGGCGGGCGCTGGGGCGGCTCGGCGAGGCCCGGCGCGGGCTCGATCTGATCGCCCGGTGCGCGGCGGAGCTGGAACGCCGGGGGGTGGTCAACCCGGCGGTCCTGCCGTGGCGTTCGTCCCGGTCGGCGCTTCTGCTGGCCCTCGGGGACGCGGCGGGGGCCCGCCGTACCGCCCGCGAGGAGGCGGAGCTGGCCGGTCGCTGGGGGGCGCCCTTCGCCCTGGGCCGGGCGCTGGTCGCCCAGGCCGCGGCGGGCTCGGGGCGCGAGGCGCTCCAGCTCGCCGGCCGGGCCGTGGAACTCCTCGAACCCGCCCCGGCACCCCTGTTGTTCGCGCACGCCCTGTCCGCGGCAGGCACCGCCCACCGGCGCGCCGGCAACACCGGACGGGCCCGAGAGCTGCTGCACCGCGCCAACGAGGTCGGCATCTCGCTCGGCGCGGAGGGCCTGGTGGCGGCGGTGCAGCGGGAGTTGCGGTGCGCGGGCGGCCGGCCGGACCCGCGCAAGGACTCCACGGAGTCGCTGCTGACGCCCACCGAACGGCAGGTCGCCGAGCTGGCCTCACGGGGGCTGAGCAATCGCGGCATCGCACAGCTGCTGAAGGTGAGCCTGCGCAATGTCGAGTCCCATCTCACCCATTGCTACCGCAAGTTGCGGATCAGCGGGCGGCACGAGCTGACCAAGTTCTTCCCGCCCGACGAGGAGCCCGCCCCTGCCCCGGTCCCCCTGCGCCCGCACCGGGCCACGCTCACCCCGCTACCGCGCTTGCGGACGGGCTGACACGGGGCGCGTGGGGGCCGCCCGATCGCGGGGCGGCACGTGACCGGCAGGCCGGCCGCGCGCTGGGCGTTCGCGCCGGCCTCGCCGGTTTTGTCGATTGGAAACCCGGATCGCACAGGGCCGGCCGGCGCTACGCGGCGCTCTCCTTCCGGTTGTCGTCGAGCACCGAGGGCAAGGTACTCACCTGCGGCTTTGGTGATGAGCGCATGGGCCACGGGATCCAGATCGCGGTCATGGTGACCGCGAGTGCCGAGGCGGCGACCACCGCCATGCCCAGGGTGAGGCCGCCCGCCGTCGCCACGAAGCCGATCAGCGCGGGACCGGCCAGCAGGCCCACGGTTCCCATGGCCGCGACCAGCGACAGCGCGTCGGAACCCCGTTCGGCGGCGGCGACGTACACGCACGGGGTGATGGCGGCCGCGCCGAGCCCGACACAGGCGAAGCCGAGGAGCGTCGCGGGCACCCCGCCGGTCAGCAGCGCGAGCCCGAGTCCGACGGCGGCCAGCGCGCTGCCCGCCCGCACCACCGGGCCGTCGCCCCAGCGGTCGCGCCAGCGGTCGGCGCGGGCGCGGGCCAGCAGCATCGTCGCCGAGACCACCGCGATGCCCAGCGGGGCGACGGCCGAGGACGCCTTGACGGTGTCCTTCAGGTAGAGGGTCGACCAGTCGTTCATCGCCCCCTCGGTGATGGTGCCGAAGGTCATGGCGCAGCCCATGAGGAGGGTGAGGCCGGAGGGGAGGGACCAGCGCCGGGTGCGCTGCTTCTCCTCCGTCGCGGCCGGCGCGGGTGCGTCGCGGAGCAGGCCGCGGCGGGCGCCCACCAGCAACAGCAGCAGCACCGCGCCGGCGGCGGTGAAATGGGCCGGGACGGACTGGGTCAGGCTGGTGACCCCCGAGGTCAGCAGGGCCGCCGCGAGCAGCCCCGCGCTGAAGGTGGCGTGCAGCTGGGACATGGCCGTACGGTCGTACGACGACTCCAGTGCCGCGCCCTGCGCGTTCATGGCCACGTTCAGGCAGCCGACGGCGACTCCGTCGGCGCAGACCGCGAGGAGCGCCAGGGGATAGTTCGGCACGACCGACAGCGCGGCCAGTACGACGATCAGGGCCAGCGCCGAGGCGAGCGACAGGGTGCGTGCGCCCAGGCGCCGCATCAGCACCGCGACCAGCGGGAACGCGGCCGCCGCGCCCGCGCCGCAGGCCATCAGGAGGAGGCCCACTTCCCCGGCTCCCAGATCGAGGCGGGTCTTCAGCGCGGGGAGGCGGGAGACCCAGGTGCCGTACTGGAAGCCGAGGAAGCAGAACAGGGCCGCGATCGACCACTTGGCGCGGGTGAAGGAGGGAGTGGGCATCAGGGCGTCCTCAGCGCTTCGCGGAGCAGGCGGGCCGACATGTAGAGGGCGTCGGCACCGTAGGCCGACGGGACGGGGGTCTCGGGGTGGGGTGCGTAGCCTTGCGCCCGCCAGAAGGTCTCCTTGCCGGCCACGGCGACGAGGGAGACGGTCTCGAAGCCGCGGGCCCGTGCCGTCTCGGTCACATGGCGCACCAGGCGGGTGCCCAGCCCCCGGCGGCGCAGCGGGGCACTGATCACCAGGTCGTGCAGGTGGAGGTTGGTGGTGTCGTGGCGGGTGTGCTCGGGGCGGCTCGGGTCGGGGCAGTGCGCGCGGGGGTAGGGCAAGGTGAGGGCGTATCCCGCGAGTTGTCCGTGCACGGTGAGGGCGAAGCAGGTGGCGGGCGAGGCGGCGGCGCGGGAGCGCAGCAGATCCTCGCCCTCGGCGAGGGAGAGATGCGCGTACGTCTCGTGTTCCAGGGCGGCCAGGGCGGGCCAGTCGGGGGCCGCGATCTCCCGGATGTGCAGCGGGTCGTTCATGTCAAGGCCGTTCGTGTGCTGGGGAGTCGGGTGCGCGGACGCAGACGCAGGGCAGCGGGGCGAAGCCGTTGAAGCCGCCGGTGGTGTAACTCGTGGCGTAGGCGCCGGCGGAGAGGACCCACACCGGGTCGCCGGAGGTGACGGAGCGGGGGACGCGGACCGGGTACAGGCCCGCCCCGTAGGCGTCGTCGCTGTCGCAGGTGGGTCCGGCGACGATCGCCGGCACCGTCTCCCCCGCGTCCGCCCGGCCGGGGAAGACCAGGTGGTGGGTCAACTGATCCATCTCGTAGAGGCCGTTGAACTTGCCGCAGCTGAGGTAGAGCCAGTGCGCGTCCTCGCCGTCCGGACCGCGGCGGTGGGTGAGGCGGGTGACATGGGCGCGGACGGCGCCGTGGTCGGCGACCAGGTGGCGGCCCGGTTCCATGACGAAGGTGACGGGGGCGAGGGCCCGGAGTCGGTCCATGCCCTCGCGGAGCACGGCGAAGATCTTGTCGAGGGGCGGCGCGAGGGGGTTGCCGTGGCGGTCCCGGTAGCCGAGCGCGGGCAGTCCGCCGCCCAGGTTGATGTGATCGGGTACGATCCCCCGCCCGACCAGCGCCGTCAGGGTGTCGGCGAGCAGGTCGAGGGCCGCCTGCCAGCCCTCGGCGGTCATCTGCTGGGAGCCGACGTGGACGGACAGACCGGCGGGGGTGAGCCCGGCGGCGCGGGCGGTGTCCAGGATGCGCAGGGCGTCCTCGGGGGCGCAGCCGAACTTGCGGTTCAGCCCCCACAGGGCGCCCTCGCCGCTGGTGGCGAGGCGGCAGAACACGCGGGCGCCGGGGGCGTGCCGGGCGATGGCGGTGACGTCCTCGACGCTGTCGGTGGCGAACGTGCGGATGCCCTGGCGGTAAGCCTCGGCGATGTCGTGGTCGGACTTGATGGTGTTGCCGTAGTGGACGCGGCCCGGATCGACGCCGGTGCGCAGGGCTTGGGCTATCTCGGCGGGGCTCGCGGCGTCGAAGCCGGCGCCGCGGGCGGCGAGACAGTGCAGGACGTCGTCGACCGGGCATGCCTTGAGGGCGAACCGGACGTCGGTGCCGGGGAGTTCGGAGAGGAGGGAGTCGTATTGGGCGGCGATGCCGGTGAGGTCGTAGATGATGCGGTCGGTGTCGGCGGAGGAGAGGGCGGTGGCGAGTGCGTCTGTCCGGGTGCCGGGAGCCGCCTTCTGGGGCTGGGCGTGCGGTTGCCCGCGCCGGTCGGGGGCGGCGTTCACGGGCGGGTCGCTTCGATCAGTGCGGGCCAGGCGTCGATCAGGTCCGCGTAGGCCGTCATGTCCGCGGCGGCCTCGGTCAGCAACTGGTCGCGTTCGTCGCGTATTCGGTCGGCGAACTCCGCGTACCTTCCGCCGAGTTTCCGGTACGACGTGTCCAGGCGGTCCAGGCGCCAGAGGTTCTCGGCGGGGTCCAGGGTGGTGCTCTCGCGGAGGAACGCGGTGATCAGGTCGGGGCGTATCCGGTCCCGCGCGTCCAGGAGGGCGGCGCCGGTCGCGGTCATGCGGTCGTAGACGGGATGGAAGTAGCGCATCGACAGCAGGAACTTCACGAAGCGGCGCTGGTAGGCGGGGAAGCCCGCCGGGGTGCGGCGTTCGGGGGTGTGGAAGTTCTCGATGTGCCGGTTGTGGAGGATGCCGGGCAGGGTGGCGTCGTGGACCAGGTGGAGGAGGAAGTAGTCGCTGCCGATGGTGTCGGTGGCGGGTGGCAGCGGGACGCGTTCGTAGACCGATCGGTCGAAGGCGACGTTGCACATGTCGACACGCATGGGGTCGACCAGGGTGAGGGTCGAGCGGTCGCCGGTGAACGGCGTGGTGCCCGCGCCCGTGAAGGACTCGGCGACCAGGTCCCGTCTGCGCTCCTCCGGCCAGTCGACCGGCGCCCACAGGCCGACCACCTCGTGGTAGACGGCCGGGTCGAGTCGGCGTATCTCGCCTATGTCCACGGAGAGTTCGCCGATGAAGGACGCGCCGGCCAGGGAGACCGGTCGGTGGGCATGGGCCGGGTCGAGGTCGGTGGGCAGGCCGGCGGCGGTTGCCTCGGCGGCGGGTCGGCCCAGCCAGGGCAGCTCGTGGTGGATGGGGAACACCGTGTGACCGGCGTGGTGCTGGTAGGTGCTGTCCGAGTCCCTGCGGTGCACGGAACGGCAGCCGAGCGCGGCGGCGAACAGGAAGGCGCGGTTGGTGCAGGCGCCGTAGGAGACGGCGGACGGGAGGAGGAGGTCGAGGAGGCCGGAGGACAGGTTCGCGGACTCGATCAACTCCATGAGCCGGCCGCGCTGTTGCTGCTCGTCCATGTGGTGGACGCGCACGCCGGGGACCTCGGGGAGGGCGGCGATGACCCGGAGGTGGTCGGCGCGGGTGCGGTCGTCGGCGGAGTCGAGGATCAGGAGGTGGACGTCCGTGCCGAAGTGCCGGACGGCGTAGGCGGCCTCTTCGTGCAGTGCGGTGATCGTCGCGGGGCAGGCGCGGTTGGTGGGCAGGCAGAGGCAGATCGGGGTCACTCGGCGTCACCGCCACGGGCCCAGGAGTCCAGGCCGAGCAACTTGCGGCCCAGGGCGTCCAGTTCGGGCGAGCCGTAGCGCTCCGCCTCGGGGCGGCGGGCATCGCCGAGCAGGGTGCCGTTCCAGTCGGGGGTGGAAAGCGTGCGCCAGGAGTGCACGCGGGAGTCGCGCAGGGCGGTGTGCTCCTCCAGGGCGGGCATCATCGACAGGTACTGGACGGCCCGGACCCCGCGCTCGGAGTGGTTGGGGGCGACGCCGTGGGCGAGCAGCCCGTTGAAGATGAGCAGGTCACCGGCCTGGAGGTCGGGGCGGACCACGGGGAACTCGGTGCGGTCGGCGTTCGGGCGGATCGGGTCGCGGCCGGGTGGCTGGGCGAGGCGCCATTCCTCGAAGCGGCGGAAGAGTTCGGGGGCGCACTGGAAGCCGCCGAGTTCGGGGCGGGTGTCGTTCAGCGCGATGATGCCCTGCACACGCTGGGGCAGCACGGCGAGGGTGGTGTCCACGTCCCAGTGCAGATCGATGTCGAAGCCCTCGGTGGTGGGTTCGATCAGCGATCGGGAACGGGTGCCGGTGTTGGGCGGGTTGAGGTTGAGGCGGTCGAGGGTGACCCACAGCTCCTCGCAGTCCCAGACGTCCACGAAGGCGTCGTAGACGCGCTGGTTCTGGCGGCTGTTCCACAGGAGCTGGTGGTGGTACGCCTCCACGAAGCCGTAGATGAACAGGTGCTGGTCGAGCTCGGAGCGGAACTCGGGCTGCACGTACCAGGTTTCCGGGCGGTCGGGATCCAGGCCCTGGAACTCCCAAGTGAAGTCGAGGAGTTGCTTGGCCTCGCCGGGGGTGATGGCCTCGCGGACGACCACATAGCCGTACGTCTGCCAGAACGCGAAGTCCTCGGCCGAAAGCACCCTGAGCGGGCGGGACTTCTCGATGTCGCGCAGGGGGGTCGGGGCGAGGTAGGTCTCGCCGTCGGCACTGAAGTAGGGGCGGTCGGAAGCCGCGCGGTGGAGGTAGGGGGCGGGTGTCTGCATGCGAGCACTCCGGGAGGTACGGATGTGGGTGGCGGTGAGACATTTGCCGGTGGCATAAGCCGGACGCGGATGTTTTCGGGCGGGCGGGGTGGCCCCCGCGCGCAGGGCGGGTGAGGAGGAGGTCGGTGCGGAAGGGAGGCGGGTGCGGCCGGGTGATCGGGTGCGGGTGCCATGCGGCCGGTCGCACCCACGCGGCGGAGCCGCCTGCCGGGCAGGCCCCGCGCGCTTCGGGGCGCGGATACGGGCGGGTTCCGAGGCTCCGCCCCGGCTCGCGTGGCGAGGCCCTGCGGCGATCGGCGCAGGCCCACGCCCTCGCGGGCCCGCCCCCGCCGGGGTACGACGGGCCCCCCGACCCGTCGTACTCCCTGCTCAGCCCCTTACGACGGCTTCCGCCGCGGCGAGTCCGCACACCCGTGCGGCGCCGTACGTCGCGATGTGCAGCGCGCCGCGCGGGGGTGCCTGGGGCAGGCCCATTTCCACGACAACGGTGTCAGGACGGGCGGCGAGGAGGGTGTCGAGCGCGGAGCGCATCCAGTCGTGGCGGTGTTCGTCGCGGACGACGGCGACGATCCGGCGGTCGCCGGCGGCGGCGAGGGCGCGGGCGCCGGCGTCCGGGCCGGTGAAGGAACCGTCCGTGCTGCCGGGCACCAGCCGTCTCAGCTCGGCGGCGACACCCCAGGGTGTCTGGTCGCCCACGGCGATGTTGGGCTCGGGGTTGAACTGGGCGGCGAAGACGGCAGAGTCGACGGGTGCCGGGGCGCCGGAGCGGGTGATGCGCAGCGCTCGGCGGGCCGCCGTCAGACCGACCTCCGGGGCCGGCTCGGTGCGGGTCGCGTCGTCCCGTGCGGCGGCGGTCCAGCGGGCCAGTTCCCGTACCCGTGCGGCCGCGTCGGCGAGGCGTTCCTCGGGGAGTTCGCCGGAGCGTACGGCGGCCACGAGCGCGTCCCGCAGGCCGAGCACCGTGTCCTCGTCGCACAGCCCGCCGCCCACGCAGATCGCGTCGGCGCCGGCCGCGATGGCGAGGACCACGCCGTGTTCCAGGCCGTAGGTGCCGGAGATGGCGCGCATCTCCATACCGTCGGTGACGATCAGGCCCTGGTAGCCGAGTTCGGCGCGCAGCAGCTCGGTGAGGATGCGGCGGGAGAGGGTGCCGGGGCGGTCGGGGTCCAGGGCCGGGACGAGGATGTGCGCGCTCATGATGGCGCGGGTGCCGGCGGCGATCGCCGCGCGGAACGGCGGCAGTTCGCGGGCGAAGAGGGTCTCGGCGTCGACGTCGATGCGGGGTACGGCGTGGTGGGAGTCGATGTTGGTGTCGCCGTGGCCCGGAAAGTGCTTGGTGCAGGCGGCGACGCCGGTGGACTGGAGACCCTCGACCCAGGCGGCGGTGTGCCGGGCGACGAGATCGGTGGCGGCGCCGAAGGAGCGGACGCCGATGACCGGGTTGTCCGCGTTGGCGTTGACGTCGGCGGACGGCGCCCAGTCGAAGTTGACGCCGCAGGCGGCCAGCCGGCGGCCCAGTTCGCGGGCGACGGCGCGGGTGAGGCCGGGGTCGTCGACGGCGCCGAGGGCGTGGTTGCCGGGGAACGAGGAGCCGGTGCGCACGTCGAGGCGGGTGACGTCGCCGCTCTCCTCGTCGATGGCGATCAGGAGGTCGTCCCGCTCGGCCCGCAACTGGGAGGTGAGTGAGGTGACTTGCTCCTCGGTGACGACGTTGCGGCCGAACAGGGCGACGGAGGCGAGGCCCTCGCCGAGGCGGCGGCGCACCCAGTCGGGCGCGGTGGTGCCGTCGAAGCCCGGCTGGAGCACGGCGAGGGCGTCGCGGGTGAGGGTGTCAGGGCCGGTGGCGAGTGTGGTCATCGGGCGTCATCCCTTCACGGCGCCGTCGGTCAGACCGCTGACAGCCTTGCGTTGCAGGAAGATGAAGAGGATCAGGATGGGCAGCGCGAACAGGGACGAGGCGGCCATGGTGGCGCCCCAGTCGTCGCCGAAGGCGGTCTGGAACTGGGACAGCCACAGCGGCAGGGTCTGCTTCCCGATGTCCTTGTTGAGGATCAGGACCAGCGGGAACTCGTTCCAGGCGGTGATGAACCCGAACAGCGAGGTGGCCATGAGGCCCGGCGCGAGCAGCGGGAAGATCACCTTGCGGAAGGCCTGGAAGCGGGTGCAGCCGTCGACCATCGCCGACTCCTCCAGCTCCTTCGGCACGGCGGCGATGTAGCCGCGCAGCGTCAGGACGGTGAGGGGCAGCACCATCATCGCGTAGAAGACGGTGAGCGGGACGAGGCTGTTGAGCATGTCGCCGTCGCGCACGATCATGTAGATGGCGATGATCATGACCTCCCAGGGGGCCATCTGCGCCAGCATGAAGGTGACGATGAACCCGCGCCGCCCCTTGAACCGCATCCGGGTGAGCGCGAAGGCGGCGAACAGGGCGATGACCAGCGACAGCAGGACCGAACAGACCGTGACGGTCACGGAGTTGGCGACCAGTGTCCAGAAGTGGTCGGCGTGCACGGCCTTGTCGAAGTGCCCGAAGGTGAAGTGCGTCGGGAACCAGACCGGGTTGTCGGTGATGATGTCGCCGGTCGGCTTGAAGGCCGTGGCGAACATCCAGTACACGGGGAACACGAAGCCGACGAAGAGGACGACGGCGGTCGCGTTGGGCCAGATGCGGCCGAAGACCGAGCGCTTCACAGCTCGTCCTCCTCTTGCTTGAGCACCATGCGCAGGTAGTACGAGGTGATGACGAGCAGGACCAGGATGGTGAGGAAGGAGATCGCCGCGCCGACCCCGAAGTGCTGGTTTCCGACGCCCTCGACGTAGGCGTAGATCGGCAGGGTCTCGGTGAGCCGGTCGGGGCCGCCCTCGTTCATGGCGAAGACCTGCGGGAACGCCTTGAAGACCCAGATGACTTCGAGGAAGGTCGTGGAGTAGAGGAAGGGCCGCAGGAAGGGCAGGGTCACCGAGGTGAAGCTCTGCCAGGCGCCGGCGCCGTCCAGGGCGGCGGCCTCGTACAGCTCCTTGGGGATGGTGGTCGTCGCGGCGTACAGGTTGATCGCGACGAACGGGATCGACTGCCACACGATGAGCAGCACGATCACCGAGAAGGTGGAGAACTGGCTGCCCATCCAGTTGTAGTCGGCCATCGAGTGCCAGCCCAGCTTGTCCAGGACCCAGTTGACGACGCCGAAGCGCTGGGCGAACAGCCACTGGTAGACGGTGGTGGCGGCGATGACGGGCATGGCCCAGGCGAGGACGAGGCCCACCAGCAGGGTGAGGCGCATCTTCTTGCCGAGGCGGGCCAGCAGCAGTCCGATCAGGGTGCCGATCACCATGATCAGGACGACGTTGACGGCGGTGAACAGGACCGAGCGTTCGACGACCTTCCAGAAGTCCGAACCGGTCAGGACCTGCTGGTAGTTGTGGAAGCCGTTCCACTCGGTGAGGTGCTGGATGAGCTGCCGCGGGTTGAGGTTCTGGAACGACAGCATGCCGTTCTTGACCAGCGGCCAGCCCAGCAGGACCAGTGTGGCCGCCAGCGCGGGCAGCAGGAGGAGATAGGGGGCGGCGGCAAGGCGGCCCGCCGGGGGCCGAGGGGCCCCGTCCGCGCCGCGGGGCGGGCTTGGCGCCCGGCCCTTGCGGACAGCGGGCCCCCCGGCCGTGTCCGTGCCTTCGGTCTGCACTGACATGAGTCGTCGTCTCTTCCGTGGCCGTACGAAATCCATGCGCTCCGCGGGCCCCGGAGGTCGCGGGCGGACGCGGGTGAGCCGGGGGCGTCGCTGGGACGCCCCCGGCGCGGGGTCAGTTCTGCTGGGCCAGACGCTGGTCGATCTGGCTCTCGACGTCCTTGGCGGCGGCGGCCGGCGCCTTGCCGTTCAGCACGGCGGTCATGTACGACTTGATCGGGTTCGGGGTGTTCTCCACCGCGGCCCACTCGGGGATCAGCGGGGTGGTACCGCCGACCTCGGCGGCCGGGGCCGCGGCCTCGGCGGCGGCGTTGCCCTTGAGGTTGGACTCCAGGGACTGCTTGTTCGGGATGACGCCCCCCAGCTTGGCCAGTTCGCCCTCGTACTGGTCGGACAGGGCGATCTTCAGGAACTCCTTGGCCAGGGACTGCTTCTTGCTGTTCTGGGCGACCGCGAGGTTGGAGCCGCCGAGGAAGACCCCCTCGGGCTTGCCGGCGGTGGCACCGGGGATGGTGAAGTAGCCGAGGTCCTTCTCGATGGACTTGTTGGCCTGGACCGCGGTGGCCGCCTCCCAGCCCATGCCGATGAAGGCGCCGGTCTTGCCCTTGGCGAAGACGGTGGCCTGCTGCGGGTTGGCCTCGTCCTTGTCCTTGGGGGCCTTGGAGTAGGCGGCGTACTTCTTGTAGATCTCCATGGCCGCGGCGACCTTGGGGTCGGCGAGGTTGGAGACGTACTTGTCGCCCTGCTTCTTCACCAGGTCGCCGCCCTGGCCGACGATCAGGCCGTCCAGGAAGTACCAGTTCTGACCGGGCAGGTAGATCGGCTCGGCATCCGTCTTCTTGCCGATGGTGTCGAGGTCCTTGAGGAACTCGTCACGGGTCTTCGGCGTGGACTTGATGCCGGCCTGGGCCCAGATCTTCTTGTTGTAGATGACGACGCGGTTGGCGAAGTACCAGGGGGCCGCGTACTGCTTGCCGTCGTAGACGGACGACTTGGAGACCGAGGGGGTCCAGTCGGCGCCGATGGACTGCTTGAGGTCGCCGAGGTCGGCGAGGCCGCCGGTGGAGGCGTAGGCCGGGGTCTGCGTGTTGCCGACCTCCAGGACGTCCGGCGGGGTGTCCTCCGAGAGCGCGGTGGTGATCTTCTGCTGGATCCCGTCCCACTGCTGGATCTCGAACTTCACCTTGGCGCCCGTCTTCTTCTCGAAGGCGGCCTGGACGTCCTTGGTCCACTGCGCCGGCGCGGAGCCGGTCATGGTCCACACCGTCAGGGTCTGGCCCTTCCAGCTCGCCGGACCGGCGTCCTTGCTGTCGTTGCCGCTGTTTCCGCCACACGCCGCAACGGAGACCATCATGCCCGCGATCACGATCGCGGAAGCGAGCTTGCGCTTCACGCCACCCTCCTCAGGGATGCCACTCAACCCCCCACGCCCTCGGCGGTGACCTGCGTACGACGCTGTTGCACGTAGGGCTCGGGACCTGGCCACTAATGGTGTAGACCAGTACGGTGGAGCTTGGCCTAGACCTTTCGGGGTGTCAAGGGTGGTCCGGGCGGCGGATGGAGGCCGTTACGAGAAAGTCACCGGAGGGGTTTCGTCCGGTTCTCCGCGGTCCCCCGGCCCGGTCCGCCCCTTTCGCCCGGTCCGTTCAGTTGGACTAGACCATAAGGCACTTGCTCGCTATAACGGGAGCCCATCGACACGGCCGGAAGGCAGGCATGACCACCGACGTCAGCGGCGCGCGCGTGCCGAAGTACTACCGGATCAAGCAGCGGCTGCTGGCCATGACCGACGCGCTCCAGCCCGGCGCGGCGGTACCGGCGGAACGGGTGCTCGCGGAGCGGTTCGACACGTCCCGGACGACGGTGCGGCAGGCGCTCCAGGAGCTGGTCGGGGAGGGGCGGCTGGACCGGATCCAGGGCAAGGGCACGTTCGTGGCGCAGCCGAAGCTGTACCGGACGCTGCAGCTGACCTCGCACACCGAGGACATGCGGGCGCAGGGGCTGTCGCCCGCCTCGCAGATGCTCGATGTCGGGGAGGTGCCGGCGGACGAGCGGCTCGCGGGGCTGCTGGGGGTCGCCGTGGGGGAACGGGTGCTGCGGATCGAGCGGTTGCGGCTGGCCGGCGGGGAGCCGATGGCGATCGAGACGACGCATCTGTCGGCGCGGCGGTTTCCGGGGCTGCGCGGGGTGCTCGCCTCGTGTCCGTCGCTGTACACCGCCTTGGCGGAGGTGTACGGGGTGCGGTTGTCGTCGGCCGACGAGACGATCGAGACGTCGCTGTCCACACCTCGGGAGGCGGCGTTGCTGGCGACGGACGTGGGGTTGCCGATGCTGCTGATGTCCCGGCACTCGAGGGACGCGCAGGGGGTGCCGGTGGAGTGGGTCCGGTCGGTCTACCGGGGGTCGCGGTACAAGTTCGTGGCGACGCTGCGGCGGCCGGTGGGGCGGGGCGCGCCGTGAGCGGCGTCAGTCCAGGAACGCCGTCTCTATCCAGCGCCGGACCGCCGAAGGGCGCATGCGGTGAAGGCGGTCCACCGTGTCGGCGACCTCCGGGGGACCGCCCACCGAGAGGAACTTCTCGCGGACCAGGTCGGTGTGGGAGGCGCGGGTTTCCGGGCCCGCGGCGCCGATGGGGATCAGGCGGGTGCGGGAGATCGTACGGCCGTCGGTCAGGCGGACGGTGACGCGGGCGCCGGTCGCCTTGGTGGAGCGGGAGAAGTCGCGGTTGTCGGCGTGGACCGCGCCGACCAGGTCCACGAGTTCGTCCCCGCCGAAGCCGCGCAGCCACGGCACCGCCCGCTCCCCCGCCTCCCGTACCGCCTCTCCGAACGGGGCGTCGGACAAGAAGAGTTCGCGGGTCATCTCGGTGTCGTGCTCCAGCCGGATCCGCTTGGCCAGCGCCCAGCGGTCGAGGTCGTCCACGGCGGGCGAGGAGAAGTCGTCCACGGAGAACTCGCCGGTGAGCAGGGTGGTCGCCACGGGGTACGGCACGTCCAGGACCAGCGCGCCGAGCGGGGAGCCCGGCCCGGTGACGTAGCTGGCGGCCCGCTCCCCCGCGAACAGGGTGTAGAGGGACGCCTCCACGACGACGTCGGCCACGTCCTGCGGGCGCAGCGGGCCCAGTTCGCGGTGGATCTCGGCGGCGCAGTCCACGGCCGCGTCGATGCCGGGGCCACCGGGGTGCATCTTGAAGGAGAGGGTGTCGGTGTGCCAGCGCCGGCCGAGGCCCTTGGCGACCGCCTGCGGCAGCGGAACCGTGGCGAAGCGGGCGAGGAAGCCGTCGCTGTGCTCCATGATGTCGGGCGCGCCGCGCAGCCCGGCGTACGCCGCGTCGCAGGCGTCCATCGCGGTGCGCACCGGGGTGAAGGTGTTGAACAGCCGGGCGTCGCTGGCCAGAAAGGCCCGCATCAGGGGCCAGTTGGGCATGGCGAAGGCCAGCCCGAAGGCGTTCTCGTACAGGCTCGCGGAGGCCCGGTCGGCGTGCAGCCGCCCGGCGACCGCGCCGGCCAGATGGGTGTGCACGGCGCTCTGGCCGCGCAGCGGTCCCAGGGTCGCGGAGGCGGTGATGCGGGCCGCGCACTCGTTGGCCACGACCACCGAGGTCAGCAGGGAGAGGCCGTCCAGGCGGCGGGCGTAGGCGAAGGCGAGGGGCACGGCGACCGTGGAGTTTGACAGGTGCCCCGCGTACGCGGTGTCGTCCAGGTTGAGCCAGGAGCCCAGCGCGGCGAAGACCCCGGCGGCCTGGCGGGGGTCGCGCTGCATGGGGTGGCCGAAGGCGGCCACCAGCTTGCGGCCCAGGGGGTGCTGGAGTCCGGCCCGGATGGAGGCGATCTGCGAGAGCACCTGGCTCGCGGCCAGCTTGAGCACCCGGCACGGCACCGCCTGCGGGCGCAAGGTGGCGGCCCAGTGCGACAGTTCGCGCAGCGGGGTGTCCGTGCCGGCGGGGTGGCGGGCGGCCAGGGACGACGCCTCGGCCTGCTCGGCCCAGTCGGCGCACAGCGCCCGGGCGACGCTCTCCGCGAGGACGGCGGTCATGGCGGGTACCTTCCGTGCGTGCGGCGAGGGGGAGGACAGCGGTCCCCGACACGTAGAGGTGGGCGGACGACGGCCCCCGGACACCTAGCGGTGGCGGACGTCGGTCCTCGACACGGGTGCGGGAGCACCGGATCGACCGGTGCTCCCGCGACGCGTGCCGGGTTACGCGGCCGGGACCTTGTCCAGGAAGCCGTAGACGGCCTTGATCTTGCCGGCCTCGTCGGCGACGAGGACGTCGAAGCCGATGGCGATGGGCTCGGCGCCCGGCTCGGTCACCAGGCCCCACTGGAAGCGGGCCTGGTCGTGGTGGGCGTCGACGGTGCCGTGCAGCTCGAAGGAGAGGCCCTTGAACTGGTCGCGGGCACCGGCCACCACGGCCGCGAAGCCCTCGTGACCCTCGACCGCGGCCAGCGGGTCGATGTACGGGGCGTCGGCGGTGAACAGCTCGGCGATGGCCGCGGCGCGCTTGTCGGCGTCCGCCTCGTTCCAGATGGCGAGGTAGCGGGTGACGGTGGTGGTCAGGTCGCTCATGCGGGCGATCTCCTTTTTGGGTGGTGCTTCTTCGGTTCTTCGGACGGTTGGTTCAGGGGGTGGTCGGCGCCCACACGGGGAGGGCTCCGGGGAGCACCTCGAAGGTGGCCGCGGCGCCGATGCCGGGTTGGTACTCACCGTCGTGCTCCAGCGGGAGGCGGCGGCCGTCGGTGCGTTCCACGGTGATCCGGCGGCCCCGCGCGTACACGGTCGCCGGATGCGCCATATGAGCGGCGTTCAGGGTCAGTTCGGGGACCTCGGCCGCCGTGACGTCGCCGCCGATGACGCAGACGTCGAGCAGTCCGTCGTCGAGCAGCGAGTCGGGCAGCACATGGAAGCGGCCGCCGCGGTAGGGCCCGCCGCCGACGTTGGCGAGGACGGTGGGGCCCTCGTGCACGATCCGGCCGTCGACCGTGACCCGGCCGGGGTACGGCTCGTACCCGTCGGCGGTGTCGGCGAAGGCGCGGACGTAGCGTTCCCGGCCCTTCAGCGGCACCTGCTTCGCGGTGATCAGCGCGTCCGCGATGACTCCCGAACAGGCGCCGAGGTACACGTAGTTGCGGGTCTCCACCAGGCGTGCCAGGTCGAGCCTGCGCAGCCGGGCGGTGCCGCCGACGCCGTGGTCGCCGAGGATCGCCTTGAGCGCCTCGCTCCAGGGCCGCTCGCCCCACAGCATCTTGTAGCCGGAGTTGCCGGTGCCGCCGGGCACCACCGCGAGGCTGGCCCCGTGGTCGGCCGGCACGAGTCCCTGGACGGCCTCGCGGACCGTGCCGTCGCCGCCGATGGCGACGATCAGGTCGGGGGCGTCGTCGGTGCGCTCCAGGGAGCGGCGTACGGCGACGGTCGCGTCCCCCGGTCCGCTGGTCTCGTGGACCTCGGCCCGCTCCAGGTAGGAAGCGCACAACTCCTTTACTTGGCCCACGAGTTCTGGGCTGTGACTGCCGGAGGCCGGGTTGGCCAGGATCAGGGCCCTGGTGGGTCCGGGGGCTGCGGTGTCTGCCATGACGGGCGCTCTCCTCACGTCGGACGCACCGGCGGTGGACGGAACACGGATGACTCTGCCAAGCGGTCCTGACCTGGCACTGACGCGCTACTGACGCGTCGTCACGCACTCACCGGGACGCCCGCGGGTGCGGGACCCGGAGCGGGCGACCGCCCCGATGCGGGTACCCGCATCGGGTTCCGCCATCGGGGCGACCGGGCGTCACCAGGTGACCGGCAGCTCCTGGAGCCCGTACACGATCGTGTTCTCGCGGAAGCGGACGTCCTGCGGCTGTACCGCCAGGCGCAGCGACGGGAAGCGGGTGAACAGGGCCTTGAGGCAGACCTCCAGCTCCATGCGGGCCAGGGAGGCGCCCGGACACAGATGGGGGCCGAAGCCGAAGGCGAGATGGCCGGAGGCGTTGCGGTGGATGTCGACCGTGCCGGCGCCGGGGTAGACCGACTCGTCGTGGTTGGCCGCGGGGATGGCGACGATCACACCGTCCCCCTTGCGGATGGTCGCGCCGCCCAGTTCGACCTCGGCCACGGCCGCCCGCACCTGGTTGTCCTGGGAGATGGACCAGTAGCGCAGCAGCTCCTCCACGGCCGGCTTGAACAGGCTCTCGTCCGCCCGGAGTTCGGCGAGCTGGGCGGGGTCGCGCAGCAGGCTGAGGACGCTGAGGCTGATCTGGTGGGCGGTGGTCTCGTGCCCGGCGACCAGGAAGAACCTGGCCATGGCCACCAGTTCCTGGTGGGACAGCTCGCCGGTGCCGACGTACTTGACGGCGAGCCGGCTGATCAGGTCGTCCCGCGGCTGGGCGGTGCGCCGGGCGACGAGCCCGTCGAGGAACTCGGTCATCGCGGTGAACGCCGCGTACGTCTCCTCGGGGCCGGCCTCCTGGGAGAGGATGACCTGGCTCTGCTCGGTGAAGTCCGCCTCGTCCTGCTCGGGCACTCCGAGCATGCGGGCGATGACCAGTGAGGGCAGCCGGAGGGCGAAGTTCGCCACCAGGTCGGCCGGCTTCGGTCCGCGTGCCAGTTCGTCCAGCAGGCCCTCGACGAGAAGTTCCACCTCGGGGCGCAGGGCGCGGGTGCGGCGGGCGGTGAACTCGGTCATGGCCATCCGGCGCAGCCGGCCGTGCTCCGGATTGTCCATGCGGCTGAAGGACATCACGCCCGGCTCGGGCGGCAGCTGGATGCGGATCGGGAAGCCGGGCTGCTGGTCGTCGGCGCTGAACCGGTTGTCGTTGAGTACCTGGCGCACGTCCGCGTGCCGGGTGACCAGCCAGGCCTCGCCGCCTCTTATGCGCACTCTCGACGGCGCTTGCCCGCGCAGTTCCGCGTAGGCGTCCGGCGGCCCGTACGGGCACGACCGGGGCATGGGCCAATCCGGCAGATTTCGCTGCTCACATGCGGACATTTGGGGTTCCCTCCGTTGGCTGAAACTCAGCGTTGGAGCACATCCTGGTGAGCGGCGCTGACGGAAATCTGACGGGTTACTGACTCGTTATCAGCTGGTAAACGTCTGCTTTTCCCAGGGCAAAACGGGTGGCGGACGAGCGGTCCGCATGGTGGTGCGGAACAACGCAACGGGGGCCGGCGCGCTCGGCGCCGGCCCCCGTCGGGGCGGAGTGCGGGGCGGGTCAGGCAGCCGCAGCAGCAGCTCCCGCGTCCGCCGCCTTCGGCCGCGGCAGCAGCTGCACCAGGCAGGCGACCGCGACGCAGATCCCCGCCTGGACCAGTAGTCCGACGCTGAAGGCGTGGGCATAGGAGTGCGCGGTGACGTGCTGTCCGGCGACGCCGAAGAAGACCACGCCGAGCACCGCGATGCCGATCGCGTTGCCCATCTCCTGGGCCGTGGAGAACACACCGGACGCGGCGGCCGCGTGGTGCGGGGCGACGCCGGCCAGGACCAGCGAGGCGAGCGGGGCGATCACGAAGCCCATGCCGATACCGGCCACGACCATGGCCGGAATACACCAGGCCACGTTCCCGGTGCTGTCCAGGTGCCATGCGGTTTCGGCCAGGCCCAGATTGCCGACCGCCTGGAGCACCGCGCCGAGCGCGAGCACCTGCTTGCCGAGCTTGGCCGCGACCTTGGGCGACTGCGCGGAGCCGAGGAAGAAACCGAGGCCGAGCGGCATGAACAGCAGGCCGGACTTGAACGCGGACAGGCCGCGGCCCTCCTGCAGGTACAGTGCGAGGACCAGGAAGAAGGAGGCCATCGCGGCGAAGAACACCAGCAGCGAGACGACCCCGATGCCGAACGCGCGGTCCTCGAACAGGCTCGGGTGGACCAGCGGCGACCCGTCACGGGCGGCCTTGCGGCGCTGGGTCCACCAGAACGCGGCCAGCAGCGGCACGGCCGCGATCAGGCACTCCCACGTCCACGTCGGCCAGCCCTGCTCGCGGCCCTGGACCAGCGGCAGCACGATGGCGGTGAGACCGGCGGTCACCAGGACGACACCGGTCCAGTCGAGACCGGTGCGGCCCTCCGCGCGGGACTCGGGGACCAGCTTCGGGGTGAGCAGCAGGACGACGGCGCCGATGGGGGCGTTGATCAGGAAGATGGTCCGCCAGTCCCAGCCGAAGAGGTCGGCCTTGATCAGCAGACCGCCGATCAGCTGGCCGAACACCGCGGAGGCGCCCATCGTGATGCCGTACGCGTTGAACGCGGCGACCCTGGCCTTGCCGGTGTAGGCGGTGGTCAGGATGCCGAGGACCTGCGGGATGACCAGCGCGGCGGCGGCGCCCTGGACGGCGCGGGCGGCGATCAGCTCGGCCATGTTCGGGGCGATGCCGCAGGCCAGCGAGGCCAGTGCGAACAGGGCCAGGCCGACGGCGAACACCTTGCGGCGGCCGTACAGGTCACCGAGCCGGCCGCCGGTGATGAGCATCGCGGACAGGCCGATGTTGAAGGTCGCCGCCACCAGCTGGATCTCGGCGCTGGTGGCGTGCATGTCCCGCTGGAGCGAGGGGATGGCCACATTGACGATGAAGAAGTCGATGTTGGCGATGAACAGGCCGAGCAACACCACGAGGAGAGCACCCCAGGCGGGCTTGCCGCCGGTTTCCCCCTGGTCCGTTGCCGGCCCGGACTCGGCAGTTCTGCCGGTCGGTTCCGCTTCGGTGGTCATGGTCGAACTCCTCTGTGGTGCGCTGACGGCGCGTCCGTCGGCGGACGCGCGGAACGGGGCCGGCGGCGGATCCGCGAACGGGCCTGCCGTAACGGCTCAGGGTGTGGGTGCCTTCTCGGGCGGGCGCGGGATCGGCTGGACCGGGGCGGCCGCACCGAGCGCGAACGGCACCAGCAGGTGTACCGGCGGGCCGACCAGGACGCGGCGGACCGGCCGCCGGTGGTGACCGCCGCCTCGGTGGCGGGGCCGGCGGTGACGTGTCCGGCGGCCGGGCCCGAGGCGCCGACGGTGGCGGCCCGGCGCCGATGGAGGTCGAGGCCGCGGCCGGCGGTCTCGTGCGCGCCGTAGGCCGCGGCGGGCCACATGCCGTGGCTCTGGTGGCTGCCGGAGGAGTGCGGGACGAGACCGGTGTCCGCGGGTGCGGTGCCGGAGCGTTCGACGGCGAGACGGCCCGCGCGTACGGCCGTCTCGGGACCGGAGAGTCCGCCGGATACGGGTTCCGGTACCCGTGACCCGGCCGACGCGATGAAGAGGTCTTCGTCGAATCTCATGCTGCCGCTTCTCTCTCGGATCGGTGGCCTCGGCGGTACGTCGGGGAGAGACCGACGAGCGCCGTGTCGGCGGGCCGTCTGTCACCTTCTCGCACCCCGCTGACACGGCGCTGACGCGCGCCCTTTCCCCGGTCAGCTCACGGCGGTGGCAACGGTCCGCTGGAGCCGGTGTGCGAAGTGGGCGGTGACGGCCTGCGCGTGCGTGTCGATGTAGAAGTGGCCGCCCTCGTACTCGTTGTGTCCCAGGTACGTCGGGGTGCGCGCGGCCCAGTGGGTCATGGCGTCCGGGGTCTCCTGGAGCGGGTCGCTGCGACCGCCGTAGGAGGCGAGCGGGCAGCTGACGCCGGCACCGTCGTCGTCGTAGTCCCCGGCGACCCTGAGGTCGGAGCGCAGGGCGGGCACGACCAGGGCGAGCATCTCGGGGTTGTCGTAGACCTCGGCCGGGAAGGAGCCCAACTTCTTGATCCACTCGATGAGTTCGGGCTCCGGCATCCGGCTCTGCTCCTCGGTCGGCTTGAAGAAGCCGACCGGCGACCAGCCGGACATGCCGATCATCGCGGGGGCCGGGCCGCCCTCCTCCTCCATGCGGATGGCGAGCCGGAAGGCGAGCTGCGCCCCGAGGCAGTGCCCGAAGAAGGCGAACGGACGGTCGTCCAGGTCGTCGAGGACCGCCTCGTGCAGGGCTTCGAGCAGCGGCCAGAAGTTCTCGTACGTCTCCTCCTCGCGGCGGTTGTGCCGGCCGGGGAGGGTGACGGCCTGCGGGGAGATGTCCGGCGGCAGCAGGCGTTCCCAGTCGCGGTAGATGATGGCGCCGCTGCCCGCGTGGGGCAGCAGGAACAGCCGGATGGAGGCGTCGGGCGAGGGCTCCACGGGGTGGAACCAGTGTCCCGCGCTGGACATCTGGCTGCCGGCGGTGCCGATGGCAGTGGTCACGACTGCGTACTCCCTACGGTGGGTGCGGGGCCGAGGGCGCGTACCGCGGGCAGCAGCACCTCGGCGATCTCCTTCAACTGGGGCTCCGGGTCGAGGGATCCGATGCGGATCACCAGGTGCCGGGCGCCGGCCCGGACGTATCCGGCCAGCCACTGCGCGCACTTCTCGGCGCTGCCCCAGGCGTACGCCTGGATGGTGCGCATCTGCTCCAGGGAGCGGCCGTAGTAGTGGCTGATGTAGTGCTCCAACTCGGCCTCGGCGGCGGCCTCGTCGCTGTTCACGGTGACCGTGGCGTACAGGCCGGGGACCACCGTGCGCCCGGCCTCGGCGGCGAGTTCGCCGAGGCGGGCGGCGGCGCGGCCGTAGGCGTCGACGTCCGGGAGGAAGGGGAGCCAGCCGTCGTAGCGGGTGGCGGCGCGGGCGAGCACCTTGGGGGTGTCGCTGCCGGCCAGCCATAGCGGCGGGCCGCCGGGCACGGCGGGCGAGGGCAGCCGGTCCAGGTTCTCGGCCTGCCAGAACCTGCCCTCGAACTCGGTGGGTTCGCCGTCCTCGCCGGAGCGCCAGGCGGCCCGCCAGAGCGCGGCGATCTCGTCCAGGCGGCCGACGCGGCCCTGGAAGGAGGCGCCGACGGACTCGAACTCGGCCTCGGTCTCGGCCATCGGGAAGCCCGAACCCAGGCCCAGGATCAGCCGGTCGGCGGCCACGTGGCTGAGGCTCGCGATCATGTTGGCGCCGATGAGCGGGTGGCGCAGGGCGGGGGTGAGGGCGGCGGTGCCGACGGTGATGCGGCGCGTCGCGGCGGCGGCGGCCGACAGGACGACCAGGGGGTCGAGGCGGGGCCGGGCGGTGAGGGAGTCGCCGGCCCACAGGGAGTCGAAGCCGAGGGCTTCCGCGTTCCGGGCGAAGTCCAGCAGCGGAGCGGCGGCGTAGGTGCCGTTGATGGCCTGCTCGCGGGTGGGCAGGAGGATGCCGATCCGCAGCGGTTCGGTACTCATGAACGTGTCACTCTCCGCGGGGAGGTCGGGGAACGTGGTCATACGGCACTCCCGGCAGCGGTCCTGGTCTCCGCCGTCAGCCGCTCGCGCACCGCGCGGCGCAGGATCTTGCCCGAGGGGTTGCGGGGCAGGGAGTCGGCGAAGTGGTAGGTGCCGGGGATCTTGTAGTCGGCGATCCGGCCGCGCAGCGAGAGCAGGAGTTCGCGGGGGGTCGCCCCGGCGCCGGGGCGCAGGACGACCACCGCGTGCACGCTCTCGCCCCAGCGGTCGTCGGGCAGCCCCACCACGGCCGCGTCCTCGACCGCCGGGTGCGCGGCGAGGGCCTTCTCGACCTCGGCCGGGTAGATGTTCTGCCCGGCGACGATGATCGTGTCGTTGATGCGGTCGCACAGGTGGAGGTAGCCGTCCTCGTCGAGGAAGCCCGCGTCGCCCATGTGCAGCCACTCCCCCACCAGGGTGCTGGCGGTGGCCTCGGGCAGGTTCCAGTAGCCGAGCATCCGGGCGGGGGTGCGCACACAGACCTGGCCGATCTCGCCGGGCGGCAGGCTCTCGCCGCCGGGGCCGACCACCTTGATCTCGTTGCCGGGGCAGGGCAGGCCCACCGAGGCCAGCCGGGTGCTGCCGGTGTGGTGCTCGCCGGGCGGCAGGCAGACCGCGACGCTGCCGGTCTCGGTGCTGGCGTAGATCTGCGCGAACTCGCAGCGGTAGGTCTCCAGGCACTGCTTGAGCAGCGTCTCGGACATGGGGGCCGCGCCGTAGGCGATCTTGCGCAGGGAGGTGAACGCCTCGGGTCCGGCACCGCGTTCGGCGGCCATCGCCTGGAGCATCGCGGGTGCGGCGAAGGTGGTGGTGACGCCGTGCTCGCGGATGAGGCGGACGGCCTCCTGGGGGTCGAACTGCGGCATGATCACATTGGTGCCGCCGGCGTTGAAGGTGTGCAGGAACCAGCCGATCCCGGCGACGCCGAAGCCCGGCAGGGAGATCAGGGCGACGTCCTCGGGCAGCCAGTCGATCCAGTCCACGCCCTGCGCGCGGCTGGCATGCGGCAGGGTGAAGAAGCTGCGGTGGGCGAGGATCGCGCCCTTGGGCAGCCCGGTGGTGCCGCTGGTGTAGATCTGGATGACGGCGTCGTCGGGTCCGGTGCCGGGCGCCGGGTCGGTCTCGGGCTGGTCGGCGGCCCAGGCGAGCAGCCCGGCGCCGCGGGCGGGTTCGCCGTCGGCGTCGGTGCCGTCGACCCGGATCACCCGGCGCAGTCCGCGCAGTTGGGGCCGTACGGCGGCCACGGTGTCCCAGAACTCGTCGTCCACGAAGATCAGCGTGGCGCCGGAGTCGCGCAGGATGTGGTCGACCTCGTTCGGGGTGAGCCGCCAGTTGACCGGCACCAGGACGGCGCCCGCCTTGGCGCAGGCGATCATCACGAGGTAGTAGGTGGCGGACTCGCGGCCGAGGTAGGCGACCCGGTCGCCGCGCCTGACCCCGCTGGTGGCGAGGGCGTGGGCGGCGCGGTTGCTGTCGCGGTGCAGCTTGTCGTAGGTGGTGACGTGCCCCTCGCAGACGATCGCCGGGTGGTCGGGGCGGGTGCCGGCGTGGGCGCGGGCGGAGTGGTGGAGCGTCCAGCGCTCCCTCGGTATGTCGCTCATGGTGGTGTGCCGTCTCTGTCGAACTGTCCGACCGTCACGCCGCCGGCGCCGGGACGAGCTGCCCGTCGATGAACCGGGCGAGCGCGCGGACCGTGGGATGGTCGTGGGTGAGGGAGGCCGGCAGGGGCAGCCGGAACGACTGCTCCAGTGCGGCCTTGACCTGCTGGGCCATCAGGGAATCCAGGCCCAGCGACACGAACTCGCTGTTCAGGTCCAGCTCATCGCCCTCCTCCAGGTGCAGGACGGCGCCGACCTTCTCGCTCACCACGCCGGTGACGGCGGTGAGCCGTTCGGCGTCGGGGAGTGCGGTGAGGGCGGTCAGGTCGAGACCGGTGCCTTCCTCGCGGCCCCGGCGGGCGAGCCGGTCGTAGAAGAGGTCGCCGTTGACGCTGCCGGAGACGTAGCGGTCCCAGTCGAACTCGCCGACGATCCGCTGGGTGCGGGGCCGGCCCCAGAGCCGGGCCAGGGTGTCCAGGGCGCGGGTCGGGGAGAAGAAGCGGACGCCGCTGCGTTCGATCTCCTGGCTGAGGTGCTCCTCCAGGCGGGCGGACATGCCGACCCGTGCCCAGGCGCCCCAGTTGACCGACAGGCCCGGCACTCCGCGCCGGCCGCGCCATTCGGCGAGCGCGTCGAGCCCGGCGCTGGCGGCGGCGTAGTGCCCCTGGGTGGCGCCGCCGAGGACGGAGGCGATGGAGGAGTAGGTGACGAAGAACTCCAGCTCGGGGAAGGAGCTTTCGGCGGCCTCGTGCAGCAGCCAGCCGCCGTACGCCTTCGCGGCGAGCTGGGCGTCGATGGACTCCCAGGTCAGCTCGGAGATCAGCTTCTTGTCGTAGGAACCGGCGGCGTGCACGATCCCGCCGAGCGGGCGGGAGCCCGCCTGGAGGTGCCGGACCAGCCGCTCGATGTCCCCCGGCCGGGAGATGTCGGCGCGTACGACGTCGATCTCGGCGTCGGCCGCGAGGTCGGCGAGGACCGGTGCGGCCTCCTCGGTGGCCTTGCCGCTGCGGCTGACCAGGGTGAGGTGGCGGGCGCCGAGCGCGGCCAGTTTGCGGGCGGTGACCAGACCGAGGCCGCCGAGGCCGCCGGTGACCAGGTAGGTGCGGTCGGGGCGGAGTCCGGCGGGCCCCTCGGCGGCCGGCTCGGGCCGTTCCCCGAGGTCCGCGGGCAGGGTCACCCAGGCCGCTCCCGCCGGGTCGGACAGGGCGGTGCGCAGGGCCTCGCCGGTCTCGTCGAGGCGGAAGTGCGGGGCCGGGTCCTCGTCGCGGCCGGCCGGTACGACGGCGACCGCGGGCACGGTGAGCGTGGCGCGGAAGGTCCCGTCGTGCCGTACGAGGACCTCGTCGCCCGGCGCGAACCCGGTGCCGGCACCGGCGGCGAGCACGCTGCCTCGGGCCAGCTGGCCGAGCAGCGGCGCGGGTTCCGGCTCGCCGTTCTCCTCGGCGCGTTCGGCACGCCCGGTGTCCAGGGCGGTGCGGGCGTCCTCCGCGGTCAGGCCGACGGCGCCCACCCGGACCTGGACCTCGTCCGCCGCCGGGGCCCGGTCGGTGACCGGCACGAGCACCAGGTCGGACAGGTCGCCGGAGTCGGGGGCGCGCAGCTCGAAGCCGCCGGACCAGGTGAGGCTGGCGTCACCGGCGAGCAGCCGGCGCACATAGCGGCGGCCCGGCCGGTGGGCGACCTGGTACTCGCCCGCCGGTTCGGCCCGCCACTCCTCGGCGAGCGGGGCGAGGCCGCTGCCGGGAGCGAGGTCGACCAGGGTGGCCCGGTACTGGGCGTACTCGGTGAGCAGCACCCGGCCGAAGCCCCACAGGGTCGCGGCTCCCAGGTGGCCGCCGTCACCGGCCGGGTCGCCGGGCAGCCACTGGGCGCCCTCGGTGACCAGCCACAGCCTCGGCGGCCGCTGCGCGCTCTCCAAAGCGCCGATGAGGGTGAGGAGTTCGCGGTAGTTGTCCTCGCACTCGGCACGCAGCCGCTCGGCGGACATCTGGCCGGGGCGCCGGCGCCACAGCCGGCAGATGTCGGTGACGGTGGGGTCCTCCAGGGCGGCCTTGAGGTCGGTGAGGTCGGGCAGCCAGGTGACCTTGAGACCGGGTTCGCCGGCCAGTTCGGCGGCGCGCGCGGCGGACGGGTCGAGGAGGACGACGTGCCGGGCGGCGGGGGCGCCGCCGCGGGCGGGCAGGGCGCGGCGCACCCATTCGGGGCGGTGCAGGAACTGGCGGCGGCCGGCGCGGCCCTCGGGGCGGGCCATGCGCACCCCGAGGAGTTCGGCGACCGGGTCGCCGTTCTCCAGGAGCAGCACGTCGGCGAGGCGCCGGTCCTGTTCGCCGCGGACCCGCGCGAGGACCCGCAGCTGCTCGCCGCGCGGCTTGCGGAAGTGGCGTACGGAGGCGATCTCGCGGGGCACGAACACCGGACCCTCGGGGTCGAGGACGACCAGCGCCTGCACGGCGGCCTCCAGCAGCTCGGCCGGGACGTGCTCGACGGCACTGGCGTCGCGGCCGGTGAGTTCGCCGGTGACCAGGCCGTCGCCGTGCCGGGCGGCCTTGACCAGCAGTCGCATGCGGGGGCCCTGCGGGCGGCCGACGGAGGCGAGGTCGGTGTAGATGTCCTCGTCGTCGATGTGCTGGACGGCCGGGGCGAGCCCCGCGTCCAGCTCGGCCAGCTCGGAGACGGGCACGAGGGGTTCGGGGTCGGCGGCGACCGTGGCGGTGGCGTGCAGGTTCTCCTCGCCGCCGACCAGGGTGTACACCTCGACCTCGGCGCCGCCGCCGGGGCGCGGCCGCCAGCGGGTGGTGAGCGCGGTGACGGTCTCGGCGGGCAGTTCGAGGGGGGCGAGCAGCCTGAGGTCGCGGACGGCGTGGCGGGCGTGGCCCTGCACCGCGTCCTGCACCGCGAACAGCAGGTCGACGTAGGCGCCGGCGGGCAGCACGGTGCGGTCGTCGGCGGCGAGGTCGGCGAGCGCGCCCAGCTCCTCGGCGGTGAACTCGGCGGTGAACTCCCGCACTCCGCTGGCGAATCGCTCCTCGGTGCCGAGCAGCGGGTGGCGGGCCGTGCCGCCGGCGGCGGAGCGGCGAGGGGTGACGGAGGGCAGCCAGTAGCGCTTGCGCTGGAAGGCGTACGTCGGCAGGTCCACCCGCTGGGGGGCGGGGTGGCCGGCGTGGTAGCCGTCCCAGGCGACGGAGAGCCCGGCCGCGTAGTACTCCGCGAGGGCGGTGAGCGTCGTCGCCGTGGTGGTGTCGCGGCGGCGCAGGCTGGCCAGCCAGACGTGGTCCTCGACGGTGACCGAGCGGCGGGCGAGCGCGGTGAGCCCGGCCTGCGGGCCGACCTCGATCAGGGCGTGCCGGCCGCGCTTGGCGACGGCGCGGATGCCGTCGAGGAAGCGCACGGGCTCGCCGATGTGCCGCACCCAGTAGCCGACGTTGCCGATCTCGCGGAAGCGGGCGAGGCGTCCGGTGACGTTGGAGATGAGGCTGATCTTCGGCTCGTGGAACTCGATGCCGTCGAGGGCGGCGCGGAAGTCGTCGTAGACCTCGGCCATCAGCGGGGAGTGGAAGGCGTGCGAGACCTTGAGGCGCTCGACGCGCACGCCCCGCCCGGCGAGGATGGCGCTCACCTCGTCCAGGGCCGCGACGCCGCCCGAGATCACCGTCTGGTCGGGGGCGTTCACCCCGGCGACGGCCAGGTCCTCGTGGCCCTCCAGGAGCGGGGCGACGTCCTCCAGCGGCGCGGAGACGGCGGCCATGCCGCCCTCGGCGGTGACGGCCTGCATCAGCCGGGCGCGGGCGGCGACCAGCTTGACGGCGTCGGGGAGGCTGAACAGGCCGGCCACGGCGGCGGCGACGACCTCGCCGATGCTGTGTCCGATGAGCACGTTGGGCTTCGCACCCCAGGCCATCCACTGCTGGGCGAGCGCGTACTCCAGCGTGAACAGGGCGGGCTGGGTGTACTCGGTGCGGTCGATGGCCTCGGGGTCGGCGGCGGTGCCGAGCAGCAGCTCGCGCACCGAGCGGCCGAGGTGGGCGGCGAACAGCTCGTCGCAGGCGTCGACTTGGGCGCGGAAGACGGGCAGTGCCGAGTACAGGGCGGCGCCCATGCCGGCGTACTGGGAGCCCTGGCCGGTGAACATGAACGCGGTCTTACGGATGCCGGTCGGGCCCTCGTGCTCCTGCTCGGCGGCCTTGTCGAGGAGCTTGACGAGGGCGGCGCGGTCGGCGACGGGGGCGGCGATCCGGTACGGGTGGTGGGCGCGGGTGGTGTTGGCGCTGTGGCAGAGCGCGGCGATGGACGTCTCGGGCTTCTCCTCCAGCAACGCCCGGTACTGAGCGGCGAGTTCGCGCAGGGCGCCCGCGTTCTTCGCGGAGAGGGTGAACAGCGGGGCGGCGCCGCCCTGTTCGGTCTGCTCGGCGGGGCGCTGCGGCGCCTCCTCCAGGACCACGGCACCGATCGTCCCGGCGAAGCCGAAGCTGTTGACGACGGCGCGCTTGACCTCGGCCTTCCAGGGCTCGCACGCGGTGGGCACCCGCAGCGGGTACAGGTCCCAGGGGATGCGGCCGGAGGGGTTGTTCAGGTTGATGTGCGGGTAGATGGTGCCCGAGCGGAGCTGGAGCACCGTCTTGATGACGCCGACGATGCCGGAGGCCGGCTCCATGTGGCCGAGGTTCGTCTTCACCGAACCGACCACCACGGGCTGGTCCTTGGTGTGCGAGTCCACGAACACGTCGCCGATGGCGCCGAACTCGATGGGGTCGCCGAGCGGGGTGCCGGTGCCGTGCGCCTCGACGTAGCTGATGTCCTCGGGCGTGAGGTGGGCCGCGGCCAGCGCGCCGCGGATGACCTTCTCCTGCGCGGGTCCGTTGGGCACGGTCAGGCCGGCGCTGTCGCCGTCCTGGCCGACGGCGGTGCCGCGCACCAGGGCGAGCACCCGGTCGCCGTCGCGTTCGGCGTCGGAGAGCCGCTTGAGGACGACGATGCCGCAGCCTTCGGCGCGCGCGTATCCGTCGGCGGCCTCGTCGAAGGTCTTGCACTGGCCGTCCGGGGACAGCATCTGCGCGTTGGAGAACATCACCGGGATGCGCGGGTGGTGCAGGGCGTTGACGCCGCCGCACAGCGCGATGTCCGTCTCGCCGCCGCGCAGCGCCTGCACGGCCAGGTGCAGGGCGACCAGCGAGGAGGAGCAGGCGGTGTCCACGCTCATGCTCGGGCCGCGCCAGCCCAGGAAGTAGGAGAGCCGCCCGGAGAGCGGGAACATGGTGATGCCGGAGGCGAGGTGGCCGTCCAGCTCCTCGTAGGGCAGCGAGTCCAGCTCCAGCGCGTAGTCGATGGAGCTGGCGCCGATGTAGACGCCGCCGTTGCCGCGGCGCAGCGGCGCGGGGTCGATGCCGGCGTGCTCCAGCGCCTGCCAGGCGGTCTCCAGCAGCAGCCGCTGCTGGGGGTCCATGTACCGGGCTTCCTTCGGCGAGATGTTGAAGAAGCCCGCGTCGAACAGGTCGATGCGGTCGAGGAAACCGCCGGCCGACGCGCGGATCTTGCCCTTGTCGTCGGGGCCCTCGGGGGTGAACGCCTCGACGTCCCAGCGGTCGGTGGGAATGGGGCGGATCCCGCTGCGGCCCTCGCGCAGAAAGTCCTCGAACTCGTCGGGCGAGCCGCTGCCGCCGGGGAACCGCAGACCGATTCCGACGATCGCTACCGGCTCGGGCGCCTGCGCTGATTCCGTACGCGGCATGGAACGACTCCTCAAGCTTCCTGGACGGCCTGGGTCAGGTGGTCGACGAGGTGGGTGATGGTCGGCTCGTTGAAAAGCACGTTGACGTTGATCGACAGATCCAGGAGCTGTTCCAGGCTCTGGCGTATCTCGGTCAGGCGCAGCGAGGTGAGCCCGAGGTCGAAGTAGGAGATGTCGACGGGAAGGTCCTCGGAATCGTCCATGAGAAGAACGGCCTTGAATTTCCGCAGGACGATTGTCTCGATTTCCTCGGTCAGTTCACTGCGCGGCAGCTCGCGCAACCGCTGGATGGTGCTGTCGACGGGTGACATGCGGCTCATGCAAGCAGCGGCGGCTGACGCCCCACTGACGGCGTGGGCAGGGCCGGTTGGCTGGATCAGTCGGGTGTCAGCGCCGGATCAGATTCCGCTGTCACGCTCGCCTTGCTTCAAGAAATCCACACGCCATATCCGAAAGGCTGAAGATGCTTCGCGAAGCCGCGCAGGAGGAGAGTGCTGAGGCACCTTCCGGATTGAAGAGTTACGACCTCTACATCGCGGGCAAGGACGTCGCCGGCGACGGCTGGGTGTACACCGTCAGCGGGCGTTCGCTGCTGGAAGACGTGTTCACCAGCGTGAGCCTGAAGCGCTCCCTCGAACAGGACCCGGAGTCCGAGGCGGCCAAGCACCCGTATGTGGTGGGGCGTTGCGCCATCGCCGACGACGCCTCCATCGACCTGGCCACCCAGGCGGCCGCCGCTGCCGCCGCCGACTGGGCGGCCGTACCGCTGGAGCGGCGGATGCGGCTCGGCACCCGGTTCCGCGAGGAACTGATCAAGCACGAGGACGAGTTCCTGCGGATGCTGGTCGCCGAGTCCCACCCGGTCAAGCTCGCTCGCTGGGAGCTGAGCTGCCTGCTCCAGATCTACGCGCCGGGCTCCCTGCGCTGGTACGACAAGCAGATGCGGGTGGAGAAGGAATACAACGGCCGCCGGCTGATCCTGCACCGCCAGCCCGACGGAGTGGTCGCCTTCAACCCGCCGCAGAACGCCCCGCTGCCGAGCGCCGCGCTGTGCGTGCTGGCGCTGATGGCCGGCAACGCGGTGGTCGTACGGGCCCCGCGCAGTATCGCGCTGTCCACCATGTGGCTGCTGCGCGACATCGTCGCTCCGCTGCTGGAGGAGTTCGACGCCCCGCCCGGAGTGCTCAACGCGGTCTGCTCCAACCCGAAGCAGACCATGGACCGCTGGATCGCGGACCCGCTGATCAACGACATCTTCTACATCGGCGGCAGCCAGGAGGGCCTGCGCTTCGAGCAGCAGTGCGTGGCCCACGGCAAGAAGCCGATCCTCGAACTCGCCGGCAACGACGGCATCGTGGTGTGGAAGGACGCCGACGTGAAGTGGGCGGCCGAGGCGATCACGGAGGCGTTCTACGGCTCCGGGCAGATCTGCATGGTGCCCAACTACGTGCTGGCCCATCCGGATGTCGCCGAGGCGCTGATCGCCGAGGTCAAGGAGCAGGTCAAGGGCATCAAGCCGGGCCTGCCCGAGGAGGAGGACGTGCTGCTGTCGCCGGTGCGGCGCAGCGAGCGGTTCTTCCGGCTGCTGCGCCAGGCGCTGGACAACGGTGCCGAGCTGGTCACCGGCGGCAACCGCACGGAGGTGGACGGCACGGTCTCGGAGACCGGGGTGTTCCTCCAGCCGACGGTGGTGCGGGTGGACGGCCTGGACCGGGCACGGACGTACGACGTGGTCCGCGAGGAGACGTTCTTCCCGCTGATCCCGATCGTGGTGGCCGAGCGCGACCATGACGACGCCCTGCTCGAATCGTTCCTTCAGTTCGTCAACAGCAACGACTACGGGCTGCGCAACTCCCTGTGGTCCCGCTCCGACCACGTGGTCGAGACGTTCGTGCGGCGCACCGTCAACGGCGGCCTGCTGAAGGTCAACGACTCCCACATCGGCTTCCTGCCCTACCTGCCCAGCCACGGCGGCACCGGCCGCACCGGCGGCGCGTTCGGCGAGGCCAACTACCCGATGCTCAAGACGTCCCACGTCCAGGGAGTCAGCATCGCCCGCGACGTGAGCCCGTACGACGCGGTCTTCGGCGCCTGAACCCACCCCGTACCCGGAGGTTTTCCCGTGCGTTCCCTCGATGTCGCCCGGACCGTGTGCGAGCGGTTCCATCCGGGACTGCTCAAGGAACTGGAGCAACTCCCGTACCAGGAACGGGAGAAGGCCGGCAGCCCGGTGATCGACCTGTTCCGCATCCACGGCGGTGTGGGCCTGCTGATCCCCGAGAGCTACGGCGGCCACGGCGCGGCCCCGCTGGAGGCGCTGCGGGTGCAGCTGGCCCTCGGCGCGCTCTCGCCCTCGCTGGTCGCGGCCGTCTCCATGCACCACTTCACCGCGGCCATGCTGTACTCGCTGGCCGTCAAGTCGGGCCGGCTCACCGACGCGCAGACCCGGTTGCTGCACCAGATCGTGCCCGACCAGCAGGTGCTGGCCTCCGGCTGGTCGGAGGGCCGTACCGCGCAGAACATCCTCAAGCCGGCCGTGACCGCGCGCCCGGTGGAGGGCGGCTTCCTGCTCTCCGGCTCCAAGAAGCCGTGCAGCCTGTCCCGCTCGATGAGCCTGCTGACCGCGTCCACCGCGATCCACGGCGAGGACGGCGGCGAGCCCGAGCTGGCGCTCGCCCTGGTCCCGGCCGACGCGCCGGGCCTCACGGTGCACCGGTTCTGGGGCAACGACCTGCTGGCCGGCGCCGAGAGCGACGAGGTGCGCCTGGAGGACGTGTTCGTGCCCGGCGAGATGGTGGTGCGGGCCGGCGCGGACGACCCCACACGGCTGGACGACCTCCAGTCCGCCGGGTTCGTCTGGTTCGAGATGCTGATCTCCGCGGGGTACGCGGGCGCGGCGGCGGCACTGGTCGAGCAGGTGCTCAGCCGCAAGCGGGGCAGCGCGGACGCGCGGGCCGCGCTCGCCGTCGACATGGAGGCGGCGCTGGCCCTCCTGGAGGGCGTGGCGCGGGGCACCGGCCGCGAGCCGGGCGACGAGGAGTCGGTGGCGCGGGTGCTCGTGGCCCGGTACGCGGTGCAGAACGCGCTGCCGGGGATCGTGGCACGGGCGCTGGAACTGCTCGGCGGGATGGACTTCATCACGAACTCGGCGTTCGCGCAGGCCGCGGCCGCGACGAGGGCGCTGGCCTTCCATCCGCCGTCCCGGATCGCCGCGTCGGAGCCGTTGCTGACGTACTTCGACGGAGGGCCGTTGGTTCTCGCGTAGTCGGTCGGCTGCGGGTCCGCTGCGGCTGAGCGCGCCCACGCGGCGGAGCCGCACATCGGACACAGCACCACGCCCCTGAAGGGGCGCTCCCATCAACGGCGTTGAAAAGTCCCCTCTCTTGGAGTGAGTGACACGTGACCGTCTTGCACGATTCCCCCCACGCGCCCGTCGTCGACGACGAGGCCGAGATCCTCAACCTCTACCGGGCCCATCTGAGCAAGGGGCGGGCCACGCTCGCCGAGTTGTTCGGCAGTCATATGGAGGTGGCGTCCGAGGGCGCCTGGCTCACCACCAGTGACGGTGAGCGCTTCCTGAACGCCGGCGGCTACGGCGTGTTCATCATGGGCGCCCGGCACCCGATCGTCATGGAGGAGGTGGAGCGCCAGCTGCGCACCCACCCCACCGCGACCCGCATCCTGCTGGAGCCGACGGTCGCCCGTGCCGCCGAGGCGCTGGTGTCGGTGCTGCCCACCGGGCTCGACCGGGTGCACTTCGCGCTGTCCGGCGCCGAGGCGGTGGAGACCGGTCTGAAGCTGGCCCGCGCGGGCGGCTTCAAGCGGACCGTGTCGATGCGCGGCGGCTACCACGGCAAGACGCTGGGCGCCCTGTCGGCCACCGCCAAGGACGTGTACCAGGCGCCGTTCCGGCCGCTGATCCCCGACTTCCTGCACCTGCCGTTCGGCGACGCCGACGCCCTGGAGGCGGAGCTGAAGGCCCATCCGGGCGAGGTCTGCGTGATCCTGGAGCCGGTCCAGGGCGAGGGCGGCGTGATCATCCCGCCCAAGGGCTACCTCAAGCGGGTCGAGGAACTGGTCCGCGAGTACGAGGGCTTCCTCATCCTCGACGAGGTGCAGTCCGGGTTCGGGCGGCTCGGCGAGTGGTGGGGCGCCGACCTCGAAGGCGTCGTACCGGACGTGCTGCTGGCCGGCAAGGCGCTCGGCGGCGGGGTGATGCCGGTGTCCGCGGCCATCGCCACCCGCAAGGCGTTCCGCCCCTTCGACAAGGACCCCTACGTCCACACCGCCACCTTCTCCGGGCAGCCGGTGCTGATGGCCGCGGTGATGGGCGCGGTCCGCGCCGTCAAGGAGGAGCGCCTGGTCACCCGGTCCATGGACCTCGGTGCCCGGCTGCTGCCGCGGATCGCGGAGGTCGCCCACCGCAACATCCCCGAGCTGGTGGTGGACGTGCGCGGCCAGGGGCTGCTCATCGGCGTGGAGCTGGTCGAGGCGGGCCTCGCCGGCGAGCTGCTGATCGAGCTGTTCAACCACGGCGTCGTCGCCAACCACTCCATGAACGGCAGCTCGGTGGTCCGGTTCACCCCGCCCGCCGTGCTGAACGACACCGACCTCGACTACCTCGTCAACTCCTTCGACCTGGCCACCCGAGACCTCATCAAGGGCGCGGCCACTATGCCGGAAGGCGGTAACTGATCGTGCGGCACGTCGAACTGGAAGCCCTGATACCCGCGGAGCAGGCCGAGGAGGTGCTGCACGCCGTACGGCGCTGGGAGAAGTACCCCGACCTCGCGCCGCACGTCAACGCGACCACCGTGCACTCCGCGTACCCCGAGCCGAAGCCCTCCTCCAGCTGGGAGCTGCACTTCCGCAGCGGACTGCTGCGCTGGACCGAGGACGACACGGTGCTGCCGGAGGCGGGCGAGATCCGCTTCGAGCAGTCCGACGGCGACTTCGACTCCTTCACCGGGATCTGGTCGGTCAAGCAGAACGGCGCGGACGTCGCCGTCCGCTTCGACGCCGACTTCGACTTCGGCATCCCGAGCCTGGAGGGCATCCTCGACCCGATCGCCGAGCGGGTCATCAAGGAGACCGTCGCCTGGGCCCTGACCGGTCTGTACCCGGCCGTGCGCATCCAGGGCGGCATCGAGCTGAACACGCCCGCCACGGTCGGCGCGTAGTACCGGCCGAAGGAGCTGACCATGGACCAGGCGAACCCCTTCGAGACGCCACGCACGTACTCGCTGCACCGCGCCGAGTACCTGGTGGGCCTCGCCGTCACCACCGGGATGATCATCTACCACTTCGGTGACATCCGCTGGCTGCCGGCGCTCGGGCTGTTCCTGTACATCGACCTGATCGGCTACATCCCCGGCGCCATCGCCTTCCGCAAGAGCGGCGGCCGGCCGATCCACAAGGCGTACTACGTCCTCTACAACGTCATGCACAGCCTCATCACCCAGGGCGCGGTCGCCGCGCTGTGGTGCCTGCTGGTCAAGCCGGAGTGGGCGCTGCTGGTGCTGCCGTTCCATCTCTTCGGCGACCGGGGCCTGTTCGGCAACTTCATGAAGTCCTTCGCGCTGCCCTTCGAGCCGGTGCGCCAGGAGGGCTACCTCCGCCTCCTGGACGACCTGGGCCTGCCGCACCCCAAGCCGGTCGGGCACGCGATGGACCCGGTGCCCGTCGGGCACGTCCCGGCACGCACCGTCGTCCGCGAGACGGAGGCCGTACGATGACCACCGCCGCGACCCCGGTGCGCCGGCCGGTGCGCCAGGACCCCGCCGAGCGGCGGCGGGCCCTGTACCACCTGGCCTCCCCGGTGTCCGTGCTCACCACGGGCCCCGAGGAACGGATGCACGGCACCACCGCGAGTACCGTCACCCTGGTCTCGCGCGCGCCCCTGCTGGTCGGGGTGGTGCTGCGGGCGGGCTCGTCCTTCGCCCGCCTCGCCGCCGCCGAGGGCCGGTTCGCGATCAATGTGCTCGGCGGCGAACAGGCCGACGTGGCACGGCGGTTCGCCGACAGCTCGCGGCCCGACGGCAGCGCGGCCTTCACCGGCCTCGCCTGGACCGCCGACCGCTACGCCCAGGCCCCGCTGATCGCGGGCGCCCTCGCCCACTACGTCTGCCGGTTCCACTCCGCGCACCCCGCGGGCGACAGCGAGCTGTTGCTCGGCCATGTCGTCCGGGCCACCGCGGACGAGGGCCTGCCGCTGCTCAGTTACACCGGCGGGCTGTTCGCCGGTTCCCTGCGTCCGGCGAAGGAGACCGCCGCATCATGACCACACCCGTTGCCCCCGAGGCCGACTGGGAGAAGGCTCCCGGCCTGCTGGACGGCGCGAAGGAACTCACCCTCGGCCCCGAGGAGTGCGACCTCGCCTACTGGTTCACCTCCGTCGCCCAGGGCACCCTGCGCGACCGGGGTGCCACCGGCCACCACGTGGACGCCCTCACCCCCGACTTCCTGAAGGCCCCCGGCCCGCTGCGCGAGGCGCTGATCCTGGAGTTCGGCTTCCGGGCCCTCTCCGAGGAACTGGCCACCCGGCTGCTCGGCCACTACGTGACCATCGCGCCCGGCATCCCCGAGATGGAGTTCTACGCCACCCAGCTGATCGACGAGGCCCGGCACGCCCGCGTCTTCCGCCAGCACCTGGTGGACCTCGGCATCCCGCAGAGCGCCCTGCTGCGGGAGATCGAGGAGATGTCCCGGGACTACCGCAAGCGGGTGCTGAACCCGGTGGTGGACTTCACCCTGGACATCGTCCGCGACAAGGCCGACTTCGCCGGCGGCGTCGGCGTCTTCGCCATCATCATCGAGGGTGTCCTCGCCCCCGCGGCCGAGCTGAGCGAGCGCAAGTGGACCCCGCTGTCCCCGGCGACCGGCGAGATCTCCCGCGGCACCGCCATCGACGAGATCCGCCACCTCACCGTGGCCAGCACCATCCTGCGCGACCACCTCGTCGCGCACCCCGAGTACACCCCCCGGCTGCTGGAGATCCTGCGCTCGGGCGTCAAGCTGTGGGACGAGCTGCCGGACCGGGAGTTCGTCATCCACCGCGAGGAGCTGTTCCAGGACGGCATGTTCAAGCACGCCGACCTGATCGGCGACTACGAGGTCTGGCCGGGCGTCCGCCTGCTCGACACCACGCCCGACCAGCGCTACGACATGGCCGAGCAGTGGACCGACGAGATGGCCGAGGTCCGTATGGAGTACATGGGCCTGCCGGTCGAGGTCCTCGCCTCGGGGGCCGGCGCATGAGTACCGGGCGGGCGGCGGTCATCACCGGGATCGGCTCGTACGTCCCGCCCAACATCGTCACCAACGAGGACCTCTCGCAGCGCCTCGACACCTCCGACGAATGGATCCGCACCCGTACCGGCATCGCCGAGCGGTTCTACATCTCCCCCGGCACCTCCACCGGGGACCTCGCGGTGGAGGCGGGTCTGCGGGCCCTGAAGTCGGCGGGCGACGAGCAGGTCGGCGCGGTGGTGCTCGCCACCACCACCCCGGACCAGCCGTGCCCCGCGACCGCCCCCCAGGTGGCCGCGCGGCTCGGGCTCGGCCAGGTGCCCGCCTTCGACGTGGCGGCCGTCTGCTCCGGGTTCCTGTACGGCCTCGCGTCCGCCGCCGGGCTGATCGCCGCGGGGATCGCCGACAGCGTGCTGCTGATCGCCGCCGACGCCTTCACCACGATCATCAACCCGGAGGACCGCACCACCGCCGTGATCTTCGCGGACGGCGCGGGCGCGGTGGTGCTGCGGGCCGGCTCGCCGGACGAGCCCGGTGCGCTCGGGCCGCTGGTGCTCGGCAGCGACGGCGAGCTGAGCCATCTGATCGAGGTCCCGGCGGGCGGCTCCAAGCAGCGCTCCTCGGGCCGCCCGGCCGCCCCGGAGGACCACTATTTCCGGATGCTCGGCCGGGACACGTACCGGCACGCGGTGGAGCGTATGACCAGCGCGTCCACCGAGGCCGTCGAGCGGGCCGGCTGGCGTCTGGACGACGTCGACCGGTTCGGGGCGCACCAGGCCAACGCCCGGATCCTGGACGCGGTCTCGGACCGGCTCGGCATCCCCCCGGAGCGGCAGCTCAGCAATATCGCGCGGGTCGGCAACACCGGGGCCGCCTCGATCCCGCTGCTGCTCGCGGAGGCCACCGCCGACGGCCGGCTCACGGCGGGGGACCGGGTGCTGCTCACCGCGTTCGGCGGCGGGCTGTCCTGGGGCGCGGCCACCGTCGTCTGGCCCGAGCTCCAGACCATCTGACCGATCGTCAGGAAAGACCTTCGAAAGGAACCGACATGCTGGAGCAGCTCAAGGAAATCCTGTCCAACAAGCTCAAGGTGTCGCCCGAGGCCATCACCCCCGAGGCCACGCGGGAGGACATCGAGCTGGACTCGCTGGCCGTCGTGGAGCTGTCGCTGCTGCTGAAGTCCGAGCTGGACCTGGACATCAGCGACGACGACCTGCTCGAAGCCGACACCGTGGCCGACATGGTCCGGCTGATGGAGGAGCGGAGCGCGAAGGTCTGATGGCCGCGATGGACATCGCCGTCACCGGGCTCGGTCTGATCACCCCCGGCGGGATCGGGGTCGGACCGAGCTGGGCGGCGGTCTGCGACGGCAGGCCGGCCGCGGCCCTCGATCCGGTGCTGGCCGACAATCCCGTGAAGATCTCCTGCCGGGTGCCCGACTTCGACCCCGAGCGCCTGCTCAGCGCGCGCCGGGCCCACCGTCTGGACCGGTTCGTCCAGTTCGCGCTGGTCGCCGCGCACGAGGCGGTGGCCGACGCGGGCCTGGACCCGCAGACCTGGGACGGCGCCCGCGTGGGCGTGGTCCTCGGCTGCGCCGACGGCGGTCCGGGCACGGTCGAGGAACAGCATCATGTGCTGCGCGAACAGGGTGCCGACCGGGTGTCGCCGCTGCTGCTGCCGATGCAGCTGCCGAACATGCTGGCCGGTCAGACGGCCATCGAGTTCGGGGCGACCGGACCCAACCTGGTGGTGGCCACCGCGTGCGCGTCCGGCGCGACGGCCATCGGCACCGCGCGGGACCTGCTGGCGCTCGGCCGCTGCGACATCGTGCTGGCCGGCGGCAGCGAAGCCATGATCACCCCGCTGGTCATGGCCGGGTTCGCCCAGATGGGCGCGCTCTCCAGGCGGCACGACGACCCGGCGTCCGCGTCCCGTCCCTTCGACGCCGACCGCGACGGGTTCGTGGCCGGCGAGGGGGCCGGGATCCTGGTGATGGAGCGCGTCGCCGACGCGCGGGCCCGTGGCGCGCACATCCACGGGCGGATCATCGGGTACGGCGCCACGGCCGACGCCCACCACATGACGTCGCCGCATCCCGAGGGCGCCGGCATCGAGGCGGCGGTCCGCGCGGCGCTCGCCGACGCGGGAGCCGACCCCGACGACGTCGAGCACGTCAACGCGCACGGTACGTCGACGCCGCTCAACGACCTGTCCGAGGCACGGATGATCCAGCGGACGCTGCGCGGCGATCCGGTGGTGACGTCCACGAAGGGGGTCACCGGGCATCTGCTGGGGGCGGCGGGGGCGGTCGAGGCCGCGTTCACCGTACTCAGCGTGGAACACGAGATCATCCCGCCCACCGCCAACTTGGTGATGCCGGACTCCCGGATGGAGATCAAGCTGGCGCAGACCCTGACCGAGATGCCGATCGATCTGGCGCTGAGCAACTCCCTTGGATTCGGGGGGCAGAACACCGCTCTGGCGATAGCGCCCGCCTGAGCAGCCGCCCCGCGTCGCAACAGCCGTCCGCCGAGAACGCTCCGCGGGCGGCTGTCGGCCTTACGTCACCCCCCCACAGTCCCCACCCCTCTCCCCATATCTGGAGCCCCCATGTCCACCACCAGTGGTTCGCCGCCCGTGTCGGGGCGGCTCGGTACGGCGCACATTCTGTTTCTCATCGTCGCCGCCGCGGCACCGCTGTCCGCGATGGTCGGTACGGTCCCGCTCGCGTTCGCGTTCGGGGACGGCGCCGGGGTGCCGGCGGCCTTCCTGTTCGCCGGGGTGACCCTGCTGTGCTTCTCGGCCGGGTACGCGGTCAGCGCCCGGCGTACCGGGGGGTCCGGCGGGTTCTACGCCTCCGTCGCCGACGGGCTCGGCCGGCCCCCGGCCGTCGCGGCCGGATATCTGGCCCTGCTGTCGTACAACTGCGCGACCATCGGGCTGGCCGGTGCGCTCGGATACTTCACCCGGCTCGTGCTGGCCGCGCACGGGCTGACGGTCTCCTGGGAGTGGTGCGCGGCGGTCGGGCTGGTGCTGACGGCGGTGCTCGGCTACCGGGAGATCGCGCTGAGCGCCCGCGTGCTGGCGCTGCTGATGCTGGGCGAGATCGGCGTGCTCGCGGCCCTGGACGTGGCGATCCTCGTCCGGCACGGGCTGCACGCGCTGCCCGCCGCCTCGTTCTCCCCGCACACCGCCGCCGGCCCCGGCGTCGGTGTCTCGCTGATGTTCGCGTTCGTGTCCTTCATCGGGTTCGAGTCGGCGGCGCTGTACGGCAAGGAGGCCCGCGACCCGGAGCGCAGCGTGCCCCGCGCGACGTACGCGGCCGCCGCGCTGATCGCCGGGTTCTACGCACTGACCAGCTGGCTCGCGGTGGGCGCGATCGGCCCGGACCATGTGCGCGAGGTCGCGGGCAAGCAGATGGGCGACCTGTTCTTCGGGCTCGGCGACGACTTCCTCGGCACCGCGGGCAGCACCATGCTCCAAGTCCTGCTCTGCACCAGCCTGTTCGCGGCGACGCTGGCCCTGCACAGCGCCGCCAACCGCTATGCCCAGGTCCTCGCCCAGGACGGGCTGCTCCCCCGCACCCTGGCCGCCGAGCACGCTCGGCACGGCTCCCCGCACCGGGCGAGCGTCTGGCAGAGCGTGCTGACCGCGCTGGTGCTGGCCGGGTTCGCGGTCGCGGGCCTGGACCCGTACGCCGACCTGACCACCAGCATGCTCGGGCTGGGCACGCTCGGCATCGTCACACTCCAGGCGCTGGCCGCGCTCTCCGTGCTCGGGCTGCGGCTGCGCGCCGGGCACGGGCACTGGTGGAAGGAGACCCTCGCCCCGCTGCTGGGCTTCGCCGGGCTCGCCGCCTCCGTGTGGCTGGTGCTCGGCAACTTCGACATGCTCACCGGCTCCCCCTCGAAGGTGATCGCCGCGCTGCCCTGGCTGCTGCCGCTGGTCGCGCTCGGCGGCCTCCTCTACGCGGTCCGGCTGCGCACGGCCCACCCGCTGCGCTACCGGCTGCTCGGCACCCGGCACACCGCCGCCCCCGCCACCCCCGACCTCTCCCCCGCCCCGTCAGGAGACCGCCATGCACGATCCCAATGAGCTGATCGAGGCCGGCGAGGACGCCAGGCGCCGCCTGGCCCGCCGCCGCTACGAGCTCGACCTGGACGCGGTGGGCGGTGCACTGCGCGCCCGTTCGGCCGCCAACGCCGAGGTGACCCGGCTGCGCACCGAGCTGAACAGGACGGCCAAGGCACGCCGTTCGGGCCCGCCCAGCGAGGCGGAGAAGGAAGCCGCCCGCGCGCTGCGGGCCGAGGTGCAGCAGGCGGAGGCGCTGGCGCGGGTGGCGGCGGGAGAGCTGACCGAGCTGCTGCTCGGCATCCCCAACCTGCCGCTGGACAGCGTCCCGGACGGCGACTCCGAGAAGGAGGCCGTGGAGGTGCGGCGGGGCGGTCCGGCGCCGCGCCCGGCGAAGGGTGCCCGGCACCACGCCGAGATCGGCGAGGCCCTGGGCATCCTCGACCCGCCGACCGCGGCCAAGCTGTCCGGCGCCCGGTTCAGCGTGGCGCACGGCGCCGGAGCCCGCCTGGAGCGCGCCCTCGCCGACTTCTTCCTCGATCTGCACACCCGCGAGCACGGCTACACCGAGCAGTCGGTGCCCTTCCTGGTCTCCCGCGACACCATGACCGGAACCGGACAACTCCCCAAGTTCGAGGAGGACCTGTTCCGTACGCAGGTCGGGGAGCGGGAGCTGTTCCTGATCCCGACCGCCGAGGTGCCGCTGACCAATATGGTCTCCGGGGAGCTGCTGGACGCGCGGGCGCTGCCGTACGCCTTCACCGCCCGCACCCCCTGCTTCCGCGCGGAGGCCGGGGCGTACGGTCGCGACACCCGCGGTGTGCTGCGGCTGCACCAGTTCGAGAAGGTGGAGCTGGTGCGCATCTGCGCGCCCGAAGAGGCGCAGGAGCAGCTGGAGTTGATGGTCGGGCACGCGGAGGAGTGCCTGCGCCGCCTCGAACTGTCCTTCCGTACGGTGCTGCTGCCGGCGGGCGACATGGGCTTCTCGGCGCGGATGACGTACGACATCGAGGTGTGGCTGCCGGGCGGTGACGCCTTCCGGGAGATCTCGTCGGTGTCCGACTGCGGCACCTTCCAGGCGCGGCGCGCGGACATCCGGGTCAAGCGGGCCGACGGCCGCAAGACGCCGGCCGCCACGCTGAACGGCTCGGCGCTGCCGATCGGGCGGACGGTGGCCGCGCTGCTCGAACAGGGCGTGCAGGACGACGGTTCGGTGCTGCTGCCGGACGCGCTGGTGCCGTACACCGGGTTCCGGCGGATCCTGCCGGGCGGCACGACCGAGTGACACCACGGGAAGGGGGCGGGCGCCGGTCCGGCACCCGCCCCCTTCCCGTGTCCGCGCCGGAGGAGCGCGGGACGTCTCAGGCGCCCATCATGTGCACCCCGCCGTCCACGTGGACGATCTCGCCGGTGGTGCGCGGGAAGAAGTCCGACAGCAGGGCGACGACGCCGCGGGCGGCCGGCTCGGGGTCGGTCAGGTCCCAGCCGGCCGGAGCCCGTCCGGTGGTCCACACATCGGCCAGTTCGCCGAAGCCGGGGATGGACTTGGCGGCCATCGAGCGCAGCGGGCCGGCCGCGATCAGGTTGCTGCGGATGCCGAACTCGCCCAGATCGCGGGCGAGATAGCGGCTGGTGGACTCCAGGGCGGCCTTGGCGACGCCCATCCAGTCGTAGTGCGGCCAGGCCACGGCCGCGTCGAAGGTGAGCCCGACGACCGAGCCGCCGCGCCGCTTGAGGAGCGGGAGGCAGGCGGTGGTCAGGGACTTGAGGGAGTACGCCGAGACGTGCACGGCGGTCGAGACGTCGTCCCAGGTGCCGTCCAGGAAGTTGAAGGCGCCCTGCGGGCCGAAGGCGATGGAGTGCACCACGCCGTCGAGTCCGTCGGTGTGCGTGCCGAGCCGTTCGGCGAGCGTGTCCAGGTGGTCCTGGTCGGTGACGTCCAGCTCGATGACGGGGGCGGGCTTCGGCAGCCGCTGCGCGAACCGCTCGATGAGGGAGAGCCGCCCGAATCCGGTGAGCAGGACCTCGGCGCCCTCCTCCTGGGCGATCCTGGCCACGTGGAAGGCGATGGAGGCATCCGTGACCACGCCGGTCACCAGGACGCACTTGCCCGCGAGGATGCCGCTCATGCCGTCACCTTTCCGGGCAGGGACGCCACCAGCGGGGAGTCGTGGTCCTGGGGGCCGAGCGCGCTGCCGCCGCCGGGCGAGCCGAGGGCGGCGAAGAAGTCGGCGTTGGAGGTGGCGTGGTCGTCGCCCCACTCCTCGGGCATGTCGTCCGCGAAGTAGATGGCGTCGACCGGGCACACCGGCTCGCAGGCGCCGCAGTCCACGCATTCCTCCGGATGGATGTACAGGGCGCGGCGGCCCTCGTAGATGCAGTCCACGGGGCATTCGTCGATGCAGGAGCGGTCCTTGATGTCGACGCAGGGCAGCCCTATGACGTAGGCCATGCTCAACTCCTTGCTGAGTAAGGGTCGTTCACTTCAGGGACACACCGGTGGTGCGCTCGCCGAGGGTGAGCACCGTGACGGCGAGGACGGCCATGGCGGCGGCGATGACGGCGAACAGCGCGCCGGGGCCGTGCGCGTCGAGGACCGGCAGCAGCGCGAACGGCAGTGCGCCCGCGCTGAGTTTGGACAGCGAGTACGCGGCGCCCGCGGCGGTGGCCCGGATCTCGGTCGGGTACTGCTCGGAGAGGTACACGTGCGACACGCTGGAGAAGACGTTGCTGAACAGGGTGTACGCGAAGCCGCACAGCACGATGAGTTCGGCGGAGGAGGCGTAGGCGAAGCCCAGGCCCGCGACCACCATCGCGGCGGCCGAGACGGCGACGAGGGTACGGCGCTCCATGCGGTCCACGACCGGCAGGGCCAGCGCGGAGCCCACCGGGTAGCCGAGGAAGGAGAGCGCGGTGAAGCCGAGGCCGGCGACGACGCCGTAGCCCTTGGCGGCGACGATCTGCGGGGCGAGAGTGCCGAAGCCGTAGTAGCCGACGGTGGACAGGATGCAGAACACCCACAGCACGAGGGTGCGGCGCAGCAGACCGGGCCGGAAGATGTCGCGCAGCCGGGTGCCTCGCGCGGCGCTCACGCTCTCCGGCGCGGGGCTCGCGGTGTCCCCTCGCGGGGCGGGCGGGACCGGCGGCAGCCCCTGCCCGGCCGCCTCGGCCTCCAGGCGGGCGACGAGCCGGTCGGCCTCCTCGGTGCGGCCGGTGGCGGCGAGCCAGCGCGGGGACTCGATGAGCTGGCGGCGGAGCACCCAGACGACGGCGGAGCCGAGGGCGCCGAGCACGAACAGCCAGCGCCAGCCCGCCACCCCGAGCGGGGACAGCGGCACCAGCCACAGGGCGGCGAAGCCGACCGCGGGCACCCCGCAGAAGGCGAGGGTGTAGGCCCAGGCGATGAACCGCCCGCGCTTGCCGGCGGGCAGCACGTCCGCCAGGTAGCAGTCCGAGAGGGCCTGTTCGGCGCCGATACCGAGACCGGCGAAGAAGCGGGTGACGATCAGCCAGGCGGCGTTCGGTGTGAAGGCGCCGAGCAGGGAACAGGCCGAGTAGATCGCCAGGTTGACCAGGAAGGCCCGACGCCGGCCGAACCGGTCCGCGATCCGGCCGAGCGTCAGGGATCCGATGAACTGGCCGACGAACGCGGAGGCCAGGACGAGCTTGAGCGAGGTCGTGCCGAAGCCGAAGTCGCTCTGGAGCACCTTGCCGATGGTGCCGGAGAGGTTGTTCTCGAAGGTGTCGAAGAACAGACCGACACCGATGACCGCGGTGAGTCTTCGGTGCAGGGGAGTGATCGGCATGCGGTCCAGGCGGGCGCCGATCGGGACGTGAGCGGTGCGACCGCCGGCCGCGGCGGTGGTCTGGGACATGGGGCTGGCTCCTTGGAAACTGCTGTCGCACGCTGTCGCTGTGCTTCTGGGAAGGAACCGCCCGGGTCCCCGGCGGACCCGGGCGTGCGGCCCGGGGGCCAGGTGTGGGGGTAAGTCAGGGACGGACAAGGGGATTCGGGGGGTCAGGCCGTTTCCATGGCCTGGCGGCGGATCTGCTCCTCGACGTCACCGCGCCGCACCGGCGCGCTGACCTTGTGCAGGAAGGAGGCGACCTCGCGGTACGAGCGCCAGAAGCCGACCTCGTGGTACGGCACACCGCGTTCGGCGCAGTACTGCATGGTCAGTTCGCGGGCGCGCGGCAGGTTCTTCTGCGGCATGGCCGGGAACAGATGGTGCTCGACCTGGTAGTTGAGGCCGCCGTAGAGGAAGTCGATGAGCAGGCTGGGGCGGATGTTGCGGGAGGTGAGCACCTGCCGCTCCAGCCAGTCCAGGGTCTCCTCCTCGCCGTCGCGGACCTCCATGCCCTTGTGGTTCGGGGCGAAGATCATGCCGAAGTACACGCCGAGGGCGGCGTGCTGGACGACGATGAAGGCGACCGCGAGCTCCGGGGACAGGATGGTGAAGACGCAGGTGAGGTAGACGGCGGCGCGCAGCAGGATGAGGGAGGTCTCCAGCACGGGCCGCTTGGTCTTGCCACCGGTGATGGACTTGACCGCGGTCTTCAGCATCTTGAAGCCCTCGAGCACCAGCAGCACGAAGAACATCACGCTCTGGTAGCGCACCACGAACTTCTGTGTGCCCTTGCGGCTCGGGTACTGCTTGATGTCGAAGATGGCGGTGCGCCGGCCGATGTCCGGGTCCATGTCGAGGTGGTTGGGGTTGGAGTGGTGCCGGTTGTGGTGGTTGACCCACCAGCCGTAGCTGACCCCGTTGACCAGGTTGGCGTGCACGTACCCGACGGCGGACGCGGCCTTCTTGCTGCGGAACATGGCCTTGTGGCCGGCGTCGTGCCACATGAACGCCGACTGGCCGCCGCACAGGCCCATCCACACGGCGGTGAGCAACTGCCACCAGGTGTCGCCCAGTTCGAAGAAGGCGATGAACCCGACGGCCAGCAGGGCGGTGTTGAGGGCGAGCTTGCCCACGTAGTAGCGCGGGTCCAGATCGAGGAGTCCCTCGGCCTTGACCCGTTTGAGCAGTTCGGCGAAGGTGGCCGACGCGCCGGTGCGTTCGCCGCCCGGCGCGGCCGCGGCCACGGCTTCCTGTATGTGCGGACGCTGCATGCGTTGCTCTCCTTGGGAGAAAGTGCCCGATACCGGGCGGCGGCGCCGCTGCCCCGCGGACCTGCGGACCTGCGGGCGCCGCGAGTCGACTTCAGCTCCCGCGTGGCGTCACCGCCGCGGGCTGTGGCCCGCCCGGCGGATCCGGGCGACGGGAGCGCAGTGCGGCGCTCCCGGACCCGGACCACCGGGCGAACGTGCGTCCAGCGTTCCGTGCGGCACTGATGTGGCACTGATGCCGGTCTGATCGGGCCACCCTCGCCCCACCGGCCGGCGCCGGGCGGCCGCCCGCGCGGCCACTCAGGCGGTCGCCTCGGCGCGCAGCCGCTCGTCCAGGGCATGCACCGCGGCGTCGGCGGTTTCGGCGACCCCGGTGTCGTCGGGGGCGCCGATGACGGCCATCAGCTGCTCGACGACGGCGTGCGAGAGCTCCTCGGTGGACTGGCTCATTTCAGCTTCTCCTGTCTGTCAGTTCGCTGGCTGCTGGTCAGAACGCCTTGCAGGCGCGGAAGATGTGCGCGAAGCCGGGCAGCGACGCCTGCGGCCCGTCGAAGGCGACGTACTCGGGGATCAGCACGTCGGGGGCCCACTTCTGCTTGTACGACAGCTGGGTCTGCGCCGGGTACAGCGCCGCGCCCTCGGCCCACAGGGCGTGCATCAGCCACTGGAACGCCGGGCTGTGGCCGTCGAGTTCGTGTCCGGCGTCCAGCCCGGTGAACGGTGTGAAGCCGAAGTGCAGCCAGTCGACGCCCTCGGCGCGGAAGATCTCGATGGCGTGCGCGTTGATGGCCTCCATCAGGCCCGGCGAGCCCTCGGGGATGCGGCGGCTGAGGTCGTGCATCCAGCCGGCCCGGCTGCCGTAGACCGGCGAGTAGGAGATGTAGGCGACCGGTTCGCCGTCGATGGTGCCGCTGAACAGCCGGCGCTGCGCCTGGGCGGGTCCGCCGATCTGGCCGACCAGGAACTCCAGTTGCTGGGCGCCGCCCTTGGAGCCGAGCCACGCCTTGTCGATCACGGCGATGTCGTCGGCGACCTCGGCCGCGTCGACCTCCTGGATCTGGAGGCCGTTGCGCAGCGCGCGGGAGATCTTGTTGCGCAGCTGCATGAACTTGGTGCCGCGCAGCGTGAAGTCCTCCAGGCCGACCGCCCAGGAGGCGCCGATCTGGTTGACGACGCAACCGCGCGCCGCGTACCGCTCGGCGTCGGCGCGCTGGAGCTGTACGCCGACCAGGCTCAGGCCCTCGCTTCGGACGTACTCCCGGAAGGCGTCCAGGAGGGTGCCGTAGTCCGCCTCGGCGGCGAACGGGCCGCCGAACTGCACGGCCCAGCGGCCGGTGCGGCGGTAGACGACGACACCGTCCACGCCGGGGACGGTGAAGACGCTGTTTCCGCTGTTGAGCGCGAGGAAGGAACTCGGGTTCTCGCTCGCGGTGTGGGTGCGTATCGCGTTGAGAATCAGACTGTCTGTACCGGTCTCGGTGGTGGTCGCGGTCATTCCCTTACCCCTTTCGGGTGCGTTTTCCGTCAAAGGGAGTACAGCACCGTAACGTTGCCTCGGAAAAGAGCAGTTGGGCATTCATTTACCTGTGTCAGAACCGCGTCAGCTTTCCGTCAGCCGGTGCTGCCAATGTGGTTGACGTGAACGGCACCGGATTCCGGCGCCGGACACGGGGAGAGGTGCCCGGAGTGGCCGATCGGGGACCGTGTGCACCACACTGGTCGGGCCTACGGCCCGCGCAGGTTCGAATCCTGCCCTCTCCGCCACGGCCGGAACCATGGCTGGACGCGCTTCCCGCCCCGGACGGTGGGAAATCGCAGGCGTCCGTCCGTGAATTCGGCATCACCAGCCGGTGCCCCTGATATTGCATTCGGGTACCGGCACCACCCAGAAGCCGCCGGCCGCCCCCCGTCCCGGCGGAACTAACGCCCCGGCGGGCCGCGGTACAGGTCGAGGCCCGCCGGGGCATGGCGCGTTCGGCCCATCCTTTCTTGCACGGCAGCACCATGGCGGAAAATCCGTCGGCGAGGAATTGTCAGCTAGGGGGAGAGATATGCTCAGGTTCTCCATTCTCGGGGCGCTGGAGATACGCACCGCCGCCGGTGAGGCGGATGTCTGCGGCGATCTTCAGCGCACTCTGGTGCAGACCCTGCTGGTCAGCGAGGGCCGGCCGGTGTCCGGGGAGAGCCTGGCGGAGGAGATGTGGGGCGAGGCGCTGCCGGACCACCGGGCCAACGCCCTCCAGGCCCACATCAGCCGGCTGCGGCGCAGACTGCGCGCGCTGGAGCCGGAGCGCCCCGCGTCACGGGTGACCATCCATCCGGCCGGCTACCGGCTCAGCGTCGGCGAGGGCGAATTGGACGCGGCCGAGTTCGTCCGGGCCGTACGGCAGGCCGAGTCGGCCGGGCCCGAGGACGCCGAGCGCACCGCCCGGATGCTCGGCGAGGCCCTCGCGCTGTGGCGGGGCCCGGTCTTCGGCGGCTTCCCCGGCGGCACCATGTGCCAGCTCGCCGGGGCGCGGTACGAGGAGTACCGGATGCGCGCGATGGAGCTGCGCTTCGACGCCGAACTGCGCCTGGGCAGGCATGCGTCCGTGCTCGCGGAGCTGGCCGAGGCGCACACCAACCATTCGCTGCGCGAGCGGTTCTGCGAGCAACTGATGGTCGCCCTGTACTGCTCGGGCCGGCAGGCCGACGCGCTCGACGTCTTCCGCCGGATGCGCCGCAGGCTGGACGAGGAGCTGGGGATACAGCCCTCGCCCGCGCTGCGCAAGGTGGAGCTGGCGATCCTCTCGCACGATCCGGCGCTCACGGGTGATCCGCTGGTCCCGACGGCGCTGCTGCCGGTGTGAGGGGGCCGGGCGCACGGGTGCGGGGCCGGACCGTAAGCGGCCCGTCAGCGCCCGGTCAGAGCGCGTTGCCACGATCGGCTCCGGGTGCCCCGAGCGGCGGCCCGGCGCGGGCAGCGTCCGATGTCACGTCACCTCACCGCAGAGGCAGGCAGAGATGAAGTCCCACATCGCGGAACTGGCCGGCATACGCGGGAGCGTGCTCGCCGGCCCGAGCGAGAAGGCGACCGCGGCGCAGCACGCCAAGGGCAAGCTGACGGCGCGGGAGCGGATCGAGCTGCTCCTGGATCCGGGGTCCTTCCAGGAGGTCGAGCAGTTGCGCCGGCACCGGGCGACCGGGTTCGGCCTGGAGGCGAAGAAGCCGTACACCGACGGTGTGATCACCGGCTGGGGCACGGTCGAGGGCCGTACCGTGTTCGTCTACGCGCACGACTTCCGGATCTTCGGCGGCGCCCTCGGCGAGGCCCACGCCACCAAGATCCACAAGATCATGGACATGGCCATCGCGGCCGGCGCCCCCCTGGTCTCCCTGAACGACGGCGCGGGCGCCCGCATCCAGGAAGGCGTGACCGCGCTCGCGGGCTACGGCGGCATCTTCCGCCGGAACACGGCCGCTTCCGGGGTGATCCCGCAGATCTCCGTGATGCTGGGCCCCTGCGCGGGCGGCGCCGCCTACTCCCCGGCGCTGACCGACTTCGTCTTCATGGTCCGCGAGACCTCGCAGATGTTCATCACCGGCCCGGACGTGGTCAAGGCGGTCACCGGCGAGGAGATCACCCAGAACGGGCTGGGCGGCGCGGACGTGCACGCCGAGACGAGCGGTGTGTGCCACTTCGCGTACGACGACGAGGAGACCTGCCTGGAGGAGGTCCGCTACCTCCTGTCGCTGCTGCCGGGCAACAACCGCGAGAACCCGCCGCGGGTGGAGTGCTCCGACCCCGCCGACCGGCGCTGCGAGGCGCTGGCCGATCTGGTGCCGGAGGACGGCAACCGGCCGTACGACATGACGAAGGTGATCGAGGAGATCGTCGACGACGGCGAGTACCTGGAGGTCCACCAGCGCTGGGCCCGCAACATCATCTGCGCGCTGGCCCGCCTCGACGGCCAGGTGGTCGGCATCATCGCCAACCAGCCGCAGACGCTCGCCGGGGTCCTCGACATCGAGGCGTCCGAAAAGGCCGCGCGTTTCGTGCAGATGTGCGACGCGTTCAGCATCCCGCTGGTCACCCTGCTGGACGTGCCGGGCTTCCTGCCGGGCGTCGGCCAGGAGCACGGCGGCATCATCCGCCGGGGCGCGAAGCTGCTGTACGCCTACTGCAACGCGACCGTGCCGCGCATCTCGCTGATCCTGCGCAAGGCGTACGGCGGCGCGTACATCGTCATGGACTCCCAGTCGATCGGCGCGGACCTGACGTTCGCCTGGCCCACGAACGAGATCGCGGTGATGGGCGCGGAGGGCGCGGCCAACGTCATCTTCCGCCGCCAGATCGCCGACGCCGAGGACCCCGAGGCCACGCGCGCGCGGCTGGTCAAGGAGTACAAGTCCGAGCTGATGCACCCCTATTACGCCGCCGAGCGCGGCCTCGTCGACGACGTCATCGATCCGGCCGAGACCCGTGAGGTCCTGGTGCGATCGCTGGCGATGCTCCGCACGAAGCACGCGGAGAGCCCCGCCCGCAAGCACGGCAACCCCCCTCAATGACGGAGGTCCCCATGTCCGTGTCCACCCCCTCCCCCACTCCCCCCATCCGGGTCGAGAAGGGCGAAGCCACCGACGAGGAACTGGCCGCCCTGACCGTCCTCCTGCTCAGCCGCACCGCCCTCGCGGGCCCCGGCACGGAGGCGTCCTCGCCGGGCACCACCTCCTGGCGGCCGCATTCCTTCCACGCGCCGCACAGCTGGCAGCGGGCGTAGGCCACCGGCCGGCCCAGGGGCCGGGCCACCCGCAGGGGTGCGCCTGCCCCGGGCCCGCCTCCCGCGTGGCCGCCGGGTTCACCCCCGCGCCAGGGTGATGTCCTGGTCGGCGGTGGCGTGGAACACCGGCAGCGGCACCAGCCCCACCGGGCGCAGCTCCATCACCGTGGCCTGGACGTGAGCCGCGCCGGGCCGGAGGGTCTCGCTGGTGACCGTGCCGGAGTTGGACCAGGTGTGCGTCGTACCGTCGCACCGCGCGGTGGTGCCGCCGATGCCGTGCCGCACGCGGGGATCGCGCTGGCTCAGGGAGGACGTGACGAAGACCGGGCCGGTGCCGCCGGTGCAGCGGTAGGTGCCGGTCAGGGTGACGGTGCCGTCGGCGGCGAGGCGGCCGACCGTGTCGACGGTGACGGACTCGCCGGGTGCGGCCTGGGCCGGTGCCGCGGCGAGGGCCAGCAGGGCGGCGCCGCCGAGGGCCGCGGCGAGGACGGAACGGGCGGGACGGACGGCGCGGACTGAGCGGATGGGCATGGATACCTCCGGGTTTGTACCGTTTCGGCGGTCTCCACTGGTACCCGTCACCCACCCCGCCGGGTGTGACCGTCACCCGCGCGGTGGCGCGTCACGGCAGTACGGCGAACCCGTCCAGCTCCACCAGTGCCGCTTCGTCCCACAGTCGTACGACCTGAACGACGGCCATCGCCGGGTAGTCCCGGCCCGCCGCCGCCCGCCACAGCCGCCCCAGTTCCCGCGCCTGCGCCCGGTACGCGGCGACGTCCGTGGCGTACACCGTGACCCGCGCCAGATCCGCGGGGGTGCCGCCGGCCGCGCGCAGGGCGGTGAGCAGATTGCCCAGCGCCCGCTCGAACTGCTCGGCCAGGGTGTCGCCGGTGATCTTCCCGTCGGCGTCGAGCGCGGTCTGCCCGGCGAGGAACACCACCCTGGAGCCGGTGGCGACGACGGCGTGCGAGAACCCGGTGGCCGGGGACAGCTCGGCCGGGTTGACGCGTTCGGGCGTGCGGAATCGTCCGGTCGGGTCGGGTCGTTCGCTCGTCACCGGGTCTCCTGCTCGTGAGTGGCGTACAACTCCTTGGCGATGATGCCCCGTTGGACTTCGCTCGCGCCCTCGTAGATGCGCGGCGCCCGCACCTCGCGGTAGAGGTGTTCGAGCAGATGGCCGCGCTGGAGGGCGCGCGCACCGTGCAACTGCACGGCGGTGTCCACGACATACTGCGCGGTCTCCGTCGCGAGCAGCTTGGCCATCGCCGAGCGACGGGGCACATCGGGCGCGCCCTCGTCGTACGCGCTCGCCGCCGCGTACACCATCAGCCGGGCCGCCTCGGTGCGCAGCGCCATCTCCGCGACCTGGTGGGCAACCGCCTGAAGATCCATCAAGCGGCCCTGGAACGCCTGTCGTCGACGCGTGTGTGCCATGGTCGCGTCCAGCGCCGCCTGCGCCATGCCCACCGCGAACGCCCCGACGCTGGGCCGGAAGAGATTGAGCGTCCCCATGGCGACGGCGAAGCCCCGGTCGACCTCGCCGAGCACATCCTCCGAGGTGACCGGAACGGCGTCGAAGTCGAGCGCGCCGATGGGGTGCGGGGAGATCATCTCCAGTGCGCGGCCGGTGAGTCCGGGCCGGTCGGCGGGGACCAGGAACGCCGTCACGCCGCGGGCGCCGGCACCTGCCGCGGTGCGCGCGAAGACGGTGTAGAAGTCGGCCTCGGGCGCGTTGGAGATCCAGCACTTCTCCCCCGTCAGCCGCCACTTGCCCGGTCCGCGGGACTCGGCCGCGAGCGCCAGCGCCGCCGCGTCCGAGCCGGCGCCCGGCTCGCTGAGCGCGAAGGCCGCGACCGCACCGCCGTCCGCGACCCGCGGCAGCCAGCGCTCCCGCTGGGCCGCGCTGCCGTGCGCGTGCACCGGATGGGCGCCGAGCCCCTGGAGGGCGAGCGCGGTCTCCGCCTCCGTGCAGCCCTGCGCCAACGACTCGCGCATCAGGCACAGATCGAGGGCGCCGGACGTGAACAGCCGCTCCAGCAGGCCGAGTCGGCCCAGCTCGGCCAAGAGTGCCCGGTTGACGCGGCCGGGGACGCCCCGGCCGGCGAGCGGGCGCAGCCGTTCGGCGGCGAGCGACCGCAGCCGCGCGCACCAGGCCAGCCGCTCCGGATCGAGTGAGAAAGCGGGCACTGCCGTCCTCCCTCCGGGACGGACCACGGCGACCGTCCACCCGCACGACGGTATCGCGCACAGTTGACTGCCGTCACCAACACGATACGCTCCCACCACGAGCCCACCAGGAATGCCCGTCCGGACGTCCGTCACGGCAAGGGGGCGCCATGCATCTCTCGGCCCATGTGGACACCTTCGCGCGCGACCATCTGCCGCCCCCGCAGGAGTGGCCCGAGCTGCGCTTCGACCTCCCCGAGCTGCGCTACCCCGCCCGGCTGAACTGCGCGGTGGAGCTCCTCGGCCACGCCGACGGCGCCCGCCCGGCCTTCCGCACCCCGGACGGGCCCGTGTGGACGTACGCCGAGCTGCGCGCGCGGGTCGACCGGATCGCGCATCTGCTCACCGGCGAGCTGGGCGTCGTACCCGGCAACCGGGTGCTGCTGCGCGGCCCCACCACCCCCTGGCTCGCGGCCTGCTGGCTCGCGGTGCTGAAGGCGGGCGCGGTCGCGGTCACCGTACTGGCCCAGCAGCGTCCGCACGAACTGGCGACCATCTGCGAGATCGCGCGGGTGGGCCACGCACTGTGCGACGTGCGCGCGGTGGACGACCTGGCGAAGGCCCGGATACCGGGGCTGCGCATCACGACGTACGGCGGGGACACCCCCGACGACCTCCTCCGCCGCGCCGCGCCCGCGAACCCCTACCCGGCGGTGGACACCGCCTGCGACGACGTCGCCCTGATCGCCTTCACCTCGGGCACCACGGGTCGCCCGAAAGGGTGCATGCACTTCCACCGGGACGTGCTGGCGATCGCCGACACCTTCTCCCGGCACGTCCTGCGCCCCCGCCCCGCCGACGTGTTCGCGGGCAGCCCCCCGCTGGGCTTCACCTTCGGCCTCGGCGGGCTGGTGATCTTCCCGCTGCGGGCGGGCGCGAGCGCGCTCCTGCTGGAGCAGTCCGGTCCGCGCCGTCTGCTCCCCGCGATCGCCGAGCACCGCGTCTCGGTCCTGTTCACCGCCCCGACCGCCTACCGCGCCATGCTGGACGAGCTGGACGGCCACGACGTCTCCTCGCTACGGCGCTGCGTGTCGGCCGGGGAGAACCTGCCGGCGGCGACCTGGCGGGCGTGGCACGAGCGCACCGGGGTGCGGATCATCAACGGCATCGGCGCGACCGAGCTGCTGCACATCTTCGTCTCCGCCGCGGACGAGGGGATAAGACCGGGCACCACGGGCGTGCCGGTGCCGGGCTGGCAGGCGCGGGTGCAGCGGCCGGACGGCACCCCGCTGCCCGACGGCGAACCCGGACTGCTGGCCGTGCGCGGCCCGGTCGGCTGCCGCTATCTGGCCGATCCCCGCCAGCGCCAGTACGTGCGCGGCGGCTGGAACATCACCGGCGACACCTACGTCCGCGAACCCGACGGCTACTTCCGCTACGTGGCCCGCGCCGACGACATGATCATCTCGGCGGGGTACAACATCGCGGGGCCCGAGGTGGAAGACGCGCTGCTGCGCCATCCGGACGTGGTGGAGACGGCGGTGGTCGGCCGCCCCGACGCGGCGCGCGGACAGGTGGCGGTCGCCTACACGGTGCTGCGCGAGGGCGCGCGCCGCGACCCGGAGGCGCTGCGCGCCTTCCTGACCTCGCAGCTCGCGCCGTACAAATGCCCGCGCGAGTTCGTCTTCCTTCCCGCCCTCCCCCGCACCGCCACCGGCAAGTTGCAGAGGTTCCGCCTGCGCACCCCTGGTGACCAGGTGTGATGCCGACGACTTAAGATGATCATCGTGTCCGAGCAGCACGCACCCAGGTCTCTCATCGTCACGCTCTACGGCGCGTACGGCCGCTCCATGCCGGGCCCGATGCCGGTCGCCGAGCTGATCCGGCTCCTGGCCGCGGTCGGCGTGGACGCGCCCTCCGTCCGCTCCTCGGTGTCCCGTCTCAAGCGGCGCGGCCTGCTCCTGCCCGGCCGCGCGGAGACCGGCGCCGCGGGGTACGAACTCTCGCCCGAGGCCGTCCAGTTGATGGAGGACGGCGACCGCCGCATCTACGCCGCGGCGCCACCCGAGGACGCGGGCTGGGTGCTCGCGGTGTTCTCGGTGCCGGAGACGGAACGCCAGAAGCGCCATGTGCTGCGCTCCCGGCTGGCCTCCCTGGGCTTCGGCACGGCGGCCCCCGGCGTCTGGATCGCCCCCTCAAGGCTGTACGAGGAGACCGAACACACGCTGCGCCGCCTGCACTTGGACCCGTACGTCGACTTCTTCCGCGGTGCGCACCTGGGTTTCGCCCCGACCCCGGAGGCGGTCGCCCGCTGGTGGGACCTGGATTCGATCGCCAAGGAGCATCTGCGCTTCCTGGACGTCCACGCCCCCCTCCTGCGGGCCTGGGAACGCCGCACGGACACCCCGCCGGAGGACGCCTACCGCGACTACCTGCTCACCCTGGACTCCTGGCGCCACCTCCCCTACACCGACCCCGGTCTCCCCGCCCACCTGCTCCCCGCCGACTGGCCGGGCCTGCGCTCCTCGGCGGTGTTCCGGGCGCTGCACGACCGGCTGCGGGACGCGGGCGCGGAGTTCGCCCTGGGCCCTCGTCCTGCCTGACGCGTCCTCAGATCCGGCCGCCGGTGAGCCGGGTGATCGGCCCGTGCGTACGGCGCCCGGCCCGGCGCCCGGCCAGGTACGACGCCGCGGTCACAGCCGCGAGCCCCGCTCCCGCTCCGGCGGCGACGACCTTCCGTGCGGCGACCACCGTCCACGCCGTCCTGGCAAGGCCGGCGGCCCGTCCGGACGCGGCGACGACGACCTGCCGGCCGGCCTGGACCCGCTCGGCCGCACCGCGCACCACCGCGGCGCCCGCTCCCGCCGTACGCTCCGCGGCGCTCGCGGCAGCCGACGCCATGTCATCCGACTTCCCGGCCGCCTTCTCCGCCGCCTGTGACGCCGGAGCGGTCACCTTCGCGGTGGCCCGCCGGGCCTTGGCTGCCGAATCCTGCTGGGTGTCACTGTTCGTCTGGCTCATGAACTCCGCGTTGCCGCTCCCGCCAAGGCCAAACCCGTCCACGGGGGTGACGCCGATGCCGGCAGCCGTCGGCGCCCGCGGTACGCCGAAGCGGTGCCCGGTAGCGGTGAGTTGACCACGCCGAGCACCGGTGCTCCTCGCCCGCCGCCCGGAGTTTCCCCACCAGGGACAGGCGTTGTCCTGGGGCTAGGCAGCCTTGCGGCGTGGCCTGCGGAGATCCGGGGCGGGTGGCTGGACGTCGTCCGCCGGGAAGAAGTCGTCCTCGCCGAAGTCGGGGGCCTGGAAGGGGTTGGTCGCCGGAGGCGGGGATGCCTCGGTAGGGCGGTGGGGCCGGCCTTCCGGGGCGGAGAACAGTGACGTCGAGTCGATGGGAGGGCTCTCTTTCGTGACAGGTCCCCGAGGGGGCCTGGTGTGCCCGTGCCGGGCACGGCGGTACTACAGCTTGGTCATCTTGGCGTACGGGCTCAAGATCCGCATCTGCGAGGAGCCGAAGTCGACGAGCGCCGCGACGCCCTCTTCGATGCCGATCACGCGGCCGAGGCCGTACATGTCGTGGGTGACCTGGTCACCCAGGGCGAAGTGCTTGGGGACGGGCGCGACCGGGGCCTTGAAGGGGCTCGTCGGCAGATGGCGCTTCGGTGCAGAAGGCTTTGTCATGGCTCATTATGCGCCTTTGCGCACCCCGTTTGCTGTGGCCGTCGGCACAGTTCCACCCGGACGCCCCGCGGCACGCCTCTGACCTGCGGTTTCGAGATGTCACGCGATGAAATTGGACCGAGGTCCAGCCTCACGGGGGTCGAGGGGGTCCGGGCTGTCGGCCATGAGTGGACCTCGGAGCACGCCGGGAGCCGGTGGGGGGTTCAGTCGGTCAGGGACAGGCGGGGTTTAGGGGTGTCCGTGCGGCCTGTCCGGGGGCGGCGGTTGCCGGCGCGGTAGGGGGTGGGCCAGTGGATGCCGGGGCCGGTGTAGGACTGTTCGGCGGCGGCGTGCAGGGTCCAGTTGGGGTCGTAGAGATGGGGGCGGCCCAGGGCGCACAGGTCGGTGCGGCCCGCCAGGATCAGGGAGTTGACGTCGTCCCAGGAGGAGATCGCGCCCACGGCGATCACCGGGACGCGGACCTCGTGGCGGATGCGGTCGGCGAACGGGGTCTGGTAGGAGCGGCCGAACTCCGGCTGCTCGCCGGAGACCACCTGGCCGGTGGAGACGTCGATCGCGTCGGCGCCGTGCGCGGCGAAGGCACGGGCGATCTCCACCGCCTCCTCGGCGCTCGTGCCGCCCTCGGCCCAGTCGGTGGCGGAGACGCGGACCGTCATCGGGCGCTCGGCGGGCCATACCGAGCGGACCGCGTCGAAGACCTCCAGCGGAAAGCGCAGGCGCCGCTCCAGTGAGCCGCCGTACGCGTCGGTGCGGCGGTTGGTCAGGGGCGACAGGAAACCGGACAGCAGGTAGCCGTGGGCGCAGTGGAGTTCGAGCAGATCGAAGCCGACGCGGGCGGCGCGCCAGGCGGCCGAGGTGAACTGCTCGCGGATGTCCGTGAGCTGGGCGCGGGAAAGCTCGCGGGGGATCTGGCTGTCCGGGCGGTAGGGCAGCGGCGAGGGGGCCACGATCGGCCAGTTGCCGCTCGGCAGGGGCTCGTCCATCCCCTCCCACATCAGCTTGGTCGAGCCCTTGCGGCCCGAGTGGCCCAGCTGCACGCCGATCGCGGTGCCCGGTGCCTGCCGGTGCACGAAGCCGGTGATCCGCCGCCACGCCTCCGCCTGGCGGCCGGTGTAGAGGCCGGCGCAGCCGGGGGTGATGCGGCCCTGCTCGCTCACGCACACCATCTCGGTCATGACCAGCGCCGCGCCGCCGAGCGCACGGGCGCCGAGATGGACGAGGTGGAAGTCGCCGGGCACGCCGTCGGTGGCCGAGTACATGTCCATCGGCGAGACGACCACCCGGTTGCGCAGGATCAGGCCGCGCAGCCGGAACGGGGTGAACATCGGAGGCGTACCGGGCGGGCAGCCGAAGTCGCGCTCCACGGACTCGGTGAAGCGGGCGTCGCGCAGCCGGAGGTTGTCGTGGGTGACGCGGCGGCTGCGGGTGAGCAGGTTGAAGGCGAACTGGCGGGACGGCTGGTCCCGGTACCGGCGCACGTTCTCGAACCATTCCAGGCTCGCCCGCGCGGCCCGCTGTGTCGAGGCGACCACGGGCTTGCGTTCCGCCTCGTACGCCGTCAACGCAGCCGGTACGTCCGGCTGTTCACGCAGGCAGGCGGCGAGCGCCAGCGCGTCCTCGACGGCCAGTTTGGTGCCGGAGCCGATGGAGAAGTGGGCGGTGTGGGCGGCGTCGCCGAGCAGCACCAGGTTGCCGTGCGACCAGCGGTCGTTGACCACCGTACGGAAGGTCGTCCAGGCGGAGTTGTTGGAGCGCAGGGGTCGGCCGCGCAGGGCTTCCGCGAAGATCTTGGCGCAGCGGTCGGTCGATTCGCGCGGGTCCATCTCGTCGTACCCGGCCGCCCGCCAGACCTCCTCGCGCATCTCGACGATGACCGTCGAGGCGTCCGGTGCGAACGGGTAGCCGTGCAGCTGCATCACGCCGTGCTCGGTCTCGGCGATCTCGAAGCGGAAGGAGTCGAAGGCGAAGTCGGCGGCGAGCCAGATGTAGCGGCAGCGGTGGCCGGTGATCTCGGGGCGGAAGACGTCCGCGTAGGTCTCGCGGGTGGTGCTGTGGACTCCGTCGGCGGCGATGACCAGGTCGTGGGCGGCGGCGAGGTCCCCGGCCGGCGGGGCCTGGGTGCGGAACTCGATGCGCACCCCGAGGTCCTGGCAGCGGGTGTGCAGGATCTCCAGGAGGCGGTGCCGGCCGAGGGCGGCGAAGCCGTGGCCGCCGGAGGTGTGGCGGGTGCCGCGGTGGACGATGTCGATGTCGTCCCAGCGGACGAAGTGCCGTTGCAGGGCCTCGTAGACGACCGGGTCGGCGTGTTCGATGCCGCCCAGGGTCTCGTCGGAGAGGACCACGCCGAAGCCGAAGGTCTCGTCGGGGGCGTTGCGCTCCCAGACGGTGACCTCACGGGCGGGGTCGAGGCGTTTGAGGAGGGCGGCGGCGTACAGGCCGCCGGGGCCGCCGCCGATGATCGCGATGCGTGGGGGGTGGTCGACCGCCGTGGGCGGACACGGGTCGGCCGTGGTCGGCCGCGCGGTTCCCCGCGCCCCTTCGGCGGGCACACCGGGCATCGGCATGAAAGGTCACCTTCCCTGCCATTTGGGGGGCCGTTTCTCCGTGAAGGACGCGTGGAACTCCCGGTAGTCCTCGCCGTTCATCAGCAGCGCCTGGGTCGCCGCGTCCAGTTCGACCGACGCGGCCAGCGGCATGTCCAGCTCCGCCGTCAGCAGCGCCTTCGTCTGGGCGTGGGCCAGGGCGGGGCCGTCGGCCAGGCGGCGGGCCAGCGCGCCCGCGGCCTCACCGGCCCTGCCCTCCTCGGTCAGTTCGCTGATCAGACCGATCCGCTCGGCCTCGGGGGCGCGGACCGGCTCGCCCAGCATCAGCAGCCGGGTGGCGTGGCCGAGCCCGACGACGCGGGGCAGCAGATAGGCGGCGCCCATGTCGCCGCCGGACAGGCCGACGCGGGTGAAGAGGAAGGCGAAGCGGGCGCTCGGGTCGGCCACCCGGAAGTCGGCCGCGAGGGCGAGGACGGCGCCGGCGCCCGCCGCGACCCCGTGGACGGCGGCGATCACCGGGAACGGGCATTCGCGGATCGCCCGGACCACCTGGCCGGTCATCCGGTTGAAGTCGAGGAGCTGGGCGGTGTCCAGGGCGAGGGTGGCGCCGATGATCTCGTCCACGTCACCGCCGGAGCAGAACCCCCGCCCCTCGCCGGCCAGCACCAGGGCGCGCACCGCGCGCTCGCGGGACAGCTCGGCCAGCAGATCGCGCAGGTCGGCGTAGGCGCCGAAGGTGAGGGCGTTGAGCTTGTCGGGGCGGGCGAGGGTGACCGTGGCGACCCCGTCCGCGATCCGGAGGCGCAGATGCTCCCAATCGGCGGTGCGGCGGGCGGAGCCGGTGAAGGGACTCATGACGTGCGGCCTCCCTTGGGCGGCGGTGCCGTACGTTGCGCGGTCCCTCGAAGCTATCACTTGTTTGTGACTGTCGTCACGAGTGCGCGACAGAGCGGGGAGGCGGAGGGCGATTTCCGGCCGGATCGTGCCGAGTGTCACCGGTCTGCTCCGGCGCGGTAACAGCGGGCTCCGGCGGGCGAGGCGGGGTGCCGCGCGGGGTAGGGCGTCCGGTACGGGGGCGACGGTCCCCGGTGCGGGCCGCCGGCCGTTTCGGGCGACCAAACCCGTACCATTCCTACAGTCGAAAGCAGGACAGCCTGCTCCATGAACGGACTCGCCTTGCCCGAACGCTTCACCGAACCGGCCTCCTGGCGCATGGCGCTGCCGCACACCGCCGCGGCGGTGCCGGTGGCCCGCGCCCTGGTGCGTTCGGCCTTCGCCGAGGTGGGGCACGCGGCCGACCGCGACACGGCCGAGCTGCTCACGGCCGAGTTGGTGGCCAACGCGGTGGAGCACACCGCGGGCCGGGGTCCGATAGAGCTGGTGGTGGAGCTGCTGCCGACCGGCTGCCAGGTCGAGGTGCACGACCCCGATCCCGCGCCGCCCGGCCAGCTGACCCGGCCGGTGCTGGAGGAGCCCGATCTGTGGCAGGAGGGCGGGCGCGGGCTGCTGCTGATCCGCGCCCTGAGTTCCTCCTGCGGGCACCGCCCCACCCCGAGGGGCAAGGCGGTGTGGTTCAGGCTTCCTGCGGTTCCCGCTCCGCGCCGCCCGCGGTGACACCGGCCCGGTCCGCCGCGGCGGCCAGCTCGCGGCCCAGCGTGGAGTGCCGGCGCCCGTAGGCGGTGTACACGGCGAAGCCCACCGCGAGGAACACCGCGAACTGGATCCAGGTCTGCCAGCCGGTCTCGAACATCAGATACAGGCAGAAGGCGATGCCGAGCAGCGGGCCCACCGGGTAGAGCGGGACGCGGAAGCTGCGGCTCAGGCCCGGCTCGCGGCGGCGCAGGGTCATCACCGCGAGGTTCACCACGGCCATGATCGCGAGGGTGCCGATGGTGCACAGGTTCATCACCGCGTCGAGCGAGGCGAAGGCCGCCGGGAGCGCGAAGACGACGGCGACGATCAGCGTGCCCGCGACCGGCGTGGAGGTCTTCGGGGAGACCTTCTCGAAGACGCGCGGGATCAGGCCGTCGCGGGACATCGACATCAGGATGCGGGTCTGGCCGTACATCACCGCGAGGACCACGGAGGCGATGGCGACGACCGCGCCGAAGGCGATCACGCCGCCGCCGATGGTGGAGCCGGTGACCTCGTTGACGACGTAGGACAGGGCGGCGGGGCGGCCCGCGACCTGCTTGCCGCCGATGGCGCCGATGGCCGCGAGCGCCACCGCGCAGTACAGCAGCGTCACGATGCCCATGCAGACCATGATCGCGACGGGGATGTCCCGGCGGGGGTTCTTGGCCTCCTCGCCGGCGGTGGTGATCGCGTCGAAGCCGATGTACGAGAAGAACGCGGCGGTGGTGCCCGCGCCGATGCCGCCGAGGCCGGCCGGGGAGAACGGGGTGAGGTTCCCGTGCTTGAAGGCGCTGTAACCGATGGCGCAGAAGGCGATCAGGATCACCAGCTTGACGGCGGCCATGGCGGCGGTCGCGCCGGCGCTCTCGCGCACGCCGCGCACCAGCAGCACGGAGGCCATGGCGATCACGAGCACCGCGGGGAGGTTGACGACGCCGCCGTCGCCCGGCCCCGCCGACAGCACGGCGGGCAGCTGCCAGCCGACGAGGCTGTGCAGCAGCTCGTTGACGTACTGGCTCCAGCCGACCGCGACGGCCGAGATGGAGATGCCGTACTCCAGCAGCAGGCACCAGCCGACCAGGAAGGCGGTGGACTCGCCGAGACCGGCGTAGGCGAAGGAGTACGAGGAGCCGGAGACCGGGATCGCGCCGCCCAGCTCCGCGAAGGAGAAGGCGGTGAACACGCAGGTGATCGCGGCGAGGATGAAGGAGACGACGACGGCGGGGCCGGCCTGGGCGACGGAGTCGGAGAGGCCGACGAAGATGCCGGTGCCGACGATCGCGCCGACGCCGAAGCAGATGAGCTGGAAGAGGCCCATCGTGCGCTTCAGACCGTGTCCCTCGCGGTCGGCGCCGGATTCGGCGACCAGCAGATGGGGGGACTTGATGCGGGGAGCGGGCATTGCGGGTGGTGCTCGTTTCTGGTGGTGCGGGCGGCCGGATGACGACCGCCGGTGCGAGCGGCGGGTGCGACGGGATGCGTCGCGGGTGCGAGCGACGGGACGACGGTCGCGCCGGTGGCCCCGCCACGTGGGTGGTCGCGAGGCCGCCGATCAGGATAATCCCTGGTCGGGGGCGGTTACCAGGGTCAGCGGCCGAGTGTGGCGACCAGCACGGCCTTGATGGTGTGCAGCCGGTTCTCGGCCTCGTCGAAGACGACCGAGTGCGCCGATTCGAACACCTCGTCGGTGACTTCCAGGGAGGTCAGGCCGTACGCCTCGTGGATCTCCCGGCCGACTCGGGTGCCGAGGTCGTGGAAGGCGGGCAGGCAGTGCAGGAACCGGACGTCCGGATTGCCGGTGGCGCGCAGCACGTCCATGGTCACGGCGTACGGCGCGAGTGCCTTGATCCGTTCGGCCCAGACCTCCTTGGGTTCCCCCATGGAGACCCAGACGTCGGTGGCGACGAAATCGGCGCCGCGCACGCCCTCGGCGATGTCCTCGGTCAGCGTGAGCACCGCGCCGCTGGTCTTCGCCAGCTCGCGGGCGCGGGCCACGATCTCGGGGTCGGGCCAGTAGTGCTCGGGCGCCACGATCCGTACGTCCATGCCGAGCAGGGCGCCGGTGACCAGGTAGGAGTTGCCCATGTTGAAGCGGGCGTCGCCGAGATAGGCGAAGGCGGTCTCCGTGAGCGGCTTGGCGCAGTGCTCGGTCATGGTGAGCACGTCGGCCAGCATCTGGGTGGGGTGCCAGTCGTCGGTGAGGCCGTTGTAGACGGGCACGCCGGCCAGGGCGGCCAGCTCCTCGACCTTGACCTGGCTGTCGCCGCGGTACTCGATACCGTCGAACATCCGGCCGAGCACACGGGCGGTGTCCGCCACGGACTCCTTGTGCCCGATCTGCGAGCCGGACGGCTCCAGGTACGTCGTATGGGCGCCCTGGTCGGCGGCCGCGACCTCGAACGCGCAGCGGGTGCGCGTCGAGGTCTTCTCGAAGATCAGCGCGATGTTGCGGCCCCGGAGGTACTGGACCTCGGCCCCGGCCCGCTTGGCGGCCTTCAGCTCGGCGGCCAGCTCGACCAGACCGCGGAACTCCTCCCCGGTGAAGTCCAGCTCCTTGAGGAAGTGGCGGCCGGCGAGGGCGGTCGGGACTGTCGCCATGAGGGCGCTCCAGGGGTACGACTGACAGGACTCTGGAATTCTATACGACCGATAGCAAGTTTATGCAGTCCCGTCCGGTGCGCCTCCTCACACAGGATCCCGTTCCACCGGACAGCTCATGCACCGGGGGCCTCCCCTGCCCCGCCCCAGCTCGCTGCCCGGAATCTCGATGACCTCGATGCCCTGCTTGCGCAGATGGGTGTTGGTGGTGGAGTTGCGCTCGTAGGCGACGACGACGCCGGGTTCGACGGCGAGGACGTTGCAGCCGTCGTCCCACTGCTCGCGCTCGGCCGCGTGCACGTCCTGGGTGGCGGTCAGCACCCGGATCTCGCCGAGCCCGAGGGCGGCGGCGATCGCACGGTGCATGTGCTCCGGCGGGTGGTCGGTGACCTTCAGCTCCTTCTCGCCCGCGCCCGGCTCGATGGTGTACGAGCGCAGCATGCCGAGCCCGGCGTACTGGGTGAAGGTGTCGCCGTCGACCATCGTCATCACGGTGTCGAGGTGCATGAAGGCGCGCCGCTTGGGCATGTCGAGCGCGACGATCGTACGGGCGGAGCCGGCCGCGAACAGTTTGTGCGCGAGCATCTCCACGGCCTGCGGGGTGGTCCGCTCGCTCATCCCGACGAGGACCGCGCCGTTGCCGATCACCAGGACGTCGCCGCCCTCGATGGTCGAGGGGTAGTCGGCCTGACCCTCGGACCAGATGTGGAAGCGCTCCTCGCGGAAGACCGGGTGGTGCCGGTAGATCGCCTCGAAGTGGACGGTCTCGCGCTGCCGGGCGGGCAGCCGCATGGCGTTGATGGCGACCCCGTCGTAGATCCAGGCGGAGGTGTCACGGGTGAAGAGGTGGTTGGGCAGCGGGGCGAGGAGGAAGTCGTCCAGCTCCATCACATGGAAGCGGACGGAGGCCGGCTCGGCGTGCGCCGCCAGGAACTCCCGCTTGGTCATGCCGCCGACGAGGGCCTCGGCCAGCTCCCGCGCCGGCAGGTTCTCGAAGGCGGCGCGCAGGTGGGCGGTGGCGAGGGGGCCGTACTCCCGCTCGTCGAAGACGCGGTCCAGGACCAGGGTGCGGGCCTCGGGCAGCGCCAGGGTCTCGACCAGCAGATCGCCGAAGAGATGGACGGCGACGCCCCGGTCGCGCAGCACGTCGGCGAATCCGTCGTGCTCGGCGCGGGCCCGGCGCACCCAGAGGACGTCGTCGAAGAGGAGGGCGTCCTTGTTGCTGGGGGTGAGCCTTTTGAGCTCGAGATCGGGCCGGTGCAGGATGACGCGGCGCAGCCGCCCGGCCTCGGAGTCGACATGGAATCCCATGTGACCATCCTGACCACCGAGGACCGGATTCACCCGCCCCTCGGCCATTTCGGAGCGCTCTTGTTGCGACTTCAGTTCGACCCCCTGCCCCTCCCCCGCTTTTCGTCCACTTGACGACAACAGGCCGACCCGCTTATCGTCTTAGCGACGAAAAGAAGCGAGGGGGTCTCATGGCCGACATCACCCGGCGTCTCGGCTGGCGCCACCTGCGGGGCACGCCGACCGCGCACATCCGCCACCACCGCTCCGGGCGGTTGGTCCACGACGGCCCCGGACTCAGCTTCTGGTACCGCTCCCTGACCGCCGCGCTGTCCGAAGTCCCGGTGGACGACCGCGAGCTGGCGATGACCTTCCACGCGCGTACGGCCGACTTCCAGGACGTGACGGTGCAGGCGACGGTCACCTACCGCATCGGCGACCCGGCGCTCGCCGCCGCCCGGCTCGACTTCTCGGTCGACCCGGACACCGGCGCCTGGCGGGGCACGCCGCTGGAGCAACTGGCCACCCTGCTCACGGAGACGGCGCGGGAGCACGCCCTGGACGTGCTGGCCCGTACTCCGCTGGCGACCGCGCTGACCGACGGGGTGCGCGCGGTGCGCGAACGGCTCGCGGCCGGGCTCGCGGCACAGCCCCGGCTGCCGGACACCGGGATCGAGGTGGTCGCCGTCCGGGTGGTGGCGGTGCGCCCGGAGCCCGAGGTGGAACGGGCGCTGCGCACCCCCGCGCGGGAGCAGATCCAGCAGGAGGCGGACCGGGCGACGTACGAGCGGCGGGCGGTGGCCGTCGAGCGGGAGCGCGCGATCGCCGAGAACGAGCTGGCCAGCCGTATCGAACTCGCCCGGCGCGAGGAGCGGTTGGTGGAGCAGAACGGCACCAACGCACGGCGCGAGGCGGAGGAGCGGGCGGCCGCGGACGCGGTACGGGCGGACGCCGAGGCGGCGCGCACGGTTCGGCTCGCGGAGGCGGAGGCGGCGCGCACGGAGCGGCTGGCGGTGGCCGAGGCGGACAAGGCGGTACGGCTGGCCCGCGCGACGGCGGAGCAGGAGCGCGAGGTGGGGACGGCGCGGGCACAGGCGCGGGCGGAGTGGCTGCGGGCGCACGGCGAGACGGATGTGGCGACACTGCACGCGCTGGCCGCGATGCGGGTGGCGGAGAACCTGCCGGACATCGAAAGCCTGACGATCTCACCGGATGTGCTGACGGGGTTGCTGGCGAGGCTGGCGGGAGCGGGGAACGGACCGGTGGCGGGGTCCGGCACCGGCTCGGGCGATGGCGCCGGCGGCGGGGTCGGGGAGTGAGCCTCGCGCCGCGGGCTGTGCTGGTTCACCGGACCACGGAGTACGAGGAGCTGGTGGCCCGTTACGGCACGCACGGGCAGGCGGCGTTCGTGCTCGCCTCGCGGGGCCGGGACATCGGGGAGATCGCGGCCCGGCACCAGGGGACGCGGCGGGCGCTGGCGGAGGTGGCGGCGGCCGTACCGCTCACCTGGCGGCAGGCGCGGGTGGAGCGCGCCGACCTGGACCGGTTCCTGTTCGCACCCGAGGACGTCGTCGTGGTCGTCGGCCAGGACGGTCTGGTCGCCAATGTGGCCAAGTACCTGACCGGCCAGCCGGTGATCGGCATCGACACCGATCCGGGGCGCAACCCCGGCGTGCTGGTCCGGCACCGCCCGCAGGACGCCGCGAAGCTGCTCGCGGCGCCGGACGGCGGCTGCGACGAACTGACGATGGTGGCGGCGGTGGCCGACGACACCCAGCGGCTGGTCGCCCTCAACGAGATCTACCTCGGCGCCGCGGGCCACCAGACCGCCCGATACCGCCTGGGTCTCGACGGCGACAGGGGTGTCGTCGAGACCCAGGCCTCCTCCGGCGTCCTGGTGGGCACGGGCACGGGTGCCACCGGCTGGCTCCGCTCCCTGTGGCAGGAGCGGGGCGGCCGGCTCCCCCTGCCCTCCCCCACCGAGCCCCGCCTCCTCTGGTACGTCCGCGAGGCCTGGCCGTCCCCGGCCACCGGCACGACGCTGGTCGCCGGGGAACTGGACGCGTCCGCCGCCCTGACCCTCACCGTGGAGTCCGACCGCCTGATCGCGTTCGGCGACGGCATCGAGACGGACGCCCTCCAGCTGACCTGGGGCCAGCGGGTGCGGGTGGGGGTGTGGGGCGAGCGGTTGCGGCTGGTGGGGTGACGGCGCCCGGCTCGGGGGCCGCCCTACAACCGCGGGTCCACCGGCTCCGATTCCAGGGCCAGGACGCCGAAGACCGCCTCGTGGATCCGCCACAGCGGCTCGCCCGCGGCCAGCCGGTCCAGCGCTTCCAGTCCGAGGGCGTACTCGCGCAGGGCGAGGGAGCGCTTGTGTTCGAGGAAGCGGCGGCGCAGGCGGGCGAGGTGGTCGGGACGGGTGTACTCGGGGCCGTAGACGATCCGGAGGTACTCGCGGCCCCGGCACTTGATGCCGGGCTGGACCAGGCGGCCGTCCGGACGGCGGGTCAGGGCGGCGAGGGGCTTGACGACCATGCCCTCGCCGCCGCGGCCGGTCATCTCCAGCCACCAGTCGACGCCCGCCGCGACCGACTCGGCATCGCCCGTGTCGACGTACAGGCGGCGGGTGGTGGCCAGGAGACCGGTGCCGTCGTGTTCCACCAGGCGGTCCAGCAGCGCGAGTTGCTCGTCGTGCGGGAGCGCGGCGAGGCTGCGGCCCTCGGTGGCGAGGATCTGGAACGGGGCGAGGCGCACCCCGGCGAGGCCGTCGGTGGGCCAACAGTAGCGGCGGTAGGCGCTGGTGAACGCGGCGGCGTCCGAGGCGCGTTCGCGCTGCCGGTCCAGCAGCTCGCCCACCTCCGCACCGCGCGAAGCCGCCGCCTCCAGCGCTTCCAGCGCGGCCGGGAACACCGCCCCGGCCGCCGCGCCGACGGCCGCGTACTGGCTGCGCAGCAGGCCCACGGACTTCAGCGACCACGGCATCAGCTCGGCGTCCAGCAGCAGCCAGTCCGTGTCCAGTCCGGTCCACAGGCCGGCGTCCGAGACGGCCGTGCGCAGGCGGCCGAGGATCTCCTCCGTCCTCGCCTCGTCGTCGAAGAAGGGGCGCCCGGTACGGGTGTACAGCGCGCCCGTGGGCCCCTCCACACCGAACCGCTTCGCCGCCGTCGCCGCGTCCCGGCACACCAGGACCACGGCGCGCGAGCCCATGTGCTTCTCCTCGCACACCACCCGCGCCACGCCGTCCGCCGCGTACTGCGCGAACGCCTCCCGCGGGTGCTCCAGGTAGCCGTCCACCCCGGAGGTGGCCGTCGGCGCCATGGTCGGCGGCAGGTACGGCAGCAGGCGCGGATCGATCGCGAAGCGGCTCATGACCTCCAGGGCCGCCGCCGCGTTCTCCTCGCGGACCGCGACCCTGCCGGCGTGCCGGGTCTCGACCGCCCGGCGGCCCCGCACGTCGGCGAGGTCCAGCGGACGTCCGTCCGCTCCGCCGGGCGCCTCGGCGCGCAGCGGGCGCACCGGCTCGTACCAGACGCGCTCGGCCGGTACGTCGACCAGCTCCCGCTCCGGCCAGCGCAGCGCGGTCAGCTTGCCGCCGAAGACGGCGCCGGTGTCCAGGCAGATGGTGTTGTTGAGCCAGCTCGCCTCCGGCACCGGGGTGTGGCCGTAGACGACCGCGGCCCGGCCCCGGTAGTCCTCCGCCCACGGGTAGCGCACGGGCAGCCCGAACTCGTCGGTCTCGCCGGTGGTGTCGCCGTACAGCGCGTGCGAGCGGACCCGGCCGGAGGTGCGGCCGTGGTACTTCTCGGGCAGTCCGGCGTGGCAGACGACGAGCTTGCCGCCGTCGAGGACGTAGTGGCTGACCAGCCCGTCGAGGAAGGTCCGCACCCGCGCCCGGAACTCCTCGCTCTCGCCCTCCATCTGGGCGATGGTCTCGGCGAGGCCGTGGGTGTGCTGGACCTTGCGGCCCTTGAGGTGACGGCCGTACTTGTTCTCGTGGTTCCCCGGCACGCACAGCGCGTGGCCGGCTTCGACCATCGACATCACACGGCGCAGTACACCCGGCGAGTCCGGTCCCCGGTCGACGAGGTCGCCGACGAAGACGGCGGTACGGCCCTCGGGGTGGACGCCGTCCACATAGCCGAGCTTGCCCAGCAGTGACTCCAGTTCGGCGGAGCAGCCGTGGATGTCGCCGATGATGTCGAAGGGGCCGGTGAGGTGGGTGAGGTCGTTGAGGCGCTTCTCGGTGACGACGGTGGCGCGCTCGGCCTCCTCGACGCCGCGCAGCACGTGCACCTTGCGGAAGCCCTCGCGCTCCAGGTGCCGCAGTGAGCGCCGCAGTTCGCGGATGTGCCGCTGGATGACCCGGCGCGGCATGCCGGCGCGGTCGGTGCGGCCCGCGTTGCGCTCGGCACACACCTCCTCCGGCACGTCCAGGACGATGGCGATGGGCAGCACGTCGTACTGCCTGGCCAGTTCGATCAGCTGGCGGCGGCTGTCCTGCTGCACGCTGGTGGCGTCCACGACGGTGCGGCGCCCGGCGGCGAGCCGCTTGCCGGCGATGTAGTGCAGGACGTCGAAGGCGTCGCGGGTGGCGCCCTGGTCGTTCTCGTCGTCGCTGACCAGGCCGCGGCAGAAGTCGGAGGAGATCACCTCGGTGGGCTTGAAGTGCCGTCGGGCGAAGGTGGACTTGCCGGAGCCGGAGGCGCCGACGAGGACCACGAGGGAGAGGTCGGTGACGGGAAGGACCCGTCCGTCGGGTGTCCTGGTCATGCCGCCTTCGCCTCCTTCTCGGCGCGGATGGTGAACAGGGCCAGCTGGGTGGGCGGCCCCACTTCGGGGTCGTCGGGGCCGACGGGCGCGAACTCCACGTCGTATCCGTGCCGTCCGGCGACCTCGGCGGCCCAGGCGCGGAACTCGGCGCGGGTCCACTCGAAGCGGTGGTCGCCGTGCCGGACGTGTCCGGCGGGCAGGGTTTCCCAGCGGACGTTGTACTCGACGTTCGGGGTGGTCACGACGACCCTGCGGGGGCGGGCGTGTCCGAACACGGCGTACTCCAGGGCGGGCAGCCGGGGCAGGTCGAGGTGTTCGACGACCTCGCTGAGCACGGCGGCGTCGTAGCCCTTGAGTCGCTTGTCGGTGTAGGCGAGCGAGCCCTGTACCAACCGGACGCGCGCCGACTGCCGTTCGCCCATGCGGTCGAGCTTGAGCCGCCGGGCGGCGATGGCGAGCGCCCGCACCGACACGTCGACGCCGACGATCTCGGTGAACCGGACGTCCTTGAGAAGCTCTTGCACCAACTGGCCCTGTCCGCAGCCGAGGTCGAGCACGCGTGCGGCGCCGCTGGCGCGCAGCGCGGAGATGATCGCGTCCCGGCGCTGCACCGCGAGCGGGGTCGGCCGCTCCTCCGCCTCGGTCTCCTCGCCGACCGCGTTGTCGATCGCCTCGACCTCGCTGTCGTCGGCCTCGGCGAGCCGCACCAGCTCCAGCGCCTCGCGCGCCTGCCGGGTCAGCGACCAGCGGCGGGAGAGATAGCGGCTGGTGATCAGCTGCTGCTCCGGGTGGCCGGGCAGCCAGCCCTCGCCGGCCCGCAGCAGCTTGTCGACCTCGTCGGCACTGACCCAGTAGTGCTTGGCGTCGTCGAGGACCGGCAGCAGGACGTACAGGTGGCGCAGCGCCTCGGCGAGGGTCAGCGTCCTGGAGGCGAGCACCAGCCGGACGTACCGCGAGTCGCCCCACTGCGGGAACTCGCTGTCCAGCGGCACCGGTTGGGCGTCCACGCGCCAGCCCAGCGGCTCGAACAGCCGGCGCACGAGCGGCGCTCCGCCGCGGGCGGGCAGCGCGGGGACCTCGATGCGCAGCGGCAGCGGGGCGGCGGCCCGCTCGGGGCGGGCGGCGCACACCCCGCGCATGGCGCTGGAGAAGACGGCGCTCAGCGCGACGGCGAGGAGCGAGGAGGCGGCGTAGGGGCGGTCGTTGACGTACTGCGCGAGTGCCGCGTCGGGGGCGCCGCCGCGGCCCTTGCCCTTGCCGCGCCGCACCAGCGCCGCGGGATCGGTCTCCAGCAGCAGGGCGGCCGTGCAGCGTGTGTCCTCCGCCTCGGGGTAGAAGACGTGCGCGGTGCCGTAGGACGTGGAGAAGCGCTGCGCTTTGCCGGGGTGCTTGTGCAGCAGGTACCCGAGGTCGGTGGCGGGGCCGGCGGCGTCGCCGCTGAGGGAGATCGTCAGGAACACGTGTCCGAGTCTGGCGCTCCGGGCACCCCGCTGACCACCGGTTTTCACGCCGCTCGGCGGCCTTGTGCGTGGTTGCGTACGCAACGGCAGGCATGATGGACGTATGGATCTGCGAGTCTTCACCGAACCCCAGCAGGGCGCGACCTACGACACGCTCCTGCGCGTCGCCCAGACCGCCGAGGAACTCGGCTACGACGCATTTTTCCGTTCCGACCACTATCTCCACATGGGCAACGTGGACGGGCTGCCCGGCCCCACCGACGCCTGGATCACCCTCGCCGGTATCGCGCGGGAGACGAGCCGCATCCGGCTCGGCACCCTGATGACGGCCGGCACCTTCCGCCTCCCCGGCGTGCTGGCCATCCAGGTGGCGCAGGTCGACCAGATGTCCGGCGGCCGGGTCGAGCTGGGCCTCGGCTCGGGGTGGTACGAGGAGGAGCACAAGGCGTACGGCATTCCCTTCCCGAAGGAGAAGTTCGGTCGGCTGGAGGAGCAGCTGGCGATCGTCACCGGGCTGTGGGAGACGCCGGTCGGCGAGCGGTTCAGCTACGACGGCTCGTACTACCAGTTGCAGGACTCCCCCGCGCTGCCGAAGCCGGCGCAGCACCGGATGCCGGTGCTCATCGGCGGTCACGGCGCCAAGCGCACTCCGGCGCTGGCGGCGAAGTACGCCACCGAGTTCAACATCCCCTTCGCCTCCGTGGAGGACAGCGAGCGGCAGTTCGGCCGGGTGCGGGCGGCGGCCGAGGAGCGCGGGCGCAAGGGTGACGACCTGGTGTACTCCAACGCGCTGGTCGCCTGTGTCGGCACGAACGACGCCGAGGTCAAGCGGCGGGCGGAGGCCATCGGCCGCGACGTGGACGAGCTGAAGGCCAACGGTCTCGCGGGCTCCCCGGCGGAGGTCGTGGAGAAGCTGGGCCGCTATGCGGCGGTGGGTTCGCAGCGGGTCTACCTCCAGATGCTCGACCTGGACGACCTGGCCCACCTGGAGCTGATCGCCTCCGAGGTCATGCCGCAGCTCGGCTGAGGTCCGACCGGCGCCGGCACCGTCGCCCCGCGGGCGGTGCCGCGCGCCCGATGCGGGATCGTGGCGCGAACCGTCGTACGGAACCCTGCGCGGCGGCTACGCGCAGGGTGCGCCCCCGAAGGGGCTGCGCTGGTTGTCGTTCGCCGATGTCACCTCCTCGCGCGCGGCCAGCTTGCGCAGCATCTCGCGGACGCGGTCGCGGGACTCGTCGGCCGCGTCGATCGCCTCCATGCACTGCCAGTACGTCGTCTCGTCCGCCGCGGCGCTGGCCATGCCGACCAGGGCCATGCCGACCTCGCCGAGCAGTCCGCCGAGGCAGAGCAGGGTCTCGCGGGCGTCCTCCAGCCGGGTGAGCTGGGCGGCGCGCAGATCGCCCGGGTCCAGTTCGGGCGGGTCGAGGGCGCCGCAGCCCCGGCCCGCCAGCTCGGTCAGCCCGAGCGCCTCGCCGCGCAGCTCCGGCGGCCCGGAGACCGCGAGCCTGCTGCCGATCGCCTGGGCGAGGGCCTGTGCCTGCCACACCTCCGCCATCAACTCACGTGTGTCCGCGCCGTTCGCCAGGGCTCGCCTGCCGGTGAGGATGAGTCGTACCGCGTCCATCCGTCGCCCCCGTCCCTTCACGCACTCGCTCGTACGTTCACTGGCTCTCCTGTCCACTACCCAGAGTGAGGGCCGTTGGTGCGAAAAGCTAGAGGAAGCCCGAAATCTGGGGACAACAATTCGGATTCGGCAGGTGAATTGATTCCGGAGAGTAATAACGGAAGCAGGGAGTCCGCCTGTTGTCAGTCTCCGGGCGCCGGAAAACGGTGTTCGTTGCGGTCGATCTTCTCGGACAGGGCGGTCAGCGGGTCGATGTCCAGGACCGCGCAGAACTGGAGGAGATAGGCGAGGACGTCGGCGACCTCGTCGCGGACGCGGTGCGCGGTGGCCGGGTCGGACATCACCCGAGCCGACTCCTCGGGGGTCAACCACTGGAAGATCTCGACCAGTTCGGAGCTCTCCACGCTCAGCGCGGAGGCGAGGTTCTTGGGGGTGTGGTACTGCCCCCAGTTCCGGGCGGCGGCGAACGCCGCGAGCCTGCGCTGGAGCCGGGGAAGGTCAGGGTGTTCCGTCACGCTTCAGGTGTACCACCGTGACGCCCTCGGCCCCCGCGCACCAGGAGGCGTCCTGCACCGCCGCGACCAGCCGGACGTGCCCGCGCTCGCCCATCGCGGCCGCGAGGCGCAGCAGGGACCGGCGCTGGGCCGGGTCGAGGGAGCGGTCGAAGCCGTCGGCGAGGACGGTGAGGCAGCGCAGGGCGTCGGGGACCTCGCCCGGCGGATCCATGGCCAGTACGCCGGGACCGGTCAGCAGCACCAGCGTGAGGGCGAGGAAGCGCAGTTCGCCCTCGCCGAGGCGGGCCAGTGCGGTGCGGTGGCCGTCGCCGCGGTCGAGCAGGGCGCGCACCGTGCCACCGGCGAGCGGTTCGGCGATCAGGTCGTCCACCGGGCCCGCGCAGCCCGCGCGCAGCGCCTCGACCAGCCGGCCGTGCCGGCGGGCGCACTCGGCGCGGGTGCGCCACAGCACGTCGGCGAGGTTGTCGCAGCCCGGCATCAGGCGGCCGGAGCCGGTGGGCACGGGGGTGCGCATGCAGTCGGGGCGCGGATCGCAGACGAAGACCGAGCGCAGGGCGACGACCATCTGCTCGGCGGCGGCCAGCACCCTGCGCTGTCCGTCCGTCTTGCCGGCCACGCGCAGCGGGAGCAGGGCGGTGCCGAGAAGGTCGTCCGGCAGCGGCGCGCGGGTCACCGGTGCGGTGCCCGCGGTGTGCCAGGCGGCTTGGACGGCGCGGCGCTCGGGGTCGCGTAACGCGGTCTGGAGCAGGACGAGTCCGCCCGCGGACAGCCGCTCGCCCACGATCCGCGGCTGCGGTTCGGCCTGTACGGCGAGGTCGAGCCGGACCGGACCCTCGGGGCCGTCGGCCGTACAGCCGATCCTGAAGCCCCGCCGCCCCTCGCCGTCGGGCCGGGCCCGCTCGGGGACGCAGGCGGCCGGATCGGGGAACGCCTCCACGAGCGGCGCGCCCCCGGCGAGCCGGGCCAGTGCCTCGTACGCGGCCAGCGCGGTCGTCTTCCCCGATCCGCTGGGGCCGGCGAGCACCGTGACCGCCCCCAGCGGGAAGCCCGCGCTGCGGTGTCCGGCGAACGCCGACAGCCGCAGCTCGGTGATCCGGGGCCGTACGTCGGGGGACTCGGGGGGCTCCGGCGCGGCGGTCCCGCCGAGCGCCTCGGCCAGTGGCGGCTCGGTGGACGCGAAAGGCATGGCCATGCCCGGACCGTAGGGGTCCGCCGAGAGGGCGAACCGTTTACCCGGCGGAGGTTCGCACGTTCGGGGGCGTTCACGGCAACAACGGGGACCCGGCTTCACCCGGTGGGGCGACGCAGGGCCCCCGGCTCACGCCGTCCCCTCCATCAGCCCGCTGACCTCCGTGCCCGGCGGCGTCAGCAGGAAGACGTTGCGGTCCACCCGGTGCATCCCGCTGCCCAGGCCGAAGACGACTCCGGTGCTGAAGTCGAGGACGCGCTTGGCGACATCGCCCTCCGCGCCGGACAGGTCGAGGAGGACGGGCGCGCCCGCCATCACCGTCTCGGCGACCTCGCGCGCGTCGGCGAAGACGTTGACCCGCAGGACCACGAAGCGGCGCCGGGTCTCCGTCTCGTCGTCCGGGAGGGAGCGGTGGTTGACCGCGGAGGGCCACGCGTCGCGGCCCCTCAGTGGCACGACCTGGGCGAGCCCTTCCCACTGTTCATCGGTGACGTCGTAACGGCTCACCGGCTCCCCCCGACCTGACTCGCTTTCCATGCCTGCACCAGCCAATTCTTACGCCAAGTCACCCGTTCGGCCCAACAGCGACACACAGCGACACGGAAGCGGCCGGTCCGCCGGCGCGAACACCGTCCCATCTTTGGCCAGATGTGCGAATATGCCCGCTTCTTACCGCTCTCATACCGGACTCTTCACCGCTGGTCGCGCACTGGTCACGCACCGCCGCTAGCGTCCGGTCCCGTGCACTTGGCAGAAACACAGCAGGTGACGCCCGGCCGGCGGACGCAGTCGGCGGTGTCCGCCGTACCCGGACCACGCGCGGGGGCGCCCGGCGGCCCGGCGCAGTGGCATCGCGTCCTCACGCTCCTGGCCGACGTGAGCCTCTTCATCGGCACCCGCTCCCTGTGGACCCAGGCGGCCACGCACCGCCTCGTCCTCGCCGGGGTCATCTCCCTGTGCTACGCGGCGATCCTGGTGACCGGCGTCCTCGCCCTCACCGTCCGCGGGTCCCGTTCACTGGCCCGCCTGGACCTGGTGGTGCTGGCGACCGCCGTCACCCTCGCCCTGTGCGGCTGGGCGCTGAACCACGGCGGCGGCGACGAGGCGCTCCTGACCACGCAGGCCGCCAGGGAACTCGTCCACGGGCACCAGGTGTACGACCACCCCTGGCCCTGGCTGTTCCGCATCAAAGGCGTCGCCCTGACCGCGACGACGACCGGCGGGTACGACTACACGTACGGCTATCCCCCGCTCGCGCCGCTGCTCACCGTGCCCTTCCTGTGGCTGGGCCACGGCGGCGCCCCGGCGACGGCGGTGGCCACCCTCGCCCTGATCGCGGGCACGATCGCACTGTGGCGGATGGTCCCGGCGCAGTGGCGGTCGGCGGTCACCCTGGTCTGCCTCGGCTCCGGCCTGCTGACCAGCTACGGCCGCCAGGGCTACCCGGCGATCCTCGCCCTCGCGCTGCTGATCCCGGTGGTGGTCCGCTGGCCCCGGCTCGGCGCGCGCGGCCGGCTGGGCGCCTGGGGGATCGCCCGCGCAGGCTGCCTCGGCGCGGCCTGCGCGGCCCAGCAACTCCCCTGGTTCGTCGCGCCGTTCCTGCTCGCCGGGATCTACGCGGTGCGCCGCGGCGAGCTGGGCGGCCGGGTGGCCGCGCGCGTGGTGCTGCGCATCACCGGGATCGCCGTCCTGGCCTTCCTGCTGGCCGACGCCTATCTGATCGCCACCGAGCCGGGACCGTGGCTGCGCGGCATCGTGCTGCCGCTGACCCAGGGCGCCGTGCTGCACGGGCAGGGCATCGTCGGCATCTCCCTGTACTTCACCCACGGCAGCGACCGCCTCGACTGGTACGGGCACGCGAGCATGCTGCTGGCCGCCGCCCTGCTGGCCCTGTTCGTGCTGTTCGTGCGGCGCCTCGGACCGGCCGCGACCGTGCTGCCGTGGTGCGCGTTCTTCCTGGCGACGCGCTCGCAGGACGGCTACTACCTGATGATGACCCCGCTGTGGCTGGCGGCGGCGGTCACCGCGCCCCTGCCGGAGTTCGCGGACGCCTGGCAACCCCGGCCGCGCTTCCTGGCGGGCCCGGCGCGCAGACCCGCCCGGCTCGCCGCCGTCCCGGTGCTGCTCGCACCCGCGCTGGTCAGCGCGGTCCTCGCGGCCACCGGGAGCCCGCCGCTGCGGATGGACATCGCGGCGGTCCGCCCCCTCGCGCCCGGCGCGATCTCCGCGGTGACCCTGAACGTCGCCAACACCGGCGACGACCCGCTCACCCCGCACTACATGCTCACCACCGGCCAGGGCATGAGCCGCTACTGGCCGCTCGCCCACGGCCCGGCCACCATCCCGGCGCACGGCACGGCGAGCGTCGAACTCCGCGCCCCCTCCGGCCGCTTCACGCTTCCGAGGAAGCGGAGCGCGCGGCTGCGGCTGCGCGCCTTCACCGGCGGCCCCCAGACGCTCTCCACCAAGGACCTACGCCCCTCCGAGCTGCGCGTCAAGGGCTGAACGCCTCCCGCGGCACCCGCGGCCCGGCCGTCGTCCCGGCCGGGCCGCGCCGTCGTACCAGGGCGTCCCTCCACCGGAGCGGCGCGGGTCACAGCCGCAAGGGGAGAAAACTCACAAGCGAATGCTCTGCACTCTTTTGAGCCCCCTGGCCTAGCATCCGAGCCATGACGGTCCTGCCTGACGACGGGCTCCCCCTGGCCGCCGAGTTCCCTGACGCGACACACGAGCAGTGGCAACGCCTGGTCGAGGGTGTGCTGCGCAAGTCGGGCAAGGAAGTCTCGGGCACGGCAGCTGAGGACGCTCTGTCCACGACCCTGGAGGACGGGCTGCGCACCCGTCCCCTGTACACGGCGCGCGACACCGCGCCCGACCCCGGTCTGCCGGGCTTCGCCCCGTATCTGCGGGGCGGCCGCCCCGAGGGCCGGGTCGCGGGCGGCTGGGACGTACGCCAGCGGCACACGGCGCTCGCCGACGGCGCGGTCCTCGCCGACCTGGAGAACGGCGGCACCTCGCTGTGGCTGGTGCTCGGCGAGGGCGGCATCCCCCTCGCCGACCTGGGCCGGGCCCTGGAGGGCGTCTATCTGGACCTCGCGCCCGTGGTGCTGGACGCCGGGAAGGACACCGAGCGGGCCGCCGAGGCGCTGCTCGCCCTGTACGCGGACAACGGCGTCGAACCGAAGGCGGTACGCGGCAATCTGGGCGGCGACCCGCTCGGGTACGAGGCCCGCACCGGCGCCGCGCAGGACGTCGCGCGGTACGCCGCACTGGCCGCGCGCTGCGCCGAGGGCTATCCGGGACTGCGCGCGCTGACCGTGGACGCGCTGCCGTACCACGAGGCCGGCGGCTCGGCCGCGCAGGAGCTCGGCGCCTCGCTCGCCACCGGCGTGGCCTATCTGCGGGCGCTGACCGAGGCGGGGCTGAGCATCGAACAGGCCGCCGATCAGCTTGAGTTCCGCTACGCGGCCACCGCGGACCAGTTCCTGACCATCGCCAAGCTGCGCGCGGCGCGCCGGCTGTGGGCGCGGGTCGCGGAGGTCAGCGGCGCGCCCGGCGCCCAGACGCAGCACGCGGTCACGTCGCCGGTGATGATGACCCGCCGCGACCCGTGGGTGAACATGCTGCGCACCACGGTCGCGACGCTCGCCGCCGGGGTGGGCGGCGCCGACTCCGTGACGGTGCTGCCGTTCGACCACGCGCTCGGCCTGCCGGACGCGTTCGCCCGGCGCATCGCCCGCAACACCTCCACGATCCTGATCGAGGAGTCGTACCTCGCGCGGGTCATCGACCCGGCGGGCGGCTCCTGGTACGTGGAGCGGCTCACCGACGAACTCGCCGAGGCCGCTTGGGAGTTCTTCCGGACCATCGAGCGCGACGGCGGCCAGGCGGCCGTGCTGCGCTCCGGGCGGCTGCGCACCGACCTCGCCACGACCTGGGCGGAGCGCTCCAAGAAGCTCGCCCGGCGGCGCGAACCCATCACCGGGGTCAGCGAGTTCCCGCTGCTGGCCGAGAAGCCGGTGGAGCGCGAGCCCGCACCGCAGCCGCCGTCCGGCGGGCTGCCGCGGGTGCGCCGGGACGAGGCGTTCGAGGAGCTGCGGGCGCGTTCCGACGCCCATCTCGCGGCGACCGGCGCCCGCCCGCGGATCTACCTCGCCACGCTCGGTTCGGCCTCCGAGTACACCGCGCGGGCCTCCTTCGCCGCCAACCTCTTCCAGGCCGGCGGCATCGAGCCGGTCACCGGGGGGACCTTCGAGGACAGCGGCGCCACCGAGGCCGTGCTGTGCTCCAGCGACGCCGGGTACGCCGAACAGGCCGAGAAGACCGCCGCGTCGCTGCGCGCCGCGGGCGCCCGGCACCTGTTCCTGGCGGGCCGGGGCGAGTACGCCGGTGTCGACTCGTACGTCTTCGCGGGCTGCGACGCCGTCGATGTGCTGTCCGCGACTCTCGACCGCATGGGAGTGTCCTGATGGGAATCCCCGACTTCTCCGGCATCGAGCTGGGGACCCCGGTGGCCGGCGGCAGCGCCGAGGAGTGGCAGGCGGCCGTCAAGCGGGCCACCGGCGGCGCCGAGCCGCTGTGGGAGACCCCGGAGGGCATCGGGGTCAAGCCGCTGTACACCGGGCGTGACCTGGAGGGCCTGGACTTCCTGGACACCTATCCGGGTATCGCGCCGTACCTGCGCGGCCCGTACCCGACGATGTACGTCAACCAGCCCTGGACGATCCGCCAGTACGCGGGCTTCTCCACCGCCGAGGAGTCCAACGCCTTCTACCGGCGCAACCTGGCGGCGGGCCAGAAGGGCCTGTCGGTCGCCTTCGACCTGCCCACGCACCGCGGTTACGACAGCGACCACCCGCGGGTGACCGGCGACGTCGGCATGGCGGGCGTGGCGATCGACTCGATCTACGACATGCGGCAGCTGTTCGACGGGATCCCGCTGGACAAGATGACGGTGTCGATGACGATGAACGGCGCCGTGCTGCCGGTGCTGGCGCTGTACATCGTGGCGGCGGAGGAACAGGGCGTACCGCCCGAGAAGCTGGCCGGGACCATCCAGAACGACATCCTCAAGGAGTTCATGGTCCGCAACACCTACATCTATCCGCCGAAGCCGTCGATGCGGATCATCTCCGACATCTTCGCGTACACCTCGCAGCGGATGCCGCGCTACAACTCCATCTCGATCTCCGGGTATCACATCCAGGAGGCGGGCGCGACGGCGGATCTGGAGCTGGCGTACACCCTCGCGGACGGGGTGGAGTACATCCGCGCGGGGCGCGAAGCCGGCCTGGACGTGGACGCGTTCGCGCCGCGCCTGTCGTTCTTCTGGGCGATCGGCATGAACTTCTTCATGGAGGTCGCCAAGCTCCGGGCGGCCCGGCTGCTGTGGGCCAAGCTGGTCTCCCAGTTCGAGCCGAAGAACACCAAGTCCCTTTCGCTGCGCACTCATTCGCAGACCTCGGGCTGGTCGCTGACCGCGCAGGACGTCTTCAACAACGTCACGCGCACCTGCGTGGAGGCGATGGCCGCGACCCAGGGCCACACCCAGTCGCTGCACACCAACGCCCTGGACGAGGCGCTGGCGCTGCCCACCGACTTCTCCGCCCGCATCGCCCGCAACACCCAGCTGCTCATCCAGCAGGAGTCGGGCACCACCCGCGTCATCGACCCGTGGGGCGGCAGCGCGTATGTGGAGCGGCTGACGTACGACCTCGCCCGCCGGGCCTGGGCGCACATCCAGGAGGTGGAGCAGGCGGGCGGCATGGCGCAGGCCATCGACGCCGGCATCCCCAAGCTGCGCGTGGAGGAGGCGGCGGCCCGAGTGCAGGCCCGCATCGACTCCGGGCGGCAGCCGGTGATCGGCGTCAACAAGTACCGGGTGGACAGCGACGAGCAGATCGACGTGCTCAAGGTCGACAACTCCTCGGTGCGCGCGCAGCAGATCGAGAAGCTGCGCCGGCTGCGCGCGGAGCGCGACGAGCAGGCGTGCCGGGACGCGCTGGACGCGCTCACCCGCGCCGCCGCGGGCACCGGGAACCTGCTGGAGCTGGCGGTGCACGCGGCCCGCGCCAAGGCGACCGTGGGCGAGATCTCCGACGCCCTGGAGAAGGTGTACGGGCGGCACGCGAGCCAGATCCGTACGATCTCCGGCGTGTACCGCAACGAAGCAGGCGAGTCCCCGTCGGTGGACCGCACCCGTGCCCTGGTGGACGCGTTCGAGGAGGCGGAGGGGCGCCGACCGCGCATCCTGGTCGCCAAGATGGGCCAGGACGGCCACGACCGGGGCCAGAAGGTGATCGCGACCGCGTTCGCCGACCTCGGTTTCGACGTGGACGTCGGCCCGCTGTTCCAGACGCCGGACGAGGTCGCCCGGCAGGCGGTCGAGGCGGATGTCCACGTGGTCGGCGTGTCCTCGCTGGCCGCCGGTCACCTCACCCTCGTACCGGCGCTGCGCGAGAAGCTGGCGGAGGAGGGCCGTGCGGACATCATGGTCGTGGTCGGCGGGGTGATCCCGCCGCAGGACGTGCCCACGCTGCTGGAGATGGGCGCCACCGCCGTGTTCCCGCCCGGCACGGTGATCCCGGACGCGGCCTACGACCTGGTCCGGCGCCTGGCGGCCGACCTCGGCCACGAGCTGTAGGGCCGCGATGGCCCCGATCGATCTCGACACGTATGTGAAGGGTGTGCTCGACGGGAAGCGGGCCCTGGTGGCCCGCGCCATCACGCTCGTCGAGTCCACCCGGCCACAGCACCGGGCGCTGGCCCAGGAGTTGCTGACCCGGCTGCTGCCGCACAGCGGCCGGGCCCGGCGGATCGGCATCAGCGGGGTGCCGGGGGTCGGCAAGTCGACGTTCATCGACGCGTTCGGCACCATGCTGACCTCGCTGGGGCACCGGGTCGCCGTCCTCGCCGTCGACCCCTCCTCGACCCGCACCGGCGGCTCCATCCTCGGCGACAAGACGCGGATGGAACGGCTGTCGGTCGACCCGGCGGCCTTCGTGCGGCCCTCCCCCAGCGCGGGCACGCTGGGCGGGGTCGCGAAGGCCACCCGCGAGTCGATGGTGGTGATGGAGGCGGCGGGCTACGACGTGATCCTCGTGGAGACCGTCGGTGTCGGGCAGTCGGAGACGGCGGTCGCCGACATGGCCGACTCCTTCCTGCTGCTCACCCTGGCGCGCACCGGCGACCAGTTGCAGGGCATCAAGAAGGGCGTCCTGGAGCTGGCCGACGTGATCGCCGTCAACAAGGCGGACGGCCCGCACGAGCGCGACGCGCGGGCGGCGGCACGGGAGTTGGCGGGCGCGCTGCGGCTGATGCACGGCAAGGACGCGTTCTGGACCCCGCCGGTGCTGCATTGCAGCGCACGCGAGTCCACGGGCCTCGGCACCGTGTGGGAGCGGCTGGAGCAGCACCGGACGCTGCTCGACTCGACCGGCCGGCTCACCGCCAAGCGGCGCGACCAGCAGGTCGGCTGGACCTGGGCGATGGTCCGCGACGAACTCCTCGGCCGGCTGCACGCCCACCCGGCGGTCCGCGCGGTGGCACCGGAACTCGAACGGCAGGTCAGGGACGGGACGTTGACGGCGACGCTGGCGGCGGAGCGGATCCTGGGCGCGTTCGAGGGCGGCGCGGGCGGTCCGCGGGCGGTCAGTTGAGTCCGCCCCGTTCGCAGACCTGCCGCGCCACCTCCCGGAGTTTGATGTTCTTGTGCTGGGAGTAGCGGCGCAGCACCTTGAAGGCCTGCTCCTCGGTGAGGTCGTGGCTGCCCATGAGGATGCCCATGGCCTCGCCGATGACATGCCGGGTGGCGACGGCCTGCTCCAGCTGGGCGTGGGTGCGGGCACTGGAGAAGGCGACGGCGGCGTGCGAGGCGAGCAGCCAGCCGGCCGTCTCGCCGGCCTCACCGAAGGCGCCCGGCTCGCGGGAGTAGATGTTCAGCGCGCCGAGTTCCTCTTCCTCGGTGTAGAGCAGGAAGCCCATCATGCTGCCGAGGCCGAGCTTGCGGGCCTCGGACACGTATCTGGGCCAGCTGGGATGGGGCTCGCGGAAGTCGGCGATCCGGAACACCCGCTCGTCGCTCTCGGGGCGGGCGACGTCGTAGCAGGGGCCTTCCTGGAGGCGCTCCTGCAACTCGTCGCTGTCGATCACCAGCCGGTCGGTCGGCGCGAGGGTGCGCACGCCCTTGGCGTGCAGGATGAGAATGCCGGCCGCGTCGCAGTCGGGGACGTGCTCGGTGGCGGAACGGGTGATCCGCTCCAGAGTGTCGGTCACCGTGTCCTGTGCCAGCAGTTCTCTGGCCATTCCTGCCATCCGCTCGGCGAATATGCGCCAGTCCATCCTGCTCCTCTCCGCCCGCCTCCCCAGACCGACAACCTGCCCTCTTTCCACCATCGCATCCCTCCGGGGGCGCGGCTGAGTGGGACACGAGTGCGAAGGGGAACACGTCCGCGGTGGAGCGGGGGGATGCCTTGGCGGGCTTGCCTTGGTGGGGGGCGGTCTGGGTAGGGCGATGCGGTGAGGGGGCGGGCTGGTGGGTGGGAGCGGGCGTGGGAGAGGTGGGGGGCGGGCCTGAGGGGCGCCGTGGGGGGCCGGGGGTGTGCAGCCGAGGGGCGGCGCGTGCGGCTTCGGCGGGCGGCCTGGGTGCGCGGGGGCGCGGGATCCGGGGGCGTGCGCGGATCGCGGGAGCGCAGGTGGAGGCGGTGGCAGCGGGGCCGGGGTCGAGACAGGTCGACCCGTGCGCCGGGGGGACGCCGCCATCCGGAACCCTGCGCGACGTACCGGAGGGCACGCCGGCGGCTCATGCTCGGGCGGCCGGTCGGTGCGGAGGTTCCCAGGTCAGCCGCCGCAGGGACCGGCCGGGCGGCCCCTGCGGCGGGGATCGCTCTGTCCAGCTACCGCCGGTGATCAGGATGCGCCCGGCCGGCGGTGCGCCGGGGCGGAAGGGGCGCCGTGGTGTTCGGTCGACGGTCGCCGGCCGGGTCACCTCGACCCGTTCGGTGCGGCCCCCGCGTTCGCGTCCGGCTGCTGCCCCAACTGGTCTGGCCGCGCGAGGGGTTGCCCCTGCCGCCTGCACCTGGTCCGTCCGTGGTCGGGTGTCCGGGGCGCCGGGGTGAGGCGGCGCCGGGGTGTGGCGGCCTGGGACGCACCGCTCACGGCCCGTCCCCGTGTCGCGGCGGTGGGCGGGCGGGCGGCGGGACGGCGCATACTGCCCTATTTTTTAAGAGATGACCGAAAGGCCAGTTCCGCCGCTCCATGTCCCGGCCTCTGAGCACTCAGGGTCACTCCAGGAGGGCGCAATGTACCGCTCCGATACCGGACGACCGGCCGAGGGGAGTCCCTGATGGCCGGGGCGGAGGACGGGGCGCCACCGCGGCAGCCGGACGACTCCGACCTCCATGTCCGCCTACGGTCCGAGCTGGGCCGCATGGACGAGCAGATGCGGAGCCTGCTGGACGCCATGGACCGGCTCCAGGGTCTGCTCGACGCGGTGGTCGCCATCACCCGCGAGAACGAGCTGCCCTCGGTCCTGTACCGCATCGTGACCACCGCCATGGACCTGGTGGGCGCCCACTACGGGGCCCTCGGCGTACTCGCACCCTCCGGCGACGAGCTGGAGCAGTTCATCACCGCCGGCCTCACCGAGGAGGAGCGGGCCGCCCTCGCGGGCACCGACTTCCCCCACGGCCGGGGTGTCCTCGGCGAGCTGATCCAGCACCCGGAGCCGCTGCGGGTCGAGGACATCGCGGCCCATCCGTCCTCCGTGGGCTTCCCGCGCAACCATCCCTCCATGAGCACCCTGCTCGGCGTCGCCATCAGCGTCCGCGGCGAGATCTACGGCGACCTGTACCTCTCCGAACGCCGGGACGGGCAGCCCTTCGACGCCGACGACGAGAGCGTGGTCATCGCCCTGGCCGGCGCCGCCGGCATCGCCATCGAGAACGTCCGCCTGTTCGAACGGGTCCGCGAGGGCGCCGAGCAGTTCCAGCGCCTGCTCCTGCCCGCCCTGCCCGATCTGCACCCCTTCACCGCCGCCGCGGTCTACCGGCCGGCCGCCGAGCCCAGCCAGCTCGGCGGTGACTGGTACGACGCCATCCCGCTCCCCGGCAATGTGGTGGCGGTCGTCATCGGCGACGTGGTCGGCCACGATCTGCCGGCCGCGGCCGCGATGGCCTCCATCCGCAATATGCTGCGCGCCCTGCTGTTCGACCGGAGCAGCCCGCCCGGCGCCATCCTGTCCCAGCTGGATCACACCCTTCAGGCCCTCGCCGAGAACCCCATCACCACCACCACACTGGCCCGTATCGAACCGGACGAGGCGGGCTGGCGGCTGTCCTGGAGCTCCGCCGGACACGTCCCGCACCTGGTGGTCGCGCCGGGCCGCCCGGCGGAGTACCTGGACGCCGAGCCCGGCCTGCCGCTCGGCGTCGATCCCGCGGTACCGCGCCCCGACCACTCCTGTTCCGTGCCGCCGGGCGCCACGGTGGTCTTCTTCACCGACGGGCTGGTCGAGCACCCCGACCGCCCGATCGACCAGAGCCTGGCCGAACTGACCGGACTCGCCGACGAGTACGCCTCCCTCCCCCTGGACGACTTCGTCCACGCCCTCGCCGACCACCACCCCAGCGACGGTCACGACGACATGGCCGTCCTGGCCCTGCGCACCCCGCCGGCCTGACCGGGCGACGCCCGCCCGCTCTCCCCCACCGGCCCCGGTCGGCCGCTGCCATGGAGGATCGCCGGGATCCGGCGGATGATGGTGACCGGGGTGGTGTCGATGCGGAGGTCGCGCCATGACGGTCGCGCGGCGGGCAGAACTCCGGCGCGGCGGTGTCGCCGTCCTGGAGATCTGCGCCCTCGCGGCCCTGTACTACGGCTCCGCCGAACTGGGGCTGCTCCAGCAACTGGTGCGCGGCCAGGTCACCCCCTTCTGGCCGCCGACCGGTATCGCCGTGGCGAGCCTGCTGCTGCGCGGTCCGCGGACCTGGCCCGGCATCGCGCTCGGCGCGCTGCTGGCCAACCTCGCGCTCGGGCCGTCGTACGCCGGCCTGTTCCTGATCGTCGTGGGCAACACCCTCGCGCCGCTGTGTTCGTACGCCCTCCTGAAACGTGCGGGGTTCCGCCCCGGACTGGACCGGCTGCACGACGCGCTCGCGCTGATCTTCCTCGGCGCCTTCGCCGGGATGCTGGTCAGCGCGACGGCCGGCAGCGGGACGCTGGTCCTCACCGGCGCCCTGGGCCCCGACCGGTTCTGGCCCACCTGGTGGGTCTGGTGGACCGGCGACGCGATGGGCGTGCTGGTGGTGACACCGGTGCTGCTGGTGCTGCGCCGGGCGTGGCCGCCCAGGCCGGTGGTGCCCTCCCGCTGGGCGGAGGTGCTGCTGCTCCTCGCGGCCACCGCCTGCGTCGGGGTCGTCGACACCGGCAGAACCCCCCTCCTCTTCCTCGGCTTCCCGCTGCTGATCTGGGCCGCCTTCCGCTTCCGGCTGGCCGGGGCCGCACCCGTCGCCCTCGCCGTGTCGACCTTCGCGATCATCGCCGCGACCCACGGCTCGGGCCCGTTCGCCGAGCACGGCATGCTCGGCGACATGGTCACCCTCCAGGCCTACAACGCTTCCTCCGCCCTGACCGGCCTGCTCGTGGCGGCGGCCGTCACCGAGCGGGACAGGTCGCAGAAGGAGATCGCGCGGGCCTGCGGCCACCTCGCCGATCTGGTGACCAGGCTCTCCCACACCGGCACGCAACCGATGCCGCCCACCGCAGGCGCGAGCCCCGCCCCCGGCCTCGCCCCCGACTCCGGCTCAGGCTCCGGCTCCGGCTCCGGCTCCGGCGCGGAACGCCGGCACTACCGATCGCCCCACCGGCCTGCCCCGCCCCCGCGCAGACCCGCCGGCCCGAGCTGAGACGAGGAGCGCGGCAGCGGCCGTAGCACCGCCGCACCCTCTCCGCCGGGCAAGCGGTCAGGCCGAGGCGAGTCTCGGGAAGAGGACCTCTGCGTTGCCCCGGTTGATCGCGTCGAGCTGTCCCGGCTCGTAACCGTCGTAGCCGTCGAGCATCGAGTCGAAGAGGGTGCCGTACTCCTCCGCCGCGAAGGGCCAGTCGCTGCCGTAGAGGACATGGCCGGGAGCGGCGAAGGCGAGCAGGGAGGGCAGGGCGGAGGGGCTGGCGGACAGCGCGGTGTCGAAGTAGAAGCGCCGCAGGTCGGTCAGGATGCCCTCGGGGGTGGTACCGGGGTGGAACTGGGCGCCGATGGTGAACCGCCAGGCCGCGTAGGGCAGGAAGCCGCCCGCGTGGGAAAGGATCACCTTCATCCGGGTGTGCCGGCTCATCACGCCGTTGAGCGTCATGTGCAGTGCGGTGCGGGTGGTGTCGAAGGGGAAGTCGACGACGGGACCGGGCAGACCGTCGAGCATGGGCAGCGGGGAGCCGGTGGGGTGGATGAACACCACGGCACCGCGAGCGTCCAGCTCGGCCCAGAGGGGGGCGAACTCCTTGTCGCCGAGATAGCGGCCGTGGACGTTGGACATGAGCACCACGCCGTCGGCGTGCAGTTCGTCCAGCGCGTAGGCCGCCTCGGCGAGCGCGCCGTCCACGTCCGGGAGGGGGAGGCTCGCGAACAGCCCGAAGCGGTCGGGGTGGTCCTTGACCAGCTCCGCCGCGTATTCGTTGACCCTCCGGGCCAGCGCGCGGGCCTCCGCGTCGTCGCCGAAATGCGTGCCCGGTGAGCTGACGGAGAGCACGCCGGTGGCGATCGAGCGGCGGTCCATCATCGCGATCGCGCTGTCCGCGTCCCACGCGGGCGTGGGCCAGCCGGCGGCCGTGGCGCCATGCCGCTCCATCACCTCCCGATAGGCGCCGGGGATCAGGTGCTGATGGACATCGATGCGTCGAGAAGCAGCCATCCTCTCCTACCCTCCTAACATTTAGGGTGCTAACGATTGCTTTGCTAAAGTAGCACCCATGAGTGACAGACGCAACAGCCTTCGCGCCGCCGACCGGGCGACGCCCGACAGTGCCCGGTCGAGTGCGGAAGGCTCCCCGTCGGCGGCGGAAAGCCCACGGCAGGCCCCCGAGGCCCCCCGGCCGGCCACGGACACCCAGCGGATCGCGGCGGATCACGTCCAGCCGGCGGCGCGCGGTGACATAGGGGCGGAGGAGATCTCCCAGGCGGCCGATGCCCTCTTCTTCGCGATGCGCCGGGCGCGTTCGACCGGCGCCGAGCACTACGGCGGCCTCTCCCTCCCCCAGGTCGCCCTCCTCGAACCCCTGGCCGCGGAGAAGGACCTGCCGGTGGGCCGGCTGGCGAGCAGCGCGGGCGTCAGCGTCCCGACCGCGACCCGGATGCTCCAGCAACTGGAGGGGAAGGGCATCGTCGTACGGCGCCGCTCCCCCGAGGACGAACGGCGCGTCCTGGTCAGCCTCACCGACGACGGCGCCGAGCGGCTCGCCGGACTCCGGAGCCACCTGCGCGAGCGCCAGGCGCGCGCCTACGAAGCGTTCACCCCGGCCGAGCGCGCCCTCCTGGTCACGCTGCTGCACCGGCTCACGGACCTGGTCGCCGACACGGGCACCGGCTGAATCCCGCCGACCGGTCCGACCAGCCCCCGCCCCGGATACGCATGGCCGCATGACCCAACGAGGTCGCCGAGAACCTGCCGGAACTCGCCTCCTTCGTCCGGGCCGTGCGGACACGGCGGCCGGGCGACGGCACCTGGCGCGCGGCGTGGACGGTGCGGGACGTGCTGATCCACCCGACGGGGAACGCCGGGGAACCGGCCCGCGTCCTGGAGGCGTTCCTCGCGGGCGCGCCGGTGCGGACCCGTGCCTTCGACCGCGGGCTCCCCACCGCCGCCTGTCCGACGCCGACCTCTAGTCCGCCTTCCTGCGCCACCGCGCGCATCCGGCGGACATCGCCACGGCCGCCGCGCGGGATCTCTCGGACGGGCCCTGGATGACGGAGCACAGCGCGCTCTGCGTCGGCCGCCCTCTGCCGGCTCGTGGCCGCGCCGCCGTGGACCTCGCCCCGGACGAACGGCTCGACGCCCCTCTGCGCACTCCCGGCACGAACCACATCGCGCTGACCGCGACACCGAGACCGCCGGCGTCCGCCTGGCAGCCCCGAGGGCCTCGCCGCGATCGAGAGCGACGCGGCCACCCGGCTCCTCCTGCTGTGGGGCCGCTTCCCCGGCGGCCCGTGAACAGCCCTGCGGAGCCTTACAGTTCGGCGATGAGGGCGGGCAGCTTGCGCATGTCGTGGAAGACGACGGTGCCGGGCCCCTCGAGACGCTCGGCGGGCGTCAGTCCCCCGGCGTACCCGAACGCACGCATCCCCGCGGCGCGCGCCGCCCGCACACCGGGCGCGCTGTCCTCGACCACGGCACAGGCCGCGGGTTCGACGCCCATGCTGCGGGCGGCGTGGAGGAACAGGTCCGGCGCGGGCTTGCCGCGGGCGACCTCGGCGGCACTGTAGATGCGGCCCGCGAAACGGTCGTACAGTCCGGTACGGCCCAAGGTGTGCCGCATCTTGTCGTGCGACCCGCTGGAGGCCACGCAGGTCGGCAGCGTGAGCGCGTCGAGGGCCTCCACCAGCCCTGCCACGGGCGCGAGTTCGGCGTCGACGGCCTCGCGGTGCAGTTCCTCGAACCGCCGTGCCCAGACCGCGGCGGTCTCGGGACCCAGCCGGTCGGCGACCTGCTCGCGGATCGCGGCGTGCGAGCGGCCGATGAACCGGCCGACCACCTCATCCTCGCTCAACGGCCAGCCCAGTTCCGCGCCGAGGGCGACCTGGAGGCGGACGGCGATGCGCTCGCTGTCGACCAGCACCCCATCGCAGTCGAATATGACGAGCTTGATCGGCTTGATCACCCCGGCAGGATAGACGCTTGCCCGGCGTGCCGCCTCCTCTCTCCCGAGGAGGTGGCGCGCCGGGCCTGGTGTCCAGCCGTCGCGGCACTACTCGTCCGAGGCCGGGTCCGACCCCCGTGCGGATCTGCCCTCGAATCCCCCGCGTGTTCCCTCGCCACGACCACTGGCTCGCTGACTACCTATCAGCAGACTTGAAACTCAGCAGATATGAAGCGTGAGCGAGTCGGCCGAGGCGCCTTCACCGTCTCGGTCGTCCTCCTCCAGCTGGTCCTCGACGCGATCCAGCAGCGCCTCCCAGCTCACCGGATCGATCTCCTGTGGGGGCTGCCGAGTTGGTGCCCGGCATGCCGCCGCCGCCTGGCGGAGCAGTTCGAATGTCTGGTACATCCCGCGTATTCCCTCCCGAAGTGCGCGTGTGGGCCTTGTTCGTCTTCCGGGTCGCTAGGACCCAACCTGGGCTCACGGGAGACGACATGGAGCCCCCTCCCGTGAGTCCGAGTAGCGGCACTAGCTCGTCACGTCGCCCAGTACCTCGTCGTAGATCGTTTCCTTGTAGGGCTCCAGGGCCTTGCACACGTCCTTGAACCGGCGGCCCACCGTATGCCGGTCGATCTTGAGGCAACGCGCGATCTCCGCCTGGCTGAGGCCCTCGATGATCGCGAGCCTGCCGACCGGGTACAGCCGGTCCGTCAACTTCTCGGCGAGGAAACGGTCGATGGCCTTGAGGCGGACCTCCCGTGCGTGGTCGCCCTCGTCCGCCTCGACCGGCAGCTCGGGGAACTCGTGCACCGGGGACGAGAGATCACGGTCCCTGCCGCGCGCCGCGTCGGCGATGACATCGCGCATCACCTTGCGCGCGAAGGCCCGTCCGCCGTCCCGCCGGTCGAGCACGAAGTCCGGCCTCGACCATGCGCGGACCAGTTGGAGCACGCAGCTCTGCACCAGGTCCTCCAGCAGGTACTGCATGCGCGCCTGGCGCACCATGCCTTCGAGGAACGGCTTCAAGCGCCGCAGCTCCTCGATCTGTTCCGCCGTGAGCCGTCGGCGGGGCTTGGGCTCCGGGGCGGGTCGGGCGCCGGGAGCGGGGTCCGGCGGGGTACTCGGGGGGTCGTTCGGCTCCGTCGGCCCTCGAACGTCGGGGGCATTGCGCATAGGGACCAGTCCTTCCCGTCGGTCAGCCAACTCGACACTTGATTGCGGCAGTTAGCCGCTCATTCGTCCATGCCGTGGGACGGAGTCCGTACGGTGCATTTTCGGCGCACGAGTTCGGGGACCGGCGCTCACCCCAGCACCTGGAGTACGAAGACCGCGACGCCGGCACCCACGAGCAGGGCGACCCCGAGCGGCGGGTCGAGAAAGGCGATGTAGGTGACCAGCCCCGCGATGACCAGGATCAGCAGGGCGCGTTGAAGCTTGTGGACGGGATCCATTCGGGCTGCTCCAAGGGGAGTTACGACACCGGCTCCGATCCGGCAGAACCGGCCACCGGCGATTCATCCGAGCAGGCCGCACGGGCAACCCCCCGAGGGAGCGCCGCGCACGGTGACCATCCTCACCTCCCCGAACGCGCCTACCGCACCCGTCTTCAGGGGGCATCGGAAGGGAGGCCGTTGTCGGAGGTGGGTAGGCTGCGGTGCCGTTCCCTCAGAGATGTCATGCCCATTCGAAAGGCCGCAGTTGAGCACGCCACCGTCGTATCCCGATCCCCGGCTGACGCAGGGGTCGTATCCGCAGCCTCCCGGTCCGTACCAGCAGCCGCAGGCGCCGGGGCCGTACGCCCAGGCGCCGGGGCCGTACGCGCCCGCGTCGGGGTCCTATGCGCAGCCCGGAGCGGTGCCGTACGCGTCCGTTCCGGGGCCGTATCAGCAGGCGCCCGCGCCCGTTCCCGGTCCGTATCAGCAGGCGCAGGCGCAGCCGTACGGCGGGGGGTTGCCGGTCGGTGGGGCGATGCAGGCATGCCAGCTGTGCGGGACGGGGCCCGCGGCGCAGGTCACGGTGCGGGGGCATCAGGGCATGATCGTGATCATGCGTTCCCTGCGCCGCAGGGGGACGATGTGCCGTCCCTGCGCGCTGGCCACCTTCCGGGAGATGCAGGCCAACACCCTGGTGCAGGGGTGGTGGGGGCCGATGTCCCTGGTCATCACGCCCATCATGCTGCTGATCAATCTCGGTGCCCTGTCCACGATCCGCCGGATACCCGAGCCGGTCGTGGCCGGGCACCGGCCTCCGCTGAACCCCGGCAAGCCGGTGTTCAAGCGGCCGCAGGGCATCGTGGGCCTGGTCCCGCTGCTGGCGGTGCTCGGCATGGTGCTGCTCGTCGTCATCGGCATGGCGGCCGGTTAGCGCGACGACCGTACCGCCGTACGGGGCGGGGCCGTGTGAACGGCAGCGCCCCGCAGAACCGCCTTGGTTCCGCACGGCGCCGACGGTGACGGGCCGGTGCATTCCGCACCGGCCCGTCTTCCGTAGGGGTGGATCGTCAGCGGTGGTGCCTGGTGCGCCACTTGCGGCCCGCGTAGACGCATCCCGCGCCCGCGCAGAGCAGCAGAGCGACCAGCGAGAGGGTCCTCCCCATGCCGGCCAGGCCGGTGCTGGCGAGGGGACCGCCGCCGCCCTGGCCCGTGCCGCCCGGTGCGGGGGCCGGGGACGCCCCGGTGGTCGGCGGCGCCGAAGGCGAGGGGGCGGACGCCGAGGGCGACGGGCTGGGGGCCGGCGGCTTGGCCTTGGGGATGTACACGCCGGCGTCGATGGTGTGGTCGACCCCGCCCGGCTTCGCGGGTGCCGTGACCGGTGCCTGTCCGCTGCACAACCGACCGGTGGTCGGCGGGGTCACGTTGGAGTCGTGGGCCCGGTCGGCACCGGCCCGCGGGAGGGTGAACCGCAGTGCGGTGGCGGCGGGCCGGCCGGGCACCTCGCTGGTGTCCGCGGTGCACACGTCGAACCGTACGGTGTACTTCGCGCCGGGCGTCAGCTGGTAGTCGGCGCCGACCCCGCCGAAGTAGTACTCGCCGTCGGCATCCGTCTTGGTGCTGGCGACCTGCTTGCCGTGGGCGTCCAGCAGGTCGATCGTCGCGCCCGGCAGCAGTACCTGCCCGGCGTCCTGGATGCCGTTGTGGTCGCCGTCGTACCACACCACGTTGCCGATCTGGATCGGCGCGTTCGCAGCGGCGTACGCGATGTCGCCGAGGCCGCCGGCCTTGCCGAAACCGTTCTGGTTCGGGCCGATGAACTGGTAGGCGTTGGCGGCCGGGTCGTTGCCGGGGCCGGCGCCGGTGGTGATGTCGTAGTAGCCGGTGCCGTCCGTGATGACATTGCCGGTCGGGTCCATCTGCGTGCTGACGACCCACTGCTGCTGCGGGATGTAGGCGACCGAGCCCAGCGAGGACTCCTGGTGCGGTCCGGGCTGAGTCGCGGAGCCGCCGTTCGGGAAGAAGTCGCCCGGAAAGTACTCGGTGACGCCCGGTGCCTCGGCGCCGTCCACCGCGGGAGCCGCGTGGTTGGGGCAGGCGCCGGTGCCTTCCCAGTCGTACCCGCCGGCTGGCTTGGCACAGGCCATGTTGATGTCGCCGCCGGACATGCCGTTCTCGGGGTCGTCGTTCGACGGCCTCGGGTCGAGGCCGCCCCAGCTGACGATGTCCATGAACCGGTCGCGGAAGCCGAGGATCATCGAGCCGTCGCGGGCGAAGGCCATGCTGGCGAGTTCCGGCTGCGGATCGATCATCGTGCCGTTCAGCTTGAAGCTGTCCCAGTCCTTCAGGCTGCCGTTCCACGGGTTCCAGAAGTGCGACTGCGGGAAGGCCGCGTCGCTGCTGAGCACGTCGCCGCGCTGGTCGGTCAGCGTGTGGGTCAGCACCGGGGTGAACCGCTTGCCGTCGTAGGCGTAGACGACGGCCTTCAGGTCGTCGCGCTTCTGGGTGCTCTCCGCGTCGCACACACCGCCGACGTACAGCGTGTTGTCGTGGGTGGTCAGGCCGAAGGGCCGCCAGTCGCCGGAGGCCGCGCAGCCCGGATCGGGGATCGGCACGGTCGCCTCGGGCGCGGAGGCCCGTGTCCCGGTCGCGTCGAAGCTCACCAGTGCCCGCGTACGCAGGTTCACCGCGTACAGCGTCGAGCCGTCCTCGGACAGGGCCAGCCCGCCGATGCTTTCCTTGCCCGGCACGTCGGTGAAGCCCGCGTCCTTGATCAGGCGCGCGGTGTCATGCGGGGTGACCGAGGCACCCGGCACCTTCGCGAACAGCTTCGGGGCGCCCCCGCCGGCGGCCGGCACGGTGTAGATCGCGTCGCCGCCGTCGGGGCCGTACTTGGTGTAGCGGCGGGCGAACTCGGCCTGGAAGAGGCGCTGTCGGTCCTTGTCGTAGGCGAGCCCGAAGGTGGTGCCCACTTGGTCCTGGGTGTCGAGTACCGTCGGACACGCCGCCTTGTCGGGGCAGTTGCCGCGGGCGCTCGTGCCGAAGGCCACCAGGGAGCGGGTATCCGTCCCGCTGCCGCCGTTCTGGATCGGCACGAAGTACCGGGAGTCCGGCAGGGCGTAGTCGGCCGCGTCCCAGACGCCGGTGATCACCGAGGCGTCCTTGCCGTCCGAGACGTCCACGAAGGAGGTGAAGCTGTCGAAGTGGTTCGCCGCCGTCGAGGCCGGTGCGGCCCGGAGGTAGCGGCTGTAGGGCGCCGGAACGCTGACGTCGACGCGGTAGCGGCCGCCGGACAGTTCGGCCGACGGCTGGACGACGACTTTTCCGGTGGCGTCGGTGACGCCGCTGACGTGATGTCCGGCGCGGTCGGTGACCTCGACCTTCATGCCGCGCTGCGGCACGTCCATGGTCGTGTTGATGACGCCGGTGCCGAAGAAGTCCCGCAGTGTCTCGACGGTCAGTGTGCCGTCGGTGGTGGCGGCGCCGGCCTGCCCGGCGCTCGTCGCGATCGTACCGGTGGCGCCGCCCATCAATAACAGACCGGACAGCCCCACCCGCAGCAGCCTACGTAATGGCATCGCATTCCTTTGCGTTGTCTGCGTCGTCGCCCGACTCGGCGAAATGACGGCAACCCCCGCCTGGAGGGTACAAGTTGACGGTCCGTCATACGATGGGAACGGGGAAATTGGAGACGCGTCGGCAAAAACTGTTAGCGTCGCGCCGCGTGTGGACCAAGAGGCGCGTGCGGACCGGGGGAAGCGAGCGAGGTCTCCGGCGGGGGGCGGCGGGCGGGCGCCGCCGATGGTCGCGATTACCGTGGATCGCGGGCGGGGTCGCCCTCGCGGTCGCCGCGGCGGCTGCGGCGTTCGTTCTCCTCGGCGGCGGTGATCCGGCCGGCCGGCGACCGCTGACGCCGGACGAGGCGAACCGGCTGGCGATCACCCGCTTCCTCAACTACCAGACGGGCGGACGCGCGATGACGATCACCGTGCCGGGCACCGCCGGCGGGCTGGTCGTCACCGGGTCCGTCGACTACCGCGCGGGGATCGGGTACGCGGTGGTGCGCGGCACCGGGCGGGACACGTCCAGCGACGGGCTGCTCCAGTGGACGGCCGACAGCGTGCTCGTCCACCCCATGACCGGTGTCCCGGACTCGGCGCCACCCGTGCCTCCCGCGTCCGGCTGGTACCGCCGCCCCCTCCTGAAGTCCGGCAGCACGCTGGACAGTTCACTCGCCATCGCACTGGGACTGGGCAGCGACCGGCCGGACAACGCGGAGCTGCTGCCGCAGAACGGCGCGGCGATGGTCGGCCGGGACACGGTGCGCGGTCATTCGGTGGAGATCATGACCGGCCCGAACACGCATTCCAGAGGCGGGAATTCGACCGCTCTCGATTCCGGCGCCGGGGACAGCGTGCGCTATTGGATCGGCGCCGACGGGACGATGTACCGGGTGCGGGTAGGCGTTGCCTCCGAGTCGCGGCCGGTCGTCATCGATTTCGACACCCGGACATACGTACCCGTCCGGCCCGCGCCCGGCATTTCAGCGGCGAAGTAGTCACCCGCTCCCGCGGTCGTCCCGATCGCCGGCCCCCGGCTCAGGAGGTGTGCACCCGTGCCGCACCGGCGAGCAGGGACGGTGGCGGCAGCGGGACGCGGGTGACGTCCGGGAGCGCGGGAACGGCCGGCACCTCGGTGGCGCCGGTGGTGGTGGCATGCGGGAACTGCGGCTGCGGACCGGGCGCGGCCACCTCGGTGAACGGGATGCCTCCGGGGGCCGCCGGGGACCGCCAAGTGCCGGACGGCGTGGGCGTGTCGGGTGCGAGCGGACAGGACGCCGCCACCGCGAGCCGTGCGGGCACGGTCGTCCGCAGCGTGTTGCCGTGCAGGCAGTTGCCCTTGCCGTGGGTCGCGGTGGGGAACGTCCAGCCGACGTCGACGCCGTTGGCGGCGAAGATGTTGTCCGTGACCCGGTTGCCGTCGGGCGGCACGTCGGCGGTCGCGGTGATCACCAGCCCGGCGTTGGTGTTGCCGGTGATCCGGTTGCGGAGGAACCGGTTGTCGCCGCCGCCGTCGACACCGATGCCGATCCCCCAGCCGCCGTCGGCCTGTTCGGGGGTCCGCGCCTGCTGGTTGTCCGCGATCAGGTTGCCGGCGACGACGGCGCCGCGCTGCGGGAGCAGCTTCTCCTGGTGGTCGGAGTCGGTGGTGAGACCGACGCGGTTGCCGACCAGGCGGTTGCCGACGACGTACAGGTCGCCGCCGGCGTTGGTGCCCTCGTACCCGACCGCGTTGAGCTCGGCGATGTTGTCGCGCACCACGACGCGGCACGGCTTGCACTGTCCGACGTAGATTCCCGAGTCGGCGCCGCCCGAGGTGTAGGAGTGCTCGATGACGCCGTTCTGGGCGGAGAACGCGTAGATGCCGTACAGCCCGTTGCGGGTCGCGGTCACGTACGAGACCAGGAAGGACTTCAGGAAGGTGACGGGCTCGTCCCCGGTGTCGTAGCCGCCGCTGCGGCCCGGCAGTCCGGCGACCGCCGCCGCGGAGCCGGTCACCAGCACACCGTTCTGCGTGTTGTTCCGCACGGTCAGGTTCTCGACGGCCACGCCGGGCGCCGCGACGACGACACCGTTCGGCTGGCGCAGCCGCCCGTCGATGACGACCTTGTCGCGGGAGGCGCCGCGCAGGGTGATGCGCGGCGTCCTGATCCGCACCGACTCGTGGTACACGCCGGGTGCGACCAGCACCAGGTCACCGGGCCGGGCCAGGGACACCGCCGCCGAGATGGTCGGGGCGTCGGCGGGCACGCGGATCGTCACCCGCGCGCCCTCCGGCCGCCGGCCCTTGGCCGAGCCGCCGTCGCCGCCACCGCCGCAGCCGGCCACCAGGGCGAGCGCGCCGAGCACCAGCGCCGCCATCACGCGAAGAGAAGCTGATCGAGGCATGGCCCCAGTCTGGCAGCGGCGCGAATACCGCGCCGGAATACGGGAGTTGACCAGCAAGGGTGTTTCGGTTGTGGCACCCTGCACTCCATGCGCCGAGCCGATCACCGCCCGTCACGCCGTGCTTTCCTCGATGCCACCGGCGCCCTGATGGCCGCCGGTCTCACGGCCGGGTGCACGGCGGAACCTGCAGGCTCCGGGCAGCACGGCGCCCCGGCGGCACCGGCGTCTCCGGCTCCGGTCCCGGCGCTGGGCCGGCATCAGGCGGGTGTCGCGCTTCCCCAACCGGCCCAAAGCAACCTGCTGGTCGTGGTGGCCGACCTCGGTACGGCCGTGGACCCCGGCCCGCTGCTGGCCGAACTCGGCACGTCCATCCGTACGTTGACGGCGGGAACGGACCCCCGGCTGCTGGGCCTGGCTCCGGGTGACCTCACCGTGACCGTCGGTGTGGGCCCCCGGCTGGTGCGCGCGGCCGGCGCCGCGCTGCCCGGCGCGGCCGGCCTGCCGCGGTTCTCCCGCGAACGGATCGCCCCCCGCGAGCGCGGCGGCGACCTGCTGCTCCAGATCTGCGCGAGCGACCCGCTGGTCGCCCCGGTCGCCGCCGCCGCGCTCCTGGAGCGAGCCGGTGACCGGGTCCGGGAGCGCTGGCGGCAGTCGGGGCGCCGCGGTCCGAACGTGCCCGTGGACAAGGGCCTCGCCGCCCCGCGCAACCTGCTCGGCTTCATCGACGGCATCGTGGGCCCGCACAGCGCCGCCGAGCAGCGGCGCGACCTGTGGCTGGCCGGGCCGCCCGCGGTCGCCGGGGGCACCCTCGCCGTCGTACGGCGCATGGAGCTGGACCTGCCGCGGTTCGCCGCGCTGTCCGTCGCCGAGCAGGAGGCGGTCTTCGGGCGGCGCCGGGCCAGCGGGGTGCCGCTCTCCGGAGGCACGGTCGCCGCGGGCCCGGACCTCGGTGCCAAGACCCCCGACGGCCGCTACCTCGTCCCCGCGGACGCCCATGTGCGCAGGGCACACGCCACGGTGGTCGGCGTCGGCCTCATGCTCCGCCGCTCCTACAGCATCGACGCGCCCGCGCCCGGTCTGCTGTTCATCAGCTTCCAGAACGACCTGCGGACGTTCACCGCCACCCTCACGCACATGGACACGGCCGACGCGTTGCTGGGGTTCACGACGACGACGGCCAGCGCGACGTTCCTGATCCTGCCCGGCTTCGACCGTCAACGGGCTTTGGGGGCAGGGTTGTTCGGGGGCGGGGGGTGAAGCCCTTGGGGGATGCGGTGATGTGACGCGGGTGCGGCGTGCTCCGGATGCGGGCGGTCGCACCGGCGTGGGCCTGGAGCCTGGCGCCGACGCCGGTGCGACCGCTGGCGCGTGACGAGCCCCGGCCCACCGCATCTTCATCCCCCGCGGAGGCTCAGAAGTCGTCCGCTCCGTTGCGGAGTTCGGGGGTCCACTAGCCGGTACGGGCCTTGGCCGCGTCGACGGCGATACCGGCGCCGCCGGGCGCGGTGACCGCGATGACCGCCGGGTCGCCGGCGAGCATGACGGAGAACGCGGACACGGGCTCGTCGTCCTCCTCACGCCCGCCGTCCGACAGCTTGACCAGGGCATAGGCCGGCTCTCCCGCCGCGAGCACGACCGGTGCCTCCGGCTTGCTCCTGGCGACGGCCGACACGTCCTGCCTGTGGCTCTCCAGGAACTGGATGTGCGGGAAGCCCGTCATCCGGCAGGAGCGGCCGGAGTGGGAGCCGACTTGGTGTCCCCGCCGCTCTGGCAGGCGGGCAGGGACAGGGCGCGGCCCGCGCATGCAGGGACGGCCTTCGGGAGGGCTGGGCCCTCGGCTACGGCGCGGGCGCGCTGCACCGGCAGGGGCGGGTACCGGAGGCGCAGGCGCGGCTGCACGCGGCGGCCGACTGCCTGGCCCCGCAGGAGTCCGCGCAGGCGCGGCCGGCCGAGCTGACGACCCTCAACTCCCTGGGCACCCTGCTCCGCCAGACCGGCGATCCAGCCAAAGCCTTGGAGACACACCGCCGCAGCGAACGGATCCGCCGGGCGGGGCTTCCGGGCCGCACGGACGAGCTGATCGCGCTGTATCACGCGGTCGCCCGCCGGCAGATCGGCAACGACCTGGCCCCCCTGGAGCGGTGGGTCGAGGCCGAGGTCCCGCTCCGCCGGGCCCTCGCCGCCTTCTAAGGCGCGCAGATGCCGGCCCCGGCCCGCCTCGACCTGGGCCATGACCTCACCGACCTGCCCAGCCCCCGCCAGGCGGAGGCCGCCGCGGTCCTGGGGGCCCTGGACGAGGCCACGGCCACCCGGTGCGGCCCGTAACCACCACACGGCCACACTTTCCATCCAAACGTTTGATCCAAAGGTAAGAAATTCATTAAGGTCAGGCTCCAACCCCTCGTTCAGTGCTCACTCAGACGGAGTGACAGCGGCGGGTCCCGCCCACCGCAGGTTCCGGCAGGCGGCTGAAGGAGCAAGGAGTTCCCCTGTGGCCTCCCACCGTCGACCCAAGCAGCCCAGCCGAACGCGTGTCACCGTCCTGACCGGCGCGGCGGCGGCCGCCGTGGCGCTGAGCGCACAGGCCGCCAACGCCGCTCCGGGTGCGAAACCCGGCAAGGACGAGGTCAAGGCCAGGGTCGACAAGCTCTACGAGCAGGCCGAGCAGGCGACCGAGAAGTACAACGGCGCCAAGGAGCGGCAGCAGAAGCTCCAGAAGGAGATCTCCGCGATCCAGGACGGTGTCGCCCGCGGCCAGCAGGAGCTGAACGCGCTGCGCGACGGACTGGGTTCGCTGGCCAGCGCGCAGTACCGCTCCGGCGGCATCGACGCCTCGGTCCAGCTCTTTCTCTCCTCCGACCCGGACGACTTCCTGGACAGGGCCGCCACGCTCGACCAGTTGAGCGGCCAGCAGCTCGCCGCCCTGAAGAAGATCCAGGGCAAGCGGCGCGAACTCGCCCAGCGGCGCGCCGAGGCCACCGAGAAGCTCAAGGACCTCGCCACCACCCGCACCGAGCTGGGCGCGAAGAAGCAGGAGATGCAGGGCAAGCTCACCGAGGCGCAGAAGCTGCTCAACACGCTTACGGCCAAGGAGAAGTCGGCCCTCGCCGAGGAGCAGCAGCGGGCCGGCCGCTCCGCCACCGAACGGGTGCGGCTCGGCGACGACAGCTCCGCCTCCGGCCGGGCAGCCGCCGCCTTCTCCGCGGCCCGGAGCCAGCTCGGCAAGCCGTACTTCCGCGGCGCCACCGGCCTCGCCTCGTACGACTGCTCGGGCCTGACCTCCTGGGCCTACGCGCAGGCCGGCGTCCACATACCGCGCACCTCGGAGGAGCAGGCGGGCATCGGCACCCGCCTCACCCGGAGCCAACTCCAGGTCGGCGACCTGGTGTTCTTCTTCAACGACCTGCACCACGTCGGCCTCTACGCGGGCAACGGCCAGATCCTGCACGCCCCGCGCACCGGCACGGTCGTACGGTACGAGTCGATGGACACCATCGGCGGCCCGTTCATGTTCGGCGTGCGGGTCTGAACCGCCCCGGAGCGTGCCGGGCCGCCCGCGGGCGGGAGCAGGGCGCCGGCCTCGTCGAGCGGCGCGGCCGGGACCGGGTCGCGCCTGCCGCGAGGCACGCGCGACCGGCCATCGTCGGCCGGTTTCCCGCCAACGACGGGCCGGTGGACCGGGGCGGGGGTCCGTTGTCAGTGCCGGGCGCTAGTGTCGTTCGCCCGGCAAGGAGCCGGTGAACTCACGGGGAGCACGAGATCGCCATGCCCGACAACCACACCGGATACCGGATCTCCGTCGTCGACGACGACCCGCTGCGCGCCCGCAAGGACGCGCGCGAGCTGCTCGCCGCGCTCGGGGAGGCGGACCCCACGGCCAGGCTCGACCTTCCCGAGTCCGGCATCCGGGTGGGAGCCGCCGACAAGGGCGGGCCGTCCGCCGAGAGCGTCGGGCTGCTGCTGAGCGCCGGTTCGTTCGTCGTCGCGCTGGTGCAGACGTGGCTGGCGCGGGTCCCCCAGCGCACCATCGTGGTCAGGCGGCCCGACGGCGCGGCCCTGCACATCACCGGCAAGGAGGCCCGCGAGGACGACACCCTGGTCGAGCGGTTCCTCGCGGACGACGGCGACGACGGCACCTCCGCGAGCTGAGCGCCGATGACCGACAACGACCGGTACGCGCTGCTCGTCGGCGTCTCCACCTACGACAGCGAGGCGTACGCCGATCTCCCGGCCGTACGGGCCGATCTGCACTACATGCGGGCGGTGCTGGAGAACACCGAGATCGGCATGTACAACGAGTGCGCGCTGGCCGCCGAGCCGACGCGGGCGCAGATGCTGCACGCCGTCGAGACCTTCCTGGAGGCACGGCAGCCCAGCGAGACCGCACTGCTCTACTTCAGCGGGCACGGCGAGTACTGCGAGCAGGACGGCCAGCTGTACTTCCTGACGCGGGACACCGACCCGGCCGACCTGCCGGGCACGGCCGTGCCGGCGGAGTTCCTGGAGCGCATGCTCCAGTCCTGCCGGGCGGCCTCCAAACTGGTCCTGCTGGACTGCTGCTCCAGCGGCTCCGTCGTCCAGGGCTGGACCGCCAAGGGCCCCTCGGAAGCGGACCGGCCGGCGCCGAGCACCCTGCTGCGGCCGACCGGCGTGTACTTCATCACCGCGTCCGACGCCCTCCAGGCGGCCTCCGCGATGGCACCGCCCGGATCCAGCCTCGGCACCTCCCGGTTCACCGGGGAGATCGTCGAGGGGCTGCGCAACGGCCGGATCAAGGACGGCGGCTGGATCACGCCGGACGACCTCTTCGACTACCTGACCGCCCAGATGGCGAGCGAGGGCGTGCCGGAGGAGCAGCGGCCCACCAAGTCCACCATCAGGGCCACCCGCAGCCTCCCCTTCGCCCGGTCGGTGGCCCGGCCGGTACGGCTCCCCGCGCTCCCTCGGGACGCCCTGGGAGCCGTCCACCACTCCCCTGCCCTGCTCAAGGCCCGCGAGCTGGCCGAGGCGGACGAACGCGACGGCGTCGACCGCCGACGGCTGCTGCGGTACTACGCGGACTGCCTCACGGCGCAGGCGGCGGCCTCGATGCGGCCGGACCGGGACGGCGGCCGGGACAAGAAGTACTTCCTGCTGGCCCAGGGCGAGGAGACCATCCAGTCGGGACGCGGAGCGCACATCCCGGCCCCCGGAGCGCTGCCCCGGCCGCAGGACGGCGGCTCGGGCACCGAGCCGGGCTCGCGCCAGGAGTACTGGTACGGCTATCCGGCGATCACACTGCCCACGCGGGACGGCGGCCGGGGGCGGCGCGCGACGGTGGAGCTGGCGCCGTTGCTCATCCAGCAGATGGAGCTGGCGCCGGACGAGGAGGGCCGGGACGTGCTCCGGCCCAGCGGGGTGCCGTCCCTGCACAGCGGCGTCGTCTCGGAGCTTCTGGACGCCGGTGACGCGGCCGACCTGGTCGCGCGCTGGCAGCCGGCCTGGCAGGAGGGCAACAGCGCCCAGATGCTGCGCGCCATCAGGGAGTTGCTGGACGAGCTGGGGCTGCCGGAACTGGAACCGCTGGACCCGGCCGCGCTGAGCGACCGTACGGTGCTGCAGGCACTGCGGCCCGGCGCGCACAACGCGGCGGTGCTGCTGGTGCCTACGGGTGCGGAGGCCATGGCCACCCAGGCGCTGGTGGACAACCTGCTCCAGATCTCGACGCGGACCGCGCAGATCGAGGGCACCGCGCTGGACGCGCTGCTGAACGCCGGAAGCGGGCAGGCGCCGGCCGCCGCGGCGAGCCCGGTGACGCCGGTCGCTCCGGGGCCGTGCAACGAGAGCCAGGAGCTGGTGATCTCCTCGGCGATGACCCGGCCGCTGACGGTGGCGACCGGGCCACCCGGCACGGGAAAGAGCGAGGTCGTCACGGCCGTCGTCACCACCTGCGTCGCCGCCGGGCAGTCGGTGCTGGTCGCCTCCACGAACAACGAGGCCGTGAACGTCGTCGCCCAGCGCTGCGACGACATCGCGCCCGGACTGCTGATGCGCACGGGCAACGTGGAGGCGCTGGAGCGGGAGGCGGCCAAACTGGAGCGGCTGCTCGCCGAACCGGCCGGGGCGCCGCGGCGCGGATCGGCCACCGTGGGCGGCGCACTGCGCAACACACGGGAAACGGCCGACCGGCTGCGGGACCAGGCCGCACAGCGTGTCGCCGAGGAGAGCAGGCTGCTGGAGCTGCTCCGCGACCGGGAGGAGCGGGCCGCGGCCCTGGAGCTGCCCCTGCCCCTGCTCGAAGGAGCCTGGGCGGCGGACGCGGACGGCCCGGCCCCGCTGAGCCGGTGGGCGGACAGGGCGCGGAAGACGGCCGGGGCCCGCCGGTGGCAGCTGGGGGCGTGGCGGCGCGGGCGGACACTCGCCGCGCTGGTCGCGGCGGTGGCGGAGCAGCCCGAGGAGCCCGGCGCGGCATGGCCGGCGTGGGCGGCGGAGCGGCCCGTGCCGCCCGCGCTGCTGGAGTCCCTGGCCGCAATCGTGTCCGTGGAGCGTGAGCTGCGGGAACTCGTCCACCGGCACGGGGAGTGGGACGAGGACGGGCTCAAGGCGTCCAGGGCCGCGACGGCGGACGCCCTGTCCGCGCTGTCGGCGGAACTGTCCCGCGCGCTGTCCGCCGAGGCGCTGAACCGCGCCGACGCGCTCATGAACCAGCGGCTCCAGGCGCTCCGCCGCCGCTCCGGCTACCAGCGCAGCCAGAAGAACCTGATGCAACACATCAAGGGATGGGCCGTCAGCACCCACTCCGTGCGTCAACTGGAGCTCGCCCCGAAGCTGTTCGACCTCGTCGTCATCGACGAGGCCAGCCAGTGCTCCATCCCGTCGGTGCTGCCGCTGCTGTTCCGGGCCCGCCGGGCACTGATCATCGGTGACCCCATGCAGCTCGGGCACATCCCCGGAGTGTCACCGCAGCAGGAGCGCCAGGCGCGGATACGGGCCGGGCTGAGCGCCGCGCAGCTGGAGCACCATCGCCTCACCTACCACGTGCACTCCTCGTACCACGCGGCCGAGCAGCACGGCGAGGGCGCGCTGCTCCTCGACGAGCACTACCGCTGCCACCCGCGGATCGCGGACGTCGTCAACGGCCATTGCTACGGCGGCCGGTTGCGGGTGCTGACCGACGTACGGCGGCAGGTACCGGCGCACGACCCGGCGGGAGCGGCCGACCCGGCGCCGGTGCTCGGCTGGGTCGACGTACCGTCCGGGGAATCGGCGCGCGGCGGCGACGGGCAGTCCTGGCGGAACGCGGCGGAGGCGGAGGCCGTCCGGCGCGTGGTCGACGGACTGCTGGCGGGTCTTCCGCCGGACGCGACGGTGGGCGTGGTCACGCCGTTCCGGGCGCAGAAGGAGGCACTGGCCCGGATGTGGCGGGACGACGACCGCGTCCGGGTCGGCACCGTCCACACCTTCCAGGGCGGACAACGGGACGTGATGGTGCTCAGCCCGGTGGCGGCGCACAACACCCCGCCCCGGACGACGCACTGGGTCGCGAGTCAGGTCAACTTGTGGAACGTGGCGGTCACTCGGGCCAAGTCGCAGCTGATCACGGTGGGTTGCCGCGCCTTCTGGCAGGACCAGAGCGGCCTGCCCGCCCTCCTCGCGGCGCGTTCGATGCCGCTGGGCGCGGCCGGTGAGGGTACGACGGCCGAGGCCGGCGCGCCCGGTCCGGCGACCGGGGCCCGCGAGGATCTCGCCGACCGCCTCCAGCGGTTCCTCACCGGGCGCGGCATCACCGATCTGGAGCGGGCCGCGCTGGTCGGCGGACACCCGGTGGACCTGCTGTTCACCGACGCCGGCGAGAACACGGCGGTCCTGATCGACCCCGGCCCGGCGCCCGGCACGGATCCCGCACGGCACCTCCGGCTGACCCACGCCCGCGGGGACCTGCTCACCGGACTGCCCTCCGGAGGCCGCGGCGCCAAACCCGGTCCCGTGACCCGGACGGTACGGGTCCCCGCCTGGCGCATTCTCGCAGGCGAGCCCGCGCTGGCCGCCCTGTTCACCTGACCACCGGTCCCGGCGGCCGACCCGGCCACCGGGTGCGGGCGGCACGGCGCGTTGTCGACCGCGACCCGCCGCCGGGGAGGTGTGCGCCGGTCTGGGTGATGCCGCCGTCTATCAGTTGGTGCGGTCGGCGAAGCCTCGGGGCAGGTCCTCGGGGCCTACGGCGACGACGCTCTCGTCGTTCTCGCCGACGTGCTCGAACAGGGTGATGCGGGCGAACTCCGGGACGACGTAGATCGGGTAGGTGGGTCCGGCGTCCCGGTAGGCGCGCATCTCCTCCAGGTGGTCGTTCTGGTAGAGCACCGTCTTGCCGCCGTCCTGCTCGATCCACTGCGGGAAGAAGATGGTGCCGTGCAGCACCCGTCGGCGGGGCAGCACATTGACGACGACCGAGGTGCCGGTCGGTTCGTTCCAGGACACCTTGTAGACGTCGTCGGCGAGCCGCACCAGGTCGACCTCCTGGTCCTTCACCCAGCGGCCGCCGACCATCCCGGAGTGGATGCGGTAGTCGATGGTCGTGGCGTTCTTCACGTACATCTCGTACTGCCAGCCGTTGGCGTACGTGTAGATGAACCGGTGCCCGACGATGCCGGACAGATCCTGCGGCGGGACGGGGTTCTCGACGGTCGTCTGGGTGTCGTGCTCGGGGGTCATCGTGGTGCTCCTTGCCGTGCTGCGAGTGGTCACCCGCCGGCGTGGGGTTCGGCCGGTCCGGTGCCATCAACCTGCATGCCACTTTGCCACAAAATCTGTTTGTAACAAAACATTACCTGCTCAATGCACAATGGAGCATGCGCAACACAGAGAGAGCGGCGGACGGGGTGGCCGGCCGCGGTGCGACCGGGACACCGGAGGCGGCGCGCGTCGCGTCGGGACTGGGCGGACTCCTCGGACCGCTGCGGCGTGCCGTCCTGCGCGCCACCCGCAACGCCGAGGGACTGCCCGACCTGCCGGAAGCGCAGATCGAACTGCTGCGAGCACTGTCCTCCTCGCCCGAGGGTCTCAGCCCCGGCGCCGCGGCCACGCGTGTGCGGGTGGCACCGTCCACCGTGAGCAACCTGGTCCGGGCGATGTCCGCCGCACGGCTCGTGGAGCGGGTCCGGCCCGAGCACGACCAACGGGCCGTGGTACTCACCGCGTCGGAGGAAGCCCTGCACCTGCTGGAGCGCTACGACCGGGCCAGCACCAAGGCCCTCACGCGTGTCGTGGAGGAGCTGTCCGACGCCGACCGAGCGGCGCTGCACCAGGCACTACCGGCCCTGAACCGGCTGGTCACCGCACTGGAGACCGGCGACGGCACACGGCCGGACCCGGCCAGCCCCTGATCGGGGTGCCACCATCCCGCCGGGTGGGACCCCAGGCCGCGGGAGCAGCCGCAGATTCATGGTGGGCGTCGTCAGCTTGCCGGCGGCGCAGCGGGCGGTGGACAACCGGGGGCCGGGCAGGGGGATGGCCACCCAGGGACCGTCCCAGGCGGGCTCAGCCTGCCGCAGGTGCCGCGGAGCGGGCCCGCAGGATTCCTTCGACGCCCTCCATGAACGTCTCGGTGATCAAACCTGGATCAGAGAGGCACCCCGCGGCCATGGCCCCGTCCCGGAGCATGACGAAGTGCCGCCCTGCCGGTTCCGCAGGCGCGTTTCCGACCTGCGCCAGCAGGCCCGTGACGGTGTCGAAGAACCACTGCCGGTGCGCGAGCACGGCTTGGTGGATCGGATGCGCCGGATCGGGATACTCGGCCGCGGCGTTGAGGAAGGCACAGCCGCGGAAGCCCTCCGACCGGATGCCGTCGGCGATGGCGCGGCCGACCGCGCGCACCTTGTCACCCGGCGTCCGAGCACCCTCCTGGGCAGCCGACAGCTGCGCCCTGATGCCCTGGTCGGCCTGCTCCAGGTAGGCAAGGACGAGATCCTCCTTGCCGGAGAAGTGGCGGTACAGGGTCGCCCGCGTCACCTGCGCTTCCGCGATGATCCGGTCGACACCGACGGAGTGAATCCCCTCCGCGTAGAAGATCCTCACCGCCGTCCCGAGCAGCCGCGCTCGGGCCTCGGACGTGCCGCCCTCTTTTGTCTTCCGGTTCATGGCCCCCACTCTACAACCGAGGGAGAACGTTCGGTCTTGACAGGTTGGCCGGCACGCTCGACGATAAGACGAGACCGAACGTTCTCCCTCATTGTGAGAGGCGGTTCCGCCATGAACACCGTCACCCAGCCCGTTCCCACCGCCCCGGCAGAGCTCTCATCGGCTCTGCGCAGGCTGTATCTCCTGCGTTTCGCGTTCGCCACCGTCTGGGCCGCCCTGCTGTTCACGGCGGCCGACAGGCTGGGCCCGCTCAGCGGGACGCTGCTGGTGCTCTATCCCCTCTTCGACGCGGCCTGCGCGGTGATCGACCTGCGGTCGGCTCGGGCGGCCGACGGCGCGGTAAGGAGGCTGTCCGTGAACATCGCGCTCAGCGTTCTCACCGGCATCGCTCTGGCCGTCGCACTCGCCTCCGGCATTCCGGCCGTCCTGCGGGTCTGGGGCGTCTGGGCCGTCACGGCAGGCATCACACAACTTGCCGTGGGCCTGGTCCGGCGCCGGATGGGAGGGCAGTGGCCGATGCTCGTGAGCGGGGCCATCTCCGCCCTCGCCGGTGCGAGCTTCTTCCTCCAGGCCGGCAAGGACGGAGCCTCGCTCACGAATCTCGCCGGGTACGCCTTCCTCGGCGGCGTCTTCTTCCTCATCTCCGCGCTTCGCCTCAGGTCCGCGGAGCGCAAGGGCTGAACGCCAGGCGGCTCGAACTCTCCCCGCCAAAACCGGTCCGCGATCCGGGCCACGGCCTGGCCGGGCATCGCCCACGGTCGTGAACCCTGACCGAGATCGTGAACCATGACTGAAATATCAGGGGCGATCGAACAGAGTGACCACGCTCCGCGGTGCTTCCCGGCCGAAGAAGGTCTCCAGGTTTTGCGCCGAGCGGCTGGCGGCGGCGCCACTACGCGGGAACAGCCGATCTTCGTAGGCGGTGAGCGCGCCCTCGATGTCGGGTTCCTCGACCAGCTTGCTCGCGAGGTCCGCACCGTCGTACATGGCGAGGTTCGCCCCCTCCCCGGCGAAGGGCGACATCAGATGCGCGGCGTCGCCGACGAGCGTCACGCCGGGCACCCTGTCCCATTCGAGACCGACGGGCAGGGCGTGGATGGGCCGGAGCCACGGTTCCACGTCGCTGCGGGTCACGAAGGCGGTGAGCAGCGGCGACCAGCCATCGAACTCGTCGGCGAGTCGGCGGAGGCCGGCGGACGGGTCGCCGAAGTCGACCGACCTCATCCACTCCTCGGGCTTGTTCAGCGCCACGTATCCGCGCACATGCCCGTCGGCGTAGCGATGCGCGATGATGCCTTTGCCCGGCGCGACCGCCATCAGTGTGCCGCTGCCGATCGCGGCCACGCTGGCTCGGCAGTCCCGACCGCCCGAGGTGAGGGCGATCTCGACGAAGCAGGTTCCGCTGTAGACAGGCTTGGCGGGGGTGAGCAGCGGACGCACCTTCGACCAGGCACCGTCCGCGCCGACGACGATGTCGGCGCGCGTGGCGGAACCTTCCGCGAAGGCGAGGACGCAGCCGCCCTCCGGGAGGTACCGGACCGAGGTGACCTTGCGGCCCCACCGGATCGTCCCAGGGGTCAACGAGTCGATGAGCAGGCGCCTGAGTTCGCCACGATCCACCTCAGGACGGGCCGAACCGGGGTCCGCAGGCATGTCGAACAGGATCGTGCCGTCGCGGTCGACCACACGCTTGGCGTCCTCGCCCGGACGGACAAGAGTCAGGAACTCGTCGTACAGACCAGCTGCGCGAAGCGCGACCTGTCCGGTCTCCTCGTGGATGTCCAGCAGGCCGCCCTGTGCACGGGTCGCCGCCGAAGCCTCGCCCTCGTAGATCGTCGCGGCGACGCCGTGAGCCTGAAGCACCCGCGCGAGCGTCAGCCCGCCCAGTCCCGCTCCGACAATGGCGATGGTCTTCCGCATGCTGCGCTCCTCGGTAGCGCCGGCACGTGCCGGCGATGGTCAGCGCCAAAAGCGGGGCGGGATGCCCGATCTCGGCAAGGAGACGCTCACCGATCAGAACCATCTGCGTCGATGTACGAGCGATGTCCGGCGGGAGGACCGCGGAACATCGTTTTTCGCGACCTCACGACTATAGCCCGGCCGCCAACGGTCCCTCGGTTACGGCGACGGCAGGCGACGCGTTCACCGACGTCGCCAAAACGGTGGTAGCCCTGCTCGTCGGAAGCCTCGGCTTCGACGCCGTACCCGGTCCGTTCCGAGGCATCGCGGGCGCCGGGTGAGTTTCGTCAGCCCACCGCCTCCAGGACCTCGCTGTGCTCGAAGAAGGCGGGTCGTGCCACCTCCTCCGGCGACAGGGTAGCCAGCTGGTCCGCGTCGCGGATCGGGATCAGCTGGTCGGCGGAGATGGTCTGCGCGTGCGCTTCCAGATGGTCGACCATGGCCAGTGCTTCGCTGTGCGGGGCAAGGTGCTTCCTCGGCGGACGGTTCACCTCCGACTGCGCGGAGCAGACGACTTTGCAAGCCGTCCCAGCTCCCGTTCTTCCGGTTCGCCTCCGCCTAGGTGGAGGCGAACCGGCGGCACCGGGCTTGTCACCCGACTCCAGGTTGTCGCGCCCTCGTCGGCAACAGCGTCTACCTGGAGCTCGCAGTGGCGTACAAGAAGGAAGGGGCGCCCGTCAGCGGTCGGAGCCCTCTGGGACTTCCGGCCCCACCAACCGGCACGAACAGGAAACAACTGAAAGACCATGCACGCAGGTCATGAAGCCGTCAGTCACTCATAGCGGCAGGTCACCGCCTTCCCTGGTCTCTTCCAGGACATCTGACCAGCATGACTCAACAGGTCTGCGCTCAGCGTCGCCTGTCCTGAGCGCCCCATCGATGCTCGCCACCTTGACAGGGTCCACACCGCACATAATGCGCGTGCATAAAGCCGCAGGTCAGGAGCCCTTCGCGGCCGGTTCGAGGATGGCCACGCACTCCACATGATGCGTCATCGGAAAGATGTCAGCCTGAGCAGGTCTCCGAACAGACCAGGTCAGGCCCACGCTTCGGCGCGTTGTCCTGCGTTCGGGTGTCAGGAGCGTCAACCGAGCGTCAGGACGACATCTCTCCCTCGCCCTCGGATGGAACTGTCCGGACCGGCTGGGTGCGCAGATCCTCAACCGGACGCTGAGGCCGTCCTCATACGCCTGCGGCGCGCGAACCGCGGGCGGGCAGTTCAAAAGGCCGTGAGGAGGTCATCGCTCAGGCCCGGACACGGACCAAGGGCGTATCGACCAGGTGTTCTGCGAGGAACCACGCCTGGAGTTCGCCGGTCCGGATCACCTGGGAGACGAGCAGGTCGTTGGTGCCGTCGTCGCCCAGCTCGACGGTGCGGGCGGCCGCGTCATGGGCCTCCGTCAGGATGACCTCGTGGGCCTCCAGCAGCCGCGAGAGCATCGCCGGGACCTCCTCCACACCGTCCGGAGGGCGCGGGATCGACGTGATCTCGGCGACGTGCCGGGGATCGCCCACGGCGACACCGCCCAGGGTCTGGACCCGCTCGGCGAGGGCGTCGACGAGTTCCAGCTGTTCCCCCGCGTGCTTGTCCAGGACCAGGTGGAGTTGGTAGAAGGTCGCCCCGCGCATCAGCCAGTGGTGTTTCTTGTAAAGGCCGTAAAGGATCTGGGTGTCCGCGAGGACCTTGTTGAGGCGCTGGCAGGAGTACATGCGCGTCTCGTAGGACAGGCCGAGGGGGAACTGCTTCACGGTCCCGAACTCCTGGATGATCTCGCCCTTCTGGTGCAGCCACGGCTGGCTGCCGACGTGCTGGGATTCGATGGTCATGTTCCGCCTCCTGTTGACTGGCCGTGGACACGGGTGACGCTAGGTGCCGGCACGGCGGGTGGGTTGCCCTGAAGCGCACATGCACGTGCTCGGGAGCGCACGGAACGATCCGTGCGTGCCCTTGTTCGCTCTCGGGCAAGCCCCCGTGCGCCGGCGGGCACGGCTCAGCACCTCGTCCCGCCTAACGTCGCTGACGACGTGGGCCCGGAAAACGACGAGGAGAGGCATGATGCCGAGCGAGCAGCGGAGGGTGGATTGCGCCCCGGGAGCCCGGCGTTGAGCCTGCGGGGGCGGGACCCGAGGGAAGCGCACAGAACCGCCACGACGCTGGAGTGCTTTTTCGACCTGTGCTTCGTCATCGCGGTCGCGCAGGCGTCCGCGTGCCTGAACACGGCGGTGACGAGCGGGCGCTGGCTCCCTGGCGCCCTGCGCTTCGCGCTGGTCTTCTTCACGATCTGGTGGGCCTGGATGAACTTCACCTGGTTCGCATCCGCCTATGACCCTGACGACGTCCCCTACCGGTTGACGGTGCTGGTCCAGATCGCGGGCTCCCTCATTCTCGCCGCCGGTGTCCCCAGCGCGTTCGAGGAAGGCGATCTGCGCGTCGTCACGCTCGGATACGTCGTCCTGCGTACGACGCTGACCACGCTGTGGCTGCGTGTCGCACGATCGGATCCCGCTCGGCGGCGGACCGCGCTCCGCTTCGCCAGGGGAGTGACGGGTTGTCAGGTCGGCTGGGTCGGGGTGCTAGCCCTCCCGGCCCCGGCGCGCCTGCCGGCCATCATCGCGTTGATCGTTGCCGAGGTCTGTGTTCCGGTGTGGGCGCAGTCCGCCGGAATGACGCCGTGGCATCCGCAGCACATCGCCGAGCGGTACGGGCTGTTCGTCCTCGTCGTGCTGGGTGAGTCCGTCGCGGCAGCCGCGGCGGCGGTCCGCGGTGCCCTGAACCGGGACCATGGCACCGCGGCCCTGTACCTGCTGGCGGCAGGTGGCCTGCTTCTGGTCTTCGCCCTGTGGTGGCTGTACTTCGCCCGGCCGGCCCATACCCTGCTCGCCACCTCGCACCAGGCCCATCGCAGGAGGTTCACCTGGGCGTACGGCCACTACCTGATCTTCGCCTCGGCAGCCGCCGAGGGAGCCGGCCTGGCGGCGTACGCCCAGCTGATCACCGGGCGCACCGGTGCCCCGCCGTTGTCGGCGGGTGGCGCGGTCACGGTGCCGGCGGCGGTCTTCCTCATCACCGTGTGGGCTGTGCATGTCCGGCCGCACCGGCGGAGCCGGGTCGAACAGCTTGCGTTTCCCGCGGTGGCGGTGGCAGTCCTGATGGCTGCCCGCTCGCCGACGCCAACCCTCCTCGCCGCTCTCGCGGCGGCGGCCCTGGTCGTCGTGGTCACGCTGGTCGATCGGGCCGAGCGGGTACGGCGAGCGGACCCGTGACACGGAAATGGGGTGCCGCCCGGAGTCCTTCTCCGTGCAGCACTCCTTTCCCCTGGTCAGGTTGTGGCGCGCACCGCCTCGCGGATCAGCTCGGCGACCTGCTTCGGCTGGGAGACGGCGACCGCGTGCGAGGCGCCCTCGATCTCGACGACGGTCGCCCCCGCGCGCTTCGCGCCGAAGCGCTCCACCTCCGGATTGATCGCGCTGTCGGCGCCCGCGACAAGCGCCCAGGACGGCTTGGTCTTCCAGGCGGCGGCGGAGGCCGTCTCCTCGAAGGCGGCGGCGGCCAGCGGGCGCTGCGCCACGGCCAGCACCTTCGTGACGTCTGCGGGCACGTCGGCGGCGAAGACCGAGGGGAAGGCGTCCGCGGCGATGGTCACCTCGACGGCCGGGTCGCCGTCCGCCACGGGGTACGTCCACTGCTTGAGGTTGCTCACCAGCGGGGAGAGCGGGAAGCGGCCCTGCAGCTCGCCGAGGCTCTCGCCCTCTTCGAGGACGTAGGCGGCCACGTAGACCAGCCCGACGACGTTCTCCGTGGTGCCGGCGACGGTGATCAGCGCACCGCCGTAGGAGTGGCCGACCAGCACGACGGGGCCGTCGATCTGGGCGGCCACGGAGGCGACGTACGCGGCGTCCGAGGCCAGGCCGCGCAGCGGGTTGGGCGGGGCGACGACCGGGATGTCGTGGCGCTGGAGCTCCTCGATGACGCCGGACCAGCTGGCCGCGTCGGCGAAGGCGCCATGGACGAGGACGACGGTGGGAGTGGTGGTGCTCATGTCTGCCGGATCTCCTTGCGGTCAGGCGGTGTGCAGGGCGGCGCGCAGGGTGCCGGCGGCCATCGTGATGGCGGCCTCGGCGGCGTGGGTCCCGCGCAGGGCGTTGAGCATCACGAAGTCGTGGATGATGCCCTGGAAGCGGACGGCGGTGACGGGGACGCCGGCCTCGCGAAGCTTGCCCGCGTACGCCTCGCCCTCGTCGCGCAGGACGTCGGCCTCGCCGGTGATGACCAGGGCCGGGGGCAGGCCGGTGAGCTGCTCGGCGGTGGCGCGCAGCGGGGAGGCCGTGATCTGGGCGCGCTCGGCCTCGTCGGTGGTGTACTGGTCCCAGAACCACTGCATGCCGTCGCGGCGCAGGAAGTAGCCGGTGGCGAACTGGTGGTAGGACGGCGTGTCGAAGTTCGCGTCCGTCACGGGGTAGAACAGCACCTGCTGCAGCAGGGAGATGTCGCCGCGCTCCTTGGCCATCAGGGTGAGGGCGGCGCTCATGTTGCCGCCGACGGAGTCCCCGGCCACGGCCAGACGCGTGCCGTCCAGGCCCTTGGTGGCGCCCTCCTCCACGACCCACCGCGCGACCGCGTAGTTCTGCTCGATGGCGACCGGGTAGCGGTGCTCGGGCGAGAGGTCGTACTCGGGGAAGACCACCGCGGCGTCCGCGCCGACGGCGAGTTCGCGCACCAGGCGGTCGTGGGTGCGGGCGTTGCCGAACACCCAGCCGGCGCCGTGGATGTAGAGGATCACCGGGAGGGTGCCGGTGGCGCCGGCGGGCTTGACGATGCGGGCCCGGACACTGCCCGTGGGGCCGCCGGATACGGTGATCCACTCCTCGTCGATCGCCGGCTTGTCGATGTCGCCGGACTGCACCTCGTCGACGGCCTTGCGCCCGTCCGCCGGAGGCAGGTCGAAGAGGTAGGGCGGGTTGGCGGTCGCCTCCGCGAAGGCGGCCGCCGCGGGTTCCAGTACCGGCTGAACCGGCTCGACGGTGTGGGACATGTGCCTCTCCCGATGTTCCGAGGGTCTGTTTCGTGTGGTGCGCCGGTCACGCTAGTGAGCGTCGCCGGGTCGGGGTTCTCCGTGAGCGCACCACCGCTGTTCCCCCAGCGCACAGCGGGCTGCCGGCCGTCTAGCGAGCATGCGGAGTACTGAGCGACGCAGTGCACTGTGGGACCAAGTCCGGTGCACTGCGGGGACATTGCAGCAGGTCGGGCGTGCCTATCGTGAGGGCCCGAGCGAGACCGCGGCCCCTTGCCGCGTCTGCCCTCCATCCCACCGGCGCGGCGCGTATCCCGGACTTCGCCTTGGCGCGCCGCGAGTGGACGGAACCGAACTCCCCTGCCCCGGAAAGGACTTCAAGAGATGTCGACAATGCCGGTCGGCGGGCTCGTTCCGCATGCCTCCGACGATGCCGCAGACCTCGTCGTCCGCAACGCGAAGATCCACACAGCCGACCCGAGGCTCCCGCACGCCGAGGCCATCGCGGTCCGGGACGGCGTCATCACCGTCGTCGGCGACGACAACGACGTGGCCCCGCACATCGGTACGGCCACCAAGGTGGTCGACGCATGCGGCCGCCGGGTCGTCCCCGGCCTCAACGACGCTCACCTGCACGTGATCCGCGGGGGCCTGAACTACGTACTGGAGCTGCGCTGGGACGGGGTGCGCAGCCTGCGGCAGGGACTGGCGATGCTGCGTGAGCAGGCCGCGCGTACCCCGAAGGGCCAGTGGGTGCGGGTGGTGGGCGGCTGGTCCGTCGAGCAGTTCGCCGAGCGCCGGCTGCCAACCGTCGCCGAACTGAACGCGGCCGCCCCGGACACCCCGGTGTTCGTGCTGCACCTTTACCACTCGGCCGTGCTGAACCGTGCGGCGCTCAAGGCCGCCGGCTTCACCAAGGACACGCCCGACCCCAAGGGCGGCCAGATCATGCGCGGCCGGGACGGGGAACCGACCGGCATGCTGCTGGCCGCGCCCAGCGCCCTCATCCTCTACTCGACCCTCGCCAAGGCGCCGGTCCTGGAGAGCGAGGAGGACAAGAAGACCTCCACCCGTCATTTCCTCCGCGAGTTGAACAGGTTCGGACTGACCTCGGCGATCGACGCCGCCGGCGGATTCCAGAACTTTCCCGACAACTACGCCACCGTCATCGAACTGGCCAAGGCCGGCCAGCTCTCGATGCGCATCGCCTATCATCTCTTCCCGCAGACTCCGGGCCAGGAGGTCGACGATCTCGCCCGCTGGATCGAGATGGCCCGCCCCGAGGACGGGGACGAATGGCTGCGCCTGAACGGCGCGGGCGAGAATCTCACCTGGGCCGCCGCGGACTTCGAGAACTTCGCCGAGCCGCGTCCAGAACTCACGTCGGACTACGAGGTCGAGTTCGAGCAGGCCGTCCGTCTCCTCATGGAGAACGGGTGGGGCTTCCGGCTGCACGCCACCTACGACGAGACCATCCGCCGGGACCTCGCGGTCTTCGAGAAACTCGCCGCGGACGGGCTTTTCCCGGCCGGGAACCGGTGGCTGTTCGACCACGCGGAAACCGTCTCCAGGGACAGCCTCGACCGCATCGCCGCGCTCGGCGGCGCCATGTCCGTGCAGAATCGTTTGTCTTTCCAGGGTGAGGCGTTCCTGCGCCGCTACGGTCCCGGCGCCGCCGCGGACGCCCCGCCGATCCGGGCCATGCTGGACCGCGGGCTGACCGTGGCCGCCGGCACCGACGCCACCCGGGTGTCCTCCTACAACCCGTGGGTGGCCCTGCACTGGCTGGTCAGCGGCCGCACCGTCGGCGACCTGACGCTGCGGCCGCCGGCCAACCGCGTCGACCGGCAGGCCGCGCTGACGATGTTCACCCGCGCCGGGGCCGTACTGACCGGCGAGGACGAGGTCAAGGGCGTCCTGCGGCCGGGCTGCTACGCGGACCTGGCGATGCTGTCCGAGGACTACTTCACCGTGCCCGAGCCTGAGATCGCGCACATCGAGTCGCTGCTGACGGTGACCGGCGGGCGGATCGTCTACGCCGCCGGCACCTACGAGGGGCTGGACGAGGAACTGCCGCCCGTCAGCCCTGCCTGGAGCCCGGTGGCGCATTTCGGCGGCTACCAGGCGTCTCCCTCAGCGGCCGGCGCCCGCCAGGCGGAGTCCCTCGGCCAGGCCGTCGCCGAATCGGAGCAGCACCGCCAGTGGCGCATCGCCCGTGGCCTCACCCCGGAGACCGCGAGCACGCCCTTCGATCCCTGCTTCGACCTCTAGAACACCCGGCAAGGGCCGGGCCGTTGAGCGCCCAAGCCGGGACACCCACCGACTCCGTCCGCACACGGACGGTTCTACCTGGATAGGAAAGGTTCATCCTCATGGTCAACATCTCCGACGTCACCGCCGCCCCCAGCCCCGACCTGCTCACCCCCGACAACTGCGCCGTGCTCTTCGTGGACCACCAGCCACAGATGTTCTTCGCCGCCGCCAGCGGTGACCGCACCTCGATCATGAACGCCACCGTGGGCCTGGCGAAGGCTGCCAAGGTCTTCGACGTGCCGACCGTGCTGAGCACCGTGGCCGCCGAGTCCTTCTCCGGCCCGATCATGCCGCAGCTGGCCGCGGTCTTCCCCGACCAGAAGATCATCGACCGCACCTCGATGAACGCCTGGGAGGACGTGCCCTTCGTCGAGGCCGTCAAGGCGACCGGCCGCAAGAAGCTGGTCATCGCCGGCCTGTGGACTGAGGTCTGTGTCGTCCTGCCGACGCTGTCGGCCCTCGCCCAGGGCTATGAGGTCTACGTCGTCACCGACGCGTCCGGCGGCGTCAGCCCGCAGGCACATGAGCACGCCGTCCAGCGCATGATCCAGGCCGGCGCGGTTCCGGTGACGTGGGTGCAGGTACTCCTGGAGCTTCAGCGGGACTGGGCGCGCACGGAGACGTACGTCCCGGTCACCGAGGTCGTCAAGGAGCACGCCGGCGCCTACGGCCTCGGGGTCGTATACGCGCAGGCCGTCATCGGCGCCCATGCCGCAGGCTGACCGCACCGATTCCGATTCAGGAACAGGCAGGAACACGATGGACGCTGGACTACTGGTCCTCCGGCTGGTGGCGGGCTTGCTCATCGCCGGTCACGGGGTGCAGAAGGTGAGCTTCCGGCTCGGGGGCAACGGCTTGGCGGGCGGAACCGAGGAATTCCGCCGTGACGGATTCCGCGGCGGAGTGCTGACCGCACTCGTCGCGGGAGCCAGTCAGATCGGTGCCGGCCTGTTCCTGGCCCTCGGGCTGCTCACGCCCCTGGCCGCGATGGCCGCGACGGGCGTGATGACGGTCGCGGGCTCGGTCAAGTGGCACAAGGGGCTGTGGGTACAGCACGACGGCTACGAATACCCCCTGGTCCTCGTCACCGTCTCCGCCGCACTGTCCCTCGCCGGGCCCGGACGGTGGTCCGTGGACCACGCTCTGGGCATCGCCTCCTGGCCGGTGTGGGTCGCCGTCGCCGCGATCGTGCTGGGTCCGGCGAGCGGACTGCTCACCCGCGTGGTGCTGCACCGGTCGGGCGCCGGGTCGGAAGGGGTGCGGCATGCGCACGTTGCTGACTGACGCGGTCCGCACCCTCCTTCCCCGCGGCGAGGAACGTCATGGTCCGCTCCCCCCGCTGCTGCTGACCATGACGGTGGTCACCGGCCTGGTGGACTCGGTGAGCTATCTGGCCCTCGGACACGTCTTCGTCGCCAACATGACCGGCAACGTGGTCTTCCTGGGGTTCGCCCTGGGAGGCGCCGGCAGCCTGTCCGCGCTCGCGTCCGTCGTCTCGGTGACGGCGTTCCTCCTCGGCGCGCTCGCGGGTGGCAGGCTTGGAACCCGGTTCGCCACGCACCGCGGGCACCTGCTGAGGGCGGCGACGGCGGTGCAGACGGCGCTGGTCGCCGTCACCGTGGTGGTCGCCGCGGTCGCCGACGGCCGGGTCACCACCTCCGTCCAGTACACGCTGATCGTATTCCTGGGGCTCGCCATGGGGCTGCAGAACGCGGTCGCCCGGCGCCTCGGCGTCCCGGACCTCACCACCACCGTGCTGACCCTGACGCTGACGGGCCTGGCCGCCGACTCCACGGCGGCCGGCGGCGAGGCCCCGCGCCCCGGCCGCCGGATCCTGTCCGTGCTCGCCATGTTCCTCGGCGCCCTGGTCGGAGCCGCGCTCCTGCTGCACGGCCACCTGGTCCTCGTCCTGAGCCTCACCCTGGTCCTGCTCGCGGTCACCTCCGTGACCACCCATCGCCTCACCGCCGCCGACGCCCCCTGGCTGCGGCCACGGCCATGAACACGGCGGTGACCACCCCCAGCGCGGACGCCGGAGCCGGACCTTCGGCGCCTCCTCGGGGCCCCTCGTCCATGGAGGCCCTGCGCACCACCGACCCGCACCCACCGAAAGGAACCCGATGAACCGGCCCTCCCCCGCCCCGGCCGTCGAACGGGCGGACGACAGGCACCGTTACGAAATTCTGGTCGGCGGCCGGCTCGCCGGTCTGACCGCCTATCGCGACCATGCCGAGCAGCGGGTCTTCTACCACACGGAGGTCGACGACGCCTGCGCCGGACAAGGGCTGGCCGCGCGCCTGGTCCAGGAGGCCCTCACCGATGTACGCCGCTCAGGCATGCGCATCGTGCCGGTGTGCCCCTATGTGGCCAAGTACCTGAAGAGGCATGAGGAGTTCGCGGACATCACCGACTCGGTGACCCCGGAGATCCTGCACTGGCTCAAGACGGAGCTGCGGACCCTCACCTGATGGCGCCGCTGGTGGCGTCGACGGTGAGGAAGCGCTGGGCTGCGACCAGCAGCACCGCCGTCGGCACCGACGCCAGGACCGCGGTGGCCATCACCGCGTTCCACTGGGTCGTGTGAGCACCGATGTACTCGTAGATGCCCAGGGTGACCGGCCGGACCGTCTGGTTGGTGGTCAGTGTGAGGCCGAAAAGGAAGTCGCTCCAGGCGAAGAGGAAGGTGAAGAGCGCGGCGGTGACCAGAGCGTTCCGGCTCAGCGGCAGCACCACGGCGCAGAAGGTGCGCAGCCTCCCGGCGCCATCCATGCGCGCGGCTTCGATGATCTCCCTGGGAATGCCCCGCATGAACGAGTGCAGGATGATGACGGCGAACGGGACCCCGGAGGTGGAGTCCGCGAGGACGAGTCCCAGGCGGGAGTTCAGCAGTCCCAGGTCGTTGTAGGCGCCGTAGAGCGCGTTCGCCACGACGATGCCAGGCACCATCTGCGTGAACAGGATTCCGATGAGGACGAGGCGGGTTCCCCGCAGGGAGAACCGGGCCAGGGCGTAGGCGGCCGGGGCCGCCAGCCCGAGGCTGAGCGCGACGCTGCCGAGGGCCACGACGAGGCTGGTGACCAGGTTGGGGCCCTGATCGCGCAGCGCCGTGGCGTAGCCGCTGAGGTGCGGGCGGGAAGGGAACCAGCCCGCCCCCAGTGTGGTGCCCGTCGGCTGCAGAGAGGCGTTCACCATCCAGTAGACGGGAAACAGCATCACCGCGAGCAGGACTGTCCCGACGACGGTGGAGAGCAGGCCACGGCGGCGTCCGCGCCGCGCCGGCCCGCCCCTCATGGGTGCGCGGCGCGCCGGTCGGCGCGCAGGAAGACGAGGGCGAGGACGAGCGAGAGGATGATGAGTACGTTGCCCATGGCGGCGCCGCGCCCGAACTCGAACTGCTGGAAGGACAGTTCGTAGGACTGCGTGGCGAGGGTCTGCGTGGCGTCGGCCGGTCCTCCGCCCGTCACGACGAGGATGATGTCCAGCACCTTGAGGGTGTAGACCACGCCCAACACCAGCACGACGCTCACGGCGGGCCGCAGCAGCGGCCACGTGATGTGGCGGAACGACGCCACCGGACCGGCGCCGTCCAGCTCTGCCGCCTCGTACAGCTGGGCCGGGATGTTCCGCAGGCCGATGTACAGTATCGCGGTGTTGAAGGGGATTCCCACCCAGATGTTGACGAGGGTCACCGACACGAGTGCCTGTGAGGTGCCGGTGAGCCAGGGGATGCCGGACGACACGAGGTGGAGGGCGCGCAGTGCGTTGTTGACGACTCCGTCGTCGGTGTCGAGCATCCACTTCCACGTCGTGGCCGAGACGACCAGCGGCAGCAGCCACGGCAGCAGCAGGAGCGAGCGCAACAGACCGCCGAGCGGGAAGCTGCGGCGGAAGAACAGGGCCAGGGCGAGACCGAGCAGGAACTGCCCGGCGACCGAACCCGCGGTGAACAGGACCGTGGTCAGCAGTGTCTGGGAGAACAGGCCCGACGACAGGATCTCCGCGTAGTTCCGCAGCCCGACGAACGGCGCGGCCCCGGTGTAGAAGGTGGCGGGCGTGTACTGCTGGAAGCTCAGCACCAGGTTCTTGACCACCGGGTAGCCGAAGAACAGCAGCAGGTAGACCGCGGCGGGCACGACGAACAGCCATGGGGCGAGCAGTTCCGGCAAGCGGGTCCGGGTCGCGGCCGGCGGACAGGTCATGAACCGGTCGCGGTTCGCTGCGCGCGTCGGAGCGCCTCCTGCGGCGTCTGCTCGCCCGTCAGCGCGGACTGGATCGCCGTGGATATCGCGGTCGCCGTTCCGGGCCACTTGACTCCGAGTTCGGCGGTACGGGACCGGGCCCGCTCCACGCTGGTGACGAAGCCGGACATCGACGGGACCCGCTCGGCGTACCGGGCCGCCACCGCGGTGCGGGAGGGCACGGTGAAGTGCTCCTTCGCCAAGGCGAGCATGGTCGTGGGGCCGTTCAGGCAGGCCAGGACCTGGGCGGCCTTCTCCTGCCGGGACGGGGAGGAGTTCTGCGGCACCGTCCACACCTCGCCGCCGAGGGGCGTGACGAGCGTCTGCCCCTCATGACGGACGGGGAGGGGGGCCACTCCCCAGTGCAGGTCACGGTCCTTGTTCAGCGCGGGGATCCGCCAGGGGCCGTTGACCATCATGGCGGCCTTTCCAGCGGCGAACTGGTCGTGGAGGTCGGCCTGGGTCCAGTTCAGTGCCGACCTCGACATGGATCCGCTCTTCACCAGGTCGGTCCACAGCCGGAGGGCCTGCGCGGCCTGCGGCGTGTCCAGGTGCTTCTCGTCCCCGCCGTTGGACCACAGGAAGGGCAGGAACTGCCAGGTGCTTTCGCGGGTTGCGTCGGCCGAGACGGCGATGCCGTAGCGCCCCGGGCGGGTCAGGCGGGCGGCCGCCGTCTGCAGCTCGTCCCAGGTTCGTGGCACGGCGACACCGGCCTCGGCGAGCATGTCCTTGTTGTAGATGAGGGCGACCGTGTTGACGGTGGGCGCCAGCCCGTACACCTTCCCGCGGTAGGTGCCCGCCGACAGGATGCCCTCGGCGAAGCCGGTGGTGTCGATGCGGTAGCGGTCCAGCGGCGTCAGTGCGCCGGTGCTCGCGATCTGCTGGAGGTCGGGGTTGTCGAGCATCAGCAGGTCGGGCAGGGTGCGTGACGACGCCTGTCGCAGGACCGTGGGGATGAGCGACGGCAACGGGACGCTGGCGTGCTCGACCTTGACCCCGGCGGTCCTGCCGCAGTCGGTGAGCCGCTTGCTCCACTGGGCGTGCTCGGTCGCGTCGGTGTAGTAGTCGAGCGCGGTGATGGAGGTCACCTTGTCCGGGGCCGACGCGGCGCCGGTTCCCCCGCCGCAGCCGGCCGCAACCAGTGTGAGGGCAACGGTCCCGAGGAGGGTGGTGATCCGTCGCGCCGACGGTCTGGGGGCCGGTGAGGTCAAGGTGGTGCCTTCCCGAGCTAGCCTGTGGTCGAGGCCAGGCGTCCCGCGTCGCCGAGGAGAGGCTTTGACACCGGCGTCTTACCGATCGAACAGGGATGCTAGCTGATTGATCTGCGCATCAGCCGCACGGGAGCCCGTAGCCGTCGCCGCGGTCCATGCCCTGTTCGGCGGCTTCCCGGATCATCGCCGCCACGGCGCCGGGCTGTGACAGGACGACGCCGTGCGAACCGGCCACCGCGTACTCGGTGGCCGCCATGCGCTGGGCCATGAAGCGCTGGGCCGTGGGGACGATGATCCGGTCGGCGGCAGCGATGGCGTACCACGACGGCTTGCAGGCCCAGGCCGGCGGCCCTGACATACCGGTCAACGCGCGTCTGGCGATGGGGCGTTGGGTCACGGCGAGGACATCGGTGACGTGCGGTGGCAGGTCGGCGGCGAACATCGGCCCGAACTGTTCCTCGATGAGGTACAGCTCGTCCCCCGGGCCGTCGGAGAACCGCGCGGGCAGCGCGGCCGTGATGGTGGTGTCGGTCACCGGTGCGCGGGCGAAGCGGCTCAGGATGTCCAGGACGGACTCTCCGGCATCCAGGCCGAACGCCGCGACGTAGCACATGGCCACGATCTGGTCGCAGTCACCGGCGGCATGGGTGATGACCGCGCCGCCGTAGCCGTGTCCGACCAGCACGACCGGGGCATCGAGCTGACGCACCACGCTCCTGATGTAGGCGGCGTCCTGCGCCAGTCCGCGCAGCGGGTTCGCCGGGGCGAGCACGGTCAGGCCGGCGGCCTGCAAGAGGGTGATGACCCCGGCCCAGGAGGAGGCGTCGGTGAACGCCCCGTGCACGAGCACGACGGTTGGTGGGTGGGGGGCGGGTCCGTTCACGTTCCGATGACCTCCGGATGAGTCCTGGCGTTCAGCCAAGCGCATCCGGTTACCGCGGGCATCGCGTGAACGTACCAAGACGTGGCGGACGTACCGGCGGATCCGCTCAGTCCTCGGGCAGGGCCATGACCACATGGGCCAGCTGGACCCTCGAGTTGACCGACAGCTTACGGAAGGCGGAGGCCAGGTGGGTGTTGACCGTGTGCGGGGAGACGACGAGCAGGTCGGCGGCCGACCGGTTGGTGTGGCCCGCGGCGACCAGGCGCGCGATTTTCTTCTCCGAGGCCGTGAGCGCCTCCCAGCCCTGGACCGGGCGCGGTGTGGTCGCCCCGCGGCTGTCGGCCCCGGCACGGTCCAGATCGCGCTGTACGCGTGCCGCCGCGGCGTGGGCACCCGACTCGGCGAACAGGCCGTGGGCGCGGGTCAGGGCGGCCTTGGCCTCGGTTCCCCGGCCTGCCGTCAGCAGTGCCCGGCCGAGATCGGCATGGGCGCCGGCCCGAACCAGCGGGCGCGGGCTTTCCCCGAGGAGTGCCACCGCGCGTTCCAGCAGAGCGAGGTCGCCCCGCACCAGGCCCGCGGCCTGGGCGGCGATGCCCGTGGCGGTGGGCACGGCCGGGTTGCGGGCACCGTGGGCCTCGGCCTGTGCGGCCAGATCCTCCGCCAGCGCGTGGTCCGCGCCGCCGAGGGCCATGCGTATCGCGGAGTCGACCCAGGTGCGCAGCAGCCGCCAGCGCATGAAGGGACCTTCCTGCTGCACCCGCCGGATCCTGTCGAGGGCGAGCGCGGTGTTCCCCTCGTCGTCGGCGATGAGCGCCTCCAGGAAGCGCACCGCTGCCGTGTTGCCCGGGTTCGGTTTGGTCGCGCGTCGTTCCCGCGCGGCGGTCAGCTGGTGCCGCGCTGCTTCCCGGTCGCCGCGTAGTAGGGCGATCCAGGAGCGGATCACCCGGGCGTTCACCTGCTGGACGCAGATGTGTACGTCGTTCTCCAGGCGCTCCATGGTGACCAGGTCGGCCTCCGCGTCGTCGAGGTCACCCAGCCCCAGATGCTGCGAGGCCTGAGCCCACAGCAGCATGGTCTGCGGCACCGAGCCGCCGTCGTCCGCCGTCCGCAGCAGCAGCCGCCGGCCGGCCTCGAAGTCGTCCATGTGCTGGTGCGCGACGATCTCTTCGGGAAGGAAGGCGGGCTCGACGGCGCTGAGCGCGGTGAAGCGTTCCAGCGCGACGGCGTTCGCACCAGCGTTCAGAGCGCTCTCCCCCAGACCGAACAGGGCCAGCACGTGTGCCTCCCGGTCACCGGTCGCGATGGCCGCACGCAGGGCGTTCTCGCCGGCTTCCCGTGCCGCGCCGAGATCCTCGCCCCGGGAGAGGGCCAGCGCGCGCAGGGCGGTGAGCCGCGCCTCGACCTCCGGGGCGGCACCGCCGAGCGCGAGGGCTGTCTCGGTGCGGCGGCGCAACTCCTCGGCGACGTCCAGGTTCCACAGCGTCCCGCCGAGGGCGGCCTGGATCCGGCCGAACGTCTCCAGCGGCGGCCGGGCGGCCAGCAGCCGGTCGCCGGTCTCCAGCGCCTCGCGGTTCCGGCCGGCCCGGGTCAGACAGACGATCGCCTGCACACCGACGTCGTACCACGACGGCCGTCCGGGAGGCACCAGTTCAAGGGCCCGCGTCATCAGGTCGGCCGCGAGGCCCGGCGTGACCGACAGGACGTCGTCGGCGGCCTGCCGCAGCAGCGTCACCGCTTCGTCGTCTCCGGGCTGGGCGCTCCGGAGAATGTGCGACACCGCGTCGATCGGCCGGTGCCCGGCCGCGACCAGGTGTCCCGCGGCCTCCCGGTGCAGGGCCTTGCGGGCTGACGGCGGGATGTCCACGTAGACGGCCTGGCGCAGCAGGTCGTGCCGGAAGACCAGCTGGTCGCCGTCGTCGTCCAGGAGCCCGGCGCGCACCGCCTCCTCCAGCTCCGCGAGCAGGCCGGCGGACGGTCGGCCGTAGAGCGCGGCGGCCTCGAGGAGGCCGAATCTGCGTCCCAGCACCGCTCCCATCTGCAGGAAGCGCAGGGTGCTGGGCTCAAGTGACCTGAGCCTGCCGCGCACGCCCACCACGAGCCCCTCGGGCACGGGCTCCCCCGACGGGCCGGTGGTCCGCAGTCCCGTGAGCATCTCGACCGCCAGGAAGGGGTTCCCGCCGGCTCCGTCGAGCAGCTGCCGCACCCGCTCGTCGACGGCCGCGCCCAGGGTGTCGTCGGCCAGCTGGCCGATCGCCGTGCCGGAGAGCGGTCCCAGGGGCACGGTGACCGACGGGAGCCCGCTCGCGGCCGCCTCGACGATCTCCTGCGCCGGGCCGGCGGGATCCTGCCGCCCGGTGAGCACCCAAAGAACCGGCGATGTCCGCAGGCGTGCCGGGAGCTGTTTCAGGGCGAACCGGCTCAGTGGGTCGGCCCACTGCACGTCGTCCAGGGCGATCAGCACGGGCATCTCGGCGGCCCTGGCCTCGATCGCTTCCGCCACGCGCTCGACCAGCCAGATCCGCTGGTCGTGATGGCGGGTGAGGTCGGCGAACGCGTCACTGGACAGCAGCGGCCGGTCACCGTACAGGAGGCAGGCCGCCAGCGAGGAGAGCGGGACGATGTGGTGCAGTTCGTCGGCCTTGCCCAGACCGACCGAGAAGCCCGCCATACCGGCCGTGATGACGACCTCGCCGAGCAGCGCGGTCTTGCCTATGCCCGGCTCCCCTCGGAGCAGGACCAACGCGCCGCTTCCGGTGCCGACCACCGATGCGAGGACGGCCCGCAGCTGTTCGAGTTCGGTCTCTCGGCCACGCAGACCGCGCCGGGACAGCGACCCGTCCGACCGCTCCACTCACGCCCCTCTGTCCGCACTCGCCGACCGCCTCCGGTCCAGGCAGCCATACGGAGCGGCGATGTCGCCCTATGCCGTCGCCCGCCTGTCCGGGTGGGGGGCCGGCCGAGGCGCGGACGGCGCTCCGCGTGTCCACTATCGCAAGAACCGCAGCTCAGTGCATACCCCGGGGGGGGGGCGGCCAGGGCCGTGCGGCGGCTCTGAGCGGGTTGGGTGACGTCGGCTACGGTTCGGCAGCGCCGCCAAGGGGCGCGGCGAACTGCGCGACCAGCCACGACGACGGCCGTGGACGAGCGACGGCATGGCGCGGCACTTCGAGCGGAGGGTTCAGGCGTCCAGCGGCGACGTGTGCGTACGACGCTCGAGTGCCGCGTGGTCCCGCCACTCGACGGGGGACATCCCGTAGGCGGCCCGGAACGCCCGGCTGAAGTGGGCGGCGCTGATGAAGCCCCACCGTCGGCCCACCGCGGCGATGGTCCGGCTCGCCGCGTCCCGGCGGGCCAGCTCGCGTCGGCACTGCTCCAGCCGGCGGCCCTGGATCCACCGGCGGACGGTGGTCCCCTCGTTCTGGAAGAGGCTGTACAGGTAGCGCAGGGAGATCTGGTTGGCCCGGGCGATGGCCTCCGGGGCCAGGTCGGGGTCCGCCAGGTGACGGTCGATGTACGCCTGGACCCGCATCAGCAGCACGCGGGTGGCGCTCGGTGTGCCCGTGCTGTCACCGCCGCGTCGCTCGTCGGCCAGCACCGTGAGCAGGTCCAGGACGTTGCGGGTGATCAGGTCGCCGACGTGCTGCGGATACGCGTCCGCGGTGTCCACGAGGCGGGACAGGAAGGGGGACAGCAGGTGGCCGAGGGGCGTCGTGGAGTCGAGGGGAGAGGCCGTGATCCGGCACAGGTCCGACTCCCTCAGGCTCAGCAGGTGCCGGGGCAGGACGAGAGCCTTCGTCTGGAAGGTGTCGGGGAAGGTCAGCCGCATGGGACGCGCCCGGTCGTAGACGAAGAGCTGCCCGGGCTCGACATACGCGTCGCGCGCGTCCTGCTCGACCCGGGCGAGCCCGCTGTTCAGCAGCATCACGACCACGTGGTCGTCGCCTGTGGACCCCGCGATGAGGCGCGGTGTGCGCACGGTCTGCAGGGCTTCGCTGTCCACCGTGACGCCCCGTGTCCGGCCCGCCGGTGACGCATGGATCGTGCCGGAGAACACCTCCTCGGCGAGCTTGACGTCCACGGCTCCGAAGGTGTGGGCCACGGCGTCGCGCCAGTAGGTCCGTCTTCGCTCCCTGGGCACCCCGTCCGTGGTGTAGAAGATGCCCGCGGGCTGCTTCCCCGTCCCCTTCACCGATACGTCCGACATGATCTCCGCCCTTCAGCCGCTGTGCGCTGCGGACACCGTGCCAGCGGGGCACGGGGTGGCGCATCGAGTGAACGCACTAGATCCGGGATCCGGGGCGGAGATACGGGGGACCGCGGGACCTCAGTCGAAGCGCAGGTCGGAGAGCTGCCGTTCGAGGGCGGTGACCTCGTCGTCGGGCGTCGTCCCCGACGCCGGGCGGGCCGTCATGGCGACGGTCAGTTCACCGGCCGCCCGCTGGATGCGGGCGGGCAGGCCCTCGGTGTAGTCGTCGGCGCCGGACCCCCAGTCCTCGGACGCCGCGTACACCGCGGTGGGGACGACACCGGCTCGCAGGTAGGCGAAGAGCGGGCGCAACGCGTGCTCCAGAACCAGGGAGTGGCGGGCCGTCCCTCCCGTCGCCGCGATCAGGACCGGCGTGCCGGTGAGGGCGTCCGGGTCGATGAGGTCGAAGAAGGACTTGAACAGCCCGCTGTAGGAGGCGGTGAACACGGGCGTCACGGCGATCAGGCCGTCCGCGCCCGTCACCGCGTCGATCGCGGACGCCAGCTGGGGCGGCGGGAAACCGGTCACGAGCTGGTTGGCGACGGCGACGGCCAGTTCGCGCAGCTCGATGACCTCGGTCTGTACGTCGTGGCCCTCGGCGGCCAGGTCGGTGCGGGCCGACTCGGCGAGCCGGTCGGCGAGCAGGCGGGTGGACGACGGGGTGCTCAGCCCCGCCGAGACGGCGACGAGCTTCACGCGGCGGCCACCTCCCGCGCGGTCCGCAGGGACTCGTGGGTGGGCGCGTCCGGCACGTCGGCCGGGCGGCCGATCGCGAACTCCTTGCGCAGCACCGGTACGACCTCCTCGCCGAGGATGTCGAGCTGCTCCAGCACGGTCTTCAGTGGCAGGCCCGCGTGGTCCATCAGGAACAGCTGCCGCTGGTAGTCGCCGACGGTCTCGCGGAAGGACAGCGTCCGCTCGATGACCTGCTGCGGGGAGCCCACCGTCAGCGGGGTCTGCTCGGTGAAGTCCTCCAGGGACGGCCCGTGGCCGTAGACCGGCGCGTTGTCGAAGTACGGGCGGAACTCCCGTACGGCGTCCTGGGAGTTCTTCCGCATGAACACCTGCCCGCCCAGGCCGACGATGGCCTCCTCGGGCCGGCCGTGACCGTGGTGGGCGTACCTGCGCCGGTACAGCTGGACCATCCGTCGCGTGTGGTCGGCGGGCCAGAAGATGTTGTTGTGGAAGAAGCCGTCGCCGTAGAAGGCGGCTTGTTCGGCGATCTCGGGCGAGCGGATCGAACCGTGCCACACGAACGGCGGTACGCCGTCCAGCGGGCGGGGCGTGGACGTGAAGCCCTGCAGGGGAGTGCGGAACGTCCCCTCCCAGTCCACGACGTCCTCGCGCCACAGCCGGCGCAGCAGGGCGTAGTTCTCCTTGGCGAGGTCGATGCCCTGCCGGATGTCCTTGCCGAACCAGGGGTAGACCGGCCCGGTGTTGCCGCGGCCCATCATCAGGTCCACCCGGCCGCCGGCCAGGTGCTGGAGCATCGCGTAGTCCTCCGCGATCTTCACCGGGTCGTTGGTGGTGATCAGTGTCGTGGCAGTGGAGAGGATCAACTTCTCGGTGCGGGCCGCGATGTAGCCGAGCATCGTGGTCGGCGACGACGGCACGAACGGCGGGTTGTGGTGCTCACCGGTCGCGAAGACGTCCAGGCCGACCTCCTCCGCCTTGAGCGCGATGGCGACCATCGCCTTGATGCGCTCGTGCTCCGAGGGAGTACGGTCGTTGGTCGGGTCGGGGGTGACGTCCCCCACCGAGAAGATTCCGAACTGCATGGGCGCCTCTTCGTTCCGGCGAGCTGTGTGGATGCGGGAAATGTAGGCACGACTCGGACGATGCCCCTTGTCCGTGCGTGCAGCGGTGCTGGTCCCTCGGTGCCCTCCTGCGGCCCCCGGGGTGAGCTGCCGCCTTTCCGTCCGTGACTGTGCAGCGTGGGGCCACTGCACGGGCGCTGAGAGGCAATCGCCTTACCCGGTCGGCTGCCTAGCGTGGCAGTCCCCCCTGCTTCCCCGGAGTACCCATGGCTTCCGCAACCGTCGTCGAACTGTCCCGATGGCAGTTCGCGATCACCGCGATCTTCCATATGACCTTCCCCGCGCTCACCGTCGGCCTGTCCGTGCTCCTCGCGGTCGTGTACACGGTCTACGTGCGCACGGGGAATCCCCTGTATCTGCAGATCTTCCGGTTCTGGAAGAAGATCTTCGCCGTCGGCTTCGGCCTGGGCGTGGTCGCGGGCACAGTGATGACGTTCGAGTTCGGCCTCAACTGGGGCGTCTACGCCCACGCCGTCGGTCCCGTCATCGGGGTCACGATCGGCATGGAAGTGATCACCGCCTTCTTCCTGGAGGCGGGATTCATCGGCCTGATGCTCTACGGCGACGGGCGGATCCGCCCGCGCACCATTGCATTGGCGAGCTGGATGGTCGCCTTCGGCACGCTGCTGTCCACCACCTGGATCCTGTCGGCCAACAGCTGGATGCAGGACCCCGTCGGCTACGAGAAGGTCGACGGACAGTTCCACGCCCGGGACTGGGCCGGCATCCTGCTCAATCCCGCCTTCGCCCACCGCTTCCCGCACATGCTGCTGGCCGTGCTGATCAGCGCCGCCTGGTTCGTCGGCGGGATCTCCGCCTGGTATCTGGTGAAGAACCGGGTGCACGCCCGGCCCATGGCCCGCCGCTGTTTGTCCATCGCGCTCGGTGTGCTGGGTGTGCTGATGCCGATCCAGCTGTACGTGGGAGACGGCACAGCGGTCTTCATGGGTCAGCACCAGTTGCCCAAGCTGGAGGCGTTCGAGGGCAACTGGAAGAGCGACAACAACGGCTACAACCTGCTCGTCGTCCCCGACACCGACAAGGGCGAGAACAGGCTGCACGTCGAGATCCCCTACCTCGGCTCGGCCATCGCCCAGGACCTCAGCGGCAAGACGAACACGCCCGGCCTGCTGCTGACCCCGCCCGGTGAACGCCCCAACATGTGGACCACCTTCTACGGCTTCCGCGCGATGTACTTCACCGCGCTGCTCATGTTCGGCACGGCCTTCGCGGGCGTGGTCCTGCGTATGCGGCGCCGCCTGTTCGACTCGCGGCGCTTCCTCAAGTGGCTGGTGTGGATGACCCCGGCCGGGATCATCGCCATCACCGGCGGCTGGATCGTCGCCGAGACGGGCCGCCAGCCCTGGGTGGTCTACGGCCAACTGCGCACCGCCGACGCGGTCTCCCACCTCAGTGTCCTCGAAGTCACGGTCAGTCTGGCGGGCTTCGTCCTGCTCTATCTCACCCTGCTGGCCATCTGGGCCCGCTACATCGTCCGCACGGTCAAGGCCGGCCCCGAGGCCCTGCCCACGGGGCCCGCCGCGCCCGACACACCGGAGGCCCTCGTTGCTTGAGTACGCCAGTTACGTGCTCGTCCTCTTCTCCCTCGCCATGTACGTCGTTCTCGACGGCTACGACCTCGGGGTGGGCATGCTCAGCCTGGCCGCGCGGCCGGAGCGCCGACGGGAGTACGGCGAGATCGTCGCCACCGCCTGGGACGCCAACGAGAGCTGGCTCATCCTGGCCGGGGTCGTCCTGTGGGCCGGACTGCCGGGTGTCTACGCCGTGGTCCTGCCCGCCGTCTACCTGCCGTTGACCGGCATGCTGATCGCCGTCATCCTGCGCGGCCTCGGCCTGGAGATGCACAGCGCGGCCGACGGCTACCGGCGGGGCTGGGCGTTGCTGTTCGGTGGAGCGTCGCTCGCCGCGGCCGTGTGCCAGGGGCTCGTCCTCGGGACCGTGCTCACCGGCCCGCACCAGCGCGACGGCGTCTTCACGGGCGGTGCGTTCAACTGGCTCAGTCACTACGGCGTGCTGTGCGCACTGGGCCTGGTCGCCATGTACCTGCTGGCCGGTGCCGCCTGGCTGCAGGACAAGACAGAGGGATGGTCGCGGCCGGAAGTTAGGGGCACCGGACGGGCGTTGCTGGTGGCCACCGCTGTCATGGCGGTCGTACTGAGTCTGCTGCTGCCGGGCGCCGACCCGCAGCGGTTCGATGTCCACTCGTTGCGGGCCGTACTGTTCTGGCTCACGGTCGGTACCGCCGTGGTGGCCGGTGGGGTCGCCTGGTACGGCTTCGGGCGGCGCCCCGACTGGCGGCCGTTCGCCGCGGTGGCCACGATGACGGTCTGCGGACTGCTCGGGCTGGTGGCGCTCACGGCGCCGGTCGTCGTACCGTCCGCGCTGACCGTCCACCAGGCCGCGAGCCCGCACTCCTCGCAGCTCTTCCTGGTCCTGGGCGTCGGGCTGTGCATGCCGTTCGTGCTGGCCTACAACCTCTACGCCTGGCGGAGTTTCCGCGGCAAGTACACAGATCCGGTGGAGCGTCCGCTCCCGCCGCTGCCCGTCCGCACCCGCCCCTTGACGGCCCCCACCGTGTCCGAAGGCGGCGCGCGGACGGTCGTACGACGGATCCCGCTGGTGGTGCTCGGCATCCTGGCCACCGCCCTGTCCCAGGACGTCTTCGGCGGTGTGGCGGACTGGATCGGTCCTGTCGGCATCACCGTCCTGGGCGGTACGGCCATGACGGCGTGGATCGCGGGTGACCGCCGGGACCGGCGTGCCGGATACTTCGACGCGGACGCCGAGGCGGAGAGCGCCTCGTGACTGCCGCGGACGTGCTCCTGGACGAACTGACCGGGGACGCGGTGCCTGCCGCCCGGCTCAGGGGGTGGGCGGACGCCGGCCGAGCGGAGCTGTGCCGGGCGGGGCTGCTGCGCGGCGCGGCCCAGCTCGGGACGGTCCTGTGGGCGGGCGGGCTGTCCTGGGGCGCCGAGCGCGGCCTGTCCGCCCTGCACAGCGGCCCCGCGTCCGCCGTGCTACCGCCCGCGTTGCTGATCGCGGGTGGCGTCGCCCTGCGCGCCCTCCTGCTGGCCGCGGGCGACGCGGCGGCCGCGCACGGCGCGCGTACCGTACGGGAGACCCTGCGCGGGCGGCTCGTCGAGACGGCGCTGCCCGCGTACGGCCCGGCCTCTGCCGAGGCCGACGACGCGGCCGTGATCCAGGCCGTCGACGGGGAGGTGGACGAGCTGACCGACTGGCTCACCGACTACCTGCCCGCGCGGATCAGCATGCTGCTCGGCAGCGGCCTCGTCCTGGCGGCGATCGCCGCCCGCAGTTGGTTCGTCGCCCTGCTCGTGCTGGCCGCCACTCCCCTGCTGCCCGCCAACCTCAAGGTCATCGGCCTCGGCACCCAGACCGCCGTACGCGCCCAGCTGACCGCGATCCGCGGCCACCGGGCCCGGCTCCTCGACCACCTGCGCGGCCTGCCCACCCTGGTCGGGCTCGGGGCGCACGACCGGGCGGCCGACGAGCTGGCCCGGAACGACCGGGAGGTCGCCGGACGCACCGAGAAGGTGCTGCGCATCGCCTTCCTGTCGACGGCGTGGGTCGAACTGCTCATCACCGGCACCCTCGCCGTGGTGGCGACCTACTGCGGACTGGTGCTGCTCGACTATCTGTCCCTGCCTGTCGTACCGGACCGCATGAGCCTGTCCGCCGCCCTGTTCGTGCTGGTCCTGGTGCCCGCCTACTTCGCGCCGGCCCGGGAACTGGCCGCCGGGTACCACGCCCGCGCGCGGGCGAGTGCCGCGGCGGGCCTGCTGGGCCAGGTGCTGGACGCGGGGCGTGAGGTCACCGCGGTGCCACCGGCTCCACGACGTGCCACCGCGCCGCCCGGACTGCACCTCGTCATGGTGACGGGTCATCACCAGGAGCGAGGAACAGCGGCGTTGGAGGGGCTCGAGCTGCGCCTTGCGCCGGGGCGGTGCCTCGTGGTGACGGGTCCCAGCGGGGCCGGGAAGTCCACGCTGCTCGCCGTCGCAGCCGGGCTGTACACGCCGCGCGGCGGACGCGCGTTCCATGTGCTGGACGGCCGGCCCGTCCCCGCCGCTCCCAGCCGGGTCGCCTGGGTGGGCCAGCCCGCGCACCTGCTGCCGGGCACCCTGCGAGAGAACCTGCTGCTGGCGAGGCCCACCGCGAACGACGACGACCTGCTGGACGCCATCGCCACCCTCGGCTTCGAGGACCTCCTCGCCGCGCTGCCGCGGGGACTGGACACCCCGCTCGGCGAACGCGGCTCCGGCCTGTCCTCCGGCCAGTCCCAACGGCTCGCCCTGGTACGGGCGTTGTTGCAAGACGCGCCGCTGCTGTGCCTGGACGAACCCACCGCGCACCTGGACCCGGAGGCGGAGCGGCGCGTGCTGTCCGCGCTGCGCACGCTGGCCCGCGACCGTACGGTCCTGCTCGCCACCCACAGCCCCGCGCTGCTGACGCTTGCGGACCAGGTCGTCAGGCTGGACCACGGGAGGACCCGATGAAGCCGGTGAACGGGATCAGCGCATGGCGGCTGCTGCGTACGGCGACTTCCCGCCGCGCCCTGCTGACCGGCGTGCTGTGCGCCGCCGCGGCGGAGGTCAGCGGGGCCGCGCTGCTCGGGGTGTCCGGCTGGTTCCTGACGACGTGTGCTGTGGTCACCCTCCAGGCCAACACCACGTGGTCCTGGATGTATCCCTCGGGTGCGGTCCGGGCCCTGGCCCTCACCCGCACCGGTCTGCGCTACCTGGAACGCCTGGTCAACCACCGGGCCCTGCTGGACACCCAGGTGGCCCTGCGGGCCCTGCTGGCACGCGGCGCCGCCGGACTGACGCCTCGTCAGTTGCGCGCCGAGCGCGACGGAACGCTGCTCACCCGGCTCACAGCCGATGTGGAGACCGTCGCCGGCCTGCCGGCGAACGCCCTCGCCCCGCTGACGGCCGCGCTCGCGACCGCGGGCCTGGTCGATGTCCTGCTGCTGTGGGCGATGCCGATCCTGGGCCTGACCGAACTGGCCGTCTGGGCGGTCGGCCTCGCCTGCGTCCGCCGCTTCCACTTCCGCGCGCGCACCCACCTCGCCGACGCCGCCGCAGCCAGGGCCGCGCTGCGTACGGTGTTGCTGGACAGCCGGACGGCCTTCAACGAGCTGCGGTGCCTGGACGCGGTGCCGTTGGCACGGCGAACGGCCACGAGCGCCATGGCGGCGGTCGAGTCCGCCGAGTGGGCCGCGGCCCGGGCCGAGCGGCAGGGCCGCCTGGCACTGCGTCTCCTCGCCGCACTCGGCCAGGCGGCGGTCCTGGTCATCGCCCTGCGCGCAGCCCCGGCCCAGCCGATCGCGGTGGCAGTCGGCGAGGTGTTGCTCATAGCCGCCGGATGGGAGCTGCTGGAACGGATTCCGCGACTGGCGCAGCACCTGACTCAGGCCAAGGACGCGGCCGGGCGGCTGGCCCCCCTGGCGGCCACCGAGGCACACCCGGCGGGCCGGCAGCAGGCGACCGAGGGCATCCTCGACGTGGTCGGCCTTCCGCTCGTCGGCTCCCTCACGGCACTCACCCTGACCGCCGCGGGTCCCGCTCTCATCCTGATCACCGGCCCCAATGGCAGCGGGAAGTCGACCCTGCTCGGCCAACTCGCCGGTCGCGAACCGGCGCCCGCCGGCACCGTCCTCCTCGACGGCACTCCCTTGCACGAGCTGTCGGCCGCGGCCGCCGCCGAGACGCTCACCCTCGTCGAGGCAGACGACTGGCTGGCCGACGACACGCTCGCGGCCAACCTCCGCCAGGCGGCACCGTCGGCCGACGCCGCCGCACTGCGGGCCGCTTTGGAAGTGGTCGGCCTGTCGGTGCTTCCGTTGCAGACGCCGGTGGGTCCTGGCGGCCGTCTGCTGTCCCAAGGGCAGCGAAGGCGCCTCGCCACGGCCCGCGCCGTACTGAGGAGTCCTCGGATCCTGCTGCTCGACGAGCCGGTGGCGGGCCTGGACCGCGCCACCGCCGAGGCGCTCCTGGCCGCGCTGCCCCGGGCGTTGCCGCAGACCACGCTGGTGATCGCCCTCCAGGAACAGGACGTCGGCCTGCTGGAGGGCGCCGCGGATGCCGTCGTACGACTCGGACGAGCCGTGGAGCGGGCGTGCGCGTAGTCCCCGTACGGGGCTGTACCGGCGGCGCGCGGAAGGGGCCAGGGCCGTGTTCGGCCCTGGCCCCTTCCTGTCGTTGCGTCAGTCGGTCTCGGAGTCCGGGATCAGATGCATCGCCGCCTCCTCGGGCGATACCCCGGCGCCGTCCGTCCCCGGTCGGAGGCGAACCGGTCGGATTCGAGGCTCACCCCTCGCCACCGCTCCGACGCGTGACGCCGGTGGTTCCCCCGTCCAGGGCCTCTCCGGGGGCGAGCGGCCCTCGTCCAGAGCCTGGTCATCCGCGGGCGGTCCGGGGTGTGGGACGCGTCCAGCAGCGCAGCGTCGTCCTGAATGTCCGGACATCGGCTCTTCCCCCCGCGTTGGTGATCCCCCGCCGTAGGAGTGGCCGACGAGGGCCACTGGACCGGAGATTGTCGCCGGGAAGTCGGACAGCGTCTCGGCGTCGTGGGCGACACCGCGCAGCGGGTTCGGCGGGGCGTAGACGTCGTCACCGGCGTGAAGCGGAAAGGGCGAGGGGCGAGGGGCGAGCGGAATCCGAGCACTCCGGGAACACGCGTGCCGCACAAGTGCCTTTCCGGACAACCCCCGGTGCACTTGTCGGCAAGGCAACGGAGCAGCCGCGGCTTACGGTCGTCCACAACCGTACGAACAGTCAGATACAGGGGGCGGAGTGAGAATCCCTCTTTCCGATTCCGCGGACGCGTGCTCGATCGTCTTTCCCACGGAAGTCCATATCAGCGTGACCGGCGAAGCGTGGGTACCGCTCCCCGCCGCACTCCGTTACGACGTGGCCGACCCGTATGCCGTGCGCCTGTCCATGGGCGCCCCTGCGGCCCCTTCCGTCGACTGGGTCTTCGCCCGGTCGCTGCTCGCGGACGGACTCCACCGGCCCACGGGAATCGGAGACGTGGTGGTCATCCCGCGGCACCGCCGCCGTCCGGAGTCGGTTCGCATCCTCTTCAGGACTCGCACAGGGGCGGCGCTTCTCGCGGTCCACGCCCTCGTGGTCACGGACTTCCTGCGCCGGTCCGAGGCGCTGGTGCCGCCGGGCACCGAGCACCACCACATCGATGTGGACCGCGTCATCGACCGGCTCACGGCCGGCCACGAGTGAGACGCCGCTCGGCGCGATCCAGGTGACGGCCTGCAGGCACAGCCGGGGTCAGGCCGCGTGCAGGACGGTGTACAAGGTGTCCGTCACCTGCACCCGGGCCGCCCGGGAGGCGTGCGTGCCGCGGAGCAGGTCGAACAGCACGATCTCCGAGAGTCCCCGGAGACGGTCGCTCGACAGATTCCCCGCGTGGTCTCGGGTACGTCTCAGCGCGTGCCGTACTTGGCCGTCCGGTCGCGCGAACCGGCTGCCGAGTCGCTCGACCGCCGCCTCAGTCGCCGCCTCACCCTCTGGCTCCGGTACGACGGCTCCTCCTGGGATGCCCTCCATGGAGAAGAGCGCATCGGCGGACGCAATTCCCCGCTCCACTACAGCTGTTCGACGCACCGCATCCCGCCGTGGCCATCCCTGTCCTCCGCATACCTCGACACTCCCCACGACACAGGGTAACGAGGCCAGCGCGATCAGCACACGCCAACCCGAGACCTGTCGCCGTATGGCCCGAGCCCGAGAACAGCCCCAACGCGCTGCTCAACGGGTTAAGCCCGACAAGTCGATTGACCCGCGCTACCTGATCCAGGGCGACCATTTCACGCTCCGTCAGAAACAGCGTCGACCGAGCGTCAAGACATTTCCCGAACCCGTCTCTTACGGAGCGGAGACAGAGCGTTCTGGACCAACGCCCACGCCGCGCGCCCGGCCTCGCCTGAGAAACCTACAAAAAGCGCAGGTCAGAGCCCCTTCACCGCAGGCTCCAGAATCGCCACGCACTCCACATGATGCGTCATCGGAAACAAGTCGAACGCCCGCAGCATCCGCACCCGGTACCCGTTCTCCCCGAAGTACCCCAGGTCCCGCGCCAGTGCCGCCGGGTCGCAGGCGACGTACGCGATGCGGCGGGCGCCCAGTGACGCGAGGTGTTCGACCGTGTCGCGGCCCGCGCCGGCGCGTGGGGGGTCGAGGACGATCAGGTCGACCTCGGTGATGCCCGTGCGCGGGAGGACGGATTCGACCTTGCCCTGTTCGATGCGGACGCGGGGGAAGTCGGCCAGGTTGTGGCGCGCGTCCTCGACCGCGCGCTTGCCGGACTCGATGCCGAGGACCGCGCCCTTGTCGCCGAGGCGGTCGGCGAGGGCGCCGGCGAAGAGGCCGACGCCGCAGTAGAGGTCGAGGGCCATCTCGCCCTTGCGCGGGAGCAGGCCCTGCATCACCGCGGTGACGAGGGTGTCCGCCGCCTTCGGGTGGACCTGCCAGAAGCCGCCGGCACCGACGCGGTGGGTGCGGCCGTCCGCGCGCTCGCGGACGAAGGGGCGGCCGTGCACGCGGTGCACGCCGCCGGTCTTCTCGTCGACCCGCATGACCGAGACCGGCTTGTCCAGCTCGACCAGGGGCAGGCGGCCGCCCGGACGCGGGGTGAGGATGACCTGGCGGTCCTGGGAACCCGTCGCCGCGATCGCCTCGACCGACTCCATGCCGGCCCACTCGTGCTTCTCGATGCCCAGCTCGGACACGCCCGGCGCGGCGATCATGCAGTGGTCGATGCGCTCGACCTCGTGCGAGCGGTGCCGGCGCAGGCCCGCGTGGCCCTCGGCGTCGACGGCGTACTGCACCCGCGTGCGCCACTGCGGCACCTCGCCGGCGGGCAGCTTGTCGCCCTCGGCCGGGACCACCGTGCCGTCCCAGCCCGCCTCCTCCGGGGTCAGGCCCGCGAGGCGCCTGAGCTGCTCGGCGAGGACGTCCGCCTTCAGCTGGCGCTGGGCGCCCGGCTTGGCGTGCTGCCAGTCGCAGCCGCCGCAGCGACCGGGACCGGCGAAGGGGCAGGGGGCCTCGATGCGGTCCTTGGACGCCTCCAGGATCCGTACGGCGTCCGCGCGCAGGAACCGCGCGCCCTCCTCGCCCTCGGTCACCTTCGCCACCACCCGCTCACCGGGCAGCGCGTGCCGGACGAACAGCACCTGGCCCTCGGCGGTACGGGCGATGCAGTGGCCGCCATGGGCGACGGGGCCGATCTCGACCTCGTACTCCTCGCCCACCAGAGACGTGGTCGGTTCTGCCTGCATGGTGGGTGACTCCAGAGGATCGGGTTCGCGGCGGCACAGGGACGGCGGCGAACGCCGCCGAGCTGCGAAGACGGGTCCGGGGTGGTCGAGCGCAGCCCGGTGGACCGACAACAGCCCACCAGTCTACGGCCTCGCCGCCCCGGCCCCGTACCCCGGTGCCGGTGACCCGGCGCCCCGTCAGTCCTTCGCCGACGGGCCCGACGAGCCCGGCAAGCCCGAAGACTCCGCCGAGCCAGACGATCCCGCCGAGGCCGCCGAGCCCGAGCGTTCCGCCGGCTCCGACGACCCGGACGGCTCCACCGGCTCCTTGGGCCGCACCGCCGCCGGTCCGCGGCGCACCGCGCCGGGCGCGCTCCACTCCTGGCGCCTGCGGGCCCGCATCTTGGCCGCCTCGGAGGAAGCCAGCTGGTAGGGCACCGAAGTGACCATCACACCGGGCGTGAACAGCAGCCGGCCCTTGAGGCGCAGGGCGCTCTGGTTGTGCAGCAGGTGCTCGTACCAGTGGCCGACCACGTACTCGGGGATGATCACCGAGACCGCGTCGCGCGGGGACTCCTTGCGCAGGCCCTTGACGTATTCGATCACCGGCCGGGTGACCTCGCGGTACGGCGAGTCGAGAACCTTCAGCGGTACGTCGATGCCGCGCCGCTCCCACTCCTCGCGCAGCGCCTTGGTCTCGGCCGGGTCCACGTTGACCGTGAGCGCCTCCAGGCCGTCGGAGCGCATCAGCTTGGCGTAGGCCAGAGCCCGCAGCGTCGGACGGTGGATCTTGGAGATCAGCACCACCGAGTGCACACGGGAGGGGCGGACCAGGTCGTCGTCCGGCTCCTCGGGCGCGGCGATCTCCTCGGCGACGCGGTCGTAGTGCTTGCGGATCGCGGTCATGGTCGCGAAGAAGATGCACATGCCCAGCAGGGCCACCCAGGCGCCGTGCGTGAACTTGGTGACCAGGACGACGACCAGCACCAGGCCGGTGAGGAAGGCACCGAAGGTGTTGATCGCCCGCGAGCGCATCATGTGGCGCCGCTTGGCCTGGTCCTTCTCGACCGCGAGGTGGCGGTTCCAGTGCCGGACCATGCCGGTCTGGCTGAGCGTGAAGGACACGAACACGCCGACGATGTACAGCTGGATCAGGCGCGTGGAGTCGGCGCCGTAGATCACGGTCAGCAGCGCGGCGGCGCCGGCGAGCAGCACGATGCCGTTGGAGAAGGCGAGCCGGTCGCCGCGGGTGTGCAGCTGGCGGGGCAGGTAGCGGTCCTGGGCGAGGATCGAGCCGAGCAGCGGGAAGCCGTTGTACGCGGTGTTGGCCGCGAGGAACAGCACCAGCGCGGTGGCGGCCGCCAGGAGCACGAACAGGAAGCTGCCCTTACCGAAGACCGCCTCGGCGACCTGGGAGATCACCGGGTTCTGGACGTAGCCGGAGCCGATCGGGTGGCCGTTGTGCAGCAGGTCGGTGGCCGGGTTCTCGGCCATGCGGACCTTGGTCACCGCGGCCAGGGCGATGATGCCGCAGAACATGGTGACGGCCAGCAGGCCCATCGCCGCGAGGGTGGTCGCCGCGTTCTTGGACTTCGGCTTGCGGAAGGCCGGGACACCGTTGGAGATGGCCTCGACGCCGGTCAGGGCGGCGCAGCCGGAGGAGAAGGCGCGCAGCAGCAGGAAGACCAGCGCGAAGCCCGCGAGGCCCTGGTGCTCGGCCCTGATGTGGAAGTCGGCGGTCGGCGCCCGCATGGTGTCGCCGAGCACCAGGCCGCGGAACGCGCCCCACAGGATCATGACGAAGACGCCGCCGACGAACACGTACGTCGGGATCGCGAAGAGTTTGCCGGACTCCTTGACGCCGCGCAGGTTCATCAGCGTCAGCAGGACGATCACCACGGTCGCGCAGAGCACCTTGTGCTCGACCACGAACGGGATCGCCGAGCCGAGGTTCTCGATGCCGGAGGCGATGGAGACCGCGACCGTCAGCACGTAGTCCACGAGCAGAGCGCTCGCCACGGTGAGGCCGGCCTTGGGGCCGAGATTGGTGGTCGCCACCTCGTAGTCGCCGCCACCGCTCGGGTAGGCGTGCACGTTCTGGCGGTAGGAGGCGACCACGGTGAACATCAGCACGACGACCGCGACGGCGATCCAGGGGCTGAAGTGGTACGCCGACACGCCCGCGATGGACAAGACCAGCAGAACCTCCCCCGGCGCGTAGGCGACGGAGGACAGCGGGTCGGAGGCGAAGACGGGGAGTGCGATGCGCTTGGGCAGGAGGGTTTCCCCCAGCCGGTCACTGCGCAGTGCGCGCCCGATCAGGATCCGTTTGGGCACGTCGGTCAGTTTGGACACGAGAGAGGATCGTAAGCCTTCGAACTGGCAGCCGCCCACCCTGTCCGCAATATCTTCCCCATGGGTGAACTCCGCGGCGGTGTGATGTACGGATTCCGTGGCGCGGGCTCGGGTCGTGTCTAGATGGCAAACCCCGCCTGTCGCCGACCTCCGGAGGCCCCATGCCGCCGACTCCTGAGCTGATCGGGGCGGTGCTCGCCCTGGCCTGCCTCGGAATCCTGACCGTGTGCAGCGTGCGCAGCATCACTCGCAGACGTGCGGACGAGCCTCTGTGAGCCCGTGTGAGCCCGGTGCGCGGGGCTACTCCAGGGCACGGGGGTGCCCGGTGAGGGTGATGCGTGTGTAGCTTAAGCGGCGGTCTGAGAACCTGTTTAGGCCAAGCCAACGACTCTTGACTTCGGAAGGACGGTCGTGCACATCGTCATCATGGGCTGCGGGCGAGTAGGCTCCGCTCTCGCCCAGACCCTGGAGCAACAGGGGCACACGGTCGCCGTGATCGACCAGGACCCGACCGCCTTCCGTCGGCTGGGACCGGGATTCGGGGGCCGCCGGGTCACCGGAGTCGGCTTCGACCAGGACACCCTGCGCGAGGCGGGGATCGAGGAGGCGGGCGCCTTCGCCGCCGTCTCCAGCGGCGACAACTCCAACATCATCTCCGCGCGGGTCGCGCGCGAGATGTTCGGCGTGGAGAACGTGGCCGCCCGCATCTACGACCCCCGGCGCGCCGAGGTCTACCAGCGCCTCGGCATCCCGACCGTGGCCACGGTCCGCTGGACCGCCGACCAGATGCTGCGCCGGCTGCTGCCCTCCGGGGCCGAGCCGCTGTGGCGGGACCCGACCGGCGGGGTGCAGCTCGCCGAGGTGCACGCCTCCCCGAAGTGGGTCGGCCACAAGATCAGCAAGATGCAGGAGGACACGGGCGTCCGGGTGGCGTTCCTGACCCGGCTGGGCGAGGCGATCCTGCCGACTTCCCAGACGGTGCTCCAGGAGGGCGACCTCGTGCACGTGATGATGCGGACGGACGACGTGGACACGGTCGAGGCGGCGTTCGCCGGCGGTCCGGAAGAGGAGGGCGGTCACTGATGAGGGTCGCCATTGCCGGAGCCGGCGCCGTCGGCCGCTCGATCGCCGGCGAGCTGCTGGAGAACGGTCACGAGATCCTGCTCATCGACAAGGCCCCGACCGCCATCTCGGTGGAGCGGGTGCCGCAGGCGGAGTGGCTGCTGGCCGACGCCTGTGAGATCACGTCCCTGGACGAGGCGGCGCTCCAGCGCTGCAACGTGGTGATCGCCGCCACCGGTGACGACAAGGTCAACCTGGTGGTGTCGCTGCTCGCCAAGACGGAGTACGGCGTCCCCCGTGTCGTCGCACGGGTGAACAACCCCAAGAACGAGTGGCTGTTCAACGAGGCGTGGGGCGTGGACGTGGCCGTCTCCACCCCGCGGCTGATGTCCGCCCTGGTCGAGGAGGCGGTGAGCGTCGGCGACCTGGTACGGCTGCTGCGCTTCAGCCACGGCGACGCCAACCTGGTGGAGCTGACGCTGCCCGAGGAGTCGGCCCTGGCCGGCACCCAGGTCGGGGATGTGCGCTGGCCGGAGGACACCTCGCTGGTGACCATCATCCGGGGCACCCGCGTGCTGACGCCGTCCCGTGAGGACTCCCTGGAGCCGGGCGACGAGCTGCTGTTCGTGGCCGCACAGGCCCGCGAGGAGCAGCTGGAGGAACTGCTGTCGGTGCGCCGGCAGGAGGAAGCCTGACGGGTCCGACGCTCCCGAACACGCGGAAGGGCGCCCTTGCCGGCAAGGGCGCCCTTCCGCGTCGTAGCGACGCATACGGTACGGCGGCCACGGTCGCGGCGCGGCATACGGTACGGCGGTCAGGCCGTGGCGACCGCCTGCGGTGCGGCGGCTCTCACGCCTGCCTGCGATGGCGGCCCGGCAGGGACTCGGTCTCGCCGCTCTCCGCGGCCGTCGCGGCCTTGCGCTCCTTCTCCGCCTTCTCGGCCTGCTCCTCGGCCTCCATCTCCGCGAAGACGTCGATCGGGGCGGGCGCCTTGGCGAGGAAGACCCAGGTGAGCCAGACGGCCAGCAGGAAGGGCGGGATCTTCAGGGCGACGAGGACCCAGCCGAGCCGGGTGGTGTCGGACCACCAGTACAGCGGGAAGAGGATCGCGCACTTGGCGAGCAGGATCAGGCCCCAGGCCCAACTCGACTTCGCGTACGCCTTCTTGCGGCCCGGATTGCGGGTGCGCCAGGAGAGGTTCTCCTTGAAGACCGGGCCCAGCACGACGCCGATCAGCGGGACCCCGAGCAGGGTGGTGACGATGTAGGCGAGCGCCAGGCCCAGCGTGTAGAGCATGCCGGGCAGGTAGAAGTCCTTGGCATTGCCGGTGAACATGGCGAACACCACGCCGAAGACCACGCCGAACACGCCGCTGAAGGCGTGCTTGACGGTGTCCTTCATGGCGAGCCGGACCACCACCAGCACCAGGGAGACGGCCAGCGCGGCGATCGCCGAGACGTGCAGGTCCTTGTCGATGGTGAAGATCGCGACGAACAGCAGGCCCGGCACGACCGTCTCGACCATGCCGCGGACGCCGCCGAACGCCTCGAACAGCGCCGCCTCCGTCACCGCACGGGCGTCGCCGTCGCCGGACTCGCCGGGTGGGGTCTGGTCGGTGTCTTCGGTCGGCTTGTCGAGGGACGTCACCGGCTACTCCCGTCCGAGGGGTCGCAGTTCGTACTTCGGGTTGAAAAGCACCCGGCGGCCCCGGCTCAGCGAGATCCGGCCCGATGCGATCAGCTTGCGCCCCGGTTCTATGCCCACGATGGAACGCCTGCCGAGCCACACCACGTCCAGCGCCGCGGAGCCGTCGAACAGCTCGGCTTCCAGGGCCGGGACTCCGGCGCGCGGACGCAGGGTGACCGTGCGCAAGGTACCAGTTACGGTGACGATCTGCCGGTCCTGGCAGTCGCCGATCTTCGTGCAACCCGCCGTCTCGGCGTCCTCGCGCAGCTCCTCGGACTCCAGGTCCTCCTGGGAGGTGGAGAGCCGGTCGAGCATGCGCCGGAACCGGCCGGCCGGCTTTTCGGAACGAGGAACAGCACTCATATCTGAAGCGTACCGGGGCCCACCGACAGCGCCGTATTCCCGCTCACACTTCCCCCGTACGGGCTGTGTCACTTCTCGAACCGGTACCCCATACCGGGCTCGGTGATGAAGTGCTTCGGATGCGAGGGGTCGGCCTCCAGCTTGCGGCGCAACTGCGCCATGTAGACGCGCAGGTAGTTCGTCTCGGTCCCGTACGACGGCCCCCACACCTCCTGGAGGAGCTGCTTCTGGCTGACCAGGCGGCCGGTGTTGCGGACCAGCACCTCCAGGAGGTGCCACTCCGTGGGGGTGAGCCGGACGTCGCGCCCGCCGCGGTTGACCTTCTTGGCGGCCAGATCGACGGCGAACCCCTCGGTCTCCACCGTGGTCACGTCGTCCTCGCCGGCGCCGACCGGCTCTGCGCGGCGTACGGCGGCGCGCAGCCGGGCCAGCAGCTCGTCCATGCCGAAGGGCTTGGTGACGTAGTCGTCGGCGCCCGCGTCCAGGGCCTCGACCTTCTCGTCGGAGGAGTGGCGCGCGGACAGCACCAGGATCGGCACACGGGTCCAGCCGCGCAGGCCCCTGATCACCTCGACGCCGTCCATGTCGGGCAGGCCCAGGTCGAGGACGACCACGTCGGGGTGGCGGGAGGCGGCGAGGTCGAGGGCGGTCCTGCCGTCGGCGGCCGCGTCGACCTCGTACTTGCGTGCCTTGAGGTTGATCACGAGGGCGCGCACGATCTGCGGCTCGTCGTCGACCACGAGGACCCGCGTGGGGGTGCGGTCCCCGCTCGGGCTCAGCATAGGGTCTGCCTTTCTGGTTCCGCGCTGCCCGGCCCGCCATGGACCGGGTCGGGGGTGGACGCCGTTTGCGTGGACTGGGTCGCCGGCTGCCGCCCGTGGACGCTGCGCAGGCTCAGCACCATGGTGAGGCCGCCGCCGGGTGTGTCCTCCGCGGTGAGGGTGCCGCCCATGGCCTCGGCGAAGCCGCGGGCGACCGCGAGGCCGAGCCCGACACCGGCGCCGCGCGGCGCGTCGCCGTAGCGCTGGAAGGGTTCGAAGATCCGGTCCTTGGCCGCGTCCGGCACACCGGGGCCGCGGTCCACCACGCGGATCTCCACCCGGTCCGCGAGAGCGCTGGCGGCGACCAGGACGCGCCGGCCGCGCGGGCTGTACTTGACGGCGTTCTCCACCAGGTTGGCCGCCGAGCGCTCCAGCAGGCCGGGATCGGCCAGGATCATCGGCAGGGTCTCCGGCACGTCCAGGTCGACGCTGTCCTCCGGCACGCCGCCCAGGGCCATCGGCACCACCTCGTCCACGTCGATCTCGCGGATCAGCGGGGTGACGGTGCCGGTCTGGAGGCGGGACATGTCCAGGAGGTTGCCGACGAGGTGGTCGAGCCGGTCGGCGCCCTCCTCGATGCCCTCCAGCAGTTCGGCGCGGTCCTCCTCGGACCAGTCGACGTCGGCGGAGCGCAGCGAGGAGACGGCGGCCTTGATCCCGGCCAGCGGAGTGCGCAGATCGTGGCTGACGGCGGCCAGCAGAGCGGTGCGGATGCGGTTGCCCTCGGCGAGGGTCCGGGCGCGCTCGGCCTCCTCCTGGAGGCGCCTGCGGTCGAGGACGACGGCGGCCTGGGCGCCGAAGGCGGCGAGCACCCTGCGGTCCTCGGCGGGCAGTACGCGGCCGGTCAGGGCCAGCGCCATGTGGTCGCCGACGGGCATGTCGACGTCGGCGTCCTCGGGGCGCTCCAGGACGGGCCCGAAGCCGGCCCGGCCCGCGCAGGTCCACGGTTCGACGTCGCTCTGCCGCTCCAGCAGGGCCGCCGACTCCATGGCGAAGGTCTCGCGCAGCCGCTCCAGCAGCTCCTCCAGGCTGGTCTCGCCGCGCAGCACGTTGCCGGCCAGGAAGGAGAGGATCTCGGACTCGGCGCGCAGCCGGGCCGCCTGGTGGGTGCGGCGGGCGGCGAGGTCCACCACGGAGGCGACCGACACCGCGACGCCGAAGAAGATCACTATGGCGACGATGTTCTTCGGGTCGGCGATGGTCCAGCGGTGCAGCGGCGGTGTGTAGAAGTAGTTCAGCAGCAAAGAGCCGAACGCCACCGAGGCGAGGGCGGGCAGCAGACCGCCGAGCAGGGCCGCCGCGACCGTGACGGCCAGGAACAGCAGCATGTCGTTGGCGAGGCCGATGTCGACGGTGTTCAGCAGCAGCGCGAGCACGACCGGACCGGCGAGCCCCATGGCCCAGCCCGAGAGGATCCGGGTGCGGCCGAGCCGGGCACCGCGGGCCACGGGCAGCCCGCGGCCCTTGGCGACCTCCTCGTGGGTGACGATGTGGACGTCGAGGTCGGGGCCGGACTCGCGGGCGACGGTGGCGCCCACGCCGGGTCCGAAGACGTACTGCCAGGCCTTGCGGCGCGAGGAGCCGAGCACGATCTGGGTGGCGTTGACGCCGCGGGCGAAGTCCAGGAGCGCGGCCGGGATGTCGTCGCCGACCACGTGGTGGAAGGTGCCGCCGAGGTCCTCCACCAGGGTGCGCTGGACGGCGAGTTCCTTCGGAGAGGCGGCGGTCAGCCCGTCGCTGCGGGCGATGTAGACGGCGAGCACCTCGCCGCCCGCGCCCTTCTCGGCGAGCCGGGCGGCCCGGCGGATGAGCGTACGGCCCTCGGGGCCGCCGGTCAGCCCGACCACGATCCGCTCGCGCGAACCCCAGATCTTCGAGACCCGGTGCTCGCTGCGGTACTGGTTCAGGTACTCGTCCACCCGGTCGGCGACCCAGAGCAGCGCCAGCTCGCGCAGGGCGGTGAGGTTGCCGGGGCGGAAGTAGTTGGAGAGCGCCGCGTCGACCTTGTCGGGCTGGTAGATGTTGCCGTGCGCCATCCGGCGGCGCAGCGCCTCCGGGGACATGTCGACCAGCTCGATCTGGTCGGCGCGCCGGACCACCTCGTCGGGCACGGTCTCGCGCTGGCGCACCCCGGTGATGGATTCGACCACGTCGCCGAGTGATTCCAGGTGCTGGATATTGACGGTCGAGATGACGTCGATCCCGGCGGCGAGCAGTTCCCCGACATCCTGCCAGCGCTTGGCGTTGCGCGAGCCGGGGATGTTGGTGTGGGCGAGTTCGTCCACCAGAGCGATGGCGGGCGCCCTGCGCAGCACGGCGTCGACGTCCATCTCCCCGAAGAGGGCCCCGCGGTACTCCAGCTCCTTGCGGGGCACCTGTTCGAGGCCGTGCAGCATCACCTCGGTGCGCGGCCGCCCGTGGTGCTCCACGAACGCCACGACGCAGTCCGTGCCGCGCTCGACGCGCCGGTGCGCCTCGGCCAGCATCGCGTACGTCTTTCCGACTCCGGGCGCCGCCCCGAGGTAGATCCGCAGCTTCCCGCGTGCCATGGCTCCATTGTCTTCCGCTCACCCCTGCCTACGCAGCGTCGACCTTACGGCCAACGATGGGGACAAACGGGACGGGGGCAGGCGCCCGAGAGCACTTTGACGGAACCCTGATGGGTCGGGGCTCCCCCGCCGCGTGCCGGCGCGTGAAACGGGCCGCACCCCGCGAGGGCGCGACCCGTCCTGGCGGAAGCCGTCAGCGGACTTCCGTGATCTCCGGCCCCCGCTGAAGCTGTCCCATGCCCCCGGAGAACCGCGAGCCCTCTTCCTGCTGGACTCCCTCGGGAACCATCTGGGCGTCGTTCGGGAGCTTGAGGACGATCGGGTCGCGGGGCGCCATCGGGCCCTCGCCGCGGACCACGACCGTGTCCCGGAAGATCTGCTCCAGCAGCCCGGCGGCCTGGGGCTGCACCGCGCCCTGCCCGGAGATCACACCGCGCAGGAACCAGCGGGGCCCGTCCACACCGACGAACCGCACCACCTGGAAGCCGCTGGTGCCGTCCGGAAGCTGCACCGGCACCTGGGCCCGCAGCTCCCAGCCGAGGGGGCCCTCGACCTCGTCGACGATGCCGCCCTGCTGGGTGATCCCGGACGCGATCTCCTCGCGGACCTCGCCCCAGATGCCCTCGCGCTTGGGCGCCGCGAAGGCCTGGAGCTGGATGGCGCTGTCATTCAGGACGACGGTCGCGGCGACGATCGCGTCACCCGCGACCTCGACCCGCAGCTCCATGCCGTCCACGCCCGGTACGAACAGACCGCCGAGGTCCACGCGGCCCTCGGCCGGGTCGCGCACCTCGGTGCTGTCCCACGGCCCGTCGGGCCGGGGCTCGGGCTCCAGCCGGACGCGCTCGCGCTCGGCCTCCGCTTCCTCGTCCGCCTCGGTGTCGACGCTGTCGACGACCTGCTCGGCCTCGCCGGCCGCGTCCTCGGCGGCACCCTTCTTGTTGCGACGTCCGAACACGTCACTGTCCTTCCCGGTCGGATACGACCGAAGCGTATCGATTCCCACCCGTCGGACCACCCTCGGCGGACCGACCGCTTGTGCCGCTCTCGTCGCCCACCGCGGCATGGCCACCGGTGGACCCGAAGCCCCCTTCGGCCCGCGCCGAGCCGGGAAGTTCCGCGACCTCCTGGAAGCGGACCCTCTCGACCTGCTGGACGACCAGTTGGGCAATCCGGTCGAAGCGCTCGAACCGCACGCTCTCGCGCGGGTCGAGATTCACCACGATCACCTTGATCTCCCCACGGTACCCGGCATCAACCGTCCCCGGGGCATTCACCAGGGCGACACCGCAGCGGGCGGCGAGACCGGAACGGGGGTGCACGAAGGCCGCGTACCCCTCGGGGAGGGCGATCGACACTCCCGTGGGCAGCACGGCCCGCTCGCCGGGGGCCAGTTCGCACGTCTCGGTGGTGCGCAGATCGGCGCCGGCGTCGCCCGGATGCTCGTACGACGGAAGCGGGACGTCCGGGTGCACGCGCCGGACCAGCACGTCCAGCGGGGGGCGGCCGGCGGCGCTCACGGGTTCACCTCGAAGGCGCGGGCCCGGCGGACCTGGTCGGGGTCGCTCATCGCGGCCCGGATCTCCTCCGGGCGGCCGTGGTCGGTGAAGTGGTCGATCTTGACCTCGACGAAGAGGGCGTCGGCGCGGACGGCGACCGGCCCGTCGGGGCCGTCGAGGCGGCCGACGGCGCTGGAGTAGATCTTGCGTCCGGCGACGGCGGTGACCTCGGCCGACAGATGGAGCGTGCTGCCGACCGGAACGGGCCGTACGAAGTCCGTCTCCAGGCGTCCGGTCACGGCGATGGTGCGCAGCAGCCAGTTCAGGGAGCCCAGGGTCTCGTCCAGGGCGGTGGCCAGTACGCCGCCGTGGGCGAGACCGGGAGCGCCCTGGTGGGCGGCCTGGACGGTGAACTCGGCGGTCAGGGTGACGCCCTCGCCGGCCCGCGCCTCCAGGTGCAGCCCGTGCGGCTGCCCCGGACCGCAGCCGAAACAGTGTGCGTAGTGGGCGCCGAGAAGTTCCCCGGCCGCGGGCGCGTCGGGGTGCCGTACCGGTTTCACCGCGTCGGCCGGGGGCTGAAGACTCATGGAACTACCACTCACGAGCGCAGACCTTACCCGCGCGTCGGGCGCCACAGGATCCCGTGCCAAGCTTGGTTCCATGCAGCACTCCGCCACCCCGTACGAAGAACGCCTCACCGCCCCCCGCTCGTGGTGGCTGATCAGCTTTCTGGTCGGCGTCTCCTGCGCCCTGATCCTCTTCCCGTTCGGCACCCTGCCGATCCTGGGCGGTCTGGTCGGCGGCACGGCCGCGGCCGCCGTGGTCGCCAGTGCGTACGGCTCGCCGCGCATCCGTGTGGTGGGCGACTCGCTGATCGCGGGCGAGGCGAGGATCCCGGTGTCGGCGCTGGGCGAGTCGGAGGTGCTGGACCCGGAGGAGACCCGCGCCTGGCGCACGTACAAGGCCGACGTGCGCGCGTTCCTGCTGCTGCGCGCGTACATCCCGAGGGCACTGCGGGTGATCGTCACCGATCCGGAGGACCCCACGCCCTACCTGTACCTGTCGACGCGTGAGCCGGAGCAGCTGGCGGCGGCGATCGAGGCGGCGAAGAAGGCGAACGCCCACAGCCCGGCGGAGAGCTAGGAACCGGCCCCTCGGGAATCCGCTGGATGGGGCCAGGACGGCCGGAGAGGGCCCGGCAGGGGCTTCAAGGGGCTCGGGGCGGGTCAGGGGCCCTTGTGCGGACCGCGCAGCCTCAGGGGCTTGGCAGGCTGTTCCAGGGGCGGCAGCTGCTCCAGCTCCTCCCAGGGCACCTGGATCTTGCGCAGGTCGGCGCGGATGCGGGCGGCGAGTCTTCTGGTGTCCCGGCGGTTCAGGACCGCCCCGACCGCGGCGCCCACCATGAACGGCATCAGTGTGGGCATGTCCCGCACCATCCGCTTCATGATCTGCTGGCGCAGTTCGCGCTTCATGCGGCCGCCGAGGGCCGCGTCGTACGTCGACGGCTTCGTCACGTCGACGCCGCGCTCCCCCGACCAGGAGGACAGGTAGGCGGTGCTGCGGGCCTTGAGGTTGCCGGGCGGGCGGACGCCGTAGACCTCGTGCAGTTCCGCGATGAGTTTCAGTTCGACCGCCGCGACCCCGGTGATCTCCGTGGCCAGTTCGGTCGGCAGGGCGGGTGGCACGGGCAGCATCGCCGCCGCACCGACGCCGGCCCCGATGGTCGAGGTTCCGGCCGCGGCGCCCGCCACCAGCTTGTCGGCCAGCTCCTCGGGTCCGAGACCGGGGAACTGCCTGCGCAGGGTCGCGAGGTCGCGTACGGGCACCCGCGGGGCGATGTCGATGACACGGTCCGTGAGGTACGCCAGGCCCGCACGAGCGCGGTCGCCGCTCCTGCGGGCGCCTTCACGGGCGAGAATCCGGGCCTTGCCGCCGATGACCCGTGCCTGCCGCCTGGCGATGGGCACGGGTCGCCGCTTGGGCGCCGGGTGGTCGGCCCGGTCCGCCGTCGGTTCGAGCGGGGCTCCCGCGTCCGGGGAGCCACGCTCGTCGTCACGCGCGCCGAGTGGGCCGTCCAGCGGCCCTTGGTCCGCTTTCCGCAGGGGGAAGCGGCGCTTCCGGGGAGGGGTCGAGCCAGTCATGGCCGACCCGTCCTCAGTCGCAGTCGCGGCAGATCGGCTGACCGTTCTTCTCGCGGGCCAGCTGGCTGCGGTGGTGCACCAGGAAGCAGCTCATGCAGGTGAACTCGTCCTGCTGCTTCGGCAGGACCCGGACGGCCAGCTCTTCGTTCGAGAGGTCCGCTCCGGGCAGTTCCAGGCCCTCGGCGGCCTCGAACTCGTCGACGTCCACCGCGGAGGTGGTCTTGTCGTTCCGTCGAGCCTTCAGCTCCTCCAGGCTGTCCGAGTCGACGTCATCGTCGGTCTTGCGTGGAGTGTCGTAGTCGGTTGCCATATCGCTCTCCCCCTCTGGGTGTCTGCGGTGTCTCCAGCGCACGTAACGCGTGAGAGGCCGGACTTGTGCCCGACCTGAGGCGGAGATTTTGCCTCACATCAAGGGCTGTTACTCAATCGACACCCAACCCGATCCCTCAAGAGTGATCGGCTTGGATGGCGGTGAGGACCGTACACGCTTCGAATACCGCACCTCAAAGGCGCCTCATCGTGTACTTCCCGTGATCAAGAGCCCTGAAAACCAGGACTTTTCAGGGTTTCTGTCCCCTGTCAGGATCACTGACAGTACATGGCCGGAATTCCGTCCATGTGATCGATCACACAGACACAAGCCCATTCGGCCTCTGGAAAATTCCGCGTGCAGCGAACATCTCCCGCGTGTGTCGATGGATCGGGTGACTGCTCGGGCGCTGGATCACAGCGGAAGTGTCACACGCATCACCAGGCCACCGCCCTCGCGGGGCCGCGCCACGATGTGTCCGCCGTGCGCCCTGGCCACGGACCGCACGATGGACAGCCCGAGGCCGACGCCCTTGTCGCTGCCCGTGCGCTCGGTGCGCAGCCGTCTGAACGGCTCGAAGAGGTTGTCGATCTCGTAGGCCGGCACCACCGGACCGGTGTTCGAGACGGTGAGCACCGCCTGTCCGTGCTGGACCTCGGTGTCCACCTCGACCCATCCCGCCTCGGCCACGTTGTACCGCACGGCGTTCTGTACGAGGTTCAGCGCGATGCGCTCCAGGAGCACGCCGTTTCCCTGCACCACGGCCGGCTCGCGCTTGCCGCGGATCTCCACGCCCTTGGCCTCCGCCTCGGTGCGCACCTGGTCGATGGCCTGGGAGGCGACCTCGGCCAGGTCGACCGGTTTGCGCTCCACGATCTGGTTGTCGCTGCGGGCGAGCAGCAGCAGGCCCTCCACCAGCTGTTCGCTGCGCTCATTGGTGGCCAGCAGGGTCTTGCCGAGCTGCTGGAGCTCCACCGGGGCGCCGGGATCGGAGAGGTGCACCTCCAGGAGCGTGCGGTTGATCGCGAGCGGGGTGCGCAGTTCGTGCGAGGCGTTGCCGACGAAGCGCTGCTGGGCGGTGAAGGCCCGCTGCAGGCGCTCCAGCATCTCGTCGAAGGTGTCCGCCAGCTCCTTGAGCTCGTCGTCCGGGCCGTCCAGCTCGATTCGGCGGGACAGGTCGGAGCCGGCCACCGCGCGGGCGGTGCGGGTGATCCGGCCGAGCGGGGACAGCACCCGGCCGGCCATCGCGTACCCGAACGCGAAGGCGATCACGGCGAGACCCAGCAGGGCCAGCAGGGAGCGGCTGAGCAGGTTGTCCAGGGCGACCTGCCGCTGGTGGTCCACGCACCGGCTGATCGCGTCGTTGAAGTCCGCCAGCGGCAGGCTGGTGGTGTTGATCGCGGGGCAGTTGTCGCTGGAGACCTTCAGCTCCTGGAAGCTGACGATCTTGAACAGCGGCTGGTTGCCGGTGCTGATGGCCTGTGCGGCGAGCAGGTAGATGATCGACAGCAGCAGGATGCCGGCGATCAGGAACATGCCGCCGTACAGCAGCGTGAGCCGTATGCGGATGGTGGGCCGCAGCCAGGGCAGGGGTGCCTGGGGGCGCCGGGGGTCCCAGGTCGGTTTCGGGGGCGCCTGCGGGTGCGCGGGGGTCGTGGCCATCGCCGGTCAGATCCGGTAGCCGGAGCCGGGCACGGTGACGATCACGGGGGGCTCGCCGAGTTTGCGCCGCAGGGTCATGACCGTCACCCGGACCACGTTGGTGAACGGGTCGGTGTTCTCGTCCCAGGCCTTCTCCAGCAGCTGCTCCGCCGAGACGACCGCGCCCTCGCTGCGCATGAGGACCTCCAGGACCGCGAACTCCTTGGGCGCGAGCTGGACCTCCTTGCCGTCGCGGAAGACCTCGCGGCGGTTGGGGTCCAGCTTGATGCCGGCGCGCTCCAGGACCGGCGGCAGGGGCATGCTGGTGCGGCGGCCGAGGGCGCGCACGCGGGCGATCAGCTCGCTGAACGCGAACGGCTTGGGCAGATAGTCGTCGGCCCCGATCTCCAGGCCCTCCACGCGGTCGCTGACGTCACCGGAGGCGGTGAGCATGAGCACGCGGGTGGGCATGCCCAGCTCCACGATCTTGCGGCAGACGTCGTCGCCGTGCACGAGCGGGAGGTCGCGGTCGAGGACGACCACGTCGTAGTCGTTGACGCCGATGCGCTCGAGGGCGGCCGCACCGTCGTACACGACGTCGACGGCCATGGCCTCCCGGCGCAGTCCGGTGGCCACCGCATCGGCGAGCAGCTGCTCGTCCTCGACGACGAGTACGCGCACGTCCCTTGTCCTTCCTGTGTCCACCCGCGTAGCGCTTCCGGGCGCGGGCGCGGGCAGGGGTGTTCGTGGAGTGTGACCTCCATCCTGCCCTTTTCGGCCATAAGTCGGCTGTAAGCGGGGTCCGGCCGGGGAGACGGGGGGCCTGGGGCGGGATTGCGAGATTTTCTGCGCCGCCGAGGTTTCCCGGATCGGGAGCGGGGGGAGGACGGGTTTACACCCCGCGATCACGCTCTGCATGTGCCGCAGCACCATGCGGTATCACGCGATCCGCTTGTGCAGGGCGGGCGCGGGTGTCCGGCACCGTAGCCGCCCGGCCGGGCGTGCCGGGCATCCGCGAGACGTGATCGTCCTTTCCCGACGGCACACCCCCGTGCCACCGACCCACCCGACCCAGGACGAGGGGGCGCAGCATGGACGCTTTCACCGCAGGACTCCTCCAGCGCATAAAGACGACCGAGTCCGACCTGTCGCGGGCCCGTGACGAGGGCGACGACTTCCTCGTGGAGGTGGAGCAGGCAGAGCTGGACGACCTGCGCCGCCTCGCCGCCGAACACGGTGTGGAGGTCGGCGCGATCCGCGTCTGATCCGCCCGGACACACAGGCACGGCACCGGCACGCGAAGGGGCCCCGGCGAATCCAGCGCCGGGGTCCTTTCGCGTCGTCCGGGGGTGTTTCGGAACTATCCGGGGCAGGTCGGTGCGGGGCCGTCAGTCGTGCCAGGCCCCGAAGTCCTCCAGCAGCCGCTGGAGGGGCTCGAAGACGCCCGGTGTCCCCGCGACCGTCAGCTCCCGTGACGGGGCCTGTGCGGGCCGTCCACCGGTCATGGCGCCCGCTTCACGGGCGATGAGGTCCCCCGCCGCGTAGTCCCACGGGTTCAGTCCCCGCTCGTAGTAGCCGTCGAGCCGGCCGCAGGCCACGTCGCACAGGTCGATGGCCGCGGAGCCGCCCCGCCGGATGTCCCGGACCAGCGGGACGATCCGGGCGGCCACCTGCGCCTGGTGGGCCCGCACGTCGGTGACGTAGTTGAAGCCGGTGGAGACGAGCGCCTGGTCCAGCGGGGGCGCGGGGCGGCAGGCGAGCGCCCGTTCGCCCTCCCACGCGCCGGTGGCCCAGGCGCCGCCGCCGCGCACCGCGTGGTACGTCTCGCCGCGCATCGGGGCCGCGACGACCCCGGCGACGGTCTCGCCGTCCTGCTCGGCGGCGATGGACACCGCCCAGGTGGGCAGGCCGTAGAGGTAGTTCACGGTGCCGTCGAGCGGGTCGATCACCCAGCGCACGCCGCTGGTGCCGGCGGCGGACGCGCCCTCCTCGCCGAGGAAGCCGTCGTCGGGGCGCTGTCCGGAGATCAGATCGGTGATCAGTTTCTCGGCCGCGATGTCCATCTCGGTGACGACGTCGATCGGGCTGGACTTGGTCCGTGCCACCGCGAGGTCGGCCGGGCGGCCGTCCCGCAGCAGCTCGCCGGCGCGGCGGGCGGCCTCCTGGGCCAGCCGCAGCAGGTCCTGGTGCAGGGCGTCGGTCACGGGTCTCCTCACGCGTAGGGGCTGTCGGCGCCGGCGGCGGCCGGGCGGGGCGTCCGGGCGGGGCAGCAGCCGACCGGGCAGAGGTGGTGGCTCGCGCCCAGGGTGCCCAGGGCGCACGGGGTGATGTCCTGGCCGCGCTCGACTGCGGCGCGCTCCAGGGTCAGCTCGCGCACGGCGGCGGCGAACCGGGGGTCGGCGCCCACGGTGGCCGAGCGGCGCACCGGCAGGTCCAGCTCCCGCGCCTTGGCGGTGGCCTCGGTGTCGAGGTCGTACAGGACCTCCATGTGGTCGGAGACGAAGCCGATGGGGGCCATGACGACCGCCGGGACGCCGGCCGCGTGCCGCTCCTCGAGGTGGTCGCAGATGTCGGGCTCCAGCCACGGGATGTGCGGGGCGCCGGAGCGGGACTGGTAGACGAGGCGCCAGGGGTGGTCCACGCCGGTGCGCTCGCGGACGGCGTCGGCGATCAGCTGGGCCACCTCCAGGTGCTCCTCGACGTAGGCGCCGCCCTCGCCGTGGGCCTCGACGGGACCGGAGGTGTCGGCGGCGGCCGTGGGGATGGAGTGGGTGCTGAAGGCGATGTGGGCGCCGTCGCGGACGTCCTCGGGGAGATCGGCGAGGGAGCGCAGCACGCCGTCGATCATGGGCTCGACGAAGCCGGGGTGGTTGAAGTAGTGGCGCAGCTTGTCGATCCTCGGCAGCTCCAGGCCCTCCGCCTGGAGGGTGGCCAGCGCGTCGGCGAGGTTCTCGCGGTACTGGCGGCAGCCGGAGTACGAGGCGTAGGCGCTGGTGGCGAGGACCAGGATGCGGCGGCGGCCGTCGGCGACCATCTCGCGCAGGGTGTCGGTCAGGTACGGCGCCCAGTTGCGGTTGCCCCAGTAGACCGGCAGATCCAGGCCGTGTTCGGCGAAGTCCTCGCGCAGGGCCTTCAGGAGGGCGCGGTTCTGGCCGTTGATGGGGCTGATCCCGCCGAACTGGAAGTAGTGCTGCCCGACTTCCTTCAGGCGTTCCTTCGGGATGCCGCGCCCGCGGGTGACGTTCTCCAGGAACGGGACCACGTCGTCGGGGCCTTCGGGGCCGCCGAAGGAGAGCAGGAGCAGGGCGTCGTACGGGGTGGCATCGAGCGCGTCTGGCATGACTCGATCCTGCCACCCGGCACCGACAGCCCGGCAACCGCGGGGTGAAGAGTCGAGATCCAGATGGTTTCTACCGAAATTTCCCCAGCCGAAACCGAGTGTACTTAGGGTCACCTAACTCGTAAGCTGTATCCGCCGCATTCGCGCCTTACGGACCGCTTCGGAGACCACGTGCCCAGCCCCTACAGAGCCCTCTTCGACGTGCCCGGCACCAAGGCCTTCTCGGCCGCGGGGCTGCTCGGCCGGATGCCGCTGTCCATGATGGGCATCGGCGTGGTCACGATGATCTCCCAGCTCACCGGGCGCTACGGGCTCGCGGGCGCGCTGTCGGCCACCATCGCGCTGTCCGCGGCGGTGCTCGGACCCCAGGTCTCCCGGCTGGTGGACCGGCACGGGCAGAGCCGGGTGCTGCGCCCGGCCACCCTGGTGGCGCTCGCCGCGGCCGCCGGGCTGCTGCTGGCCGCGCACTTCCGGTGGCCGGACTGGGTGCTGTTCGCCTGCGCCGCCGGGATCGGCGCGGTGCCGAGCCTGGGCGCGATGATCCGGGCCCGCTGGGCCGCCCTGTACCGGGGCACGCCCAAGCTGCACACCGCCTACTCGTTCGAGTCGGTCATGGACGAGATCTGCTTCGTCTTCGGGCCGATCATCTCCATCGGCCTGTGCACGGTCTGGTTCCCGGAGGCCGGCCCCCTGCTGGCCGCCGTCTTCCTGGCCGCCGGCGTGTGCTGGCTGACCGCCCAGCGCGCCACCGAGCCGGAGCCGCACCCGAGCGAGCGGCACGGCGGGGGTACCGCGCTGCGCTCGCCGGGACTCCAGGTGCTGGTGGCGACCTTCGTGGCGACCGGTGCGATCTTCGGCTCGGTGGACGTGGTCACGGTGGCCTTCGCCGACGAACGCGGCCACAAGGGCGCCGCGAGCGTGGTGCTCGCCCTGTACGCGGCCGGTTCCTGCCTGGCCGGCGCGGTCTTCGGGCTGCTGCGGCTCTCCGGGTCGGCGGAGCGCCGCTGGCTGCTGGGCGTGGCCGCCATGGCCGTGAGTATGATCCCCCTCCTACTGGTCGGAAACCTGCCGCTTCTGGCCGTGGCGCTGTTCGTTGCGGGGCTGTCCATCGCACCGACGATGATCACGACGATGTCCCTCATCGAGAAGCACGTACCTCGCGCACAGCTCACCGAGGGCATGACCTGGGTGAGCACCGGCCTCGCGGTCGGCGTGGCGCTCGGTTCCTCGCTGGCCGGCTCGGTGATCGACGCCGCCGGGGCGCGCGCCGGGTACGGGGTCCCGGTGCTCTCCGGGGCCGTCGCGGTCGTGGTCGGTTTCCTCGGGTACCGCCGGCTGCGCAGGCCGGCCGCGGGTCGGGGAGGAACCGTTGAGCAGCACAGCGAGCGGGAAGACGAGCGGCGCGAACGGCACATGGCGTAACTGGGGCGGGAACATCGCGGCCCGGCCCGCCCGGCAGGTCGCGCCGGCCTCGGTCGGGGAACTGGCGGCGGCGGTGCGCCGGGCGCGGGAGGACGGGCTGGCGGTGAAGGCCGTCGGCACCGGGCACTCCTTCACGTCGATCGCGGCCACCGACGGCCTGTTGATACGCCCTCAACTGTTGACCGGTATACGCACCATCGACCGGGACGCCATGATGGTCACGGTCGAGGCGGGCACCCCGCTCAAGCGGCTCAACGCTGCGCTGGCACGCGAGGGTCTGTCGCTCACCAACATGGGCGACATCATGGAGCAGACGGTCTCCGGGGCGACCAGCACCGGCACCCATGGCACGGGCCGCGACTCCGCCTCCCTCGCCGCCCAGATCAAGGGCCTCGAACTCGTCACGGCGGACGGCTCGGTGCTCACCTGCTCCGCGACGGAGCACCCGGAGGTCTTCGCCGCCGCCCGGCTGGGGCTCGGCGCGCTCGGCATCGTCACCGCGCTCACCTTCGCCGTGGAGCCGCTGTTCCTGCTCACGGCGCGCGAGGAGCCCATGCCCCTCGACCGGGTCCTCGCCGAGTTCGATCAACTCTGGGCGGAGAACGAGCACTTCGAGTTCTACTGGTTCCCGCACACCGGGAACACCAACACCAAGCGCAACAACCGCAGCGCGGGCCCCGAGCGGCCCCTCGGGCAGTTGTCCGGCTGGTTCGAGGACGAGTTCCTCTCCAACGGCCTGTTCCAGGTGACCCAGTGGGTCGGCCGGGCGGCGCCGGCGAGCATCCCCGGCATCGCGAAGGTCTCCAGCAGGGCGCTGTCCGCGCGGACGTACACCGACATCCCGTACAAGGTCTTCACCTCGCCGCGCCGGGTGCGGTTCGTGGAGATGGAGTACGCCGTGCCGCGCGCGGCCCTGGTGGAGACGCTGCGCGAGCTGAAGGCCATGGTGGAGCGCTCGGGTCTGCGCGTCAGCTTCCCGGTGGAGGTGCGCACCGCTCCGGCCGACGACATCACCCTGTCCACCGCCTCGGGCCGGGACAGCGCCTACATCGCCGTCCACATGTACCGGGGCACGCCGTACCACTCGTACTTCACCGCCGCCGAGCGCATCTTCACCGCGCACGAGGGCCGGCCGCACTGGGGGAAGATGCATACGCGGGACGCGGAGTACCTCGCACGGGTGTATCCGCGGTTCGCCGAGTTCACGGCGTTGCGGGACCGTCTGGACCCGGAACGCCTGTTCCGGAACGACTACTTGCGGAGGGTGCTGGGGTCGTAGCCGCCCCGGCGGAGCCGCTGGGCGCGGGGGCCGCAGAGGCATGGTCCCCGCCGGCGCTCCCGTCCGGCGAGATGCTCGGGGCCGGCGACGAGGAGTCCGCCGTACCGCCGCCGGAGCCGGTGCCGGGGCCGGTCGACGGGTCCGCGCTGGAACCCGGAGCCGGGGTGCCGGCGTCGGACGCGGCGCCACCGCTCGGGGAGGTGTGCGGGGGCAGCCGGCCGGGGTCGTCCGTCCGGTGGGCGCCGGACCCCCGGCCGCCGACGGCATCGCCGACCGTCGTACCGGTGCCGCCGCTGAAGCTGCTGCCGGACACCAGTTCGTACGCCGTGATGCCGCCCATCGTCACCCCGAACACGAGAGCGGCCGCGACCAGCGGACGCCGCCAGCTCTTGACCCGCGCGCGGTAGACGGTGCCGGCGGAGAACTCGCCCTCGGCGGGCGTCTCCTGTGCCGGGGACGCGGCAGCCGGGTTCTTCACCACCCGCAACTGCTCCCCGGTCCGCCGGAAGAAGTGCTGGAAGACGGAGCCGCCGCAGGTGGCGATCGCGCTGACGACACCGGCGCCGAGGATCGTGCCGTACACGCCGAAGGAGGAGGCCAGCTTCGCCGCGATGACGGCCGCCAGGGCGCTGCCCGCCACCTGCGGCACGCTCAGGTCGATCCGCTTCCGCTCCGCATCGGGTGTTTCACGCATACCCGGAACTTGCCTGCCTTTCCCGTACTTGATCGACATCGGTGTACCGATTGCACGGGATAGGGACGTATGCGCGAAACCGATAGTTCCGTTTTCGGGGATTGCGTGAACTTCGCCACGCCCATGATCCACAAAACCGGTTGCGCACGGCCGGGAGCCACCCCTTGCCAGAAGTTGGGCGGCGCGCCAATCCACGCACGTGGCCCGAATGGAGTACTGTTGCGAGCCCTGGGTCCGGCCTCCCACCAGGGTGTCCGCGGCCACCAAGGACCGCCGGGAGGGGGCTAGTTGCACAGGGTGACAGACTTGGTCACTTAGCGTGGCGAATTGGTAACCGTGCCATAACGGCGACCCAGGGCCCGCGCCCGACACGCCGGGCAACTCGGCAAGGTTGTGGCAGGCTGCACCCGGGCAGGCCACACTCGACTAGCGGAAGCAGCGACGCACGTGACGTCGGCAGGCACCACCCGGGAGGTCCCCATGCCCGAACTGCGTGTCGTGGCCGTCTCGAATGACGGCACACGGCTGGTGCTGAAGGCTGCCGACTCTACGGAGTACACACTTCCGATCGACGAGCGGCTGCGCGCCGCCGTGCGCGGAGACCGGCCGCGTCTCGGTCAGATCGAGATCGAGGTCGAGAGCCATCTGCGCCCCCGTGACATCCAGGCGCGGATACGAGCCGGTGCCACCGCGGAAGAGGTCGCACAGCTCGCGGGCATCCCCGTCGACCGGGTGCGGCGCTTCGAGGGGCCGGTGCTGGCCGAGCGTGCCTTCATGGCCGAGCGGGCCCGCAAGACCCCCGTCCGCCGCCCCGGCGAGAACTCGGGGCCGCTGCTCGGCGAGGCCGTCCAGGAACGGCTGTTGCTGCGCGGCGCCGAGAAGGACACCGTGCAGTGGGACTCCTGGCGCCGCGACGACGGCACCTGGGAGGTGATGCTCGTCTACCGGGTCGCGGGCGAACCGCACTCGGCGAGCTGGACGTACGACCCGCCCCGGCGGCTGGTCCAGGCTGTGGACGACGAGGCGCGCTCGCTGATCGGCGAGTCCGACGACCTCGCCGTACCGGAGCCGAGCTTCCCGTTCGTCCCGCGCATCGCCCGGCTGCCGCGCGAGCGCTCGATGGACCGCGCCCTCGACCGGCAGACCGACCGGGAGCGGCCGAGCCTGCCCGTGCAGTCGGCCGAGCCCGCCGAGGAGACCGCCGGCGAACGAGACTCGCTGACCAGCCTGTTGGAGGCGGTGCCGTCCTTCCGCGGCGACATGGTGGTGCCGGAGCGCACCCCGGAGAGCCCGGACGAGCCCGACGAGGAGGCCGCGGTGGAGGAGCCGCCGGCGCCCGCCGCCTCGGCCGGCTCGGCCTACGCGGACGTCCTCATGCCCCGCTCGGTCGGCAGCCACCGCGACCGGCTGACCGGTGCCACAGACCGCCAGGCCGAGGCCGACGGGGTGCGCCCCGGCCGCCGCGCGGCCGTCCCGAGCTGGGACGAGATCGTGTTCGGCACCCGGCGCAAGAAGCAGGAGTAGACCGTCGTACGACGCTAAGAGGGGCGGGACATACAGGTGTTCCGCCCCTCCTCCGCGCCGCCCTGGCGGCTACTGCGGGTCGGCACCCACCGCAACCGGCCGGGACGGGTCCGCCGACCACTCCGACCACGAACCCACGTACAGGGCCGCCGGGATGCCCGCCACCGCGAGGGCCAGCACCTCATGGGCGCCGGACACGCCCGAGCCGCAGTAGACGCCCACCGGCGCGTCGGAGGAGACTCCGAGGGCCTTGAAGCGGTCCTTCAGCTCGACCGCGGGCAGGAAGCGGCCGTCGGGGCCCACGTTCTCCGTGGTCGGCGCCGAAACCGCGCCGGGGATGTGCCCGCCGACCCGGTCCACGGGCTCCACCTCGCCCCGGTACCGCTCCCCCGCGCGGGCGTCCAGCAGCACACCTGTACGGGCCAGTTCGGCTGCTCCGTCCGCGTCCAGCAGACCCTCCGCGGCCGGCACCGGCACGAAGTCGCCCTCGGCCGGATCGGGCACCTCGGTGGACAACTCCCCCGTCCAGGACGGCAACCCGCCGTCGAGGACCCGCACGTCCGGGTGACCCGTCCAGTGCAGCAACCACCACGCGCGGGCGGCGGCCCAGCCCTGGCCGCCGTCGTACACGACGACCGGACGGCTCGCCGACACGCCCGCGCGGCGCATCGCGGCGCCGAACTGCGCGAGGTCCGGCAGCGGATGGCGGCCGTGCTCGCCCGCAGCCCCGGCCAACTCCCGGTCCAGGTCGACGAAGACCGCGCCGGGGAGGTGCCCGGTCGCGTACTCGGCCCGGCCGTCGAAGGGCGCGGCGCCCGCCGCCTTCGCCAGGCTCAACTGCCAGCGCACGTCCAGCAGGACCGGCGGCGCCTCGCCGGCGAGCGCCTCGGAGAGTTCGGTTGCGGTGATGATGACTGTCATGCCGCCATGCATACGCCAGGGGTGGCCACGGCGTCCAGGTGCGGCTACTCTGCTCGGCCGGGCAGGCTCGATCACGACACGTAGGCGATCGAGCACATGCCGTACACCCGGCGAACATCCGTCGGACCCCCGTCGGACATCGTCAGAAGGCGGCGAAAGACGTCAGCCCAGGCATTCTTCCGGAAGACACCGCCAAACCGGCGGCGCGGCGACACGACAGGGCCGTGCGACCGTGGAGGATGCGGACACACCGGTACGGGCGTACGCGCCGGCGGCGTGCACACACCTGCCGGAGAAGCGGAAGCGACACGGCCACCGCACAACGGGGCCGGGGAGAGAGTGATCGATGACCGAGGCACGGGAGTCGGCCGGTCCGCAGGCGCTGCGCGCGCCCGGCACGCCCTGCTGGGTGAGTCTGATGGCGCACCGGCTCACCGCCACCGAGGATTTCTACGGAGAGCTGTTCGGCTGGGAGTTCCGGCCGGGGCCGCAGCAGCTCGGCCCGTACGTGCGGGCGTTGCTCGACGGGCGCGAGGTGGCCGGCATGGGCCAGCTGCCGCCCGAGAATCTGCTGCCGATCGCCTGGACGCCCTATCTCGCCTCGGACGACGTGGACCGCACGGCCGAGGCGGTACGGCTGTGCGGGGGCACCGTGGCGGTCGGCCCGCTGGACGCGGCCGAGGCCGGGCGGCTGGCCATCGCGGCGGACCCCTCGGGCGCGGTGTTCGGCATCTGGCAGGCACCCCCGCATCTCGCCCCGGCGGTCACCGGGGTGCCGGGTGCGCCCGCGTGGAACGAGCTGCTGACGTTTGAGACGGAGAGCGTCGCCAAGTTCTACGCGAGCGTGTTCGGTTACGAGGCGGAGCCGGTGCTGTCGGCCGGGTTCGACTACGTGACCCTGCGCGTCGGCGGGCGCCCGGTGGCCGGGCTGCACGGCGTGGGCCATGGGCTGCCGCGGGACCGGGGGCCGTACTGGGCGACCTACTTCGAGGTGACCGACATCGCGGAGACGCTGCGTCAGGTGACGGGCCTCGGCGGCCTGATCCTCCGCCCGGCCCACGACAGCCCGCACGGACGGGTGGCCATGGTGGCGGACCCGGAGGGCGCGGTGTTCTCGCTGCTCCAGGATCCACGCTGATCGCTGAGCTGGTGAGCCGCTGAGCCGGTGAGCGCGGGATGCCGGGTCCCGGCTCGCGCCGAGCGGTGCGGGAGGTCTGGCGAGCGGCCGGGGGCGGGGCGGTTGGCGGGAGCCCGGCGGTTGGCCGGGCTCGGGAAGTGGCCGGGCTCGGGAAGTGGCGAGGGCTCGGAGAGTGGCGGGGACGATCGGCGGCGCGCCGGAGGGCCGGCGAGCGGTCGGCGACAGGCAGTCAGGCCCCCGGCGAGCGGTCGGGAGACCCGGCGAGAGGCGGCCGCCCGGCCAGCGGTCGGGGGTCCGGCGAACAGTGGGAGCCCAGCCGACGGACGGGATGACCGGCGGGCGATCGGGGGCCCGCCAGCCAGTCCGCAACAGGCCCTCAGGCTCCCGGCGAGCGGTCGGGAGACCCGGCGAGAGGTGGGAGCCCGGCCAGCGGTCCGGAGACCCGACGAGAGGCGGGGCCCGGCCAGCGGTCGGCGGTCCGGCGAACAGTGGGAGCCCAGCCGACGGACGGGATGACCGGCGGGCGATCGGGGCCCGGCAGCCGGTCCGCGACAGGCCGTCAGGCTCGCGGCGAGCGGTCAGGAGACCCGGCCCGGCCAGCGGTCGGAAAGACCGGCGAGCGGGCGGGAGACCGACGAGAGGCGGAGGCCCGGCCGACGGTCGGGAGAGTCAGCGGGCGTGGTCGGTGGCAGGCCGTCAGTCGCCCCCGGCGAGAGGCGGGCCCAGGCCGGTGGTCAGAGGCCCGGTGGGTTCAGGAGGAGGAGACGGGGAGGACGTCCGGGGACAGGGCCGCCGCGCGGGCCGTCGCGGCGGTCATGCGGCGCCGGTGGTGACGGCGGCACAGCACCTCGTACCCGACCTCGTCCGCCGCCTGGTTGACGTCCCCGACGACGACCTGGGCACCCTCGACCACCATCCGGCCACCGACCGTACGGGCGTTGTGCGTGGCGCGGGCGCCGCACCAGCACAGAGCCTCCACCTGGAGCACCTCGATACGGTCGGCCAGCTCCACCAGTCGCTGCGAGCCGGGAAAGAGCTTGGAACGGAAGTCGGTGGTGATGCCGAAGGCGAAGACGTCCACGCCGAGGTCGTCCACCACGCGCGCGAGCTGGTCGATCTGCACCGGCGCGAGGAACTGCGCCTCGTCCGCGATCACATAATCGATCCGGCCGCCCTGCGAGAGGTGGTCCACGATGTACACGTAGAGGTCCTGGGCATCGGCGACCTCCACCGCGTCGGTGACCAGGCCGAGGCGCGAGGACAGCTTGCCCGCGCCCGCGCGGTCGTTGCGGGTGAATATCATCCCGGCCAGGCCCCGCGCGGAGCGGTTGTGCTCGATCTGCAGAGCCAGCGTCGACTTCCCGCAGTCCATCGTTCCGGAGAAGAACACCAGCTCGGGCATGAGGAGTTGAGCACCTTTCGGTGAGGGAGGGGCGGATGAGGCGGAGAGGGGCAGCGGGTCAGGAGCGTACTTCGAGCAGCGGGACCAGTTGCTCCACGGGAGTCATCGAACCGTGGTTGCCCACCAGCGCGGACTCCTTGGGCTCCCGCTCGGAGGCGATGATCAGGACGTCGTCGCACGCGGCCGCGATCACGTCGCCGAGCCGGGCGTACACCCGCTCGTCCACCTGCGGTCCGAACCAACCGGCCTCGATCGCCTCGTCGCGCGAGGCCACCCAGAACTGCTCGCCGAGCACCTCGCGCCAGCAGGTCAGCACGTCGTTCCCGGCGCCCGGCACCGCGTACACATGGCGGGCACGGCCCTCGCCGCCCAGCAGGGCGACCCCGGCGCTCAGTTCCCAGTCCGTGTCGAAGTCGAAGCGGTGCTCCTCGTCGAACGGAACGTCGATCATGCCGTGGTCGGCGGTCACGTAGAGCGCGCTGCGCGGGGGCAGCTGCTCGGCGAGGCGCTGGGCGAGCCGGTCGACGTACATCAGCTGGCCGCGCCAGGTGTCGGAGGCGACGCCGTAGCGATGGCCCGCGCCGTCGAGTTCGGCGTAGTACGTGTACACCAGCGAGCGGTCCCCCGCGGCCAGTTGCTCGGCCGCGAGGTCCATCCGCTCCTCGCCGGACAGCCTGCCGTGGAAGGTGCCGCCGCTGAGTGCGACCTTGGTGAGCGGCGTGTGCTGAAACGTCGGCGAGGAGACCTGGGCGGCGTGCACCCCGGCGTCGTGGGCCAGCTGGAAGACGGTGGGGTACGGCTGCCAGCGGCCCGGATCGGTGTACGGCTGCCAGCGGAGCTGGTTCATCAGCGCGCCGGTGGCCGGGTCGCGGACCGTGTAGCCGGGCAGGCCGTGCGCGCCGGGGGGCAGGCCGGTGCCGACGGAGGCGAGGGAGGTCGCGGTGGTCGCCGGGTAGCCGGCGGTGAGCGGCCGACCGGTGCCGCCGCGCGAGCTGCCGAGCAGCGAGGTGAGGAACGGCGCCTCGTCGGGGTGGGCGCGCAGCTGCTCCCAGCCGAGGCCGTCGACCAGGAAGACGCAGGCGCGGTCGACAGGGGCCAGCTCGGTGATCGCCGCGGTGGTGCCGGGGACGCCCATGCCCGCGGCGAGGGTGGGGAGCAGGTCGGCGAGGGAGCCGGTGCCGTACTCGGGCAGCGGTGCGCCGGACAGGGCGAGGGGTTCCGGGTGGTCCCAGGCGGAGAGCTGGGACATCAGCGGTCGAGATCCGCGGTCGCCTCGGAAAGGGCCTGCGCGAAGACGAGCGCCTCGCGCACCGTCTCGGGGCCGTCGCCGGCCTCGCTGACGCGCAGGCTGAGGTCGTCCGCCGTGGAGTTGCCCGTGTAGCCGTGGTCGGCGTCGCAGTTGGGGTCGCCGCAGGCGGCGGGCTCCAGGTCGATCCGGCTGACCGCGCCCCAGCCGATGGTCAGCACCACCTCGCGGGGCAGGGTGCCCGGTGTGTACTGCTCGGGGTTGGCGACCACCCGGCTGACCACGACGGAGGAGATCCGGCCGAGCTTCACGGACTCGGTGGAGGTGGTGGCGTACGGCGTCGGGGAGGTGCCGTCGGCGGCCTGCTCGTCGGTGTGGCTGACGATGAAGCGGTTGGCGGTGAGGACCAGGACGGTCACATGGCGGCGCACCTCGTTCTGGTCGAACGTGGTCTCCTGGTGGACCAGGTACGACCGGATGGGCTCGCCGCCCACGGCGGCCTCCACCGCCTCGGCCACGAGGGCCGGGTAGTAGCCGCTGCGCTCGATCGCCGCTCGCAGCCCCTGGGTCGTCGTACTGGTCTTGGCCATGGCGTCCATCCTAGTGCGTGGACGGGCACACTCCGGGCCAACGGGGCGTGCGGGGGGAGGGAGGCCGGAGTGTCTCCCGGTCAGGTGCCTTCCCGCTTCCGCGGTCGCGGCCCGTGCCGGATCTCCACCCGCTCGGCGGCGATCGGACAGGACACGGGTTCGATTCCACCGGCGCCCGGCTCGGCCGCAACGAGGACGGTCGGCACCTCACTGAGGACCTCACGTACCTCACCGAAGGTCCGGGGCGGGCGGTCTCGTCGGGGTTGGGGGCGCTCACCAGCGGCCCATGGGGAATCGGTGGCCGGCGATCTCCGCGGGGCGCGGTCAGTAGGCCGGCATGGTGCGCGGGCCCTGGTCGTCGCGGGCGGGCGGGGGTGCGAGCCGTACGGTCGCGCCGAGGACGCTCACGCCGTGCGGGGCCACGACGACCGGCTCCAGGGTGACGGCGACCACCTCGGGATGGTCGTCGACCAGGCGGGAGACCCGCAGCAGCAGCTCCTCCAGGGCGGGGGTGTCCACGGGGGTGGAGCCGCGCCAGCCGAACAGCAGGGGCGCCGTGCGGATGGCGCGCACCAGCGAGGTCGCCTCCCGGTCGGTGACCGGGATCAGCCGGTGCGCCGTGTCGTCCAGCAGCTGGGAGGCCGCGCCGGCGAGCCCGAAGGACAGCACGGCTCCGGCCGCCGGGTCGATCACGGCGCGTACGACGGTGTCGACGCCTCGGGGCGCCATCCCCTGCACCACCGGCCGGATCTCCTCCGGCTTGCCGAACAGCTCGGTCAACTCCGTGTACGCGCGCCGCAGTTGCTCCTCGTCCGCCAGGTCCAGGCGGACGCCGCCCAGGTCGGCGCGGTGCCGCAGGTGGGGGGCGGTCGCCTTCAGGGCCACGGGGTAACCGAGGGTGCGGGCGGCCTCGACGGCGTCGTCGGGGGTGGGCGCGGGGAGCGCGCGGCGCACCCGGACGCCGTACTTCGCGAGCAGCTCGCAGGTCTGCGCGTCCGAGATCGTGAGCCCCTCGCCGCGCTCCAGCAGCTCCCCGATCAGCCGCGCGGCCCCCTTCTCGTCGATGTCCTCGTACTCCGGCACCCGTCCGGGCTCGGCCGTCTCCCGCCGCCACTGCCCGTACCGGACCGCCTCGGCGAGCGCGCGTACGGCGCGTTCGGCGGCGGGGTAGGCGGGGATGAGGCGGGTGCCTTCAGGGGGCGTGGGGAGCGGGGTGGTGCCCGCTGATTCCGCCGTGGGCGGCTTCTCCTCAGCCCCGGTGCTCCGGGTACTCCCGGTGCTCCCGGTGCTCCCGGTGCTCCCGGTGCTCTCGGTGCCTCCGGTGCCCTCGGCGTCCTCGGTGCCGAGCGTCCGGTCAGCGGCCTGTGGTGCCGTACTCGCCGCCGCCGACAACGCCTCCGCCAGCCCGCCCAGCTCCACATGCACCACCAGCACCGGCTTCCCCGGCACCCCGGCGGCGGCCGACCGCAGCGCCTCCGCCAGCTCCGCGTCCCCCGGCGACGCCTCCCCGATCGCGGGTATCGCCGTCACCACGACGGAGTCGTTCGTGTCGTCGGCCAGCGCCGCGCTCAGTGCCCGGTGGAAGTCCTGCGGCGTCGCCCCGGTCGTCAGGTCGAGCGGACGCGACGGCCGCAGTCCCTCCGCGAGGCACCGGTCGTACGTCAGCACGCCCAGCGACTCGGAGTTCCCGATGATCGCCACCCTGGGCCCGGCGGGCAGCGGCTGCCGGGCGAGCAGCAGTCCGGCGTCGACCAGCTCCGTGATGGTGTCCACCCGGATGACCCCGGCCTGCCGCAGCAGCGCGGAGACGGTCGCGTGCGGCAGTCGCGTGGCGCGCACCGCGTGGCCCTGCGGTGCCGTGCCGGTCCCCTGCACGACGACCAGCGGCTTCGCCGCCGCCGTCCGCCGGGCGAGCCGGGTGAACTTGCGCGGGTTGCCGATGCTCTCCAGGTACATGAGGACGACGTCGGTGTCCTGGTCCTCGTACCAGTACTGGAGGACGTCGTTGCCGGACACGTCCGCCCGGTTGCCCGCGGAGACGAACGTGGAGACGCCCGTGACCCCGGTGACGCCGCCGCCGCGCCGGTGCAGCCGGGACAGCAGGGCGATGCCGATGGCGCCGGACTGGGCGAACATGCCGATGCGGCCGGGGCGCGGCATCTCGGGGGCGAGGGAGGCGTTCAGCCGTACGTCCGGGGCGGTGTTGACGACGCCGAACGCGTTGGGCCCGATGATCCGCATGCCGTACGCGCGCGCCTGCTGCACGAGCGCCCGCTGCCGCTCCCTGCCCTCGGGGCCGCTCTCGGCGTACCCGGCGCTGAGGACGACGAGCCCCTGGACGCCGTGTTCCCCGCACTCGGCGACCACCGCGGGCACGTGCTCGGCCGGTACGGCGACGACGGCGAGGTCCACCGGGGCGCCGATGTCCCGCACACAGCGGTAGGCGGCCACCCCGTCGACCTCGGCGAGGTCCTCGGGGAAGGCCTTGTTCACGGCGTACAGCCGGCCCGCGTACCCGGCGTCGCGGATGTTGGCCAGGACGCCGCGGCCGACCCCGCCGGACGCGCGGCCGACGCCGACGACCGCGACGGAGCCGGGCGCGAGCAGCCGCTGCACCGAGCGCGCCTCGGCACGCTGCTCGCGCGCGTACTGCACGGCGAGGGCGCGGTCGGTGGGTTCGAGGTCCAGCTCCAGGCGTACGACGCCGTCCTCGAAGCTGCGCTTCTGGGTGTACCCGGCGTCCGTGAACACCTTGATCATCTTGGTGTTGGCGGGCAGCACCTCGGCGGCGAAGCGGCGGATGCCCCGTTCGCGGGCGACGGCCGCGATGTGTTCGAGGAGGGCGGAGGCGACCCCCCGGCCCTGGTGGGCGTCCTGCACCAGGAAGGCGACCTCGGCCTCGTCGGCGGGACCGGACGCGGGCGCGCCGCCGGCCCCGATGCGGTCGTAGCGCACCGTCGCGATGAACTCGCCGCCCACGGTGGCCGCGAGGCCCACCCGGTCCACGAAGTCGTGGTGCGTGAAGCGGTGGACGTCCTTGGCGGACAGCCGGGGGTAAGGGGCGAAGAAGCGGTAGTACTTGGACTCGTCGGAGACCTGCTCGTAGAAGTGGACCAGGCGGTCGGCGTCGTCGACGGTGATGGGACGGATGCGGGCGGTGCCTCCGTCCCGCAGCACCACGTCCGCCTCCCAGTGCGCCGGGTACTCGTACCGGCCCTGCGGTTCCGCCGAGGTTCGCATGGGGCCCAGCGTACGGCTCGCGTCCGACAACGGCGCGGGGCAGTCTGTGGAGCACCGCGGAGGGGATGCGCAGCCCCTCTTCTGGCACGCTTCAGGATATGGAACACTGGTCTAGACAACCCTGAACAGTGAAGGGCAGCAACACATGGCTGAGCGCCGCGTCAACGTCGGCTGGGCCGAGGGTCTTCACGCCCGCCCCGCCTCCATCTTCGTCCGGGCCGCCACGGCCGCAGGCATCCCGGTGACGATCCGCAAGGCCGGCGGCACCCCGGTCAACGCGGCCTCCATGCTGGGCGTTCTGGGCCTGGGCGCCCAGGGCGGCGAGGAGATCGTACTCGCCTCCGACGCCGAGGGCGCGGACGCCGCCCTGGACCGGCTGGCCAAGCTGGTCGCCGAGGGCCTGGAGGAGCTGCCCGAGACGGTCTGAGCCGTCCGGGACGGGCCGGGTTCGGGTCCGAGAAAGTCCGGGCCGGATTCGTGAAGCCGCGTCATCCCCCAGCGGGTGGCGCGGCTTCCGTGTTTTCCGGGCGCCGCCGTATCGGCCATGCCGAGAATTCCGGGTGGGCAGCCTCCAGGGAATTCAGGGCACCCGGAAATACGCGCCCGCCGGATATTCCCACCACTTTGTATACGGCACCCGTGTTAATTCCGCGCACCGGACATGTTTACGGCATGTTGCGAAGCCCGCACACGCGCCGCGGCCCCGGACAGCCGCAGCCGGTGCGCCGCCGTCGCCCGCTCGGTGTGCAGCGCGGTCACCGTGCGGGCGCGCTCACTGTCGCCGCGCGCCACCGCGTCCACGATGGCGCCGTGCTCGGCCCAGGTGCCGACCGCGTCCGACGGCGCGTCCACCGTGTACATCCAGGCGATCTTGTGGCGCAGTTGGACGAGCGCCGAGGTCAGCGAGGGGCTGCCGCAGGACTGGGCCAGCGTCTCGTGGAACCAGCCGTCCAGGGCGCGCAGATCCTCGCTGCCGCCCCTCCTGGCGCGCTCCTGGCCCAGCCTGACCAGGCCGCGCAGCACCTTCAGATGGGCCTCGGTACGGCGCCGGGCGGCCCGCGCGGCGCCGAGCGGCTCCAGGAGCAGCCGCATCTCCAGCAGGTCGGCGGCCTCCTGCTCGGTCGGCTCGGCCACGCAGGCGCCCGCGTGCCGGCGCGTCACCACGAAGCCCTCCGCCTCCAGGGTGCGCAGGGCCTCGCGTACGGGGACGCGCGAGACGCCGTAGCGGCGGGCGAGCACCTCCTCGGTGAGCCGGCTCCCCCGTTCGAGGGCGCCGGCGACGATGTCGTCCCGGATCGCCGTGCACACCGATTGCGCCGGAATACGCATGACCGACCTCCGCCTTAATACCCGCGACACGACGCCGACGACGAACGCGTGTTTTCCGTGACTCTATTCCACCGGGCCGGAATTTCCGACGGCGGGCCTCGATCCATGGATATTTTTTGGACAGGGCCGGACGGGAACATCCGGGAAAGGCGAAAGCCCCGGCCGGGTGGGCCGGGGCTTTCGGTGCCGTGCGGTCGGTCAGACGTTCACGCCGTGACCGCGCAGGTACGCGATGGGGTCGACGTCGGAGCCGTAGTCGGGGCTGGTGCGCGCCTCGAAGTGCAGATGCGGGCCGGTGACGTTGCCGGTCGCGCCGGACAGGGCGATCTGCTGGCCCGCGGTGACCTGCTGGCCCACCGTGACCTCGATGGACGACAGGTGGCCGTACTGGGTGTACATGCCATCGGCCATGCGGAGCACGATCTGGTTGCCGTACGCCCCGCCCCAGCCGGTGGAGACGACGGTGCCGGCGCCGACCGCGTGCACGGGGGTGCCGGTCATCGCGTGGAAGTCGATACCGGTGTGGGAGCCGGAGGACCACAGCGAGCTGCTGGCCTTGTAGCCGGTGGACACGTAGGAGTGCGCGATCGGGGCGACGAAGGCGTTCAGCCGCTTGCGCTCGGCCTCGCGGGCGGCGCGGGCCCTGGCTTCGCGGGCCTCCTTCGCGCGCACGGCGGCGGCCCTCTCGGCCGCCTCGTGCTCGGCGATCCGCTGCTGGGCGACGGCCTGGGCGTCGATGTGCTCGGCGAGGTCGTCGCTCGCGGCGAGCACCGGGGTCAGGCCGGTCTGCTCGACGGGGGTCTCGGCGGCCAGCGCCGGGGACGCGGCGAGGGTGCCGATGACACCGGTGGTGGTCAGGGCCGCGATACCGGCCGCCTGGGCGGTGGTGCGCTTGACCCGGCCGGGCTTGCGGTGCTTCCCGGTGGCGCATGCGAACGCCATGTGCGTGGCTGTTCCTTTCCTTCCCTCTCGCCTACCGGGTTAGCTGACGGGTTCGGAGCAGGAAGGTCTCCTACGGGCGCCGCGCTCGCGCGCGGACGGGCCCGATTCACCCCAGGGACAAGTGGGTCCCCGGCTCCCCTGGCTCGCGCCTCGGGGACTCGGCGATGGCTGTCCGGTGCCGCGGCTGCGGCGCACTGCCCGACGGACAACCGGGATGACGCTAAGCGGACCGGCCGGCAATCCCCAAACAGAAGGCGGCTTTTGTAGCGCATCCCACAGGGCAGACGGGCAACCTCCGCCCCAATTCGGACATCCTGGGGAGAGAGTGGAACAAAGCGGGGCCCTGACGACCCGTTGGCCGTCAGGGCCCCGTCCGCTGTCGGGGTCTCGCCCCTAAGGGGGCTGCCCGTGCGGGTGGTTACTCGGCCGCCACCACGGTGACCGCGCCGATGCCCAGCGCCTCGACCGGCGCCTTGATCTGGGACGCGTCACCCACCAGAACCGTCACCAGGCGGTCCACCGGGAAGGCGTTGACGACCGCCGCGGTGGCCTCCACGGTGCCCGTCGCGGCCAACTGCCGGTAGAGCGTCGCCTGGAAGTCGTCGGGAAGGTGCTGCTCGACCTGGTCGGCGAGCGTGCCCGCGACGGCCGCCGCGGTCTCGTACTTCAGCGGCGCGACCCCGACGAGGTTCTGCACGGCGACGTCCCGCTCGGCGTCGGTCAGGCCCTCCGCCGCGAGGGTGCGCAGCACCTTCCACAGGTCGTCCAGCGCCGGGCCGGTGTTGGGGGTGTCCACGGAGCCGCTGATGGCCAGCATGGAGGCGCCGTTGCCGTCGGGTCCGGAGCGGAGCACCTGTCCGAACGCGCGCACCCCGTAGGTGTAGCCCTTCTCCTCGCGCAGCACGCGGTCCAGGCGGGAGGTGAGGGTGCCGCCGAGGCAGTAGGTGCCGAGCACCTGGGCGGGCCACACCCGGTCGTGCCGGTCCGGGCCGACCCTGCCGATGAGCAGCTGCGTCTGGACGGCACCGGGCCGGTCCACGATGACGACACGCCCGGTGTCGTCGGCCGTCACGGCGGGCACCGGGCGAGGCGTGCCCGGCGTGCCGGTCCAGGCGCCCAGGGTCTCGCCGAGCAGGGCGTCCAGGTCGATGCCGGTGAGGTCGCCGACCACGACCGCGGTGGCGGTGGCGGGGCGCACATGGCGGTCGTAGAAGGCGCGTACGGCGGCCGCGTCGATCTTCTCGACCGTCTCCTCGGTGCCCTGGCGCGGCCGGGACATGCGCGCGGTGGCCGGGAACAGCTCCTTGGAGAGCTCCTTGGCGGCCCGGCGGGCGGGGCTGGCCAGCTCGTGCGGGATCTCGTCCAGGCGGTTGCGGACCAGCCGCTCGATCTCGCTCTCGGCGAAGGCGGGGGCGCGCAGCGCGTCGGCGACCAGACCGAGGCCCTTGGCCAGGCGCGAGGCCGGGACCTCCAGGCTGATCCGGACGCCGGGGTGGTCGGCGTGCGCGTCCAGGGTGGCGCCCGCGCGCTCCAGCTCGGCGGCGAACTCCTCGGCGGAGTGCTTGTCGGTGCCCTCCGAGAAGGCCCGCGCCATGATGGTGGCGACGCCGTCCAGGCCGGCCGGCTCGGCCTCCAGGGGGGCGTCCAGGAGCACCTCGACGGCGACGACCTGCTGGCCGGGCCGGTGGCAGCGCAGCACGGTCAGGCCGTTGTCGAGCGCGCCGCGCTCGGGGGCCGGGAAGGCCCACGGCTTCGCCTCGCCGGCCTGCGGCTGCGGGTGGAAGTCCATGGTGGCGAGCTGCTCGGTCACTTGGCCGTCTCCTCGTTCTCGTTTCCGGCCTCTACGGTGGCCTCCGACTCCGGGTCCTCGGGCAGATCGGCGTCCTCGACGGCCTGCGGGGACTTCGGCTCGTAGACCAGGACCGCGCGGTTGTCGGGGCGCAGCCGGGCCTTGGCGACCTCCCTGACCTCCTCGGGGGTGACCTCCAGGATGCGCTGCACGGCGTTCAGGGCGAGCTGCGGATCGCCGAACAGGACGGCGTAGCGGCACAGTTCGTCGGCGCGGCCGGCGACGGTGCCGAGCCGGTCCAGCCATTCGCGCTCCAACTGGGCCTGGGCGCGCTCCATCTCCTCCGCGGTGGGGCCCTCCTCGGCGAACCGGGCCAGCTCCTCGTCGATGGCCCGCTCGATGACCGGCACCTCGACGTCGCCGGAGGTCTTCACGTCGAGCCAGCCCATGGAGGGCGCGCCGGCCAGGCGCAGCAGCCCGAAGCCGGCCGCGACGGCCGTACGGTCGCGCCGCACCAGCCGGTTGTACAGCCGGGAGGACTCGCCGCCGCCGAGGACGGTCAGGGCGAGGTCGGCCGCGTCGCACGCGCGTGTGCCGTCCTGCGGCAGCCGGTAGGCGGCCATCAGGGCGCGCGCCGGGACCTCCTCCACGACAACCTCGCGCAGCTCCTCGCCGATGACGTCCGGCAGGGAGCCGTCACGGGGCGCGGGCTTGCCGTCGTGGGCCGGGATGGAGCCGAAGTACTTCTCGATCCAGGCGAGTGTCTGCTCGGGGTCGATGTCGCCGACCACGGAGAGCACCGCGTTGTTCGGCGCGTAGTAGGTGCGGAAGAACTGGCGGGCGTCCTCCAGGGTGGCCGCGTCCAGGTCCGCCATGGAGCCGATCGGCGTGTGGTGGTACGGGTGGCCCTCGGGGTACGACAGGGCGGTCAGCTTCTCGAAGGCAGTGCCGTAGGGGACGTTGTCGTAGCGCTGGCGGCGCTCGTTCTTGACGACGTCGCGCTGGTTCTCCATGGACTCGTCGTCCAGGGCGGTCAGCAGCGAGCCCATGCGGTCGGCCTCCAGCCAGAGCGCGAGCTCCAGCTGGTGGGCCGGCATGGTCTCGAAGTAGTTGGTGCGCTCGAAGCTGGTGGTGCCGTTGAGCGAGCCGCCGGCGCCCTGCACCAGCTCGAAGTGGCCGTTGCCCTTGACCTGCCCGGAACCCTGGAACATCAGGTGCTCGAAAAGGTGGGCCAGGCCGGTGCGCCCCTTGACCTCGTGGCGGGAGCCGACGTCGTACCAGAGGCAGACCGCCGCAACGGGGGTCAGGTGGTCCTCGGAGAGCACCACGCGCAGACCGTTGGCCAGGCGGTGCTCGGTCGCTGTCAGGCCCCCGGAGCCTGCCTCGGCTGTGGTCGTGTGACCCATGGGCATGTACGTCCCTTCGCGAGCGGAGGCGGTCGTGAAACCGCGGTTTTCCTGCCGTTCCTGCCACTGTATGCAAAGCGTGCGGGGCCCCGGTGAAGTTCCCGCGGCACGTACGCCGACAGCGGATCGCGTAGCCTGCCTCGCACCCGGATCCGGTGATCGTCCGGGGCACCGGACGAGCCCCGCGGACCGGGGCGCCGGTCCGGGTTGTCAGTGGCCCGGTCCACAATGGTCCGCGACAGATTTGTCAGACGCTTCAGCACGAGCGAGCCGAAGGGTGCGCGCCCCGAAGGCGAGCGACCAGATCAGGAGGAGCCGGCAGCGATGGCCCGCCGCAGCACGAAGACCCCGCCGCCCGACGATTCGTACGAGGAGAAGATCCTCGACATCGACGTCGTGGACGAGATGCGTGGCTCCTACCTCGAGTACGCCTACTCGGTCATCTACTCGCGCGCCCTGCCGGACGCCCGTGACGGCCTCAAGCCGGTGCACCGCCGGATCGTCTACCAGATGAACGAGATGGGACTGCGCCCCGAACGCGGCTATGTGAAGTGCGCGCGCGTCGTCGGCGAGGTCATGGGCAAGCTGCACCCGCACGGCGACGCGTCGATCTACGACGCCCTGGTGCGCATGGCGCAGCCCTTCTCCATGCGGCTGCCGCTGGTCGACGGCCACGGCAACTTCGGCTCGCTGGGCAATGACGACCCGCCGGCCGCCATGCGGTACACCGAGTGCCGGATGGCCGAGGCCACGAGCCTGATGACCGAGTCGATCGACGAGGACACGGTCGACTTCGCACCGAACTACGACGGCCAGGAGCAGGAGCCGGTGGCCCTGCCCGCCGCCTTCCCGAACCTGCTGGTCAACGGCTCCTCGGGGATCGCGGTCGGCATGGCGACCAACATGCCGCCGCACAACCTGCGCGAGGTCGTGGCCGCCGCCCGCCATCTGATCAGGAACCCGAACGCGGACCTGGACGCGCTGATGAAGCACGTCCCCGGCCCCGACCTGCCCACCGGCGGCCGGATCGTCGGCCTGGACGGCATCCGGGACGCGTACGCGACCGGCCGCGGCACCTTCAAGATGCGCGCGACGGTCTCGGTCGAGCCGGTGACCGCCCGCCGCAAGGGTCTGGTGGTCACCGAACTGCCGTTCGCGGTCGGCCCGGAGAAGGTCATCGCGAAGATCAAGGACCTGGTCAACGCCAAGAAGGTCCAGGGCATCGCCGACGTCAAGGATCTCACCGACCGCGAGCACGGGCTGCGCCTGGTCATCGAGATCAAGAACGGCTTCGTGCCCGAGGCCATCCTGGAGCAGCTCTACAAGCTGACGCCGATGGAGGAGTCCTTCGGCATCAACAACGTGGCCCTGGTGGACGGCCAGCCGCTCACCCTCGGTCTGAAGGAGCTGCTCGAGGTCTACCTGGACCACCGCTTCACCGTGGTGCGCCGCCGCAGCGAGTTCCGCCGCAGCAAGAAAAGCGACCGGCTGCACCTGGTCGAGGGCCTGCTGACCGCCCTGGTCGACATCGACGAGGTCATCCGGCTGATCCGCTCCAGCGACAACTCGGCGCAGGCCAAGGAGCGCCTGATGGGGCGCTTCTCGCTGAGCGAGGTGCAGACGCAGTACATCCTCGACACGCCGCTGCGCCGGCTCACCAAGTACGACCGCATCGAGCTGGAGGCGGAGAAGGACAAGCTCACCGCCGAGATCGCGGAGCTGACCCGGATCCTGGACTCCGACCAGGAGCTGCGCAAGCTGGTCTCGGCCGAACTGGCCGCCGTGGCCAAGAAGTTCGGCACCGACCGGCGCACCGTCCTGCTGGAGTCCGGCGGCGCCCCGGCGGCCACCGTGCCGCTCCAGGTGGCCGACGACCCGTGCCGGGTGCTGCTGTCCTCCACGGGCCTGCTGGCGCGTACGGCGACCGCCGAGCCGTTCCCCGACCAGGCGGGCGGCAAGCGGGTCAAGCACGACGTGATCGTCTCGGCGGTGCCGGCGACGGCGCGCGGTGAGATCGGCGCGGTGACCTCGGCGGGCCGGCTGCTGCGGATCAACGTGGTCGACCTGCCGCAGCTGCCCGAGGCGACGGGCGCGCCGAACCTCTCCGGGGGTGCGCCGCTCGCGGAGTTCGTCTCTCTGGAGGACGACGAGACGGTGGTCTGCCTGACCACGCTGGACGAGTCCTCCCCCGGTCTGGCGCTCGGTACCGAGCAGGGTGTGGTCAAGCGCGTGGTGCCCGACTACCCGTCCAACAAGGGCGAGTTGGAGGTCATCACGCTCAAGGAGGGCGACCGGATCGTCGGCGCGGTGGAGCTGCGCACCGGCGAGGAGGACCTGGTCTTCATCACGGACGACGCGCAACTGCTGCGGTTCCAGTCCTCGATCGTCCGTCCGCAGGGCCGTCCGGCGGGCGGCATGGCGGGCATCAAGCTCGCCGAGGGCGCGAAGGTCATCTGCTTCACGGCCGTCGACCCGGCCGTCGACGCGGCGGTCTTCACGGTGGCCGGCTCGCGCGGCACCCTGGACGACTCGGTGCAGACGACGGCCAAGCTGACCCCGTTCGACCAGTACCCCCGCAAGGGCCGGGCCACCGGCGGCGTGCGCTGCCAGCGGTTCCTGAAGGGCGAGGACTGTCTGGCGCTGGCCTGGGCGGGCCCGGTGCCGGCGCGTGCCGCGCAGAAGAACGGCACGCCGGCCGAGCTGCCGGACCCGGACCCGCGCCGGGACGGCTCGGGCACCTCGCTGCCGAAGACGGTGTCGGTGGTCGCGGGGCCGGTGTTCTAGGCGAGGTCGTAGTCGCCGCAGGGCTCCGGGCCGGGTTCGTCCTCGGTGCCCTGCACATAGCGCAGGACGCCCCACATGCCGTGCTCGTCGGCGTGCGGGGTGTCGCTCTCGCAGCCCTTGAGTTCCTTGCCGAGCGCCTCGGTGTCGATGCCGGACCCGATCAGCACCAGTTGGGTGCGGCGGGGCTCGGCGGGTGCCCAGGGTTCGGGGTAGAAGCGCAGGAACCGGCCGACGGCGTGCATGGTGTACCGGTTGCGGGGGTCGCCGGGGCCGAGATCGACGTGGCCCTTGATCCGGTACAGGCCCTCGGGTCGGCTGTCCAGGAACCGCATCAGGCGGCGCGGGTCCAGGGGGACGTCGGAGGTGAACGACAGGCTGTCGTAGCCGGTGTGCAGGTGTCCGGCGTGGCCGCTCGCGCCGAGGCCGTCCGTGTCGTGGGCGTCGTCGTGGTTGTGCAGGTCGTCGAAGGACAGCTGGCCGATGCGTTCCTCGCTCGGCCGGCAGTCGAAGAGGAACTCGGGGTCGACGCGCCCGTAGGTCGCCGGGACGACGGCGGCCCGGTCGGTCAGCGACCCCGCCAGGGCGAGCACCCGTTCGGGGTCCGCGGCCCGGTCCACCTTGTTGACGACCACCAGGTCGGCGAGGGCGAGATGCCGGTCGATCTCGGGGTGCCGCGCGCGTGTGTCGTCGAACTCGGCGGCGTCCACGACCTCGACGAGCCCGCCGTAGACGATGTCGGGGTGCTCGCTGGCCAGCACCATCCGCACCAGCTCCTGCGGTTCGGCGAGTCCGCTGGCCTCGATGACGATCACGTCGACACCGGTCTCGGGGGCGGCGAGCTTGGCCAGGTAGACGTCGAGTTCGCCGGCGTCCACGGCGCAGCACAGGCAGCCGTTGCCCAGGGAGACGGTGGAGTCCCCGAGGGCACCCGCGACGGCCAGCGCGTCGATCTCTATGGCGCCGAAGTCATTGACGATCGCGCCGATCCTGCTGCCCGCGCTGCGGTGCAGCAGGTGGTTGAGGAGCGTGGTCTTCCCCGACCCGAGGAATCCGGCGAGGACGACGACCGGGATCTGCGGCTGGGGACGACGGTTGCCGTCCGTGCTGTGCACCAAGCTGTTCCCCAAGGGGCGACCTTTCTCCTGCGAACGGGCTGTCGACCAGGATAAAAGGGCCGTGGGGGCGGAAGGGCGCCGATAGCGGGGGCCGCAAGGCCGCAGGCCGGCAAAGGCGGCCCCCTGAAGAGTTTCGGGAGCCGGGAAGGCGCCGGGGTCTCGCCGGCGAGGGCGAGCAGGCGCGAGGCGGGACAGATCACGCGGTGGAAGGACCGGCGCCCGGTCGGCGGGCGGCCCGTCAGGCAGCGGGTACCGCGACCGCCGGTTCGGGGCCCACATAGCGCGCCGCCGGGCGGATGATCTTCGGGTCGGCGGCCTGTTCCAGAATGTTGGCACTCCAGCCCACCACGCGGGCCGCCGCGAAGGTGGGGGTGAACATCTCCCGCGGCAGGCCGCACAGTTCCATGACCACACCGGCGTAGAACTCGACGTTGGTGTGGAGTTCGCGGCCCGGCTTCAGCTCGGCGAGAACGGCCTCGACTCGGCGTTCGACCTCCACCGCGAACTCCACCCGCGGTCCGCCGAAGCCGAGGGCGATCTCCCGGAGCATCCGGGAACGCGGGTCCTCCGTGCGGTAGACGGCGTGTCCGAAGCCCATGATCCGCTCGCCGGCCAGCACTCGTTCCCGGATCCAGGCATCGACCCGGTCCGGTGTGCCGATCGCGTCCAGGGTGTCCAGGGCCCTGCTGGGCGCGCCTCCGTGCAGCGGACCGGACAGCGCGCCCACGGCGCCGGTGAGACAGGCCGCCGTGTCGGCGCCGGTGGAGGCGATGACCCGAGCCGTGAAGGTTGACGCATTGAACCCGTGGTCAATGGTGGAGATCAAATATTGCTCGACCGCACGGGCCCGGCGCGGATCCGGTACCGAACCGGTCAACATGTACAGGTAGTTGGCCGCGTAGGGCAGATCCTCGCGCGGCTCCACCGGGTCGAGTCCCCGCCCCAGCCGGTACAGCGCCGTGAGCAGCGTGGGCACGGCGGCGCAGGCGGCGAGGGCGTCGGCGCGGCGCCCGGCGGCGTCCAGGTCGTACAGCGGCCGGAACCCGCGCGCCGCGCCCAGCAGGGACAGCGCGGTGCGCAGGCCGGCCAGCGGCCCCGAGGTTCGGCTCGCGGCGGCGATCGCGGGCAGACTCGCGCGGACCTCCTCGGGCAGCCACCGAAGCGCCGCGGTCTCGGCGGCGAAGACGGCGCCGCGCCCGGCGTCGGGGAGCGTGCCGTGTACGAGCAGGTGCCAGACGTCCTCGAAGCGGCGGGTGCGGGCGAGTTCGACCGCCGAGTACTGCCGGTAGTGGTAGAAGCCCTCCCGCCCCCGGACGTCGCCGATCTCCGTCTCCGTGACGACGACACCGGCGAGACCGCGCGGAACGTCGACGAGGGGCGTTGCGGTCCTGTTGATGGCCATGGCTGTCCTCCTTGAGATTGATCCGACTGTCCACTCTTGACGAGTTTCCTGTCAATGTTGATCCGATCAATGCAATTGAGAGGTGAGTCATCACGATGTGCAGAGACCGCTACCGTGACCCCCATGCGCGATCACGAACCCGCCCCCAACCGACCGGGGCGCAGGCTGACCACCAAGGAGACCGCCGAACTGCTCGGTGTGAAGCCCGAGACGGTCTACGCGTATGTCAGCCGCGGCCTGCTGAGCAGCAAGCGCGAGCCCGGAGGCCGCGCCAGCACCTTCGAGGTGCGCGAAGTGGAAGACCTGGCCCGGCGCAACCGCCGGGAGAGCGCCGGGATTCCGGGCTCGGGCGGCGATCTCTCGGTGCGTACCCGGATCACGCTGATCGAGGCGGACCGGTACTACTACCGGGGCGTGGACGCCACCGAACTGGCCGCCCGCCACTCCTACGAGGAGGTCGCGGAGTGGCTGTGGACCGGCCGGCTCGTGCCCGGTACGGCCTTCACCGCGCCCGCGGCGACCGTGCGCGTCGCCGGCTGGGCCGTGGAGTCGCTGCCCGAGCACACCTCCCCCATCGACCGGCTGCGGGTCGCGACGATCGCCGCGGCGGCCGAGGACCCACTGCGCTTCGACCTGTCCGCGCAGGCCGTCCTGAACACGGCGCGCGTACTCATCCCCACGCTCGTCGACGCGCTGCCGCCCATCGCGAGCGACCCCGGCCGCGACGCGTCGCTGGCCCACCGCCTGTGGTCGCGGCTGACCGCCTGCCCGGCGGACGAGGACGCCGTGCGCGTACTGGACGTCGCGCTGGCCCTGCTCGCCGACCACGACCTCGCCGCCTCCACGCTCGCGGTCCGGGTCGCCGCGTCCGCGCGGGCGCACGCCTACGCGGCCGTCTCGGCGGGTCTCGGCGTCCTGGAGGGCCCGCTGCACGGCGCCAGCAGCGGGCTGGCCCACCGGCTCCTGCTGGACGTGCTCGAACTGGGCAACGCGGCCCCGGTGATCGCCGGGGAACTGCGCGCGGGGCGCCGCATCCCCGGACTCGGCCACCGCCTCTACACCGGCGAGGACCCCCGCGCGCAGGTCCTGTTCGGCCTGCTGGAGCGGCTCCCACGCGCGGAGCCGGCCCTGCTCGCGGCCCGCGACATCGTCGCCACGACCGCCCGGCACACCCCGCTGCACGCCAATGTCGACCTGGCGCTCGCGGTGTTCACCTCTTCCTTCGGCATGCCGGCCACCGCCGGCGAGACGATCTTCGCCGTCGCCCGCACGGCGGGCTGGATCGCGCACGCCCTGGAGGAGTACGACGAGCGCCCGCTGCGCATGCGTCCCGTCGGCCACTACATCGGCCCGCGCCCGCCGCAGCCCTTTCCCGAGGCCGACTGAGAACCCCGCGTCGGCTCGCCGACTCCTACCCCCTCCGGAGCCGCCGCCCTTCCATGAGCACGACACGGACCCCGGCCGGAAGTCGCCCTGCTCGAAGTCAGGTTAGGCTCACCTCTGTGAGTAGGTGCGCGTCCGTCTCCCTCAGCCTCGACGAGCCCGTTTCGGCGACGGCGGCCACGGCGAGCACGTGGCTGCTGCTGGAGCAGCCCGGCCCGTGGGGTGCCAAGGCGCTCACTTCGAGCCATCTGGACCCGGCGGTCGGCCGCGCGCTGGAGCGGGCCGCCGAGGGCACCGGCGTACGCGTGGCCCTCATCCGGCGCCCCGGCCGCCACGCGGACCCCGGCACCCCTGAGATCCGCCGGGTCTACGCCGCCCACACGGTGCCGGGGCGCACCTGGCTGCGCTCGGCCGCCACTCGCGACCCCGGGCAGCTCCTCGATCTGGACCTCGCGGGCCTCGGCGCGGGCGATCACCGTTCCTTCGACGCGGTGCTCGGCGGGCGTCCGCACACCGGCGACCCGCTCGCGCTGGTGTGCACCAACGGCAAGCGCGACCGCTGCTGCGCCCTGCTGGGCCGCCCGCTCGCCACCGAGCTCGCCGCGTCGGGGGAAGAGGGCGTCTGGGAGGTCACCCATCTGGGTGGACATCGCTTCGCGCCGACGGTGCTCGTACTGCCGTACGGCTACGTCTACGGTCGCGCCGAGGCGGACACCCTCAAGAAGGCCCTGGACGACGTCCGGGAGGGCCGGGTGGCCGTCACGGGGTGCCGCGGCTGCTCTGCCTTCGAACGCCCAGCTCAGGCGGCCGAACTGGCGGTGCGTGAGGTGGCCGGCGAATACCGGGCGGGCGTGCTGGGCGTCGTACGGACCGACGGCGCCGCGCCGCGCTGGGCGGTCACCGTCGCCCATGCCGACGGCCGCCGCTGGCGGGTCACCGTGGCGCGCGGCGTGTCGCTGCCGCCGCGCCCGGAAAGCTGCGGCGCGGCGGTGCTCGGCACCCCGGCGCGGATGACCGTCGTCGCGGTGCGCGAGCTGCGGCCGACGGCGCTGGCGAGCTGAACCACGCAGCGGGCGCACCCCGTACTGTCGTCCCCCATGAGCCCCACTTTCTCCGCACGCCGTCTGCGCCTCGGGATGCCACGGCGGGTGTTCTCGCAGGTGCTGCTCATGCAGGTGACGATCGCCGCGGGCGTCGCGGTGCTCGTGACCGGCCTGTTCCTGGCGCCGCTGAGCAAACAGCTGGACCACGAGGCGATGCGCCGCGCGCTGGCCATCGCCGAGACCACGGCCCAGGACCCGCAGATCGCCCAGGGACTGCTCACCACGCCGCCGACCAAGGACGGCCCGGTGCAGCGGGAGGCCGAGCGGATCCGGCGGGCCACGCACGCCGAGTACATCGTGGTCCTCGACCGGCACTGGGTCCGCTGGTCGCATCCGACCACCTCGCAGATCGGCCGCAAGGTCTCCACGAGCCCCTCCGAGGCCCTGAAGGGCAAGGAGGTCATGGAGATCGACCGGGGCACCCTGGGACGCTCCGCGCGCGGCAAGGTGCCGCTGTACGACGACCGCCACCGCCTGATCGGCGCGGTTTCCGTCGGCATCGCCTACGACAGCGTGCGCGCCCGGCTGATCGGCGTCATTCCGGGGCTGCTGGCCTACGCCGGAGGCGCCCTCGCGGTGGGCGCGCTGGCCGCCTGGCTGATCGCCCGCCGGGTGCACCGGCAGACCCGTGACCTGGCCTTCTCCGATATCTCGGCGCTGCTCGCGGAGCGCGAGGCGATGCTGCACGGCATCCGTGAGGGTGTGGTCGCCCTGGACCGGGGCGGCCGTGTCCGGCTGCTCAACGACGAGGCGCGACGGCTGCTGGGCATCGGCGACGAGGCCGTGGGCCGCACCCCCGACGAGGCGCTCGGCGAGGGCCGTACGACCGATGTGCTCGCCGGGCGGGTGACCGGCACCGATCTGCTGACGGTGCGCGGGCCGCGGGTGCTGGTCGCCAACCGCATGCCCACCGACGACGGCGGTGCGGTCGCCACCCTGCGCGACCGCACCGAACTGGAGCAACTGGGGCGCGAACTCGACTCCACGCGCGGGCTGATCGACGCCCTGCGCGCCCAGGACCACGAGCACGCCAACCGGATGCACACCCTGCTCGGGCTGCTGGAACTGGAGATGTACGACGACGCGGTGGAGTTCGTCGGGGAGGTGGTCGGGGATCACCGGGTCACCGCCGAACAGGTCACCGAGAAGGTGCAGGACCCGCTGCTGGCCGCTCTGCTGGTCGGCAAGGCGACGGTGGCCGCCGAGCGCGGGGTCGCGCTGTGGGTGTCGGAACGCAGCGGGCTCCCGGACCGGCTGGTCGACTCGCGGGGTCTGGTCACGGTCGTCGGCAACCTGGTGGACAACGCGCTGGACGCGGTCGCGGGCACCCCGCACGCGCGGGTGGAGGTCGAGTTGCGCGTCGAGGACCGTACGGTCGTGCTCAGGGTGCGGGACACCGGGCCGGGAGTACCGGCGGACCAGCGGGAGTTGGTCTTCACCGAGGGGTGGTCCACCAAGCAGGTGCCCGCGCACGGCAAGCGGGGCCTCGGCCTGTCACTGGTGCGCCGGCTCGCCGAACGCCAGGGCGGCAGCGCGACCGTGGACACCGCGGGCGGGGGCGGTGCGGAGTTCACGGTCGTGCTGCCGGAGGCGCTGCGGGAGCCGGAGCTGGGGGCCGGACCCGGACTGGAGCCCGAGCCCACGGCACGCACCAGTTGACGACGTCGACTGTCCGCCGTACTACTTGACCGCCTTGGCGAACTCGGTCGTGTACGTCTTGCTCAGGTCGACGTTCGCGTTCTTGATGTTGGGGTTGAACGCCTTGAGCACCTTCTCCACGGTCTCCGGGCCGTTCTCCGGCATCACGCCGTCGTCGGTGAACATGGGCAGGGTGGCCTTGATGGACTGGGTGTAGAGCGCCTTGTCGCCCTGGGAGTAGTCGGCGGGCATCTTGGCGGCTATCTCGTCGGCGCTGTGGGTGGACATCCACTTGAGCGTCTTGACGAATGCGTCGACCAACTTCTGGACGGTGTCCTTGTGTCCATTCACCCAGTCCGTCTGCATGTACAGACTTGACGACGGGTAGGGCCCGCCCAGCGCCTGCTGCGAACCCTCGGGGGTGCGCATGTCGAGCAGGATCTTGCCGGCCTTCTTGTCGAGGATCGTCGCCACGGTCGGGTCGGTGGTCATGCCGCCGTCGATCGAGCCCTTCTGGAGTGCCGCGATGAAGGTCGGTCCCGCGCCCACCGCGACCGGTGTGAACTCGCTGACGTCCACGCCGTTCTTGACCGCCAGGTACTTGGTGAGGAAGTCGGTGGAGGAGCCGAGCCCGGTCACACCCAGTTTGCGGCCCTTGAAGTCCTTGGGCGAGGTGATGTCGCCCGCGGCCTTGCCGGAGACGACCTCCACCTCGCCCGGCGCGCGCGAGAACTGCACGACCGACTCGACCGACTTGCCCTTCACCTGGAGGTCGAGGGTGTGGTCGTAGAAGCCGACCGCGCCCTGCACCTGGCCGGCGACGAGCGCGGTCTCGGCCTGTACCCCGGCGGGCTCGGACATGAGCTGGACGTTCAGGCCCTCGTCCTGGAAATAGCCCAGGCGCTGGGTGAGCATCGCGGGCATGTAGATGACCTTGTCGAGGCCACCGACCATGATCTTGACGCTCTCGCCCTTGCCACCGCCCCCGCCGGAGCCGGCCGCGGAACCCGCCGCGTCGTTGGCGCAGGCGGTGAGCGAGGACAGGGCGAGCAGGCCGGCGGCGGCCAGGGAGGTGGTTCTGGCGGTCTTGCGCATGGCGGTTCACGTCCTTGTGAGAGGGCGGTGCGGGTGAGGTGTGGGGGGCTGGTCCTGCGACGGCCGGCGGTGGTGCGAGCGGGACCGTCCGGCCGCCGTGGCCGGCGGGTCAGTCGTCCGAACTGGCGGGCTTCCAGCGGAAGATGCGCCGCTCGGCGAAGGTCAGCAGACCCTCGGCGGCGAGGGCGACGACGGCGAGGATGACCATCGCCGCGTACACACCGGCAGCGTTGAAGGTGTTCTGCGACTGCGCGACGAGCAGGCCGATGCCCTTGGTCGCGCCGATGTACTCGCCGACGATCGCGCCGATCAGCGCGAAGCCGAAGCTGACGTGGAGGCTGGTGAAGATCCAGGAGGTGGCCGACGGGATGACGACCTGGAGGGTGACCCGGCGGTCGCTCGCGCCCAGGATGCGGGCGTTGGCCACCAGATTGCGGTCCACCTCGCGGGCGCCCTGGAAGGCGTTGAAGAACACCGGGAAGAAGACCAGCACCACGGCGGAGGCGACCTTGGAGGACGGGCCGAGTCCGAACCAGATCAGGAAGATGGGCGCGAGGACGATCCGGGGTATCGAGTTGAGCACCTTGATGTATGGACCAAGCACCTCGGCGAGCAGACCGATCCGGCCCAGCGCGATCCCGAGCAGGACACCGGCGACCACGCCCACGAGCCAGCCGAGCAGCGCCTCGTAGAGGGTGTACCAGACCTGCTCGCCCAGGGAGCCGAGCGCGGTGCCGTGCATGACCCAGGTGGAGATCTGGTCCCAGATCTTGGAGGGCATCGAGAAGTTGAACGGATCGATGACCTTCGCCCGCGACAGCGCCTCCCACAGACCCAGCACGGCGACCAGGAGCACCACCCGCGCGGAGTTGACGAGGAGCTTGCGGCGGCGGGCGGCTTGTGCGCGGCTCTGCGCACGGTCGGGGGCCTTGGCGGTGGCGGCGACCGGGGTGTCGAGAACCTCAGGCGACATGGGCGGCACCCCTCTCGCGGGTGATGCGGACCTCTTCGCCGAGCGACTCCCAGATCTCCCGGTAGATCTCGATGAAGCGTGGTTCGAGCCGCACCGACTCGACCTTGCGCGGGCGCGGCAGATCGATCTCGAAGACCTGCTTGACGGTCGCGGGGCCCGCCGTCATCACGACGACCTTGTCGGCCAGCGCGATGGACTCCTCCAGGTCGTGGGTGACGAAGACGACCGAGGCGCCGGTGCCCTCCCACAGTTCCAGCAGTTCGTCCGACATCAGCGCACGGGTCTGCACGTCGAGCGCCGAGAAGGGCTCGTCCATCAGCAGGATCTCGGGGTCGTTGACGAAGGTGGCGGCGAGGGCGACGCGCTTGCGCTGGCCGCCGGAGAGCTGGTGCGGGTAGCGGTCCTCGAAGGCGGCGAGCCCCACTCGGGCCAGCCACTCGCGGGCCTTCTGCCGGGCCTCCGCCTTCGGGACGCCCCGGAAGCGGGGGCCCGCCATGACGTTCGACAGCACGGTGCGCCAGGGGAAGGTGGCGTCCTGCTGGAAGACGAAGCCGACCTTGTCGCCGACGCCGCGGACCGGCTCCCCGGCGACCGTCACCTCGCCCTCGGTGGGCTCCTCCAGCCCGCTGACCAGAGTCAGCGTGGTGGACTTGCCGCAGCCGGTCGGTCCCACGACGGCCACGAACTCACCGCGTCCCACGGTGAGGTCCAGACCGCGCACGGCCGTGTGCAGCCCCCCGGAGGGGGTTCTGAAGGTCTTGCTCGCGCCCCGCAACTCGATGGCGGGGCCGGTGTGTGCGCTCATGGCCGGGACGGTAGGTCGGCCCGGCCACGAGCAGCAGTCTTGTGTGCACAAGGCGTTCTTTTGCTCGCAAGAAGCTGTTGTGCTCGTTTTGCTCGCGCTACAACTGCGGAGCCGCACAGGCGGGCCGGACGCCCGCCGGCCTTGAAGGAGAGGCCTGATGATTGACGTCCTGGTGGTCGACGACGACTTCCGCGTCGCTGAGATAAACGCCAAATACGTGGGAAAGGTTCCCGGCTTCCGGGTGGCCGCCCGCGCGCACAACGCCGCCCAGGCGCTGGCCGCCGTGGAGCGCGGCGCCATCGATCTGGTCCTGCTCGACCACTATCTGCCGGACCGCACCGGCCTGGAACTCGTCCACCGTATGCGGGAGCAGGGCCACGGCGCGGACGTCATCATGATCACGGCGGCCGGCGATGTCGCCACCGTCCAGCAGGCGATGCGCCTGGGGGCCCTGCACTACCTGGTGAAGCCGTTCACCTTCGCCGCGCTGCGCACCCGCCTCGACTCCTATGCCGCGCTACGCCGCACGGTCGACCGGATGGGCGGCCGGGGGGTGGCGGGCCAGGAACAGGTGGACCGGATCTTCGGGGCGCTGCGCACGGCCCCCGCCCCGTCCGCGCCCGGCCTGCCGAGCGGTCACACGGCGCCCACGACGGACCTGATATGCGACGTCCTCTACGACGCCGACCATCCGCTCTCCGCCCACGAGGTGGCCGCCCGCACCGGCCTGAGCCGTTCCACGGCCCAGCGCTACCTCCGCCACCTGGAACAGGCCGGCCGCCTGCGCCTCTCCCTGAAGTACGGGGACACCGGCCGCCCGGAGCACCGGTACGCCTGGGTGGCGCCGTGACGGTGCCGGCCTCACCCGTCAGACGGCGCCGGCCCCGGTGAGGGAGCGCACCTCCGTCTCGGCGAACTTGGCCTCGTCCGGGATCTCGTCCGAGGTGACCGTGCCCAGCCAGCCGGCGAGGAAGCCCAGCGGGATGGAGACGATGCCCGGATTCTGCAACGGGAAGTACTGAAAGTCGACGCCGGGGAACAGGGAGCCGGGACAGCCGGAGACCACCGGGGACAGCAGCACGAGTCCGAGCGCCGGGACCAGGCCGCCGTACACGGCCCACACCGCGCCGCGGGTGGTGAAGCCGGACCAGAACAGCGAGTACATCAGCACCGGCAGGTTCGCCGACGCGGCGACCGCGAAGGCGAGTCCGACCAGGTAGGCGATATTGAGGTCACGGGCCAGCAGCCCGAGCGCGATCGCCACGACACCGATGCCGACGGCGGCGAACCGCGCCACGGTCACCTCACCGTGTGCCCCGCCCTTCCGCCCGCGGTGTGTGCGGCGAAGGGAGGCGTACAGATCGTGGGCCACGGAGGCGGAGGAGGCGAGCGTGATGCCGGCGACCACCGCGAGGATCGTGGCGAAGGCGACGGCGGCGACCACCGCGAAGAGAACCGTTCCGCCAGTGGAGCCCGCGCCGCCGCCCAGGTCGAGGGCGAGCAGCGGCATCGCCGTGTTCCCCGCAGCGTTGGAGGCCCGCAGGGTACCCGGCCCCACGACCGCCGCCGCCCCGAACCCGAGGACGATCGCCAGCAGGTAGAACCCACCGATCAGGCCGATCGACCACACCGCGGAACGGCGGGCGGCGCGCGCGGTCGGCACCGTGTAGAAGCGGGACAGGATATGCGGCAGCCCCGCGGTGCCCAGCACCAGCGCGAGCCCCAGGCTGATGAAGTCGAGGCGGGCGGTCCAGCTCCCGCCGTACTTCAGGCCGGGCGCCAGGAAGGCGTCCCCGTGACCGCTGCGCTGCGCGGCCGTGACCAGCAACCGGTCGACATCACCGTGGAACCGCAGCAGTAGGAGCACGGTCAGCGCGAGCGTCCCGCCGAGCAGCAGCACCGCCTTCACGATCTGGATCCAGGTGGTGGCCCGCATCCCGCCCAGCGACACATAGATCACCATGAGCGCGCCGACCCCGATGACCGCCCACGCCCGAGCCGGCCCGCTCGTGCGCCCCAGCAGCAGCGCAACCAGGCTGCCCGCGCCGACCATCTGCGCCACCAGGTAGAGCACGGACACCACGACCGACGACATACCGGCCGCGATCCGTACCGGGCGCTCGCTCATCCGCGCGGACACCACATCGGCCAGGGTGAACCGGCCGCAGTTGCGGACCAGTTCGGCGACCAGGAACAGCACCACGAGCCACGCCACGAGAAAGCCCACCACGTAGAGCAGCCCGTCGTAGCCGTACAGCGCGATGAGCCCCGTGACGCCCAGGAAGGACGCCGCCGAGATGTAGTCGCCCGCGATGGCAAAACCATTCTCCATCGGGGAGAACAACCGCCCGCCCGTGTAGAACTCCTCCGCCGAACCATGCCTTCGCCGGCTCGCCCAGGTGGTGATCCCGAGGGTGACCGCGACGAACCCGCTGAACAGCAGCAGCGCCAACGTCTGATGACCTCCGGTCACCGGCTACCTCCCCGAGTCCCGCGGGTGAGCTCCTGGGTGTCCCAGCGCAGTTCCAGCGCGGCCCGGTCCCGCCGCAGCCGGGCGTGCCGGGCGTAGGCCCAGGTGAGCAGGAACGTGGTGAGGAACTGCCCCAGCCCCGCGAGCATCGCCACGTTCACCGCGCCCACTACGGGGCGTGCCATCAGTCCCGGTGCGGTGGTCGCCGCGACGACATACGCGACGTACCAGCTCAGGAAGACCGCGACCCCCGGCACCACGAACCGCCGGTATCTGCCGCGCACTTCCCGGAAGGCCGCGCTGCGCTGCACCGCGACGTACACATCGCGGGCGGGCTCCGCCGCCGTGTCCCGCTCCCCGCGGGCTGAGGGCACGGCCGGCGCGGGCGGTCCCGCGCCGTAGGGCTCGTCTCCGTCCAGGGCCGACGGGTCGTGCCAGGGGTCCCGGTGCTGCCTGTCGCGGGTGGGCGCGCCGTGGTCCCTCCCGCGCCCGGCCGAAGGCTCGGGACCGTCCCCTGCTCCGCGGGCACGATCATCGCTTGACTGCATGTCCAAGGATGGGCAGACCGGTAAGTTCCCCGACTCTTCTTCTCCGGGACCTTCACCCCATCAGGTGACCTCACCCCGCGGGCGGTCGCACCAGCCCCTTGGCGTAGGCGTAACGCACCGCCTGGGCCCGGTCCTTGAGTCCCGTCTTCGCGAAGAGGTTGTTGATATGCGTCTTCACGGTCGCGGTCGAGACATGCAGCCTGCGGGCGATGTCCTGGTTGCTCAGACCCTCGGCGATCAGCACCAGGACCTCGGTCTCGCGCACGGTCAGCCCGTCCGGCGGGACCACGGCCGCAGGCACGACCGCGGCCGGCTGGGGCTCGGGCTGCGACAGCCGCTCCAGCAGACGGCGCTGCACGCTCGGAGACAGCCCCGCCTCCCCCGACAGCACGCTCTCCACGGCCCGGACGATCTCGTCGCCACCCGCGTCCTTGGTCAGGTATCCCCGCGCACCGGCCCGCAGCGCGGGGAACAGCGAATCGTCGTCGGCGTACGTGGTGAGCACCACCACCTGGGTGCCGGGGTACTGCTCCCGGATCCGCCGGGTGGCCTCCACGCCGTCGCAGCGGGGCATCCGGAGGTCCATCAGGACGACGTCCGGAGCGAGTTCCCCGACCAGCCGCACCGCCTCCTCACCGTCCCCCGCGGCACCGACGACCTCGATGCCCGGCAGCAGACCGAGCAGCATCACGATGCCTTCCCGCACGACGGTCTGATCGTCGGCGACCACCACCCGTGCCGGCTTCTGCTCCTCCTCGGGCTCGGTCATACAGGCACCTTCAGCGTAACCACGAACCCCTCCTCGTCCGGCCCCGCGTCCAGCGAGCCGCCGAGCAGTTCGGCGCGCTCGCGCATACCGAGCAGACCGTACCCGCCGCCGGAGGAGGTCAGATCGCCGGGCCGTCCGCCCGAGTCGCGTACGTTCAGCGTCACTTGGTGGTCGCTGTAGTCGAGACGCAGGTCCACCCTGGCGCCCTGGGCGTGTTTGCGGACGTTCGTCAGCGCCTCCTGGGCGACCCGGCGCACGGCCTGGGAAGCCTCGGCCGGCAGGGGCCTGGGCTCACCCGTGACGGTGACCGCCGCGCCCTCGGCGCCGCTGACGAGTTCGCCAAGGAAGTCCTCCAGGGGCGTCAGTTCGCCCCGCAGCGCGGACAGCGCCTGTCTGGTCTCGGCGAGACCGTCACGGGCCATGCCGCGGGCGGCCACCACCCGCTCCAGGATCCGCTCGCGGTCGGCGCCCTGCTCGATCAGCAGTCGGGCCGCCTCCAGGTGGACAAGCTGTGCGGAGAGGCTGTGGGCCAGCACGTCGTGGATCTCACGGGCGATCCTGGCCCGCTCGGCGAATGCCGCGGACTCGGCCTCGGCGACTCTCGCGGCCCGCTCCTGGTCGAGCAGCCGCTGTGCGTTGCCGCGCGCTTCGGCGTCCAGCCGCAGGACGTAGCCGGCGAGGGCCATGCCCACTACCGAGGCCGCGGTGGTCAGCCAGACGTCGTTGTTGAACGCGGAGTACGCGGCGAGGCCCGCCGAGGTGACCGGGGTCGCGGCCGCGAGCGGGAGGCGCTCCAGGGCGGTGATTCCGCAGCCGCACCACAGGACGAGGGCCAGTGCCCTGAATCCGGTGGCCTCGGCTGCGACCGCGATGCCCATGAGCGAGGCCAGCAGGAGGAGCGAGGGAATCAGTCGGTGCCGGTAGGTGGTGCGGAAGAAGGCCCAGGCGAGGAATCCGGCGGCGACGACGCCGACGAGGGCGCCCACCGCGGTCCAGGCGCCTACATGCTTCTGGTTGTACGCGCCCCACAGCAGCAGGCCGATCACCAGAGCCCTGACCGCCCAGGCGAGCAGGCGGCGGGGGCGGGTGCTTCCGGCGCGGCCGAGTGCTTCTTTCGAAGGCCACCGCGTCCAGGCGTTCTCGGTCACACGCGCTCCCTTCCCGCGAGCCTGCCGTCACCGTACGCCGCGGTGGGGCGGCTCGTGGTGCCGAGAGGCTGGGTGGTCAGGGGCGTACGGCTGCCGAGGGTGCTCGCCCGCCAGGTCAGGATCCCGCCGCGGACCAGCAGGGAGGCGGCGAAGCCGAGAAGCAGGGCGGAGCTGTGCTGCTGCAGGCCGAGGGCGGCGCCGATGGCGTAGATGCCGATACGCAGGGCGATGCCGGCGATCCAGACGGCGGCGCTCGCCTTGGTGCCCTTGCTCCACACGGCGCCGTCCGGCTCCGTCCAGACGCGAGTGGTCCAGGCCCAGCCCGCGCCCATGGCGAGGCCGATGAGGAGTTCCACGGCGAGCAGCCCGGCGGACTCGACGCGGTGCTGGGCATCGAGGATGCCGGGCCCGCGCAACGCCATGACGCCGAGGATCAGCGGCAGCAGCCACCAGCGGCGGTCCGTGTTGACCGGGCGTGCGCGGAACTGCCGTGCCAGTACGAGCGCGACGACGGCCACGACCACCAGCGCGTTGGTGAGCCCCACCATCAGATCCTCCGTGAGTGAGAAGTCGGGTGCCGGGAGCGGCGCTGCCCGACGCTTCGAAGTTACGGAAATTCGCAGGTCGGGAGATCGGAGCCGGGGTGGATCACAGGTGGAGATCTTCGATGGGGCGCCTCCACCCAGGGGTGGAGAGGGAGCCGGGGGTCGGTGGGGTGGCGCGTGAGGGTGGGTGCGGGTTTGGGGTTGGTCGGCGGCGGCGAGCCTCGGAGGGGCAGCGGTGGTGTTGATGAGAGGGGCGAACCGGCGTCTGGGCCTGCCTCTGCGACGGGCCGCGCGAGACGTCCGAAGGCTCACCGCAGCGGGGTCGCATCAGGTCTCGCCGGCCCACGGCCGCCCGAGCGCAGCCCCGTGTGAGCCCCTCACCAGCGCGTCCCCACTCGATGCGCGCCACCTCGTCAGCGCGCCCTCACCCGTTCCGAGACGGGGCACGCCATCCCGACCCACGGGGTGCTCCTCACAGGGACAGTGGCATTGAGGGACGCCCTGACCGCCGCAGGGCGGCGACGTCGAGGCACCCCGCTCCCCGGACCGCCATGGCATCCTCTGGGTCCCCGCCAGGACCGCCCCGCCACACACCCGCACGGCGGTCCTCAGCCGAACCCACGCCCGGTCAGAGCACTCCCGCCCCAGCGAGATCACCCACCGCGAGCAGACCCTCCGCCGCGGTCCGCCCCAGTGAGGTCACCTGCCGCGAACCAGACCCCCCCGCCCCAGCCCGCCGCAGCCGTCACGCGTCGATACGCGACCGGTCCAGCGTCGCTGCCGAGCTGGAGATGAACTCCTTGCGGGGAGCCACGTCGTTGCCCATCAGGAGGTCGAAGACCTGTTCGGCGGCTTCGAGGTCGGAGAGGTTGATGCGGCGCAGGGTGCGGTGGCGGGGGTCCATGGTGGTCTCGGCCAGCTGGTCGGCGTCCATCTCGCCGAGGCCCTTGTAGCGCTGGATGGAGTCCTTGTAGCGGATGCCCTTGGTCTGGAACTCCATGAGCTTGTCCCGCAGCTCGCGGTCCGAGTACGTGTAGACGTACTTGTCCTGGCCCTTCTTCGGCTGGACGATCTCGATGCGGTGCAGCGGCGGCACCGCGGCGAAGACACGGCCGGCCTCGACCATGGGCCGCATGTAGCGCTGGAACAGCGTGAGCAGCAGGCACCGGATGTGGGAGCCGTCCACATCGGCGTCGGTCATCATGATGATCTTGCCGTAGCGGGCCTGGTCGATGTCGAAGGTGCGGCCCGAGCCCGCTCCTATGACCTGGATGATCGCACCGCACTCGGCGTTCTTGAGCATGTCCGTCACGGAGGAGCGCTGCACGTTGAGAATCTTGCCGCGGATCGGCAGCAGCGCCTGGAACTCGGAGTTACGCGCGAGCTTGGCGGTGCCGAGCGCGGAGTCGCCCTCGACGATGAACAGCTCGCTGCGGTCGACGTCGTCGCTGCGGCAGTCGGCGAGCTTGGCCGGCAGGGAGGAGGACTCCAGGGCGGTCTTCCTCCGCTGGGCGTCCTTGTGCTGGCGGGCCGCGACACGCGTCCGGGCGGCGGCGACCACCTTCTCCATGACGACGCGGGCCTGGGCGGCGGCGTCCCGCTTGGTGGCGGTCAGGAATGCCTTCAGTTCCCTGGTGACCACCTGGTTCACGATGCGGCGGGCCGCCGAGGTACCGAGGACCTCCTTGGTCTGGCCCTCGAACTGCGGCTCGGCCAGGCGCACCGTGACGACGGCGGTGAGGCCCTCCAGGGCGTCGTCCTTGACGATGTTGTCCTCGGCCACGCGCAGCATCTTCTTGGCGCGCAGCACGTCGTTCATCGTCTGGGTGAGGGCCTGCTCGAAACCGGAGACGTGGGTGCCGCCCTTGGGCGTGGCGATGATGTTGACGAACGACCTGAGGGTCGTGTCGTAGCCCGTGCCCCAGCGCAGCGCGATGTCGACGCCCAGTTCGCGGGCGACCTCGGTCGGGGTCATCTGGCCGTGCTCGTCCAGGACGGGGACGGTCTCCTTGAAGGTGCCCTTGCCGGAGAAGCGGAGCACGTCGCACACCGGCTTGTCGCCCGCCAGGTACTCGCAGAACTCGCTGATGCCGCCGTCGAAGCGGAAGGACTCCTCGCCCTTGCTGCCGCCCTCGCCCAGACCGTATTCGTCGCGGACGACGATGGTCAGACCGGGCACCAGGAAGGCGGTCTGCCGGGCGCGCTGGTGCAGCGTGTCCAGGGAGAGCTTGGCGTCCTTGAGGAAGATCTGCCGGTCGGCCCAGTAGCGCACGCGGGTGCCGGTGCGGGTCTTGGGGATCTTCTTGGCCTTGCGCAGACCGCTCTTGGCCTCGAACTTCGCGTCCGCGCCGGCGCCCGAGAAGGCGCCCGGCACGCCGCGCCTGAAGCTGATGGCGTGGGTGTTGCCGTCGCGGTCCACCTCGACGTCGAGGCGGGCGGAGAGGGCGTTGACCACGGAGGCGCCGACGCCGTGCAGACCACCGGAGGCGGCGTACGAACCGCCGCCGAACTTGCCGCCCGCGTGGAGCTTGGTCATGACGACCTCGACGCCGGACAGGCCGGTCTTGGGCTCCACGTCCACCGGGATGCCGCGGCCGTTGTCGCGGACTTCCACGGACGCGTCGTCGTGGAGGATCACCTCGATGTGGTCGCAGTAGCCGCCGAGGGCTTCGTCCACCGAGTTGTCGATGATCTCCCACAGGCAGTGCATCAGACCGCGGCTGTCGGTCGAGCCGATGTACATGCCCGGACGCTTGCGCACGGCCTCGAGGCCCTCGAGGACGAGCAGGTGCCGCGCGGTGTAGTTGGAACCGTCGCGGTCTGCTCCTGCCAGCAGCGCTGTGGACGGCACGGACGTATCGGCGGTCACGCGGTTCGCTCCTCGCTGAATTTCAGATTGCCCCCTTCTGGGTAAGGGGGAGGCTTCGGTTGCCCGTCAGAGGGTACCGAGGCCTGGTAGAGCCGGTGTAACGCCACCCTCGTCGGTTCCTCAGACTAGTCCAGACTCGCATGCACGTTCGATCCCTCGATGGGGTGAAGCGCATATCACGTTCCCTTGGAGGCATGAACCATTTAGGCTCCGGGCACGTCCTCATGAACAACCGGCAACCCAGCCGGGAGGACCGAGATACTAGACAGCGCGAACCCGTAAGCACCCCAACACGCACTACGGCACATTCGCCGCCAACCGGCAGCAGACAGCCGCCCCCGGAAAGATTTTTTCGAGGAAAAGCCACGAGCGGGAACGTTTTCGGGCTGGTTGGATGTTGACCCTGGTACGACAGCTCGTCGAGCTAGAGAAGAGGCGACGTGACTACTGTTCTGACCCCCGCGAGCCCGCTGACGGCCGCTGATCGCTGCGACCGCTGCGGCGCCCAGGCATACCTGCGCGTCGTCTTGCTCAGCGGCGGAGAGCTGCTCTTCTGCGCCCACCACGGGCGCAAGTTCGAGCCGGAACTCAAGAAGATCGCCGCTGAGATACAGGACGAGACGGAGCGGCTGACGGCTGCCCCGAGCAGCACCACCCCCGAAGAGGAACGCTGAATCTCGCACGTACGACGAGCAGCACCGGCGCAGGCCGATGAACGGGCGGCCGCTCCGTGAAGGAGCGGCCGCCCGTGCTCATATCCTCATCACGCCCGCGAAGGCCCCTCAGACCCCCCTGTGGGCCCCTTCACGGGCCTTCGTGAGTTCTTTCCCGTCTCCGCCGTCGCCGCCCACCCCAAGGGCGCGTACGACCTCGGAGACGCGCGTGTAGACGCCGGGACTCCCGGCCCGTCCGCAGCCGCTGCCCCAGGACACGAGCCCGATCAGCCGCTCGCCGGCCACCAGCGGGCCGCCGCTGTCCCCCTGGCAGGCGTCCGGACCACCGGTGGCCTCTCCGGCGCAGAGCATGCTTTCGGCCCGGTAGACGCCGTCCGGGCCGCCGGGATAGGCACGGGCGCAGCGGTCGTCGGCGAGCACATGCACATCGGCGGCGTGCAGCCGGTGCGCGTAGGCGCCACCGCCCGTCAGGTCGCCCCAGCCGGAGACCAGGGCCTTGGTGCCCGGCGTATAGGCCGGGTCGCCAGGCCCCGCCATGCCGATGACCGCGCTCTGCGGCAGCGGCTCGGCGAGCGTGACGAGGGCGAAGTCGCCGGAGTTCGTCGCGCTGTCGAAGCCGGGGTTGATCCGGACCGCCCGCACGGCGACCTCCTGGCCGTCGTCGGACAGCAGGTCGGTGCGGCCCGCGATGACCTTGAGGTCGTGCACGCGGTCGGGGGGTGCCCCGAGCACGTCCGCGTTCATGCAGTGGGCGGCCGTGAGCACCGTGGTGCGGGCGATCGCCACGCCGCCGCAGAACTGGCCCGCACGGGTGCCTCCGAACCGGTCACGGCTGGACAGTGCCACCGTCCACGGGGCCCGCGAGACATCGATGGGGAAACCCCCCACGACCACGCTCCGGACCGCCGTGGGCGACGCCGGGAACGCGCTCACCAGGGGTATGGCGGTCACGGTGGCCGCGAGGACGAGCGACCTGATCAGTGCGCGGCCAAGGGAACGACGCATGTCGACTCCTCACTCAGGGTGGGAACTGGAAGACCCAGAGTGATCCACATGGTCTCCGCGCGCAGCACGAAGGCCCGGCCCCCGCGAGGGGAACCGGGCCTTCGGCATCGTACGACCGGCCCGCGAGTGGCCGGAGCGGCGGACTAGTCGAGGTAGTCGCGCAACACCTGGGAGCGGGACGGGTGGCGCAGCTTCGACATGGTCTTGGACTCGATCTGGCGGATGCGCTCACGCGTCACGCCGTAGACCTTGCCGATCTCGTCCAGGGTCTTCGGCTGGCCGTCGGTGAGGCCGAAGCGCATGGAGACGACGCCGGCCTCGCGCTCGGAGAGGGTGTCCAGGACCGAGTGCAGCTGCTCCTGGAGCAGGGTGAAGCTGACGGCGTCCGCGGGGACGACGGCCTCGGAGTCCTCGATGAGGTCACCGAACTCGCTGTCGCCGTCCTCACCCAGGGGGGTGTGCAGGGAGATGGGCTCGCGGCCGTACTTCTGGACCTCGATGACCTTCTCCGGGGTCATGTCGAGTTCCTTGGCCAGCTCCTCCGGGGTGGGCTCGCGGCCCAGGTCCTGGAGCATCTGGCGCTGCACGCGGGCGAGCTTGTTGATGACCTCGACCATGTGCACCGGGATACGGATGGTGCGGGCCTGGTCGGCCATGGCGCGGGTGATCGCCTGACGGATCCACCAGGTGGCGTACGTGGAGAACTTGTAGCCCTTGGTGTAGTCGAACTTCTCGACGGCGCGGATCAGACCGAGGTTGCCCTCCTGGATGAGGTCCAGGAAGAGCATGCCGCGGCCGGTGTAGCGCTTGGCCAGGGAGACCACCAGACGGAGGTTGGCCTCCAGCAGGTGGTTCTTGGCGCGGCGGCCGTCCTCGGCGATGATCTCCAGCTCGCGCTTGAGCTTCGGGGCGAGCTTGTCGGCGTTCGCGAGCTTGTCCTCGGCGAACAGGCCTGCCTCGATGCGCTTGGCGAGCTCGACCTCCTGCTCGGCGTTGAGCAGGGGGACCTTGCCGATCTGCTTCAGGTAGTCCTTGACCGGGTCGGCGGTGGCGCCGGCCGCGGCGACCTGCTGGGCGGGCGCGTCGTCCTCGTCCTCGTCGGACAGGACGAAGCCCGCGCTCTCGGTGCCCTCGGGCTCGTCGCCGACCTTGGTGTCCTCGAGGACCTCGTCCTCGAGGATCTCGGCGTCGTCCTTCTTGCCCGTGGTCTTCTTGGCCGCCGTCTTCTTGGCGGTGGTCTTCTTGGCAACCGTCTTCTTGGCGGTCGCCTTCTTGGCCGCGGCCTTCTTGGCGGGCGAGGCCTCTTCGGCGGGATCGGCCGGGGTGGCGGACGCCTCGGGGGCGGCCGTGGTGGCGGTGGCCTTCCTGGTGGTCACCGTCTTCGCCGCGACCGTCTTGGTGGCGGTGCGCTTGGCCGGGCTTTTCGCTGCGACGCTCTTTCGGGTGCGCTTGGGCTCTGCTGCACTGACCATCAGCGTCACACCCTCTTCCTCAAGAATCTGGTTGAGGCTGCGCAGTACGTTCTTCCACTGAGTGGCCGGAATCTGGTCAGCTTCGAAGGCCCGACGCACATCGTCGCCGGCGATCTGCCCCTCAGCCTTTCCCCGCTCAATGAGCGCCATGACAGAGACGGACTCGGCGATCTCCGGCGGGAGCGTACGGGATGTGCTGGCCGACACGAACAACCTCTCGGAACGTTGGAAAACGGCTTCCGGCACCGTCCACTGCGGACGGGAACCGACCACCGGCCTGGGGATGGGCCGACGGCGCGGGCGCGGGCCGGGAAGATGCACAGCGCCATGTCTGGCGTCCGTATTCCCTTCGCGGCTGTCACCTCTTAGGTCATCGCGCTGTTCCCATGAGTGTTACGCCCATTCTGCGTGGCCCGAGTCACACCCCGTAAGCGAACAAAGACGGTCAGATGCGGCCAAAAGCCATCACCCGGCGCACCACCGGACCCCGCCGGACTCCTGAGGGTCCGGCGGGGTCCGGCGGTGGCGGGTACGACGGCCGGCGCCCGGACCGGACCGCCACGGGGACCACGAGGGCGCCGCACACCGGCGGACCGCGCCGCCCGCGGGGCGGGTCAGTGCTCGCGCGGGGCGGGAACCACCCGTTCCACCTCGGGGTGGGCGGTGAGCAGCTGACGCATGGCGGCCTCCGCGGCGCCGCCGTCGCCGGTGCCGATGGCGTCGACGATGCGCGCGTGCTGGGCGAGGGACGCGTCGTTCGGCCGGTCGCAGGCCGTGACCGGGCCGCCGGAGACCTGGAGGGCGGCGCCGACGATGCCGGAGAGGTGCTCCAGCATGCGGTTGCCCGCGATCTGGATGAGCAGCGCGTGGAACTCGGTGTCGGCGCGCGAGTAGGTGAGCGCGTCGCCCTGTGCCATGGCGTGGCTCATGATCTCGACCATGTCGGACAGGCGCTGCTGCACCTCCTCGCGGCCGTGTCCGGCGGCGAGACGGGCGGCGAGCGGCTCGATGGTCCAGCGCAGCTCGCTGAGCTCGCGACGCTGGTCGTCGCGCTGGGGGCCGAAGGCCCGCCACTCGATGATGTCCGGGTCGAGGAGGTTCCAGTCGCTGACCGGACGCACGCGTGTGCCGACGTTCGGCCGGGCGCTGACCAGGCCCTTGGCCTCCAGGACGCGGAGGGATTCGCGGACGACGGTGCGGGAGACCTCGAAGCGCTGGCCGATCTCCTCGGGCACCAGCGGGCGGTCCGCGCCCAGGTCGCCGGAGACGATCATCTGACCCAGCTGCTGGACGAGTTGGCCGTGCAGCCCGCGGCCGCGGCTGCCCGCCGGCCGCCGGCCGACCCGGCCCAGCTCGGATTCGCCTCCGTCCCAGGCGGGCGCTCCGACGCGGTCGCCCACCGGGGCTTCGCCGTAGGAGTAGCGGTCGAGTTCGCCCGGACCGACCAGACCGGAGTCGGTGGAACGGGCGGCGGTCATCATGGTGTGCGCAAGGGTACTCACGGATCCTTTGTCGGCGTCGTCTCCAACTCCCTTGAGGTCTTTGGTGAAAAGCACACGAAAGGGTGATCGCTCACACCGTCGCAATTGACGCCTTATCGGAAAGAAACGAGCCGCCCGCGGGGAGTTGTGGGCACAAGCGGCATCAGAACCGTAAGAGGCGTGGTCTCAGGCCCTGGCGCGCAAGGTCGTGAACAGATAAGCGCACAGCAGTACCGCCAGGGACAACGCCATTGCCCCGCCTACGGGTTGGAGGAGCAGCCGCGCCACCGCGAGCAGGTAGCGGTCCCCTGCGAGCGGCCACGGCAGCAGGAAAACCTCCCGCGTCCGCGCCGGGAGATCGGCCACCGCGTGCTCGGCCGGCCCCCGGAACGCCGTGCGCAGCAGGGGTACGAGGGCCACGGGTACGGCGAGGACGGCGGCGAGCCCGCCCGAGGTGGACCGGAAGAGACCGGCGGCGAGCACGCCGGCCCAGGCGCACCCGGTGACGAGTGCGAGCCAACTCGCGGCCAGCGGGAGCCAGTCGTCGGGGACCTGGGTCATCTCCCTGCCGTAGACGAGGTAGAGCGCTTCGGCGTCGCAGCCCGCGACGAGGAAGGCGAGCAGTGCCGCGGTGGCACCGGAGACGAGGAGTTTCGCGGCCAGCAGCCCGAGCCGGCGGGGCACGGTGCCGCGGTCGGCCGCGAGGGCGGGGTGGCGGAACTCGTCCCCGAAGGACAGCGCTCCGAGCAGCCCGGCGGCGAGCGCGGCGGGTGGCAGCGGCAGTTCCCGCGGCCAGGCCGCGAACAGCCGCGCCTGCGGGGTGTGGCCGATTCCGGCCAGCGCCACGGCCGTGAGCACGGACAGCACGAGCGCCGCGCCGCAGGTCAGCCATCCGGTGCCGACGCCCATGGCCCGCCGCAGCTCATAGCGCAGGGGGCGCAGGGGGGTGGGGGCGGGACGGATGGAGACGGGGGGCGGGAGGGGGGAGCGCGGGTCGAAGGCCCGGACGCTCTCGTCGCCGCCGGTACGAGGCTCGGGGTCCGTCCGCCAGGGCCGACGGGCGGCGGGAGTTCCGGCGCGGGGCAGGAGGGTGCGGAGGGCGGAGATACGGGCGGGGGCGATGCGGGTGAGGGTGATGAGGGTGGCGGCGGTGCGGGTGAGGGCGGTGGGGGTGAGGGCGGTGCGTGTGTCGGTGGATTCCGGCCGTGCGGGACGGCGGGGAGTGGTCCCGGCGTCCACGGGCACGCGCGCTCCCGCCCGCGGCGGGGCCTCGGCGGGTTCGGCCGGCGAGGCCGGGGTGGCCGAAAGGGCAGGGGGCGCGGAGGAGTTGAGCTGGGACGGATTCCGCGGGACGGCGGACGAGGCGGTGGAATCCGTGTACGCCGCGGCGGGCGGGTCCGGGACGGAGAAGCCGAACACGGTTCTCCCGCGCTCCGGTGGCGTATGACCGGTCGCCGGGCCGCCCGCGGTCGGCGCGCACTCGGACAGTGCACCGGCGGTGCCGGAGCCGGGCCCCATGTCGCCTACCTCGTCGGCGAGTTGGTGGACGAGGATGCCGTGCCGGAAGGCCGTCTCGCCGACGACCGCGGTCGTGGTGCCGTACACGGAGAGGCGGTTGCCGTCCTCGCGGACCACCTCGACGGAACGGCGGCCGGTGCGGGCCTCCTTGGCGATCGCGGCCGCGAGGCGCCCCGCGTACGGGCTGCGCACGGCCACGCGCGGGCGCAGCCGGGTGCGGGCGAACTCCCCGGCCTCCTGGTCGGCGACGAGCCTGCCGGCGTCGAGCGTGATCACCCGGTCGGCGATGTGCGCGGCCTCCCTCGGGTCGCCGGTTGTCGTCAGCACGGTGCCGCCCTGGTCGGCGTGGGCACGCAGCATGCCGTGCAGCCACTGCGCCTCGGCGGGTGAGAGACCTGCCGCGGGATCGTCCAGGACGAGCGTGTGCGGGTCGGTCAGCAGAGCGCACGCCAGGCCGAGCCTGCGGTCCATGCCACGCGCGAGCGTGCCGAGGCGTTCCTCGCGGAGGCTGACGAGGCCGACCGCTTCCAGGACCTCGTCGGCGCGGCGCCCCGGCACGCCCGACGCCGCGCACAGCATGCGCAGATGACCGCGGACCGAACGGGCCGGATGCCCCGGTACGTCGCCGAGCAGCACGCCGACCTCACGCGCCGGATGGGGGATCCGGCACAGGGGCCGGCCCCTGAAGTAGGTGACGCCGCGCCCCGGCCGCAGGGCGAGCATCAGCCCCAGCGCCGTGCTCTTGCCCGCGCCCGCGGCCCCGAGGAGCACGGTGATCTGTCCGGCGCGCGCTTCGAAGGAGACGTTGTCGACGGCGGGCGGCCGCGCCTTGCGGGGGGTGCTGGTCAGTCCGAAGGCTTGGATCACTCGCAGCAAGATAGCGTGCGATGTTCGGTTTTTTGGTGTATGGGACGATTTAAAGAAGAATGCCACGCTCCCGCGTCGGCCCCTGTCCCCCATTCGACGCAACAAGGGCCCGGTTTCCGGCCGCGGCCGGGCCGGCGTCGGTCAGACTTCGGGGCGCAGCATCGGCGGGTTGAGCAGCGTGGCACCACCGGCCCGGAACAGTTGGGCCGGGCGGCCGCCCTGGCGTGTGGTCGTGCCTCCCGTCGGAACGAGGAACCCCGGAGTCCCGGTGACCTTGCGGTGGAAGTTGCGCGGGTCGAGGGCCACCCCCCACACCGCCTCGTACACCCGGCGCAGCTCTCCGACGGTGAACTCGGGCGGGCAGAACGCGGTGGCCAGCGACGAGTATTCGATCTTCGAGCGGGCCCGCTCCACGCCGTCGGCGAGGATCTGGGCGTGGTCGAAGGCGAGCGGGGCGACGGGCTCGCCGTCCCGGCCGTAACCGCCCTGCTGGAGCAGTTCCTCGACCGGGGCCCAGCGCGCGTTGCTGGCGTCGCCGCCCGCGCGGGGTGCGGGCAGGTCGGGGGCGAGCGCGAGGTGCGCGACGCTGACCACCCGCATGCGCGGGTCCCGGCCGGGGTCGCCGTAGGTGGCGAGTTGCTCCAGGTGTGCTCCGTTGCCCTGCGCGGGGGCCGAGGGATCGTGTGCGTGCAGCCCGGTCTCCTCGGCCAGTTCGCGCGCCGCCGCCTGGTTCAGGTCCTCGTCGGCCCGCACGAAGCCGCCGGGCAGCGCCCACCTTCCCTGGAAGGGCGGCTCGCCCCGGCGTACCGCCAGCGCGCACAGCGAATGACGGCGAACGGTCAGCACGACCAGGTCCACGGTGACGGCGAAGGGCGGAAAGGCTGACGGGTCGTAGGGCATGCCGCGATCATAGTCGTCTGCCTGACGATAAACACGTCCTTCCCTGGTGGGCACCGCTGGTGCTTCCGCTTCGTCGCGTTATGGGGCGGGCCGTCTCCCACCCGGTTCAGGTCGCGGACTCCTCCGTTCCCTCGGCGCGGAGACGGGTGCCTGCCGGATGCCGGGTGCCCTGTCGCGCGGTCCGGCCGGCAGCCGGACCGGAGCCCGTCGGCCGGAGTCGCCGACCGGGCACACGGGCGGCGCGGGGGCCGTCCCCGGTGGCGGCGAGGGCGGAGCGCAACCGGCGGCGCCGGCGGATACGCGCTGCCGGGTCCGGTGCGTCGGCCGGTACCGCTTCAGGGGTCGGTGCAGGGTCCGTCGGTTCCTCGGTCGCCGGTTTCGCGGCCGTGGGATCGGCGGGTTCCGGAGGCGTGACCGTGGGGTTGGCAGGTGCCGGAGGCGTGACCATGAGGTTGGCAGGTGCCGGGTTCGCGGCCGTCCGATTCGCGGGCGCCAGGGGCTCCGCGGACGGCGCGCCCTCCGCCGCCGGTTCCGTGCCCGGCGCTCCCCCGGTCCGGCCCGGCCGCAGGCAGCGGCGGATCGACTCCACGTCCAGTCCGTCATTGCACGCCTGGTGCAGGAGGCGGGCGAAGAGGTAGTCCGGATCGGCTGCCATCGCCATGGCCAGGGCCTCTCGGGCCTCCAGTTCGTCGCCGGTGGACCAGGCGACCCAGCCTGCCAGGGTCAGCGGAGCGGCGGCGTGCTCGGCGTACGGCCCGACGCAGCGGCGGGCGAGGGTGCGCCAGAGCCGGAGCGCCGGGGCCGCCTCGTCGCCCTCCATCCACGCGGCGGCGCGGTCGCGGGTGTCGCGGTCCTGGAGGCCCAGGATCAGCCGTGCCGCCTCGTCGTGTCCGATCAGGCCGTCGTCGCGCAGGTCGGCCGGGAGGGCGCCCGCGACCGGGTTCGCCGCGGCGAGGCGGTGGAGGGCGCGCTCGGCGAGGACGATGGTCTCCTCGGCCACCTCCGCACGGCCCGCCTCGTCGAGGATGCGGGGGACCAGCGCCAGCCCGGCCGCGTCGAGAGCGGCCTCCTGCTCCCGCGCCGCGGCGGCCTCCCAGGGCTGGAGGCGGGCGCGCAACTCCTTGAGGGTTCCGCGGACTTGGAGGCCGGCGTAGGTGGCCGCGGCGGCGAGGACGGAGGTGCCGGGCAGCCCCATCGGCCGACCGTCCTGCGGACAGCAGTCCTCGACGGGGCAGCAGTACGACCAGTAGCGGCCGTCGGAGACGCACAGTGCCTCGATGACCGGCACGTCGAGCTCGCCGCACTGGACGCGCAGCAGATGGACGAGGCGGGCGAGACGGCGTTTGACGTCCCGGCCGCGCTCTCCGGGCGCGGGTTCCTGGCAGACGTAGGCCACCATCTGTTCGGGTTTGGCGCCCCGCCGCTCGCTGCCGGTCACCAGGCCCCTGGCCAGTTGCCGCGCGGCCTCTTCCCAGTCCTCCTCGTGCGCGGGGATGCCGAGCCGGGCCCGGCCGCCGAACCTGCCCTTGCCTCCGCTGTCGTGCAGGGCGACCAGGACCATGCTGTCCTCCGGCCGGTAGCCCAGCAGATAGGGCAGGGCGTCGGCCAGCTCGGCCGCGGAACGCAGGGTGATCTGCGCGGTGGTGTCGCTGTGATTCGTCATGCGCCGACGATCCCGCGGATCCGTCGATCCCGCTCGGGCCTGTGGATAAGTCGAATCAGGGACACGACAAGGCGTCGCGGGTTGTCCACAGATCCGCCGCCGGCCCGCCCGTTCGTCGGTCCCGTCCTGTTGTATGGAACGCATGGAGCACGAGCACACGAGCAACGCGGATCTCCGGGCACGGGCGGACGCCGTCCTCGCCCGGCTCGTCGGGGACGCCACCGGCGCCGCCCGGCTGCGCGAGGACCAGTGGCGGGCGATCGAGGCGCTGGTCGCCGAGCGGCGCCGGGCGCTGGTCGTGCAGCGCACGGGATGGGGCAAGTCCGCGGTGTACTTCGTGGCGACCTCGCTGCTGCGGGCCCACGGCAGCGGGCCGACGGTGATCGTCTCGCCGCTGCTCGCGCTCATGCGCAACCAGGTGGAGGCGGCGGCCCGCGCCGGCATCCACGCCCGGACCATCAACTCCTCGAACACCGAGGAGTGGGAGGACGTGCAGTCCGCGATCGCCGCCGGGGAGGTCGACGTCCTGCTGGTCTCGCCCGAGCGGCTCAACAACCCCGACTTCCGCGATCAGGTCCTGCCCAAGCTGTCCGCGGCGACCGGGCTGCTGGTCGTGGACGAGGCGCACTGCATCTCCGACTGGGGCCACGACTTCCGCCCCGACTACCGGCGGCTGCGCACCATGCTGGCCGACCTCCCGCCCGGCGTCCCCGTGCTGGCCACGACGGCGACGGCCAACGCGCGCGTGACCGCCGACGTCGCCGAGCAGCTGGGCACCGGCGGCAACTCCGACGCGCTGGTGCTGCGCGGCCCGCTGGACCGGGAGAGCCTGAGTCTGGGCGTGCTGCGGCTGCCGGACGCGGCGCACCGGATGGCCTGGCTCGCCGATCACCTCGACGACCTGCCGGGCTCCGGCATCGTCTACACCCTCACTGTCGCCGCCGCCGAGGAGGTCACCGCGTTCCTGCGGCAACGGGGCCACACCGTCGCCTCGTACACGGGCCGGACGGAGAACGCGGACCGGCAGCAGGCGGAGGAGGATCTGCTCGCCAACCGGGTCAAGGCGCTGGTCGCCACCTCCGCGCTCGGCATGGGTTTCGACAAACCCGACCTCGGATTCGTGGTCCATCTCGGCTCGCCCGCCTCCCCCATCGCCTACTACCAGCAGGTGGGCCGGGCCGGCCGCGGGGTGGAGCACGCGGAGGTGCTGCTGCTGCCGGGCCGGGAGGACGAGGCGATCTGGGAGTACTTCGCCTCGCTGGCCTTCCCTACCGAGGAGCTGGTGCGGCGCACCCTGGACGTCCTCGCCCACGCGGACGGACCGCTGTCGCTGCCCGCGCTGGAGCCCCTGGTCGAGCTGCGCCGCTCCCGGCTGGAGACCATGCTCAAGGTCCTCGACGTGGACGGGGCGGTGCGCCGGGTCAAGGGCGGCTGGCTCGCGACCGGGCAGCCGTGGTCGTACGACGCCGAGCGGTACGCGTGGGTGGCGCGGCAGCGGGCGGCCGAGCAGCAGGCGATGCGGGAGTACGCCGGCACCACCGAGTGCCGGATGGAATTCCTGCAACGGCAGCTGGACGACGAGGGGGCCAAGCCGTGCGGGCGCTGCGACAACTGCGCGGGCCCGCGCTTCACGGCCGACGCCTCCTCGGCGGCGCTGGACGCGGCGCGCAGCGATCTGGGGCGCGCGGGGGTGGAGGTGGAGCCCCGGCGGATGTGGCCGACGGGGCTCGGCGCCATCGGGATCGGTCTCAAGGGGCGCATCCCGGCCGGTGAGCAGGCGGCGCCGGGGCGGGCGCTGGGGCGGCTCTCGGACATCGGCTGGGGCAATCGGCTCCGGCCGCTGTTCGCGCCGCGGGCGCCGGACGGGCCCGTGCCGGACGACGTGGCCCGCGCCGTGATCGAGGTGCTGGCCGACTGGGCCAAGGGGCCCGGCGGCTGGGCGCCCGGCGCCGAGGGTGCGCAGCCGAGACCGGTCGGGGTGGTCACCGTCGCTTCGCGCAGCCGGCCCCGGCTCGTCCACTCGCTGGGCACGCGGATCGCGGAGACCGGGCGGTTGCCGCTGCTGGGGTCCGTGGCGTACGACGAGGACGCGCCCCGGATGCCGCGCAGCAACAGCGCGCAGCGGCTCAAGGCGCTCGACGGCGCGCTCACGGTGCCGCCCGCCCTCGCGGCGGCGCTGGCCGAGGCGAACGGTCCGGTGCTACTGGTCGACGACTTCACGGAGACCGGCTGGACCCTCGCGGTCACGGCGCGTCTGCTGCGCCGCGCCGGTGCGGAGGGGGTGTTGCCGCTCGTCCTCGCGATTCAGGGCTGAGCCGGGTGAGGGGCTTGCGGCACCAGGACCCAGGGGTTCGGCCCGAGGAGCGGGCGGTGAGCGGGCCGCCGAAAACGGGGTGCGGTCGGCAATCGGCCTGACGGCGGGATGGCGACCGATCCAACAGTCAGGCGGCGTCGGACCCGAGGATCAGGCGGCGTCGGACCCACCGGTCAGGCGGCGACCGACCTGCCCGTCAAGCAACGTTCGACCCGAGAGCCAGGCAGCGACCGACCCGCCCTTCAGGCGACGATCCACCCGAAGGCCGGGGGGGATCGCCCGGAAGGCCAGACGGTGGACGGCCGCCAGATCGGGGGCGTTGGGTCGCAGGGTGGGATGGCGACCGGCCCGAAGGTCAGACGGCGTCGGACCCGAGGACCAGGTGGCGATCGACCCGCCCATCAAGCGACGATCAACCCGAAGACGGGGTGGCGATCGCCCAAAGGCCGGACGGTGGACGGCCACCAGCTCGGGGGGGCAGCCACAAGGTTGGATGGCGACCGGCCCAAGCATCAGGCGGCGCCGGACCCGAGGGCCAGGCAGCACCGACCCACCCGTCAAGCAACGACCGGCCCGAGGGCATGATCGCTCCAAAAGCCGGACGGTGGATGGCCCCAGACCGGGCGGCGTTCGGCCACAAGGCGGGCTGACAACTGACCCGAACATCAAGCGGCACCGGACCCGAGAACCAGGCAGCGACCGACCCACCCATCAAGCGACGACCGACCCGAAGGCAAGCTGGCGACCGCCCCGAAGGCAAGCTGGCGACCGGCCCGGAGGGCAGTCGGTGAACGGCCCGGAAGGCAGGCGGCGAACGGCCCGCGGGGTGCGTGGTGTTCGGGGTACCCGTCCTGGAGGCGCGCGAGGGCCCCATGCGTCATCCGGCCGAGGCTTGGGTAGGGATATAAGCCACGCACCACCCGATACCCGGCGGCGGCCCCAATTGCTCGTTGCCGCATTCCAGTTCGACAGGAAGAATTGAGATCCGCTCCCCGCACGGCCCGGCCGTGATCCGGTCGGGCTTCGCTGCGGTGCGCGGTCCCCGAATCCGACCTCGCCCGCAGTGTGGGCGCGTAGCCGAAGGGAGGAACGTGACCTTCGGATTCGCCTCGTCCCCGGCGGCCTCGTTGACGACGTCCACCGCTTCCGCCAGCCGTGTGCTGGAGCCGGCGGAGTGGGCCGCCGCGGGAATCCCGCTGCTGCGCAACCCCCGTGAGGTCGTCAGCGGACTGCACGCCCGGCATCAGCCGCGGCCGTCCACCGCGGTCGTGGCCGTCCTCGACCCGGAGGAACGGCTGTGCGCCAGCGCGTCGTTCACCCGCCGGGCCGCTCCCGCGGACGGCTGGATGTTCCGCAACGCCCTGCTGTCCCAGCTGCGCCGGGTCATCCCGCACGACCTGCGCCGCCGTACCCCGGTGCGCACCGCCGTGCTGCTCTACTGCCGTGAGGGCGACGCGCGTTGGACCGAAGAGGACGGCGCCTGGATGTGGGGACTGCGCGACGCCTGCACGCTGCACGGGCTGCGGTGCGGCGCGTACATCACGCTGACCCACGAAGGCTGGCAGGTGCTGGGCGAGGGGCGCGGTGGCCGCCGTCCCCACGCGCACTCGGCGCCGGAGCCGCTCGCCACGGCGGATGCCCCGCCGCCCGTACCGCGCACCGGCGGACCGGTCTCCGAGGTCCTGCGCCGCGCGGCGGCCCGCTGAGGGACGGCGCGGGTCCGGCGCGCCTCCCCCGCCGGGGAATCCCCTGCCGCCAAGGCACCGGGGAAGGCGACAGCCGCCCCACGGCCGGTGCCGAGGCGCGCGCACGGCATGCCGAAGGGCGCACCGTGCGGTACTCCCTCGGGCGGCTGCCGACTCCCGGAGCCCCGCGTGTGGTTCAGGCGCCGGTGCCGAGGGCCGCGTTGATCTGCTGCGGGTCGCCGCAGACGATCAGCAGGGCCGTGGCGCGGGCGTGGGCCAGCGCGAGGACGTCGGCGGAGGGAGCACCGCCGTTGACGGCCACGACGACCACCGGGCGCGAGGCGGCGCGGGAGGCGATGGCGGCGTCCGTGTAGAAGACGTCGTCACCCGCGTCGTGCTGCGCCCAGTAGGCGGCTTCGCCGAAGGACAGTTCGTGCTCGGCCCACGGGTGCTGGGCACCCGTGGTGATCACCAGCACGTCGCCGGGAGCGCGGCCCGAGTCCAGCAGCAGGTCGACGGCCTCCTCGGCGGCGTCGACCGCACCCTCGGCCGAGGCCGGGATCAGCTGGATCTGCGGGCCCGCGACCGCGGTGGGGGCAGCCGGACCGGAGGGGGCGGGCTTGGCCGGAGCCACGTCACGCGGCGTGCGCTGCACCGGCGGCGTAGGCCGCTGAGGGCCGGGACGACCGGGGCGGGACGGCGCCACGGGACGGGGGCCGGGTACGGGGCGAGGGGTCGGGGCGGTGCGGCCGCTGGCCGGCGCGACGCGGGGACCCTGGGCACTCTCGTGAATCTGAGGCTCCTCGGGAATGAGAGGCATGAGCTGATTTTTATCAAACGTTGAGGTGGCGCTGATGAACGGGGTGGCACATCAGTGCGATCGGAACCGTCAGAAGTCGAAGCCGAGCTGACCCTCGATTTCCGGAACGCTTCCGTCCGCCCAGTTGCGGGCCTTCTTGAGGTGCCGCCACTGGGGCAGCGCATCAAGATACGCCCACGACAAACGGTGGTGCGGGGTGGGGCCCCGCTCCTCCAGTGCGGCCTTGTGCACGGGCGACGGATACCCGGCGTTGTCCGCAAACCCGAAGTCTGCATGGTCGACAGCCAGTTCGGCCATCATTTTGTCGCGCTGAACCTTGGCGATCACCGAGGCCGCCGCGACGGCGACGCACGAGCGGTCGCCCTTGATCACCGTGCGGACCTGCCACGGGGTGCCGAGGTAGTCGTGTTTTCCGTCGAGGATCACGGCGTCGGGGCGGACCGGCAGGGCGTCCAGGGCGCGGACCGCGGCGAGCCGCAGTGCGGCCGTCATCCCCATGGCGTCGATCTCCTCGGGGGAAGCATGCCCCAGCGCGTAGGCGGTCACCCATGACCGCAGGATCTCGTCCAGGGCGGTGCGCCGCTTGACGGTCAGCAGCTTGGAGTCGGTCAGGCCCGCGGGCGGTCGGCGCAGTCCGGTGATCGCCGCGCAGACGGTGACGGGCCCGGCCCAGGCGCCGCGCCCCACCTCGTCGACACCGGCGATGACCTTCGCTCCGGTCGTGGCGCGCAGGGAGCGCTCGACGGTGTGGGTGGGAGGTTCGTACGGCATGGCGCCCTTAGATTACGCCGCCGGGGGCGCCGGCCGACACCCCGGTCGCCCGGAGGGCGGTGGAAGTGCCGGCCGACGGGGGGCCGTAGCGGAATCCGGATCGCCGGATTTGCGGCAGCATATCCAGGGGGGTGGTCGTCATGATGGCCGCGGGAGCGGGGCAGGGGTGGACCACCGGCCGTTCCCGGATGCCCGGATCTGGTTCGCTCGCAGCGGGGTTGCCCCGGAGGAGCGCGCTCGTCGGCCACCCCGACCTCACCCGCCCCGCACGCGGACCGTCCCGAATGCGGTCGCACCCGCGAATCGCGTCCTGCTCCGGGTCGGAGCAGGTCAGGCGGCCTCCTCGCGCGGGATGTACCGGACGCTGAGGACGATGACGGCGAGGAAGCAGAGCGCCACCAGGGCGACGCTCAGGCGCAGGCCGAGCAGGGTGTCGGGCATGCCGATCAGGGAGCCGAGCAGTGCCACGCCCATCGCCATGCCCACCTGGCGGGAGGTGTTGAGGACACCGGATCCGAGTCCGGCGTAGGCCGGGTCGATGGCCAGCAGCGCGGCGGCGTTCAGGCTCGGGGAGAACACACCGCAGCCGAGGCCGGTCAGTCCGGTGCCGACCGCGAACAGCGGCCAACTGGCCTGGCCGGTGACCCCGAGGAGCAGGGCGCTGCCGACCAGGGAGGACAGGGCGCCGGTCCACAGCAGGAACCGCGGCCCGCGGTGCACGAGGCGGCGGTTGAGGACGATGGTGCCGAAGACCCAGGCGACGGAGAAGGGCAGGAAGTACACGCCGGTCCGCTCGGCGCTCAGGCCCCACCGCTGCTGGAGGTAGAGGGCGAGCATGAACTGGAGCCCGTAGCCGCCGAACTGGAAGGCGAAGCCGTTGGTCACGGAGGCGGAGAAGGCGGAGCGGCGGAAGACGGCCAGCGGAAGCATCGGATGCGGGGAGCGGGCCTCGACGGCGACGAACGCGACGGCGGTGAGCACCGAGACGGCCAGCAGCAGAAGCGGGACGGGGGCGGCCCAGCCCAGCGAGCCGCCCTCGATGAGGTAGGCGACGCTCGCGGAGAGGGCGACGATGCCGGTCAGCTGGCCGGGCAGGTCGGCGGCGCGGGACGCGCGGCGGGGGGTCTCACGGGCGTGGCGCCGGGCGAGGTGGAGGGTGACCAGGCCGACGGGCACGTTGATGACGAAGATCGAGCGCCAGCCGAACAGTTCGGTCAGGGCGCCGCCGCCGAGCGGGCCGGCGACGAGGGCGAGGCCGCCGGTGGCACCCCAGACCGTGATGGCCTTGGCGCGCTCCAGCGGGTCGGGGTAGGTACGGGCGATGATCGCCAGGGTGGTGGGCAGCAGACCGCCGGCGGCGACGCCCTGGAGGAAGCGGGCCACGACCAGGACGGTCAGGTTCGGGCTGAGCGCGCACAGCAGGGAGGCGGCGGTGAACGCGGCGAGCGAGGAGACGAACAGCCGGCGCGCCCCCCAGCGGTCGCTGATGCTGCCCGCCGTGAGCAGGAGGGCGGCCAGCGGGATGGTGTAGCTGGTGACGACCCACTGGAGGGCCGCCATCGAGCCGTGCACGTCGCGTTCGATGGCCGGCAGGGCGATGTTCAGGGCGCTGCCGTCCAACAGGATCATGAAGAACCCCAGGCAGACGGCGGCAAGGGCGAGCGCGGCACGGCGCCCGGCACGCGCCGGGTCGGCCGACGGTAAGGACGGGGCCGCGGCCGGAGGTGTGGGCGCGGGCGCAGGCAGGGTTGCGGCCGCGGGCGCAGACGTGGCCTCGGGCGCAGTCGCGGGCGGGGCTGTCCGCTCTCGCCTCGCGTTCGTCGGTGCGTCGGGGACGGTGGTCATGACGAGAGCCCTCTTTCGGTGGGGGTGATGTGCAGTGCGGTGATGTGCGACGGCGGGCGGGGGCCGGGGTGGGCCTCGAGCCGCGCCAGGGCACTCTTCGCCGCCTCCGTGGCCCGCCGGAACGCCGACGGGTCCTGCCGGGCGCGGGCGAGCACGTAGCCGCCCTCGACCGTCGCGATGACGAGTGAGGCCATGGCCGCGGCATCGGTGTCCGCGCGCAGCTCGCCGTCCCGTACACCCTCGGTGAGCACGTCGGCGATGCGCTGGTGCAGCCATGCGAAGAACTCGGCCACGGGCGCGCGGAGTTGGTCGTCGGCGACGACATCGGGGTCCTGGACGAGCCGGCCGACGCGGCAGCCGGCGAGCGGGGCGCGTTCCATGTCGAGGAAGGCGCCGACGCGCTCCAGTGCCGTCGTACCGCCACCGAGCGCGGCCTCGGTGGCGCGGCGCAGTCGCTCAGCGGAGTGCCGGATGGCGGCGGCGGCCAGGTCGGCCTTGCCGGAGAAGTGGTGGTACATGCTCCCCTGTCCGGCGCGGGAGCGTTTCTGGATCATCGCCGGGCTGGTGGCCGCGTAGCCGCGTTCCCACAGCAGTTCGGCGGCGGCCTCGACGAGGAGGTCCTTTGTCGGCTTCACGTCGGCGGCTGTCGGCTTCATGCCGCGACCGTACATACTAGTAGGTACAGAAGGCAAGGCCGGATATTCGCCCCGCTCCGTCACCTCGGGTGACGACATCGATCACGCAATGCGGTCCCGCATGCCGAGACGATCTCTGAGACACCGATATAAGTCTCGGGGTCAAACTTGGTCGCCGGTGTAACTTTGCATCGCCCTTGCACCGCGCACCTCAGAACCCGTCCCGCCCTCCCGCGGCGAGGCGGTGGGTGTTTGTTCTCATCGGCTCTGATCGAAGGTGAACGTACGTGGAGCGCTTCCCGTGCGCAGGTGGCGTCCCCATAGCCGTCGTCGGCATGGGGTGCCGCTTTCCGCGCGCCAACAGCATCGCGGAATTCTGGGATCTCCTGATGGCCAACTCCCAGGCCGTGACCCGGATCCCCGAGGACCGATTCGACATCGACGACCACTACGCCGGCCGGACCCCCGCGCCCGGCAAGACCGTCTCCCGTGACGGCGGTTTCCTTGATGACGCCTTCTCCTTCGACGCGGCGTTCTTCGGGATCTCGCCGGTCGAGGCCAGGAGCATGGACCCGCAGCAGCGCATCCTGCTGCACGTCGTATGGGAGGCGCTGGAGTCGGCGGGGATCGCGCCGGCCGGCCTGGCCGGCTCCCGCACCGGCGTGTTCGTCGGCCAGGCGACCGCCGAGTACGGCGAGTCCGGCCGCCCCGCCGAGGGCCCCGGCGTCCGGGACACCGTGGGCGGGCGCCTGCGGGCGGTCACCGCGGGCCGTGTCTCCTACGCCCTCGACCTGCGCGGACCGAGCCTGGTGCTGGACACGGCGTGCTCCTCCTCGCTGGTGGCGGTGCACGCCGCCCGGCAGAGCCTGCTGACCGGGGAGAGCGACCTGGCGATCGCGGCGGGCGTCAACATCATCGTGTCCCCGCAGGACTCCATCGCGTACTCGCAGGGCGGCATGCTCTCGCCGGACGGCCGGTGCCGGTTCGGCGACGCGTCGGCCGACGGGTTCGTGCGCAGCGAGGGCGTCGGCGCGGTCGTCCTCAAGCCGCTGCCGGACGCGCTGCGCGACGGCGACCCGGTGCTCGCACTGCTGCTCGGCAGCGCGGTCACCAACGACGGGCAGGGCAGCGGGCTGTTGCTGAAGCCCGCGGTCTCCGGCCAGGTGCAGATGCTGCGTGAGGCGTGCCGCAGCGCGGGCATCGAACCGGACCAGCTGGACTACGTCGAGGCGCACGGCACCGGCACGCCGACCGGTGACACCGTGGAACTGCGGGCGCTGGCCGAGGCGGCGGGCGGTGAACGGCCCTTGCGCTGCGGGTCCGTGAAGACCAACATCGGGCACGCGGAGGCCGCCGCCGGCATCGCCGGGCTGATCAAGACGGTGCTGATCGCCCGCCACGGCGTCATCCCCGCCTCCCTGCACCTGTCCGACCCGCACCCGCTGCTCACCGGCGAGCGGCCGGCCGTCCGCGTCGTCACCGAGAACGCCCCGCTCGACAAGGCCGGTCCGCGGGGGCTGCTGGGCGTCAGCTCCTTCGGTCTGTCCGGTACCAACGCCCATGTGATCGTGGGTGAGTTCACCGACGAGCGGCTACCGGCCGCACAGACCGCTCCGATGTCCGGGGGCCCCCGGCTCCTGGTCCTCTGCGCCCGCTCGGCCGCGGCGCTGCGGCGCCTGGCGGCGTCGTACGCGGACCATCTCGGACCGGACGGCGCGGGCCGCGGACAGGCGCTCGGTGACATCTGCGCGACCGCGGCGACGCGCCGCGACGCGGGCCCGCACCGGCTGTGGGCGGTCGGCGCCTCGCACGACGAACTGGCGGCGGTGCTGCGGTCATTGGCCGCGGGCGAGCGCACGGCCGACGGCGGGTTCGGCGAGGCGGGCTTCACCGGCCCGCGGCGCCGCGTCTTCGTCTTCTCCGGGCAGGGTTCCCAGTGGCTCGGCATGGGACGCGGCCTGCTCGCCGCGAACGAGGCGTTCCGGATCGCGCTGCGCGCCTGTGACCGGGCGGTGCGCGAGGAACTGGGCTGGTCGGTCGAGGAGTTGCTGACGGGGGAGGCCGACCGGTTTCCCGGCGGTGTGGAGTTCGTGCAGCCCACGCTGTGGGCGGTGCAGGTGGCGCTGGCGGCGGCCTGGCGGGATCTCGGTGTGGAGCCCGAGGTGTGCGTCGGGCACAGCATGGGCGAGGTGGCGGCGGCCTGTGTCAGTGGCGCGCTGTCGCTGCGGGACGCAGCGGCGGTGATCTGCCGCCGCAGCCGGCTGATGGGCCGGATGGCGGGCAAAGGCGCCATGCTCGTCGTGGAGTTGTCCGCCGACCGGGCCCGCGAGGCCGTCGCCCGTACCCCGTCGGTGTGCGTGGCTGCCGAGAACTCCCCCACCTGCACCGTGCTCGCGGGCGACCCGGACGCCCTGACGGACCTCTCGGCCCGGCTGGAGGCGGAGGGGGTGCTGTGCCGCCCGGTGGACGTCGACGTGGCCTCGCACTCCCCGCAGATGCGCCCGCTGCACGCCGAACTGGCCGCAGAACTGGCGGGTTTGTCGCCCCGCACCGCCGATACCGCACTGTTCTCCACGGTCCGCTGCTCCCCCGTGACCGGTCCCGCACTGGACGCCGGCTACTGGGCGGACAACCTCTGCGAACCCGTGCGGTTCCATACGGCGATGCGACAACTCGCGGCTCAGGACGAGGGGTTGGGCAGCGTCTTTCCTGGAGATCAGCCCCCACCCGGTGCTCACCGCCTCGGTCACCGACACGCTCGCGGCCGACGCGGCGCCCGGCACCGCCGTGCCCTCGCTGCGCCGCGACACCGACGAGCGGGCCGAACTCCTGCGGGCGGCGGGCCGGTTCTTCGCGGCGGGCGGCCCGGTGGACTGGTCGCGGTGGTACGGCACTCCGGTACGGCCGGTCCCGCTCCCCCATTACCCGTGGGAGCGCACCGAGTTCCGGCAGGCGCCCGCCGCGCGCCCGGCGCCAAAGGCCCTCGTCGGCCGGGTGGATCTGGGCCGGTGGGGCATCGCCGCCTGGGCGGAGCAGTCGGGCGTGGCCGGGGCGACGGTGCTGCCGCCCGCCGTGCAGGTCGCCGCCGTACTCGACGCGGCCGCGCGGCACCTCCCCGAGGCGATGTTCGCGGTACGGGACGTACGGCTCGCCCCCTCCCCGGTTCTGCTCCCCGATCCCGAGGCGGCCGTGCTGGCCATCGCGCTGGAGCGGTCCGGTGACGCCTGGCGGGCGGTCGTGGAACTGGAGGAGCCGGACGGCGCCGCGGGGATCTTCTGCTCCTCGGCGCGGCTGTGCCCGGTGGACGACAGCGACGGCCACCGGGCGCCGGACGAACTGGACCGCGCCCTGGCCCGCTGCCGGCAGTACCTGTCCGCCGCCGGATTCCGCCGGCTCGCCCTCGGCTACGGCTTTGAGCTCGCCGAGACGTCCGGCGTGGAGCAGCTGTGGCGGCGGCGCGGCGAGGCGGTGGCGCGGATCCGGCCGGCCAAACCGGCGCCGGGGCTGTGGGAGACGGCACTGCTGCCGCTGCTCGCGGCCTGGCCCGAGGCGCGCCGGAGTGGCGAGGTGGACCGCGGTTTCCTGCCCACCGGCTTCGAGAGCGTCCAGCTCTACGGCGAGCTGCCGGACGACTTCTGGAGCCTGGCCGCCGTCACCGCGGGGCCCGGCCCGGCTGAGGCGCGCGGTGACGTGCTGGTCCTCGACGGGGAGGGGCGGGTGCTGGCGGAGTTCCGCGGGATCTCCCTGCGCCGTCCGGGGCACCCGCGGGGTCCGGAACGCCAGGGCCGCCCGGTGGCGTCCTCGCTGGTCGGCGCGCTGCCGGTCCGGCTGCCCCGGCTCGGGGGGTCCCTGCGGGACGCCCCTCGCCTCGGCCCCGCGCGGCCGCTGCTGTCCCGGTTCGCCACCATGATCCGGCCACCGGCGGCCGGGCGGTGGCTACGGCCCGACGAGCACCCGGCGGAGCAGCCCGCGCCGGGCCCGGTGGAGCGGTCCGCGCCACGCCCGGTGGAACGGTTCTCGCCGGGCCGGGTGGTGCGAGGCGCCGTGATCCCGGCGCACACCGGCAGGGCTCGGGCGACCGCCGCGCACGCGGAGCCCCCGTGCCCGCAGCCCTCACCCGCGGACCCCGCCGGCCTGCTGATCGCCGCCGCCTGCGAGGTGCTCGGCGTGGCCGGGGCCGATCTCGATCCGCGCCGGTCGCTGCGTGATCTCGGGCTCGACTCGCTCATGGCCGTGCAGCTGCGCAACCGGCTGAAGACCGGCTGCGGGGTGGACATCACCGCGGGACGGCTGCTGGGCGGGGAGAGCCTGGAGCGGCTCGTCCGGGACCTGTCCATGGGTGCGGCGCCCGTGTGATCCGGGCCGGCCGACTCCCGTCGGTGGAGCGGCAGTTCAGGGGCCGTCGCGCCGGACTGGCGTGACGGCCCCTGCTCTTGTCACGCGGGCGAACCCGCCAGTCCGTCCCCCTACCCCAACTACCCCCACCTGTCCCGGAGTTCCGCCGGTCAGACCGTCCCCGGCACCCAGTCGGGCAGCGCCTCGGTCCGCTGGGACCACTCGGCGGGCGGCGCCCCCGCCCCGCTGGCGGCGAGGACGCCGCCCACGATCGCGCAGGTGGTGTCCACGTCGCCGCCCGCCCGTGCCGTCGTCCAGAACGCCGTCTCGAAGTCGCCGAGTCCGCGCGCCGCGGACCACAGGGCGAAGGGCACGGTGTCATGCGCGGTCCTGCGGCGTCCGCAGCCCAGCACGGCGGCGACGGTGGCGGCGTCGCCGTAGTCGAGCATGTCGCGGGCGCGGCGCAGGCCCTGCCCGACCGCGCTCTTGGGGACCAGCCCGATCACGCCGTCGAGGAGCGCCTCGGGGGCGGGCGGGCCGTCCGGGGAACCGGCCAGGGCCGCGGCCGCCGCCACCGCCATGGCGCCGACCACCGCCTCCCGGTGCTGGTGCGTGGGGTAGGCGGAGATCTCGGCCTGGTGGGTGGCCTGCTCGGGGTCGTCGGCGTACCAGGCGCCCAGGGGCGCGGTGCGCATCGCGGCGCCGCTGCCCCAGGAGCCGCGCCCGTGGAAGAGGGCGGCGGCGGGCTCGCGCCAGTCCTCGCCCTGGCGGACGAGGCCCAGCAGCCGGCTGGCGGTGGGGCCGTAACCCCGGTCCGGGTCGTGGTGCTCGGCGAAGGAGTGGGCGAGGGCGTCCTGGTCGATGCGGCGGTGGGCGGCGAGCACGGCGAGGACGGAGCAGGCCATCTCGGTGTCGTCGGTCCACGGCCAGGGTCCGGGCGGCAGCTCGCGGCGCTTGAGCAGGGCGTGCTGGGCCGGGACGAAGAACTGGGCGCCCAGGGCGTCCCCGACGGCCAGTCCGCGCAGGCTCGCCAGGGCGCGCTCAAGGCGTGCGCGGGGGGAGAAGTGTGCGGTCATCGCTCTGCCACTTTATCCGGTGGCCCAGTCCGGCACCGGTTCACGCCAGCGCTCGAAGGGCCGGTCGAGTGTGTAGCGGCCGTCCTCGCCGAGGACGAGCATCCGCATCTCGGCGTTGCCCGGATTGGACAGGGATTCGAATTCGGCGACCGTCCAGTGGAACCAGCGCATGCAGAACAGCCGCATCGCGAGGCCGTGGGTCACCAGCAGCACGTTGGGCGGATGGTCGGGGGCCTCGAAGCTGCGGAACAGGCTCTCCAGGAAGCCGCCGACCCGGTCGTAGACGTCGGCGCCGGACTCGCCCTGGGGGAAGCGGAAGAAGAAGTGGCCGTAGGCGTCGCGGTAGGCCTTCTGGAGGCGTACGTCGTCGCGGTCCTGCCAGTTGCCCCAGTCCTGCTCGCGCAGCCGGGGCTCCTCGCGCACGCGTATGAGGTCGGGGTCGAGCGCGAAGGCGCGCAGGGTCTCGTGGGTACGGCGGTACGGCGAGACGTACACGCTCACCTGTTCAGAGCCGAACAGCTCCCGGAGCCGTTCGCCGGTCTCCTCAGCCTGCCGCCAGCCGAGGTCGGTCAGCGCCAGGGCGTGGTCCGGCTCGCGCTCGTACACGGAGTCGTCGGTGTTGCCGGTGGACTCGCCGTGCCGGACGAGGACGATGCGCCGTGGTCGTGCCATGCCGAAACCCTAGATCGGGGGGCGGCGAACCGGGGAATCGAACGGGGCCCATACAGCGCACGTCACACCCCCGACTCCCGGACCGACCGGCCGGTATTCCGGGGCCGACCGATCCAGGACGGCTGATGCCGGAGGTTCCGTGACGGCCGGGGCTGCTTTGATCGCGGTGGCCGAGGCTGGTTGATCGCGGCGGCCGAGGTTAGACGATCCAGGACGGCTCCAGGTCGACGATGTCCCCGGACAGGGCCGCGATGTCCGCCTCGGTCTGGGCGCGCAGGGCGAGGCGCTCGATCCGTTCGGTGCGGTACTTGCCGTGTTCGGCGGCGGCCCGCCACATCGACAGGATCAGGAACTCCTGCTCGGGCGCCTCGCCGAACATCCCCCGGATCATGCCGGGCGAGCCCGCCATGGCCGGGTTCCAGACCTTCTCCTGCATGAGGGTGAAGTGCTCCACCCGTTCCTCGCGGACCCGGCACAGGGCGAGCCTGAGCAGGTCGGAGTCGGTGAAACGGGGTTCGAAGCCGGTCTTCACGTCGAAGCGGTACTCGAAGAGCCTGACCTGGGCGTCCTTGAAGGTGCCGGCCTGGGCGGCGGCGAGGCGGTCGTGGGAGCGGGCCATGAAGGAGTCGTAGAAGGCACGGCTCTCCCAGAAGGCGACGATGTGCGCCACGTCGGGCCGCCGCCGGCTCCAGCCCCCGCCCTGTCCCCGGAAGCCCGGCTCTCCGGGAAGCCCCGCCCATTTTCGCTGCCCCCGCTCGAACCCCCGGCGGTCCACCACGGTGCAGCGAATCCACTTGACCAGCACCGCGCCATGGTAAGGCCAGCGGACATGGCGCCGGTCACACTCCGGCGCAGTTCGTCCGCGCACGCGGAGCCGGGTACGTGGCACGATGGGCAAGGATCCTCGGCCGCCGCACGGGAGTTGGGGACGAGGTGCGCACAGGGAAGGGGAGGCCCGGTGACCGGTTTCAGCAAGGGGATGCGCAAGGTCGAGGTCGCGCTCAAGTGGGACCCCAGTCCCGCGGGTACACCACCCACCGATCTCGACGTCATCGCCGCGACCTTCGACGCGCGGGATCCCTACGGCGCCCCGGCGTACCTGGTGCACTTCGACAGCCGTTCGCCCGACGGCACCATCTTCCTCAACCGTGACAGCACCGACGGGCGGGGCTTCGGCTGGGACGAGGTGATGACCCTGGAGGTCGACCGGCTCAGCGAGCGCTACGGCCGCGTGGTGGTGGGCGTCGTCATCCAGCAGCAGCCCGCGCGCCGTACGTTCTCCGGTGTCCTCAACCCCGCGATGCGCGTCCGCGAGGGCTACACCGTGCTGTCCGAGGACGACTTCGCCTCGGTGCACGACGCCACCGCCGCCACCATCGCCGAGTTCGTCCGCAACGACTCCGGCGAATGGATCTTCCACCCCGGCGTCCACGGCTTCCACGAGGACCCGGAGGACTTCACACGGGTGATGGGCCGGGCCCACCAGCCCTGACCGCCACGCGGGTTACGGGCCGCCCCCGGCCTCGGTCGCGGTGGCCGGCACGGCCGCTCACCCGACGGCGAAGGGGCGCCGGCCAGTCGGCCGGCGCCCCTCACTTCAGCGGGTCAGTCGCGGAGCGTCAGCTGCAACCGCTCGTCGAGCCGCAGCCCTCGCAGATGTAGCAGGAGCCGGCGCGCTGCATCTTGGTGCCGCAGGAGAAGCAGAGCGGGGCGTCGGCCTGGATGCCCATCTGCATCTCCACCAGTTCGGCGCTGGTGTGGGCCTGCTTCGGGGCGGGCTTCACGGACTCGGCCTCGGCCTTCGGGGCCGCGACGGCCTTCGGCTCCTGGGCGCGGGGCGCCGACTGGGCCAGGCCCTCGACGTCGACCTCGTCGTCGGCCGGCTCGTAGGAACCGGTCTCCAGGTGCCGCTGGCGCTCCTCGGCGGAGTGGATGCCGAGCGCGGAGCGGGTCTCGAAGGGCAGGAAGTCCAGCGCCAGGCGGCGGAAGATGTAGTCCACGATGGACTGCGCCATCCGCACGTCCGGGTCGTCCGTCATACCGGCCGGCTCGAAGCGCATGTTGGTGAACTTCGAGACGTACGTCTCCAGCGGCACGCCGTACTGGAGGCCGACGGAGACCGCGATGGAGAAGGCGTCCATCATGCCCGCGAGGGTCGAGCCCTGCTTGGACATCTTCAGGAAGACCTCGCCGAGACCGTCGTCCGGGTAGGAGTTGGCGGTCATGTAGCCCTCGGCGCCGCCGACGGTGAACGACGTGGTGATGCCGGGACGACCCTTCGGGAGGCGCTTGCGGACCGGGCGGTACTCGACGACCTTCTCGACCGCGGTACGGATCGTGTCCTCGGCCTTCTCGGTGATCTCGGCCTTCTCCTCCTCCTTCTTCTTGGCGGAGAGCGGCTGGCCGACCTTGCAGTTGTCCCGGTAGATCGCGAGCGCCTTGACGCCGAGCTTCCAGGCCTCGAAGTAGATCTCCTCGACCTCCTCGACGGTCGCCGTCTCCGGCATGTTGACCGTCTTGGAGATCGCGCCGGAGATCCAGGGCTGGATCGCGGCCATCATGCGGACGTGGCCCATCGGGGAGATGGCCCGCTCGCCCATGGCGCAGTCGAAGACCTCGTAGTGCTCCTGCTTGAGACCGGGGGCGTCGATCACATTGCCGTTCTCGGCGATGTGGGCGACGATCGCCTCGATCTGCTCCTCCTGGTAGCCCAGGCGGCGCAGGGCCTGCGGCACGGTGCCGTTGACGATCTGCATCGAGCCGCCGCCGACGAGCTTCTTGAACTTCACCAGCGCGAGGTCGGGCTCGACGCCGGTGGTGTCGCAGGACATCGCCAGACCGATGGTGCCGGTCGGGGCCAGCACGGACGCCTGGGCGTTGCGGAAGCCGTTCTTCTCGCCGAGGCGGACCACGTCCTGCCAGGCCTCCGTGGCGGCGGCCCACACCGGGGTGTCCAGGTCGTCCATACGGACGGCCTTGCCGTTGGCGTCCGCGTGCTGCTTCATGACGCGCTGGTGGGCGTCGGCGTTGCGGGCGTAGCCGTCGTACGGGCCGACGACCGCGGCCAGTTCGGCGGAGCGGCGGTAGGCGGTGCCGGTCATCAGGGAGGTGATGGAGCCGGCCAGGGCGCGGCCGCCCTCGGAGTCGTACGCGTGACCGGTGGCCATCAGCAGGGCGCCGAGGTTGGCGTAGCCGATGCCGAGCTGGCGGAAGGCGCGGGTGTTCTCGCCGATCTTCTGGGTCGGGAAGTCCGCGAAGCAGATCGAGATGTCCATCGCGGTGATGACCAGCTCGACGACCTTCTGGAAGCGCTCGGTCTCGAAGGACTGGTGGCCCTGGCCGTCGTCCTTCAGGAACTTCATCAGGTTCAGCGAGGCGAGGTTGCAGGACGTGTTGTCCAGGTGCATGTACTCGCTGCACGGGTTCGACGCGGTGATCCGGCCGGACTCGGGGCAGGTGTGCCAGTTGTTGATCGTGTCGTCGTACTGGATGCCCGGATCGGCGCAGGCCCACGCGGCCTCGGCGATCTTGCGGAACAGCGACTTGGCGTCGACCTCCTCGATGACCTCGCCGGTCATCCGGGCGCGGAGCCCGAAGTCGCCGCCCGCCTCGACGGCCTTCATGAACTCGTCGTTCACGCGGACCGAGTTGTTGGCGTTCTGGTACTGGACGGAGGCGATGTCGTCGCCGCCCAGGTCCATGTCGAAGCCCGCGTCGCGCAGGACGCGGATCTTCTCCTCCTCCTTGACCTTGGTCTCGATGAAGTCCTCGATGTCGGGGTGGTCGACATCGAGCACGACCATCTTGGCGGCGCGGCGGGTGGCGCCACCGGACTTGATGGTGCCGGCGGAGGCGTCGGCGCCGCGCATGAAGGAGACCGGTCCCGAGGCGTTGCCGCCGGAGGAGAGGAGTTCCTTGGAGGAGCGGATGCGGGAGAGGTTCAGGCCGGCGCCGGAGCCGCCCTTGAAGATCATGCCCTCTTCCTTGTACCAGTCGAGGATCGACTCCATGGAGTCGTCGACGGACAGGATGAAGCAGGCGGAGACCTGCTGGGGCTGCGGGGTGCCGACGTTGAACCAGACCGGGCTGTTGAAGCTGAAGATCTGGTGCAGGAGCGCGTAGGCGAGCTCGTGCTCGAAGATCTCCGCGTCGGCGGGCGAGGCGAAGTACTTGTGGTCCTCACCGGCCTTCCGGTACGTCTTCACGATGCGGTCGATCAGCTGCTTGAGGCTGGTCTCGCGCTGCGGGGTGCCGACGGCACCGCGGAAGTACTTGCTGGTGACGATGTTGACCGCGTTCACCGACCAGAAGTCGGGGAACTCGACGCCACGCTGCTCGAAGTTGACCGAGCCGTCGCGCCAGTTGGTCATGACGACGTCACGGCTCACCCACTCGACCTCGTCGTACGGGTGCACGCCGGGGGTGGTGTGGATGCGCTCGATGTGCAGTCCCTTGGTGCCCGCCTTGCCGCCCTTGGCTCGGGAACCTCGTGCCGGACCGCTCGCCGTCTCTGTCATGCCGCCTCCCTGATACGGGCAAAACGCCCTGAAGTGCCCCGATGTTCCCGTGGCACGGTGTTCTGTCATGTGTCGCGGGCACCCTCAGCTGCCACCCGCGACAGGTCTTCGGTCGCCGCTTCCCGCGGCCGGAGTCCGGGCCCTCCCCCGGTCTCCCGCGCCGGTCAGTCGGCGGCTTGCGCGGGCTGGGGGACCTGGGAGGTCCCGCCGGTCCCGCGTTCGTCTTCCTGGCTCCCCGCGGCCCGTCCGCCCGTCCGGTCCGTCTCGTCCGCCGCACCCCCGGCGGTGCCGGGCATCGCCTGCCGCAGCTCCGCGATGGCGGCCTCGAAGTCGTCGAGCGAGTCGAACGCCCGGTAGACCGAGGCGAACCGCAGATAGGCGACGACGTCCAGTTCCTGCAACGGGCCGAGTATGGCCAGACCCACGTCGTGGGTGGTCAGCTCGGCGCTGCCGGTGGCCCGCACCGCCTCCTCGACGCGCTGGCCGAGCTGGGCGAGCGCGTCCTCGGTGACAGGCCGGCCCTGGCACGCCTTGCGCACGCCGTTGATGACCTTGGTACGACTGAAGGGCTCGGTGACGCCGGACCGCTTCACCACCATGAGCGAGCACGTCTCCACGGTCGTGAAACGACGGGAGCAGTCGGGGCACTGGCGGCGCCTGCGGATCGACGTGCCGTCGTCGGTCGTACGACTGTCGACCACACGGCTGTCGGGGTGCCTGCAGAAGGGGCAGTGCATGATCTCCAACCCTCCTCACAGCAGACTCGATAGCCTCGCCGAGCCCCATGGGCCTCGCGAAGCAGCCCTAAGCATAGGCGATCGCGGAGCCGTCTCCGACAGGGGCCACCACAACTTGTGGGCTGCTGTAGCCATCCAACCACTAGATGTGGGGATCGGCTTATTCCCCGAGGCCGGATCGCGTGTCGCGTGGGCACGGCGGGGCGGAGCGCTCCGCGAGGCCCCGGACAGGGCCCCGGACGGCCCGTCCGCAAGGACACGCGGGCGCGGGGCCGTACCCCTGTGGCGGTTGCGGGGATACCGTGGGCGCCGCACGGAGGACGCGTAGGACTCCGGTGCGGAACGGACCCCTCGCCCGGCCGGCGCGGGGCCCGGATGGCAGACTGGGGACGCGCTCACGAGGCCGGCGACCCGGTGGGAAAGAGTACAACGCAGACAAAGGGCACTTTCGCCCGCCCCGCGCCCTGCCCGTGCCGCACCCGGACCACGTCAGCCCATACACCCAAACACGCGATCGCAACAGATGAACCGCACTTTTTCACTCGAACGTGTGTTTGGCGCAACCTTTCGAAAGCAACTACCGTTGTCCAGCAGGGAGACCATCGAGAGGGGCCGACGTGACCACCACCGCAGACAGTGCCACCATCACCGCCCAGGACCGCTCCCAGGGCCGGGTCGAGCCGGTACATGCGATGAACGAAGCCACGAATCCCGAGGGGCCCCGGCGCTCCCTGCCGGGCCGACCTCCAGGCATCCGGGCGGACAGCTCCGGACTCACCGACCGGCAGCGCCGGGTGATCGAGGTCATCAGGGACTCCGTGCAGCGGCGCGGGTACCCGCCGTCCATGCGGGAGATCGGCCAGGCCGTCGGCCTCTCCAGCACCTCCTCCGTGGCGCACCAGCTGATGGCGCTGGAGCGCAAGGGCTTCCTGCGCCGCGACCCGCACCGCCCGCGCGCCTACGAGGTGCGCGGCTCCGACCAGGCCGTGTCGGTGCAGCCCACGGACACCAGCGGCAAGCCCGCCGCGTCGTACGTCCCGCTGGTCGGCCGGATCGCCGCCGGCGGGCCGATCCTCGCGGAGGAGTCCGTCGAGGACGTCTTCCCGCTCCCCCGCCAGCTGGTCGGCGACGGTGAGCTGTTCGTCCTCAAGGTGGTCGGCGACTCCATGATCGAGGCCGCGATCTGCGACGGCGACTGGGTCACCGTGCGCCGCCAGCCGGTCGCGGAGAACGGCGACATCGTGGCCGCCATGCTCGACGGCGAGGCCACGGTGAAGCGCTTCAAGCGCGAGGACGGCCACGTCTGGCTCCTCCCGCACAACGCGGCCTACGAGCCGATCCCCGGCGACGACGCCACCATCCTGGGCAAGGTGGTCGCCGTACTGCGGCGCGTGTGACGCCCGCGGCGAGCGGCCCCCCGCTCGCTCCCTGACCGGGCCCCGGAACCTCTGCGCCGGTTCCGGGGCCCTGCCTTTGCCTCCGGGCCGGGCCTCGCCCAGGGGCGGGGCAGGCCCTATGCCGGGTTCCCGGCCTCCGCCTGCTTCGCCGCCGCGTCGATGGCCGCGAGCGACCTGCGGGCCTGATCGCGGTCCGTGGTGTACCAGAAGTCCGGCAGGGACGCCTTGAGGTAGGAGCCGTACCGCGCCGTGGCGAGGCGCTGGTCCAGTACGGCGACCACGCCCCGGTCCCCCGACGCGCGGACCAGCCGGCCGGCGCCCTGGGCCATCAGCAGGGCGGCGTGGGTGGCGGCCACCGCCATGAACCCGTTGCCCCCCGCGTCCTCCACCGCCTTCTGGCGGGCGCTCATCAGCGGATCGTCGGGGCGCGGGAAGGGGATCTTGTCCATGACGACCAGCTGGCAGCTGGGTCCGGGCACGTCCACGCCCTGCCACAGCGACAGCGTGCCGAAGAGGCAGGTCTGCGGATCGGCCGCGAAGTTCTTGATCAGCTCGCCGAGCGTCTCCTCGCCCTGGAGCAGGATCGGGTACTCGGGGATCCGCGAGCGCAGTTCCTCCGCGGCGAGCTGCGCGGCCCGCATGGAGGAGAACAGCCCGAGGGTACGGCCGCCGGCCGCCTGGATCAGCTCCGTCAGCTCGTCCAGCATGTCGCCGCGCTCGCCGTCGCGCGCGGGGCGGGACAGGTGCTTGGCGACGTACAGGATGCCCTGCTTGCGGTAGTCGAAGGGGGAGCCGACGTCGATGCCCTTCCACTGCGGCAGGTCCTCGCCCTCGGCGCCCTCGGGGCCGAGTCCCAGGGAGGCGCCGACACCGTTGAAGTCGCCGCCGAGCTTGAGGGTCGCGGAGGTGAGGACGACGGCGCGGTCGGCGAACAGCTTCTCCCGCAGCAGCCCCGAGACGGACATGGGGGCGACGCGCAGAGAGGCGCCGAAGCGGTCGTGCCGTTCGTACCAGACGACGTCCCATTCCGAGCCGTTCAGCACGCGTTCCGCGACGTCGTGGACCGACTCGACGGAGGCCAGGGCCTGCTTGCGGACGGCGTCCTCGTCCTGGACGGACTTGTCGCGGGTGGCGCCGATCGCGGAGATGACCGTACGGGAGGCGTCCCGCAGCGTCATCAGGGCGTAGCCGAGGTCCTCCGGGATCTCCTCCAGGCGGCCCGGCAGGGCCAGCTCCATCAGTCGCTCGAAGCCCTCGGCGGCGGTCTGGAGCTGGTCGGCCGCTTTCTCGTTGACGAGTTTCGCGGCGCGGCGCACGGCGCGGTTGACCTGGCCGGGGGTCAGCTCCCCGGTGGCGACGCCGGTGACACGGGAGACGAGTTCATGGGCCTCGTCCACGATCAGCACCTCGTGCTGCGGCAGCACCGGGGCGCCCTCGATGGCGTCGATGGCCAGCAGCGCGTGGTTGGTGACGACGACCTCGGCGAGCTTGGCGCGCTCGCGGGCCGCCTCCGCGAAGCATTCGGCGCCGTACGCGCACTTGGTGGCGCCCAGGCACTCCCGCGAGGAGACCGAGACCTGCGCCCAGGCGCGGTCCGAGACGCCGGGGGTGAGGTCGTCCCGGTCACCGGTCTCCGTCTCGTCCGACCAGTCCCGCAGCCGCAGCAGGTCCTGGCCCAGCTTGCTGGTGGGCGCGGCGGCCTCGAACTGGTCGAAGAGGCCGTCCTCCTCGTCCTGGGGCATGCCCTCGTGCAGCCGGTGCAGGCACAGGTAGTTGGAGCGGCCCTTGAGCATCGCGAACTCGGGACGGCGGCGCAGCAGCGGGTGCAGCGCGTCGACCGTGCGCGGCAGGTCGCGCTCCACGAGCTGGCGCTGGAGGGCGAGGGTGGCCGTCGCCACGACCACTCTCTCCCCGTGCGCGAGCGCGGGCACGAGATAGCCGAGCGACTTTCCGGTGCCGGTGCCGGCCTGGACCAGCAGATGGGATCCGTCGTCGATCGCCTCGGCGACCGCTTCGGCCATGGTCACCTGGCCGGGGCGCTCCGTGCCGCCGACCGCGGCGACGGCGGCGTGCAGGAGTTCGGGGAGGGAGGGCTTCGTCATAGCCCGACCACCCTACGGCCCGGCACCGACAATCGGAGGCCGTTCACACCCATCGTGACACCCCGCTCACTCGGCGCTACAGCACATCGCGCAGCACCCGGTCCCGGATCATGAGCGCGGCCCGCTTGTCCGGCAGGTCGACCTCGGCGGCGTACCGGAATCCGGCGCCGAGGAACGCGGCGAGCGAGGGGGTGTTGCGGTGATCGGGTTCGGCCACGACGCGGGCGCAGGCGGGGCGCCGGTCGAGGATCAGGTCGGCCACGGCCCGCAGCAGCGCGGAGCCGAGCCCCCTGCCCCGGTCCCCCGCGGCGCCGAGCAGCAGGTGGATGCCGGTGTCGTGGGGCAGGACCGGGCAGTGCAGGGCCAGCGGGTCGAGGTCCGCGCGGTAGATCTCCCAGTAGCTCATCGGGGTGCCGTCCAGCACGCCGAGGCAGGGCACGCTCCGTCCGTCGCCGTCGAGTTGGGCCCGTAGGTGGTCCGCGGTGCGGTGGCGGGGCCCGGCCAGTTCCCAGAACTCGGCGACGGCGGGGTCGTTCATCCAGGCGTGCACGAGCGGGAGGTCCCGGTCGAGGCGGACAGGGATCAACTGGAAGGTGCCGACGGGGGTCCGGACCGGTCCCCAGGGAGTGTGGAGGCCGTCGAGAAGGTCGTCGGCGGTTCCCTCCAGGAGATCACCGGTCGTCCCGTCGCCGAAGAGGTCCAGGAACTCGGTGGGGGCGGTGCGCACGTCGGTGGGCGGCACGGCGGGTTCCTCTCTGCACTGCCCGAGGGCCTTACGGATGGAGGGGGTTGGCGATGGTGACGTACACGGACTGGGTGTCGACCGGGCCGACGAGTTCGTCGAGACCGTGCAGCCGGGTCAGCAGGTTGGCCTTGCAGCGCAGGACGGGCGAGTCGAGGAGCCGGGCGGGCAGGGGGGTGCGCAGGGCCGCGGGGCCGGTGGCGAGGCCGGTGAGGAAGCGGCGGAACGCGGCGAGCAGCAGCCGTTCGTCGGCGAGGCGCTGGGAGCCGAAGGCGCCGATCAGGCCGAACACGTTGTTGACGGCGAGGTAGTAGGCGAAGCGTTCGTCGGTGACCTCGTCGGAGACGAAGGTGTCGCTGTGCTCACCGATGCCGGGCAGCCGGGCGTCGAGTTCGGCGCGGCGGGAGGCGCGGAAGTAGTAGCCCTGGTTGTCGCGGTAGCGGCCGCCTCCGGGCCAGCCGTCGGAGTCGAGCAGGACGAGGGTGTTCTGCTGGTGCGCTTCGAGGGCGATGCCGGCCTCGGCGTCCAGCCAGAGAACGGGGCGGACGACCTGCTCCAGGTAGCGCAGGAACCACTCCGTGGCGACGGCGGCGACGGGACGGCCGGTGCGGGCGGCGAGCCGGGCGACGAGCAGGGCGAGCCGGGAGCGCATGGGCGGGACGGTGGCGGTATCGGGGGCGGTCTTCGTACCGGTGGTGGTTCCCGTCCATGGCCGGGGCGAGACGAGTCCGGCGAGGCAGCAGGCGTCGTCGGCCGGGGTGAAGGGGTTCTGCCGGATCATCACGTCGAGGCCGGGCACCGGCCGCCCGGCCGGATCGTCCACGGCGAGCCACGCCGGGTCGCGCACGATGTCGAAGCCGGGGTGGGCGGCGCTCCACTGCCTGGACAGGCCCGCGCGCAGCAGCCGGTGCACCTCGACGCCGCGCCGCAGTTCCTTGCGCAGGTTCTCCCGGCGGGAGTTGGTGATGCGCAGGCCCAGCGACAGCTTGAGCATCGCGGGGGCGCCGGAGCGGTAGACGGTGCGCACGGAGGAGGTGGGGTGCCAGGCGGGGCCGTGTGCGCCGAGGTCCCTGAGCAGGCCCGCGTCGAGCAGTGCGGCGACGGGGGCGCGGTGCCGTACCTCGCGGGCCTGCCAGGGGTGCAGCGGGAGGGCGGTGTAGCCGTCGGGCAGGGGCAGGGCGGTGCCGGACAGATGCCGGATGAGGTGGTCGGCGGGGACCGGACGGCCGCGCTCGGTCCAGGCCGACTCGGTGGCGAGCACGGTGGGGGCCACGGCCAGCCAGTGCAGCGCGAAGGAGCCGCGCAACTCCGGCGAATAGAGGGCGGCTTCGGCCTCGGCCAGGCCCTCGCGGCTCTTGGGGGTCGGGTGCAGGGGGTGGCCGAGGAGGAGGGCCTGTTCGGCGCCGAGGAAGAGGTCGGGGCCGTCGGCGGGGTGGGCGCGCCGGTGGCGGACGAAGACGGCGGTGCGGCGCAGGGAGTCGGCGACCCGTGCCACGAGGTCGCCGTCGTCGCCGCCCGCGCTCTCCCTGGTGAGCAGCGCCGCGAGGGTGACGGCGTCGACGGGCCGGGCGGTCGCGGGCGCGTCGGCGAACCGGGGCGGTCCGAAGCGGTGCCAGCCGGTCGGGGACCAGTAGCGGACCGGGACGAGCAGGCAGGTGCCGGTGGCGGGCAGCACGATGCGCAGGGTGCCGGCGGCCGGGGCGGGCAGGCCGGTCTCCCGCACCCAGCAGCGCAGCAGGTTCTCCACGGCGGCGGCCTGCGCCGCGGCGGAGGCGTCGGGGTGGTCCAGCGCCTCCGCGCCGGGCTCGGCGGGCCGGGTCGGGTCCACGGTCCGCCGGCGCTGCTGCGGAACCGCCTCGGCGTACGGCGCGCCCGTCCCGGCGGCTCCCGGTTCATCGGGGGCACCGGAACGGCCGTCGGGGGCGGGGTTGGCGGTCAAGACGGCTCCTCGGGGCGTGACGGGTCGGGCGCGGGGGTGTCGACGGGGCCGGGGTGGGCGGCCCCGGGACACGACGGGGGCAGCGGGGTGTGCCTGACAGCGTGATCAGTCGGCGCGGTGCGCCGGGCCGTGTGCCGCGGCCTCGCGGGCCACGGCCGCCACCGCGTCGGTCAGCCGGTCCAGTACGGCGGTCGTCTGCTCGTCGCTGATCGTCAGCGGCGGCAGCAGCCGGACCACCGAGGAGTGCCGCCCGCCGAGCTCCACGATGAGCCCCCGCCGCAGGCACTCGCGCTGGACGGCGGCGGCGAGTCCGGGAGCGGCGGGCCGGGGCTGGGGCGCACGGGCGGCTTCGGCGGGGAAGGACGGGGCACCGGAGCCGTGGGCGCCGGGCGCACCACCGGAATGCGCGGCACCGGAGTCGTAGCGATCACATCCCCCGCCGACAGACCCGGCACCCGGTCTCCCGTCGGTGGGCGCGGCACCACCGCCATCACCGACGCTCTCGGCGCGCCCCGCCGCCGCGCCCTCCGGCTCGACCAGTTCCACCCCGATCATCAGCCCCCGCCCCCGGACCTCCCCCACGCACGCCAACCCCCCGAGATCGGACCGCAGCTGTTCCATGATCCGCGCCCCCAGCCGGTCCGCGCGCTCCGCCAGGCCGTTCTCCCGGACGTACGCGAGCGTCGCCGTGCCCGCCGCCATCGCGAGCTGGTTGCCGCGGAAGGTGCCCGCGTGAGCGCCCGGTTGCCAGACGTCGAGGTCCTCGCGGTAGACGATGACGGCCAGCGGGAGGCTGCCGCCGATGGCCTTGGAGAGGACCATGACATCGGGGGTGATGCCGCTGTGGTCGACCGCCCAGAAGGCCCCGGTGCGGCCGACGCCGGTCTGCACCTCGTCGGCGATCAGCGGGATGCCGCGATCGGCGGTGACGCGGCGCATCCGGCGCAGCCAGTCGTCCGGGGCCGGGTGCACCCCGCCCTCGCCCTGCACCGGTTCGAGGATCATCCCGGCGGGCAGCGGCACCCCGGACTTGGGGTCGTCGAGGAGCGACTCGGTCCAGCGCGCGGCGAGTTCGGCGCCGTAGGGGCCGCCGACGCCGAAGGGGCAGCGGTAGTCCTGCGGGTAGGGCAGCCGGACGGCACGGACCTCGGGCGTGCCCCCGGAGACGGCCAGCGCGCCCTCGGTCATGCCGTGGTACGCGCCGGTGAAGGCGAGGATGCCGGTGCGGCCGGTCGCGGCCCGCACCAGTTTGAGCGCGGCCTCGACCGCGTCCGTCCCGGCCGGCCCGCAGAACTGCACCCGCGCCCGCCCGGCGAGACCCGCCGGGAGGGTGCGGAACAGCTCGGTGATGAACGCGTCCTTGACCGGGGTCGCGAGGTCGAGGACCGACAAGGGGGCGCCGGAGTCGAGGACTTGGCGCACGGCGGCCAGGACCACCGGATGGTTGTGGCCGAGCGCGAGCGTGCCCGCGCCGGAGAGGCAGTCCAGGTAGCGGCGGCCGTCCGCGCCCTCGATGGTCAGCCCGCGCGCCCGCACGGGCACGATGGGCAGGGCCCGCGCGTAGGTGCGCGCCGCGGACTCGCGCGCCGACTGGCGCCGCAGAATCCCCTCGTGCACGGCACCCGCCGGCACCTGCGTCTCTTCCGCCAACGACTCGGTCACGGCCACGGCTGGCTGTCCTCCCGCTGTAGTCAGGCGAGTTGATCCACGGGGCCAAGGACAGACAGCGGGCCCCCCACCGCCTACAACCGCCGACCCCGCCCCGGAGTCACGGCCTGCCCCGGACCGATACGCGAGCCCACGCGCCGCTCGTAGCGAAACCGTTGCCGTTCCGGCAAAAGCGCCGGCCGCCGAACGCATAGGGTGTGATGCCGTTCCGCATGGTCATGGCACCGGCCTGAACTCTCCGCGTGGAGAGCGCCGATGCCCTGGCCGGCGCCGAAGTTCCGTCATCACACGGGGAGTCACGAGCATGCGATCCATACGGCCGTCGTCCACCACCCGGCGGGAAAGGGGCGGCCGCACCCGCCGCGCCTCGACCTCGCTGGCGGCGGTCGCCCTCGCCTCGGCGCTGGCGCTGACCGCCACCGCCTGCGGCGGCGACGACCAGGCCGACGGCAATCCGTCCGCCTCCGCCGCCGCGGCCGGCACCGGCGACGGAAAGATCAAGATCCCGGACGACGTGCGCCGCAAGCTCAGGGAGCACGGGATCGACATCGACAAGTGGAAGAACGGCGCCTGGAAGGACTGGAACCGCAAGGACTGGCTGCGGGAGGCCAACGACTTCATCAACCCGGTCATCAAGGGCCTGTGGGACCCGAACCGGATGCGGCACGCGGGCGACCCGGACAAGGGCGTCGACGCCAACGACATCTCCGGTGACCAGGGCGTGACCGACCCGACGCCGCAGCCGGTGACCGCGCGGCAGGTCGCGGCGCCGTACCACGCCGGCGCGGCCACCTCGGGCAAGGTGTTCTTCGACTCCCCCGAGGGCCACATGGTCTGCTCGGGCACGGTCGTGGAGGACCCGGCGCACCCCGGCAAGTCCAACCTGGTGTGGACGGCGGGCCACTGCGTGCACGCCGGCAAGAGCGGCGGCTGGTACCGCAACCTCGCCTTCGTGCCGTCGTACAACAACGCGGCGTGGTCGGTCGGCCGGCTCCAGCACGCCACCCGCGAGCAGATCGCGCCGTACGGCGTCTGGTGGGCGGACGCGGCGCAGACCTCCCAGCAGTGGATCGACAAGGGCGGCGAGACCGGCGGCGACGGGGCGCCGTACGACTTCGCGGTCATCCATGTGACGCCGGAGCAGGGCAACGGCGGCAAGTCGCTGGAGGAGACGGTCGGCGGGGCGCTGCCGGTGGACTTCAACGCGCCGGCCGTGCCGGAGGTGGCGCACATGACGGCCTCGGGTTACCCGGCGGCGCCGCCGTACGACGGCCAGCTGCTGTACCAGTGCGAGGACAAGCCGGGCCGGCTGTCGATGAACCAGGCCGCCCCGACGATGTACCGGATCGGCTGCACCATGACCGGTGGCGCCTCCGGCGGCGGCTGGGTGGAGACCGGCCCGGACGGCAAGCCGGTGCTGGTGTCCAACACCTCGATCGGCCCGGTGACGTCCGGCTGGCTGGCGGGTCCCCGCTTCGGCGATGTGGCCAAGGGCGTGTACAAGTCGGTCAGCGACAAGTTCGCCGGGCGGTAGTCCAACCGCGTGTATGACCGTACGACGAAGGCCCGCCGCCCCCGAGGGGGTGGCGGGCCTTCGTGCTGCCGTGGGTCAGGCCGCGGAGACCGGTGTGTACGGCGCGAGGTCCGCCGCCAGTTCCTCGTGCACCCGGACCTTGAGCAGGGTGCCCTCCGCGGTGTGCTCCTCGGAGATCACCTCGCCCTCGGTGTGGGCGCGCGCGACCAGCTTGCCGTGGGTGTACGGCACCAGCGCCTCGACCTCGACCTCGGGGCGCGGCAGCTCCGCGTCGATGAGCGCGAGCAGCTCGTCGATGCCCTGGCCGGTGCGGGCCGAGACCGCGATGGAGCGCTTCTCGACGCGCAGCAGCCGCTGGAGGACCAGCGGGTCGGCCGCGTCCGCCTTGTTGATCACGACGATCTCGGGCACGCCGGTGGCGCCGACGTCCCGGATGACCTCGCGCACGGCGGCGAGCTGCTCCTCGGGGGTCGGGTGCGAGCCGTCCACCACATGCAGGATCAGGTCGGAGTCGCCGACCTCCTCCATGGTGGAGCGGAACGCCTCGACCAGGTGGTGGGGCAGGTGCCGGACGAAGCCGACGGTGTCCGCCAGGGTGTACAGGCGGCCGCTCGGGGTCTCCGCGCGGCGTACGGTCGGGTCCAGGGTCGCGAACAGCGCGTTCTCGACCAGGACGCCGGCGCCGGTGAGCCGGTTGAGCAGCGAGGACTTGCCGGCGTTGGTGTAACCGGCGATGGCGACGGAGGGCACCTTGTTGCGGCGGCGCTCCTGGCGCTTGATCTCGCGGCCGGTCTTCATGTCCGCGATCTCCCGGCGCATCTTCGCCATCTTCTCGCGGATCCGGCGCCGGTCCGTCTCGATCTTGGTCTCACCGGGGCCACGCGTGGCGAGGCCGCCGCGACCGCCACCCATCTGCCGGGACAGCGACTGGCCCCAGCCGCGCAGCCTCGGCAGCATGTACTGCATCTGGGCGAGCGCGACCTGCGCCTTGCCCTCGCGGGACTTGGCGTGCTGGGCGAAGATGTCCAGGATCAGGGCGGTGCGGTCGATGACCTTGACCTTGACCACGTCCTCCAGCTGGATCAGCTGGCCGGGGCTGAGCTCACCGTCGCAGATCACGGTGTCCGCGCCCGATTCGAGGACGATGTCACGCAGCTCCAGGGCCTTGCCGGAGCCGATGTAGGTGGCCGCGTCGGGCTTGTCGCGGCGCTGGATGACGCCGTCGAGCACGAGGGCGCCCGCGGTCTCCGCGAGGGCGGCCAGCTCCGCGAGGGAGTTGTCCGCGTCCTGCGCGGTGCCGGTGGTCCACACGCCGACGAGCACGACCCGCTCCAGGCGGAGCTGGCGGTACTCGACCTCGGTGACGTCCTCCAGCTCGGTGGACAGACCCGCCACGCGGCGCAGCGCCGCGCGCTCGGAGCGGTCGAACTGGTCGCCGTCCCGCTCTCCGTCGATCTCGTAGCTCCAGGCGACGTCCTCTTCCATCAGGGCATCGGCCCGAAGATTCTCGGGGTAGGCGTGCGCCGTGCGCTTGGCGTCCTGGGAAGGGGAAGAAGAGGAGGTCATTGGATCCTTACGTCGATGGGAGTGCCGTGAGGGCGTCGGTACGGCGACCCGGCCGGGCCGCTCGTCTTGGTCAACGCTCGGGTACCCCGGTAGATTCCCGTGTCCCGCGCGGTGCCGACCCGAAGATGGTCGCACGAGCCGCCGCACCGCGTCACCGGGTTATCGCGGCCCGGAGCGGCAGCCGTCACCCTTGTGCGTGCCGGGCCCGGCACGGGCTCACCGGCGGGCGGGGCGCTTGGTGGCCTTCGCGGACTTGGTGGGCGGGTCGGCCGGCTTCCAGTCGGGGTGGCCCGGCATCGGCGGGGTCTTCTCGCCGTACAGCCAGTCGTGCAGGAAGCCGGTGAGGTCGCGGCCGGCGACCTGGGAGGCCAGCTTGATGTAGTCGTCGGTGGAGGCGTTGGCGTCACGGTGGTCGCGGACCCAGAGCCGTTCCAGGCGCTCGAAGGCGGGGCGGCCGATCTCCTGCCGCAGGGCGTAGAGGGCGAGGGCCGCGCCGTCGTAGACGCTGGGCCGGAAGATGCTGATCTTCTGGCCGGGCTCGGGCAGCTTGGGCCGGGCGGGCGGTCCGCCGGAGGCGCGCCAGCCGTCGGAGGCGCCGTAGGCGGCCTTCATCCGGTCGATCATGGGCTGGTGGCCCTTCTCCTCCGCGTACAGGGCCTCGTACCAGGTCGCGTGCCCCTCGTTCAGCCACACGTCCGACCAGGTGGCGGGGCTGACGCTGTCGCCGAACCACTGGTGGGAGAGCTCGTGCACCATGACGGACTCGACGTACCACTTGGGGTAGCCGGGCTCGGTGAACAGCTTCTTCTCGAAGAGGGAGAGGGTCTGCGTCTCCAGTTCGAACCCGGTGGTGGCGTTCGCCATGATCACGCCGTACGTCTCGAACGGGTACGTGCCGACCTTGCGCTCCATCCAGGCGATCTGGTCGGGCGTCTTGGCGAGCCAGGGTTCGAGGGTCTTGCGGTCGGCGCTGGGCACCACGTCCCGCAGCGGCAGTCCGTGGGGGCCCTCGCGGCGCGGCACGGCGGAGCGGCCGATGGACACCTGGGCCAGCTCGGTGGCCATGGGGTGCTCGGTGCGGTAGGTCCAGGTGGTGCTGGAGCCGGTGCGCCTGGACCCGGTGGGCAGGCCGTTGGCGACCACGGTGTAGGCGTTGGGCGCGGTGACCCGGAAGGTGAACATCGCCTTGTCGGACGGGTGGTCGTTGCACGGGAAGACCAGGTGGGCGGCGTCGGCCTGGTTCGCCATGACGAGGCCGTCGGTGGTGGGCACCCAGCCGCCGTCGCCCTTCTGGTCCCCGGTGGGCCGGGGGTCGCTGGTGTGCCGCACGGTGATCCGGACCCAGTCGCCCCGGCGCAGCGGGTGGCCGGGGGTGACGACCAGGTCCTCCCCGGCGCTGGCGAAGTCCGCGGGCACCCCGTCGACCTCGACGGAGCGGACGGTGCCGCGCGCGAAGTCGAGGTTGACGCGGTCCAGGTCGGCGGTGACCCAGGCGTCGATGGTGGTGACGGCCTGGAGCGGCTTGTCGTCGCTGCCGGGGTAGGTGAGGTCCAGGTTGTACGACGCGACGTCGTAGCCGGGGTTGCCCAGCGTCGGGTACAGCCGGTCACCGATGCCGAGCGGCACGGGCGGCGCGGCCGCGCCGAGCAGGCACAGCGAGCAGAGGGAGGCGGCGGAGGCGATCAGGGCGCCCTTGCGGCGGCGGGCGGCCGGGCGCCGCCGGGAGACAGGGGCCGGGGTGGCCCGGTGCTGGGAGGCGGAGCCGGGGGTGGCGCGGTGGCGGGGGTTGAGCAGCATGGACCACGGCTACCAGCGCCCGCGCGCCGGACGGCGGCGACGCGCGCCCGTCCCACCCGAACGGATTGCCCCGCGTGAGCGGGCCGACCGAACGCCGGGCGTGCCCCGCGTGGGCGGGACGCCCGCTACGGCGTCCGCGGGGCCGGGGTCTGGTGCCGGGTGCGGCTCACGTCGTACACGCCCGGAACGTCCCGCATGGCGCGCATGAGGGCCGGCAGGCCCGCGGCGTCGGGGAGCTGGAGGGTGTAGGTGTGCCGCACCCGCTGCTCGCTCGGCGGTTCCACCGTGGCGGAGACGATGTCGCCGCCCGCCAGCGCGATGGCCTCGGTGAGGTCGGCGAGCAGACCCCGGCGGCCGAACGATTCGGCGACCAGGGTGACCCGGCACGCGGTGCTCTCCCCCCAGCGCACTCCGATCTCCGTGCGCCCCTTGTTCTTCATGTGCGCCACCGCCGCGCACTCCACGCGGTGCACGGTCACCACTCCCCCGCGTACCGGGAAGCCGGTGATCTCGTCGGGCGGCACGGGCGTACAGCAGCCGGCGAGGCGTACGGCGGCGCCGGGGCGGTCGGTGCGGACGTCGGCGCCCTGCGTGCGTCCCGCGGGGCCGGACTCGTAGGCGTGCCGTTCGGGGAAGTCGGCGTCGGCGCGGTAGCCGGCCGACTCCTCGGCGGGGGCGCCGCCGCCGGGGTGGGTGGCCAGCCAGCGCTGGATGGCGATGCGGGCGGCCGGGGTGTGGGCGTGCTCCAGCCACTCGCGGGACGGCTCCGAGGCGGGGTCCTGGCCCATCAGGAGTTCGACGGTGTCGCCGTCCTTCAGGACCGTGCTCAGCCTTGCCAGGCGGCCGTTGACGCGGGCGCCGATGCAGGCGTGCGCGTCCTCGCCGTACTGCCCGTAGGCGGCGTCCACGCAACTGGCGCCCTCGGGCAGGCCCAGGGTGCCGCCGTCCGGGCGGAAGACGGTGATCTCGCGGTCCTGGGCGAGGTCCTCGCGCAGGGTGGACCAGAAGGTGTCGGGGTCGGGCGCGGCCTGCTGCCATTCCAGGAGGCGGGAGAGCCAGCCGGGCCGGGTGGGGTCGGCACGCTCGCCGTCGGCGGGGTCGTCGGTGGCGGCGTCCGTGCCGGAGGCGTAGGGGTTGCCGAGCGCGACGACGCCGGCTTCGGCGACCTTGTGCATCTGGTGGGTGCGGATGAGAACTTCGACGACCTGTCCGTCGGGGCGGGCCACGGCCGTGTGCAGCGACTGGTACAGGTTGAACTTCGGTACGGCGATGAAGTCCTTGAACTCCGAGACCACCGGTGTCATACAGGTGTGCAGCTCGCCGAGCACGCCGTAGCAGTCGGCGTCCTCGCCGACCAGCACCAGCAGCCGGCCGAAGTCGGTGCCGCGCAGCTGCCCGCGTTTGCGGGCCACCCGGTGCACGGAGACGAAGTGGCGCGGGCGGATGAGGACTTCGGCGGCGATGCCGGCCTCGCGCAGCACCGCCCGCATCTCGTCGGCGACCGCGGCGAGGGGGTCGTCGGTGCGGGCGGCGTTCCGCGCGATGAGTTCCCTGGTGTGCTCGTACTCCTCGGGGTGGAGGATGGCGAAGACCAGGTCCTCCAGTTCGGTCTTCAGGGCCTGGACGCCGAGGCGTTCGGCGAGTGGGATGAGGACGTCGCGGGTGACGCCCGCGATCCGCGCCTGTTTCTCGGGGCGCATCACGCCGAGGGTGCGCATGTTGTGCAGCCGGTCGGCGAGTTTGATCGACATCACGCGCACGTCGCTGCCGGTGGCGACGAGCATCTTGCGGAAGGTCTCGGGTTCGGCAGCGGCGCCGTAGTCGACCTTCTCCAGCTTGGTGACGCCGTCGACCAGGTAGCGGACCTCCTCGCCGAACTCCTCGCCCACCTGATCCAGCGTCACCTCGGTGTCCTCGACGGTGTCGTGCAGCAGGGAGGCCGTCAACGTCGTGGTCTCGGCGCCGAGTTCGGCGAGGATGAGGGTCACCGCGAGGGGGTGGGTGATGTACGGCTCGCCGCTCTTGCGCATCTGGCCGCGGTGCGAGGTCTCGGCCAGCACGTAGGCGCGGTGCAGGGGCTCGAGGTCGGCGTCGGGATGGTGGGCGCGGTGCGCCTCCACCACATGGCCGATCGCGTCGGGCAGTCTGTGCCGGGCGGCGGGCCCGAGCAGCGCGGCCCGGCCGAGCCGGCGCAGGTCGATCCGGGGCCGGGACTTCCGGCGCACCGTCGCGGGCGCCGCGGCGGCCTTCGCGGCCGTGGGCACCACCGGGACCGGGGTCGAAGGGTTCGTGGCCTCCGCACTCATGGGCACCTCCGGCTCGTGGACCGGCGGACGGATCCCCAGGGCATGCGCGGCGCAGGGCGCCGACGCTCCCCCGTCCGTGCCGGTGCTTGATGCTATCGAGCCCACCACGTGCGACAGACCGCCTCTCGCCGAGCGTGAAACGGATCACCCATTCGAGCGACGAAAAGGAGGTTTAAGTTTTGCGCCACCTGCCCTGCCGTCGCCCGTGGTTTCGATCCGGGCCCGGTACCGGGAACCGCTGCTCCGGGCCGTCCAGGGCCGTCGCAAGGGTGGTTCCAGGAGGTCAGAGAAGCGCGTTTTCCAGCCACTCGGCGTCGATCTCGCCCTCGGCGACGATCACCGCGGGTCCGGTCATCTCGATCTGCCCGTCCGGCCGTTCGGTGATGACCAGGCGGCCGCCGGGCAGGTCCACGGTGTACGTCGCCGGGGTGCCGGTGACGGCCGGGTCGGCGCCGTCACGGCGGGCGGCGGCCACGGCGACGGCACAGGCACCGGTGCCGCAGGAGCGGGTCTCGCCGGAGCCGCGCTCGTGCACCCGCATGGCGACATGGCGGGGGCCGCGGTCCACGACGAACTCCACGTTGACGCCGTCCGGGTAGGCGCTCTCGGGGGTGACCGGCGGCGGGGTGTACAGGTCTCCGGCCTCCGCGAGATCGGCGACGAAGGCGACCGCGTGCGGGTTGCCCATGTTGACGTTCCGCGCGGGCCAGCCGCGCTCGCCGACGCGCACCGTGACGTCACCTCCGGGGAGGCGGGCGCTGCCCATGCCGACGGTCACGTCCCCGTCCTTGGCGAGGTGCACGCTCTTGACGCCGCCGCGCGTGGCGACGGCCAGATCGCCCTCGGCGACATGCCCGGCGTGCTGGAGGTAGCGGGCGAAGACGCGGACGCCGTTGCCGCACATCTCCGCGATCGAGCCGTCGCTGTTGCGGTAGTCCATGAACCACTCGGCCTCGCCGGCCATCCCCCGCGCCTCCGGGTGCGCGGCGGAGCGCACCACGTGCAGCACGCCGTCGCCGCCGATGCCGGCCCGGCGGTCGCACAGGGCGGCCACGGCGGCCGGGGACAGCTCGATGGCGTTGTCGGGGTCCGGGACGATCACGAAGTCGTTCTCCGTACCGTGCCCCTTGAGGAAGGCGATCCGCGTGCTCATTCCTCGATCGTACGGGGTGGGTACGACAGCGGTCCCGCGGCGGCCGTGGCCGGCCCGGCGTCGGCGGCGGGCGGGCGACCGCCGGCCGGGCGCGCGGTCAGCGCAGGCGGGCGACCCGCCACACGGCGAGCACGGCCACCACGGCGACCAGCAGGGCGTAACCGAGGACGACGCGCCAGTCGGGGCGGCGGCCGGAGCCGCGCGGGGGCAGGCCGGGCCAGGTGTAGCCCACGCGGCGGGCGGCCATCATGCCCCAGCCGGCGGCGCAGCAGCAGATCAGCAGGCCGAGCATCGCGATGACCGCGCCGCTGTCGCCGTCGAAGGCGAGCGGGAAGGCGAACATCAGGGAGCCGACGGCGGACAGTCCCACGATGGGCGCGAGCTGCCAGATACGCAGCCGGCGCTGCGGGCGCAGCTCGACCTCGACCTCGGGGCCGCTGCTGTACATCTCCTCGGGCGCCGGGCCGTCGGCGGTCACGCCGTCCGCGCCCTCGTCGGGCCCGTCGTCGGCGAGCCGGTCCTCGGCTTCGGCCTCGGCGAGGGGATGCGCGTCCGCGGCCGGGCCGTGCTCGCCCACTGCCTGGAAGTCGTCCCGGAGATCGTCCCGGAGGCCCTCTCGAAGGTCCTCCCGCGGACTCTCGTCCCGGTCCGGTCGGTCACCCCCGGTGGTGACGTGCTCCGCACCTGATGCGGTGTCGCGAGGGCCGGCCTCCATCGCCACGCGCCCTCCCAACTAGGACTCCACTTGGTCGATCGAAGCACGATGATGGCACGGCACCGAAGGCGCCGATGACCGGCGGCGCATCCCGATGCCATCACGTGATCAGGCTGTGACCGGTCGTTCGACCAACGTCAGGGCCTGCCGCGGAAGTTCCCCGCGGTCGGCTTCGGCGCCGCTCAGCCAGTGCACACGCGGGTCGCGGCGGAACCAGGAATCCTGCCGGCGTGCGAAGCGCTTGGTGGCGCGCACGGTCTCCGCTCGCGCCTCCGCTTCGGTGCATTCCCCGGCGAGCGCGGCGAGTACCTGCTGGTATCCCAGCGCGCGCGACGCCGTGCGCCCCTCGCGCAACCCCTGCGCCTCCAGCGCGCGCACCTCGTCCACGAGTCCGGCCTCCCACATCCGGTCGACCCGCCGGGCGATCCGCTCGTCCAGCTCCGGACGGGCCACGTCGACGCCGATCTGGACGGTGTCGTAGACCGAGTCGTGGCCGGGGAGATTGGCGGTGAAGGGCTGGCCGGTGATCTCGATCACTTCCAGGGCGCGGACGATACGGCGGCCGTTGCCGGGCAGGATCGCGCGGGCGGCCTCGGGGTCGGCGGCGGCCAGGCGGGCGTGCAGGGCGCCGGAGCCGCGCAGCGCCAGTTCCTCCTCCAGGCGGGCGCGGACCTCGGGGTCGGTGCCGGGGAACTCCAGGTTGTCGACGGCGCCGCGGACGTACAGCCCGGAGCCGCCGACGAGGATCGGCCAGCGGCCCTCGGCAAGCAGCGCGTCGATGTGGCCGCGGGCCAGCTTCTGGTACTCGGCGACCGAGGCGGTGACCGTGACGTCCCAGACGTCCAGGAGGTGGTGCGGTACGCCGCCGCGCTCCTCGGGCGTCAGCTTGGCGGTGCCGATGTCCATCCCCCGGTAGAGCTGCATCGAGTCGGCGTTGACGACCTCGCCGCCGAGTTGCTGGGCCAGGAAGACGCCGAGATCGGACTTTCCGGCCGCGGTGGGTCCGACGACGGCGATGACGCGGGGGGCGGGGGATGCGCTGCTCACCGCACCAGTCTCGCAAACCTCGCGGCGGGGTCTCGAACGAGTTGCGTGACGGAGCCGGTCACCGGGTCGTTGCCCGAGGTGAGCTGCCATGTGCGGGCCGTCCGCGGCGGTGACCCTCGGCGGCCCGGTCGTACGCACCGCGTGACGCGGGAACGTCCCCGCGCGAGTACCGTATGGAGTGGATATGGGCGTGATTTCACGGCTGCCGGGCAGGGTGTCCGCGGACGGCCGTTTCGCGAGGGAAGGTTGATCATGGGCCTGTTCGACAACATGAAGGCCAGGCTCGGCCCGGCCAAGGACAAGGTGTCCGACCTCGCGCGCCAGCACGGCGACAAGGTGCAGCAGGGCCTCGACAAGGCCGCCAAGGCCGTGGACGAGCGGACCAAGCACAAGTACAGCGACAAGATCCAGGCGGGCACGGGCAAGGCGAAGGACGCCATGGACCGCCTGGCGCACATGGACGAGCACCCGGAAGGCACACCGGGCGCCCAGCCGAACCCTCCTGCGCCGCCGCAGGGGCCGCCGCCGGCCTCGTGAGCCAGGCGGGCCGGTCGGGCCGGTTCCGTCAGGACCAGGTCGCGACCAGGTAGCCGACGCCGTACGGCGCGTCCTCGTACAGCAGGCTGCCGTCGAGGCCCATGCCCTCGGCGGCGCCGGCCAGGATCTGCCAGGGGGCGCGGCCGGAGGACTTCAGGGTGCGGGCGAGGGCGGCGTCCAGGGAGCGCAGGGCCGGGAGGTCGGCCGTGGCCAGGGCGCGGGCGGCTGCCGCGTCGTAGGGTGCCGCGCGTTCGTCCAGGTAGCCCGGAGCCTTGACCGTGCGGCAGGCGCTGCCGTCGCCCAGGACCAGGAGGGCCACGCGGTCGGCCCGGCCCGCGAGTTCCCGGCCGGTCTCGGCGCACCGCGCCGGCGTGAGCGTCTCCTCGGCGCCGAGGCCCTCGACGGGGGCGTCCGCCCAGCCGGTCCGCGCCAGCAGCCAGGCGCCGACGGCCAGCGCGGACGGCAGCTCGCGCGCCGCCGCGGTGTTCTGGCCGGTCCCCAGGCGGACGTCCAGGGCGACGCCGTAGCCCCGGAACGAACCCGGCGCGCCCGGCGGGTACGGCCCGCCCTCGCCCGGCCCGGCGGGTCCGACGACCACCAGCAGGTCCGGGCGCGCGGCCGCGAGCACGCCCAGCGCGTCCGTGCAGGCCGCGCGCGCGGTGTCCAGTTCGGGTGCGGCGCCCGCGGCGACCTCGGGCACGAGCAGCGGGGGGCAGGGGCAGACGGCGGCGGCGACAAGCATGGTCGGCAGGGTAGCCCGGCAGCGGCGGGTGGGGGCAGCCCGGCTGGGCCGCACACCCGCGCGCCCGGCGTCAGCCGCGTCTCAAAGCCCGCGCGCCGGTTCCGGCCGGCGGCCGGAGCCGACAGGCCGCGCAGCCGCTGGTCACCCCGTCCGCGGCCGTCGAGCGCCGCCTCAGTCGCAGCCGCACCCGCTCGACACCGCAGGCATGGGCGCCGGAACGCCGACCTTCGGCAGGCCCAGCATCACGCCGGCCGGCTTGGCGGCCTCGGCGGCCGTGCGCTTCTCCCACGCGTCGCCGGCGCGCGTGCGGCGCACGGCGAGGACCGGGCCCTCGGCGAGAAGGTGGTGCGGGGCGGCGTACGTCACCTCGACGGTGACCACGTCACCGGGCCGTACCTCCTGCTCCGGCTTGGTGAAGTGGACCAGCCGGTTGTCGGGGGCGCGGCCGGACAGGCGGTGCGTGGCGCCGTCCTTGCGGCCCTCGCCCTCCGCGACCATCAGCTCCAGGGTGCGGCCGACCTGCTTCTTGTTCTCCTCCCAGGAGATCTCCTCCTGGAGGGCGACGAGCCGCTCGTACCGCGCCTGGACGACCTCCTTGGGGATCTGGTCGTCCATGGTCGCGGCCGGGGTGCCGGGCCGCTTGGAGTACTGGAAGGTGAAGGCCTGCGCGAACCGCGCCTCGCGCACGACGTGCAGCGTCTGCTCGAAGTCCGCCTCGGTCTCGCCGGGGAAGCCCACGATGATGTCGGTGGTGATCGCCGCGTGCGGGATCGCGGCGCGGACCTTCTCGATGATCCCGAGGTACCGCTCCTGCCGGTAGGAGCGGCGCATCGCCTTGAGGACGGTGTCCGAGCCGGACTGGAGCGGCATGTGCAGCTGGGGCATCACGTTCGGCGTCTCGGCCATGGCGGCGATGACGTCGTCGGTGAAGTCACGCGGGTGCGGGGAGGTGAAGCGGACCCGCTCCAGGCCCTCGATCTTGCCGCAGGCGCGCAGCAGCTTGCTGAAGGCCTCGCGGTCGCCGATGTCGGAGCCGTACGCGTTGACGTTCTGGCCGAGCAGCGTGATCTCCGAGACGCCCTCGGCGACCAGCGCCTCGACCTCGGCGAGGATGTCGCCGGGCCGCCGGTCCTTCTCCTTGCCGCGCAGCGCGGGGACGATGCAGAAGGTGCAGGTGTTGTTGCAGCCGACGGAGATCGACACCCAGGCCGCGTACGCGCTCTCGCGCCGCGTCGGCAGCGTGGAGGGGAACGCCTCCAGCGACTCGGCGATCTCGACCTGCGCCTCCTCCTGGACGCGGGCGCGCTCCAGCAGCACCGGCAGCTTGCCGATGTTGTGCGTGCCGAAGACGACGTCGACCCAGGGCGCCTTGCGCACGATCGTGTCGCGGTCCTTCTGCGCGAGGCAGCCGCCGACCGCGATCTGCATGCCGGGCCGGGATGCCTTGCGCGGCGCGAGCCGTCCGAGGTTGCCGTACAGCCGGTTGTCGGCGTTCTCCCGCACCGCGCACGTGTTGAAGACGACGACGTCCGCGTCACCGTCGGCGTCCTCCGGCGCCCGCACGTACCCGGCCTCTTCCAGCAGTCCGGCCAATCGCTCGGAATCGTGGACGTTCATCTGGCACCCATAGGTGCGGATCTCGTAGCTCTTGGGTGCGGGCACGTCCACTGCGGGGCTCCGGTCGCTGCTGCTGGTCATGGCTCAAGGGTAGGCGGTCCCGGAGACGGCTCCGCCGCCCCGTTCGCCAGGGCGCCCTTCCGCCGGAGGACGGGGCGAGGGGCTTGCCGGGCGAGGTGGCCGGCCCCCGGCCGTGGCGGGAAAACGGAATGGGCCCTACGTCGGGTCGCCCAGTCCCTCCGGACCAGGCAGGTCGCCCCCGTCGCGAAAAGCCGGTGGAGAACCGCGCCCCGGCATGCCTATGGTCGCCGGATGAACACACGGACCTTCCGCGTCACCGTGCGCGGTGTCTTCGACGGCCTCACCGAGGACCAGCGGGCCGCGCTGCTCGCCGACGCCGCCGCCCACGACGTGCTGCACGCCGCCTTCACCCCCGAGGGCAGCCTGACCTACGACATCGCCGCCCGGCCGGCCTTCGTCTTCCGCTTCTCGGACACCGGGGAGGAAGAGGAGGACATCCTGGAGGCGACCGAGCGCGCCGAGACGGCGGCCGCGGCCTGGCTGACCGAGCGCGGCTACGGCTTCAAGAACCTCCGCTCCTCCGCCGAGGACCTGTCCCAGGCCCCGCTGGGCAAGCGCCGGCGCCGGGCGGCCCGGTCGGCCGGCACGTGACGCCTTCGCACACATCCACGCCCTAAACTTGACTACTCAAGGAACTCGCAAGGAGTTGTTGTCCGGATGAACACGGACCATGAGTGACGCCCTGGACGCCGCCCTGCGTCTGGTGCGGGCCCAGGCGGCGCTCGTACGGCGGTTCGACGCCCGGCTCGGCGGGCTGCACGGGGTGAGCCTCGCCGACTTCACCCTGCTGCTCCGGCTCGGCCAGGCACCCGGCGGCCGGATGCGCCGCGTCGACCTCGCCGAGGCACTGGGGCTGACGGCCTCCGGGGTCACCCGCGCGCTGGCTCCCCTGGAGCGGATCGGTCTGGTGACCAGGGAGCCGGACGCGCGGGACGCGCGGGTGGCCTACGCCTCGCTGACCGGCACGGGCCGGAACCGCCTGGCGGAGATGCTGGCCACGGCCGAGGAGACCGCCGAGGACCTCTTCACCGCCCCGGCCTGGCGAGAGGAGGAAGTCCCCCTCCTGGCAAGCCTGTTGACCCGCCTGGGCGGCACCGGACCGCGATCCTGAGCCCCGGCGGCGACCTCCCCGGAGGGCTACTGGGCGCCGGTCGGCGCGGCGTCCTCCCGCACCGCCGGTATCCAGCCCTGGCGGCGCAGGACCGACGACACGTCCGGTGCCCGGTAGTGCTCGCCCTTGAGGACCTTGCCGTCGGCGCGGCGACTGACCTGTCCGTCGGGGCCGAGCTTGCTCATGTTGGCGCGGTGGATCTCGGCGATCACCTGGTCCAGGTCGATGCCGTGGACCAGGGCGGTGCCGTACGCCACGTACACCACGTCGGCCAGTTCGTGTGCCAGCTTGTCCAACGGGCCCTCGACGGCGACCTCGCCGACCTCCGCGGCCTCCTCGGCGAGCATGTCCCAGCGGTGGGCGGCCAGTTCGGGCGAGACCTCGGTGGGCGTGCTGCGGGCGTCCAGGCCGAAGGCGCGGTGGAACTCACGGACGAGATCGGCGGGCGAAGTGCTCATGCGTCGACTTTAACGGCCCCCACCGACAACGCCCGCCGCCCGACCGCCCTCCGGCCGTCTCCACAGGGCCCCCGCCCGCTCCCCCGCCCCCGGCCCACCTCACAGCCGCGGCCCTGGTCAGCGTCGTACCCCGGCTGGCAGGATCGCCGCATGTCCAAGCTGTTCGCGCGCGCCGGCAGACGCCGGGCGCTGCCGGCCGTGGCCGCCGGTGCCGTCGTCCTCGGTCTGCTGCTGTGGTGGCTGCTGCCGCTGGGCGAGAAGCCGCCGGGCGGCACGATCGTCTTCAGCACCGGCACCCCCAGGGGCGTCTACCAGGAGTACGGCGAGCGGCTGCGCGCCGAACTGGCCAAGGACATGCCCGGTCTGAAGGTGAAGCTCCTCAACAGCGCGGGCTCCCAGGAGAACGTGCGGCGGGTGGCGACCGGGAAGGCCGACTTCACCATCGCGGCGGCCGACGCGGTGCAGACGTACGAGCTCGGGCACGGCAGCGGCGCCCGGAACCTGCGCGGGGTGGCCCGGCTCTACGACGACTACGTGCACCTCGTCGTGCGCAGCGACTCGGACATCCACGGCATCGCCGACCTGCGGCACAAGCGGGTGGCGACCGGACTGCCCGACTCGGGCGTGAAGCTGATAGCCGACCGGGTGCTGCGGGCCGCCGGCATCGACCCGCGCACGGACATCACTCCCTCCGCCGACGGCATCGGCACCGGGCCCGGCCGGCTGCAACAGGGCGCGATCGACGCGTTCTTCTGGTCGGGCGGCCTGCCCACCAAAGGACTGGTCGCGCTCGCCAGGAAGGGCGCCTTCCGGTTCCTCCCGATCGACGCCGACCTCGTCACCAAGCTGCACGCACAGGGCGACGACACGCGCTACTACCGGGCCACCAACATGCCCGAGTCGGCGTATCCGGGCGTCCAGCACGGCGTCCAGGTCCCGACGATCGCGGTGTCCAACCTGCTGATGACCCGCGCGGACATGGACCCCCGGCTCACCGAATGGGTGACCCGTACCGTGATCAAGAGCCGCGACGGCATCGGCGCCCATGTCCACTCCGCCCAGCTGGTCGACCTGCGCACCGCCATCTACACCGACCCCCTCCCGCTCCAGGAGGGCGCCCGCCGCTACTACCGCTCGGTCAAGCCCTGAACCTCGGCACCGACACCGTCACCCGCAGTCCCCGCGGCTCGTTGGGGCCGTAGGCGATCGAGCCGCCACCCGCCTCCAGGAGGGCGCGGGTGATGGACAGGCCGAGCCCGGACCCCTTGACGTTCTGGTGACGGCCGCTGCGCCAGAACCGGTCGCCCACGCGCGCGAGTTCCTCCTCGGTGAGGCCCGGACCGGTGTCGGCGACCACGATCCTGGAGGTGTCCCCTCCGGACGAGACGGAGACCTGCACGGCGCCGCCCTCGGGGGTGAACTTGACCGCGTTGTCGATCACCGCGTCCAGCGCGCTGGACAGGGTGATCGGGTCGGCCCAGCCGGTGGTGGCCGGGCAGTCGCCGGTCAGCCGGACCCCCTTGGCCTCGGCGGCCGGCGTCCAGGCGGCCAGCCGGTCCTCGGCGAGCGCGCCGATGTCGGTCAGGCTCAGATCGGCCTCGGCGTGCTCGGCGAGCGCCAGATCGAGCAGGTCGTCCAGGACGTGTGCGAGGCGCTTGCCCTCGGTGCGCACCGAAGCGATCTCCGCGTTGTCCTCCGGGAGTTCGAGTGCGAGCAGCTCGATGCGCAGCAGCAGCGCGGACAGCGGATTGCGCAGCTGGTGGGAGGCGTCCGCGACGAACGCGCGCTGCTGTTCGAGAACGTCCTCGACGTGATCCGCCATCTCGTTGAACGAGTGGGCGAGGCGCCGGAGTTCCGGGGGTCCGCCGGCCGCCGCGACGCGCGACTTCAGCCGTCCGGTGGCGATGTCGTGGGTGGTGGCGTCCAGTACCCGTACGGGCCGCAGCACCCAGCCGGTCAGCCGCAGTGCCGCACCGACGGCGAGCAGCATGGCGGCGATCTCGCCGGCCCCGATGAGCAGCCAGCCGTGCAGGATGCGTTCGCGCAGCGGCCCGGTGGGCGAGTCGGTGACGACGACCGCGATCACGTCCCCGTCCCGGATCACCGGTGAGGCGACCACCAGTCGGCTGTCCTGCCAGGGCCACGCCTGCTGCGGGTCGTGGCTGCGCCGGCTGAGCAGCGCCTCGTCGAACGCCTCCCGCACCTCCCCCGCGGACGGTACGAACCAGTCGCCGGGTGCGTTGGCCATGGCGGAGCCGTTGCGGTAGAAGACGCCGGCACGTATGCCGTAGACGTCGTAGTAGCTGTCGAGTTCGCTGCGCAGCGTCTCCCAGCGCTCGTCCGTGCCGGTGCGCTGGGAGCCGCCGGGGCCCTCGCTGACGAACTGGGCGAGCGCGGCGAAGCGCGCCGTGTCGTCGATCCGGTCGACCACGACCCGCTGTTGCTCGGACGCGGCCATGCTGACGGCGAGCGGGACACCGAGGGCGAGGAGTACGGCCGCCATCAGGACGATGAGCAGCGGCAGCAGCCGTGTGCGCACGCGGTCCCCGCTAGGCGGCCGGGGCGACGAGCCGGTAGCCGACGCCGCGGACGGTCTCGATGAGCGCGGGCAGCCGCAGCTTGGCGCGCAGCGAGGCGACATGCACCTCAAGGGTGCGTCCGGTGCCCTCCCAACTGGTCTGCCAGACCTCGCTGATGATCTGCTCCCGCCGGAAGACCACACCGGGCCGCTGGGCGAGCAGCGCCAGCAGGTCGAACTCCTTGCGGGTGAGCTGGACGACCGAGCCGTCCACGCTGACCTGGCGGGTGGGCAGTTCGATGCGCACCGGGCCGAGGTGCAGCAGGTCGTCGCCGGCCTGGGCGGGCTCCTCGTGGGCGGTGCGCCGGCTGACGGCGTGGATCCGGGCGAGCAGTTCCCCGGTGTCGTACGGCTTCACCACGTAGTCGTCGGCGCCCAGGTTGAGCCCGTGTATGCGGGAGCGGACGTCGGAGCGGGCGGTGACCATGATCACCGGGGTGCCGGTGCGTTTGCGGATCTTGCCGCAGACCTCGTAGCCGTCCTGGTCGGGCAGGCCCAGGTCGAGCAGGACCACGCCGAAGCCGTCGCTCTCGGGGACGAGGGCGCGCAGGGCCTCCTCGCCGTTGCGCGCGTGGGTGACATCGAAACCATGCCTGGTCAGCACGGCGGACAGGGCCGCGGCGACATGGTTGTCGTCCTCGACGAGCAGCAGTCTCATTCCGGCCCCCTCCGGTTCAGTGGTCGTACGGACATCGTTTATCCGCCTTGCAGATCATGTGCCCGCTCGCGGACACCATGGCAGTGACGCCGATGGAGCAGGACGTCGTCAAGTGGCTTCCGGTTGCCCGTCGCTTCCGTTATGTGGCCGATACGCATCCTGACGGTGCCGCTACGAGATGTGCACGGCGGCTACCGGATCGTGATGCTCAGATCTCCCTCAGATGTGATGACGCAGGTCACAGGCCCTCATTACTGTCCTCCGAAACCGAGGAGGACGGAGCCGTGAAGCGATGACCGAAGTATCGGTGGCCAAGGAGGACAGGGCCGCGTCCGACGAACTGGTCGTCCTGAGCAGCGTCAACAAGCACTTCGGCGCGTTGCACGTGCTCCAGGACATCGACCTGACGATCGACCGCGGCGAGGTCGTGGTCGTCATCGGGCCCTCCGGGTCCGGAAAGTCGACCCTGTGCCGCACCATCAACCGCCTGGAGACGATCGACTCGGGCACCATCACGATCGACGGCAAGCCCCTGCCGCACGAGGGCCGGGAGCTGGCGCGGCTGCGCGCCGACGTCGGGATGGTCTTCCAGTCCTTCAACCTCTTCGCGCACAAGACCGTGCTCGAGAACGTGATGCTGGGTCAGGTCAAGGTCCGCAAGGCCGACAAGAAGCAGGCCGAGGAGAAGGCGCGGGCCCTGCTCGACCGGGTCGGGGTGGGCACCCAGGCCGACAAGTACCCCGCCCAGCTGTCCGGCGGTCAGCAGCAGCGTGTCGCCATCGCGCGGGCGCTGGCGATGGACCCGAAGATCATGCTGTTCGACGAGCCGACCTCGGCCCTCGACCCGGAGATGATCAACGAGGTCCTGGACGTCATGCGGCAACTCGCCCGTGAGGGCATGACGATGGTCGTCGTCACCCACGAGATGGGCTTCGCGCGGTCGGCCGCGCACCGGGTGGTCTTCATGGCCGACGGCCGGATCGTCGAGGAAGCCGCGCCCGAGCAGTTCTTCAGCAACCCGCGCAGCGACCGGGCCAAGGACTTCCTGTCCAAGATCCTGCACCACTGAGCCCGCGGGCGGCCGTCGCAGGCGCCCAGGGGTCGAATTCTCCGACGGGCCTCGTCCCTCACCACTTCGAAGGATGTTCAGCATGCAGCTCCGCAAGGTCACCGCCGCCTCGGCCGCCGTCCTCGCCCTCGGCCTCACCGCCACCGCGTGCGGCGGCGGCAAGGACGACAACGGGTCCTCCGGTGGCAAGAAGATCGCCATCGGCATCAAGTTCGACCAGCCCGGTCTCGGCCAGCAGACGCCCCAGGGCTACGCGGGTTTCGATGTCGACGTGGCCACCTATGTCGCCAAGAAGCTCGGCTACGGCCCGGACCAGATCGAGTGGAAGCAGTCCAAGAGCGCGGACCGCGAGACCATGCTCCAGCGCGGTGACGTCCAGTTCATCGCCGCCACGTACTCGATCACCCCCGAGCGCGAGCAGAAGGTCGACTTCGCCGGCCCGTACCTGCTGGCCCACCAGGACGTGCTGCTGCGCGCCGACGAGACGGCCATCAAGGCGCCGAAGGACCTGAACGGCAAGAAGCTGTGTTCGGTCTCCGGCTCGACCTCGGCCCAGAACCTCAAGGCCAAGCTGAACCTCAAGACCGACCTGGTGACCTACCCGACCTACTCGGCCTGCCTGTCGGGTCTCCAGAGCGGCGCCATCGACGCGCTCACCACGGACGACTCGATCCTCGCCGGTTACGCCGCCCAGGCCCAGTTCAAGGGCAAGTTCAAGCTCGGCGGCTTCAAGATGACCAACGAGAACTACGGGATCGGCGTCAAGAAGGGCAGCGCCCTCAAGGCGAAGATCGACAAGGCCCTGGAGTCCATGGTCTCCGACGGCTCCTGGGCCGCGGCCGTGAAGAAGAACTTCGGCCCGGCCGACTACAAGAACGAGCCCGCGCCGAAGATCGGCGACGTCAAGAGCTGAGGCAACGCCCTGCCGGTGCGTCGCCGCTGACGGCGGCGCACCGTGGGCATCCCTACACGCGGAAGCGCGGGAGATCGTGTTCGACTTTCTTGGACATTACGACGTACTGGGCGCCTTCTGGACGACGGTGCAGCTCACCCTGCTGTCGGCCGTGGGCTCCCTGGTCTGGGGCACTCTGCTGGCTGCCATGCGGGTGGGCCCGGTACCGCTCATGCGCGGTTTCGCCACCGCCTACGTGAACATCGTGCGGAACATCCCGCTCACGGTGATCATCCTGTTCTCCTCGCTCGGTCTGAACCAGACGCTGGGCATCAGTCTGGGCGCCAAGGGCTTCGACGCGATCAACTTCCGGCTGGCCGTGCTCGGTCTGATCGTCTACACCTCGGCCTTCGTGTGCGAGGCGATCCGGGCCGGCATCAACACGGTGCCAGTCGGCCAGGCGGAGGCCGCGCGGGCCCTCGGCCTCGGCTTCTCCCAGGTGCTGGGCCTGGTCGTGCTCCCGCAGGCGTTCCGCGCGACCGTCGGACCGCTGACCAACGTGCTGATCGCGCTGACCAAGAACACGACGGTGGCCGCCGCGATCAACGTCGCGGAGGCGGCCCTGCTGATGAAGAAGATGATCGAGAACGAGGCGCAGCTGATGTCGATCTCGGCGGTCATCGCCTTCGGCTTCGTCTGCCTGACCCTGCCGACCGGCCTGATCCTCGGCTGGGTGGGCAAGAAGGTGGCGGTGAAGCGATGACTTCGGTCCTGTACGACACTCCGGGACCCCGCGCGAAGCGGCGCAACGTCCTGTACACGGCGGCCTTCCTGGTCGTCCTCGCGGCCCTCGTCTGGTGGGTTTACAGCGCGCTGAGCGACAAAGGCCAGCTGAACTGGGCCCTGTGGAAGCCGTTCTTCTCCGGCTCCGAGGCGTACACCACGTACATCTGGCCGGGTCTCCAGAAGACCCTGGAGGCGGCGGCGCTGGCGATGGTCATCGCGCTTCCGCTGGGCGCGGTGCTCGGCATCGCCCGGCTCTCGGACCACACCTGGGTGCGCGTGATCGCCGCGGTCGTGGTCGAGTTCTTCCGCGCGATCCCCGTACTGGTCCTGATGATCTTCGGGCTTGCGCTGTTCGCCCAGTACACCGGCGTCAGTTCGGACGACCGGCCGTTCTACGCGGTCGTCACCGGCCTGGTGCTGTACAACGCGTCGGTGCTCGCCGAGATCGTCCGCGCGGGCATCCTCTCGCTGCCCAAGGGCCAGTCCGAGGCGTCCCTGGCGATCGGCCTGCGCAAGGGCCAGATGATGCGGCTGGTGCTGCTGCCGCAGTCGGTCACCGTGATGCTCCCGGCGATCGTCAGCCAGTTGGTGGTCATCGTGAAGGACACCGCCCTCGGCGGCGCCGTCCTCACCTTCCCCGAACTGCTGAACTCGGCCAACACGATGAGCGGCTACTACGGCAACTTCATCGCCTCGCTCACCGTCGTGGCCGTGATCTACGTGCTCATCAACTTCTCGCTGACCTCCTTCGCGCACTGGCTGGAGGGCCGGCTGCGGCGGGGCAGGAAGTCGACCGGCGCGGTACTGGGGGCGCAGGACGTGGCGGACGTCGCGGGCACGGCGGCGAGCGGCGCGGCTGCGGCCGGTTCCGTCTCCGCAATCGACGACGTCAACGACACCAAGAAATGACGATCATTTAATTTGCATGATTCGGCCGGGGGCAGTGGCATGATCGCCACTGCCCCCGAGGGTCACTTGACGCATACTCCCCCAATGGGTTGCATACCTTTTGTGATCGTGCACCCGGCCTCACCTTGCTGTTCACCCATCGCCACCGAGGCATCGCCGCGGACAGGGGGCGTCGCGCCGTGGACCCGGTGATCATCGTCGGAGCGGGGCCCGTCGGGCTCACGCTCGCCCTGGCGCTGGCCCGCCAGGAGGTGCCGTCCGTCGTCCTGGACGAGGGCCCCGGCAAGGAGGAGCCCAGGCCCGCGCGCACCGCCGTGCTGCGCGAGGACACCGCCGCGCTGCTGGAACGGCTGACCGGGGCGGCCCTCGACCACCACGGTGTGCGCTGGACCGGCTGGCGCTCGCTGCGCCGCCGGCAGGTGGTGGGCGAGATCGCCTTCGCCCCGGACGAGCCCGCCCCGGTGCATATCGCCCAGCATGTGATCACCGGGCTGCTGAGGGCGGCGGCCGCCGACCAGCCGCTGGTGGAGATCGCCACCGACAGCAGGCTGGACGCGATCGAACAGGAGCCCTCCGGCGTCACCGCGCACACCCGTGGCCCCAAGGGCACCTGGTGGCGCGGAAGTTACCTGGTGGGCTGCGACGGCACCCGCTCGACCGCGCGCAAACTCCAGGACATCCGCTTTCCCGGCCGTACGGCGGTGGAGCGGCACGCGGTCGCCGCGCTGCGCACCGAACTGCCCTGGGAAGGGCAGGCGTTGCTGCACCGGATGCCGCCATGGCGGTCGTCCGGGCCCTTCGCCGGGGAGGTGACCGCGCGCCCCCTCCCGGACGGCGCCTGGCGCCTGGACTGGCTGCTGCCGCCGGGCAAGGACCTGGTCACGCCGGAACTGCTGGTGGCCCGCATCCGCGAGACCCTCGCGGGCTGGACCGACGGCTCGACACCGCCGTACGAGCTGCTGGACACCGGCGTCCACACCGTGCACCACCGGCTGGCCCGGCGGTGGCGCGACGGCCGTGTCTTCCTCGCCGGCGACGCGGCGCATCTGCTCGGCGCGCTGGGCACGCAGGGGCTCGACGAGGGGCTGCGGGACGCCGACAACCTCTCCTGGAAGCTGGCCGCCGCCTGGCACCACGGGCCGCACGAGGCGCTGCTCGACAGCTACCAGGCCGAGCGGCGCGCGGTGGTCGCCGCCCGGCTGCGCGCAGCCGATCAGGCACTGCCGGGGCTGCGCGGCGGGGGTGCGCTGCGGCAGATCGTGCCCGGTACGGCCCGCGGTCACGACGCGCTCCTCACCGACGGCCACCTGGGCCGCGGGGCGCTCGGCGCGCCGGGCGCGTACACGGAGTCCCCCCTCACGCCCGGCCGCCTCCAGGGCGAGATCCCGGTGGACACCGCGCCCGGCGCCCCGGTGACCGACGTCCGCGTCACGGCGGAGGACGGCTCCTTCGTCCGCCTCCGCGAACGCCTCGGCCGCGGTTCACTGCTCGTCGTGCTGATCGCTCCCGGCACCGGCGTCTGGGACCGCAAGCACTGGGTGTCCGCGGGCGTGATGCCCCGGCTGGCCGCCGCGGTGACGGCCCTGCCGCACCCCGCCGAGCTGCTGGTCGCCGAGGCGTATCCGGGCGCCCCGGCCCACAGCGTCCTCCTCGTCCGCCCCGACGGCCACCTGGTCACCGCCTTCAACGGCGTCCGCCCCGCCGATCTCTACTCGGCGGCGGAGGCGACGGTGGGGGGAGCGGTGCGGGAGGGGGCGGAGGCGGGGGTGCGGTGACGAGGCTGCCGGAGTGACGGGGGGGTGGCAGGTGTGGAGGTGCGGGGGTCCGGGCCCCCAAGAGCCTCGAGGCCAGCCGCACGCCTCTGATGAGCCTCCGGGCTCCCGCTCCCGCTCCCGCTAAGCCCCGGCCGTTCGCTTCTTCGCGCCCCCTCACTCCCCCGCGCGCCGTCACCCTCCGTCCACATCGTGACCGTCTGTTGACCGGGTTTTCGGTGGCGTGCTGTACTCCCGTCGTGACCGACACCTGTGTGCGCCTGTGGCGGAGGGTCCATATGGACCTCGTCCGCTACGCGGGCTGTGTGTGTCGGCCGTCCTGCTGAATTCGCATCCCTTCTTTCTCCGGGCGCCGTCGCGCGTCCGTTCCGCGAACCCTCTTCAGGACGGTGCACGTGTCCCTCTCGTCTGCCTCGACGTCTCTTTCGGCGTCCCCCGCCACCGGCTCCGCGCCGACCCAGGCCGACCTCCTCGCGTTCGTACGGCGCACGGCGGCCGATGCCGAACTGCTCGCCTCCCTCCCGCTCGATCCGCAGGGCCGCACCTGGGTGCGGCTGGAGGGACCCGGCGGCAGCGAGGCCTGGCTGATCGGCTGGCCACCCGGCGCCGGCACCGGGTGGCACGACCACGCCGAATCCGTCGGCGCCTTCCTCACCGCCTCGGGTGAGCTGAAGGAGAACTCACTCGCCGCCCGGCTGCCCACGGACGGCTGGAAGACCCTGGAACTCACCGAGGGCGTGGACCGCGAGCGCCGGCTGCCCGCCGGACAGGGCCGCGCCTTCGGCCGCCACCATGTGCACGAGGTCCTCAACGAGTCCCCCGACCGACACGCGATCTCCGTCCACGCCTACTACCCACCGCTCCCGCGCATCCGCCGCTACAGTCGCTCGGGCCAGGTGCTGCGCCTGGAGCAGGTCGAACGCCCGGAGGACTGGCAGTGAGCGCCGCCCCGCACCCCCACCCGGTCGGCATCGACGAGTTGCTGGAGCGGGTCCGCACCGGCTACCGGCGCATCGAGGCGCGGGAGGCGTACGACACGGCGCGCAGTGGTGAGGCTCTGCTGGTCGACATCCGGTACGCGGCCCTGCGCGAGCGGGACGGGTTGATCCCCGGTGCCGTCGTCGTCGAGCGCAACGAACTGGAGTGGCGCCTCGACCCGCAGGGCAGCCACCGCATCCCCGAGGCCACCGGTCACGACCTGCGCATCGTGGTGATCTGCAACGAGGGTTACGCCTCCTCCCTCGCCGCGGTCTCCCTCCACCAACTCGGCCTGCACCGGGCCACCGACCTCGTGGGCGGCTTCCAGTCCTGGCGCTCGGCCGGCCTGCCGGTAACCCTGCCGGGGGCGTGACGACCGGCGCCCCCGGCCGGTCGACCCGGCACTGAACGCGCTGGGCACGGCGAGCGCGACACCGCCGCCGACAGGGCCAGCGCGTTCAGAAGTCGGACGTCTCGCCGAGGAAGTCCGTGTCCTCGCCCTCTTCTTCCAGGGCGCGGCGGACGATGCGCAGGGACATGCCCTCGGGGTAGCCCTTGCGGGCGAGCATGCCGGCGAGGCGGCGGATGCGCTTGTCGCGGTCCAGACCCCGAGTGGCGCGCAGCTTGCGGGAGACGAGTTCCCGTGCGGTCTCCTCCTCCTGGTCGGAGTCGAGCTGTCCGACGGCCTCCTCGATCAGCGCCGAGTCGACGCCCTTGGTGCGCAGCTCCCGTGCGAGGGCCCGCCGGGCAAGCCCCCGGCCATGGTGCCGGGACTCCACCCAGGCGTCCGCGAACGCGCCGTCGTCGATCAGCCCGACCTCCTCGAACCGCGACAGCACCTCCTCGGCCACCTCCTCGGGGATCTCCCGCTTGCGCAGGGCGTCCGCGAGCTGCTTGCGGGTGCGCGGGGTCCCGGTGAGCAGGCGCAGGCAGATCGCCCGTGCCCGCTCAGCCGGGTCCCCTGAAGACTCCCCCTGCCCGGCCCTCGACGAGGAGGGGGAGCCTTCGTCCGCACCGGGCGGCTCCCCGAAGCGGCGCCGTCGGCGGCCGCGCCCTGGGCGACCGGTCGAGCCGCCCCCGTGCGGCTCACCGCTCCCTTCGCCCGGCCAGGCACCGTCTCCGTACCCGCCGACCCCGTATCCGTCGTCTCCACCGGTCGCGTACGCGTCCTCACCGCCCGGAACACGGGCCGGACGGTCTCCGGTGCCCCTCCCCCGTGAGGCACCGGAGCCGGCGTGCTCGTACTCGGACCAGTCGGTTCGTCGTGTCACGGTCAGCTCTTGGCAGCGGCGGCCTTGGGCTTGGTGGCCTTGACGGCCGGGGTGGCCGCAGTGGCCGTCTTGGCGGTGTCCTCGGCCGGGGCGGCACCCGCGGCGTCCGCACCGGGCTCGGCCGACGGCTCCTCCGGCCGGACACCCACGCCCAGCTTCTCCTTGATCTTCTTCTCGATCTCGTTGGCCAGGTCGGGGTTGTCCTTGAGGAAGTTGCGCGCGTTCTCCTTGCCCTGGCCGAGCTGGTCGCCCTCGTACGTGTACCAGGCGCCGGCCTTGCGGACGAAGCCGTGCTCCACGCCCATGTCGATCAGGCCGCCCTCGCGGCTGATGCCCTGGCCGTAGAGGATGTCGAACTCGGCCTGCTTGAAGGGGGGCGCGACCTTGTTCTTGACGACCTTGCAGCGGGTGCGGTTGCCGACCGCCTCGGTGCCGTCCTTTAGGGTCTCGATGCGGCGGATGTCGATGCGCACCGAGGCGTAGAACTTCAGCGCCCGGCCACCGGTCGTGGTCTCCGGGGAGCCGAACATGACGCCGATCTTCTCGCGGAGCTGGTTGATGAAGATGGCGGTGGTCTTGGACTGGTTGAGCGCGCTGGTGATCTTCCGCAGCGCCTGGCTCATCAGACGGGCCTGGAGACCGACATGGCTGTCGCCCATCTCGCCCTCGATCTCCGCGCGCGGTACGAGCGCGGCGACGGAGTCGATGACGATCAGGTCGAGCGCGCCGGAGCGGACCAGCATGTCCACGATTTCCAGCGCCTGCTCGCCGTTGTCCGGCTGGGACAGGATGAGGTTGTCGATGTCGACGCCGAGCTTGCGCGCGTACTCGGGGTCGAGGGCGTGCTCGGCGTCCACGAAGGCGACCTGGCCGCCGGCCTTCTGCGCGTTCGCCACGGCGTGCAGCGTCAGGGTCGTCTTACCGGAGGACTCCGGTCCGTAGATCTCCACGACGCGGCCGCGCGGCAGACCACCGACGCCGAGAGCCACGTCGAGCGCGGTCGAGCCGGTCGAGATGACCTCGATGGGTTCCCTCGACCGCTCGCCCATGCGCATGACCGCGCCCTTGCCGAATTGTCGTTCAATCTGTGCGAGGGCGGCGTCGAGCGCCTTCTCGCGGTCGGTTCCTGCCATGGGTTCCACCCGGTTTGCTTGAGTCGATCGCTTCACGTCAAAGACGCTAGCGCCTGCCACTGACAATGCGTCCCGACGTCGGCCCGGCCTGTGGATAACCGGGGTGCATATCCACCCAAATCATGACCGAACCCCCGGTCCACAGCCGCGCCGGAGCCTTCATAAGAATGGATGTTCGATTTTCGTGTCAAGCGACACCCCGAGCGGTGCCCGAGCGAAGCCGAGCCGGTTGCGACCCCGAGCCCGGCGGGTCGACGCCCGGACGGAACCGGGAGGGCGCTAGCGCCGGGTGCGCGTGGCCCTGAGGCGGGCGAGGAGGCCGGGGGTGGTCTGGGGACGCGGGCGGTGTCCGTGTACACGAGGGTCGTCGGTGACGTCGTAACGCTTGACGTAGGCCCCCAGGAAGGCCTGGAGAGTGGCCACCGCGGGGATGGAGATCAGCGCGCCGACGGCGCCCAGCAGAGCCGTACCCACGATGACCGAGCCGAAGGCGACGGCGGGGTGGATGTCGACGCTCTTGGCGGTCAGCTTGGGCTGGAGCATGTAGTTCTCGAACTGCTGGTAGATCACGACGAAGACCAGCACCCACACCGCGTACCAGGGGGCGACGGTGAACGCGATCAGCATCGGCAGCGCACCCGCCAGATAGGTGCCGATGGTGGGGATGAACTGCGAGACCAGCCCCACCCAGACGCCGAGCACGGGCGCGTACGGCACGCCCAGGGCTTGCAGCAGGATGTAGTGCGCGATGCCGGAGACGAGCGCCATGAGGCCGCGCGAGTAGAGGTAGCCGCCCGTCTTGTCGACGGCTATCTCCCAGGCGCGCAGCACCTCGGACTGGCGCGCGGGCGGCAGCACCGAGCACAGGGCGCGGCGCAGCCGGGGGCCGTCGGCGGCGAAGTAGAACGAGAACAGCGCGATGGTCAGCAGCTGGAAGAGGCCGCCCAGCACCTGCTGGGAGACGTCGAGGACACCGGCGGCGCTGTTCTGCGCGTACTTGCGCAGCCAGTCGGAGTGGAGCAGCCCCTCCTGGACGTCGACCCGTCTGAGGTTGGCGTGGAAGGTCTGGTTGATCCAGTGGATGAGCGAGTCAAGGTAGTCCGGGAAGCCCTCGATCATCTTGATGATCTGGCCGGCCAGCATCGAACCGAGCAGGGTGACGAACCCCGCGGCGGCGATGGTGAGCAGGAAGAAGACGAGGAAGGTGGCGAGGCCCCTGCGCATGCCGCGGGCGGCCATCCGGCTCACCGCGGGCTCGACCGCCAAGGCCAGGAAGAACGCGATCAGGATGTTGATCAGCAGCCCGGTGAGCTGGTGGAAGGCCCAGCTGCCCAGCTGGAAGGCGGCGACCAGCGCGAGCGCGAGCACCATGGCACGCGGCAGCCAGCGCGGCATGCGGCCGGCCGCCGTACGACCATCCGGCAGACGGCCGTCGGCCGTGCGGCCAGCCGGCGTGACGGCGTCCGGAGCCGGCGGCCGGTCGGTCGTCGCCGTCGGGCCGGCCGGTGCCGTGGGCCGGGTGGGCTGCTCGGTGTCCTCGTCAGTGCGTGCCACGCGCCAAGTCTCGCCCACCCCACCGACAAACGGCGCCCACCTGCGGCTTTCGTGACCGATCAGTGCCGTAGCGTCGACTTCACATCGGACCTTCGGGGCATTCCACCCAAAATCGCCGGGGGAGCGGCGCCGGTGTCAGCGCCGCTCTCCCGGCACGTCCATGACCGCGCACACCACGCGCCACACGTCCTTGGCGTCCCAGCCGGCGTCCAGCGCCTCGTTCACCGTGCGGCCGCCCAGCTCCGACATCACGTGATCGCGGGCGAAGGTCTCGGCGTACCCCGGTCCGAAGTGTTCCGCCATCCGCTGCCAGAAGACCGTCAACCGCATGAATCCCGCTCCATACCCGCTATGACCTGAACGTTTCCCGCCTCTCGCGCCTCGCTCGCCCGCGTCGGGCAGAAAGCGCGTGTCTGTGCGCAGCGAAGAACGCGTGTACCCAGGAAGCGTAGAACGAGGGCGGGCGTACGGAGGGGCGCGGGAGGCGGGCGGCTCCCGCCGGGGAGGCGGCACCTTGTCCGAAGAGACCGTCAACCCCGTGCATCCGGTATCCCGCCCCTGAGAGTGGGGCCCGCCCGCGGACCGCTTGCCACGGCCGCATTCCGTCCTACGGTCTGACGCATGGCCGAAACCGGAGCTTCCCCACTCCCCTGCACGCCCCCGGCGCGCTCCCCGCTGTTCAGCGCGGAACAGTTCATGTGGCTCACCGCGCGCGTGCTGGAGCAGCGCCTTTTCGCGTACCACTTCCTGCGCGGCACCCCGGACGCGGTGGAGACGGCACTGGACGCCTACCGCAACGAGGACGGCGGTTACGGGCACGCCCTCGACCCCGATCTGCGCGGACCCGTGAGCCAGCCCCTGCACACCGCGCACGCGCTGCGCGTCCTGGACGCCGTCGGGCGCTGCGGCGGACAGCGGGTGGAGCGCGTGTGCCGCTATCTGACGTCCGTCTCCACGGCGGACGGCGCGCTGCCCGCGGTCCATCCGAGCGGGCGCGGGTATCCGGCGGCGCCCCGCGTCCACGGCTCTCCCACGGTCCCGGACGCGCCCGCCCGTGACGGCTCCCGCGGCTCGCTGGCGGCCACCGGCCCCGTGGTGGGGCTGCTGCACCGCAACGAGGTGTGGCACGCCTGGCTGTTCCGGGCCACCGACTTCTGCTGGCAGGCCGTGGCAGACCTGGAGGTACCGCGTCCTTACGAGGTGCTGGCCGCGGTGGCCTTCCTGGACTCCGTTCCCGACCGCCCGCGCGCGGAGGCCGCCGCGGACCGGCTCGGCCGCCTGGTGCGCGCGCAGCGGCTCGTCGTGCTGGACCCGGACCGCCCGGTGCCGCCCGGCCAGGCCACGGGTATGCACCACGTCCCCCAGCAGGCGGCGCGCCGGGGCGATCCGGGCGCGCGCCACTATCCGCACGATGTCGCCAGGAGCCCCGCTTCGCTCGCGCGCGCCTGGTTCACCGACGAGGAGATGGCCCGCTCCCTCGACCATCTGGCCGCCGGGCAGCAGGAGGACGGGGGCTGGCCGGCCCGCCGCCGTCCGTGGGCACCGGTCCCCGCCTTCGTGGCGCGCGCCCTGGCGACGATCGATGCCCTGTGCACCCTGCGGGCGTACGGCCGCTTCGTGGGCTGAGCCGGTTCACACCCGGTGCCGGTGTCGAAGCCGGTTCCGGGTCCGGAGCCGATATCCGTCCGGGTATACGTTCGGGCCCGAGGTGCGACGGCTCAGCCGCCGAGGGCCCGGACGCCCGCCGTCACCAGTACGGCCGCGGCGACGACCATCAGGAACGGCGCGCGCAGTACGAGGGCCACGGCGGCCGCTCCGAGCCCCGCGGCCCTGGCGTCCAGCAGCAGCGCGTGCCCCTGGGCGAACGTCTGCTGTGCGGTGAGCGCGGCGAGGAGGGCGACGGGCAGCAGGGCGGCGAGCCGCCGTACGACGGGCCGTTCGACGACGTGGGCCGGTACCAGCAGGCCTGCGAGCTTGACGGCATAGCAGCCGAGCACGGTCAGCCCGATCGCGATCCAGGTGTTCACCGGCCTTCCTCCACGACCTTGTCCGACGGGGTCTCCTTCAAGGCGTTCGATCCCTCCGGGGTTTCGCACGGGAATTCACGCAGAGCGGGGCCGTCCGGCGCGCGGCCTGGGCCTCCTTTTCCGCGCCGCCCCGGCATGAACAGGGCGAGCGGTGCGGCCAGCGCCGCCACCAGGACCGGCACCCCGGCCGGGAGCACGGGCAGCAGGCCGAGGCCCAGCAGCACCGCGAGGCCCGCGACCACGCGCTCGGTGACCGTCCTCAGCATCGGCGCGAGCAAGGCCAGGAACACCGCGGGGCCGGCCGCGTCCAGCCCCCAGGCACGTGTGTCGCCGATGGCTTTGGCGCCCAGGGCGCCGAGCAGGGTGGTGAGGTTCCACAGCACGTAGAGGGTGAGTCCGGTGACCGTGAAGCCGATCCGCGCGGCGCGCCGGGTGGGCTGCGCCAGGGTGACCGCCGTGGTCTCGTCGATCACCCACTGGGCGGCGAACGGCCGCACCGCGCGCGGCAGGGCGAGGAGCTGCGAAAGGCGCAGCCCGTAGAACGTGTTGCGCACGCCCAGGAAGAAGGCGCCGGCCGCCGCCGTGTACGGGTTGCCCCCGGCGGCCAGCGCGCCGACCAGAGCGAACTGGGAGGCGCCGGTGAACACCAGAAGGCTGAGCGCGCAGGTCTGGAGGAGCCCGAGCCCGCCGCCCGCCGAGGTCACCCCGAAGGCGAACCCGGACAGGCCCACGGCGACGCCGACTCCGAGGGCGTCCCGTACGACCGCCGCGTCGGGCTTGGCCGCGCCGTCCGCCATGTCCACTGGTGCTGTCTGCTGTGCCATGTGGGGACGGTACGAGCGGACATCAGACCGAGTCTTGTACGTTCTTGCGACCCAGCGTGTTCGCGCGCTCGCGTACGCCGCCGCGCTCGCGCTGGTAGGCGCCCGGCGGCACGCCGACGATCCGGGCGAAATGCCGGTTGAGATGCGGCTGGTCGGTGAAGCCGACGGCGATGGCCGCCTCGGCGGGCCGGGTCCCGGAGTCCAGGAGCAGGCGCGCGCGGCGCACGCGGGCGTCGGTCAGCCAGACGTGCGGCGGCATACCGTAGCTGTCGCGGAAGGCCCGCAACAGCGCGAACGGGCTGGTCCCCAGCTCGGTGGCGAGCCGCTCCAGGCTCGGCGGCTCGGCCATGCGCTCCTCGAGCACGGCCCGCGCGCGGGCCGCGATCCGCGCCCCTGCCGTGCGCGGCCGCCGCTCGGGCAGCGTGCCGCCGTTCAGCCGGAGCAGCCGGGTGACGGCGACCCGGAGCAGGGTGTCGGCGGCCAGCGCGTTGCCCTCCTCGGCGGCGCGCAGCACCTGGTGGACGAGGCGGACGGTGGCGGGGTCGTCGAGGACCGGGCTGACGAAGCCGGGGGTGCCGCGCAGGGTGCTGGTCTCGGCCGCTATCGCCGCCACCACCTCGGGCGCCGGGTAGACCGCGCCGTACCGCCAGCCCTCCGGGACCCCGGCCCGGCCGGTGTGCGGGGTGTCCGGGTTGACCAGCGCGAGCGCCCCCGCGCCCGCAAAGACGTCGGAGCCGCGGTGATGGAAGACCTCGACGCCGTCGGCGATGGCGGCGATCACGAAGTTCTCGTGGGTGTGCCGGACGAACGTCTTGTGGACGTACCGGGCGCGCAGCAGGTCGACGCCCGGCAGCTCCTCGTAGCGCCAGTGCCGAGCCTGCTCCACCGCCCGACCCACCCGGCCCGCCCGCTCCACCGCCCGACGCGTCCGGTCGCGGGACGGGCGTTCTTCGCGGGACGGGCGTTCTTCGCGGGACGGGCGTTCGTCGCGGGACGGGAAGTCGTCGTGGGACGGACGGTCGTCGCGGGGCGAGCGGTCGTCCTGCCGTCCAGCCGTGCCTGCCATGGGTCCATTGTCCGTCGCGGCGGCCGGCCCCCGCCCCTCGCCGGTCCGCCACGTCGGGTCATTTGCCCAGGTCAGCACGATTGTCAGTGGTCGGGTGCAGGATGGACGCATGGTCAGCTCCGCACACCGGGCCCTCGACGGCTTCTCCCCCGCGACCCGCGGTTGGTTCACGGGGGCCTTCTCCGCGCCCACCGCGGCCCAGGCGGGCGCGTGGGGTGCCATCCAGGCGGGTTCGGACGTGCTGGTGGTCGCCCCGACCGGCTCCGGCAAGACGCTGGCCGCCTTCCTGGCCGCCCTGGACCAGCTCGCCTCCACCCCGCCCCCGGCCGACCCGCGCAAGCGCTGCCGGGTGCTGTACGTGTCACCGCTGAAGGCCCTCGCCGTCGACGTCGAGCGCAATCTGCGCAGCCCGCTGACCGGGATCCGGCAGGAGTCCGTCCGCCTCGGTCTGCCGGAGCCCGAGATCAAGGTCGGCATCCGCTCCGGCGACACCCCGGCCGCCGAGCGCCGCGCCCTGTCCACACGCCCGCCGGACATCCTGATCACGACGCCCGAGTCGCTGTTCCTGATGCTGACCTCCGCCACCCGCGACGCGCTCACGGGCGTGGAGACGGTGATCCTGGACGAGGTGCACGCGGTCGCGGGCACCAAGCGCGGCGCCCATCTCGCGCTCACCCTGGAGCGCCTCGACGAACTGCTGCCGAAGCCGGCCCGGCGGATCGGCCTGTCGGCGACCGTGCGCCCGGTGGACGAGATCGCGCGCTATCTCTCGCCGCACCGCAAGGTGGAGATCGTCCAGCCGGAGTCCGGCAAGGAGTTCGACCTCTCGGTGGTCGTGCCGATCGAGGACATGGGCGAGCTGGGAGGCTCCCCGGCCACCGACGCGGCCGACGGCGGGGACCGCCCGTCGATCTGGCCGCATGTGGAGGAGCGGATCGCCGACCTGGTCCAGTCGCACCGCTCCACCATCGTCTTCGCCAACTCCCGCCGCCTGGCCGAGCGCCTGTGCAACCGGCTCAACGAAATCGCCTACGAGCGTGCGACGGGCGAGCCGCTGGCGGAGCACCACTCCCCGGCCCAGCTCATGGGCGGCTCGGGCGCGGCCCAGGGCGCGCCCCCGGTGATCGCCCGCGCCCATCACGGCTCGGTGTCCAAGGAGCAGCGCGCGCTGGTCGAGGAGGACCTGAAGGCGGGCCGGCTGCCCGCCGTGGTCGCCACCTCCAGCCTGGAGCTGGGCATCGACATGGGCGCCGTCGATCTCGTCGTCCAAGTGGAGTCCCCGCCCTCGGTGGCCTCGGGGCTCCAGCGCGTCGGCCGCGCCGGACACCAGGTGGGCGCGGTCTCCACCGGTGTGGTCTTTCCCAAGTACCGGGGCGACCTGGTGCAGGCGGCCGTGGTGACCGAGCGGATGCGTGCGGGCGCCATCGAGTCCCTCAAGGTGCCCGCGAACCCCCTGGACGTGCTCGCGCAGCAGCTCGTCGCCATGACGGCGCTGGACACCTGGCAGTTCGACGACCTGCTCGCCCTGGTCCGCCGCGCGGCCCCCTTCGCCTCGCTCCCGGAGTCGGCGTTCACCGCGGTCCTCGACATGCTCGCGGGCCGCTACCCCTCGGACGCGTTCGCGGAGCTGCGCCCCCGCGTGGTGTGGGACCGCGTGGCCGGCACCATCACCGGCCGCCCCGGCGCCCAGCGGCTGGCCGTCACCTCCGGCGGCACCATCCCGGACCGCGGCCTGTTCGGGGTCTTCCTCGCCGGCTCCGACCCCAAGAAGGGCGGCGGCCGGGTCGGCGAGCTGGACGAGGAGATGGTCTACGAGTCCCGCGTGGGCGACGTCTTCACCCTGGGCACCAGTTCGTGGCGCATCGAGGACATCACCCGCGACCGGGTCCTGGTCTCCCCCGCGCCGGGCGTGCCGGGCCGGCTGCCCTTCTGGAAGGGCGACCAGCTCGGCCGCCCGCTCGAACTGGGCCGCGCGGTGGGCGCCTTCCTGCGCGAGGTCGGCTCGCTGCCCGAGGAAGACGCCCGGCCGCGCCTGCTCGCCGCGGGCCTGGACACCTGGGCGGCGGACAATGTGCTGGCGTATCTGCGGGAGCAGCGCGAGGCCTGCGGCCATGTCCCGGACGACCGTACGATCGTCGTGGAGCGCTTCCGCGACGAACTGGGCGACTGGCGGGTCGTCGTCCACTCCCCCTTCGGCGCCCAGGTGCACGCCCCCTGGGCTCTCGCGCTCGGCGCCCGGCTGTCCGAGCGGTACGGCATGGACGCCCAGGTGATGCACGCCGACGACGGCATCGTGCTGCGCCTGCCCGACGCCGACCTGATGGGCCTGGACCTGCTCGATCAGGAGTCCGTGAAGCCGGGCGCGCCCTTCCCCGCGGACAGCGAGCAGGCTCCCGTGGGCGCGGCGGACGTCGCCTTCGACAAGGGCGAGGTCGACCAGGTGGTCACCGAGCAGGTCGGCGGCTCGGCCCTGTTCGCCTCCCGGTTCCGGGAGTGCGCGGCGCGTGCCCTGCTGCTGCCGCGCCGCAGTCCCGGCAAGCGCACCCCGCTGTGGCAGCAGCGCCAGCGCGCGGCCCAACTACTCCAGGTGGCGAGCGAGTTCGGCTCGTTCCCGATCGTCCTGGAGGCCGTCCGCGAATGCCTCCAGGACGTCTTCGACGTGCCGGGCCTGGCCGAGCTGATGGGCGACATCGAGTCCCGCAAGGTGCGGCTGGTCGAGGTCACCACCCCGGAGCCGTCCCCCTTCGCCCGCTCCCTGCTGTTCGGGTATGTCGCCCAGTTCCTGTACGAGGGCGACTCCCCGCTGGCCGAGCGCCGGGCCGCCGCGCTCTCCCTGGACTCCCGGCTGCTGGCCGAACTGCTCGGCCAGGCGGAGCTGCGCGAACTGCTCGACGCCGACGTGCTGACCGAGCTGGAGCGCGAACTCCAATGGCTCACCGAGGACCGCCGGATCAAGGACGCGGAGGGCGTCGCCGACGTACTGCGGCTGCTCGGCCCGCTCACGGAGGCCGAGTTGGTCGCGCGGGGCGCCGATCCGCACTGGGTGCGGGAGCTGGCCGGGGCCCGCCGGGCGATCAAGGTCCGGATCTCCGGCGCCGACCACTGGGCGGCGATCGAGGACGCGGGCCGGCTGCGCGACGCGCTCGGCACCGCGCTGCCCGTCGGCGTGCCCGAAGCCTTCACCGAACCGGTCAAGGACCCCCTGGGCGACCTCCTCGCCCGCTATGCCCGTACGCACGGCCCGTTCACCTCGGCCACCGCCGCCGACCGCTTCGGCCTGGGCGTGGCGATCACCGACGGCGCCCTCCAGCGGCTCGCCGCGAGCGGCCGGGTGGTGCAGGGCGAGTTCCATCCTGCGGGCATCGGCCAGGAGTGGTGTGACGCCACGGTGCTGCGGCGACTGCGCCGCCGCTCCCTGGCGGCGCTGCGGCACGAACTGGAGCCCGTACCGCCCGCCGCGCTCGCCCAGTTCCTGCCGCAGTGGCAGCACATCGGCAAGGGGCACGGTCTGCGCGGCGTCGACGGACTGGTCCGCGCGATCGAGCAGTTGCAGGGCGCCTCCGTGCCCGCCTCCGCGCTGGAGAAGCTGGTCCTGCCGTCACGGGTGGCGAACTACACGCCGTCGATGCTGGACGAGTTGACCGCCGCCGGCGAGGTGGTCTGGGCCGGCGCGGGCGCCCTGCCCGGCAAGGACGGCTGGGTCTCGCTCTATCTGGCGGACGCGGCGCCCCTGCTGCTCCCGCCGCCGCACCCGCTGGAGCTGACGGCGCTGCACCAGTCCGTCCTGGACGCGCTGTCCGGTGGCTACGGCCTGTTCTTCCGGCAGATCGCCGACCAGGTCCGCGCCACCACCCACCCCGAGGCCACCGATCCCCAACTGGCCGACGCCCTCTGGGACCTAGCCTGGTCGGGCCGGCTCACCAACGACACACTGGCACCGCTGCGCTCCCTGCTGGGCTCGGGCCGTACGGCGGGTTCGACCGCCCACCGGGCCAAACGTGCCGCGCCGCGCGGCCGGTACGGCTCCCTGACGGCCGCGGCGCGTACGGCATCCCGTACCGGCCCGCCGACCGTCGCGGGACGCTGGTCCCTGCTGCCCGCGGCCGAGCCGGACCCCACCGTGCGCGCGCACGCGCTGGCCCGCACCCTGCTGGACCGGCACGGCGTGGTGACCCGCGGGGCCGTCGCCGCGGAGGGCGTGGAGGGCGGTTTCTCGGCGGTGTACCGGGTGCTGTCCGCCTTCGAGGACAGCGGCCAGGCCAGGCGCGGATATGTGGTCGAGGGGCTCGGCGCGGCCCAGTTCGCCATGGACGGCGCGGTGGACCGGCTGCGCGCGGTGTCCAACGCGCGGGACCGCGGCGAGTCCCTGCCGGCCCCGGCAACCGGCTTCCCGGCGGCAGGATTCACCGATCCGAACGGCTTCCCTGCCACCGACGGCGGCCCGCACGGCCACGCCGCGTCCCCTTCCGCCGCCGACGCGGGGTTCGCCCACCCCGGTCTCGACGGCGACTTCACCTGGCCGCCGGCCGACCCCGGCGGCCACGAATCCCCCCGCGACCTCGCCGACCCCTTCGCCACCCCCGGCTACGGCGGCCCACGGGGCGGGGGAGCCACCGGCTACGGCTCGGGCTCCACCTGGGGGGACCCCGGCCCGCAGCGGACCCGCGGCCGGGACCGTGCCGCCGACTCCCGTGCCGTCGTCCTCGCCGCGGCCGACCCGGCGAACGCGTACGGCGCGGCCCTGTCCTGGCCCGAGCCACCGACCGGTGCCGGGCACAAGCCGGGCCGCAAGGCGGGTTCCCTGGTCGTCCTGGTGGAGGGCGAGCTGACGCTGTACATGGAGCGCGGCGGCAAGACCCTCCTCGCCTGGCCGGTCACCCCGGACACCGGGGCCACGGACGACCCCCGCCTGCGGACGGCCGCCGAAACCCTGGCCGCCGCCGCCCGCGCCGGCTCCCTCGGCACGGTCACCGTGGAGCGGATCAACGGCACCTCCGCCCTGACCTCCCCCATAGGCACCCTCCTGGAATCAGCGGGATTCGTGGCCACCCCGCGGGGCCTGCGCCTGAGAGCGTGAACCGAGACGGGCGACCAGCCGGGCCGACGGACGGCGGACCGCTGGCTGCGAGACCCGCGGGGCCCGCTCCGGGGGGCCTGGGCTCGGAGGCGGCTCCTCCGTCCGCCTGGAGGCCCCCGCCCCGGCGGCCCTCCGGGGCGGGGCCCCAGGCGGGCGGAGGCCGCCGAGGACGGAGGGCCGACCAAGGACAGCGGCCGTCGGCCGCTCCGCCAGACGGGGGACCCTCTGGCTGCCAGACCCGTGCGGGTGCCCCGGCATAGGCCGAGCCTCGGGGTCGGCCGCCAGACCTGCAGGGGCCAGGGCCGGGGCCGCAGATCAGTCGGACGGCGTCTGCCCCCGCCACCACCGACGCGCTCCGCCCCCGGCCACCACCACCGACGCGCTCCCTGCCGTCCTGCCGGACAGCCGCCCCCTGAACCACCGGCCCCCTCCCCTCGCGCCTCTCCCCCTCGGGCCGCCCCGACCGCTGTCCTCCCGCACCGCCCCCCTCTCCCCCACCGTGGCACCCTTGACCCATGCCCGAAGGTGACACGGTCTGGCAGGCCGCGCGGCGGCTGCATGAGGCGCTCGCGGGTGAGGTACTGACCCGCAGCGACTTCCGGGTGCCGAAATACGCGACCGTCGATCTCACCGGCCGACGGGTACTGAGCACCATCCCGCGCGGCAAACACCTGCTCACCCGGTTCGAGGGCGGCCTCAGCCTGCACACGCATCTGCGCATGGAGGGCGCGTGGAAGGTGTACGGCACGGGCGAGCGCTGGCGCGGCGGTCCGGGGCACCAGATCCGCGCAATCCTCGGTACCGTCGACCGGACCGCCGTCGGATACCGCCTCCAAGTGCTCGAACTGCTGCGCACCACCAAGGAGGAGCGGGTGGTGGGCCACCTCGGTCCCGATCTGCTCGGCCCCGACTGGGACCCGGAGCACGCGCTGGCCAATCTGCGCACGGACCCCGCCCGCCCTCTCGGCGAGGCCCTGCTCGACCAGCGCAATCTGGCCGGGATCGGCAATATCTACAAGAGCGAACTGTGCTTCCTGCTCGGCGCCACCCCCTGGCTGCCGGTCGGCGCGCTCCCCGCGGACCGCGCCGAGAAGCTGCCCGAACTCGCCCACCGCCTGCTGGTGGCCAACCGCGACCGCCCGGTCCGCCAGACCACCGGCCTGCGCCACCAGGACCTGTTCGTCTACGGCCGCGCGCCCCGCCCTTGCCTGCGCTGTCATACCCCGGTCCGCGTGGCCGACCAGGGGGACGGCTCCCAGGACCGCCCCACCTACTGGTGTCCCACCTGTCAGACCGGACCCGCCCCGGCACCGGGCGCCCCCCAGCGCTGGCGCGAGCGCCACCGCCGTACCCCCACCTGAAAACCGAAGAACCAGACCGGAGCAGCCTCAAGGACAAGCTCGAAGCTGCCGATCCGACGAGCCTCACCTGTCACAGATCGGGCATTTCCTCCGAAGGGCCCCGCGCGGAAAGCCCACCGGCGTCGGCCTCCCCCGCCCGCCACGCCGCCGCCTCTTCCCCTGGCGCCTCCGTCCCCGCCCTCCTCCGCGGAGCGCAGTGCACCGGCAGCACGCTGAGTCCCCATCCGCCGGCCGCGACGGCGCCCTCCAGCACCCCCGTGCCCTGTCCGAGGGCGAGCCGCAGCACGGCCCACCACCACACCGCGCCGCACACCAGCGCCACGGCCCAGCGCACCGGCCGCCGCGTCATGCCCACCACCTCCCGCCGGACGCCGGCTCACACCCGCTTTCCGGCGGCACCGGCGGACGCTACGCGTTCTCCGCCTGGAACATCCAGTGATGCTTCTCCAGGTCGGCGGTGATCCCGATGAAGATGTCCTGGGACACCGGATCCGGTTCCCCGGTCGCGTGGACGCGCTCCCGCATCCGGGTGATGACGGCGCCGAGGGCGTCCACCATCGCCCCGACCGCGTCCCCGTCCTTGATCCAGCCCGACGGGGCGGTCTTGATACCGCTGGTCGAGGACACCGTGGCGGCGCGGCCGTCGGGCGGGACGCCCAGCGCCGAGGCCCGCTCGGCCACCGTGTCGGAGTGGGTGCGGGCGGAGGCGACGACCTCGTCCAGTTGCAAATGGACGGAGCGGAAGCGCGGCCCGACGATGTTCCAGTGGATCTGCTTGGCGACCAGGGAGAGGTCCACCAGGTCGACCAGGGCCCCCTGGAGCGCCTCGGCCACGGTCTTCAGATCCGCGTCGGCCAACGGGCTTTTCACGACGTACATCCGCTTCCTCCGGCGCTCCGGCGGCCCTCACGGCCGGCATGTCCCTCCACCATGACCGCCCCACCGGACTCCGGCAAACGGACGAAGCCCCGGCCGCGCTTCCCGGTTCACCCGAGAAGCCCGGTCGGGGCCTCGTCCATGTCTGGCTGTGTCTGGCCGTGCCCGTCGGGCGCGGCGCCGCGTGTGTCAGGCGGCGACCACGTCCACCGCCTTCGCGGGCGCCTTGATGGTCACCCGTTCCGGTGGCACACCGGTCACCGAGACGGAACCCAGCATCGGACGGACCGGCGTGGGTACGGGCTCGGTGGCCGCGGCGGACTGGGCCAGTTCGGCGAGCGCCAGTTCGTCGCTCACTTCACGCATGAGTTCCGACATCCGTACGTCCAGCGCGTCGCAGATGGCGGAGAGCAGCTCGGAGGAAGCCTCCTTCTGCCCCCGCTCCACCTCGGAGAGATAGCCGAGTGAGACTCGGGCGGACGAGGAGACTTCGCGCAGAGTACGGCCCTGGCGTTGGCGCTGCCGACGCAGCACGTCACCCAGCAGGCGACGGAGCAGAATCATCGGTGGCTCCCTCCTCGGACCGCGTAGCCGCATCCTTCTCGCCCCACCGTACCGCCTCGCGCTGCGGCCGTGCGGGGAGCGATGTCGTGTTCACTCAGGGCTGCAAACATCAAAACCCCCCGTTCCGTTCCGTATCCTGTGCCCGCTCATTCCCGAACTGTTCGCCCGCAATCCGCTCCAGGAGCAGTGCGAGTACGCTCCGTACACTCTCCCTACGAATTTCCGTACGGCTGCCGTTCAACCGCAGGGCCTCCACTTTTCCGCCACCGGCGGAAGGCGCGACGGCTGTCAGCGGGCCGTCAGCGGCCACGAAAACCGTGCCGACCGGTTGGCCGTCCTGCGGGTCGGGGCCCGCGACACCGGTGGTCGCGATACCCCAGTCGGCGTCCAGAGCCTTGCGCACCCCGGCCGCCATCTGGGCCGCGACCTGCGGGTCCACCGCTCCGCGCCGCTCCAGTAGAGCCGCGTCGACGCCCAGCAGCCGGTGCTTGAGCTCCGTGGCGTAGGCGGTGACCGAGCCACGGAACACCTTGGAGGCTCCGGGCACCGCGGTGATCTCCGCCGCCACCAGGCCACCCGTGAGCGACTCGGCGACCGCGAGCGTCTCGCCCCTCACCGTCAGTAGTCGCACCAGTTCGGTGGCCGGGGAACTCACGCTTCCGTCTCCTCCAACGCCGCCGCGCGCTCGGCAATTCCCTGCCTGCGCAGCACAATGGCTTGTCTTACATAGTCGAGACCGGTCACAACGGTCAGCACGACCGCCGCGGCCATCACCCAGAACCGCAGGGTGGCCAGCCATCCGGTCAGCGCCAGCACATACATGCCGACGGCCACGCCCTGGGTCAGGGTCTTCAGCTTGCCGCCGCGACTGGCCGGGATCACGCCATAGCGAATGACCAGAAAACGCATCAGGGTGATGCCGAGTTCCCGGCCGAGGATCACGATCGTCACCCACCACGGCAGATCCCCGAGGGAGGACAGGCAGATCAGCGCCGCGCCCATGATCGCCTTGTCGGCGATGGGGTCGGCGATCTTACCGAAGTCGGTGACCAGGTTGTAGGTACGCGCGAGATGACCGTCGAACAGGTCGGTGATCATGGCGATGGCGAAGGCGGCCCAGGCCAGCGAGCGCCAGGCCGGGTCGTAACCGCCGTTCGCCAGCATCAGCGCCACGAAGCCGGGCACCAGGACTAGCCGCAGCATGGTCAGCAGATTGGCGACGTTCCAGACGCTCGCCTGGTTGACCGCCGCCGCCGTGATCTTGCCACCGCGCGCCGGCCTGCCCTCGGCCGTCGCCTCGGCGTCGGCGGCGGACCGGCCCGACGCGGACCGGGCGGCGGCGGAACGCCCGGAGCCGGACCGGTCGGAGCCGGACCGGTCGGAGCCTTCGGCGGCGGACCGGTCGGCAGCGGCTTCACCGGGAGCGGACGCGGAACCGGAGACCTCGGACGCAACGCCGTCGGCAGCGGCGGCATCGCTCCGCGCGCCCCGCGCGCCGGAGGAGCCGCCCGCGGCGGATGCCGGGACTCCGGTCATCTGCCCGCCTCCTCACTACACGCGAGCGAGCCGGTCAGCGGCTCGGCCACCAGGTCGACACCCTCCGTACCGACCACCTTCGCCTCGACCATACGTCCGACGACGAGGCCCTCGCCGCTCGTGAGCAGCACCTGGCCGTCGGTCTCGGGCGCCTGGTGCGCGCCGCGGCCGTACACGCCCTCCTGCTCGTCCACCGACTCCACCAGGACGTGCACGCTCTCGCCGACGCGCTCCTCGGCGCGCTGCGAGACCAGTTCCTCGGCCAGCCGGGACATGTGGGCCAGGCGCTCGGCCACCACGTCCTCGTCCAGCTTGTTGTCGTAGGTGGCCGCCTCGGTGCCCTCCTCGTCGGAGTAACCGAAGACGCCGATGGCGTCCAGGCGGGCGCCGTTGAGGAAGCGCTCCAGTTCGGCGAGGTCCGACTCGCTCTCGCCGGGGAAGCCGACGATGAAGTTGGAGCGCACGCCGGCCTCGGGAGCCTTGGAGCGGATGGTGTCGAGCAGCTCCAGGAAGCGGTCGGTGTCGCCGAAGCGGCGCATGGAGCGCAGCACACCGGGCGCCGAGTGCTGGAAGGACAGGTCGAAGTACGGCGCGACCTTGGGCGTCGAGGTGAGGACGTCGATCAGTCCGGGGCGCATCTCGGCCGGCTGGAGGTAGCTCACCCGGACCCGCTCGATGCCGTCGATCCCGGCCAGCTCGGGCAGCAGGGACTCCAGCAGGCGGATGTCGCCGAGGTCCTTGCCGTACGACGTGTTGTTCTCGGAGACGAGCATGATCTCCTTCACGCCCTGCTCGGCCAGCCAGCGCGACTCGTTGAGGACGTCGCTGGGGCGGCGGGAGATGAAGGAGCCGCGGAAGGACGGGATGGCGCAGAAGGAGCAGCGCCGGTCGCAGCCGGAGGCGAGCTTCACCGAGGCGACCGGGGCGCCGTCCAGGCGGCGGCGCAGCGGCGCGCGGGGCCCGGAGGCGGGCGCGACGCCCTCGGGCAGGTCGGCGGGGCCGTGGCCGGGCAGCGCGACCGAGGCGGCCGAGTCCTGGCGCTCGGCCGGGCTGATCGGCAGCAGCTTGCGGCGGTCGCGCGGGGTGTGCGAGGCGTGGATGCCGCCGGACAGGATGGTCTGGAGGCGGTCGGAGATGTCGGTGTAGTCGTCGAAACCGAGCACACCGTCGGCCTCGGGCAGCGCCTCGGCGAGTTCCTTGCCGTACCGCTCGGCCATGCAGCCCACCGCCACGACGGCCTGGGTTCTGCCATGGTTCTTGAGGTCGTTGGCCTCGAGGAGGGCGTCGACGGAGTCCTTCTTGGCGGCCTCGACGAAGCCACAGGTGTTGACGACGGCGACGTCGGCGTCCGCGGCGTCCTCGACCAGCTGCCAGCCGTCCGCCTCCAAACGGCCTGCGAGCTCCTCGGAATCCACCTCGTTACGAGCGCAGCCGAGAGTGACGAGTGCGACGGTACGGCGTTCAGGCATGGGCTCAAGAGTACTTTGTCTCACCGACAGCCCATGTCGACGGGGTTGGCCGAACTCGGCCGACCCCGTCGGCGGGGTGCGCGGCGGGCCGGATCAACCCGCGACGGGGTCGCCCTTGGTGTACGTCAGGCGCTCCACGGCGCCGGGCCGGAAGTTGTTCTGGATCTTCTTGCCGTTGACGTACAGCTCGATCGCGCCCGCGTCGCCGAGGATCAGATCGATCTTGGCGTTGTCCTGGAAGGTCTTGGACTGGCCCTTGTCCAGCAGGCCGTCGAAAAGCATCCGCCCGTTGTGGTCCTTGGCCGAGATCCAGCTGCGTCCGCTGGGCGCGCTGACCTGGACCGTCACCTTGTCCTGCGGGGCGGCGGCGATGGCGCTGTCGGTGGGTCCGGGGGTCGGCGAGGTGGACTTTCGCCTGGTCGGTGCGGACGAGGCCGCCTTGCTCGCGGCGGGCGTGGAGCCCTCGGCGAGCTGCGCCTTGGCGTCGCTGCCGCCGTCGCCGCCCTTGACCGCGGTGAAGCCGACGAAACCGATCACCACGACGATCGCGGCGACCATCGCCGCGGTCCAGTTCGGGCCCCGTCGCTCGGGGCGGATCCGCTCGGCCTCGAACAGGGGCGCGGCCGGGGTGGGCGCGGGCCGGCCGCCGTGCTCGGCGTCGTACTGGGCGACCAGCGGCTCGGGATCGAGATGGACGGCCCTGGCCAGGTTTCGGATGTGGCCGCGCGCATAGACGGCGCCGCCGCAGGGGCGGAAGTCGTCCGCCTCGATGGCGTGCACGATGGCGAGGCGGACACGAGTGGCGCTGCTGACGTCGTCCACGGTGAGCCCGGCCGCGATCCGCGCCTGATGGAGGGCACGGCCCACGGAGATCCGGGCTTCCTGGGACTCGTCTGGGAAGGGACGCTCGTCTTCAGGGGAGTTGCCGAGGGACACGGGGGCGCCTTTCGAGCGTGTAGCCACCTGTGCTGGAAGCTCAGTCTAGGGGGGGTACGAAAGGGTGGGGCAACCGGGCGGTTCGAACTTCTACGCCATCGGAATGGCCCGACACCCCGAGGGCTGGACAGGCGGATACCCGGGGATCGGGACGCTTACCTGTCCTCTCGCTCAACTTGACGTAGGACAAAGGGAAACGGTTGCCCGCCGCTCTCTAACGGGTGGATCACGGCGGGCACGGACGGTGCAGGACGGCAGGGACGATCACGCCGGAACGGACCCGTCCCGGCGTACAGCCACCCGGTCTTCGCGGTGCGGAACCGGGCGGCTCTTATTACTATCCCTCGGATTCGCCGCGAATCACGGCGAGCACGCCGTCCAGTTCGTCCGGTTTCACCAGAACGTCACGCGCCTTGGAGCCCTCGCTGGGTCCCACGATGTTGCGGGACTCCATGAGATCCATCAGCCGGCCCGCCTTGGCGAAGCCGACCCGCAGCTTGCGCTGGAGCATGGACGTGGATCCGAACTGGGTCGAGACGACGAGTTCGGCCGCCTGGCACAGCAGGTCGAGATCGTCGCCGATGTCCTCGTCGATCTCCTTCTTCTGCTTGGTGCCGACCGTGACGTCGTCCCGGAAGACCGGCGCCATCTGCTCCTTGCAGTGCCGTACGACCGCTGCGACCTCCTCCTCGGTCACGAACGCGCCCTGCATACGGGTGGGCTTGTTGGCGCCCATCGGCAGGAAGAGGCCGTCGCCCTTGCCGATCAGCTTTTCGGCGCCGGGCTGGTCCAGGATGACGCGGGAGTCGGCGAGCGAGGAGGTGGCGAAGGCGAGCCGGGAGGGCACGTTCGCCTTGATCAGACCGGTGACCACGTCGACCGAGGGGCGCTGGGTGGCGAGCACCAGGTGGATGCCGGCAGCGCGCGCGAGCTGGGTGATGCGCACGATCGCGTCCTCGACGTCGCGCGGCGCGACCATCATCAGGTCGGCCAGCTCGTCCACGATCACCAGCAGGTACGGGTACGGCTGGAGCTCGCGCTCGCTGCCCGCGGGCGGCTTGACCTTGCCTTCGCGCACGGCCCGGTTGAAGTCGTCGATGTGCCTGTAGCCGTAGGCCGCGAGGTCGTCGTAGCGCAGGTCCATCTCGCGCACCACCCACTGGAGCGCCTCGGCGGCCCGCTTCGGGTTGGTGATGATCGGCGTGATCAGGTGCGGGATGCCCTCGTAGGCGGTCAGCTCGACCCGCTTGGGGTCGACCAGGATCATCCGCACGTCCTCCGGGGTCGCCCGCATCATGATCGAGGTGATCAGGCAGTTGATGCAGGACGACTTGCCGGAACCGGTGGCGCCGGCCACCAGCATGTGCGGCATCTTCGCCAGCGAGTGCATGACGTAGCCGCCCTCGACGTCCTTGCCGAAGGCGACCAGCATCGGGTCGTCGTCCTCGGCGGACTCCGCGAGGCGCAGCACATCGCCGAGGTTGACCATCTCCCGGTCGGTGTTGGGGATCTCGATGCCCACCGCCGACTTGCCGGGGATGGGGCTGATGATCCGCACGTCCGGGCTGGCGACCGCGTACGCGATGTTCTTGGCGAGCGCGGTGATCCGCTCCACCTTGACGGCCGGGCCCAGTTCGACCTCGTAGCGGGTGACCGTCGGGCCGCGGGTGAAGCCGGTGACGGCCGCGTCGACCTTGAACTCGGTGAAGACCTGGGTGAGCGAGGCCACTACGGCGTCGTTGGCCTCGCTGCGGGCCTTGCCGGGGCCGCCGCGCTCCAGCAGGTCCAGGGCGGGCAGCGCGTAGGTGACGTCACCGGCCAGCCGCAGCTGCTCCGCGCGCGCGGGCAGCTCGCGGGGCTGCTCGGGGGCCTTCTTCGTGAGGTCGGGTACGAGGGAGCCCGTGCCCTGCTCGGGGCGGGCAGCCGGGACGGGCCGGGCGGCCGGCTTGGCGACCGGGGCCGCCGCCGACTCCGCGGCCGGCGCCGGCTCGGGGGCCGGGGCGGCGGGCGCCTCCGGGTCCGGCACCGGCGTGGTCTCCTCACGGTCCCCGGTGCCGACGCCCTGGGTGAGGTCGGCGACCAGCGGGGAGGGCGGCATGCCGTGCAGGACCGCACCGTCGAGCGCGGCGGCGGCAGCGGCGGCCACGTCCACGGCGTCCATCCGGCGCCGCGGATCCGGCTGGGGCACCGCGGAGCGCCTGGGACGGCCCCGGCGGCGCGAGAGGGCCTCTTCCTCGGCCTGGTCGGGTTCGTACGCCCGAGGTCCGGCCGAGCGCCCGCGGGAGCGCGCCGGCAGCGCCTCGCGCCACTGCTCCTCGTAGCGCTCGTCGTCCTCGCCGAACTCCTCCGGCTCGTGCTGGTGCAGCACGCCGAGCCGCACCCCGAGGGCGCGCAGCCGCTGCGGGATGGCGTTCACGGGGGTGGCGGTCACCACGAGCAGCCCGAAGACGGTCAGCAGCACCAGCAGGGGCACGGCGAGCATCTCGGTCACGGTGTACGTCAGCGGGGTGGCCGCCGCCCAGCCGATGAGGCCGCCGGCGTCCCTTATGGCCTGCATCCCGTCGCTGCGGGCGGGCGAGCCGCACGCGATGTGGACCTGGCCGAGGACGCCGATCAGGAGCGCGGACAGACCGATCACGATCCGGCCGTTGGCCTCCGGCTTCTCCGGGTGCCGGATGAGCCGTACGGCGATCACCGCGAGCAGTATCGGCACCAGCAGGTCGAGCCGGCCGAACGCGCCGGTGACCAGGACCTCCACCAGGTCGCCGACGGGACCCTTGAGGTCGGCCCAGGTGCCGGCGGCGACGATCAGCGCGATGCCGAACAGCAGCAGCGCCACGCCGTCCTTGCGGTGGGCCGGGTCGAGGTTCCTGGCGCCCTGTCCTATGCCGCGGAAGACGGCGCCGACCGCGTGCGCGAGACCGAGCCAGAGGGCGCGCACCAGGCGGTACAGGCCCCCGGTGGGGCTGGGCGCCGGCTTTGGCGGTGCCTTCTTGACCACGGCCTTGCGGGCGGGCGCCCTCTTGGCGGGCGCCTTTCCGGCCGGGACCCGCTTCGCGGCGGCGGCCTTCTTCGCCGGACCCTTCGCGGGAGCGGCCGCCTTCTTCGCGGGCTGCTTCTTGGCTGCGGAGGGACGTGAGGCCATGGGTGTGAGGTTACCGGGGGAGACGACGGTGGACACGTGTGCCCACAGCTTCACCCGTTCGTGTCGCCCTTGCCGGGGCGCGGAACTGACGCGGGCTCATGGGCAACGGGAGCCTCGGCACGGGTCAGTTGACCGGCGGCACCGCGGGGCCGCCGGTGCCGGTACCCGGCTCCAGGGCGTCGAGCGCGCGGCGCAGTCCGGTGAGCTTGCGCTCCAGATGGGCCGCCGTGGCCACCGCGGCCGCGTCCGCCGAGTCGTCGTCCAGCTGTTTGGACAGCGCCTCGGCCTGCTCCTCGACGGCCGCGAGCCGTGCGGACAGCTCGGCGAGCAGTCCGGCCGACTCCTTGCCGCCGACCGCGCCCCTGCCGCCGCCCTCCAACTGGAGCCGCAGCAGCGCCGCCTGCTCGCGCAGCTGGCAGTTCTTCATGTACAGCTCGACGAACACCGAGACCTTGGCGCGCAGCACCCACGGGTCGAACGGCTTGGAGATGTAGTCCACCGCGCCCGCCGCGTAGCCTCGGAAGGTGTGGTGCGGGCCGTGGTTGATCGCCGTGAGGAAGATGATCGGGATGTCGCGGGTCCGCTCGCGCCGCTTGATGTGCGCCGCGGTCTCGAACCCGTCCATGCCCGGCATCTGGACGTCCAGGAGAATGACCGCGAAATCGTCCGTGAGCAGCGCTTTGAGCGCTTCCTCCCCGCTCGATGCCCGCACCAGCGTCTGATCGAGCGCAGAGAGGATGGCCTCCAGCGCCAGCAGATTCTCCGGCCGGTCATCGACCAGGAGGATCTTGGCCTTCTGCACCATGGCCCGCCCTCCTCGCCCCGGCGGTACACCGGGCGCCGCCCCAGGGGACGACTCCCTTTCGCCGCCCGTCCTTGTGCCGGTCATCGTAGCCGCACCCCGCTTGTCGCCACACCCTGTCACCGCGATGTCACCGTGCACACAGCGGAAACGCGGGAGGAACCCCGATGGTTCCCGGAACCCCACGTTCCCATACGTCTCCAGTCACCTTAAGCGGACAACTCCGCACACGGGCCAGGGGTTCCCCGGCTGTTCACAGGGTGGTCGGCCGATCCCGTCACTTCCCCCCCATCCAGTGCTGGAGCACGCCCAGCAGATGGTCCGGATCGACCGGCTTGGTCACGTAGTCGGACGCGCCTGCCTCGATGGCCTTCTCCCGGTCGCCCTTCATCGCCTTCGCGGTCAGGGCGATGATCGGCAGCCCGGCGAACTGCGGCATCCTGCGGATCGCCGTGGTCGTGGCATAGCCGTCCATCTCGGGCATCATGATGTCCATCAGGACGACCGCCGCGTCGTCGTGCTGCTCCAGGACCTCGATGCCCTCGCGGCCGTTCTCGGCGTACAGCACCGACAGGCCGTGCTGCTCCAGGACACTGGTGAGCGCGAAGACATTGCGGATGTCGTCGTCGACGATCAGCACCTTCTGGCCGCCGAAACGCACCCCCCGCGCGGACTGCGGCTCGCCGTCCTGCTCGGGCGCCGCCGACCGCTGCCCGTCCCGCTGCTCCCCCTGCGGCAGGCTCCGCCTGCGCCGCCGGAAGAGGGCCGCGGGGCCGTTCTGCATCTCCAGGTACGACTTGACCTCGGCCGGCGTCTCGATCTCGGAGGCGGACAGCTGCGAGGACTGCTCCGCCTCGGATGCCGTCAGGTCGCCGGCCTCCAGCGGGGCCACCGACTGCTGGTAGCCCTGCGGCGGCAGCTCGCTCGGGTACAGCGGCAGGTACAGCGTGAACGTGGAGCCGCGGCCCGGTTCGCTCTGCGCGTGGATCTCACCGCCGAGCAGCTGCGCGATCTCCCGCGAGATCGACAGACCGAGACCGGTGCCGCCGTACTTGCGGCTGGTAGTGCCGTCCGCCTGCTTGAACGCCTCGAAGATCACCCGCATCTTGCTGGCCGCGATGCCGATGCCGGTGTCCGTCACGGAGAACGCGATCAGCTCGCCGTCCGGATCGGTGAGCGACCCGGCCTCCAGCAACTGCTCCCGGATGTTTTGCGGCACACCCGCGCCCGCGGGCCGGATGACCAGTTCGACCGACCCGGAGTCGGTGAACTTCACCGCGTTGGACAGCAGATTGCGCAGCACCTGGAGCAGCCGCTGCTCGTCGGTGTGCAGGGTCGCCGGCAGCTCCGGGGAGACCCGCACCGACAGGTCCAGGCCCTTCTCCGCGGTCAGCGGCCGGAAGGTCGCCTCCACGTAGTCCACGAGCTGGACGAGCGCGATCCTGGTCGGCGAGACGTCCATCTTGCCCGCCTCGACCTTCGCGAGGTCCAGGATGTCGTTGATCAGCTGGAGCAGATCGGATCCCGCGCCGTGGATGGTCTCGGCGAACTCGACCTGCTTGGGCGAGAGGTTGCCCTCGGCGTTGTCGGCGAGCAGCTTGGCCAGGATCAGCAGCGAGTTCAGCGGCGTACGCAGCTCGTGCGACATGTTGGCCAGGAACTCGCTCTTGTAGCGCATCGACACCGCGAGCTGCTCGGCACGCTCCTCGAGGACCTGCCGCGCCTCCTCGATCTCGGTGTTCTTCACCTCGATGTCCCGGTTCTGCCGGGCCAGCAGCTCCGCCTTCTCCTCCAGTTCGGCGTTGGAGTTCTGGAGCGCCTGCTGCCGGCTCTCCAGCTCCGCCGAGCGCTCGCGCAGTTGCTCGGTCAGCTCCTGCGACTGCTTCAGGAGCTGCTCGGTCTTGGTGTTGACCGAGATGGTGTTGACGCTGGTCGCGATCACCTCGGCGATCTGGTTGAGGAAGTCCTTCTGGATCTGCGTGAACGGCGTGAAGGAGGCCAGTTCGATCACGCCGAGCACGGTGTCCTCGAACAGCACCGGCAACACGATCACCTGGGCGGGCGGTGCCTCGCCGAGCCCGGAGGAGATCTTCAGATATCCGTTCGGCGCGTCCGAGACCAGGATGGTGCGCCTCTCCTGGGCCGCCGTACCGACCAGCGCCTCGCCCGGCCGGAACGACGTCGGCATGGAGCCCATGGAGTAGCCGTACGAGCCCAGCATCCGCAGCTCGTAGGCGTCCTTGCCGTCACCGGCGTCCTTGCCCTCCATGAGCGGCATGGCCAGGAAGAACGCGCCGTGCTGCGCGGAGACCACCGGCGTCAGCTCGCTCATGATCAGCGAGGCCACGTCCTGGAGGTCGCGGCGGCCCTGCATGAGCGCGGAGATGCGGGCCAGGTTGCCCTTGAGCCAGTCCTGCTCCTTGTTGGCGATCGTGGTGTCCCGCAGATTCGCGATCATCTTGTTGATGTAGTCCTGGAGTTCCTGGATCTCGCCGGACGCGTCGACGTCGATCTTCAGGTTCAGGTCGCCGCGGGTCACCGCGGTCGCCACCCGCGCGATGGCGCGCACCTGCCGGGTCAGGTTCCCGGCCATCTCGTTCACCGACTCCGTCAGGTCCCGCCAGGTGCCGTCCACGTCGCGCACCCGCGCCTGACCGCCCAACTGGCCCTCGGTGCCCACCTCGCGGGCCACTCGCGTGACCTCCTCGGCGAAGCTGGACAGCTGGTCGACCATCGTGTTGATCGTCGTCTTCAGCTCCAGGATCTCGCCGCGGGCATCGATGTCGATCTTCTTGGTCAGGTCGCCCTTGGCGATCGCCGTGGTGACCATCGCGATGTTGCGCACCTGACCGGTCAGGTTGGACGCCATCTGGTTCACCGACTCGGTGAGGTCCTTCCAGGTGCCCGCCACGCCCGGCACATGCGCCTGACCGCCCAGGATGCCGTCCGTGCCCACCTCACGGGCCACCTTGGTGACCTGGTCGGCGAACGAACTCAGCGTCTTGACCATCGTGTTGATGGTGTCGGCGAGCTGCGCGACCTCACCGCTCGCCTCGATCGTCACCTGTCGCGTCAGGTCACCGTTGGCGACCGCCGAGGCCACCTGCGAGATGTTGCGCACCTGCATGGTCAGGTTGTTGGCCATCAGGTTGACGTTGTCGCTCAGGTCCTTCCAGATGCCCGTGACACCCGGCACGTGCGCCTGGCCGCCGAGCATGCCCTCGGTCCCCACCTCGCGGGCCACCCGCGTCACCTGCTCGGCGAACGACGACAGCTGTACGACCATGGTGTTGACGGTCGTGACCAGCTCCAGGATCTCGCCCTTGGCGTCCACCGTGATCTTCTTCGACAGGTCGCCCTTGGCGACCGCGGTCGTGACCTCGGCGATGTTGCGCACCTGGATCGTCAGGTTGTTCGCCATGAAGTTCACCGACTGCGTGAGGTCCTTCCAGGTGCCGGAGACCCCCTGCACCTCGGCCTGACCGCCCAGGATGCCCTCCGTGCCCACCTCACGGGCCACCCTGGTGACCTCCTGGGCGAACGACGACAGCTGGTCCACCATCGTGTTCAGGGTGTTCTTCAGCTCCAGGATCTCCCCGCGCGCGTCCACGGTGATCTTCTGGGAGAGGTCACCGCCCGCCACCGCGGTGGCGACCTGCGCGATGTTGCGCACCTGGGCCGTCAGGTTCCCGGCCATGCCGTTCACCGAGTCCGTCAGGTCCCGCCACACACCGGCGACACCGGGCACCTGCGCCTGACCGCCGAGCCGGCCCTCCGTGCCCACCTCGCGCGCCACCCGCGTCACCTGGTCGGCGAACGCGGACAGCTGATCGACCATGGTGTTGATCGTGTTCTTCAGCTCCAGGATCTCGCCCCGCGCGTCCACGTCGATCTTCTGCGACAGATCGCCGTTGGCCACCGCCGTCGTCACCTGGGCGATATTGCGCACCTGGGACGTGAGGTTTCCGGCCATGAAGTTGACGGAGTCCGTCAGCTCCTTCCAGGTGCCCGACACACCGTCCACCCTGGCCTGACCGCCGAGGCGGCCCTCCGTACCCACGTCCCGCGCCATCCGCGTGACCTGGTCGGCGAAGCTCGACAGCTGGTCCACCATGGTGTTCACGGTGTTCTTCAGCTTGAGCATCTCGCCGGAGACGTCCACGGTGACCTTCTGCGACAGATCTCCGTTGGCCACCGCCGTCGTCACCTGGGCGATGTTGCGCACCTGGCCGGTGAGGTTTCGGAACGCGGTGTTGACCGAGTCGGTCAGGTCCTTCCACGTCCCCGCCGCGCCCGGCACCTGCGCCTGGCCGCCCAGCTCGCCCTCGACGCCGATCTCCCGCGCGACCCGCGTCACCTCGGCACCGAAGGACGACAGCTGGTCCACCATCCCGTTGACGGTGTTCTTCAACTCCAGCATCTCGCCGGCCACGTCCACCGTGACCTTCTGCGACAGATCACCGTTGGCCACCGCGGTCGTCACGGCGGCGATGTCCCGCACCTGGGTCGTCAGGTTCCGGAACACCGTGTTGACGGAGTCCGTCAGGTCCTTCCAGGTACCGGCCGCGCCCGGCACGTTCGCCTGACCGCCGAGGCGGCCCTCCGCGCCGACCTCGTTGGCCACGCGCGTGACCTCGTCCGCGAAGATCCGCAGCGTCTCGGTCATCTGGTTGATCGTCTGGGCGAGCTGCGCCACCTCGCCGCGCGCCTGGACGGTCACCTTCTGGGACAGGTCACCGTTCGCCACCGCAGTGGTGACCTGGGAGATCCCCCGCACCTGGGCGGTCAGGTTGCCCGCCATCGTGTTGACGGAGTCGGTCAGCTCCTTCCAGACGCCGGCCACCTCGGGCACCTGCGCGCGACCGCCGAGAATGCCCTCGGTGCCCACCTCGCGGGCCACCCGCGTGACCTCCGAGGAGAAGGCCGAAAGCTGGTCCACCATCGTGTTGACGGTGTTCTTCAGCTCCAGCATCTCGCCCGCGACATGCACGGTCACCTTGCGCGACAGATCACCCTTGGCGACCGCCGTCGTCACCAGGGCGATGTCCCGAACCTGCGCCGTGAGCCGGTCCGCCATCGTGTTGACGGACTCCGTCAGGTCCTTCCAGGAACCCGACATGCCGCGCACCCGTGCCTGACCGCCGAGCTTGCCCTCGGTGCCGACCTCGCTGGCCACCCGCGTGACCTCGTCGGTGAACGTCGACAACTGGTCGACCAGGTTGTTGACGGTACGGCCGACCTTCAGGAACTCACCCCGCAGCGGATGCCCGGTACCGCCGTCCGGCGCCTGCGTCCGCAGCTCCATGCGCGGCGACAGATCGCCCTCCGCGACCGCGGTGAGCACCCGGCCGACCTCGGAGACCGGTCGTACGAGATCGTCCACCAGCGCGTTGGAGTGGTCGATCGCCGTCGCCCAGGAGCCCTCGCAGGCCCCCGTCTCCAGCCGTTCCGTGAGTTTTCCCTCACGGCCCACCATGCGCCGTACCCGCGACAGCTCGCCGGTCAGGTGCAGATTGCGGTCGGCCACCTCGTTGAAGACCGCCGCGATCTCCGACATCACCCCGTCCCCGGAGACCGTCAGCCGCTTGCGGAAATTGCCGTCACGCATCGACACAAGGGCCGCCAGCAGCCGGTTCAGGGCAGCCGTGTCCACCTCGGTGGTGCCGCCACTCCTGCCCAGGGACGGTCCGCCCTTCGCGCGCGTCTTCGTGCCACGCGTCGCTGCGCCAGACTCCACTGTGTCCCTCCCGGGGATTCGACCCTTACTGCCCTGGCGGGACGCTTCCGTACGGCACGCCGGTCCCCGGCATACCGGTCACGTCCGCGTACCGGTTACTGCTGCGTATGTCTGCCAGACGAGATCCGGCCACACCAGGGTCTGCTGCCCGCCGTTCACGGAACACACGCGGCACGACCGGACCTCCGTCAGAAGCTTGCCCAGTGTTTCACCCTGCCTGAACCAGGCCATAACAGTTCGGCAGCTTCGCACATCGTCCGCACACCCTGGGGGGTAAACACCGGCGACCGGCACCCGCTCGGACGGCGAAGGTAAGTAACCTTGCATCCGGCTGTCCAGCCGCACCGGTCCCGTCCGGCCTGGGCGGTGGCACCAGTACGAGCGGGCATCGGAGGGGCGGCCGCAGACCATGACCACCGGACTGATCCCGGGGGGACCGCCCCCGGAGCCGCAGCCGACCGACGCGACCATGCCGCAGCAGCGGGTCGAGCCGGCCGGCCCGTCCGCCCTGCCCGTCGACAACCGGCCGAGGAGTTCTGTGATCACCGCGCGCGCGGCCGCCAGTTTCGAGCCCGTCGGACGATCCGTGGCGACCGCCCGGTCCTTCGTCCGCGACACCCTCCAGGGGTGGGGCTTCGCCGACATCGTCGACGACGCCGTCGTCCTCACGAGCGAACTGGTGACCAACGCGGTCGTGCACGCCGGCACCCACGCGGAGGTGCTCTGCCTGCGCACCGAGGACGGGGTGCGCGTCGAGGTCTCCGACCACTACCCGGAGCGCGAAGTCCCGCTCCAGAACTCCGCCAGCCCCATGGCCAGCCCCGACCGCGAGGGCGGCCGCGGCCTCCAGCTCTGCGCCGCCCTGGCCACCCGCTGGGGCGTCGACTACACGCCGACCCACAAGCACGTCTGGTTCCAGCTCAACCTGCCCGAGCGCGCCGTAGGCACCCGCACCGCAGGTCCCGCACTCCCCGCCGACCTGCTGCCGGTGACCGACGGCCGGGTCCGCGTCGCCGTTCTCCAGATCGACCGCAAGGGCGCCATCGCCTCGTGGAACGAGGACGCGGAGGACCTCTTCGGCCACCCGGCCGCCCAGGCCGTCGGCCGGCCGCTGACCGAACTCGCCGCCTGGCCGCACACACCGGGCACCAGCACCGGCATCGCCGAGGCTCTCCAGCTCTCCCGCTGGGAGGGCAGCTACGGCATCCGCGGCGCCGATGGCCGCGTCGTCCAGGTGTACGCCTCCCACCTGCGGGTCCGGGACAACGGCGGCGAGCCCTCCACCGTGTGCCTGCTGGTGCGCGACCAGGAACGCGCCGTGCTCCAGACACCCGCCCGTGTCCCGGCCGGCGACCAGGGCTCCGCGCAGGACGGCCAGAGCACCGACCCCTTCGAGGTCTTCATCGGCTCCCCCGCCCCCGACGACCTCGACGGCCTGCTCCAGCGCACCGTGGAACGCGCCCGCGACATGCTCGACGGCGACTCCGCGTTCCTGCTGCTGGCCACCGACGACGAGACCGAGCTGGAGGTCCGCGCCTCCACCGGGCTGCCCTCCGCCCGCCAGCGCTTCGCCCGCGTCCCCGTGGAAGCCGGCCCCGGCCGCTACGGCTCCGCGCGCATGCCCGCCGTCCACGACGACCTCAGTGCCGTCCCCGGCGCCGTCCCCCTGCTCGGCGGCACCGGCATGCGCTCGGTCGTCACCGTGCCGCTCAAGGTCGAGGGCCGCCTCACCGGCTCCCTCGGCGTCGCGGCCGAGGCACCGGGCAGGTTCTCCAACGAGGAGGCGCTGCGCCTCCAGTTCGCCGCCGACCGCATCGCCCTGGCCGTGGAATCGGCGCGCCTCGGCGAGCTGGAACGGCTGCGGCGCGGCTCCCTGAGCTTCCTGGTCGAAGCCTCCGACCTGCTGGCCGGTACCCTCGACCGCGACCAGACGCTGGCCCTCATGGCCCAGATGACGGTCCCCACCCTGGCCACCTGGTGCGCCGTCTACACCATCGCCGACCAGGCCTCGGACCCGTACCTGTCGTACGTGCTGCACGAGGACGAGGAACTCATCGACGGCATCAAGTCGTTGCTGTCGAAGGTCACCCCGCCCGACCCGGTACCCACGCCCGGCGCCCGCGTGTGGACGATTCCGGGCGAGATCGCCCACCAGGCCGCCCTGCGCACCTCCATGCGCTCCCTGGGGCTGGCCGCGGGGCCCACGCACAGGATCACCGCAGGCATCGGTCCGACCCTCGCCACGGCTTCCGCGGTCGGTGGCGAAACGGTCGTCCTGCCGCTCGTCGCCCGCAACCGCGTCATCGGCATGCTGGTCCTCGGCAAGCCCACCGACGAACACTTCCGCCAGGAGATCCTGGAGCTGGCCGAGGACCTGTCCCGCCGGGCCGCGCTCGCCCTGGACAACGCCCGCCTGTACTCGGAGCGCACGGCCATCAGCCAGGCCCTCCAGCGCAGCCTGCTGCCGCCCGGCACCCCGCACATCGACGGCGTCGAGGTGGAGGTCATCTACCGCGCGGCCGGCGAGGGCAACGAGGTGGGCGGCGACTTCTACGACCTCTTCCCCATCGGGGACGGCGCCTACGGCTTCGCCATCGGGGACGTCTGCGGTACGGGACCCAACGCGGCGGCGGTCACCGGCCTCGCCCGGCACGCCCTGCGCCTGCTGGCCCGCGAGGGCCTCAGCGGCCCCGCCGTCCTGGAACGGCTGAACTCGGCCATTCTCGACGAGGGCGACCGCAGCCGCTTCCTGACGCTCCTTTACGGCGAGCTGCGGCCCCAGCCGGACGGCAGCGCCGAGCTGAAGGTGGTCTGCGCCGGCCATCCGCTGCCGCTGCGCCTGCGCCAGGACGGCACGGTCACCCCGGCCGCCGAACCGCAGCCCCTCCTGGGCGTCATCGAGGACCTGGAGCTGTACGAGGAAACGGTCACCCTGGACGCCGGCGATGTGCTGCTCTGTGTCACGGACGGCGTCACCGAGCGCCGCGAGGGTTCCCGCATGCTGGGCGACGACGGCCTCGCCGAGGTCCTCACCACCTGTACGGGTCTGACGGCGGGCGCGGTCGCGGCGCGCATCATGCGCGCGGTGGAGCGCTTCGCGTCCGACGCTCCGTCCGACGACATGGCCATTCTGGCGATGCGGGTTCCGGGCCTGGACCCCAACGAGGGCTGAGCCGGGGCGGTTTGCGGCCGCCCCGGAACACGAAAAAGACCCCACCCGAAAGGGTGGGGTCTTTCTTTTGTCGAGCCCCCAAACGGAATCGAACCGTTGACCTTCTCCTTACCATGGAGACGCTCTGCCGACTGAGCTATAGGGGCTTGTCGTTTTCGAGGTTTCCCTCGCGGCGACAAAGAAACTGTACCCCGAACCAGCCCGACTTCCCAAATTCGTTCGGGAGCCGGTCAGAAGGCGGGTTGGAGCAGTCCGCCGAGGGCGTTGCAGGCCGCGGCGACGCGCTGCATCTCCCGCTTGGTCAGGGAGGCGTCGACGGGCAGCGCGAGCGTCTCGTCGGCGGCCCGTTCGGTCTGCGGCAGGGATACGCACCGGCGGAACTCCGGCAGCCGGTGCACGGGTGTCTTCACCGGCACCCGGCAGTCGATTCCCTTGGCGCGCAGGGCGCGTGCGAAGGCGTCCCGGTCCGGCCGGCCGTTGCCCGGCACCCGCACCACGTACTGCTGGTAGGTGTGCCCGTCCCCGCCGTCCGGGGTCCGCACGCCCTTCAGCTTGGCGTCCAAGTATGCGGCCCGCTGCCGCCGTTGAGCGGTCTCGTCGTACGGCACCTCGGACTCGCCCTGTTCCAGGACCAGCAGCTCGTGCCGCTGCCCGAGGGCGTGCAGCCGCTTGGTGTCGGCCCGCCGGCCGAACCGGTGGACGACAACGACGGCCGCGGTGCGGGACGTTACGGCCGCCGCCACCGCCGCGGGGTCCAGGCAGTAGGTCACGGGGTCTATGTCGGCGAACACGGGGAGCGCGCCGGCCAGGGTCACTGCCTCGGCGATCTCGACGTTCCCGAAGGCCGGTACGACGACCTCGTCACCGGCTCCGACACCGGCCGCCCTGAGCATTGCGGAGGTTCCCATGCAAGGGATGCTCGGTGCGCAGGGTGAACGACACGTTACGCGAAACAAAAAAAGGTCGGATCCTGAACCGAAGTTCAGGATCCGACCTTTTGAATAATTGTTCGGCGGCGTCCTACTCTCCCACAGGGTCCCCCCTGCAGTACCATCGGCGCTGAAAGGCTTAGCTTCCGGGTTCGGAATGTAACC